>NZ_VOBG01000023.1 GCF_008369295.1 Pseudomonas sp. ANT_H4 | reverse complement strand
CCGACGGCACCCACGCCAGCTACCGCTACGACCCGTTTGGTCGGCGCATAGCCAAAACCCTCAACGGCCAAACCACCGAATTCTTCTGGCAAGGCGACACGTTGATCGCCGAACACAGCGCCGATCACCACCAAAGCTACATCTACGAGCCCAACAGCTTCCGCCCGCTAGCCCTGCTTGAAGGTTTTGGCCCGAACAACGTCAAACCCTTCCACTACCAACTCGACCACCTCGGCACACCCCAGGAACTGACGAATCCCGACGGGGAAATCGTCTGGTCCGCCCACTACCGCGCCTACGGCCAAATCGCGAAGCTTGACGTTAACACCGTCAACAACCCGCTGCGCTTTCAGGGCCAGTACTTCGATCAAGAAAGCGGGCTGCATTACAACCGCCATCGCTACTACAATCCCGACAACGGCCGCTACCTGACGCCCGACCCGGTGAAACTGGCGGGCGGGCTGAACGGATACCAGTACGTGCCCAACCCTACGGGGTGGGTGGATCCGTTGGGGTTGAATTCGTGTCCGGGTGGGGATAGGTGTAAGCCAGGCGCAGGGGCTGACGACCCAACGACAAAGGCAAACGTTGATGAGGGGGAGCCGGCTTTACCTAGACTGTCACGATCCGAACGACAAGCTCGTATTGACGAACTCGGCGAGGCGAATGCAAAACGACGCGTTGAAGCTATTCAAAAGCGATATGACATGCACACTATTGAAAAACATAGTCCTGAAGTTCCTAAAACAGCGCTAAAGCAGCGTACGATAGATGGAACTGATCCAAGCACCGGGCAGCGCAAACCGAGTGCAAAAGGAAATTTAAGTTCCCAGTTCAACAGTTGGCGATTACAGCTGAATGCAATAAACAAAGCTATCACTCGGACATCGCTTGGGTTGGATCCTTTCACAGGGAAGGATCAGCAAAAAAACCCCATAGTCAGATTAGAGCAGCCTAATTCAGGACGTGGTTACCGACCGAATAAAAAAGATAAGCAGAACCCTACCTACAATGAGCAACTAAACTGGCTCGAAGTTAAATTTGACAAAGCCGACAGCACGAGACCATTTACCGCTTTCCCTAGCGAGAAAAAATAATGCTAAAAGACCCTTTCTTAAATGATCCATTCGACCCAAGCCTTATGTGGTTTATAGGTGTTTTTGATGTATACGACCGCGAGCACAATCTTGGGCAAGAGCTCGAAAAATACGACCCCAACAATAAGGAAGACAGAAAGACGCTCATACAAAATTACGCCTTAAATTTAAATTACCTTTCTTATAGACATAAACATACGTTGACAGAGGCTTTAAAAAACGCTTTAGATGACGAGAATTATGATTTTCAAGGCCTATTTGAAATAGATGAAGATGAGCACATTTCTTGGCCAAGAAATGAGTGGTATGAACTCGACAGCCCAAGAGAATTTCTAAAAGACGTTTACCTACTAGCTCAGACTTACTGGAAGGAAGAACTTTACTCGGCCAGTCTCGAAACACCTTCTCAATGGTGAGCAACAAAAAATGACAAACCTAATTACACGACAAGGAACAAAATAAATATGCCCCTTTACGCTTTCGAATAGGAAATAGAATGGACACGCAAAAAATAAGAGCAATAATCAACGATCAAAAAATCGAGGTGATTGTAAAGTACGACCCTGCGAACCTTACAATGACGTCCTCCGAAGCTGACAACTTTAAAAAAGTCCACCGAGGAAAAGACATTTATGTTTGCCTAGCGAAAGTCAGAGCGGATTTCCCTCACATCACATTTTTATGTAAGGGCGCAAAAATAAATGTTATGCCTTCAAGGATGGCCTCTCAAATGAGCGCGGGACTTGTCGCATATGAAATGAGATTAGGCAAGCAAGCCACCCAAGAAGACATAGTTCATCTATTTGATTACGAAGAAGACAACCTGACAAACAACCCTCAAGAACAGATCGTTTTCTTTAGAAAGTGGCTGACATCATTAGGTGCGGAGGATTATGAAAAATTCAACTACCTATATTTACCGGACAGTCTTACGAACCGTGAAAAATAGTAATCCGACATGGAATTTCTATGGCATGAGCACGTCACAAGCAAACTTGACGACGCGTCAATTCTCAGGGGACTGCCTAGCTGCAATGCCGACACAGAGCAAAATCAATACAGAAGATATCTTAGGGGAGACACCTATGAAGCGTGATGACAGCTGCGCAGACTACTCAACCCCGAATCCAAACAGCAAAACAAAAAAAATCAAAGCCATAATAGACAACGAAGAAAAATACGTCACCTTCAAATATGACTCGGCGCATATAAAACTAACGTTTTCCGAGGCGGAGAATTTTAAAAAAGTTTACTCCGGCGGAGATATATATATTTGCCTGGCAAAAGTTAGGGCAGATTTCCCTGATATAAAATTTCTTTGCAAAGGGGCAAAAATAAACGTCAGACCCTCAAGCATGGCCTCACAGATGAGCGGCGGCATGGTTGCATATGAACTAACCATGGGAAAACGTCCTACACGGGAAGATATGGTTCATATATTTGATCATGAAGAACACAACCTGACAAACAACCCGCAAGAACAGACGGAATCCTATAAAAATTGGCTAGCGTCAGTAGGCGCCGAGAGAAACACACACCACTAAACACCAACAGAAAACAACCATAAAATCGGTAGTAATCATCACCATCAAAAATAATACTCGCGGAAGTTCGACAATAGAATACGAGGGTGGCAAATTAGTTCTAACCCTCTTGCTAGATAACGGACTCAAGAAAACTTATACAGCCAGCGACATATATGACTGCCTTGGCCGACTAAGAGCAGACTTTAAAGACACAAAATTTTTATGCAAGGGCGCAAAAGTCAACGTACATACTTCTGGAATATCATCACACATGTCAAACGGACTTGTTGCATATGAACTCAAAATGGGCCAGCCTGACGGGGAACTGGTCTATATTTTTGATTATGATGAAAACAACATAACCAACAACATCCAGGAGCAACATGATTTTTGTACGCACCGGGCTGCTTCTTTATAGACGCCAGCCCCTAAACGGGACAACTATATTCCCCCCACCCATACTTCAGACCTTCCCTAGCAATATAGTTTAGTTCTTCCTCTTGATCAGTTTATTAATATAATATTTGAGACTTAACCGATCTTTTGGCCTTGGTTTGTAATGGGTTTTGTTTCTTTGCTCAGGATCGACCGCCATAGTTTGTGCGGTATAGTAATAAAGCGCTATAGACCTGCGCGTGATGTGCTCCGGCGTTGTCAATGGCTCTGGGTGCCCATGATTGCTATCTTTGTCTGTGTTAAAAATGACGCAGCGGTTATAAATTGGCAGGACTTTTTCAAGACACCTCTTCATGTCGACATCCCAAAGTTCCAAATTGCCGCCGTATTCCTCTTGCCAGTCCTCATTCAGGTAAATTATGACATTCAGCCTGCGTTCAACATTAAGTTTCTTGTTGAGCCTGAAGTCTGAGTGCACCCCCAGAAAACCACCACTTTTTGTTTCATGCAGCCCGCCACCGGTGAAATAGGGATCGGGGATCAAACCTTCGATGCCCGTGAGTTTTTCAAGAAACTGCAACATGGGGGCCGAGTTAAACGCGTTGAAAAGAGTCTTCAAAAATGGGGCGCATTCGTTGGGACTTATTTGACGTTTACGCTGGCCTTTATAGCCGCGCTCGTAGAGCATTTCGTTGTTAGTCGGCTCGACTGGGAAGTGCGAGCAGATACTCGCAATCAGGTCTGCCTGTAAAAAACCATCGATTACTATATGTGGAAATGGCGTAGCCTGGATATAGCGACTGGCCAGTGAACAACCAAAAGCACTGGCGATGTTCTGGTCGAAATCAAGCTCTGGGGAGAGGGTGATGGGTAGTGCTTGAGTGATGGGTGCCATTACCGCTCCAATAACTTAATATAAAGACCTGTGGATGACACTCAAACAGTGTCGCACACACTACTCGCCGTGCGGCTTCGAAGCTTAACTATTGCTGTCTTTCTTGTTCATACGCTTAAGGATATTGTTGTACATATTGGTTCGTCTATGAGTCTCTCCATAGCCACCAGCTGCTGCAACAGTACCGGCCTGAATGTGATCTAGGTAGCTGAAAATTTTACGTGGCGATAACATTTCAATGACATAGCCAAGCTCGGTCATGCGGTCTTGGAGGGTATAGCCAGGCACACGATCATCCATCGAAAAATGCATGCCGTGCTGCTTGACAAGTTTGCAGTTCCACAACGTACAAAAGCTCTTCAAGTAGACTTCCTTGTACGGCTTTGGTTCTCTGGAACGTAATCCCAGGGAAACTTTCAGGTGTCTGAAATGGTGTTTGAAGAGTCGCGAGCTAAAGCGCCAAAGGGTTCTCGCGGCGCCACGATTTAATTGTTCTACACAGCCGACGGCTACGACTTTGGGGTTTTTAATACATTTATTTAGCATCATCGAGAAAACGTTTTTATCGAAAACAAACGTATCGGTGTGCATCAGGAATAAATAATCAGTTTCAATTCGCTCCAAAACCATGTCAAGTGCTTTGCCATGCGCAATATGGCCCGGTTCTGGTTCAGGAGCAGTACGCTCGATTAAGTTGATCCAGTCAAGTGTCCGCAAATACTCGGTACTCTCATCGGCAGAGTAGTTATCAACCACCCATATTGGGACGTTGCTACCACCCACATGCTTGCGCAATAAGTCCAAGCATATTTTGGTAATTTCTGGCGTCTTGTAGTTTACTATAACTATACTGAATAGTTTAGAGTCGTCGACTAGTAAATCAGTACTGCTCATCGTTCAGACACTCAATAGTATTATAGGTAAGTATAGAAATGATCGGACCCGCATGCAGCTGTGCTGCTTATATGCCTGCGCGATATTTTGTGAAACTACAAAACACCACTTATTAAGTCGCCTTGCCATACACTGAACAACCATAGCGTGTTCCGACCCGATGGAGAGCAGTAGAGTCAGCCGTCATCGTATAAGGATCTACTCTGTAGGTAAATATCCGTGAATTAGTTTGTTACATCAGAAGGCTGGCTAGGCGAGCTTCTTGGGAATGAGTGAGCTGAGCGTACATAAGCCATCCAGGAGCAAAAACGACTCGGCGCGCGCTGGGAGCGCCTCATTCTAATTGAGCCCAACATCTAGGTTGCTACAAGAAAAGCCACAGGCAAGTCCCCCCAAAACTCACACAAAAACGCCCCGAACCAGTCGGGGCGTTTTCATTCAGCGGGCAATCAACCCTAATCAGCCAACCGCCAAGTCGTCCCACCCTTCCCGTCTTCCAACACCACACCCATCGCAGTCAGTTGGTCACGAACTCGGTCAGACTCAGCCCAGTCCTTGTTAGCCCGGGCAGTCAAACGCGCCTGAATCAGCGCATCCACTTCAGCGGCATCAACGCGTCCTTCAGCGCCGGCTTGCAGGAAGTCATCGGCTTCCATTTGCAGGACGCCCAGCACACTGGCTAGTTCTTTCAAGCGCGCCGCCAAACCGGCCGCTGTATCAATATCGCTCTCGCGCAGCCGGTTGATCTCACGCACCATCTCGAACAGGACCGCGCAGGCTTCCGGCGTGCCGAAGTCGTCGTTCATCACTTGGGTGAAACGCTCAACGAACGCTTCGCCGCCAGCAGGAGCAACGGTCGGTAGGCCTTTCAACGCGTGGTAGAAACGTTCCAGGGCGCCCTTGGCGTCCTTGAGGTTGTCTTCCGAGTAGTTGATGGCGCTGCGGTAGTGGCTCGACACCAGCAGGTAACGCACAACTTCCGGGTGGTACTTTTCCAGCACATCGCGGATGGTGAAGAAGTTGTTCAAGGATTTGGACATCTTCTCGCCATTGATGCGAATCATGCCGCAATGCATCCACGCGTTGGCGTAGGTCTTGCCGGTGGCCGCTTCGCTTTGGGCTATTTCGTTTTCGTGGTGCGGGAACTCCAGGTCGCTGCCACCGCCATGAATGTCGAAGGTCTCGCCCAGGCAGCAGGTGGACATCACCGAGCATTCGATGTGCCAGCCCGGACGCCCGGCGCCCCATGGTGACTCCCAGCTCGGCTCGCCGGGCTTGACGCCTTTCCACAAGACGAAGTCCAGTGGGTCCTGTTTGGCTTCGTCGACTTCGATCCGCGCACCGATACGCAGGTCTTCAATTTTCTTGCGCGACAGCTTGCCGTAACCCATGAACTTGGCGACGCGGTAGTACACGTCGCCATTGCCCGGGGCGTAGGCGTAACCCTTGTCGATCAGGGCCTGGATCATGGTCAGCATGCCAGGGATATGATCCGTGGCGCGGGGTTCCATGTCCGGTTTGAGGATGTTGAGGCGCGCCTCGTCCTCGTGCATCGCGGTGATCATGCGCTCGGTCAGCACGTCGAACGGCTCGCCGTTCTCGCGGGCGCGGTTGATGATCTTGTCTTCGATGTCGGTGATGTTGCGCACATACGTCAGGTCATAACCGCTGAAACGCAACCAGCGGGTCACCAGGTCAAAGGCAACCATGCTGCGGCCGTGGCCGATATGGCAGTAGTCGTACACGGTCATGCCGCAGACGTACATGCGCACCTTGTTGCCATCCAAAGGCTTGAAGACTTCTTTGCTCTTGCTGAGCGTGTTGTAGATCGTTAGCACAACAATTCCTTCTCTCTATGCAAAGCCGGTCAGGCCTGCATGATCACTGGCCCCACGAATCACGCAAGGTCACGGTACGGTTGAATACCGGCTGACCAGGTTTCGAGTCCTTGATATCCGCGCAGAAGTAACCTTCGCGCTCGAACTGGAAACGGTCTTCCGGCTGTGCATTACCAAGTGATGGCTCAGCACGACAACCTGTAAGAACTTGCAGCGAGTCAGGGTTAATGTTGTCCAGGAAGCTGGCGCTGTCTTCGGCCTTCTCAGGGTTGGCCGAACGGAACAGACGATCGTACAGGCGTACTTCGCATTCGATGCTGGCCGCAGCCGGCACCCAGTGCACCACGCCCTTGACCTTGCGACCTTCAGGGTTCTTGCCCAGGGTGTCCGGATCGTAGGAGCAACGCAGCTCGACGATGTTGCCATCGGCGTCCTTGATCGCTTCGTCGGCACGGATCACGTAGCTACCGCGCAGGCGCACTTCGCCGTTGGGCTCCAGGCGCTTGTAGCCTTTTGGCGGCTCTTCCATGAAGTCTGCACGGTCGATGTAGATTTCACGGGCAAACGGCAATACCCGCACGCCCATGTCTTCTTTCGGGTGGCACGGCAGTTCGAGGTTCTCGACTTGGCCTTCCGGGTAGTTGGTAATCACAACTTTCAGCGGATGCAGCACGCACATGGCGCGTGGTGCGCTGTGGTCGAGGTCGTCACGGATGCTGAATTCCAGCATGCCGAAGTCCACCACGCCGTCGGAACGGTTGGTGCCAACCATGTCGCAGAAGTTGCGGATCGATTTTGGCGTGTAGCCACGGCGGCGGAAACCCGACAGCGTGGACATGCGCGGGTCGTCCCAACCGAAGACGTGCTTTTCATCGACCAGTTGCTTGAGCTTGCGCTTGCTGGTGATGGTGTAGTTCAGGTTCAAGCGGCTGAACTCGTACTGACGCGGATGCGCCGGTACGGGCAGGCTGTCGAGGAACCATTCGTACAGCGGACGGTGGCTTTCGAACTCCAGGGTGCAGATGGAGTGGGTGATGCCTTCGATAGCGTCCGACTGACCGTGGGTGAAATCGTAGTTGGGGTAGATGCACCACTTGTCACCGGTCTGGTGGTGGTGAGCGTGACGGATGCGGTACATGATCGGGTCGCGCAGGTTCATGTTCGGCGAGGCCATGTCGATCTTGGCTCGCAGTACACGATCGCCGTCCTTGAACTCGCCGGCTTTCATGCGGGCGAACCAGTCCAGGTTTTCTTCAACCGAACGGTCGCGGAACGGGCTGTTCTTGCCAGGCTCGGTCAGGCTGCCACGGTATTCCTTGGCTTGCTCCGGGCTCAGGTCGTCAACGTAGGCCTTGCCGGCCTTGATCAGCTCGACAGCCCAGGCGTACAACTGGTCGAAATACTGCGAGGCATAGCGCACTTCACCGGACCATTCAAAGCCCAGCCACTTGATGTCGCTTTCAATGGCGTCGATGTATTCCTGGTCTTCCTTGGCCGGGTTGGTGTCGTCGAAACGCAGGTGCGTGACGCCACCGAACTCCTGGGCCAGGCCGAAGTTGACACAGATCGCCTTGGCGTGACCGATGTGCAGGTAGCCGTTGGGCTCTGGCGGGAAGCGGGTGACGATCTGCGTGTGCTTGCCCGAATCCAGGTCCGCCTGGATGATCGGGCGCAGGAAATTGACCGGGACGGCAGGTCCGGCCTTGGAATTCGAGGTAGGGTCGACAGTGGGCTTGCTCATAGGATCCTTGAACAGACGAAGTACGTGGCCGGGGTAGGCCTAAAACAAAGGGCTTATCATAGCCGATGCTGTCAATCACCTGACAGAGCGCGGCCAAAAACTGCTTCATTTATTGCATGGGCGGTAAAAAACCACCTCGAAATTCCTGCAGGTCACGCTAAACTGCGCACCTTGGCCGTCGTTTGGCCAAACAGGTAGCGGCGCCAAAAACGCCCGAACCCACGAATTCCTTGAAAGAGTAGCGAACATGACTCAAGTCAAACTGACCACCAACCATGGCGACATCGTTCTGGAACTGAACGCTGAGAAAGCACCGATTACCGTTGCCAACTTCATCGAATACGTTAAAGCAGGCCACTACGAAAACACGGTTTTCCACCGTGTCATCGGCAACTTCATGGTCCAGGGCGGCGGTTTCGAGCCGGGCATGAAAGAAAAGAAAGACAAGCGCCCAAGCATCCAGAACGAAGCGGACAACGGTCTGCCCAACGTGAAGTACTCTGTCGCCATGGCTCGTACCATGGAGCCGCATTCGGCCTCCGCTCAGTTCTTCATCAACGTGGCAGACAACAGCTTCCTCAACCACAGCGCCAAGACTACTCAGGGCTGGGGCTACGCGGTATTTGCCAAAGTAGTTGAAGGCACCGACGTCGTGGACAAGATCAAGGGTGTTTCCACCACCATGAAATCCGGCCACCAGGACGTACCCGCAGAAGACGTGATCGTCGAGAAAGCCGAGATCATCGAAGCGTGATACTGCTGATTTCAGATTTGCATCTGGAAGAGGAGCGCCCGGACATTACCCGGGCGTTTCTGGATTTACTGAAAGGTCGCGCTCGCTCCGCGCACGCGTTGTACATTCTGGGGGACTTCTTCGAAGCCTGGATTGGCGACGATGCGATGACGCCCTTCCAGCGTTCTATTTGCGAGGCTCTGCGTGAGCTGAGCGACAGCGGCACCCCGATTTTTCTGATGCACGGCAACCGTGATTTCCTGCTGGGCAAGGTGTTCTGCAAAGCTGCAGGCGCCACCTTACTCAAGGACCCCACTGTCGTGCAGTTTTATGGCGAGCCAGTGCTATTGATGCACG
This sequence comes from Pseudomonas sp. ANT_H4, assembly GCF_008369295.1. Lineage (GTDB taxonomy): Bacteria > Pseudomonadota > Gammaproteobacteria > Pseudomonadales > Pseudomonadaceae > Aquipseudomonas. The sequence continues at coordinate 69,943 of NZ_VOBG01000023.1, read as the reverse complement.
GCGACAGCCTCTGCACCCGCGACGTCGGCTATATGAAGCTGCGGCGCATCCTGCGCAACCCCATTACCCTGTTTATCCTGCGTCACCTGCCCTTGGGCGCCCGGCACAAACTGGCGCGCAAGCTGCGCAGTGAAAGTCGTGCCCATACGCGGATGAAAGCCAACGATATTGTCGATGTGACGCCCGAGGAAGTGCCGCGGGTGATGCAGGCGTTTGGCGTGCACACGCTGGTGCATGGGCATACCCATCGCCCGGCCATTCACAAGTTGCAGATTGGCGATCAAGCGGCCAAGCGCATTGTGCTGGGGGATTGGGACAAGCAGGGTTGGGCGTTGCAGGTGGATGAGCAAGGATTTCAGTTGGCGGCGTTTGATTTTGTGAATCCGCAGTTGGCGTTGCCTGGAAGCTGAATATCCCTGTGATGAGCGGGCTTGTTGTGGCGAGCGGGCAAGCCCGCTCGCCACAGTGTTAAAACACCGAACCTAGTGTCCGCTCGCCGCCGGCCCCGCCTTCGCGGTAAACGGCGGTTTGGCTAACCACACCAGCAGAATCAATCCCATGAACATCCACCCCATCAACGTGAAGTAATCCACGGTGGACATCATGTACGCCTGGCTGGTCAGTATCTGATCCAACTGCGCATACGCTTGGTGACTGGCACCGCCCAAGGTATTCAGGGCATCTCGTGTCGCAGAGTCGTAGGTACTCATGCTCTCGCTCATGTAGGCATGATGCTGGTCCGCCCGGCGAATCCAGATCCAGGTAGTCAGCGACGCCGCAAAGCTGCCGCCCAGGGTCCGCAGGAAGGTCGCCAGGCCCGCGCCATCGGCGATCTGGTGCGGCGGCAGGTCGGACATCAGAATGCTCAAGGTCGGCATAAAGAACAGCGCCACACCGATGCCCATGAACAGCTGCACCAGAGCGATGTGCTGGAAGTCCACTTCATTGGTGAAGCCGGCACGCATAAAGCAGCTCAGGCCAATCGCCAGGAATGCCAGCCCGGCCAACAGCCGCAGGTCGAACTTGTGGGCGTACTTGCCGACAAACGGCGACATCAACACCGGCAAAATACCGATCGGTGCCACGGCCAGGCCTGCCCAGGTAGCGGTGTAGCCCATCTGGGTCTGCAACCATTGCGGCAGGATCAGGTTGATCCCAAAGAACCCCGCGTAGCCAAACACCAATACGATAGTGCCGATGCGGAAGTTGCGATGAGCAAACAGCCGCAGGTTGACCACCGGGTGTTTGTCGGTCATTTCCCAGATCACGAACACCGCCAGGGCAACCACCGAGATCACCGCGCCGATGATGATGAAGTTCGACTCGAACCAGTCCAGGTCGTTGCCCTTGTCGAGGATGATCTGCAAGGCGCCGACCCCCACAATCAGGCTCAACAGCCCGACATAGTCCATCGGCTGGTAACTGGTGACCACCGGCCGCTTCCTTAACTGCGAGCGCACCACCATTACCGCAAAGATGCCGATGGGCACGTTGATAAAGAAGATCCACGGCCAGCTGTAGCTGTCGGTAATCCAGCCGCCGAGGATGGGACCTGCAATCGGCGCCACCACCGTGACCATCGCCAGCAACGCCAGGGCCATGCCGCGCCTGGCCGGCGGATAGACCGCGATCAACAACGTCTGGGTCATCGGGTACAAGGGCCCTGCCACCAGGCCTTGCAGCACGCGAAAACCGATCAGCTCAGGCATCGACGTAGAGATGCCGCAGAGAAACGAGGCCAGCACGAACAGGATGGTGGCCCACAAAAACAGCTTAACCTCACCGAAACGGCGGCTCAGCCAGCCGGTCAACGGCAAGGCAATAGCGTTGCTGACGGCGAACGAGGTGATGACCCAGGTGCCCTGCTCCGAACTCACCCCAAGGTTGCCGGAAATGGTCGGCAACGCCACGTTGGCGATGGTGGTGTCGAGCACCTGCATGAAGGTCGCCAGGGACAGGCCGATGGTGGCCATCAGCAAGCTGGGCGGCGTGAAGGAGGCGTTATTGCTCATTAGCGCTGCGCTGCCTTGGGAGCCGCCACACTGTTGTCATGAATCAGTTGGGTGATCATCGCGTCGGCTTCGACCAACTGACGGTCGTACACGTTGGTGCTGAACGAGGCTTTTTGCGGCGGTTGTTGCGCCAGTACCGGGCCGCTCTGGTCGTGCAGATCGACATTGACCAGGGTCGACAAGCCGACTCGCAAAGGATTCCTGGCCAACTCTTCGGCATTGATATGGATCCGCACCGGCACCCGTTGCACGATCTTGATCCAGTTGCCGGTGGCGTTCTGCGCCGGCAGCAAGGCGAAGGCACTGCCGGTCCCGGCGCCTAGGCTGTCGATGGTGCCGCTGTACTTCACGTCGCTGCCATAGATATCAGCTTCGATGTCCACAGGCTGGCCAATGCGCATTTGGCGCAGTTGGGTTTCCTTGAAATTGGCGTCGATCCACAACTGGTCCAGCGGAATGACCGCCATCAGCGCGGTACCCGGCTGCACACGCTGGCCCAGTTGCACAGTGCGCTTGGCCACATAACCGGTGACCGGCGCGATCAAGGTACTGCGGGCGTTGCTCAGGTAGGCCTGACGCAGTTGCGCAGCGGCGGCCTGCACGTCTGGATGGGAGGAAATCACTGTATCATCCACCAGCGCACTGGAGGTCTTGAACTGCTGCTGGACGTTGGCCAGGGCATTCTGCGCCGAGGTCAGGTCGTCACGGGCATGGGACAGTTCTTCGAGGGAAATCGCCCCGCCCTGGGCCAGGTTTTTCCGACGGTTGTAGTTGTCCTGGGCCTTTTGCACTTCGGCTTTCTGCGCCAGGACCTGGGCTTTCATGCCGTCGACATTGCTGTACAAACCCCGTACCTGGCGCACGGTGCGCGCTAGGTTGGCCTGGGCACTTTGCAAGCCGACGGCGGCATCGTTGGGGTCGAAGTTGATCAGCACCTGGCCTTCGTGAACCAGGTCGCCATCGTCGGCGCCGATGCTGACCACGGTGCCAGTGACCAGCGGGGTGATTTCCACCACGTTGCCGTTGACGTAGGCGTCGTCGGTGCTTTCGCTCCAGCGCCCGTAAAGTTCATGCCAGCCCCAGACGCCCACGATGCCGAGGATGACGATCAGTGCCAGGCCCAGCAGCATGATTTTGCGTTTGCGCGGGTTGCTGTCGTTGGGTTGTTCTGTGGTGTCGGTTGTTTGGGCAGTGGCCATGACAAGTACCTTGAATTATTCAGTGCGCGTGGCAGGAGTGGTCGACGCCACGTTAGCGGTGTGAAAACCACCACCCAGGGCCTGCATCAATTGAATCGAAAGATCGATTTGCTCGGCATTCAGGCTGGCCAACTGGCGCTGGGCCTGCAGCAGTTGCTGTTCGATGCTGAGCACGTCCAGGTAATTACCGATACCTGAGCCGTAACGCTGAACCACGGTGTTGTAGGAATCCTGAGCAATGTCCGTGGCGTGTTGCTGAGCCTGGATCTGCCGACCGATGTCCCGCAGTTGCGAGAGGCTGTCGCTGACATCCCCCAACGCTTTCACCAGGCTTTTGTTGTACTGGGCCACCGCCAGGTCGTAGTCGGCGTCTCGGGAATCAAGATCGGCACGCAGACGGCCGCCGTCGAAAATCGGCAGGGACACAGTGGGGGCGATGTTGAAGAAGCGGCTGGCGGAACCGAACATGGCATCTCCCAGTAACGACTCAGCCCCGGCGCTAGCGCTCAGGTTGAGGTTGGGATAGAAGTTGGCCTTGCCGGCGACGATATTCTTGCTCGCCGCTTCTACTCGCCAACGGGCGGCCACCAGGTCAGGACGCCGGCCCAGCAGTTCGGCTGGCAGCACCGAAGGCACGGCGACTGCGCTGGGTGTCAGCACATTCGGGCGGGTCAGCTCGTTGCCACGGTCCGGGCCTTTGCCTAGCAGTACTGCCAGGGCGATTTTCGCGCTCTGCAGCTTTTTCTCGGCGTCGATCAATTGCGACTCGGAGCTGGCTTGCAGGCTTTCGGTTTGCTGGTATTGGTACTGGCTGTCGATCCCGGAACTCAGGCGGCGCTTGCTCAGGTTGAGCATCTGCCGCGTACGCTTGAGGTCGTCGTTGGCCAGGTCATGGAGAATATGGGCCTGACCAAGATCGCTGTAGGCCCGCGCCACGTCGGCGGCCAGGGTCAACTGCGCGGCCTGCTGGTCGACTTCGGCGGCGCGAGCCTGGCCCAATGCCGCTTCCCAGGCAGCACGCTGGCCGCCCCACAGGTCGAAGTTGTAATTGAAGCTGGCACCGACGTTACGCACGGTGGCGTAGGCATCACCCCGGCCCAACGGGTCCTGATCCTTGGCCAGGCGCGAACGGCTAATACCGGCGCTGGCATCCAGGGTTGGCATGCGTGCGGCGTCTGCGGCGTAGGCCGCTGCTTCGGCCTGATGGGCTCGGGCGCTGGCCACTTGCATATCAGGGCTGTCGCGCAGAGCCTCCTGGATCAGGCCGTCGAGCTGTGGGTCGCCGAGGCTTTTCCACCAGTCGTTTTTTGGCCAGGCGGCCGGCGACAGGAGCACGCCACTGAGGGATTTACCCGCTTGCAGGTTATTGGCTTCGATCGTTTTGCCTTGGGTGTCCAGGCCGCTGAAGTTGGCACAACCGGCCATGCTCATAGCCATTAGCACGAGGCAAAGGGCGCGAGCATTCATGAGTTACCTACCCGCTGAAGGGTGATGGGATCACCCGCAGCTATCAGAATCTTCTTCAAAATATGTTCCAGGGTTTTCAATTCCCCCGGCTCCAGGGCCCCCGCTAGTTGGTTCAAAGCCTGCGCCCCGATGTGCGGGAGCATGTCCGCCAGGCTCTGCCCTTCCGGCGTCAGCACCAGTTGCACCTGGCGCCGGTCCTGTTCGGAGCGCTTGCGCGCCAGCAGGTCTTTTTGCTCCAGGCGGTCGAGCATGCGAGTCATGGAGCCGCTGTCCAGGGACAGGTGCGCGCATAGCTGCGCCGGGGTATCGACGCCGAACTGGGCCATGATGATCAACACCTTGAACTGCGCGGCAGTGATGCCGTGGGGTTCCATATGGGTGTCGATGATGCGGTCCTTGAGCAAGGCGGCGCGACCCAACAGGAGGCCGAGGTGGCAGTTGTGGAGGTTTTCGGGGGTGAAGTGTTTCATCGAGACCTACCTATTAACTGCCTAGGCAGTGAATGTATGACAAGATATTACTGCCTAGGCAGCAAATGTCAAACAAATAGTTAGGGTGCTTTGTATAAGGCGGATAGATGATTATCCCTTGTAGGAGCAGGCTCGCTCCTACAAGGGCTGGGGTTTAGAAATCCCGCTTGTAGAAGATATCCAGCGAACTGGCCACACCGCTGGCCACTTCCAGGTAAACCTTTTTACTCAGCAAGTAACGCAGCGCAATGGTACTGGCCGGTTCAAACACCCCGACGCCATAGCGCAAGCTGAGCTTTTCCGAGATCTTGCCGCTGGCCACCACGGCGGTGTTGTTGCCACTGCCCTGAGTGTCGAGTTCAAAGTCCTGGATTCCCAGGTTCTTGGCAATGTCCGAAGTCACCCCGGCGCTACCCATCAACCCCAGGCCCAGCGCCGCCTGGGCCAGCATGTTGTTGTCTTCGCCGGTGGTAGTCAGCGGGCGCCCCAGCACCAGGTAGGACAGCGCCTGCTCCTGGCTCATGGCCGGTTCCGAGAAGATTTGCGTAGTGGGTTGTTCAGCGCTGCCGCTCAGGCGGATACCGGCGATTACATCGTCGGTCTGGCGGATGGCCTCGATGTCCAGGTACGGCTGATCAAGGGGACCGGCAAACAACAGCCGTGCACGGCGCACGGTAAGGCGCTGGCCGTAGGCACGATAACGGCCATCGTTGAGCCACAGTTCGCCACGGGTGTCCATGTTATCGCCGATGTGTACATGGCCTTGCAGGTTGGCCGTCAAGCCGAACCCGGCAAAGCTCAATTTGTCCTCGCCCACTACCACGTCGATGTCCATGGCCATCGCCAACGGCGGCTTGCCCTCCTCGGTCTGGCTGCCGACGATCACCGTGTCATCGGAGACCTTGACCGTCGACGGCGGTAGTTCACGCACGATGATCTCGCCCTTGGGAATCTGCACCTTGCCGGAGATGGCCAGCTTATCGTTGTTCATGGTGATCTTCAGATCGGGTGCCACTTCCAGGGCCGCATAGGGCTCGACGGTGACCGGCAGGTGCGTGCCTTGCAGGCTGATGTCCACGGCCAGGGTGTGGCCCCAGTCGATCTGGCCTTTGACCGTGCCCTGCCCGGCCTTGCCACTGCGCCAGCCGCCGTTGAGTTGCACGCTTTCGCCAGCGATCAAGGCCTGGATGTTCAGGCCCTCAAAGCTGGTGGGCAATTCAGGGCCGGAGATTTCGCCGCCGATCAGGTTGACGCTGCCGTTGACCTGGGGCGCCAGGAGGCTGCCGGAGATTCGCCCGTTACCATTGAGTTTGCCGTTGAGCTTCTCAACCATCGGTACAAACGGCCGCGCCACCGCCAGGTCCAGGCCGATCAGGCTGAAATTGCCGGTCAACGGTTTGTTCTTCGGCAATGGATTGATTTGGGCCTGTAACAACAACTCGCCCAGCTTGCCACCCCGAAAATTCAGTTGGGTGTCGATGCGCTTGGGATTGAGGGTGGTCTCCAACGTCAACGCGTCGTAGGGAAAGTCCAGCCATTGATCCTTGTCCTTGACCCGCAAGGTACCGCCACTGGCATCCACCGAGACCACACCTTTGGGGCCACTGGCCGGCAGATCCAGTTGCACGTCCGCGTTGAGTTTGCCCTGCCAGGCGAAATCCTTGGGCAGCCATTGCGCCAGGCTGTCGATGGGGAATTGCTTGAGGTGGTAACGCAGCTTGGGCTCGGGCATCAAGCGCTGATCTTCGCCACACAAACTGGCCGCTCCGGAGACCCAGCAATGAGCGGAAAGGGTCAGCTTGCCATCAGCCATTCGTTCGATTTTCGCCGGAGCCTGTAGCTTCCAATCCTGCCCACCGGCTTGTACGTCACCGCTGGCCAGCCGGCCGCGCCAGTTGCCTTTGTCGAGATTGCCGTCCAGGGCCAGGGCCAGTTTGACCAGCGGGCCGACGAGGTCCACTTGCACTTTCTGGCTTTTGATATCGCCCTGGGCGCTGGCGGTGAAAGTCCCGACCTGGGTTTCGCCGGCCTGAATGCCACTGCCCTTGAGGTCGATTTTTGCCCGTTGGGCGGTGTCGAGGCTGGCATCCAGGGACAGGTTTTGCAGGCGATTGTCTTCAAACGCCAATTGCTGGCCCAACAGATTGAGCTTGCCCTGAGGCGCTTTCAACGTGCCGGCGACATCGAGGCGACCGTTGACCTGCCCGCGCAGTTGCGGCCACAGCTGGGCCAGGCGCGTCAGCTTGATGTCGATCTGCCCGGCCAAGCGCTGTTGCAAACTGCCGCTGCCGTTGATGCGGTTGTCACCCAGGCGAATATCCAGGGCGCCGAGGGTCCATTGCTCGCCCGCGCCGTCGGCCTTGGCCTGCAACACCACTGGCTGGCCGCGCAAACGGCCCTTGAGGTCCAGATCGGCGTTCAGCTTAAGCTGCCCGTTCTTCATTTCGCCTTTGCTGCGCAATGGGCCGGCCAGAGTGCCCGGTAATTGCGCGACCCAGTACGCCGGATTGATTGCCGACAGGTCCAGCGCGGTATCCCAGGCAATGCCATCGGCAAACTGCAGGTTCAGGTGCCCTTCGGCCTTGCCTTGGCCGGCGGCCAGTTTCAACTGCGGCAGGAACACTTGCTTGAGGTCGCCGCTGAACGGGCTGACCAGGCTGAACTTGCCGGCCGGGCCATCGAGGTCGGCCTTGAAGTTGCCCAGGTAGTTGCCGTCCTTGTAGAAGACTTCGCCGTCAAAGGTACGCAACACCACTTGGGGTTCGTCGATCAGCGGGTAGAGGCGATGCCAGGGAAAGTCCAGCCAGTGGATCTTGGCGTCGGCGCTGAAGCCTTGCTGCCAATCCAGTTGAGCGCTTAATTTGAGGCTTTGCTTGTCTGCGGCGTTCAAGTCCAGGCCCGCGAGCTGTGCACCCTTGGCGTCGACGCGGCCTTGCAGAAGCAAGTCCACCGGGCCTTTTTCCGCCGGCAGGACGGCTTTGCCCAGCAGTTGGTAGCCACTGCTCAGGTCGCCCTTGGCGGTGAGATCAAGCTGATTGAGTTGCAGGGTGTCGGGCAAATCAGCGCTGGCCTTGAAGCCGTCGGCGGTGATGTGCACTTGCGCTGGTAGGTTTTCCACCAGGGGTTGCAGCTCGCCGCTGAGTTTGCCTTGCAGATAGCCGCTGCTGTCGGCATCGAGCTTGAGGGTCTTGAGCAAGTCGCCATCGACTTTGAGCGCAATGGCCCAAGGTGCGCCACCGGGAGCGTAAGGCAAACTCAGGTTGCCGGTCGCACTCAACGGCCAATCGCCAATCGGTTGCAGCAAACCGGACAACTCCAGGGTCAGGTCATCCCGCTGCAAGTGCACCGAGTCGATTTTCATCCCCTCGGCAGTCCAGTGGGCTGCCAGTTGCAAGCCCTTGAGTTCTTCGCTGCCGTTGAACAACAGGCGGCCGACGCGCACGTCACCCAGCTGGATCGCCAACGGCAGTTTTAACTCCGGCAGGCTGATGGGGGCGCTGCTTTCATCGGTGCTGGGGGGAAATTGCAGGCTGACTTGTTCCACGTCCAGCTGATCAATGCACAACGTCATGCGCATCAGGCACCCAGGTGACCAGTCGAACCTGGGGGCATTGAGTTCCACCCGGCTGCTGTCTTGCTGCCACAGGAGATGATCAGCGCTCCATTGCCCGCCCAGGCGACCCTGGAAGTTGTCGACAGTCAAACCCGGTACTTGATTCAGCACCCAGCGACTGCCAACTTGCGTGCCCAGCACCGCCCACAGCGCCAGAAACAACACCGCAAAAACCGCAAGAACGGCCAGCCCCGCTATTTTCAAACCACGCATCACAGCTCAGGCCCCATGGAAAAGTGCAAACGAATGCCGCCCGGGTCTTCCAGGGCATGGGCCAGGTCGAGGCGGATCGGCCCTACCGGCGATACCCAACGCACACCAACGCCGACGCCGGTTTTCAGGCTCGGCAGTTCCAGGCTGTTGAAGGAGTTACCTTGGTCGATAAAGGTCGCAATTCGCCATTTTTCGGCGATGGAGTATTGATACTCGGCGCTCACAGCCACCATGTAGCGGCCACCGATGCGATCGCCCTCGGAGTTTTCCGGCGACAGGGTCTGGTACTCATAGCCGCGCACGCTCTGGTCGCCACCGGCAAAAAAGCGCAGAGACGGCGGCACTGATTTGTAGCCGTTGGTGGTACTGCCGCCGAACTGCGCCCGGGCGAGGAAGCGGTGGTTGTCCCATAGGGTGGTCAAGCCTTTGACCATCGCCGTGCCGTAAAGCAGGTTGGTGTCAGAGCCCAAGCCCTCCTTGGCGACCTTGGCATCAAATTGCAGGCGATAGCCGTTATGGGGATCGATACGGTTGTCACTGCGCAGGTAGGAATAGCTGACGCCGGGCATCAGCAGATTGCTCAGGCCCGAGTCATCCCCCAGGCGATACTCTTCGCGCTGCCACTTAAGGGAGATCACCCGCGTCCAGCCACTGGGCAACTTGCTGTGCCATTCAGGGCCGAAGGTGAGCAATTTACTCAGGGTGTCGGTGTTCGACAGTTCTTCATTTTGATAGCCACCAGCGAAACGCAGTTTGTCGGTCAGCGGCGGGTCAAGCGGAATGTCATACCACAGACCGACGTTCTGCCTAGGCGCCGACAATTCGGCCTCCCAGCCATAGCTGTGCCCCTGCGAATTGGCCCAGTGGCGGGTCCAGTTGGCTTTGCCGCGTGGGCCGACGTCCGTGGAAAAGCCCAGGCCCAGGCCCATGGTTCGCGGCTTGCGGGTTTCCAACTGGACCGCTACTGGAATCACATCATTGGCCGCAGCAGCAGGTGCCGCATCGACACGCACGCCTTCAAAAAAGCCACTGGATTGCAGGGCCTGGTTGAGTTCGGCGATCAATTCGGAATCGTAGGGCGCGCCACTCTGGAACGGCACCATGCGCTGCAACAGGTCTTCATCGAACGGCGCGTCGCCAGCAAAGCTGACCTTGCCCAGGGTGTAGCGCGGGCCGCTGTTGTAGACGAGGTCGATATCGGCCACGCCCGCCTGGGGGTCGACCGATAGTTTTTGGCTGGTGAAGCGGCCACTGAAAAAACCGTAACGGGAAGCCTGGTTCTGGATCAGCCGCTTGGCGTCTTCGTAGCTGCCATGGTTGAGCACTGCACCGGGCTTGAGTTCGTTGCTGTCAGGCACACGAAAGGATTTAAGGCTGGCAGCCTGGCCGTCGACGCGAATGGTCACATTGCGCAAGTGCACCGGCTCGCCGGGGTCGATGGTGAGGATCAGGCGTGGGGTTTTGCCGCCCGTGACGTCACTGGCGATCTGCGGCTGATAAAAGCCCAGCGCCTGGGCGGCCTTGCGGGCCTGCTCTTCGGCACCACGACTGAAGCGCAACAAGGCTTCTTCGTCACGATCGCCCACCCCGCCAATATAGCCTTCGATGTTGGCTTTCAGCGCGTCGTTTGAAGGCTTGATCCGTACGTCCAATTCGCTTTGCGCCAACGCGCCGCAGCTTGTGAACAGTAGAATCAAGCCGCTGGTAAATTTTCCGGGAAACTTCATAGGCGCGGATGCTACACGAGCTTGGGAACATCTTAGAACCCGGATTTGTCTGAATAATTCTGTCTTAAACCGTTGCTGCCTGTAACGCCTGTGGATTCGGATGAAAAAACACGTGTTCACGAATAGGTCCTACAGCGACCTCGCCAATTTCTTCATAACCCTGACGTTTGTAAAAGTCCAGGTAGCGCGAATTACCGGTGTCCAGTACCACGCCGGTGGAGTTGGGGTCTTCGGCGCACCAGTTATGCACCGCCTCAAGCAACTGTTCGCCAAAGTGCTTACCCTGAAATTGCGGGTGAATTCCCAGCAACGGCAGTACATGCACCGACTCCGACGGCAGGCACGCCAGCACTGCCTGATGGTATTCCAGATAGCGTCGGGTACCGCGCACACCGGTGCTCAGCCACATGCGCAACTGCCAGGCCCAGCTTTCCGTGATACCCAGGCGTCGTTGCGGCGGCGCGATCAGGGCGATGCCGATCAACCGGTCGTTGACCAGCAGGCCGATGGCTGGCAAGTTCTGGAAGAAGTGCTGCTTGACCAGCTCGCGTACCGTGGCGCGCACGCGCTGCTCATATCCGGAGCGCTCGGCTTCAAAGATGTAGGCGAAGGTCGGCTCATGACGGTAGGCCTGGTACAACAGGGAACGGGCTTCGCGGGAATAGCCCCTGTCGAGCATATGAATCTGGGCGATGGCAGTCGAGGTGTCAGGCATAACGGTGTATCTCCCCTGGACGCAACTCAAATAGGCGCTACTCGAAAGGTTGCGCTCTTGTAGTACGAGCCCGCGACGGCTCACTCGTTCCCTGCATGCGGCACCTTGAAGGACATTAGCAGTGCATCTGTCCTACCGCCACGCTGGCTCCCGTCCGACTTGTCGGCTAGCATCGCACTTTTGCTAGGACTGCCGACCATGAAAATCGTCTCGTTCAACATCAACGGGCTGCGCGCCCGCCCTCATCAGTTGGCGGCGCTGATCGAGAAACACCAGCCGGACGTGATCGGCTTGCAGGAAACCAAGGTCCATGACGACCAGTTCCCATTGGCCGAGGTCCAGGCCCTGGGTTATCACGTGTATTACCACGGGCAGAAAGGCCACTACGGTGTCGCCCTGCTCTCGCGCCAGGAGCCCCTGGCGCTGCACAAAGGTTTTGCCGGTGATGAAGAAGACGCCCAGCGGCGGTTTATCTGGGGCACATTCGCCGACGGCAATGGCAACCCGATCACCATCATGAACGGCTATTTCCCACAGGGTGAAAGCCGCGACCATCCCACCAAGTTCCCGGCCAAGCAGCGTTTCTACAATGACCTGCAACAGTTGCTGGAGACGCAGTTCAGTAATGACCAAGCGCTGGTGGTGATGGGCGACGTGAATATTTCCCCGCAAGATTGCGACATCGGCATCGGCGCCGATAACGCCAAGCGCTGGCTCAAAACCGGCAAGTGCAGCTTCCTCCCGGAAGAGCGTGAGTGGATGGCGCGCTTGAAGAACTGGGGATTGGTCGACAGCTTCCGACACTTGAACCCGGACGTGGCCGATCGCTTCAGCTGGTTCGATTACCGCAGCCGTGGCTTTGAAGACGAACCCAAGCGTGGGCTGCGCATCGACTTGATCATGACGTCCCTCGGATTGTTGCCCCGGGTCAAGGCGGCGGGTGTGGATTACGATCTGCGGAGCATGGAAAAGCCGTCCGACCATGCGCCGATCTGGCTGGAACTGAGCTGAGACCCTCCCTTGCAGGAGCGAGCTTGCTCGCTCCTGCAGTCATATTTATGCAACCTTCCTGACTTAATCTCCCGGCACTCCCTTTGGCTTGAGAAGGTGCCGGCATGATGCTGCGCGTTCTGTACCTGCTGGCAATTTGCAGCACCCTGCCCCTCCACGCGTTTTCTGCGCAACTCCCCTTTCCCGAACACGGCCCGGCCTTGCGTATCCAGGGTTCCAATACCATTGGCGCGGCGTTGGGTCCGGCGTTGGTCAAGGGTTTGATGGAGCAACAGGGTCTGCAGGACGTGCACAGTGAACCCAACGACAAAGCCAACGAGCAGCGCATCGTTGGCAAAACCCGTCAAGGCCACCGGGTCACGGTGGAGATTGCCGCCCACGGCTCCAGCACCGGGTTTACTGCCCTAAAAAACGCCAGTGCCGACCTGGCGGCATCTTCGCGCCCGATCAAGGATCGCGAACTGGTGGACCTCGAACCCCTGGGCGACTTGAAAAGCTCCAATGCCGAACAGGTGATCGCCATTGATGGCTTGGCGATCATCCTTCATCCCCACAACCCGCTGAACACTTTGAACACTGAGCAACTGGCGCAGGTTTTCAGTGGTGAAGTCAGTACCTGGGAAGCGTTGGGTGGCGTCGGTGGCGCGATTCATCTGTACGCTCGGGATGATCAATCCGGCACCTTCGACACCTTTAAGGAACTGGTGCTCAGCCGCCGAGGCAAAATTCTCGACGGCACGGCCAAACGCTTCGAGTCCAGCGAGCAGTTGTCCGATACCGTCAGCCACGACCCCCAAGGCATCGGTTTTATTGGCCTGCCCTATGTACGCCAGGCCAAGGCAGTGGCCATCAGCGATGGCGAATCACACCCCATGCTCCCGCTGAGCAGCCTGATTGCCACCGAAGACTACCCACTGTCACGCCGACTGTTCTTTTACCTGCCGCCCGGCAAGCAGAATCCCTGGGCCGAGGCGCTGGTGAACTTCGCCCAAAGTGCCAAGGGCCAGGCTATCGTTGCTGCCAATGGTTTTATCGCGCAACAGGTCCAGGCCATCACAGTCGAGCCCCGCGTAGCAATGCCCGAGGGCTATCAGGCGATTGCCCGACAGGCCCAGCGGCTGACGGTGAATTTTCGATTTGAGGAGGGCAGCGCCAGCCTCGATAGCAAGGCACGCCAGGACCTGATGCGGGTGTTGGCTTACCTGAGAAGCCACGGCAAGCTCGACAAGCAGGTAACTCTGGTAGGGTTTGGTGATGCGAAGAATGATCCGCAACGGGCCGCCCTGCTTTCCAAGTTACGGGCGATGGCGGTGCGTCGGGAGTTGGTCAAAAGTGGGGTGGTGTTGCGCGATATTAGTGGGTTTGGCGCGCAGATGCCGGTGGCGGCGAATACGGCGGATGAAGGAAGGATCAAGAATCGGCGGGTGGAGGTTTGGGTTTATTGAGATGTTGAGGTGACTCGTCAGGACTATTGTGGCGAGGGGGCTTGCCCCCTTGCCACAGAGGCCTGGTTACTGGCTGCTACGCATCATTTCCCGAGGCACATACTTGCCGATCTCGAACTTGCCAATCGCCGCACGGTGTACTTCATCCGGGCCGTCGGCCAGGCGCAGGGTGCGTTGCATGGCGTACATGTAGGCCAGCGGAAAATCATTGGAAACCCCGGCCCCGCCGTGGATCTGGATCGCCCGATCAATCACCTTCAAGGCCACGTTCGGCGCCACCACCTTGATCTGGGCAATTTCGCTTTTCGCCACTTTGTTGCCGGCGGTGTCCATCATGTAGGCCGCCTTCAAGGTCAGCAGCCGTGCCATGTCGATTTCCATCCGAGAGTCGGCGATCTTGTCGATATTGCCCCCCAGGCGCGCCAGCGGCTTGCCAAAGGCGGTGCGGCTGATGGCGCGTTTGCACATCAACTCCAGCGCCCGTTCAGCCATGCCGATGGAGCGCATGCAGTGGTGAATACGGCCAGGGCCAAGGCGGCCCTGGGCGATTTCGAAGCCGCGGCCTTCGCCCAGCAGGACGTTTTCGTACGGTACACGGACGTTTTCAAACAGCACTTCGGCGTGGCCGTGAGGTGCATCGTCGTAGCCAAACACCGGCAGCGGACGGACGATCTTCACGCCCGGAGCGTCCACCGGCACCAGGATCATCGAGTGTTGCTGATGACGCGGCGCATCGGGGTTGCTCAGGCCCATGAAGATCATGATCTTGCAGCGCGGATCACAGGCGCCGGAGGTCCACCATTTCTTGCCATTGATAACCCATTCGTCGCCATCGCGAACCGCGCGGGCGGCCATGTTGGTAGCGTCGGAAGAGGCCACGTCCGGTTCGGTCATGGCGAATGCCGAGCGGATCTCGCCCCGCAACAGCGGCTCCAGCCAGCGTTGTTTCTGCTCTTCGTTGGCGTAGCGCACCAGCACTTCCATGTTGCCGGTGTCCGGCGCCGAGCAGTTGAACGGTTCAGGCCCCAACAACGAACGGCCCATGATTTCCGCCAACGGTGCGTATTCCAGGTTGGTCAGGCCAGCGCCCAGTTCCGATTCCGGCAGAAACAGGTTCCACAACCCCTCGGTTTTGGCCTTGGCCTTGAGCTCCTCCATGATCGCGGTGGGCTGCCAGCGATCACCTTCGCTGACCTGGCGTTCAAACACCGGCTCGGCCGGGTAAACGTAAGCGTCCATGAACGCGGTGACGCGCTCACGCAGTTCCTGAACCTTGGGCGAATAAGCGAAATCCATGAGCAGTTACCTTCTCTTTCTCTATAGAACGGGAGGTTGTCGGGGTCATGAAACGATGCTAGAACAGCTACGAAAATTTACCTAGCCTATTCTCGGCGTGTATTAACATTCATCACCGATATATGATCGGCCTATGAAAACCTAACAATAAGAGCGCAGCGAAATGAATCTGAGCAAGGTCGACCTCAACCTTTTCATCGTCTTTGACGCGATCTATACCGAAGCCAACCTGACCCGCGCCGGGCAGATCGTCGGCATTACCCAACCGGCGGTCTCGAACGCTCTGGCGCGCCTGCGGGAAACCTTCAACGATCCGCTGTTCGTGCGCACAGCCCAAGGCATGGTGCCCACGCCCATGGCGCAAAACATCATCGGCCCGGTGCGTAACGCGCTGTCGTTGCTGCGGGTGTCGGTGCAGGAAAGCCGGATCTTCAACCCGTTGCAGGCGGCCAAGACTTACCGCATCAGCATGACTGACCTTACCGAAGCCGTGATCCTGCCACCGCTGTTCCAACGCCTGCGCCGCCTGGCACCGACGGTAATCATCGAGAGCTTCCTGTCCAAGCGTCGGGAAACCACCAAGGAACTGGCGGCCGGTCGTCTGGACTTCGCCGTGGATGCGCCGCTTAACACCGACCCGCAAGTGCGCCACGTCAAGCTGATGGAAGACCGCTACGTGTGTGCCATGCGCAAGGGCCATCCCATGGCGGGCAAGGAAAAATTCAGCCTGGATGATTACCTCTCGCTGACCCACATCCATATCTCCAGCCGCCGCAATGGCCTGGGCCATGTCGACCTGGCCCTGGGCAAGATGGGTATTCAGCGCAAGGTCGCCTTGCGCTCCCAGCATTACTTGATGGCGTCGCAAGTGCTGCAGCAGACCGACATGGTCATGACCGTGCCGGAGCGCTTTGCCCGGCGCAACGACCTGCATTCGTTCAACCTGCCGGTCAATGATGTGCCATCGGTGGAAACCCACCTGTACTGGCATGAAAGCACCGACCAGGACCCAGCCAACCGCTGGATGCGCGAGCAGATGATCGAGTTGTGCCAGCAGGTGACGGCCCATGAGAAGAAGCTGGACAAGCAGCAAGCTTGATCTGTTGTGAGGAGGCTTGTTGTGGCGAGCGGGCTTGTCGGATCGCCGCACCGCCGCGTTGGGCTGCGTAGCAGCCCCAGCAACCTCATTGCGACTTGACGCTTACGTCAACCAGCCATTAGCTTAGCGCCCAAGACATCTTCTGGGCATCTGCATGAGCACGACCTACAGCATCTCCGACCTCGCCCGCGAGCTCGACATCACCACCCGCGCCATTCGCTTCTATGAAGAACAAGGCCTGCTGTCCCCGGAACGCCGGGGGCAGGAACGCATTTATACGCCTCGGGACAAAGTCAGTCTCAAGCTGATCCTGCGAGGCAAGCGCATCGGTTTTTCCCTGGCCGAATGCCGCGAGTTGATCCAACTCTACGACCCCTCCAGCGGCAATCAGAAACAACTGCACAGCATGCTGGCGAAAATCACCGAGCGCCGCCAGCAGTTGGAGCAGCAGATGCTGGATATCGAGCAGATGAAGCTGGAACTCGATACCGCCGAAGAGCGCTGCACCCAGGCGCTGGAACAGACCATTCAGAGCCAGGTTGGCCAACTCTAAAAGGTAATCCCCATGTCTCTTCCTTCTCATGTACGCCTGGTAGAAGTCGGCCCACGCGACGGTCTGCAAAACGAAGCGCAGCCCATCAGTGTCGACGACAAGGTCCGGCTGGTAGACGCCCTAAGCGCTGCCGGCCTGGGCTATATCGAAGTGGGCAGTTTCGTCTCACCCAAATGGGTGCCGCAGATGGCAGGCTCCTCCGAGGTATTTGCCCGAATACAGCGCAAACCTGGCGTGACCTATGGCGCGCTGGCGCCGAACCTGCGGGGATTCGAGGACGCGATGGCGGCCGGGGTCAAGGAGGTCGCGGTGTTCGCGGCGGCGTCCGAGGCGTTTTCCCAGCGCAATATCAACTGCTCCATCAGCGAAAGCCTGGAGCGGTTCGCACCGATCATGGCGTCGGCAAAACAACATGGAATCACTGTGCGCGGTTACGTGTCTTGTGTGCTGGGCTGCCCGTACGAAGGCCAGATCGCGCCGGAACAGGTGGCAGCCGTCGCCCGTGAGCTGTATGCCATGGGCTGTTATGAAGTGTCCCTGGGAGACACCATCGGCACCGGCACTGCGGGCGCTACGCGACGAATGTTTGAGGTGGTGGGCGCTCAAGTGCCGAGGGACAAGCTCGCTGGGCACTTCCACGATACCTATGGCCAAGCCATCGCCAATGTCTACGCCAGCTTGCAGGAAGGCATCCAGGTGTTCGACAGCTCTATCGCCGGCCTCGGCGGCTGCCCCTATGCCAAGGGCGCCAGCGGTAACGTCGCCACTGAGGACGTGCTGTACCTGCTCAATGGCCTGGGTATCGAGACCGGAATCGATTTGGATCAACTGCTGCTGGCCGGCCAGCAGATTTGTACGGTATTGGGCCGCCCGACCGGATCGCGGGTAGCCAAGGCGCGCAGTGGAGGTTGAGTACCGCATCTGTGCAGATGTGTTACCGCACGGATACACATCGAGTAACAAGGGAACATATTCTGTCGCATTTACTGAAAGATATTTTCTTAAAAAAACCAACCTATTGATTTTAAAGGAATTTAAAAAGTTGGCACGGCTTCTGCTATCTCTATGGCATAACAAGAATAAAACGTAGCAAACCCAATAAAAATAAGACGTAACGACTCTGACATAACAAAAACAACACGGCAGAGACGCAGCTAACAGATTTTTTTGGAGAAGATGTGCTTCGCAGGGTACGGCACATGCCGCCACTCGCAACCGGGCAGAGAACAATAAAACTACCTCAAGGTAGCTACCCACTGGTTGGATCGCGTGCGAAGAAGCAGATCAGCGCTCAAAAAAATACGTTTGCTCTTGACCCCGGATGGGGGTCGCCAAAAACAGCAGTAAAGGGCCACGGTTGCTAAAAACAACAATAGACCGCCCCTCAATAATAAAAAAAGAGCACGTAACAACAAATTAAAGGGGAGCCTCGGCTCCCCTTTGTGCTGTCTGGGCTTCAGGAAACAGCCCACCCCTGCATCAATCCCTTCCCAGCAGCTCCTCAATCGTGATCTCACGCATGCGAAACTTCTGGATCTTGCCGGTTACCGTCATCGGAAATTCATCGACAAACTTGAAATGTTTGGGCGTCTTGAAGTGGGCAATCCGCCCCTTGCACCAGGTCTGCAGTTCCAGTTCATTGGCCACATGGCCAGGATGGAATTTGACCCAGGCGACGATCTCCTCGCCATAGCGTGCGTCGGGGATGCCGATGATCTGCACGTCAGCCACTGCCGGGTGGGTGAAGAAGAATTCCTCCAACTCCCTCGGGTACACGTTTTCGCCGCCGCGAATGATCATGTCCTTGTTGCGCCCGGCAATACACACGTAGCCCTGCTCGTCCATGGTCGCCAGGTCGCCGGTGTGCATCCAGCCGGCGTCGTCGATGGCTTCTCGGCTCCCTTGGGGGTTGTTCCAATAACCGAGCATGACGCTGTAGCCTCGGGTACACAGCTCGCCTATCTGCCCGCGCGCCACTGTGTTACCGGCCTCGTCGATAATCTTGCTTTCCAGTTGCGGCTGGGTGCGACCGACGGTAGTGACCCGCAATTCCAGGCCATCATCCGGCCCGGTCTGCAATGACACTGGGCTGGTTTCAGTCATGCCGTAGGCAATCTGCACCTCACTCATGTGCATCTCGCTGATGACCCGGCGCATCACCTCGATTGGGCAGGTGGCGCCGGCCATGATCCCGGTGCGCAGGCTCGACAGGTCGAACTCGGCGCGGCGCGGGTGATCGAGCATGGCGATAAACATGGTGGGCACGCCGTACAGGCCAGTGGCTTGCTCTTGGGCGACGGCGGTCAGGGTCAGCAACGGGTCGAAGCCGTCATTGGGGTAAATCATGGTAGTGCCGTGGGTGATGCAGCCCAGGTTGCCCATAACCATACCGAAGCAGTGGTAGAGCGGCACTGGAATCACCAGGCGATCTTGCGCCGTGAGCCCCAGGCTTTCGCCGACCATATAGCCGTTGTTGAGAATATTGTGGTGACTGAGGGTGGCGCCCTTGGGGAAGCCGGTGGTGCCGGAGGTGTACTGGATGTTGACGGCTTGATCGAAGTGCAGGCTGGCCTGGCGGGCATGCAGTTGCTGCGGGGGGATGCCCGCCCCCATCGTCGACAACTGCGACCAGGGCAGGAATCCCGAGGGCGGCCGCGGGGCGAGGCTGATAACGCCACGCAGCCCAGGCAACTTCTCGCAGTGCAACTGGCCGATGGACTGCTCCGCCAGTTCCGGCACCAGTTCTTGCAGCATGGCGTGGTAATCGGACGATTTGAACGCCCCCGCGCAGATCAACCATTGGCAACCGGATTGCTTGAGCACGTATTCCAGTTCGCTGCTGCGGTAAGCCGGATTGATATTGACCAGGATCACACCCAGCTTAGCACTGGCCACCTGGCTGATAACCCACTCGGCACAGTTGGGCGCCCAGACACCCAGGCGATCTCCAGCCTGCAAGCCCAACGCCAGCAGGGCCCGGGCGTGCAGGTCAACGGCATCGGCCAGTTGCTGCCAGGTGTAGCGCAGGTTCTGGTGGCGCACTATCAATGCATCGCCATCAGAGTGCTGCGCGACCGTACGGTCAAACGCCTGACCAATGGTCATGGCCAGCAAGGCCTTGTCTTGGGAGCCACGGCTGTAGCTCTGATTCGGTTGATCCATAACGACCCCTATTGTCTTTTTTGTAGGTGGACGGTGCGCCAGGCAGGCGCGAGCTTGACGTTAACGTAAGCTACGATTGACAGTCGCGCAAGGCAAGCTTACGTTAACGTAAAGGTGAGTGCCCGGCCGGGCAATCAACTCCCACAAAAATAAAGCGTAAAGGTGCCCCGTCATGAGTTACCCCTCCCTGAACTTCGCCCTTGGTGAAACCATCGACATGCTGCGTGACCAGGTGCAGTCCTTTGTGGCCAAGGAACTGGCACCAAGGGCAGCGCAGATCGACATCGATAACCTGTTCCCCGTAGACATGTGGCGCAAGTTTGGTGACATGGGCCTCTTGGGCATTACCGTGCCAGAAGAATACGGCGGCGCCGGCCTGGGTTACCTCGCCCACGTGGTGGCCATGGAAGAAATCAGCCGGGGCTCGGCGTCGGTGGCGCTGTCCTATGGCGCCCACTCCAACCTCTGTGTCAACCAGATCAACCGCAACGGCAGCCACGAACAGAAAACCAAATACCTGCCCAAGCTGATCAGCGGCGAGCACGTCGGCGCCCTTGCCATGAGCGAGCCGAATGCCGGTTCTGACGTGGTGTCGATGAAGCTGCGTGCCGATAAACGCGGCGATCACTACGTGCTCAATGGCAGCAAGACCTGGATCACCAACGGCCCCGACGCCAACACCTACGTGATCTACGCCAAGACCGACCTGGCAAAAGGTGCCCACGGCATCAGCGCATTTATCGTCGAACGCGACTGGAAAGGCTTCAGCCGCAGTAACAAGTTCGACAAGCTGGGTATGCGCGGCTCCAACACCTGCGAGCTGTTTTTCGATGACGTCGAAGTGCCGGAAGAAAACCTGTTGGGCAAGCTCGACGGCGGCGTGCGGGTGTTGATGAGCGGCCTGGACTACGAGCGTGTGGTGCTGTCTGGCGGCCCCACCGGGATCATGCAGGCGTGCATGGACGTAGTCGTCCCTTACATCCACGACCGTAAGCAATTTGGCCAGAGCATCGGCGAATTCCAGCTGATCCAGGGCAAAGTCGCTGACATGTACACCCAGCTCAACGCCAGCCGTGCCTACCTGTACGCCGTGGCTCAGGCCTGCGAGCGCGGCGAAACCACCCGCAAGGACGCCGCTGGGGTAATCCTCTACAGCGCCGAACGCGCCACGCAAATGGCCCTCGATGCGATCCAGATTCTGGGCGGTAACGGCTACATTAACGAGTTCCCGGCTGGCCGCCTGTTGCGCGACGCCAAGCTGTATGAAATCGGTGCGGGCACCAGTGAGATTCGTCGCATGTTGATTGGTCGCGAACTGTTTAACGAAACCCGCTAACGGAGCGCGCGCCATGGCAACCCTGCACACCCAACTCAACCCGCGCTCGGCGGAATTTGCCGCTAACAGCGCGGCGATGCTCAAACAGGTCGACGCCCTGCACACCCTGCTCGCCCAGGTACAGCAAGGCGGCGGCGCCAAGGCCCAGGAGCGCCATACCTCCCGTGGCAAACTGCTGCCTCGCGAGCGTATCAATCGTTTACTCGACCCCGGTTCAGCGTTTCTTGAACTCAGCCAACTGGCCGCCTACCAGGTATATGGCGAAGACGTGCCAGCCGCTGGCGTGATTGCCGGGATTGGCCGCGTCGAAGGCGTCGAGTGCATGATCGTCGCCAACGACGCCACGGTGAAAGGCGGCTCCTACTACCCGCTGACGGTCAAAAAACACCTGCGCGCCCAGACCATCGCAGAGCAGAACCGCCTGCCTTGCATCTATCTGGTGGATTCGGGCGGCGCCAACCTGCCGCGCCAGGATGAGGTGTTTCCCGATCGCGAGCACTTCGGGCGGATCTTCTTCAACCAGGCCAACATGAGTGCCCAGGGCATCCCGCAAATCGCGGTGGTCATGGGTTCCTGTACCGCTGGCGGTGCTTATGTGCCGGCCATGGCGGACGAAGCGATCATGGTCCGCCAGCAAGCCACCATTTTCCTGGCCGGCCCGCCGCTGGTGAAGGCCGCCACTGGTGAAGTAGTCAGCGCCGAAGACCTGGGCGGCGCCGATGTGCATTGCAAGATTTCCGGTGTGGCCGACCACTATGCCGACAGCGACGAACATGCGCTGGCCTTGGCCCGCCGTAGCGTGGCCAACCTCAACTGGCATAAACAGGGTCAGTTGCAGCAGCGCACACCTGTGCCGCCGCTCTATGGCAGCGATGAGTTGTATGGGGTAATTCCGGCCGACGCCAAGCAGCCATTCGATGTGCGCGAAGTCATCGCCCGGCTGGTGGACGGTTCGGTGTTCGATGAATTCAAAGCACTGTTCGGCACCACCCTAGTGTGTGGTTTCGCCCACTTGCACGGCTACCCGATTGCGATCCTGGCCAACAACGGCATCCTCTTCGCCGAGGCTGCACAAAAAGGCGCGCACTTTATCGAGCTGGCCTGCCAGCGTGGAATTCCCCTGCTGTTTTTGCAAAACATCACCGGGTTTATGGTCGGCCAGAAGTACGAGGCCGGCGGCATCGCCAAGCACGGCGCCAAACTGGTGACGGCCGTGGCGTGTGCCAAGGTGCCGAAATTCACAGTAATCATCGGTGGCAGCTTTGGCGCCGGGAACTATGGGATGTGCGGTCGCGCCTATGACCCGCGCTTCTTGTGGATGTGGCCCAACGCGCGGATTGGCGTGATGGGTGCCGAACAGGCGGCCGGCGTGCTGGTGCAGGTCAAGCGAGAGCAGGCAGAGCGCAGTGGCCAGCCGTTCAGTGCCCAGGAAGAGACCAACATCAAGCAACCGATCCTCGACCAATATGAGACCCAGGGCCATCCCTATTACTCCAGCGCTCGCCTGTGGGACGACGGCGTCATCGACCCGTTGCAGACCCGCGACGTGCTGGCCCTGGCCCTGTCTGCCTCGCTGAATGCCCCCATCGAGCCGAGCCGCTTCGGCGTGTTCCGCATGTGAAATGGAGCTGCACCCCATGAGCGATTTCAACACTCTCGAACTGGTTACCGACGCCCGTGGCTTCGCCACCCTGTGGCTGAGTCGAGAACACAAAAACAATGCCTTCAACGCCGAAATGATCCGCGAACTGATCATTGCCCTGGACCACGTCCAGGGTGATCCCACCCTGCGCTTTCTGGTACTGCGCGGCCGTGGCAAGCACTTCAGCGCCGGCGCCGACCTGGCCTGGATGCAACAGTCGGCCGAGCTGGATTACCACACCAACCTGGATGACGCCCGGGAACTGGCAGAGCTGATGTACAACCTGGCCAAGCTGAAGATCCCGACGCTGGCAGTGGTTCAAGGCGCAGCCTACGGTGGCGCCCTCGGTTTGATCAGTTGCTGTGACATGGCCATTGGCACCAATGACGCGCAGTTCTGTCTGTCGGAAGTGCGCATTGGCCTGGCGCCAGCGGTCATCAGCCCGTTTGTGGTTCAGGCCATCGGTGAGCGTGCAGCCCGCCGTTATGCCCTGACTGCCGAGCGGTTCAGTGGTGAGCGCGCGCGGGAAATCGGCCTGTTGGCGGAAAGTTATCCGCCAGCCGAACTGGATCATCAGGTTGAACAGTGGATCGCCAACCTGCTGCTCAACAGCCCGGCGGCGATGCGTGCCAGCAAAGACTTGCTGCGCGAAGTCGCTCACGGCGCACTTACCCCAGCGCTACGGCGCTATTGCGAAAACTCCATCTCGCGCATCCGCGTCAGCGCCGAAGGCCAGGAAGGCTTGCGAGCCTTTCTGCAAAAACGTCCGCCCAGCTGGCAATCCCAGGAGCCGCGTTCATGAGTTCACCTGTTCTCACTACCGTGCTGGTGGCCAATCGCGGCGAAATTGCTTGCCGGGTCATGCGCACGGCCAAATCGTTGGGACTGACCACGGTCGCCGTCCACAGCGCTACCGACCGCGACGCCCGCCACAGCCGCGAGGCCGATATCCGCGTCGACCTGGGCGGCAGCAAGGCTGCTGACAGCTACCTGCAAATCGACAAACTGATCGCTGCGGCCAAGGCCAGTGGTGCCCAGGCGATTCATCCCGGTTATGGCTTTCTGTCGGAAAATGCCGGATTTGCTCGCGCGATTGAAGCGGCCGGTTTGATCTTCCTCGGCCCGCCCGCCTCGGCCATCGATGCCATGGGCAGCAAATCCGCTGCCAAGGCCTTGATGGAAACCGCCGGGGTGCCGTTGGTGCCCGGCTACCATGGCGAAGCACAGGACCTGGCAACCTTTCGCGAAGCGGCCGAACGCATTGGTTACCCGGTGCTGCTCAAGGCCACCGCCGGTGGTGGTGGCAAGGGCATGAAGGTGGTCGAAGACGTCAGCCAACTGGCCGAAGCCCTGGCCTCGGCACAGCGTGAAGCCCTGTCGTCCTTTGGCAACGCGCAGATGCTGGTGGAGAAGTACCTGATCAAGCCGCGCCATGTGGAGATCCAGGTGTTCGCCGATCAACAGGGGCATTGCCTGTACCTCAATGAGCGGGACTGCTCGATCCAGCGCCGTCATCAAAAGGTCGTCGAAGAAGCGCCAGCACCTGGTCTCAGCTCTTTGCTGCGCAAGGCCATGGGCGAATCTGCAGTACGTGCGGCCCAGGCCATCGGCTACATCGGTGCTGGCACCGTGGAGTTTTTGCTGGATGCACGGGGCGAATTTTTCTTCATGGAAATGAACACACGGCTGCAGGTGGAGCACCCGGTGACCGAGGCCATCACCGGCCTTGACCTGGTGGCCTGGCAAATTCGTGTGGCTCAGGGCGAACCGTTGCCGATGACCCAGGAGCAGGTGCCGCTGCTCGGCCATGCCATTGAAGTACGCTTGTACGCCGAAGACCCTGCCAATGATTTTCTGCCGGCCACCGGGCACCTGGCGCTGTACCGTGAATCAGCGCCTGGGCCGGGCCGCAGGGTTGACAGTGGTGTCGAGCAAGGCGATAGCGTCTCGCCGTTTTACGACCCTATGCTCGGCAAGCTGATTGCCTGGGGCGAGGACCGCGAACAGGCGCGCCTGCGACTGTTGAGCATGCTGGATGAGTTCGCCATCGGTGGGCTGAAGACTAACCTGGGGTTTGTGCGACGTATCATCGGCCATCCGGCGTTTGCGGCGGCGCAACTGGATACCGGGTTTATTCCTCGCTATCAGGATGACCTGCTGCCCGCCGTCGGCGAATTGAGCGATGAGTTCTGGCAAGCCGCCGGCCATGGTTTTATGCAGAGTCAGCCTGCCAAGGTACGCGATGATGATTCTTGCTCGCCTTGGGCTCGCAGCAATGGCTTTCGTGCAGGCTTACCCGCCGAGACCTCGCTGCACTTGAGCTGCAACGGCCAGGATCGCCTCGTGACGCTGCGAGAAAGTGTTCACGCACCGCAACTGCGGGGCGAACAGTTGCTGATCGACCAGCAAGGCGTGCGGCGCTCGCACCTCGCCGTACGTGGCGAAGGGGGTTTCTTTCTGCGCTGGGACGGCGAGATGCACAGCGTGAGGCTGTTTGATCCGATCGCCGCGGTTGAGGCCAGCCAGTCTCATCAAGGCGGCCTGACCGCACCGATGAATGGCAGCATCGTGCGCGTGCTGGTGGAACTCGGGCAGGCCGTTGAGGCCGGCACACAGTTGGTGGTGCTGGAGGCCATGAAAATGGAACACAGCATCCGGGCGCCCCACGCCGGCATCGTCAAGGCGCTGTATTGCCAGGAAGGCGAAATGGTCGGCGAAGGCAGCGCGCTGGTAGAACTGGAGGCGCAGGCTTAGAACTTCACCGTCGCCTGTACCACTACGCCGATGATCCGGCATTCATCGGTGAACAGGGATTTCGGATAGGTCGGGTTAAGCGGCACCAGGTAAAGCTGGCCGCTCTCCTCCATCAGTTTGCGGAAGGTCGCCTGGATGGCATCCGGCCATTGGGCGACCACCAGCTTGCCGGGCTCGGCTTCAATCGCCGGGTCGACCAGGATCATCATCCCTTCACCGATGCTCAAACCGCTGGGCGCGGTCATCGCGTCACCTGTCACCTGCAGCCAGAACGCAGCGCCGCGGGCGCGGTAGTCCGTCAGCTCGAAGCGCGCAGCGCCATAGGCAGGGCGCTCTTCGCGAACCTCGCCCACGCCCTTCCAGTCGCTCACCGGATAACGAAAATACGGGTTGTATTTCTCGGCCGGCAACTGCTCGTCTTCAACCGGCTCGGTGGCCTTTTCGCGGATCACCAAGGCGACTTCGAGAACCCCCAGGCCGAGCTCCTCGATCACCCGATTCATGTCGGCGAGGCTCGGTATACGGCGTTTGTTCAGCCAATGGCCGACGCCGCCCTGGGACATGCCCAAGCGCTCTGCAAGCTGATCCTGTGTGACCTTGCGGTCTTTCATGCTGGTTTTGACCAACGCTATCCATTTATCCATGGGGCCGACAATACGTTGTGTACTCAGGCCCACAATAAACACTTTGTAGTAATCAATCAAATGACATAAATACAATACGTACTACTATTGGGTCCAGGCATTCCACTCCCTACCCAGAGCACCCCCATCATGACCCTGTCCCCGGACCACCAGCCCTCTACACCCGACGAAGATGAACTGCTTTTCCTGCACAGCAGCGGTGCAGCCCAGCGTGCGCTGGATTATTACTTGAAAACGGATGTAACCGAATCGGTAACCGATGGCACCTTGTTCGAAGTCAAGGCCGAGGTCAGTGATGAAGAAGCCCTTCTCCACGCCTCTGACCTGCTGCGCAGCGCGGCCGCCACGGCTTATGAATCGGCGAATGGCACCCTCGGCAATAGCCGCGACCTGGTATTTTCGGTGGTTTATTTGATTGATATGGCCAGGGCCATGCTGGAACGGACACTGCAAGTCTCGGCTCGGAAAACCGACCACCAGACAAGCGCGTAGAAGCCATCAACGACAAATATTTCTATCAGGTTGATAAAAACATTTGACTTGCAAATGATAATGATTATTATTGCATGCAGCTGGTCGCGAGATCAGTCGATAAACCAAGGGACCTTAGGTCGGACTCTTGGAATATCTCCTCATCAGGCTAATCACGGTTTTTGACCCGGCTCTTTGGCCGGGTCTTTTTTTTGCCAGTTTTTCCTGGCGTGGCTTCAGGCTAATGAAGACTGTGTGTTGCTTGATGGCTCGCATGGTAGCAAAAGACCATCGCCGAAAGAAAGCCGATCAAGCGCTCTGGCATCGATCTTTCCAAAATAGCACTTGAGAATCAATCTCATAGATTCTAAGCTACTGCGGCGTCATGGATGACGCCCCCCTCTCCCCACGCAAAAATTTGCGTCCGAGCTTTACCTCGCTCCTGTGTAAAATGCCAGCCACAACAATCATATTCAGGCAACCAGACTATGACCGTGGCCTTGACCTCCATCAAAATCAGCACCAACTTTGACAGTGGCAATATCCAGGTGCTCGACGCCAGCGATGCCCATCAGTTGCTGCTGGCGATCAAACCAGATACTCGCAGCCAGCACTTCCAGTGGTTCCACTTCAAGGCCGAAGGCATGCATGTGGGCCACACCCACACCTTCCGCCTGAGCAACGCCGGCCAGTCCTCCTACAAACATGCCTGGACTGGCTACCGCGCCGTGGCATCCTACGACCACATCAATTGGTTCCGGGTGCCTACCCGCTTTGATGGCGAGACCCTGCACATCAGCCTTGAAACCCAGGAAAAACAAGCCTGGTTCGCCTATTTCGAACCCTACAGCCGCGAGCGTCATGACGGGTTGATCGACCAGGCACTGAATCGCGCCGGCACTCAATTGCTGGCCACCGGCAAAAGTGTTGAAGGCCGCGACATTCCATTACTGCGTCGGGGCAAAGGCGGCAAAGGCAAGCGCAAGGTCTGGATCATTGCCCAGCAGCATCCGGGCGAGCACATGGCCGAATGGTTTATGGAAGGCATCATCGAACGCCTGCAACAGGACGGCGACGATGAACTGAAAAAGCTCCTGGCCGCCGCCGATCTGTACCTGGTACCCAACATGAACCCGGACGGAGCCTTCCACGGTCACCTGCGCACCAACGCCATGGGCCAGGACCTCAACCGCGCCTGGCAAAGTGCCAGCCAGGAAATCAGTCCGGAAGTGCTGTTCGTCCAGCAGCAGATGGAAAAATATGGCGTCGACCTGTTCCTGGACATCCACGGTGACGAAGAAATCCCCTACGTCTTCACCGCTGGTTGTGAAGGCAACCCTGGTTACACCCCGCGTATCGAACAGCTGGAAAAACACTTTCGCAGCCACCTGAGCGCGCTGACCCGCGACTTCCAGACCGTCCACGGCTACACCCGTGACTTGCCGGGCGAAGCCAACATGACCCTGGCCTGCAACAGCGTTGGCGAGAAGTTCGATTGCCTGTCACTGACCCTGGAAATGCCCTTCAAGGACAACGATGACTCACCTGATCCGCACACCGGCTGGTCGGGCAAACGCTCGATGCAGTTGGGCAAGGATGTGTTGAGTACGGTGGCGGATATCGTTGCAGTGTTGCGCTAACCCCGTGCTGAAGGGCCCTCTGGATTTGGGCCCTTTACTCGACGGCCACGCGTCGACAATCCTCTGGCCCCACCAGGCGGCCATCTGCCGAGCGCAACTCCAGCGCCCGTAACGCAAGCCCCTGCGCGCAGTCCACCATCACAGAATGGTGTTCACCCTCAGCGTAGAAAAACCCCTCGCCCCATTGCCGTAATCCAATGATCACGGTGAACAACCCCCTGCCCTTTTCCGTCAACTGGTATTCCTGATACGCGCTGCCATCCGACGCCGGAACGATCTCGAAAATCCCATGGGCCACCAGGCTACGCAAACGCGTCGAAAGAATGTTCTTGGCCACCCCCAAGCTGCGCTGGAACTCGCCAAAGCGCCGGATGCCGTCGAAGGCATCACGAATGATCAACAGCGCCCAACCATCGCCAATGGCATCGAGGGAACGAGCCACCGGGCATTCGGCGCTTTCAAAGCGGGTGAGCTTGACCACGGGAAGATACCTGCCTTCGGAAAAATGTAGTTGCAATATAAAACCAGAATACCTACCGTACAACTGGTTTTAATTCGAAACCAGAGTAGGGAAGTCACAATGTCTCAATCCCCCTTGAGCGGCGCCGTAGTCTTGCTGTTCGCCATCGCCTGCGGCCTGTCGGTGGCGAACGTCTATTACGCCCAACCCTTGCTGGATGCCATGG
Source organism: Pseudomonas sp. ANT_H4 (assembly GCF_008369295.1). Taxonomy (GTDB): domain Bacteria; phylum Pseudomonadota; class Gammaproteobacteria; order Pseudomonadales; family Pseudomonadaceae; genus Aquipseudomonas. The sequence continues at coordinate 40,788 of NZ_VOBG01000023.1, read as the reverse complement.
CCGACACCTTCGCCATGGACCACGCCACGGTCGGTATCGTCATCACCCTGACACAGATCGGTTATGGCGTCGGCCTGTTGCTGCTGGTACCTCTAGGCGACTTGTTGAACCGGCGGCGCTTGATCGTCGGCCAGTTGCTGTTGTCGACTTTCGCGGTCCTGCTGGTCGCACTGTCCTCCAACCGCTTTTGGCTGCTGGCCGGCATGGTCCTCACCGGATTGCTGGCGGTAGTGACCCAGGTGCTGGTGGCCTATGCCGCAAACCTGGCACGGCCCGAGCAACGCGGGCATGTAGTGGGGCTGGTCACCAGTGGCATCGTGGTCGGCCTGCTGCTGGCGCGCACGGTGTCGGGAACCATGGCTGACCTCGCCGGTTGGCGCTCGGTGTACGTGTTGTCGGCGGGGTTGACCTTGCTGATGGCGCTGTTGCTTTGGCGGATCTTGCCCACAACCGAACAGCCAAGGGCTAGCGAATCCTATGATCAGTTGATCCGCTCGATCTTCACCCTATTCCGGGAAGAAAAGGTACTGCGCGATCGGGCGGTGCTGGCACTGCTGATTTTCGCCGCTGGCACCGTACTGTGGACGACACTGGTGTTGCCCTTGAGCGCCCCGCCGCTGTCGTTGTCCCACACGCAAATCGGCCTGTTCGGACTGGCCGGTGCAGCTGGTGCCCTTGGTGCAGCCCGCGCCGGGCATCTGGCCGACCGGGGCCTGGCCCAATGGACCAGCGGCGTTGCCCTGGTGTTGATGCTGGTGTCCTGGCTGGCGATTGCCTTTACCCAATCCTCCCTGTGGGCGCTGTTGCTCGGCGTGATTACCTTCGACCTGGGCCTGCAAGCAGTGCACGTCACCAGCCAAAGCCTGATCTACAGCGTGCGCCCCGAAGCCCAGAGCCGGTTGGCGGCCGGCTACATGCTGTTCTATTCGGTGGGCAGCGCGCTGGGATCAGTGGGTGCAACCATGGTGTATGCCTGGGCGGGATGGATTGGAGTCTGCGCCCTCGGCGCCGGCATCAACCTGCTGGCGCTGATCTACTGGCGGGTTACGCTGAGCCCTGCAACGGCTGCACAAGCACAACCGTCACAGGGTTAACCATCAGTCCTTGGTCCCGGTCATGCTTTGCAGTACGCCATCACGGCGGATCAGCCCATGAAACAGCGCCGCCGCCAGATGCATCAGCACCGTTAGGAACAGCAAGTAGGCGAGAAACCCATGAGCCTTACGCAACACCGCAAATAGCTGGGCATTGGCCGAGACCAGTGCAGGCAACTGCACGGAACTGCTGAGCATCACCGGATCACCCGCCGCCGAAATCATCCCCCAGCCCAGCAACGGCAAGATCAGCATCAACGCATAAAGCACGACATGGGACGCCTTGGCCGCCAGCACCTGCCATAACGGCAAGTCGGTGGGCAACGACGGCTGGCGAGTGGAAAAGCGCACCACCAGGCGCACGATCACCAGCGCCAGGATGGCGATCCCCAAAGGCTTGTGCAGATGCAGCAGCCACTCGTGCCGTTGCGAGACCGAGGCCGCCATGCCCGCGCCGATAAACAGCATGGCGATGACCATCAAGGCCATCAGCCAATGCAGCAGCCGCGCCAAGGGTGCGAAAAACCGGGGTTGGACATTCATGGCTTCGACTCCTGAGGGGCACTGTGCAACTGACTGACTTCACTGGTACGGCGCAGGTAGGAACTGGCATACGCCGCCGAACGAGCGGCCAGCAGCGGGTCATTGGAGGCTTCGATACCACTGGGCAGGATCAACGGATCAAAGTTGATATCGCGGCAATCACCGTCGATTTGCGGCTGACTGCTTTGCAGTACCAGAGTCCCGGCGTTCAACACCTTGTGCTCACCCGACCAGGCCTTGCTGGCGTCATCAGTGGGGTCGCCGGGATTGGCCAGGGTGATATTCAACTGCCAATGCAGGGGGCCGGCTACCAGGCGCTGTGCCAGGTCTTTTTCCAGGAAGTCCGCGCCTTCTGGCGCTGCAGCACCTGGCGCATCCTCACTCACAGGCACCACGCCCCAGCGAACGGCCTGACGTTGGCCACTGGCATTCACCAGGTAAAACGCATTGATGCCGTTATAAGTCTCTGTGGCATAGCTGGCGGACGGTTTAGCGGTTTTTACCCACGCCAGAAACGGCGCCGTCTGCGGATGAGAAGCAAAGAATGCCGGCATATTGGCCGGGTTCGGCTTGCCGGTGGCAGGGTCCGGCGCGCCCGCCTTGAGCATCTGGTAGAACGCCTCGGGCGTGCCCACCGGGAACACCGGCATGCTGTTCATCCCAGTGCGCCATTGCTGGCCGTTGGCCAAGCTGAATTGCAGGGCAAAACTGCGGATCGGTACGCTGCTGTCCGGCGCATAGGGGTTGCCGCTGGGCAAGGCAAAGCGGCCAATCACCGGCGTACGCGCCTCGCTGAACACTTGGGCACTGGAATACTGGCGCACCGAAGGATCACTCTCGAAATAACCCGCCACGCATACACCTTTGGAGTGGTTTCGGCGGTAACCCGGATGCACACCGTTGTTGGTTTCCAAGGCGTTGACCAGGGTTTTTGGGCGCAATCGTTGTGGGTCGAGGCTGCCGTTGACGTAGGCAAAAGCCCCCGCCACAACCGCTACCACTACGCCGATGCTGGCCAACCGCACTATCAGGCTCGCAGTGCTTAACGGAGGGTGTCGCGGTGATGAGTGATCTACCATGAAAGAACTCCAGGGCCAGTGGCTACAGGTGTGAAAACAGAAGGTCGGTGCAATAGGACGAACCCCGGCAAACTCTATTCCCGGGCTGGCTGTTTATTTTTCAAGGCCTGGAATAACCTTCAACACTGGGCGTCTTCCTAGTCCCAGCGTAGTGACTAGCCAGAACCCCATGCACGAACTCGACGAACAGTTACGTGAACTCATTCCAAGGCTTCGGCGTTTTGCCGTGTCCCTGACGCGCAACTCCAGCAGCGCCGACGACCTGGTGCAGGCGAGCCTTGAGCGCGCGATCATCCGTTGGGCCGATAAGCGCCCCGAAGGCGATTTGCGCGCATGGCTGTTCTCGATCCTTTACCGGCAGTTTCTCGATGCTCACCGGCGTTCCCGGCGCTATGCGCGGATGCTTGAGTTTTTTACCGGCCGCGATGACGCCCAGCCCTCGGTCGAGCGCACCGTGATTGCGCAATCGACCCTGCAAGCCTTCGACCAACTGAACACCGAACAACGCGCCCTGCTGCTGTGGGTCTCGGTAGAGGGCTTGAGCTATAAGGAAGTCGCCGACATCCTCGATGTGCCCGTCGGCACCGTGATGTCTCGCCTGTCCCGTGCGCGCCAGGCCTTACGTCAGGTCAGCGACGGCGAAATCACCAGCCCTTCCCTGCGGATACTCAAATGATCAGCCTGCCTCCCAGCGAACGCGATTTGCATGCCTACGTCGATCACCAGCTTTTGGAGGCTGATCGTCGCCTACTCGATATCTGGCTGGCGGCCCACCCCGAGGTCGCGGCCCAGGTCCACGCCTGGCAACAGGATGCACAACACCTGCGCGCAGCCCTGAGTGGCGCGCTGCAACAACAACCCGCCAATCCTGACCTGGACCCGGCCATGATTCGCCAACGGATCAAGCGCCAGTCTCGCCGTCACCTCGCCACCGCCGCCGTGCTATTGATAGCCGTCAGCGTCGGCGGCCTGGGCGGCTGGCAGGCACGGCAAGCAACCATGACCAGCGCGGTGCCACCGATGACCGATGCCATGCAGGCCTATCGCCTGTTTGCCCAGAACCAGATCATGCCCGCCGACTACAAAGTGCAAGACAACGGCGACATACAAACCTGGCTCGACCGCTACTTCACCCAGGCCCACCGCCTGCCGGACCTGACCCAGGCGGGTTTCAAGGCGGTCAGCGGGCGCTTGCTCACCACCGAGCAGGGCGCGGCGGCCATGGTGCTGTACGAAGACCCCAAAGGCCGGCGCATCAGCTTCTACATCCGGCCACCAGGGCCGGGAAACAACCTGCTGCCACGGGGCAGTCGCAGTGCCGACGGGTTGCAGGCCGAGTACTGGTCGGGCGCCGGCTACAACTATGCGATGGTCAGCCCGACGGATGAACCGACCACCCAGATGCTCAAGCAGACCATAAGGTTCTAGAACCCCACGCCCAACACCACATGTCAATATCGGTCCTTGCGGTACAGATCGCGCCTCTGTGCTCGTCAAACCGCTATCATCACCACCCGTTACGCCCTTCCTATTGCCGAGTGACCACGCTGTTCATGGATACCCTTGCCCAACTCAAGGCCGGCCAATTGGCTGGCATCAAGCGTCTGGACCTATCTTGCGGGCTGACAGAATTCCCCCGGGAAATCTTCGACCTGGCGGACTCCCTGGAAATTCTCAACCTGAGCGGCAACGCCCTGCACAGCCTGCCGGACGACCTGCACCGCCTGCACCACTTGCGCGTGCTGTTCTGCTCCGACAATGCCTTCACCGAACTGCCCGAATGCCTGGGCCAATGCACCCGGTTGAGCATGGTCGGTTTCAAGGCCAACCAGATAGAAAACGTCCCGGCCGCCGCCCTGCCGCCATTGCTGCGTTGGCTGATCCTCACCGACAACCGCATCAGCCGGTTGCCGGCCGAGTTGGGCGAAAGACCGCTGCTGCAAAAACTGATGCTGGCCGGCAACCACCTTGAACAGTTACCCGAGAGCCTGGCCCACTGCAAAAACCTTGAGTTGCTGCGCATCGCCTCCAACCGCTTGACCTACCTGCCGGACTGGCTGCTGGCGCTGCCCAGCCTGACCTGGCTGGCCTATGCCGGCAACCCGGTGGAAATGGCCGTTGAGGTGGCCAGCAACGACACGACACTCAATATTCCCTGGTCGCAGCTCGACCTGGCCCAGGTGCTCGGCGAAGGCGCTTCCGGGATCATTCGCCAGGCGACCTGGACCCCAACGACGGGCCCGGCCAGGGCCGTCGCGGTCAAGCTCTACAAAGGCAGCATCACCAGCGACGGTTCTCCCTTGCACGAGATGCAGGCCAGCATTGCTGCCGGCCAACATGCCAATTTGATCAAGGTTGAAGGCCGCGTCATTGGCCATCCCGAAGGCCAGGCGGCGTTGGTGATGCAACTGATCGAGCCGAGCTACCGCAACCTCGCGGGCTTGCCGAGCCTGGCCTCGTGTACCCGTGACGTCTATGAACCCGGCACGCGCTTGCGCGCCGAGGTGGCCCTGCGCATGGTGAGCGGCATCGCCTCGGTGGCGGCACATCTGCATCGCCAGGGCATCACCCACGGCGATCTCTACGGCCACAATATTTTGTGGAACGAAGCCGGTGATTGTTTGCTGGGGGACTTTGGTGCCGCCTCGTTCCATGCCACGGCTGACAGCCTCGAAACACAGGCCTTGCAGCGCATTGAAGTGCGGGCATTCGGGGTGTTGCTGGGGGAGTTGCTGGAGCGGATTGAGACCGGGTTGAGCGATGAGAATCGCCGGGCACTGGAGGTATTGCAGGAGCGTTGCTGTCAGCCGGATGTGCTGGCAAGGCCGGGATTCGCCGAGATCGAGACGCTGTTAGCGTGACCGTATGATCATTCCCACACTGGGTGGGAATAATCAGTTAAAGGGTTAGCCCGCCAACCCGACAAACATGTCCTGCACGTCGTCATGGTTGTCCAGGCCTTCGAGGAAGGCTTCGACTTCAGCCATTTGCTCCTCGCTCAAACCGCTGACCGGGTTTTTCGGCTGATATCCCAGCTTGGCGGACAGCACGGTGAAACCCTGTTCAGGCAAGGCTTTCTGTACGGAGTCGAGGTCAGTAGGCTCGGTGATGAACAGGGTTGCGCCCTCTTCGCCTTCTTCAAAATCCTGGGCGCCGGCTTCAATGGCGGCCATTTCCGGATCGGCGTCCGGGGTGTCTGGCGTGGCTTCGATCATGCCGACATGGTTGAAGTCCCAGGCCACGGAGCCGGAAGCGCCCAGTTGACCCTTGCGAAACGCCACGCGAATTTCCGCCACGGTACGGTTGATGTTGTCGGTCACGCACTCAACGATCAATGGCACCTGATGCGGGGCAAAACCTTCGTAGGTCACGCGATGGTAGTGCACGGTCTCACCCAGCAGGCCGGCGCCTTTCTTGATAGCCCGGTCCAGTGTTTCCTTGGGCATCGAGGCCTTTTTGGCCTGTTCCACCACCAGACGCAGGTGCGCGTTGGTCGAGATATCGGCACCGTTGCGGGCGGCAATGGTGATCTCTTTCACCAGTTTGCCGAAAATCTTGCCCTTGGCATTGGATGCCGCTTCTTTGTGTTTAACCTTCCACTGTGCGCCCATGACTCGCTCTCTTTTGTCCATCGCGCCGAGACGTCTACTGGCCGGCGCTTTGGGGCCAGAGTTTATAGCGCAAAAACACTCTGATCCACCAAAAAACCGGCCGCTGACGCAGGAGGTCGGGTGCGCAATGGTTTGGAGTGGTGGCGACATTCCTGGAGATTGTCAGGGACACTGCCTGCTGGAGGATCAGCCCGGCGCCAACTCAAAAAACGCCTGAATCAAGCGCAACTCCCGGCGCCGCTCCATGCAACCGATCATGTGCTGGTTCACCAGCCCGTCGCCGCTGATGGGAATCGCTCGAACCCGTGGGTCGCGGCTGACCTCCACCGATGACACCACCCCCACCCCCAACTCAGCGGCCACGGCTTCCGTCACCGCTTCGCGGCTGTCCAGTTCCAGCAGCACCTTGGGCTGGACCCCTGCCTGGGAGCAGGCATCGTCGAAGGTGCGGCGGGTGATGGAACTGGGCTCGCGCAACACCATGATCACCTGGTCCAGTTGCTCAAGGCGAATCCCTGCCGGGTCCGCCAACCAGGGATGCCCTGCCGGCACCAGCGCGCAGATCCGTGACTCACTCAAGGGTTGCAGGTGCAGGCCCTTGCGCGGCTTGACCTCGGTCAACACCGCCACGTCAGCGTGTTCGGACAGCAGTGCGGCGAGGGTTTCCTGAGCGTTGCCCAGGCGCAGGTTGACGGTGATCCCCGGATAACGGGCGCGCAACTTCGCCAGCATCGGCATGACCATGTGCGGCCCGTCCGCCGCCACTTCCAGGCGCCCGGTGAGCAGTTGCCGGTTGGCCTCCAGCATCGCTTGCGCCTCGTCCACCAGGCCAAAGATGGCCCGAGTGATCGCGGCGAGCTTGGTGCCCTCCTCGGTCAATTCCACCCGCCGGGCAGTGCGCCGCAACAGGGTGATCTGGTAGTGCTCCTCCAGCGCCTTGATATGCCCGGTGACCGCCGGCTGGCTGATAAACAACCGCGCAGCGGCACGGGTAAAACTACCGTCACGGGCGACGGCATCAAATGCACGCAGTTGAAATAAATTCATAGTTATCGGCCTCACTGATGGCTGGCATAACAACAAACAATTTGATTGATGACAAGGCAAACTGCAACTTATGTCCCGTAGCTTCACCCCAACGCTTTGCGAGGACATCAGAATGAGTACTGCCGCGCCGATCCTGCTCACCCCCGGGCCCTTGACCACCTCCGCCCGTACCCGCCAGGCAATGATGGTGGACTGGGGTTCATGGGATAACAGTTTCAATCAACTGACCGCCAGCCTCTGCAAGCAGCTGCTGAGTATCGTCAACGGCAGCGACAGCCATCACTGCGTGCCGTTGCAGGGCAGCGGCACTTTCGCGGTAGAAGCGGCCATCGGCACCCTGGTCCCACGGGACGGCAAGGTGCTGGTGCTAATCAATGGCGCCTATGGCAAGCGCCTGGCGAAGATTTGCAAAGTGTTGGGCCGCTCGTTCAGCACCTTTGAAACCGCCGAAGATGAACCCACCACCGCCGCCGACGTCGACCGCCTGCTGCAGGCTGACAGCGGTATCACCCACGTCGCATTGATCCATTGTGAAACCAGCACCGGCATCCTCAACCCGCTACCGGAAATCGCCCAGGTCATCGCCCGCCACGGCAAGCGCCTGATCATCGACGCCATGAGTTCCTTTGGCGCGCTGCCCATCGATGCCCGCCAAGTGCCTTTTGATGCGCTGATCGCCGCCTCCGGCAAATGCCTGGAAGGTGTGCCGGGGATGGGTTTTGTCTTCGCCGAAAAACAGGCACTGACCGCCTCCCAGGGCAACAGCCACTCCCTGGCCATGGATCTGTTTGATCAACACAGTTATATGGCCAAGACCGGCCAATGGCGCTTCACCCCGCCAACCCACGTCGTCGCCGCACTGCACGAAGCGTTGCTGCAATACAACGAAGAAGGCGGCTTGCCGGCTCGCCATCAGCGCTATGCCAACAACTGCCAGACACTGCTGGAGGGGATGGCCAAGCTCGGTGTGCGCAGCTTTCTACCCACCGCGATCCAGGCGCCGATCATCGTCACCTTCCACGCGCCAAACGACCCGCGCTACCAGTTCAAGGACTTCTACGAACGGGTCAAGGCCAAGGGATTCATCCTCTACCCCGGCAAATTGACCCAAGTGGAAACCTTTCGCGTCGGCTGCATCGGCCATGTCAACCAGACCGAGATGCAGGCTGCCGTGGCAGCGATTGCCCAGGTACTGCAAGAGATGGAAGTGCTGTAAATCTGATTACCCCCCTTATTTTGAACCACAGGATTTGAACCATGAACTACCAAAACCCAAGCAAACTCCAAGCCGCCATCCTCGACTGGGCCGGCACCGTGGTCGACTTCGGCTCCTTCGCCCCAACCCAGATCTTTGTCGAAGCCTTCGCCGAATTCGACGTCCAGGTCTCCATCGAAGAAGCGCGCGGCCCGATGGGCATGGGCAAGTGGGACCACATCCGCACCCTGTGCGACCAGCCGCAAGTGGCCGAACGGTACTTCAAAGCATTTGGCCGTACGCCGACCGATGACGACGTGACCGCCATCTACCAACGCTTCATGCCGTTGCAGATCGAAAAGATCGCCGAACACTCCGCCTTGATTCCCGGCGCCCTGGAGACCATCGCGCAGTTGCGTCAGCAAGGTATCAAGATCGGCTCCTGCTCCGGCTACCCCAAGCAGGTCATGGATAAGGTGGTGGAACTGGCCGCCCGTAACGGCTATGTCGCCGACCATGTGGTCGCCACCGACGAAGTGCCCAACGGCCGCCCGTGGCCGGCCCAGGCGTTGGCTAACGTGATCGCGCTGGGGATAGATGATGTCGCTGCCTGCGTGAAGATCGACGATACCGTGCCGGGCATTCTGGAAGGCCGTCGTGCCGGGATGTGGACCGTGGCGCTGACCTGCTCGGGCAACGCGCTGGGCCTTACCTACGAACAATTTCGCGCATTGGACGGCGAAACACTGGCCAGCGAACGCAGCCGTATCCAGGGCCAGTTCGAAAGCTCACGTCCTCACTATATGATCGACACTATCAGCGACCTGCCTGCGGTCATTGCCGATATCAATAGTCGTCTGGCACGAGGTGAGATGCCGCAGAGCAACTGATAAAGATCAACATATTGCGACCTCACGCAGTTGCCACGGGCAAACCTGGAAAAAAGGCTTACATTGAAAGGACTTCGTCGTTAAAGAACGGAGGTTTGCCCTGATGAGTGAGGAACAAAGCAATGCCCTGGAAAAACACTGATTCGCGTTACAGTACGATGTCGATTGCCCTGCACTGGCTGATGCTGGTGCTGCTGGTAGTGGTCTACGCCGCCATTGAATTTCGCGGGATATTTCCCAAGGGTAGTGGTGGCCGTACGTTAATCAAGGAGCTGCACTTCATGTTCGGCCTGACGGTATTCGTACTGGTCTGGCTGCGACTGTTCGCGCGCACCCTGGGAGTAGCACCGAAGATCGTGCCGGCGCCGCCGCAATGGCAGGCCTTGCTTGCCACCCTGATGCACGTGGCGCTCTATGTATTCATGATCGGCATGCCGATTTTTGGCTGGTTGATCGTTAGCGCCGAGGGACACTCGGTGCTGTTTTACGGGATTGAGTTACCGCCGCTGATTGGCGAGAACAAGGACCTGGCCAAGCAGATCGAAGGCTGGCACGTGCTGGGTGGCACCATCGGCTATTGGCTGATCGGCCTGCATGCCATAGCGGGGCTTTATCACCATTACTTTATGCGTGACAACACCATGATGCGGATGATGCCTAAACGCTGACCTTACGCAAAACCCCGGCGGCCCTGTAAACCGCCGGTGTGGATGAAGATCAGGCGTGTGCCTACGGCAAACCGGCCCGCCTCGACTTGCTCCTTCAACGCCAGCAGCGCCTTGGCGGTGTAAAGAGGCTCAAGGGGCAAACCGCTGGCCTGTTCCGTGGCGTCGATAAACGCCAGCAGCACGGGATCAACCTGGGCAAATCCGCCTCGGCTGGCATCAAGCAGTTCGAACCCTCCTTGCACAATCTCGCGCACCTGGCGCTCCACACCGTGATCCTGTGGCACCGCCAGCGCGCCATACACCGGATGCGCACCCGCCTCGGCCAGCACCAGCCCGGCCAACGTGGTACCGGTCCCGGCGGCTAGCCACCAACCGTGATAGTCCGCCCAACCCAAACCGCACAACTGTGCCTGTGCCTGGAACACCAACTGCCTGCAGCCCATGGCCCCCGACAATCCTCCGCCACCCTCAGGCACCGGGTGCAAATGCGGATACTGCTCCCTCCACGACAGCCAGAAATCAGGCTCATGGCGCGCCCGATATCCGCCATAGCCCAGCCAATGCAGCTGCATGCCGAAGGCCTTGAGGTCGAGTACGGTGGGGGTTTCTTGAGGATGACCACGCAATAGCCCGACGGTGGCAAAGCCGAAGCGTTTGCCGGCTGCCGCCAACGCGTGCAGGTGGTTGGAGTAAGCACCGCCCAGGCTGATGATACCGCTAGCGCCGGCTTGCTGAGCTTGAGCCAAATGCTCGGTCAGCTTGAACCACTTGTTACCGCTGATCAGCGGGTCGATACGATCCAGGCGCAGCACCGCAACCTCGATGCCAGCGCGTGCCAGCCAGTCCAGATGCAACGGTTCAAGCGGGGCGTGAGGGAGCCAGTCGAAGGGACCCATGGCAGCGAGTCTGCATGAAAAAAGAGGCGGTATTCTAACACCACCCCTTCAACGCACTTACAACTCGGCGGCGAGGCGCGAGCCCTGGTTGATGGCGCGCTTGGCATCCAGCTCGGCGGCAACATCGGCACCACCGATCAGATGCACATTCTGCCCGGCAGCGACCAGACCGTCCTGCAGTTCGCGCAGCGGGTCTTGGCCTGCACAGATGACAATGTTGTCCACCGCCAACACCTGGGGCTCGCCGTCGGCACCGATGCGGATGTGCAAACCTTCATCATCGATCTTCAAGTACTCGACGCTGTTGAGCATCTGCACCTGCTTGTTCTTCAGGCCGGCACGGTGAATCCAGCCAGTGGTCTTGCCCAGGCCGTCACCGACCTTGGAAGCCTTGCGCTGCAGCAGGAACACCTGGCGCGCCGGTGCATGAGGCTCAGCCTTGATTCCGGCCACGCCGCCCCGCACCTCAAGGTGAGTATCAATGCCCCACTCTTTCCAGAACGCCTCACGATCCAGGCTGGTGGACACGCCTTGGTGCACGAGGAATTCCGACACGTCAAAACCGATGCCACCGGCCCCGATTACCGCCACACGCTTGCCCACCGGCTTGCGTTCCAGGATCACGTCCAGGTAGCTGAGCACCTTGGCGTTCTCGACACCCGCAATCTCCGGGGTACGCGGCGCAATACCGGTGGCCAGGATGATTTCGTCATAACCGCCAGCCACCAGATGCTCCACATCCACGCGGGTGTTGAGGCACAACTCGACATGGGTCGTCTGCAACTTGCGCTTGAAGTAGCGCAGGGTTTCAACAAACTCTTCCTTGCCCGGGACGCGTTTGGCGATATTGAACTGGCCGCCGATCTCGCTGGCGGAATCGAACAGCGTCACTTGATGGCCGCGTTCGGCCGCCACGGTGGCTGCAGCCAAACCCGCAGGCCCGGCGCCGACCACGGCGATTTTCTTGATCTGCTTGACGGGCAGATAGTTGAGTTCGGTCTCATGGCACGCCCGCGGGTTGACCAGGCAGGTGGTCAGTTTTCCGCTGAAGGTGTGGTCCAGGCAGGCCTGGTTGCAGCCAATGCACGTATTGATCTCGTCAGCGCGGCCTTCAGCGGCCTTATTGACGAAGTCCGCATCCGCCAGGAACGGCCGGGCCATGGAGACCAGGTCAGCATCGCCTTCGGCCAGGATCTGCTCGGCGATTTGCGGGGTGTTGATACGGTTGGTAGTAATCAGCGGGATCTTCACCGAACCGCGCAGCTTGGCAGTCACTTTACTGAAGGCGCCACGGGGGACTTTGGTGGCGATGGTCGGGATGCGCGCTTCATGCCAGCCAATGCCGGTGTTGATAAGCGTCGCGCCAGCCTGCTCGATGGCCTTGGCCAATTGCACGATTTCTTCCCAGGTGCTGCCGCCTTCCACCAGATCGAGCATCGACAGGCGGAAAATGATAATGAAATTGGGCCCCACGGCTTCGCGCACCCGACGGACGATCTCCACCGGCAAGCGCATGCGGTTTTCGTAGGCACCGCCCCAACGGTCGGTGCGATGGTTGGTGTGGGCAGCGAGAAACTGGTTAATGAAGTAGCCTTCAGAACCCATGATTTCCACACCGTCATACTCGGCGACCTGGGCCAGTACCGAGCAGGTGACGAAATCGCTGATCTGCTTTTCGATGCCCTCTTCGTCCAGCTCTTTAGGCTTGAACGGGTTGATCGGCGCCTGGATCGCGCTTGGCGCCACCTGCCTGGGGCTGTAGGCATAACGGCCGGCATGGAGAATCTGCATGCAGATCTTGCCACCCGCCTCGTGCACGGCATGCGTGACGATCTTGTGTTTTTGCGCCTCTTCCTCAGTGGTCAGCTTGGCCGCACCGGAATACACCCCGCCTTCATCGTTAGGGCCAATGCCGCCAGTGACCATCAGGCCAACGCCGCCACGGGCGCGCTCGGCAAAATAGGCCGCCATGCGCTCGAAACCACCGGGTTTTTCTTCAAGACCAGTGTGCATCGAGCCCATCAGTGTGCGGTTGCGCAAGGTGGTAAAACCCAGGTCCAACGGGGCCAGCAGGTGCGGGTAGGCAGCAGCGGTCATGGTACAGCTCCACAACGGATCATCACGGGACGTGGGACGCTCGAACGGCACCCCATCGGTTTATGCCCCACAGACTAAGAGTCCACCCGCTGTCGCTCAATGACTGAAACTGACAACTTATTGATCCAAATGCGCAGCGCCTCTTGGCAAGTGTGCCTATCGGCCCTACCCGGGTGCCAAACCCTCCATGAGTATTCACCAGGATCTAAATTCTGTTCACTCACCCTTGAACCAAGCGAGCGCGCGCCATTAATTGCCAACCTGAACGACATGTACTAAACCCAGTACAGTTTTATAACTAGAGCAGGACGGCCTTATGCACACGGAACGGTTATTTACCAAGCCTGCTCTACTCGGCGTTAGCGTACTTTCCCTGATGAGTCTCGCCTTGCAGCAAGCCCAGGCCGCCTGTGTACTTACCCCAGGCCTCGGGGTTGATTCTTATGTGTGCGACAGCGGCACCAGCGCTACCGGCCTTACCGACTTGGTGGGCAACAACACCCTGACACTTCCCGCCGGCGGCACCGGCACCATCAACGGCAACATCACGTTCGGTCCGGGGAGTGACTTCGTCGACATAAACTCTGGCCGCATCGTGGGGACAGTCACCCAGGGTGACGGTGCCGATCGCTTCCAGATCAGTGCCGGTGCGGTCACCGGGGCTGTTTCCCAAGGCAATGGTATCGATGACTTTGTAATGAGCGGCGGACAAATCCAGTCCCTGGCCCAAGGAGACGGCCGCGACACCTTCCTGATGACCGGGGGTACCATCGTCGGCGCCTTTGAAGACGGCGACGTGGCGCAGCAGACCAGCGGCACCATTGGCCGGGTCGACATGAAGCTGGATAACAATATCTACGACATGTCCGGTGGCTCGATTCTCGGCAACCTGGTGACAGGCTTTGGCACCGACCGGATTATCGTTTCCGGTGGCACTATCGGCGGCAATATCAGCGTCAGCGGTGGCAATGACAGCATCACAATCAGCGGCGGGATCATTAACGGCGAAATCCGCGCCAGCGTCGGCAACGACACACTCAACTGGATCAATGGCGGCCAGATCAAATCAGCCGTGCTGATGGGTGACGGTAACGATACCGCGCTGCTCAGCGGCCTGACTGAAAGCCTGTTAAGTGCCACGCCGTCCATCGACGGTGGCCTGGGCAATGATCAACTGACCTTCGATAACACCACCTCCAGCACAGCATCGCGTTACATCGGCTGGGAGACCGTCAACCTCAACAACAATTCGCGCTTCGACCTGGCGGGGGATTTTTTCCTCGGTGACAGCGCCAGCAATACTGGAACCTTTTCCATCGACAGCAGCAGTGTGCTGGCCGTGACCCAAGGCAGCATCCGCCCCTATACCGCCGGCCAGTTGGCCATCCTCAACAACGCCGGCACCATCGACATGACCACCGCCAGCAACAGCGCCACCGACTCGCTAACGGTGTACGGCAACTATGTTGGCAACAATGGACAGTTATGGCTGCAAACGGTGCTGGGAGACGACAGCTCCGCCACTGACAAACTGGTGGTCTCGGACGGCACCATCAGCGGCAACACCCAGTTGGCGGTAACCAACCTCGGTGGCCTCGGTGGCCTTACGCAAAACAATGGGATCGAGGTGGTGCAGGCGCTCAACGGCGCGGTCAGCACTACCGATGCCTTTGCCCTGAAAGGCTCGGTGTCTGCCGGGGCCTATGAATACTATCTGTTCAAGGGCGGGGTCACGGCGGGTTCGGAAAACAACTGGTACCTGCGCTCCTCGGTAGTGGCGGTGCAACCGCCCGTGGTACCGACGCCCCCACCGGTGCCGCCAGTCGTGGTGCCGATACCACCGATTCCACCGACACCGCCCGTGGTCGCGCCCGATGAGCCGCCGGTGGAGCCGCCGACCTCACAACCTGTCGCGCCAGTTGAGCCCCCTGCTCCACCACCCACTCAAGTGCCGGCCGGAGCCTCGCCTGAGCCTGCCGTCACCACCCCACTACTACCGACAGCGATCGCGGGCGCCGATCCAATTCCCCTGTACCGCCTGGAAGTGCCCGTGTATTCGGTGGTGGTGCCGGCCGCACAGTTGATGACCTTGCAAGCGCTGGGTACGTTCCATGACCGCCAGGGCGAACAAAGCCTGCTGAGCGAAACCGGAGCCGTCCCGGCCGGTTGGGGTCGTGCGTATGGCAGTGACTTCAACAAGAGCTGGTCAGGCACCGTTTCGCCGAGTTTCGACGGTTCTGTCAAAGGCTATCAGGTGGGTCACGATCTCTACGCCTCTGAAACCAGTGGCGGGCAGACCCAGCGCTTCGGTTTGTTCGTGGGTCAAAGCCGTTTACAGGGCGACGTCAAAGGCTTTGCCTTGGGCTTCCAGGACCGCCGCTCCGGTCGGGTCAAACTTGACGGGGACAACTTCGGTGCCTACTGGACCCTAACCGATCCCAAAGGCTGGTACGTGGACCTGGTGGCCATGGGTACCCGACTGGATGGCGACAACAAATCCGACCGTGGCGTGAAGACGGACAGCAAGGGCCACGCACTGGCGCTGTCGGCAGAAGCCGGGTATCCGATTACCGTGTCGGAGCACTGGGTAGTGGAACCGCAGGTCCAGGTGATCAACCAGCAGATTAATATGGACAGCCAGAATGACGGTATTTCCAAGGTCTCATTCGACTCCCAGGATTACTGGACCGGGCGCGTCGGCGCACGCCTGAAAGGCCGTTACCTGGTGCAAAACACGCCGATCGAACCTTATCTGCGAGCCAACGCCTGGCGCACCTTCGGTGGCAGCGATACGGTGACCTACGATGACGTCGACCGGATCAAGAGCGATCACAAGTCCTCCTCCGCCGACCTGGGCGTGGGCGTAGTTGCCCGCTTGTCCTCGACGGTGAGCGTGTACCTGGCGGCGGACTACAACACTAATCTGGATACCAACGAACTGGAGGGTGTCAGTGGTAACGCGGGGGTTCGGATCAGTTGGTAAACAATCCCAGTCAGTCAAGCGAGCACAAGGCTCAAAATAACGAAGATCTCATGTGAGTGTGCGCTTGCCCCAAACTTCACTTCGATGGGTTTGGGTGCAAGCGCAGATCACATTTGACACAACGCATCCTCCGTATTGAATGAGGCCGACATTCACCTCGCCGCAAAAATATGATTTCATATCGATCTGAAATTTTGCGCCCAACCATTGTTTTTCGTACCTGCGATACAGTTTTAAGGGAACATGCAAGATCATGCACACCGTCCGTTGTCATTTTCCCCATGCGTAAACTGCTTGCCTTAACCCTCACCCTGGCCTTCGTCGCCGCCGTTTCCGCCTATCTGGTCTGGACCCAGGAGCGCCCCGTGGGGCATTACCTGTCGGACCTGCGGATTAACCTGGCAGTCGACGAAGGTATCCCCGCCGATCGCGGCAACCTGCTGGGCATCCAGCCGGAACTGTTTCCCGCCGACTACCAGAGCCTGGAACGCCTGCACCTGAAACTGTCTGCCTACCTGCGCAAAGCCCAGGACCAAGGCCTGATTAACGAGAAAACCATCGTCGTATTGCCCGAACATGTCGGCACCTGGCTGATGCTCAGTGGCGAAAAAGACCAACTGTACCAGGCCACCAGCCTTGAAGAGGCAATGAACTGGCTGTCGGCCAGCAACCCGCTGCTGTTCCTTCGCGCCCTGATCAGCGCCGAGGGCGCCAACCGTATGGACGACGCCTACCTGCGCATGAAAGCGCCGGCCATGGCTCGGGACTATCAGATTCTGTTTGGCGGCCTGGCCAAAGAGTTCGGCATCACCCTGGTGGCCGGCTCCATTGCCTTGCCCAACCCCAGTGTCAGCCAGGGCCAATTGCAGGTCGGCCATGGAGCGCTGTACAACGCCAGCCTGGTATTTGGCCGTGATGGCTTTCCGTTGGGCCAACCCCAGCGCCAGCTCTACCCGATCTTCGATGAACGCGGCTTTATCCAACCCAGCGATGAAAACGCCATCAGTGTGATCGATACGCCTGCCGGCCGCCTGGGCATCCTGATTGGCAGCGACAGTTGGTACCCGGACAACTACCGCAAGCTCAATGAACAAGGCGCGCAATTGGTCGTGGTGCCGGCGTTCGTCATTGGCCGCGATACGTGGGACAAACCGTGGCGTGGCTTCAAGAGCGTATCGACGCCGCCGGAAGTCAGCCTCAAGCCCGAAGAACTCAGTGAAGGCGAAGCCTGGCATCGCCTGACGCTGATCAGCCAACAACCCATCAGCCAAGCCACGGCCGGCATGAGTGTTTTCCTGCGCGGGCAGTTCTGGGACCAGAGCAGTGCCGGGCAGAGCTTTCTCACCCGCAATGGCGAAGTGTTCGCCGACAGCAACGCGCGTGGTGCGCGCATGCTGAACGTCTGGCTGTAAATCATGAAGCCTGCGCCAATGCGCCTCGGGGATTTATCGGTGGGCTTTGTCCACACACTGGCCGACGCCATCCTCAGCCATGGCCTGGACCCGCAACCACTGCTGCTGCAATACGGCCTGGACCCGGCACGCCTTGGCGAGGCCGGTGCTCGCTTGTCGATCCCCCGCTACATGCGCCTGGGCCACGCGGCCATTCAGTTGACCGGCGATCCGAGCCTGGGTTTGCGCATGGGCCAGCTCAGTCGCTTGAGCCAGGCAGGGTTGGCCGGTGTCACCGCCGCCCAGGCGCCCACCGTACGCGAGGCCGCCCGCACGCTGACCCGCTTCGAAGCGTTGTATGGCACCAATTACCGTGGCCAGTCCAGCTTTCATGAAGACACCCAGGGCGCGTGGTTGCGTTTCTACTCCATCAGCCCCTACAACGCCTACAACCGCTTTGTGGTGGACTCGATCATCGCCGGCTGGCTGCATCAGCTGTCGAGCCTGAGCGCAGAACCGGTGCGGGCCGAACGTATCGAGATCGAATTCGCGGCGCCCGACTACAGTCCGCGCTACAGCGTGCTGGGAGACTGTCCGATTCAGTTTGGTGCCGAGGCCAATCAACTGCGCCTGAGCCAACACACCCTGGCACTGCGCAACCCCGCGCATTGCCCCAGTACCTGGCAAACGCTGTTGCAGCTGTGTGAAAGGGAATTGGAGCAGTTGACCCGCACCCGCAGCCTGCGCGAGCGCATCACCCGTTTACTCGGGCCGATGCTCAATGGCGGTCGGGAACCCAACCTGGAAGAAGTGGCGGCACGCTTGAAGCTGCCAACCTGGACCTTGCGCCGCAAACTGGCCGAAGAAGGCACGCAGTTTCGGGCGATTCTCAACGATACCCGCCGCGACCTGGCCATGACCTATATTCGCGATACGGAACTGGCGTTCGGCGAAATCGCCTACTTGCTCGGTTTTGCCTCAGCCGAAGCCTTTCAACGGGCGTTCAAGCGTTGGAACAGCCAGACCCCAGGGGAATTTCGCCGCAGTCAGCGGCATTCAGCCTGACGTCCGGTTACAGCTCTGTGGCGTCATCGGTCGGGTCCAACGGGTCCAGTTCAAAGGCCTGGTACTCCAGCAATTCTTCCTGGTAATCGTCCATTGTCAGCTCCTTGTTGAGTTCAACGCGGTGGTTGCTTAATGACCTGCACAACCAGCCTAAGGTGCCGTCATGACGAAAAAATGTACGGGCCATGACGTTCCTGCACCTGAATATTAAACGTAGCCGCGTTCTGGCGATTTAGCAGTCTGCGGTGATGGTCGCCACCGACCACATGAAAATCTTCGCCTACCAGATCCGCACGTTCGCCCCTGGGCGCCAAAGGGTTCGATCAATCCGATACGCGGGAAGCTTTACGGGAGTTCTTCAAGGAGAGTCGGCATTTCATCGCGCTGGCCGCGCTGAAGGCCTTGGCCGACGACGGTCTGATCAGTCGCAGCCGCGGCAGCGAGGCCATAAGCCGCTACGGGATTGATGTCGACAAATCGAATCCCGTAGCGGTCTAGCTCAGACTACTGTGCAGGTGTCGGTAGGGGCTCAATGGACTCTGTCGGCGCAGGCAACGTTGGCGCAGTTTCAACCGGTGCCGCTGGCTCAGGGGCTTGCTCTGGTGCAATCGGCGCGGCTTCCGGTGGCGGGGCCAACGGTTGCGATGCCTCGGGCTCTGCCGCAGGGGCGGGCGACGTTACCGGAGCCAGGGGCGCGGGCACCTGGGGCTTATCAGCCGCCGGGGCCGGCTCAGCCGGTGCCGCCTTGGGCTCCGGCACGCCCAGCTCGGCCTTGGGTTTTTCAGGAATATGCGCGGCCTTTTTCACTTCCTGTGGCAGAAAAATATCCACCAGCGCGAAATAACGGTCATAAAACTTGGGCGCAGACACTGTCTCACTGGCCACCTTGACCATCGAGTCATCGGTGGAGCCAATCGGCATCGACACCGATCCCAACACACCCACACCCAGGCTTGCGGAGTTATTGACCTTCTTCAGTGCATAGCGATCCTGCAGGGCGTTGGCAAACATCGTCGAGTGATGATTCGCACTGCCATCGTCGGCGCACACCACGTTGAAACTAATCTGCAGGTGGGTTTCGCCGGTCTGCTGGAAACTCTTGTTACCGACCACCAGCTTCGGATCGCTGCTGGTGATGATATAGCCCTGGCTTAGCAAGGCACGCCTGGCCGCTTCGCAAGCCGCGACATCACTGACCGGATAATCACGTGAAAACGTACCGGAGTCGTCGAAATTCTCATGTTCATAAATAGCGGTCTTGGGCGACGAGCAGCCCGCGGCGCCCGCCAGCACCAGCGCCACGCTGAGGGCACGCAAGTGAAATGATGTCGACATTGAAAATCCTGAGGAAAACAGTCAGGGCGGTATTGTGCAACAGATCGTGGCGTTGGCGCGCGGATTCCTGTCGGTAAAACGTCACAGTCTTACGGGTCGGTGTCTGCAGGAAAAAGGCGCTCGCCCATAGGGTCGATAAACACCCGCAACTTCGCCGAGGCATGGCGACTTGATGGCCCTGACGGCGACGCTTCATTTAACAGATGTTTAACCAGCAACGTGACTCAGTGTCGGTTAACTCTTATGATCGCACTGGGTGCGCTGCTGCATACAGCACAGGGTAGGTTAAAGGATGAGCATTGGTCGGGCCGCCAATGGAGACTTGTCGTGCCTGATAAACACCCTGCTATTCCCCGCCCACAGGTTTTGACTGAGGGCGCCCTGTCTGTGCTGGAGCGGTTTTCACGCATCGAAGCGGTCAGCGGTATCGTGCTGCTGCTGGCAGCGATTGTGGCGCTGATCTGGGCCAATAGCCCTGCCGCCGATTCCTACGAACATTTCTGGAATACCCCACTCACTATTGGGTTGGGGGACTTCACGGTCTCACGCTCATTGCACTTCCTGGTGAACGACGGGCTGATGACCATCTTCTTCCTGGTGGTGGGTGCCGAGATTCGCCAGGAAATAAAGGACGGCGCACTCGCCAACCTGAAACTGGCCACCCTACCGTTAGGCGCTGCACTGGGTGGAGTGCTGATGCCGGCGATCATTTATACCCTGCTCAATCACGGTACCGAGGCCGCCAGCGGTTGGGCCGTGCCCACCGCCACTGATATCGCGTTCGCAGTGGGTGTGCTCGCGCTGTTGGGCAAGTCAATTCCCGGTGGCGTGCGCATCCTGTTGCTGGCCTTGGCAATCATTGATGACATCGTCGCTATCTTGATCATTGCCATCTTCTACACCGCCAGCCTGGACTACATGGGGTTGGTGATCGCGGCCTGCGGGTTGGCGCTGGTGCTGATTTTTCAGCAGATGGGCATAGGCAAGGCCATTGTGTACGTTCTGCCGGGAGCAATTGTCTGGTTTGGCCTGCTCAAGACCGGTGTGCACCCGACGCTCGCGGGCGTCATGCTTGGCCTGATCACCCCCGTCAGCTCCAGACCTACATCGGAACGGCCTCTGGACACCATCGGGCGCACGTTTAATGAACTGATTGACCGACTTTCGCAATCAGCTGAAGGTGCGCATCAGGTCGCCAAACCGTTGAGGCAGTTGAGACAGGCTCAGCGCGAGATGTTACCGCCGGTGCAGCGCATTCAGGCGGGTTTACACCCATGGGTAGCCTTCGGGGTCATGCCGCTATTCGCCCTGGCCAACGCTGGAGTGAGTCTGCAAGGGTTCAACCTGGACGATCCGCTACCCCACGGTGTGTTCATGGGCATCATCCTGGCTCTGGTACTCGGCAAGCCGCTGGGGGTAATACTGGCGAGCGTGGTGCTGGTTAAACTGAACCTCTGCAAACTGCCTGAGGGCGTGACCTGGAACGGTGTCGGCCTGGTTGGCCTGCTGGCAGGAATTGGTTTTACCATGTCCATTTTCATATCCTCGCTGGCCTTCTCTGATCCGACGCTACTGTCGGCTGCCAAGCTGAGCGTGCTGACAGCTTCGTCCCTGGCAGCGGTGATTGGGCTGACCTGGGGCAAGCTCAAGTTCTCGGGCAAGCGTCTGAATGGAAACGACTGACGGTCCATAAAAAAAGACCCCGGCCTCTTCAGGCCGGGGTCTTTTTATTCAGGCTGATAACGACATCAGAACTTCTTGATGTCAGCCTGGGCTTCCAACTGCTTGCGATAGGCAGCGAAGTCCTGCTGGCCAACACGGGACGCGAGGAAGCGGCGATATTGCGCCTTCTCTTCGTCCGTCGGGGCAACTGCCTCGTTGACGGCGTTGAGACGCACAATCACCAAGCTACCGTCAGACAGCGTCACGTCGCTGAACGTCGGCTTGTCCTTGGCGACTGGCTTGGCCATGCGGAACAAGGCCTGCAGCACGGCTGGGTCGATCCCTTCCTGGCCACGGGTGGCCGCTTCGGTAAATTTCCATGCCTGACCATCGACCGCTTGATTCAGCGGCAACTTGCCATCGCGCAGGCTGGCAATCAGCTCATCGGCATGAGTCTTCGCCGCAGCGCTTGCGCGCTCCTTGGTCAACTGTGCACGGATGGCAGTGGCAACGCTTTCCAGCGGCAACTGTTCTGGCTTGCGATGCTCTTTGGCACGCAGCACCACGATGGTTTCCGGGTCCAGTTCGATGGCAGTGCTGTTGGCACCTTCATCCAATACTTCCGGGCTGAAAGCAGCGGTTACCACTGCGCGGTTTGCTGCAACACCTTCGCCACCTTCGCGGCCAAATGGCGCTGAGGTGTGCACGGTCAGTTTCAGGTCCGAAGCCGGCTGAGCCAGATCGGAGGCCTCAAACGCGGCGTCTTCCAATTGCTTGGTCGCTTCGACGAAACGCTGCTCAACCTGCTGGGTCTTGATTTCGTGGGTCAGCTTGTTTTTCAGGCTGGCAAACGATGGCACTTGCGGTGCTTCGACACCCAACAGCTTGATCAAGTGCCAGCCGAAGGTGGTACGTACCGGCTCCGAAACCTGATCCTTGTTCAAGGCATACAGGGCTGTTTCGAAGTCTGGATCGTAGACACCCGGGCCTGCGTAACCCAAGTCACCGCCATTGCTGGCCGAACCAGGGTCCTGCGAAAACTCCTTGGCCAGGGCTTCAAAGCTTTCGCCCTTGGCCAGGCGAGCCTGCACTTCTTCGATCTTGGCCTGGGCTTGCGCCTCGTTCACCTTGTCGTTGACTTCAATCAGAATATGCGCGGCGCGACGCTGTTCAGCGAGGTTGGCGGTTTCTTTCTGATACTGCGCCTGCAGCTCATCGTCCTTGACGGTGACTTGGTCAAAGAAGGAAGACTTCTTCAACTCCAGGTAATCGATGACCACCTGATCCGGTGTCATGAACTCTTTGGCGTGCTGGTCGTAGTAAGCCTTGACCTCGTCATCGGTGAGTTTCACCGCCGCCGGGTTGGCCTTGACGCTTACAGTGGCGAAATCGCGGGTCTGTTTTTCCAGACGAGCAAATGCCAAAACCTGCGCATCGGTTACAAAACCGCTGCCGGCAATACCTGCACGCACTTGGCCGATAAGCATTTCCTGGGTCAGCATCTGACGAAATTGCATACGGCTGTAGCCCAGCTGACGGATCACCTGGTCGAAACGCTCAGCGTTGAACTTGCCATCGACCTGGAATTCCGGCGTCTGCAGGATTACTTGATCCAGCGCAGCTTCCGAGAAAGCGAATTTCGAGTCAGCCGCGCCTTGCAGCAGCAGCTTGCGATCGATCAGGCCTTTGAGCGCGGTGTCGCGCAGCATTTTTTCATCCAGCAAGGACGCGTCAAAGTCCTTGCCCAACTGTTGCATCAGCTGCCGACGTTGCGTGTCGACGGCCTGGCTCAGCTCGTTTTGACTGATTTCTTCACCATTGACCTTGGCCGCATCCTGGCTGTTGGTCGTGGCCTGAAAAATGGCCTCGATACCGGTGAAAGCCATCAATACAACGATGATCCCGATAATGGTCTTGGCAATCCAGCCTTGTGAATTGTCCCTGATATT
Source organism: Pseudomonas sp. ANT_H4 (assembly GCF_008369295.1). Lineage (GTDB taxonomy): Bacteria > Pseudomonadota > Gammaproteobacteria > Pseudomonadales > Pseudomonadaceae > Aquipseudomonas. The sequence goes on along the minus strand of NZ_VOBG01000023.1, from coordinate 17,283 downwards.
TTGCAGCATGCGTCCCCCAGAAACGGTTGAACTTCAAAATTAGGCAACCGTGGAGCGTGGGTAGAGTCCGGATAGAAGAAAGGCGCATCCGAGGATGCGCCTTCTCGTAACTGGCGGAGCGGTCGGGGGTTAGAACCCACACCCCCGGCGTGGCGACTCAACATAAGCTGGGTCTGGTGCCGCTCCGCTGCCAGGTCAGACTTGCGTGTGACCCGGATAGGCAAAAGCTTGAGCGAAGCTTAGTTAACGGCTTCTTTCAGAGCTTTACCGGCTTTGAAACCTGGTTTTTTGGCTGCCGCGATTTTCAGGGCTTCGCCAGTCTGTGGGTTACGGCCAGTGCGAGCTGGACGATCGGTCACAGAGAAAGTACCGAAACCAACCAGTACCACAGAGTCGCCGGCCTTGAGAGCGCCAGTGACGGATTCGATTACTGCGTCCAGCGCCCGGCCAGCAGCGGCTTTCGGGATATCAGCAGATGCGGCGATAGCATCAATCAGTTCCGACTTGTTCACTCTAAGTCCCCTTATATCTATTGAGTATGATTCTAAGTTTTTTGGTGAAAGCAAAAACCAGTGCTGAATGGCCTACAGACACTTAAGAGCCGCTTTATAACAAGGGCTCTAAAAAGCTGTCAAGGAAGCCCCCAAGCTTAAACGTATTAATGCGTGCTAATTCTTTCCTTAGAGTCAGTTTCGCGCTTTTCGTCCTTTGCAACTATCTCCGGAGCCACATCCGGTAAGGGCTCCGGCGCGTATTGCAGCGCAATTTGCAGGACCTCGTCAATCCATTTAACCGGTTTAATCTGAAGATCCTGCTTGATATTGTCAGGAATTTCCTTCAAGTCGCGAACATTCTCTTCCGGAATAATCACTGTCTTGATCCCGCCACGGTGCGCAGCCAGCAATTTCTCCTTGAGGCCACCAATGGCTAGCACCTGGCCACGAAGGGTAATTTCCCCGGTCATGGCCACGTCGGCGCGCACTGGAATGCCGGTCAATGCCGAAACAAGGGCCGTGCACATGCCTACGCCTGCGCTAGGGCCGTCTTTGGGGGTTGCCCCTTCCGGCATGTGGATGTGAGTGTCGCGCTTCTCATGGAAGTCCAGGGGGATGCCCAGGCTCTTGGCACGACTGCGCACAACGGTCAGTGCAGCGGTGATGGACTCGACCATCACATCGCCAAGGGAACCGGTCTTGATCAATTGCCCCTTGCCCGGTACCACAGCGGCCTCGATGGTCAGCAACTCGCCACCCACCTGAGTCCACGCAAGGCCCGTAACCTGGCCGATCTGATCCTGCTGCTCAGCCAGGCCATAACGGAATTTACGCACACCCAGGAAATGTTCCAGCAACTCAGCCGTGACCTTCACCGAGAAGCGTTTTTCCAGGGAATGTTCCTTGACCGTCTTGCGACAGATCTTCGCCAATTGACGCTCAAGACCCCGCACACCGGCCTCGCGGGTGTAGTAGCGAATGATGTCGCGGATTGCCTCAGCATCAAATTCGATCTCGCCTTTTTTCAAGCCGTTGGCTGAAATCTGCTTGGGCGAAAGGTATTTGACGGCAATGTTGATCTTCTCGTCTTCGGTGTAGCCCGGCAGACGAATCACCTCCATCCGGTCCAGCAAAGCTGGCGGGATATTCATGGAGTTGGAGGTGCACAGGAACATCACATCGGAGAGGTCATAGTCGACTTCCAGGTAATGGTCGTTGAAATTGTGGTTCTGCTCAGGGTCGAGCACTTCCAGCAAGGCAGATGCCGGGTCGCCACGCATGTCGCTGCCCATTTTGTCGATTTCATCGAGCAGAAACAGCGGGTTGCGCACACCCACTTTTGTCATTTTTTGAATCAATCTTCCTGGCATCGAACCGATGTAAGTACGGCGATGACCACGAATTTCCGCTTCATCGCGCACGCCGCCGAGGGCCATGCGTACAAATTTACGGTTTGTTGCGTGGGCAATGGACTCAGCCAGGGAGGTTTTACCCACACCAGGAGGACCGACCAGACACAACACCGGCCCGCGAATTTTCTTCACACGCTTCTGCACGGCGAGGTATTCGAGGATGCGTTCCTTGACCTCTTCCAGGCCATAGTGATCGGCGTCGAGAATATCTTCGGCGCGAGTCAAGTCCAGACGCACTTTGGTCTGGGCCTTCCACGGCACCTGGACCAGCCAGTCGATGTAGGAACGTACCACGGTGGCTTCAGCGGACATCGGCGACATCTGCTTGAGCTTGTTCAGCTCGGCGGTCGCCTTGGTCAAGGCATCTTTCGGTAGGCCAGCAGCATCGATGCGCTTTTTCAGCTCTTCGATTTCGTTGTGGCCTTCTTCGCCGTCACCCAGCTCTTTCTGAATGGCCTTCATCTGCTCATTCAGGTAGTACTCGCGCTGGCTGCGCTCCATTTGCTTCTTGACCCGACCACGGATGCGCTTTTCAACCTGCAACAGGTCGATTTCGGCATCCAGCAATGCCAGGACATGCTCGACCCTGGCAGACAAATCGATAATTTCGAGGATGTCCTGCTTCTGGTCGATCTTCAGCGCCATGTGCGCGGCCATGGTGTCCACCAGGCGGCTTGGCTCATCAATACTGTTGAGGGAAGACAGGACTTCAGCCGGAACTTTCTTGCCCAGCTGTACGTATTGTTCAAATTGGGAAAGCAAGCTGCGAACGAACACTTCGGATTCGCGCTCGGGTGCATCGACTTCATCGATCAGCGCCACTTCAGCGCGCAGATGGCCGTCCACCTCCATGAAGCGCTCGACCGCACCACGCTGCTCACCTTCGACCAGCACCTTGACGGTGCCGTCAGGCAGCTTGAGCAGTTGCAGAACAGTGGCAATGGTACCGACGCGATACAAGGCCTCTTCGCCCGGATCGTCGTCGGCAGGATTTCTCTGGGCCAGCAGCAGAATCTGCTTGTCGCCCGTCATCGCGGCCTCGAGGGCTTCGATCGACTTCTCGCGCCCCACGAACAGCGGGATAACCATGTGCGGATACACAACGACATCACGCAATGGCAGGAGAGGCAATTCGATGGTTGTCTTCATGATTTCGCCTCTACGGCGGCCCAAGGGGCCGTAAACAGATGGAAGTAGCCTGAAACCAAGATGGGGGCTGCCTGCAAAAAAAACAAGCTCAATGGCAGCAGTTAAACGCAGTAAAAACAAAGGGGCCCAAAGGCCCCCTTATTTTGTACAGCTGGTTCTATTGCAGCAGGACGACACTTACGCGTCAGGTGCAGCCTTTGCAGCCGGCTCACTGTTTTCATAGATATACAGTGGCTTGGACTTGCCTTCTATAACGCTTTCGTCAATCACGACTTTACTCACCTCGGACTGCGAGGGGATTTCGTACATCGTGTCGAGCAACACACCTTCGAGGATCGAACGCAAACCACGAGCGCCTGTCTTGCGCTCCAGTGCCCGCTTGGCCACCGATTTGAGCGCGTCAGCACGGAACTCAAGGTCCACGCCTTCCATCTCGAACAGCTTGGCGTACTGCTTGGTCAGGGCGTTTTTCGGCTCGGTGAGGATCTGCATCAATGCAGCCTCATCAAGCTCGTCCAGGGTCGCCAGGACAGGCAGGCGACCGACGAATTCCGGGATCAGACCGAACTTGACCAGATCGTCAGGCTCGACTTCACGCAGGGACTCACCAACTTTCTTGCCCTCTTCCTTACTGCGCACTTCTGCACCGAAGCCAATGCCACCACGGGTGGAACGGCTTTGAATAACCTTTTCCAGACCGGAGAACGCACCGCCGCAGATGAACAGGATATTGCGCGTGTCAACCTGAAGGAATTCCTGCTGGGGATGCTTGCGGCCGCCTTGTGGCGGAACGGAAGCAACCGTGCCTTCAATCAGTTTCAACAGTGCTTGCTGCACGCCTTCACCGGAAACGTCCCGGGTAATCGACGGGTTGTCGGATTTGCGCGAAATCTTGTCGATTTCATCGATGTAGACAATGCCCATCTGGGCTTTTTCCACGTCGTAATCGCATTTCTGCAGCAGCTTCTGAATAATGTTCTCGACATCCTCACCTACGTAACCAGCCTCGGTGAGGGTGGTTGCATCGGCAATGGTGAAGGGTACGTTCAGCAGGCGAGCCAAGGTTTCTGCAAGCAGGGTTTTACCCGAACCTGTAGGACCAATCAGCAAGATGTTGCTTTTGCCGAGCTCGACATCGTCATTCTTTTTGTCACGCTGGTTCAGCCGCTTGTAGTGGTTGTACACCGCTACGGCCAAAACCTTTTTTGCACGCTCTTGACCAATCACATACTGATCAAGGATGCCGCTGATTTCTTTAGGCGAAGGCAATTTATGCGCGCTGCTTTCGGCCTGGGCTTCCTGCACCTCCTCACGGATGATGTCATTGCACAGGTCGACGCATTCGTCGCAGATAAAGACCGAGGGGCCGGCAATCAATTTGCGCACTTCATGCTGGCTTTTGCCACAGAAGGAGCAATAGAGCAATTTGCCGTTGTCCTCGCCGTTGCGGGTGTCAGTCATTCGATCGATCCAAATCCGATAGGCTTGCAACACAAGATGAAGGCTATTGCGGGCTTTTTCAAGTCCGCAGGTGGTCAGTTAAACCAACCACCTACATTTGGGCTGCTTAGGCAGGCATGTGACGCTTCTGCATGACCGAGTCGATCAGCCCGTATTCGGCTGCGCGCTCGGCACTCATGAAGTTATCACGTTCGGTGTCGCGCTCAATGGTTTCGAGGCTTTGACCTGTGTGATGGGCCAACAACGTATTGAGGCGCAGACGAATATTCTTGATTTCCTCGGCATGAATGAGGATATCGGTCGCTTGCCCCTGGAAACCACCCAGTGGCTGGTGAATCATCATCCGCGAGTTCGGCAGGCAGAAACGCTTGCCCGCTGCGCCGCCGGCGAGCAGGAAAGCACCCATGCTGCAGGCTTGGCCGATGCAGGTAGTGGAGACGTCAGGCTTGATGAACTGCATGGTGTCATAGATCGACATCCCCGCAGTGACCGAACCACCTGGCGAGTTAATGTAAAGATGGATGTCCTTGTCCGGATTTTCCGCTTCAAGGAACAGCAGTTGCGCCGCGACCAGGTTGGCCATGTAGTCTTCTACCGGGCCAATCAGGAAGATCACTCGTTCCTTGAGGAGGCGCGAGTAGATGTCATAGGCGCGTTCGCCACGGGCGGACTGCTCGATAACCATCGGGACCAGGCCGCCTGCGGCCTGGATGTCAGAACTCTGCTGATAATAAGAATTGCGGGACATGTCCTGCAGTCACTCCCAAATAGTCATGTCTTGAATACACATAAGCCAGCGCGAGGCTGGCTTATGTGTGTATTTTCAAACGTGTCGGACAATCAGTCGGCTTGTGCTGCTTCCGCCGGCTTGACTGCTTCTTCGTAAGAGACCGATTTATCGGTCACGCTAGCCTTCTGCAGAACAGTATCCACAACTTGTTCTTCCAGCACAACCGAACGCACTTCGTTCAGCTGCTGGTCGTTCTTGTAGTACCAGGACACAACCTGCTCAGGTTCCTGGTAAGCCGAGGCCATTTCCTGGATCAGCTCACGAACGCGGGTTTCGTCAGGCTTGAGGTCGAACTGCTTGACCACTTCAGCCACAACCAGGCCCAGCACAACACGGCGCTTGGCTTGCTCTTCGAACAGCTCGGCCGGCAGTTGATCAGGCTTGATGTTGCCACCGAACTGCTGAACAGCCTGCACGCGCAGACGATCGACTTCGTTGGACAGCAGAGCCTTAGGCACTTCGATCGGGTTGGCGGCCAGCAGACCGTCCATGACCTGGTTCTTGACCTTGGACTTGATAGCCTGACGCAGTTCACGCTCCATGTTCTTGCGAACTTCAGTGCGGAAGCCTTCGATACCGGTTTCCTTGATACCGAACTGATTGAAGAACTCTTCGTTCAGTTCTGGCAGCTTAGGCTCGGAAACGGTGTTGACCGTCACGGTGAACTCGGCGGCTTTACCAGCCAAGTCGAGGTTCTGATAGTCAGCCGGGAAAGTCAGGTTCAGAACACGCTCTTCGCCGGCTTTAGCGCCAACCAGACCATCTTCGAAACCAGGGATCATGCGGTTGGAACCCAGCACCAGCTGAGTACCCTTGGCGGAGCCGCCAGCGAATACTTCACCGTCAACCTTGCCAACGAAATCGATGTTCAACTGGTCTTCGTTCTGAGCGGCGCGATCGGCCACTTCAAAGCGAGTGTTCTGCTTGCGCAGGATTTCCAGCATGTTGTCCAGATCCGAATCAGCCACTTCAGCGCTGAGGCGCTCGATGGCGATGGATTCGAAACCGGCAACAGTGAACTCAGGGAACACTTCGAAAACTGCAACGTATTCCAGATCCTTGCCCGCTTCCAGCGATTTAGGCTCGATGGAAGGCGCGCCAGCCGGGTTCAACTTTTGCTCGACGACCGCTTCGTAAAAGGAGGACTGGATTACATCGCCTACAGCTTCCTGGCGCGCATCAGCACCAAAGCGGCGCTTGATTTCGCTCATCGGCACTTTGCCTGGACGGAAACCAGCGATCTTGGCCTTTTGGGCAGTCTGCTGCAGACGCTTGTTGACCTGAGTCTCGATGCGTTCAGCCGGCACGGTGATGCTCATGCGGCGCTCAAGAGCAGAAGTATTTTCAACAGAAACTTGCATGGATATTCCTCGTTGCACAGACGTTAGCCGGCCGTTTCCGACCCCAGAATGTCGGGTAGAGATGGGCCATTACTGGCCCACCTCCCCCTAAGAACCGTACGTGCGAGTTTCCCCGCATACGGCTCGGGCCTAATCAAAACCCCCGGTAAGGGGAGCCGGTTTGTTCACTGTCAATCCGCGAGCGTGTAGCCGCTGGTGACAAAGGGGGTGCAATAGTACCCGGTTATTTAGGGAGTCTCCACCGCCTTTTGTGCGGTACAGAATGTGGTGATCATGCCACCCCGTCTCCTTCGTAATCGGTAACTTACATATTGGACACAATCCTTTCTGACTCTGGAAAAGGCTCAAGATTTGCTTACGGTACGCCAGCCTTTTGAGCATCTGTTCCATACGCCTTTTCTCACCCATTTCCTCCATAGAAGGATCGAAGGGGTTGTACTCCCCACTCACCTTCTTGTGTCGTTCGATCGGAGTGCTCGCTAGCGAGTACAACTCGATCGTTCGCATCTCTCCCTTGTCATTCATCGTCGCGGTAGCAAACACCCCTTTGCGCCCCTTCATGGGTTTAAAGTATTTCGCTCCGATCCACTGGAGTGTTTTCTTAGGGTGTCGCCGTTTTGCCCAACGCCATAGAGCCAGAAAGATCATGTAATCCATGCGGCTATACGCTTTCTTGGCTACCACAGGCTGGTGATAGAACGCCCAGCCACGCAGTATCGGATTCAGCTGTCGGATCAGATCCTCCTGCCTTACCGTTTTGCTGGTACTGATGATCTCCCTTACCTTGCTATAGAACGCTTTCACGTTTTTCTTGCTTGGCTTGATCAGAAGCTTCCCATCGTACTTGCGGAAATTCCAACCTAGAAAGTCAAAGCCTTCCTTTATATGGACGACACGCGTCTTCTCGAGTGACAACTGCAGCCCCCGCACTGCTAGGAACTGCTCTACCCAAGGTCTGACTTCAGTTTCCAGCACCTCTCGCGAGGTTCCGGTTATCACAAAGTCATCCGCATAACGCACCACATTGATTTTCAGCTTCTTGGCCTTGGTCACACCCAGATGTTGCTTAAGTTGTGACTCCAGCCCATCCAGCACCAGATTCGCCAAGCTGGGCGAGACAATCCCGCCCTGTGGCGTACCGGCATCCGTTGCCTGTAGCTGGCCTTTATGAATCACGCCAGCTTTCAACCATTTTCGGAGAACCACCTTATCCGTTGGGACGCTGGTGATAAGCCAGTCATGATTGATATGGTCAAAGCAGCCTTTGATGTCCGCCTCCAAAACCCATTGGGCCGAAACCTTCTTGGATAGGCATACGAACAACTGCCCCATTGCATCCGCCGTAGATCGCTCGATCCTAAAGCCGTAGCTGTTTGGATCGCCGGTGGTTTCTGCAATGGGTGCCAGAGCAAGCAAATACAACGCCTGCATTGCCCTGTCCGTCATGGTCGGAATGCCCAGAGGGCGCTCCTTTCCATTTGACTTCGGAATAAACACACGCCGTAAAGGCCGTGGTTTATAACCGTGGCGCTTCAACCCATTTGCCGCCTTCCATTTGGCATCGGGTGTATCCCAGAGCACGCGGTCGACTCCCGCCGTGCGCTTACCCTGGTTTTCAGTGACTCGCCGTACGGCCAAGTATCTGGCCGAGCGTGAGCGGGTCAGCATCCGCTGCAAGGCTTTCACCCTGCGCCAGTTGCCTTCCCGACAAGCCTTCGCAATCCGTATCTGCATCGCCCGGACATTCCGCTGAACACGCCACCAATCGATGTCATGCCATTGTTGCGGAGCGCCGGAAGGCGCAGACACGGCCAATTGGCTATGTTCTAACATGCTGCCTTCCTCTCAAGTTGCCCCAAGCGAAAGACGCACACATCCCCTGACGGGAATGGACGCTCCCGCCAGGGTTGGATTAATAGAAGATCCGTTACAGCTGGATCTCTAGGTTTATTGAGACAGGTTCACTCAGAGTTCATGCGACGAAAGACCACGCAGAAGTCTGCCCGGTTTCCCGTGGAGCGATGTTCCAGCCCCTATCCGGGCCATTACAGCCCGGCTTTCGCTTTCTCTGCGATCCCATACCCGCACAGCCAACGGATCACCTTGCGGTTCACCTGCCCGAAGGCAGCCATACGGGCTTACCACGTTCCCTGCCTGTCACACGACTGGGTTAGAGTCTGCCTATTCGCCGGCGACCTTATGTGACGACGTGTTCCGACCCTTGACCAGAACAACCGGTCGCATCACCTTTTTGGTTAATGCCTATCAGCAGATTAGGCACCGTAATGCTGACGACGTTTATTAGCAGTTCACTTGTGTTACCCATACCAGCCAGCCTAGCGCCTCAACCCGGTACTGCTCCGAGCATCTGCGCTCCGCCTCACGGCGAAGACGCACCCATACGGGGGCTACATTGTTGGAAGAGCTTCACACCCCACCGTTACCAGTGACGCATGTCTTCCTAGGCTATCGTTGGTCGCACAACGAGTCCGCTGCCACTCCAAACAGGCAATGGTTGGACAATGACAGACAGAGCTTTCGCTCATGTCTCCGGTTTGATGTGAACAGGGACTGCCGAGGCAGCATGCTCAAAGAATTGTTACCTCCTGTTTCAAAAGCAGGAGGGAACCCCAGCGGGGATTCTCTCCCGCATGGGTTTAGCCCTGAATAGGGCTGATGTGTAGTAGGCACTCCAATACCGGAAATCCAGTACTGCGGTCGAGCCACCGAGCGCTAATCGACCTTGAGTTTGCCACCGCCGCTGCGGCAAGTCCTTGAAGGCATTGGACTTCTGGGAGGGTTTTGTTTCTTGGGATTGGGCACCCAAGCTCTCGGCTCTCTTTCGAAAACCCTTCAAGATGACTCTACACCTCGAAGTTTAGGAGACACGCCACGCGTGTCGCACCAAGGGCATGCATTCTAGTGGGTCAAACTCAAGAAGTCACCCTACTGAAAACGGGTAAAAAAACAGCAGGCCATTTATAGGAGCGAATGCAGGAATGCACCTCGCCCCGCTAGCAATACATCCCTTCACGCCAAGGCTCTGCGCCAACACTTCTATATATAGAAGCGATTGTCGATCAGCTCCCTGACAGCCGACCCACAAACGGGACCGGCGGACACAGCGGCATCATCGAGAAACATAAATACGACGAAACACCCTATCCCTGCAGCCCAATACCTGCGGCCACGCTGAAACTCAAGCCACTTAAACAAAAACGGCACAGCCCTTTTTCAGGTGCTGCGCCGTTATCTGCTATTAAATAGCTGCACTGACCCCGATGTAACCGGATCAGATCCATGCGTTCAAAACCGGCAGCGATTCTAACGCCAAGGCATTGAGAATGCTTGTTTTTTTCTTGACTTCGAGAATGCGCAACAACAAAGGCAGAAAAAACAGCATAAAAAAAAGCGCCAGACTATTAATCTGGCGCTTTCTAAATATGGGGTGGACGAAGGGGATCGAACCCTCGACAACGGGAGTCACAATCCCGTGCTCTACCAACTGAGCTACGCCCACCATTGTAGCGTGACCAAAAAATCCGACTAAAACGGATTTTTTGTTGAGCTTCACTAAAGGCACTAGACCCAAGTGAAGCTTGATTTGGTGCGGATGAAGAGACTCGAACTCTTACACCTTGCGGCGCTGGAACCTAAATCCAGTGTGTCTACCAATTCCACCACATCCGCGCTTGAAGCTCTTAAAGCAAAGGCGCCAGACTGTTAATCTGGCGCCTTTTAAATATGGGGTGGACGAAGGGGATCGAACCCTCGACAACGGGAGTCACAATCCCGTGCTCTACCAACTGAGCTACGCCCACCATATAGCGCTACTTGTGCCAAAGCTGCCTAATGGCGCACCCGGCAGGACTCGAACCTGCGACCATCCGCTTAGAAGGCGGATGCTCTATCCAGCTGAGCTACGGGCGCTTTATTAATCTGTACTCTTTGAGGATTACAAACTAAGTGCTTCCAGCCTTACAGAACAAACATTCTGCTCGACCTTCTTAACCAGTGCTAGGCTGTGCCCGACAAGTGCGACGAATAGTATAGACGCCCCCGGAACTCGTCAAATCCTTTTTAAAAAAAACTCATTTTATTTAAGGGGTTAGGGGAATTTACAGACCAAGCGCCTTTGCCCTCACGTCCTGGCGTGCGAGAATGCGTGCACTTTTCTTCCCCTTCTCGATGGTTAATCACGCGTAATGACTGCACAACTTATCGACGGCAAAACGATCGCCGCCAGCCTGCGCCAGCAGATCGCCAAACGTGTCGCTGAGCGTCGCCAGCAGGGCCTGCGCACGCCTGGCCTCGCGGTGATTCTGGTCGGCAGTGATCCCGCCTCTCAGGTTTATGTCTCGCACAAGCGTAAAGACTGTGAAGAGGTCGGCTTTATTTCCAAGGCCTATGACTTGCCTTCCGATACCACCCAGCAGGCACTCACCGACCTGATCGAGAGCCTCAACGGTGACCCGAAGATCGACGGCATCCTGCTTCAACTGCCGTTACCCAAGCATCTGGATGCGTCCAAACTGCTGGAATGTATTCGCCCGGATAAAGACGTCGACGGCTTCCATCCTTATAACGTCGGCCGCCTGGCCCAACGCATTCCGCTTCTGCGGCCCTGCACCCCGAAGGGCATCATGACCCTGCTGGAAAGCACCGGCGTCGACCTCTATGGTCTGGATGCGGTCGTAGTCGGCGCTTCCAACATTGTCGGTCGCCCGATGGCAATGGAATTGCTGCTGGCCGGTTGCACCGTGACCGTCACTCACCGTTTTACCAAGGACCTGGCCGGTCACGTCGGCCGGGCGGACCTGGTGGTGGTCGCCGCCGGCAAACCGGGTCTGGTAAAAGGTGAATGGATCAAGGAAGGCGCCATCGTCATCGACGTCGGCATCAACCGTCAGGAAGACGGCAAGCTGGTGGGCGATGTGGTGTACGAAACCGCCCTGCCCCGTGCCGGCTGGATCACCCCGGTTCCGGGCGGCGTCGGTCCAATGACCCGTGCCTGCCTGCTGGAAAACACGCTGTATGCTGCAGAAACCCTGCACGACTAATAACCAGCCGCTCTGAAAAAGCCCTGCCTTATGGCGGGGCTTTTTATTGCCCCGAAAATAACCGCTTTTTTCTTTGTTTTTAAGGGCTTTCGTCTGGCTCTGGAAGAACATTCGACAGTTTCTGATCCATACTTCTAAAATGTAACGTCATTTTTCAGAAAGCCCGTTGCAGAACGGTATATCCCTACTTTTAGCGAGTTCATCCGCGTGAAAATTCGTATTTCTATCATCAGCCTATTTTTTGCATTTACAGGCACCTTCGCCAGCGCCAGCGAAACCACCCTCGCCCCACGCGATACCTCGCAACTGCACCTTGCCTCCGGCAGTGCCATGCTGGTGGACCTGCAGACCAACAAAGTCATCTACGCCAGTAACCCCGATGTTGTCGTGCCCATCGCCTCCGTCACTAAATTGATGACCGGGATGGTCGTGCTGGATGCCAAGCAGAACATGGATGAGTACATCTCCATCAACATCACTGACACCCCGGAAATGAAAGGTGTGTTCTCGCGGGTCAAGATCAACAGCGAAATGCCTCGTAAAGAGATGCTGCTGATCACCCTGATGTCTTCGGAAAACCGCGCCGCCGCCAGCCTTGCCCATCATTATCCGGGCGGCTACTCAGCCTTTATCGCAGCGATGAACGCCAAGGCCAAGGCCCTGGGCATGACTAGCACCCATTATGTCGAGCCCACCGGCTTGTCGATTCATAACGTCTCGACCGCCAGGGACTTGAGCAAGCTGGTACAGGCTGCGCATAAATACCCGATGCTCACGCAACTGAGCACCACCAAGGAAAAAACCGTGTCTTTCCGCAAACCCAGCTACACCCTGGGTTTCTCCAACACCGACCACCTCGTCAACCGCGCCAACTGGGACATCAAGCTGACCAAGACCGGCTTTACCAATCAGGCCGGTCACTGCCTGGTGCTGGTCACCAGCATGGGTAACCGTCCGGTGTCGCTGGTGATCCTCGATGCCTTTGGCAAACTCACCCACTTTGCCGATGCCAGCCGCATTCGCAAATGGGTAGAGACCGGCAAAAGCGGCTCAGTGCCGGACGTAGCTCTGCAATACAAGGCCGACAAGAATCTCAAAAATCGCCAAAGCGGGACAGCCCAGGTTTCCGAGGCGCACCGCTAATCAAAGCAGGCCCCCTGTAGGAGCAGGCTTGCTCAGCGCGGTGTTCTCGGGTTCTTCGCGAGCAGGAACTAGGCGCCCCCCTCGCTCCTGCACAAGATGGTTTTTACTATTTCACCGGTTTGCCGGCCAGCACCTTCAGTGCCTGGGCTGCAGCCTGCTCCTGCCCGGCCTGGGCAAGTTCGTTGGCTGCTTTCTGCCAGCGTCCGGCATCCACGTTCGCCGGCAGCTGACTTGGCCGCTGGATCAGGATCGCCCAGTGGCCGGCGCTTTTCCAGGCGGACTCAAAGGCACTGAAGCCCATCAGCTGTCGCCGGTTCATTCCCACCCGCAACAACACCGTACTCTTCTGCTGGTTGTAGCCGACCAGCACGGCGTAGCGTGGCCCAGCCCAGAAGGTCGATCCCTCGGTGATCCGCACCATCACCGGATACCCGGCGGCCACTTGTGCCAACAGTGCCGGCAGCTTGGCATCCAGCGGATACACCAGCATCCCGTATTCGCGCGCCAGCACCTGCATATTGTGCTCAAGGTCAGCTTCCGCGCCTGGAAGGTGCAGCGGCTTATCCAGCAAACCCGGTGTAATCACAATACCTTGTTGCGACAGCATGCTGGCCAAGGCAGCGGGACCGCTCTGATAGGCCTCACTGCGAAACACCGGCACGCCGTTGAGTTCAACACGCTCAGGCAAGCCTCGGATTTTCGAGGGTTGCCCGGCACAGGCTGCAAGTCCAAGGACACAGGCTGCCACCAGCAAGGAGGTTTTAACGTTCGGCCGTAAGCGCAACTTCTTCACTCTCTTGATCATCTGCAGGCGTGGGCCTCGATCATAGGGCGCTCTGGAACCTGGGTATAGCCTTGAGCCGCAGTAAATGGCCGGGGATAGAGCAAACAAGTTGCACGCTTCGACCATTGGTCAATAGCGTGCAACCACCCGACAGCTAGACTGTCCATGAGAAGACAGTACGTGCCCTGCACAGGGCGAAAGGAGGCACTTATGAGCCTGACAACAACGATTTTTTTCTTGGTCTGTGGCTGGCTGGCCGTCGCCGGCGCCATGCTGTGGGGCGTATTGCGCATTACCCGCCGCCACCATCATCCGCAAACCAGGCCCGCAGCAACCAGCAAGTCGCGCAAACCCACCGCGCACCATGCCTAGGGGATCGCCCCGGCATGCAGTTGAAGTCATGGGTCTGCACCACTTCCTGACCGTGACCGTCCGTCATCAATGCCCTTTGCGTCCACCCGTTCGGCCATCAGAAGGCTGATCGTTCCCGTTCACCCCGCGTGGGAACGATCATCTGGGAGTCAGGCAGCCAGTTTTCCGCTGGCAATTGCCTGTGACGCCGCCACCATCGCCCGCAACAACACCGCACACCCCGCCGCCAGATCATCCGGCGCGGCATTTTCGATTTCGTTGTGGCTGATGCCGCCTTCGCACGGCACGAAGATCATCCCGGCCGGGCCGAGTTCGGCGACGAAGATCGCGTCGTGCCCTGCCCCGCTGACGATGTCCATGTTCGACAGGCCCAAACCATTAGCGGCATCACGCACGGCATCGACGCAGCCTTTGTCGAAGTACAGCGGCGGGAAGTCGGCGGTGGGTGTCATCTCAAACGTCAGGCCGTGTTTCTCGCAGGTGTCGTCGATCACCTTGCGTACCTGGGCAATCATTGAATCAAGCCGTGCTGGCTCCAGGTGGCGCAAGTCCAACGTCATGCGCACTTCACCGGGGATGACATTGCGTGAGCCGGGATAGGCTTGCAGGCATCCGACGGTGCCACAGGCATGGGGTTGATGGCCAAGAGCGGCAGCATTGACCGCGGCGACCACGGCGGCGGCGCCCACCAAGGCATCTTTACGCAAATGCATCGGCGTCGGGCCGGCGTGGGCTTCGACGCCGTGCAGCTTCAGATCGAACCATTTCTGGCCGAGGGCGCCGAGCACCACGCCGATGGTTTTGCGTTCATCTTCGAGAATCGGGCCTTGTTCGATATGCGCCTCGAAATAGGCGCCCACCTTATGCCCGCTGACTGGCCGCGATCCGGCATAGCCAATGGCGTTCAGCGCATCACCCACCGTCACACCGTCAGCGTCGGTTTTGGCCAGGGTATCTTCGAGAGTGAACTTCTCGGCAAACACCCCGGAACCCATCATGCACGGCGCAAAGCGCGAGCCTTCTTCGTTGGTCCACACAACGACTTCCAGTGGCGCTTCAGTTTCCACCTTGAGGTCGTTGAGCGTGCGCAACACTTCCACCCCGGCCAGCACGCCAAAGCAACCGTCGAACTTGCCGCCGGTGGGCTGGGTGTCGATATGGCTGCCGGTCATCACCGGTGGCAACGTGGGATTGCGCCCAGGGCGGCGGGCGAAGATGTTGCCGACGCCATCGATGGTCACGGTACAGCCGGCTTCCTCGCACCACTTCACAAACAGGTCGCGAGCCTGGCGATCGAGGTCGGTCAGAGCCAGGCGGCAGACGCCGCCCTTGGGCGTGGCACCGAGCTTGGCCAGTTCCATCAGGGACAGCCACAAACGGTCGCGATTGATGTGCTGATGGGTGGATTGCAGAACGTCAAGGGCAGCGTTCATGGTGATCTCCTCAGGCTATTTCTTATGGTTTATTAAGGGGCTTTGACCGCCACCGGACTGGCCCCGCGCTTCATGCACAAGCCGTAATACAACAACCCGCCCAGCGCTGAGCCGGTGAACCAGCCATAGCTGTAGAACCAACTGAATGCATCACTGCCCAACGACAGCAACGTCAACACCACCGGCACGCCAAAGGCGATAAAGCCATACCAATTCCACGCCGGATACACGTCATCGCGGTACAAACCAGCCAGGTCCAATTGCTGTTTCTTGATGATGAAGTAGTCCACCACCATGATCCCGGCAATCGGCCCCAACAGGCTTGAGTAGCCCAGCAACCAATTGGAATAGACCGTTTCCAGGCTGACGTCGGAGACCAGCAGGCCAAGCTTTTTCAGCAGCTCATGGCCCATCAGCGCCAGCCCCACCAGGCCGGTAAGCACCACCGCCGTGGTGCGGCTGATCAACTTGGGCGCGATGTTCTGGAAGTCATTGGTGGGGGATACGATGTTCGCCGCGGTGTTGGTGGACAAGGTGGCAACGATGATCAGCAGCATGGCCACGGCCACCCACACCGGGCTCTGGATATGGCCGATCAAGGTCACCGGATCGGAGACGCTGACACCCACCAGTTTCACCGAGGCGGCGGTCATGATCACGCCGAGGGCAGCGAACAGGAACATGGTCAGCGGCAGGCCAAAAATCTGCCCGAGTATCTGGTCCTTCTGGCTTTTGGCGTAGCGGCTGAAGTCGGGAATATTCAGCGACAAGGTGGCCCAGAAACCGACCATCGCCGTCAGGCCCGCCATGAAGTAGCCGGTGAGGCTGGCGCCTTCGGGGCGCTTGGGCGCGATTGCCATCAACTCGGTCAGCGACACGTTGGGCAACGCCCACACCAGCAGGCCTATACCCACCAGCACCAACAGCGGCGCAGACAGGGTTTCCAGCCATTTGATCGACTCGGCGCCCCGCAGCACGACCCACAGGTTCAGCCCCCAGAAGATCATGAAACCGATCACTTCACCGGTGCCGCCCAACGACTTCCAACCCTCGAAAATCGAACCCAGGAACAGGTGAATCGCCAGCCCGCCAAACATCGTTTGGATACCGAACCAGCCGCACGCCACCAGGGCGCGAATCAGGCACGGCACGTTGGAGCCGATCACCCCGAAGGAGGAGCGCAGCAACACCGGAAATGGAATGCCGTACTTGGTGCCGGGAAAGGCGTTTAGCGTCAGGGGAATGAGCACCACGACGTTGGCCAGCAGGATCGCCATCAACGCCTCGCCCACCGACAACCCAAAGTAGGCGGTGAGCACACCGCCCAGGGTGTAGGTCGGCACGCAGATCGACATACCGATCCACAGCGCGGTGATGTGCCATTTGTTCCAGGTGCGTTCGTGCACCTTGGTAGGTGCCATGTCGTGGTTGTAACGGGGGCTGTCGAGGACGTCGTCGCCGGCGTCGAGTTCGTACAGGCCGTCGCGTTCGATGACTTGCGATCTGTTCTGTTGCATGGCCGCTCCACGGTTTTTTCGAATTATTTTTGCTCATCCCACGCAGGACGCGGGATGGCCGGAGTACCTCGTTGACAACATGACATCACGGACCCGGCCAACCGCCACTGCACTCAATAACCGTGCCGTAAGCCGTCACTTCGTCCGCACCGCTTATATAACTCGCTGATGTTTATCAGCGGCGGCGGCAAAAACTGAGTGCAACACCTGACCTTTCCGGTACGGTGCTGCCCCTATGTCTTATACCGAACTCAGCGTTGAAGAGCGCGCCACCATTCAAATCAGTCATGCCCAAGGCTTCAGCCTG
>NZ_VOBG01000022.1 GCF_008369295.1 Pseudomonas sp. ANT_H4 | reverse complement strand
CAACCAGATCAAAATCGAAAACCCACACTTGTGGGATGCCGGGATGAAGGAAGAAGCGACCCAGATGATTCTGCAGGGCACGCAACTGGAGATTGAATACGCTCGCGACACCATGCCGCGCGGGGTGTTGGGGATGAATGCGGCGATGATGGAGGACTACCTCAAGTTCATCGCTAACCGTCGCCTGTCGCAGATTGGCTTGAAGGAAGAGTATCCAGGGACCACGAATCCATTCCCATGGATGAGCGAGATCATGGACTTGAAGAAAGAGAAGAATTTCTTTGAGACTCGGGTTATTGAGTATCAGACAGGTGGAGCGCTTAGCTGGGATTGATTCCTAAGCCAATTAGCACTTGCCGGATTTGAGCTAATAGCTATCACGATCTAAAGAAGCCCTGACTAGCTCAGGGCTTTTTTGTATTCGCTGAACGCAAAAAATCCTACAAGGACGTAGGAAATTTCGTAGACGTGATAATGGCCGCTCAGTATCGTCCGAGGGTTTTCTACCCTCGGCGACTGTATGGATACGCAAAAAGGTAATGCAGGCTGGAGTGACGCGGAGCTTGAAGCTTCGGTCGATGCCTATTTGAAAATGTTGAAGCTTGAGCAGAGTGGCCAGGCGTTCAAAAAATCGGTGGAGAACCGTTTGTTACGCGAAGGGCCGTTGAGCCTGCGTAGCGCTTCGTCTATTGAGTACCGCATGCAGAATATTTCTGCGGTGATTCAGCTGTTGGGTTGGCAACCCATCAAAGGTTACGTGCCAGCTAAAAACGTTGGCGTCGGTGTGAGTGCTCGTATTCGCGCGGTGCTGGAAGCTAAAGCTGTTTTGGATGCAGAGACTTATGTCGCTACAGCCGATGAAGCGGAGCTTGAGGCGCGTGCCGCCACGTTGCAGAAACTGGCGATTACCGCAGAGCCACAAGGGATAGTGAACCCGCAGCAGGTCAGTACTACCAGCACTTCTTATGTGCGGGCCCCTCAGGTGCGAGCTTGGGTTCGACAAAAAGCAAAGGGCATTTGCGAAGGCTGTGGTGAACCGGCGCCGTTCACAGGACATGACGGCACGCCGTTTCTTGAAGTGCACCATGTTAAGTTTCTAGCTCAGGACGGTTCGGACCGGACCAGTAACGCAGTGGCACTGTGCCCGAACTGCCATCAACGTTGCCACCGGTCGAGTGATCGACACGTTTTTACAGCAGAGTTGTATTTGAAAATCGCGAGATTGCGGGAAGAGTAAACTCCGGCAGTTATAGAACATGTATTTCGAAAACCCGCTCCACAAAATCGAGACCATCCCGTGAACCCAGACATGCTCGAATCCGGTCCATTAGGCGCCAAGGTGCTGTCGGTCTTTGACTTCGACGGCACCCTGACCCACCACGACAGTTTTGTGCCCTTCCTGAAGTTTGCTTTTGGCAAGTGGGAGTTCAGCCGGAGAATGCTGAAACTGGCCGTGCCTGGTGTGCGGTTCCTGCTGCGCCAGATCAGTCGTGATGAGCTCAAGGCGCAACTGATCCGCACGTTTATGACCGGAGTGGAGAAAGCGTGGGTACAGCAGAAGGCCGAGGAGTACTGCCAGGCGAACTGGGCGCGATTGATGCGTCCGGCGGGCGTGCAATCGGTTGAGGATGAGATTGGGTCTGGGGCGGTGGTGACGTTGTGTTCCGCTTCGCCGGCGTTGGTGTTGCAGCCTTTTGCAGATCGGCTTGGGATCAAGTTGATTGGGACGGAGCTTGAAGTGGTGGATGGCGTGCTGACGGGGCGGCTCACGGGTAATAACTGTCGGTGTGAGAATAAGGTGCTTCGACTTGAGGCCGTTTATGGGGATCTGGGTGAGTATCGGCTCAGGGCTTGGGGCGATACTCGCGGGGATCGGGAGTTATTGGCGGCGGCGCAGGATGCGCATTTTCGGCACTTTCATTCGGCCAGGCGGCGGGGGCGGCAGCGCTGATGCCATCGCAGCCTCGCTAAAGCTCGACCCACATTGAATTTCCTTCGCGGCTGATATTTGGGCAATATCCCGCTATTAATAGCGAAATATCTCACGGACCCGAGCCCATGAAATTCGATACGGCCTACTGCCTGAGTCTCGACGAAAAGGTGTCGATCTACGACGTTCGGGATCTGAATTTCGATGAAACCGCCGCCTTTGATTCGGACAAGGACAGTTTCCTCTGCCCTAACGATGAATGCCGGGCGGCGTTTGCGGCGGGCAACGCGCTGGGCACATTCAACGCGAAGAACGTCAACTACCTGCGCACGCCCCACTTCAAAAACATCCCCAGCACCCGTCACATTGACGGCTGTCGCTACGCCAGTCACAGGGCAGCAACCGGCGAAGCCGAGGATGCACGCGAGGAAAACTTCCCGTCAGAGTTTGTCCTGGCCCGCCGTCAGTACGAGCGCAAAACGCCAGTGGTCGGAACCGAGGGCGCTGCTCTGCAGGCCCCAGTGGAAACACCCTTAAACCGCAACACCGAATCCCACAGTTCCAGCGACACCACGCCAGAAAAGACCAGCGTCTTCGCCCACCCGGTGGAATGCTACGTCTCCAACATCGACGACAAGGACAAGCTCAAGGGCATGCCGCTGAAGATCGGCGAGCACAGCGCGACTTACTGGACGTTTTTCAAGAAGATCGAATACCTGCAGGACAACAAGGGGCTGATCTACTGGGGACGAATCAAGGAGATCAAGGATTACCAACGCAGCTTTCGCATCGACTTCGAAAAGAAGGTCTGGCTCGACAAGAAGCCCTACTCAGTCAACGTCTACCTGAACAAGGCGCTCATCGAAAACTACCGCAAGCGCAAGGCGTTCCTGGAGCAGATCAAGGCGGCGGTGGACAGTGAGCGGGCGTTGTATTGCTTCTTCTATGGGGTTACGCCGGAGTTGAAACAGGTCCCGAGCAAGAAAGACCCCGAGCAGACGTTCGGGGTGTTCAGTGCCGATATTCAGAACCTGGATCACCTGATTATTCGGGAAGCGCTGGGACTGGAAGAAAAATAAAAAAATCGCACGCAGCTTTAGAACAGTTGAAGGCTAACATCGCAGTAGTCATGAAAAGGTTTGTATTGAAAACCTGGAAGTGGCGGAATAGAGCAGCGCAGACCCAGAGAAAAAATCCAGTTGATGAGCGGTCAAAACAACTGTACAAAAACACAGTATAGTTTGTCCTCCCCCGTCGGACTCCTGGAGAAAGCCCATGTCCTCTCTGGCAATGAGCAGCACCGTAGATCAACAAATCGTCCTCCATCAATTCACCCCACGGCACAGCGTCCAGGCCCGCGCGATGCTGGGCTGGAGCCGGGAAGACTTCTCCCGTGAAGCCTTGGTGGAGGTAGACGCGATTCAACACTTTGAAAGCCATGGCGAGGTCGATGACAAGACCCGCCTCACCCTGGGGTTTCGCCTGGAGGCTGAGGGGCTCGTGTTTTTCCCGGGGTTCGCGCCGGGCTGGGGAATGAGTGTGCGGCGCCCCACTGCCGTGATGGCTACTGCCGAGACTGCCCCAAGAGGCATCATCTCGCGGATTCTGGGCTCAGCACCTGCATCAACTGCCCCAGCAACGCCTCAACCGAATGGTGCGTAGAGTCCAGTCGAATCAGCGGGCAACCGAGTTCCTTCATCCAGGCTCCATGCCGGCGCAGGCTGTGGAGGCTATAGCTATGATGGCCGTCGTTGTAACGGGCGGCCAAGGCCGGGAAGGCGGTGCTTTTTTCGTAACGACTCAAGCATCCGGAAGGGTACTTTGCCGTAACGCCTGCTGATAACCCCGTACCAGTGCCTACAAAAAGCCCTTTTGCCAAAGCGGCCCTCAAGCCAGCCCGCGCCTCAACCCAAGGCGTGTTCTTCAACCCCATCAGGCTCGATATCCAGCCACCAGGCTCGTCCCCGATCAGGTTGCGTCAGCATGAATGCCTGGCCCATGGGCGGCGTGGCAATCGACACATTACGCTCCCAGGCCAGCACCATGATGCGATCAAAGGGTTCGTGCCAAGCGTGAAATGCCAGGTCGAAGGTGCCGTTGTGGATCGGCAGCAACCAGCGACCCTTGAGGTCAATGTGAGCCTGCAAGGTTTGCTCTGGTTGCATATGAACATGGGGCCAGTCGACGTTGTAGGCACCGGTTTCCATCAGGGTCAGGTCAAACGGCCCGTACTGCTCGCCGATGTGCTTGAAACCGTCGAAATAGCCGGTATCGCCACTGAAGAAGATCCGCCGCGCATCATCGATGATCACCCACGAGGCCCACAGTGTTTGGTTGCCATCGAACAGGCTGCGGCCGGAAAAATGCTGGGCCGGGGTGGCGACAAAACGAATGCCGTCGACCTCGGTGCCTTGCCACCAATCCAGTTGCCGGACTTTACTGGCGTCCACGCCCCACTTGATCAGAGTGTCGCCAACACCCAGCGGCGCCAGAAAGTAGCGAGTCTTGTCCGCTAGTTGCACCACGGCCTGGCGGTCCAGATGGTCGTAATGATTGTGGGAAAGAATTACTGCTTCAATCGGCGGCAGCTCATCAAGGCTGATGGGCGGTTGGTGGAAACGCTTGGGGCCGGCCCAGCTGAAGGGCGAGGCGCGCTCGGCGAACACGGGGTCGGTAAGCCAGAACTTGCCGCGCATTTTCAACAGGACCGTGGAGTGACCCAGGCGAAACACGCTATGGTCGGGGGCGGCGAATAGCTGCTCGCGGGTCAGGCGTTGCACCGCAATCCCGCCCACAGGGCGGGTACTGCGGGGTTTGTGGAAGAGCATTTTCCAGAAAATCCGTAAAGTCTTGCCAAAACCCGCGTGCTGCACGCAAGCGTGATTGCTGAAGTGACCTTCCTGCTGTTTGGAAGATTTCAGCGTAGAAGATGAAATAAGACGGGGCGATATCGTGGCCATTACGAGGTGACTCCGAAGCGTGCCAGTAACTACACTGTACAGTGTAGTTTCAAGGTTGCTACAAAACCCGGAACAAGTAAACTACCGAGTGTAATTTTCTCCACAGAGCCGAAATCCCCTCATGACTGCACCCCAGCGCCTCACCGACCGTAAACGCGAAGCCATCGTGGCGGCTGCCATCGCCGAGTTTCGCGACAACGGTTTCGAGGTCACCAGCATGGACAAGATCGCCGCCACGGCCGGTGTGTCCAAGCGTACGGTGTACAACCATTTCCCCAGCAAGGAAGAATTGTTCACCGAGATCCTGCATCAACTGTGGGCCAGCAGCGTGGCGCAACTGGACGTCAGCTACAGCAGCGAACACCCCTTGCGCGACCAATTGCGGGTGTTGCTGCAAGCCAAGATGAAGATGATGTCGGACGCCAATTTCCTCGACCTGGCGCGGGTGGCAATTGCCGCCACTATCCACTCACCGGAGCGAGCCCAAGATATTGTCAACCGCCTGAGCGAGCGGGAAGAAGGTTTCACCCTGTGGGTCCGAGCCGCACAAGAGGATGGCCGGCTCAAGGCAGTCGACTCGTGCTTCGCCGCTCATCAGGTGCAAAGCCTGCTCAAGGCTTTCGCCTTCTGGCCGCAAATCACCCTCGGCCAGCCCACCCTGGATGCAGCCACTCAGGCCAGTGTCATCGAGTCGGCCATGGATCTGTTTCTGGCTGGCTACGAGATCACCGACCGCCGTTAAGCCGCTTCCTCGCAAACGGCCCCAGCCGATCCTGTCGCCTGCGCGACATCAGCAGGTCGTTTTTGCCTAACCCCCCCGGTTTGTGCGCAAATGGCCTAGAAGGACACTGATTATTCCTGCGCGAATCGCTGACAATATTCGCCTATCATCTGGCATATATGGCCTTTCGATAATGTGCGCCTTCGTGTTCGCCAAAAAAAAAAACCTGACGCAGGAATCTATGGAAAACCTACGAGGCAAAGGGCTGTCATTTGCCAGACGCATTTATCGGCCAAGGATTATCGGGCTGGGCATTGGCAGCATCTGTGTGCTTGCCGCCCTGTACCCGCTGCCGATGCCGAGTTGGGTCTGGGGCTTGTGGCTGTTCAACGCCTTTATCTGGCCGCACCTGGCGTATCAGCTGTCGAGCCATTCGCCGTTTCCCTACCAGGCAGAGCGGCGCAACCTGCTCTATGACTCGCTGTCGGGCGGATTTTGGGCGGCGGCAACCCAATTCACACCACTGACCGCGGTGACAATCCTCGCGATGATGACCATGCACAACGTCGCGGCGGGCGGCAAGCAGCTGATGATTCGGGGTGCCCTCGCGCAATTGGTGGGTATCGCGCTGGCCTGGCTGGTGTTCGGGCCTTCGTTCAACCCCAATGTAAGCCTGATCCAGGTGTATGCCTGCCTGCCGATGTTGACCCTCTACCCGGTAGCCATCGGCATGGCCAGTTACCGTCTGGCCATCAAGCTGTCCGAACACAAGCGAGCCTTGAGCGCCCTCGGCCGTACCGACAGCCTGACCGGCCTGCTCAATCACGGCTCCTGGAAGGACCTGCTGCAACTGAAGTTTCACAAGTGTCAGCAGCAACAAACCCAAGCTACCATCGCCCTGATCGACATCGATCACTTCAAGAAAATTAACGACGCCTACGGCCACATCGTCGGCGACCGAGTGCTGCGGCAACTGAGTAAGGAACTGCGGCGCAGCGTGCGGGAAAACGACCTGACGGGGCGTTATGGAGGAGATGAGTTCTGTGTGATTCTTCCAGACGTGTCCCAGGAGCAGGCTAGCTATGTGATGGAGCGTTTGCGGGAAATGTTCAGCCGTTACCGCGACCCGCAAGCCCCTGAGCTACGGGTCAGCCTGAGCATCGGCCTGGCCTCCTACCAACCGCAATTCACCCAGGCCCACATGTGGCTCAATGCTGCTGACAAAGCGCTGTATGCCGCTAAAGGCACGGGGCGCAACCGCGTTGCTGTCGCAGAAAGCGTGATTGCCCGTTCTGCCTGAACATACGCTGATAACAGGTGCGAGCGGCGGGCCTGTAACACCCTTCGCCCCTGTCACGGCCTTCGAGGGCAACAGCGGGGATTTTCACGTGTTCGACAGGGTCATCGGTCTATAGTGGATCACTGTCTTATGCCGATGATCCGAGCCCGCCATGACCCCAGATAAACCTCAAGCCAAAGTCGATCACCTGCGTTTCCATCGCGCCCACGCTCACCTGGAGCCGACCTTTGGTAACGACACCTTCGCCCTGAAAGCCGAAGCCTTTGCGCGCTTCTTTGGCACGCCGACCTTCCTCGGTGCGCAAACGGCGATTGTGGTGCTGTGGGTGGTACTCAACGGGACAGGCGTCACCCACTTTGACGTCTACCCATTCATCCTTCTCAACCTAGCGTTCAGCCTGCAATCGGCCTATGCCGCTCCGCTGATTCTACTGGCCCAAACGCGCCAGGCCGCCCGGGACAAAGCCCAGTCCGACGCCGATGCGCAACACCGCGAAGCCCTGGCCGTAGCCAATACCGAGCGCCAAGCCCAGGCCGCCCAGAACACCGCGCAACTTCTGG
Organism: Pseudomonas sp. ANT_H4; assembly: GCF_008369295.1. Classification (GTDB taxonomy): domain Bacteria; phylum Pseudomonadota; class Gammaproteobacteria; order Pseudomonadales; family Pseudomonadaceae; genus Aquipseudomonas. The sequence continues at coordinate 83,544 of NZ_VOBG01000022.1, read as the reverse complement.
AGTTGCTGGAGCAGAACACCCGGCTGACGGAGATGACCAAACAGCTGACCGAACGCATCGAAAGCCTGACCAGCGAGATGCATCAGCAGTTTGTGCGCAAACCTTAGCCCCCAGGCAACCGCACATGCTGGCCCAACTCATCGAATAAGGTCACCACTGAGCGCAGTGCTCGGCAGTCAGGCCGGGTCAGCAACCACAGGGCCGTGTCATGTCCGACGAGCGCCGGCCCCAGGGGTTGTAAGCCGTGATGCTCACCCAAGAGAAAATCCGGCAACGCCGCTACGCCCAACCCGGCGCGCACCAACTCAGTGACTGAAAGCATGCTGTTGCAGCGGTAGCTTGGCAGCACTCCCGGCAAGTGCTGGCGGCGCCAGGCCACCGTCGGGTGATCGGGCAAAAAGTCATCCGGCGCGATCCAGGCCAGGGCCGCCAGGTCATGCCCGTCATGCTGCTGCCCGTAACTGGCGCTGGCACAGACCCGATAAGCGACCGTCCCCAGGCAACGGCCCACCAAATGCTCCGGTGGGGCCTTGGTCAACCGCAGGGCAATGTCAGCGTCGCGGCGGCTGAGGTTGGCGAAGTCATTGGATGTGCTCAACTCCAGGGTCAACGCCGGGTACCGGGGCATGAATTGCGCCAGGGCCGGCAGCAACAAGCCTTGCAACACCGAGTCGGTGCAGGTCAGGCGCACCGTACCGCTGATCACCTCACCGCCCTGCTCCACGCCGATGCGCGCGGCTTCCAGAGCCTGCTCAGCGCGTTCGGCCTGCTCGGCGAGAGCGGTGGCCAAGGTGGTGGGCAAGTAGCCAGCGCGGCTCTTTTCAAACAAGGCCTGGCCCAGCGCAGCTTCCAGACGCCGCACCGCCCGGAACACCGTGGACACATCGACTCGCAGCAACGCCGCCGCCCGCGCCAGGGTGCCGCCGCGCACCAGGGCGAGAATCAATGAGAGGTCGGGGTAGTCGATTCGATAGTGCGCAGCTGCATTGAGCATGTGTAATAACGCCAATATTGATTGCGTGAACGCCAATCTATAGTGGCCACTAGGACTCAACAAGCCAAGGAATACAACCGATGACTAAAACCTCCGTGCACCTGGCCCTGATCGGTGACTACGACCCGCAGGTCACTGCGCACCAGGCCATCCCCGTGGCCCTGCAACTGGCTGGCGATGCTTTGGGGCTGACCGTGGATTTCGACTGGTTGGCTACCGACACCATCAACTCCATTGAACAGTTACAGCACTTCGACGGATTCTGGTGTGTCCCCGCCAGCCCCTATCGGGACTTGGATGGCGCGCTCCTGGCGATCCGTTATGCCCGCGAACAGCAGCGCCCCTTCCTCGGCACCTGCGGCGGTTTTCAACATGGCGTGCTGGAATACGCCCGCAATGTGTTGGGCTGGGCCGATGCCGAACATGGTGAACTAGCGCCGGATTCGCCTCGCGCGGTGCTATCGCCACTGAGTTGCACACTGGTGGAGACGACCGACAGCATCCATCTACTGGAAGGCTCGCGTACTGCCAACGCCTATGGCAGCCAAGACATCAGCGAAGGCTACCGCTGCCGCTACGGCGTCAATCCCGACTTCGCTAACGCCCTACTGAGCGGTGCCCTGCGTGCCACCGGCCATGACGCTACTGGCGATTTACGAGTGGTGGAACTCGATGATCATCCGTTTTATGTCGCGACGCTGTTCCAGCCGGAACGGGCTGCCTTGAAAGGCATCGTCCCACCGTTGGTCAAGGCATTGCTCAGGGCCTCGGCATGATCGCCCAAACACCGGCCCCGCCCTACTACGCGGTGATTTTCAGCTCACTGCGCACCGAGGTGGATCAAGGCTACAGTGAAGCCGCCGAGCGCATGCTGGAACTAGCCCACGAACAGCCAGGCTTTCTCGGCGTTGAGTCGGCCCGAGGTGAGGATGGCTTGGGGATTACCGTGTCCTACTGGAGCAGCGAGGCAGCAATCCTCGCCTGGAAGCAGCATGGCGAACACCGTGAAGTGCGTGAACAAGGCCGGTCCACCTGGTACTCGGCGTTTCATACGCGGGTATGCAAGGTGGAGCGCGCCTATGCGTTCGCTTAACTGACCAGACTGCGCACCGCACTGATCTGCGCGATTTCCACCCGGCGCATGTACACATGCAGCGGTTCGGTGATGTTGATGCGGTCGTCGATGTTCTGGTCCAGCAGCAACTGAATGTGCTCACGGGACAGGGTCATGGTCTGCTCATCAACAGGCAGCCAGACAAACTCACTGGTGGGGATGATGCCGTCGTCGGCGACGTCCATGCCGAAGGAATCTTCGCTGAAACGCACGATGTAATGGCCGGTCTTGCGGTTCAGGCCAACAAAGCCGTTGAGTTGGTCGGCTGCCTGGCAGATAAGCTCGGACGTGATGCGCATGGTAAACCTCACTGAAAAGTCCCACAGGGGAAGTGAACGATGGTTTACACACGAGGCAAGAAAAGAAGGCAATGCAGGTTTCCCTCTAGTGGGGAAACTCGGGCCAAGAGTACTGCAAAGCACGGCACAAAAGCGCAGAAAAATGGCCCATGCGCACGTTAATGTCGGTTTGGTGATAGCGCGTTTTGCATTCAATTGTTAAAAAGGAAGCCTTCTTGAAGCTACCTCCACGAAAGGACCTCGCATATGCCTGTCACGTTTACCAAGAGTGCCCTGCTGCTCGCCCTGATGCTGGGCCTTGGCCACGCACAGGCTGCCAGCCCGATCAGCTCGACTGAACTGGCAACCAAGGAAGGCATTCCCCATCCTGCGGTCATTGCTCATCGAGGCGCGTCCTTTGATGCTCCGGAGTCCACCGCCGCGGCCTATAAAGTGGCCCGTGACCTGGGTGCCGACTACCTGGAACTGGACCTGCAACGTAGCAAGGACGGCGTGCTGTTCGCCCTGCACGACAACAACCTGCAACGCACCACCGACGTCGCCACCCAATTCCCTGAGCGCAAGGACAGCCCGGCCAACGAGTTCACCATGGCCGAGCTGAAAACCCTGGACGCCGGCAGTTGGTTCAACACCGTTTACCCGGATCGCGCACGGCCAGGGTTCGTCGGGCTGAAAATTCTTACCCTTGATGAAATCATCAAAATTGCAGAAAGCAACCCGCAACATAAACCAGGCTTGTACATCGAAACCAAAGAGCCGAAGCAGTTTCCGGGGATCGAGGGTGACCTGAAAAACAAGCTATTGGACAAAGGTTGGCTGAGTTCTACCGGTTCCAACCAAGCCCAGAAGGTCATTGGGGTCGGCCAAGGCAAGGGCCGCGTGGTGCTGCAAACCTTCGAGAAGGACAGCCTCAAGGAGCTGCAGAAGGAAATGCCTAACACGCCAAAAATCCTTCTGCTGTGGGTGGGTGAAGGCAGCATTGAACCCAAGTCCAAAGTGACCTTCGCCGAATCCGGCGAGACCACTAAAGCCGCCTACTACGCCAAGCAGGAACCCAAGGACAACGCCGAGTTCGAAAAATGGATCGACGAGGCCAAGAGCCTTGGCGCCATCGGCACCGGCCCATCGGCCCTGCTGACCAACAGTGGTGACCAAAGCTATTCGGATCTGGTCCAGCCATGGATGAACCAGATGACCCACGACAAGGGCCTTCTGGTGCACGTCTACACTGTCGACGAGCCGGTGGACTTCAAGAAAGTGATGGACGCCGGTGTCGATGGCATCTTCACTAACCGCGCCGCCGAACTGCTCAAGTACTACAATCGCGCGCCAGCTTCGAGCGTGTCGAACCTGCTGGAGGACAATGGTTACTGAGTGGCCCGCCCCAAAAAAACGAGTGGTCAGGTCACCTGTGGCTCGGCCGTTTTAGGCCCAGAAGCTGCAGCAAGTCCTGACCACTGCCGAACCCTCCCTTGAAACCCTGGACAACGCGCGAGTCGAGCGCGCCCCACAGGATAAAGGGCGCCAACCCCGCCGTTGCCTCCAGCATCTGGTGCGACGGATGTAAGGGCCCCTCGCTTTTGCAAAATCGCTTCAAACAAGATGAAAAAAAGCGCGGTCGTAGGAGCTGAGCGCAACCAGGTTGTTGGCTTGAAGTGCGTGCATGGTGCCGCATAATTTTGCGCCTTTTGAGTAATCTCCTCATTTCAATTGGGCATTGAAGTCTGAGTGTTTACGGATCGCGTATTTAGTTAAACGGCAATGGCATCCGACTGTTATTGGCTGCGTCCCGACAGGTCAGCCCCCTTGGGTAGTAATGACTGATCAAACTGTTGATGTTTTCGTTACTGCCGCGCTGCGGGTTGTGCGGATCGCAGAAGTAGGTCGTTATGCCGGTTTTCTGGGTGATCTCGGCGTGTCGCGCCATCTCCCTACCCTGGTCGTAGGTCGCGCTCTTGCGCATTGCCAGCAGCATGCCGTTAAGCGCTGCACGGAAGCCCTCCGTCGACGAAGTTGCCGTCGAGTCAATCATTTTTACTAGCATAAGGTGGCCACTGGTCCGCCCAGTAACGTGCCTATAGAAGAGGCGTTGCCTTAGCCTTAATCAGGTCGCACACTCCCAGTGCTCAGGCATCAGCCGGCCTTCGATCTCCGGTGGGCGCACGTGGATGCTGACCATATCGGGGATACGGCGACGCCAATCCATGCCGCCAGAGCGCGGCTATCGCGTCGTCTTGCTTTGGCGTAGGCAGATAATCAGCACCTTACCCAGTTCGCCGACCGGCAAGGCGTGTCTGCCGGACTCTTACGCTTAACCAAAGTTAGATTTTTTATCCCGGATTTTTATTCGTAATTCAGAAACAACGAGCCCGCATCCTCATGAAAGTGAGGTGCGGGCTCTTCACTGGCCAGATCTGTAATCAGAAACGCATGCCTTGAAACGGATTCCAGCTTTGTTCGCCTTTCACTTCTTTTAGATAGTAGGAGTAGTTGGCCGTGAGCGCATAAGTCAGGGAAACCGCGATATTCAGACCTGTGTTCAACGGCCGAGGAAAGTCCATACCAAAGATCGAAAAAATCACACTGAGCACGACGTTAATTGCAAGAGTGATACCCAGCATGGCAAGGTTTTTCTTCCAGAGGCCCAAGACGAATAGGTAGATAGGGCCGAAGAAAAATGCAATCAAGTTGGCGTTAATACGCATTTTTTTCTTGACGCCAGACTGCATTTTGATTGCCTCCTTGTATCGTGGATCGCTCGGCGAACCATAACTGTCAAAAAAATTAAAGCGTTCCTACCATTTTGCGTTGTATTTACCGGTGCTTTGCACTTGTTCATTTGTATTCATTTTTGCGGCTCCTGATGATAATCAATTTTTTACAGGCCATCACTTAAATAGATATAGGAAATACTCTGAATAAATGATGAGACTTTCCCAAAGTTAAAAGCCTGGCGATGCTGACGCCCCATCAAACACCTTAACTTTGTCAAGTATTTATTTTCTTCGGCAACATTTAACTTTCAGCCTCTCCTCTGGGACTGCTAGCGATCAGACTGGCACCACAGGCGGTTTTCATTCCGTGCAGCGCCACGGGAATACCGCCAACATCCAGCAAGGTGCTGCCCTGCGAAATCGGAAACACGCCTTTGCATAAAGGGCATACAACCTTATGCCCTACACCCGCCATGGGCTTGCCGTTCAAGTCGGTTTGAGGAAATGCTTCAATCACTGTTCCACCGTGGGTGGTGGAGTCGCCAAGCCGAATGATGTCCATGGCTGTGTCAGTCCTGTGTGTTCCAAAAGGTCGGACGCGTGCCGCCCGGGTGATGTCGGGTTTGGGCCGAGGTTTACAGATCATCCATCCAGTCGACCTTGGGTTTCAGGCTGGCGACGAACTCTTCGATGGCGTAATCGCCGTTTTCGAATTTCGCCAACGAAGGTGCTGGCCGCGGGCTTGTAGTTTCGGGCGCGGGGGGCACTTCATTGCTACTGGCGGTTTGCGGCATCAGGCTAACGCCGAACTTATTACCTACAGGTTTCTTGCCTGGTGTGGGTGAGGTGATAGTGATGATCGTGGCCTGGTCCTGGCGGCGTAGAGGGATGACTACGCTGGTATCGGCGTTCTGGTAACTGGCCATGGTAGCCAGGGCAATGCCAACGAAGGGTGACGCGGCGCCGGTATCGCCCAGGCGCTGGGTCAGATCATAGCTTTCGCGGGAGTCGAGCAGGTCGAGTGAGCTGTGGGCTGCGGCGAGAGCCGGGACCAATTCGGCCAGTGGCGTGCTATTCAAGCCTGCGTCGTAGAACACGCGTGCCGGTGTGGGGGCAATTCCGTCAGTGGCTTTTTTCCAGCCGCTGGCCAGTTGTGCGCTCAGGGCGTCACGTTTTAGACGCTCGCCATTGTCTGGACGTTGCAGGGATACGGTGACGGGCCGATGCATCTTGGCCAGCACCGGTAGCGCATCCCATTGCTCAAACGCTCGTTGCGTCCAGGGCTGCGGGATGAACTCGGATGGCTGGAACTCCACGGGTGGTTTGCGCCAACCCCAGCCGGTAAATTTGGGGTCGATTTTGTTGTCGTTGACCTTGGCGTACTGTGCGTAATAACGCAGCCATTCGACACGTTCGGGGCGGGCGACGACTAGAGCGACCATGGTGTCGGTGAGTTTGTCGGGTTGGCGTGGGCCGGCGACAGCACCGAGTGACTTAAGAGAAGTATCTCTACTCGATAAAGCGCCTGCCATATTGATGCCTTCGACGTTGTAAATCAGGACGGCAGGCAGGTCTGGGTTGTGCTCGAACAGTTGGAAGATGTTTTCAATGAGGCCTTCGGGTGTGTCGTTACAAACAACACCATCTTTTACATTACTTATGCGATGCCAGTGAAGACCAGCATCAGTACGAAAGCTATTGACCATACTCGTCAACATTTCGCGTGTTTGTTCAGGCGCGAAACGCAAGTTCGGTGTATTGGCGTTCCAGTCACGGACCACGGTAATAGTGGGGATCGGCCACTTTTCTATGAAGTCTCGCAACCCTAATTCTAATGCGTCAGCTTTTCGCTTGGAATAAGCCATATTTTTGTCATCGGCGGTGATCGGATACTTCTTCGTATCCACGGGCAGGATGCTGCCCACATGTAGGGTCTCCAGTTGCTTAGCATTTTGTTCGTGCAGCGCTTGCCAAATTTGTCCCTGACGAAATACATCTAGGCTAACACCAATACTGAGCACGTCCAAAGTTTCCAGGTGAGGTGAAGAGGACGGTGCACGAAAACGAGTGTCAGCGGACATAATAGAGGCCTTTGGGGTCGAGGTGTAAGCAGTCACCGAAGTGGCTGGAGTGGCAAAGCAACGGGCGGATGCCAGAGAGGACTCTGCCGCCAGAACTAAGTGGCTGTTTAGCAGCAAGCCGGTAATAGACAAGTAAGGGAGTATGCAGCGCATTAGGCTTCCCCCCCGAAGCGCACGGGTTTACCGAGTTTCTGGCCTTCCAACGTCTGTGTTGCGACTAACAAGGGCATGGTGCTCTTTACGGTATCTGGCAGCGTCCCGGTTTGACGGTACCTCACTGTGGAGTCGATCAAAATCCTATGTTCATCTTGAAGGTAGAGCTGCTGAACCTCTTCCTCTGGGCGTTCGAAGTCATCTTCATTTTGACCGATTATGTCGCCGTCGGTCCTTTTCCAATCCAACCGCCAATCTGCCACCCGGCACAAATACGCATAAAAAGTCGTATCATCCACACTCTCCCCAGCGCCAATAGCCAAGTCATACGCCAATACTCGCCGGCTATGTTCCGGGTTGTTCGGAATGGCTGAGTGAAAGGACAACGGTTCCCGATACTCTTCCTGCAAACGCAGCCGTGCCTCATATGGGGTCTCCGAACGCGTGATTAACACTTGACCATCACCTTTGGCACGGGCAGCGAAAACGGAAGTGGAGTGCGCCTTGTCTTTACCTTCATTGAGAGCTCTTTCTACGCTGAGCGGGTCGCGTCCATATTTAAATGCATCGGGTTCACTCATCAGTTCGCTTCTTGCGTGTCGAGTGTCTTCGGCCGTCCAGCCTTTGTTGCTCACCGCTATCGCCGCGTCTACAGGGTCAAGCGTATCGGTGGACTGGTAGATCCCGCTTTTGGAATCATCTCCAGGGGCTGTCACCGTTCCATCCGCCGAAAAGTCGGTGTAGACAGGCACCGGCAGCAATGGCGCGGTGAGCATGACCTGACTTCCAGGCTCAAGCTCGCCACGCACAAAGGAAAGCCTCTGTTTAAAAGGCAGCCCCGTGTCATCCCAAGTACCTTCGCCCTTAATTCGCAGGGGATACACATAGGGCGGTGTGTGCAGGCCGATCAGCTCCTTTTCGCCGCCACGTTTTCGCAAGGTAAAAACGCGTTGGTGAAAGCGATTAGGCAACAGCGTACGTGCCGGTTTGCCATGCACCTCGTCACCCACCCCTTGCCAACCAATACCCTTTACGTTAGCCAGCCCCACGGTCTGGTCATGGGGCGTGAAATACAGGTAGGTACAACCGCGGTTGTCCCGCTCATTGAACGGGACTTTTTCTCCATCGATGTTGGCTGCGCTTCCTGCACTACCCATCCAGTCCGGACCGCCAATGGCCCCATAGCCCTGGCAGTTTTTAAGGGCAATCTTCGATAGCGCCGGGGACTGATTAGGAGCACCTGCAATGAACTGCAAGATGCCATTGAGGGTCGCCATACGCGCCTCGGCGGTTTGTTGGCTGCGGCCCGTCTGAAACTTTTCGGTAACGGGTTCAAACAGGCTATAGGGGGAGTTGATCATCACCACGCCGTCCGCAGGACGCACGCCCTCATCTTTGAGGAACGCATGTGCAACCAGATTGATCAGCGTCCCCTGGCTATGACCCACCACATTGACGGTGTCGTTGGGGTAACGCTTGCGGATGATCTTGATCAACATCGCCAAGCGCATAGCGGCCAGTATCATGTAGCGGCGCCCTGCGGCGGTGTACAACGGGTGGGTCAAATCGCCGCCAAGTGCATCCAGGGAAATGAAACCAAACAACTTGCCGTTAAACCCCTTACCCCACATATCCGGCAAGTTGGTGGTGGCATTGGCGAACTGGCCACCTTCCTTGGTACCTGCCTTGTCCAGACGGTTGTTATTACGGTCCAACCATTCACCGTGAGGTTCATTCTTTTTGATGAATTCCTCTTCTTCGCGAAAGCCCCAATAGAATGGGACGACGACGCTGCGATTCGTACCACCGTTGCTGGAAGCACCGAACTTACGTCGGTAATACATGGCATCGGGATTGGTCGCTTTGCCGTTGTCATCTTTAGGCTCGCTGTATCCGGCCGACGTCAGGTACCCGGGGTTGCTCGCGCCATTGGGCAGTGTCGGCGACAGGTCCAGGCGCTCATTGAGGCCTTTACACAAGCCGCGTTCGATACGCTCATAGCAACCGGCCAGATCATTGACACCATGCACGACAATGGTTACGCAGGGTTTTGGCGGCGGCGGGATCAGGTGTACGTCACCGCCACCCGGCATGGTGATCGATTGCGCAGAGCAGATTTTTTTCGTCTGGACAGCGTCATTCATCGTGCATCTGCTCCATGTGGTATTACTCCGTTTTCATCAACTGCCTGGATCATGTTCGACCTAAAACCAAACTTACGGCCGTTGATCGCCCCGTTGAGGTGGCCTCTGAAATTAACGTGCTGCGCCGATCGCTTTTACATTCTTCTTAGTAGCGAATCGACATCCGATTTACTCGCCGACGGATTTGATGAGCTTGTTCAAGGCCGCGTTTACGATGCTCACGGTGTCTTGTGAATAGCCACATTGACGATGTTCATCGCATCTTTTTGCAACAACTGCGTGGCGCCCTGTGCATCGGTAGTACCTGTGAGGATGTCCCCATTGCCCATGGTTATTTCGTACGGCATGTTGGGCATCGCTGAGTGCCCATCGATCTGCTTGAGCATGAAGCGTCGCTGGGTGTCACCAACCTTGAACTTCGGCAGCTCTGCCGCAAGACTGGCACCACCCAGCATGCTGTGTTTGGCTGCCTTGACCGTGAAGTTGCCCGGCATGCCCAGCTCAATATTGCCGCCCTTGAGGGTGAGGTAAGCACCGCCGCACATCAGAGTGATGTGCTCACTGGCTGAGATCAGCACGTGCTTGTTTGTCGCGCTGACTTCCACACTCTGATCCGCCTCCAGGCGGATATTGTTCTTCTGGGCCTGCAGCAGCATCAACCCTTGGTGGGTGATCTGGCGCATCTCGCCGCTGTGGGCAAATAACCCCAGATCCGTACCCGCATTGACTACGAACTTCTGTCCGGAGGTCAGATGCTGGTTCTCTTGGGCCACGCTGTCGATATGCTCGCCGGCCGCCAGCGTAAGACTGTTGGGAGACGTCACCGCCACACCCGCTTCGCCACTCAGGGCGATGGCGGGTTTGCCGCCGTTGCCTTTGTCAGGTTCATTGTTTGCACCGTAGCCCAGATCACGCACTGCCTCGCTGAGGTTTTTCTGATGGGTGGTGTCATGGCCAACGCCTTGGTTATCGGCAGCATAGTCACCCAAGCCCTTCGCCAGTTGCAGCGCGGCTTCCAGCACCTGCACCACCGTGCCACGGTCGAGATGTCCCCCTCCAGCATTGAGTTGTGCCTCTGTACTCAGTAGCAACCCTTTAGCAGCTCTCAACGCACCCTGTTCGTCTGTGCGTAGCTCAAAACCTTCGCCACGGGGCTCACCGCCACTCGGGCGAGGATGAGTCAGGTAGCCCAGGTGCAAGGCCGTGCTGCCGTGATCACTCATCAAGGCAGCACTGATCTGCTTGGTGGTGTCGTCAATGCGCAATTCGTTGGCCCGACCGCCCTTGTACTCTTTGCTTTTGATGGTGCTGAGCGTTTTGAAACTGGGCAGTTGGTAAGGAGGCATGTTGGTCGCACGATAAGTGCGGCCAGTGATAATTGGCTGGTCACAATCTCCGTCGAGGTAATCAACAATGACCTCCTGACCAATACGCGGGATTGCCATGGGGCCCCAGTCAGCACCGGCCCAGTTCTGCGACACCCGAATCCAGCAGGAACTGAAGTCATTGTTTTTGCCTTCTCGGTCCCATGGAAATTGAACCTTTACCCGGCCAAATTCATCGGTGTAGATCTCTTCTCCTTCGGGCCCCACCACACTGGCAATCTGCGGTCCGTCCATACGAGGTTTAGGCAGAGGGGCAGGACGCCATTCCATTTGCTCAGGAATGATCTCGGCAGTGAAGTCGTAACTTACGCCCATTTCGGAGTCGGCAGACTCTTCTTGTTGGCTGGTGTGCTGCACGCCTTTATGTGTGATTCGTACCGTTCGCCACCAGCGGTTGAAGTCTGCCCTAGGATGACCCGTGAGTTGAAAAGACAGACCCGGAATCAGCCGCGGGTCGTCACCTTCCACGATGGCAACTTGAGCATCACGACGGTGGCCGCGCAGGCGATTTTGCGTAAAGGGTTTGCCAACCGTACTAACCTTATAGCGGCCCGGATAATCGTAGCGCTCATAGTGCGGGGCTTGGCGCTCCAGATCTTCGCCGACGGTATGCTGTTGCTGGTCGAAAGTGGGACGTTTGAAGGTGTAATCACGCTGGGTTTACTCGACCGTTCTCACGTTCTCCGTATAACTGAACGCATAAAGCACCGGCTGCATAGCATCTGCGGCAGGCTGCGTGGTGTACAGCACCGGTCCACCCTGGATGCGCTCTTGAACATAGAGCTTGTCGCTCTGGATCAACGTATGGGTGGTTGCGTCATGTTTGAAGAAATAGAACAGACCTTCTTCGGTGGACAGCCGATCAAACAGGTAGAGATCAGTGTCCCCTGCTTGAGCGCAATATTCGCGGGGCAAGTGCTCGGTATTTATGCGTTGTTCGTAATCGAGTACGCCGTGCTCGGACAGCACCGATTTGAGTATGTCGGGCACGTTTTTCTGTTGGAAGATGCGCCAGTCGGAACTCAGCGAAAGGCGGGCCAAATGCGGTTCAACCAAGACACGGTAACGTGTACGCCGGAACCCTGTCTTGCCTTGGGTGAAGCTTGAGATCATCCCATGAACATGGCGAACAGCTGTGGCGCCTTGCCAGATTGTGAGCAGTGCTGGTTGATCGAGTACTTGGCTAAAATCGATATTGGCGTTGAAACTGGCCAGCTCTAGCGACAGCCGATATGGCTCGGAAATAGCTTCCTCCAACCGAAACTCAACGACCTCAAACTCTGTCCGACCGGACGGCACAGAAAAGGTGAACCTCAAATCCCTTTGACGCATATGACCGTTCCCTATTCCAAATAACGAGCGTTGAGCAAGGAGGAAAAAACCTTCGTATAAGGCGCTGATTCTTGAGCTGAAGAGATAAGCAAAACCCGATACTCAAACCACAGCCTGAGCACCGCACGCTAGCAAGACGGCAAAGGGATTGATGTAAGAAGAGTCCTAAAGTTCGCGCGAATTTTCGTTTTTTCAGAGCCCTATGATTCGTTCAACTAAACTTATGACTCCCCACCAAGTTCACGCCATGCTGCTCTTAAGTAGCGAACATCCAGGACCTGTCCTGTACATCAACCCGTTAAAACCGTAGAGCCGCTGCACACTGTGATGCACCGCGTGCAAACGCCGCGGGCAACGATCCCGTTGCGGCGCTGTCTACCAACCACAGCGCCCATCCGATAAACACCGCGCAGAATAAAGGCGCGCACACCCTGGCCATCAACTGTTTCATCTGTGTCTCCCATGATTGAGACAGCAGCATGAAATCGCGCTGCGGTAGCCGCTTGAACAAACGACGCAATCGACCGGCCAAATTAAGGATAAGTTAAGTTGCGCTGGTTAACCTGATCCCACTTAAACAGCTCACCCAGAAGGATCCACACCATGAAAAAGCTGACTGCTCTGTTCGCCGCTACCGCCCTGACCCTGACCGCAGGTCTTGCCCAGGCCGATGTCCGTCCTGATCAGATTCCAGGCCTGCTCAAGTCCGGCGCCGTCATGGATTTCGAGAAGCTCAACGCCGCAGCCCTGGCTAAACACCCTGGTGCGACCATTGTCGACACCGAACTGGAAGATAAAGCCGGCCGCCTGATCTATCAGACCGAACTGCGTGACACCAGCAACGTGAAATGGGACGTGGACCTGGACGCCAAAACCGGCGAAGTCCTGACCAACAAACAAGACACCTGAGTTAAACCCTGAAAACGCCGCGCCACCCTCGGGTCGCGCGGCGTTTTTTATGGGCGTTAATCCTACCTGTCACCCAATTCTAAAACCGTCACAAAACCGTCAAATCGACTTGCCATGATGCGCTCAAGCGAACCTGTGAAATCTCCTTCAGGCGCTTCCTCTGTGAGCCTCCATGAACCACAGCATCGACCACGGCCATCAGGATTCAGATCTATTTGGCCTGCTTTACGGTTTCCGTTTCAGGCCGGGTGAAAAAGCCGAGCAGATTGATTCGGCTGCTGCTCTGAAAGCCTTGCAGCAGCCCGCTGATCCCGACGAATTTCTTTGGCTGCACCTGAACCTGGCCCACGCGGCGTGCGAACGCTGGATGCAGGCGCATCTGGAATTGCCGGAAGAGTTTTTCGAGACCTTGCACGAAGGCTCGCGCTCCACTCGCATTGAGCATGTGGACTCGGCCTTACTGGCGGTGGTCAACGATGTGGTGTTCAACTTCAGCAGCATGATGTCTTCGGACATCTCCACCCTGTGGGTCTGCGCCCGTAGCCGATTGCTGATCAGCGCTCGCCTGCAACCGCTGCACTCGGTGGACAAGCTGCGCTCCTCGGTCAAGGCCGGCGAACGCTTTCGCTCGCCCCTGGAATTGCTCGTGCATTTACTGCGGGACCAGGGCGAAGTGCTGACGCAGATCGTGCGCAAGACCAGTATCAGTGTCGACCAGATCGAGGATCAGTTGCTGTCCTCACGCCTGTCCACCAACCGCTCGGAACTGGGAGCCATGCGCCGAGTACTGGTGCGCCTGCAACGCCTGCTGGCGCTGGAGCCGGGTTCGTTGCTGCGCTTGCTCAACCGCCCGCCGCAATGGCTACAGAAAGAAGACGTGAAGGAGCTGCGCAAGTCCACCGAGGAATTTGCGCTGATCATCAACGACCTGATGGCCCTGGGGGAGCGGATCAAACTGTTGCAGGAAGAGATCGCCGCCAACCTCAACGAACAGAGCAACCGCACCCTGTTCACCCTGACCGTGGTCACGGTACTGGCGCTACCGATCAATATCATTGCCGGTTTTTTTGGCATGAACGTCGGTGGCGTACCGCTTTCCCAGGACCCCGAGGGCTTCTGGGTTCTGGTGGCGCTGGTGGCAACGTTTACCTTGATTGCCGGGCGCTGGGCGTTTCGCAAGCGCAAGGATTATTGAGCCCCTCTTGCCTTGAGAATAAGGGTGCAATGCTCCTCGTAGCAGTCGAGCCCCAGCGAGGCTCGACAATTGCTACGGCCGGTCATGCCAGAGACTGATTTATGGACCAGCGGCACACTCAATCCTCTAAACACTGACTTACCGCAGTATCCCTGTAATATTCTGCAATGATCATGGACGGCATCCTTCCTCACTGGATGCCCCTGCATGGCCACCTCTTCCCTGACCGCTTCCACACGGGCTCACGCAGCCGATTCAAAACCCCAGTTGGACCAGAAGCCCAGCCTGTTGACGGTGATCACTTTCTTCACCGTCCTCGCCATGGGCCTGCTGTTCACCGCCTACAGCCTAATGCGCGACATGCACGAACTGGGCACGGTGGTGACTACCTGGACGCCATTCCTGCTGCTGGGTGTGGCGCTGCTGATCGCCCTGGGCTTCGAGTTCGTCAATGGTTTCCATGACACCGCCAACGCCGTGGCGACGGTGATCTACACCAACTCGTTGCCGCCACATTTTGCCGTCGTGTGGTCTGGATTCTTCAATTTTCTCGGGGTGCTGATGTCCAGTGGCGCAGTGGCGTTCGCCATCATTGCCTTGCTGCCGGTGGAGTTGATTTTGCAGGTCGGTTCATCCGCCGGCTTCGCCATGATCTTCGCCCTGCTGATCGCGGCGATCCTGTGGAACCTCGGCACCTGGTGGCTGGGCCTGCCGGCGTCTTCGTCCCATACCTTGATCGGTTCGATTATCGGCGTCGGCGTGGCCAATGCCCTGATGCACGGGCGTGACGGCACCAGCGGCGTGGATTGGAGCCAGGCATTCAAGATCGGCTATGCGTTGCTGCTGTCACCGCTGATCGGCTTCGTCTTCGCGGCACTGCTATTGCTGGCACTGCGCGCGTTTGTGAAAAACCGCTCGCTGTACAAGGCACCCAAGGGCAACACCCCGCCGCCGTGGTGGATTCGCAGCATGCTGATCGCCACCTGCACCGGCGTCTCTTTCGCCCATGGCTCCAACGACGGACAGAAAGGCATGGGCCTGATCATGCTGATCCTGGTGGGTACGTTGCCGATGGCCTACGCGCTGAACCGCACCATGCCGGCCGACCAGTCGCTGCAATTTGCCGCAGTAGCCCAAGTCACCCAGCAAGCCTTGGTGAAAAGCGCACCGCAACCGGCCCCGGCCGACCCGCGTCCGACCCTGTCGACCTACGTACGCACCAAGGAAGCAACGCCGCAATTGATCCCCGCCCTCGCCGCCCTGACCGGGCATATCGGTGAAGAAGTGAAAGGCTATGGCTCGTTGGCCAAGGTGCCCGCCGAGGCCATGGGCAACGTGCGCAATGACATGTACCTGACCAGCGAAACCATTCGCCTGATAGACAAGGGCAAGGTCGGCAATTTCGACGCCGACACCCAAGGCAAGCTGCAACTGTTCAAGCAACAGATCGACAACGCCACCCGTTTTATTCCGCTGTGGGTGAAAATTTCCGTGGCCATCGCCCTAGGGCTTGGGACTATGGTCGGTTGGAGGCGCATCGTGGTAACGGTAGGAGAGAAGATCGGCAAGACCCACATGACGTACGCCCAGGGCGCTTCGGCGGAGATGGTAGCGATGCTGACCATTGGCGCGGCGGACATGTTTGGCTTGCCGGTGTCCACCACCCACGTGCTGTCCTCGGGCGTGGCCGGGACCATGGTCGCCAATGGCGGCGGCTTGCAGATGAAGACCATCCGCAACCTGCTGATGGCCTGGGTGCTGACCTTGCCAGCCGCGATTGTGTTGTCGGGGAGTTTGTACTGGTTATTCACCCAATTGTTCTGAGTTGTGGCGAGGGGGCTTGCCCTAATTGCTCGCTGACGGCAGCAACTGGATCACCGGCCAGCGGATCGAAGCGTCGGGCGGGATGTTCCTGTAATACCAGCGGTGCAAACGTCGGAGCCGTCTTACACCGTGAGCGCCCGACGTTGCATCAGTTTCTCGCGCAGTACGTCGTACCCCCAGTGGTACACGTAGGTGTACGGCAGGAAGAACAGCAGCACGCCGATGTCGAGGATAAACGCCTGCAACAGGCTGATATTCAGCCACCAGGCAATCAGCGGGACACAGCCAATCACCAGGCCGCCTTCAAACAGCAAGGCGTGCAGCACACGGGTCCAACCGCCGTTGGCCAGTTGCAGGCGCGCCTTGAGGCGGTCGAACAGGCTGTTGAAAATGATGTTCCAGCTCAGCGCCATCAGGCTGATCGCCAGGGTCACCATGCCCATTTCCAGGGCCGGTTTATCCATGATCCATGCCAGCAGCGGCGTGCAGATCGACAAGGCCATGACCTCGAAACCGATGGCCTGGAAAACGCGTTCAGTAATTGACTTGGTAGGGTTCATGACCCAGCTCCATGAGTGACGACGGTTGCCATAATTACCCCTCAGACCGATACTTCATAACTAATAACCATCGACCAAGGCGATAGATCGTGGCCTCTCATGAAGTGTTGCAGGCGTTTGTCCAGGCGGCGACCCAAGGTTCGTTTTCAGCTGCGGCGCGCAAGCTTGGCAAGAGCCAGTCCACCGTCAGCGCGGCGGTGGCGAGCCTGGAAATTGACCTGAACGTGGTGCTGTTTGATCGCAGCAGCCGCAAACCCACCCTCACCCCGGCCGGCCATGTCTTGCTGCAACGGGCCGAACAGGTGCTGGAGGCCAGCAGCCGCCTGGAACTGGCGGCCAGTCAACTGTCCCAGGGGCTGGAGCCCAGGCTCAGTATCGCCATGTCCGATACTTACCAGTCGCAGCGCTTTGAAACCGCCATCATCGCTTTTGCAGAACGTTACCCCGACCTGGAGCTGGAATGGCTGATCGCCGAATGCGATGACCTGATCGATCTGGTGCAAAGCGGCCGGGCGCAGATTGCCTTTATCGAACAGCAGGAGGTTTATCCGCCGGACCTGACCAGTTCCCCGGTGGAAGAACGCACGGAAATCGCCTTGTTCGTTTCGCCCCAACATGTGCTGGCCAGCCTTGAGGTCGTCGATCAGCAGACCTTGCAGCAACACCGCGAGCTACGCCTGGCGAGCATCGTCAACCCTTATGACAACCGCGCCACAGGCCGGGTGTGGTCGGCGGCCAGTTACCTGATGCTGATGGAAATGGCACAGCTGGGTTTCGGCTGGGCGCCGCTGCCGCGCTGGCTGGTGGAGCGTTTCGGCAACGATAACCTGCAGGAACTCAACGTGCGCGGCTGGCCGCGTTCGGTGGCGGTGGATGCGCTGTGGTCACGCCAACGTCCGCCTGGGCCAGCCGGGAGTTGGATGTTGGGGAAGATACTGGAGTAATCCCGGATAGCGACGCGCCAGCCAGCGTGGAGCGCGCTGGCTCGTGTCTACAGGCGATCATCCATGTTCAGTTGCATCAGACGCCGCTCGATAAATCGCCGCTCCGGTGTTTGCTGGGTCAGTTCCAGAGCCCGCTCAAAGGCCACCCTTGCCTCCTCCACCCGCCCCAACTGCCGACAAAACTCCCCCCGTGCCGAATGCGCCAGGTGGTAGTCCAGCAATTTCCCACGCGCCAAAACCCCATCGACTTGCCGCAACCCCGCCAACGGCCCGTCGCGCATGGCCAGCGCCACCGCGCGGTTGAGTTCGATCACCGGCGACGGCATAGCCCTGAGCAGTACGTCGTAAAGCCCGACAATCTGCGGCCAATCGGTCACGGCGGCGCTCAAGGCTTCAGCGTGCACGGCGGCAATTGCCGCTTGCAGGCAGTAAGGCCCGAAACGCCGGGTGGTCAGCGCCTTCTCCACCAGGAGACAGCCTTCGGCAATCAAGGACGCGTCCCACAATGAACGGTCCTGTTCGTCCAGCAGCACCAACTCACCGCTTGCCGAGGTACGCGCCGGGCGCCGGGATTCGTGGAGCAACATCAGCGCCAGCAAGCCCATGACTTCCGGTTCCGGCAGCAACTCCATCAACAACCGCCCTAGGCGAATGGCTTCGCGGGTCAGGTCATCACGGGTCAAGTCCGCGCCCATGGATGCCGAATAACCTTCGTTGAACACCAGGTAAATCACCCGCAATACACTGTCCAGGCGTTCGGATAATTCGGTCAGGGACGGCACTTGATAGGGAATCCTGGCCTCACGAATCTTGCCCTTGGCCCGCACGATACGCTGGGCGATGGTGGCCGGCGAAACGAGAAAGGCTCGGGCGATTTCCTCGGTGGTGAGGTCGCAGATTTCACGCAAGGTCAGCGGCACCTGAGCATCCGCCGCCAGCGCCGGGTGGCAGCAGGTGAAGATCAGGCGCAGGCGATCGTCTTCCACGTCTTCAGCGCTCCAGTCGGCCTCTTCCAGCGCTTCGGCCTGGGCCAGCAGCAGCGTCTGGGACGCGGCTAACCGTGCCTGTCGACGCAAGCGGTCAATCGCCTTGAAGCGCCCGGTAGACACCAGCCAGGCGCGAGGATTTTCTGGTACGCCGTCCTGCTGCCAGCGCTCGACGGCGACGAAGAACGCCTCGTGCAAGGCTTCTTCGGCGAGGTCGAAATCGCCCAGCAAGCGAATCAGCGTGGCGAGGATGCGCCGCGACTCGCTGCGGTAAACCGCTTCAACCTGGGCCTGGACTGTCAATCGAGCATGCCTTCAGTGACCAATGTCACCAGCCGATCCAGGCTCTGGCCCCAGCCCTCATGAAAGCCCATGGCTTCGTGGGCCTGCTTGTCGGCCTCGGTCCAGTGCATGGCCCGGGCGGTGTAGAGGGTTTTACCGGCGACTTCTTCGAGGGTCACTTCGGCGGTCATGAACGGCTTGCCCGACGGAATCCAGCCTGGAGTGAAGGCGTCGGTGAACACCAGCCGCCGTGGCGCAACGATCTCCAGGAATACGCCCTGGGTCGGGTACTCGGTGCCATCCGGGGCCCGCATCAGGGTGCGAAACAGCCCACCGACCCACAGGTTCATTTCGCACTCGGGGGTGGTCATGCCATGGGGCCCCCACCATTGTTGCAACAACGCAGGTTCCGTCCAGGCGCGAAACACCCGGCGGCGTGGCGCGTCGATCAAGCGGCTGATGGATAATTCGAATTGGGCGGGCTGTACACCCGCCTGGGGTTGAGTGCTCATGGGTAAATCTCCTGAGTTTTATGATTATTTTGTTCAGAGATTCAATTCACGCACAGGGCGTACTTCCACGCTGCCGACCCGCGCCGCCGGAATGCCCCCGGCGAGCTGGATCGCTTCATTCAGGTCCCTGGCGTCGATAAGGTAAAAGCCCGCCAGTTGCTCCTTGGTTTCGGCAAACGGCCCGTCGGTGATCGACAACTTGCCGTTGCGCATACGCACGGTGGTGGCTGTCGTGACCGACTCCAGCGCCTCGGCGGCAATCATCCGCCCGCTACCTTGCACCGATTCGGCATAGGCCTGGCATTCGGGATCATTCGGGCTTTCAGGCAAGCTGTGAAGCAACTGCTCGTCGCTGTAGACCAGGCATAGGTACTTCATAAGATTCTCCGTTTTCGGACTATCAACTATGGCTGCAGATGAGCGGGTTGGCTGAATTCCCGACGATCAGGGTTTGAGCTCAAACAAGCCCGCACCGGTTGCCATGTCAAAGGGTGTCGGCCAGTGTTCATGGCGATGCTCCTTTTATGGAAAAAATCACGGAAGACACCCTTAGTCGAGTGGGCATTCGGCAAATCGACAAGTCGGTGAAAAATAATTGCGCTCACGGCAAACCCGCTAGAATCCGCGCTTCTTTGTAGGATTTCGGATGCCCTGCCGATGGAAACCCGCCTTGTCGCCTATGAGACGCTGAACGCTGTGCAGCAACAGCAACTGAGCGCCCTTGAAGTCCATCCCGAGCAACTACCGTATTCCGGCGACATCTACTGCGCGCTGAACACGCTGCTGGTCAACCCCAGCCCCGGTATCAAAGGCTTCGCGCTGTTGGCCGACGAGATTCCCGTCGCCTTTCTGCTGCTCAAACGCCCGCCCTGCCTGCCCCATTGGGCCGACGAACACAGCGCCACCCTGCATGCCCTGCAAGTCGACCGCAGCCAGCAAGGCCAGGGGTTTGGCAAAGCCTGCCTGCAGGCGTTGCCCGCCGCAGCGCAATTGGCGTGGCCGCAGATCAAGGCCCTGGAGTTGTCGGTGGACAATGACAATGTGGCGGCGATGGGGCTGTATTTGCAGCAGGGTTGGGTAGATAGCGGTGAGGCTTACAAAGGACGAATTGGCTATGAGCGCCGGCTGGCGTGGGTGTTTGCTCAGGAGTAAAAGCCCGACTACTCCGACTCGGGCGCCCCCAAAGGCTTCAAGAAGTAAACCACTCGTTCGGTTTCAGCGAAGCCCAGAGATTGATGCATGGCGTGGCTCCCCTGGTTATCCAGCAGCGCATCCGAGGCCAGTTCCGTGCAGCCCATTTCCCTGGCCCACTGTTCGACAGCCGCCACCAATTGCCGGGCCACCCCGTTACCACGACTGGCTGGCACTACGTACAAACCTTCGAGAAAGGCCACCGGAGAGGTACTGGTACCGTTGACGTAATCACACCGGATCGACGCCTCGGCAAAACCGAGGGCGTTGCCGCTGTCATCGTTGAAAGTCAGCACAAGATAGCGGTCTGGAGCGCTCAACAGAGTGTGCATTTCATGCTCATTGCCCGGTTCCGAATCCGAACCCGGCCACAGGGCAACGCGCAGAGCCTGCCAGCCAGTGAGGTCGAGCAAAGTACAGTGCCTGATCATCAAAGGGTCACTCGAGAGAAAACGACCAAAGAGCATAAATCATCTTTGGCCACGGTTTCAGGCCTTTGCTTCAACCGGCAACCAAATCTCCACGGTGCCAGTGCCTTTATCTGCATTGAAGTCGGCGCTATAGCGCTCAAAATCAGGCCCTACGACCTTGTATCCAGAACTTGGCAGCCATTCATATATAACCCGCTCATAGGTCTGTTTAAGTGCCTGCACCGGGCCGTAGTGGGGGAAGACCGCATAGCGGTGGGCCGGAATTTCAATCGACTGGAAGTTGCTCGGCACATCGCTCTTGGCAGGCACTTCGACCCCAGCGATGTAATCGAACTCATCGTGCCTAGAGTTGTAGCAGACGCCGTAGCTCATGCCGCCAACGCGTTTACGAATACCCTTGATGCAGCTATCGAACAACTCCCACAACCTGGGAATATCCCCCATCGTGGCCTTGCCGTAACGGCCGCCAACACCCGCGATCACCAGGGCCTTGCCCTCTTCCATGCGCGGTTCCAGTGATAGCTTTGCCTGTTGATTCATCTGAACAGTCTCCATCAATGAGTGAATAAAGCCTTACCGAGTATAGGGTCATACAGGCGTTTCACTCAAAGCACAAAATATTCATCGCGCCATCTGGACAACTGGCCATCATCGCCCGTATCGTCTGCCCGCAGGCCACCGCAGTGGCCGACGTCGCTCGGACGGTTCCGGGCGCTTACGTACTTCGAGGCAACACATGGCAGACCAAGGTTCGCCGCGCCGCTTTGCGCGCATAGATCGACTCCCCCCTTACGTATTCAATATCACTGCCGAGCTGAAGATGGCCGCCCGTCGTCGTGGCGAAGACATCATCGACTTGAGCATGGGCAACCCCGACGGCCCCACTCCACCGCATATCGTGGAAAAAATGGTGACCGTCGCCCAGCGTGAAGACACCCACGGTTACTCCACTTCCAAAGGCATACCGCGTCTGCGCCGGGCGATTTCGCGCTGGTACAAGGACCGCTATGAAGTGGACATCGACCCGGAAACCGAGGCCATCGTCACCATCGGTTCCAAGGAAGGCCTGGCGCACTTGATGCTCGCCACCCTCGACCAGGGCGACACCGTATTGGTGCCCAACCCCAGCTACCCGATTCACATCTACGGTGCCGTGATTGCCGGTGCCCAGGTACGTTCGGTGCCGCTGATTCCCGGCGTGGATTTTTTCGCCGAGCTGGAACGGGCAATTCGCGGTTCGATCCCCAAGCCGAAGATGATGATCCTGGGCTTTCCGTCCAACCCCACCGCACAGTGCGTGGAGCTGGACTTCTTTGAACGGGTGATCGCCCTCGCCAAGCAGTACGACGTGCTGGTGGTGCATGACCTGGCCTACGCCGACATCGTCTACGATGGCTGGAAAGCCCCCTCGATCATGCAGGTGCCCGGCGCCAAGGACATCGCGGTGGAGTTTTTCACCCTGTCCAAGAGTTACAACATGGCCGGCTGGCGCATTGGTTTCATGGTCGGTAACCCGGAGCTGGTCAACGCCCTGGCACGGATCAAGAGTTACCACGACTACGGCACCTTTACCCCGCTGCAAGTAGCCGCGATTGCTGCATTGGAAGGCGATCAGCAGTGTGTGAAAGACATTGCCGATCAGTACCGCCAACGCCGCAACGTACTGGTCAAGGGCCTGCATGAGTTGGGCTGGATGGTGGAAAACCCCAAGGCATCGATGTACGTCTGGGCGAAGATTCCCGAAGCTTATGCGGTGATGGGTTCGCTGGAGTTTGCCAAGAAGTTACTGCTGGAAGCGAAGGTTTGCGTATCACCGGGGATCGGCTTTGGCGAGTATGGGGATGATCATGTGCGCTTTGCGCTGATCGAGAACCAGGACCGGATTCGCCAGGCGATACGAGGGATTCGCGGGATGTTCCGGGCGGATGGGCTCGTGCAAAAAACCGGCGCCTGACACACATGTAGGAGCGAGCTTGCTCGCTCCTACAGTGGTTCGCTGATGTGGCCTACACCACCAACGACAGCAACATGATGAACCCCAACGCCACGATGGACAGAATCGTCTCCATCGCCGTCCAGGTCTTGAAGGTCTCGGCCACGGTCATGTTGAAGTACTGCTTGACCAGCCAGAACCCAGCATCGTTGACGTGAGACAGAATCAACGACCCTGCACCCGTCGCCAGCACCAGCAACTCCAGGTTCACCCCCGGCACCATCCCCACCACCGGCACCACGATGCCTGCACCAGTAATGGTCGCCACCGTCGCCGAACCGGTCGCCACGCGAATCACCGCCGCCACCAGCCACGCCAGCAGAATCGGATTGATCTGCGCTGTCACCGCCATATGGCCAATTACGTCACCCACGCCACTGGTCACCAGCATCTGCTTGAAGCCGCCGCCTGCACCGATGATCAGGATGATGGCTGCGGTCGGCGCCAGGCTGGCGTCGAGCAACTTGAGAATCTGTTTGGAACCGATGCCCTGGCGATGGCCAAAGGTGTACAGCGACAGCAGCAACGCCAGGAGCAAGGCGCTGATGGGGTGGCCGATCATGTCCATCCAGTTGCGCACGATATGGCCGTCCGGCAGGGCAATGTCGGCGAAGGTTTTCAGCAGCATCAGGAAGACGGGCAGCAACACGGTGATCAGGGTTACGCTGAAGCTCGGCAGCGTTTTGGAGTCTGATTCGCGAGCCAGTTGATCCACCAGTTCCTGGGACGGGTTGCCGGGGATGTACTTGGCAATGAACGTGCCGTAGAGCGGGCCGGCAATGATCGCCGTAGGCAGCGCGACAATCAGGCCGTAGAGAATGGTCTTGCCGATATCGGCACCAAACACGCCAATGGCCAGCAGCGGGCCCGGGTGCGGTGGCACCAGCCCGTGGACCGCCGACAGGCCGGCCAGCAGCGGGATACCGATCTTGATCAGCGACACGCCGGTGCGGCGGGCGACGATAAACACCAGCGGGATCAACAGCACAAAGCCGATCTCGAAGAACAGCGGGATGCCCACTAGGAACGCCGCAAACATCATCGCCCACTGCACCCGCTCCTTACCGAAGGCGCGGATCAGGGTCTGGGCGATCTGATCAGCACCTCCCGATTCGGCCATCATCTTGCCAAGCATCGTACCCAGCGCCAGGATAATCCCGACAAAGCCAAGCACCCCGCCGAAGCCGTCCTGAAACGCCTTGATGATCTTGTCCACAGGCATGCCCGAGGTCAGACCAAGGAAGCCTGCCGCGATGATCAGCGCAATGAACGGATGGAACTTGAACCGAGTGATCAAGACGATCAACCCGATAATGGTGACCACTGCATCAAGCAGCAGGTAGGAATCGTGGGACATGCCAAACATGGGGGGTGTCTCCTGTTTGTTGTTGTTATTAAAGCGGGTATTGAATTTCCTGCGTCAGGACAGCGCTACCTTGTCCGGCAAAAAATTATTTGATTGGTTCAAAGCCGTGTTGGCGCCACCAGGCATCGGTTTGCTCGGCCAATTGCTCGACGCTGTCTTTGCTGGCATTCAGCGCCAGGGTCAACGGCTCGCCCACCGGGGATTCGAGGGTGGCAAACTGGCTGTCGATCAGGCTCGCTGGCATGAAATGGCCGGGGCGATGGGAGACGCGGTCGGCGGCGACCTCACGAGTCAGCTCCAGGAAGACAAAACCCAGGCCCGGCGCAGCCTCGCGCAGGTGGTCGCGGTATTTCTTCTTCAGGGCAGAACAGGTCAGCACCGGATGCTCGCCAGCTTTAAGCGAACGGCGCAGCTCCTCACAGAGGATGTCGAGCCAGCCGGCACGGTCGTCGTCGTTGAGGGGGTGACCAGCGCTCATTTTTTCGATGTTGGCGGCAGGATGAAAGCTATCGCCTTCGATGGCCGTGGCGCCGTTCAACAGGCACAAAGCCTCGCTGACGCTGGACTTGCCACAGCCAGAAACACCCATGATCACCAGGGCAGTAACAGGTTGACTCATGAAACACCTCAGGACGCAGACAGCGCTACCTTTGCCAGCCGTAAGACTAATGCAAAAATAGGCTTTCCCGCGCCTTCTTGTCATTTTTATGGAGTGACGCGTGCATCCTCGCCAGGGACTCAAACAGGATCAGGCAACCCGACGCTCAAGTATTTGCAGGCTTCTGGAGACAGCGCTACCTTAGTGCCTCGATTTTTGTTTGGCAAGCCGCCTGATGACCTCCAAGAACGATAAGAATACCCGCACGACGGGACGCCCCACCCTCAACGAAGTTGCACGCCTGGCCGGTGTCAGTCCGATTACCGCCTCCAGGGCCTTGCGCGGTATCAGCACCGTGGCCACCGAACTGGTGGAAAAAGTGCAGAAGGCCGCCGCCGAGCTGAGCTACGTGGTCAACCCCGCCGCCCGCGCCCTGGCTTCGGCCCAGAGCCAGTCGGTGGTGGTGCTGGTACCGTCGTTGTCCAACCTGTTGTTCATCGAAACCCTAGAAGCCATTCATCAGGTGCTGCGGCCCAAAGGCTTTGAGGTGCTGATTGGCAACACCCATTACTCCCGTGACGAAGAAGAAAACCTGCTGCGCAACTACATGGCCTATCAGCCGCGTGGCTTGCTGCTGACCGGATTTGATCGCACCGAAAGCTCCCGCCGCATGGTCGAGTCGAGCAATGTGCCATGTGTATACATGATGGATCTGGACCCTGGCGCTGGCTTGAACTGCGTTGGCTTCTCGCAAACCAGCGCCGGCGAAACCGCTGCCAAGCACCTGATCTCGCGGGGCCGCAAGCGCTTGGCCTACATCGGCGCGCAACTGGACCAGCGCACCCTGCTGCGAGGCGAAGGCTTTCGCCGGGCATTGCAACAGGCCAGGCTGTATGACCCAGACCTGGAGCTGCTGACACCGCGTCCGTCATCCGTTGGCCTGGGCGGTGAACTGTTCCTGCAAATGCTGGCCAGCCATCCCGATGTGGATGCGATCTTTTTCGGCAACGACGACCTGGCCCAAGGCGCCCTGCTGGAAGCCCTGCGCCACTCAATCAAGGTGCCGGAACAAGTGGCAGTATTGGGTTTCAACGACCTGCCCGCGTCCTCATTCATGGTGCCGCGCCTGAGCAGTATCAGTACGCCTCGGGAGGCCATTGGCCGACGGGCAGCTGAGCATTTATTGACGCTGTTGGCGGGTAACAAAATTGCCAAGCCGGTGGTGGATATGGGGTTTGAGTTGATGGTGCGCGAGAGTACCTAAGCCGATCGCGCATGACTCAACCCCTGCGTACTGGTGGCGCAGAGCGTGGGAACGATCTTAAACAACCTCGTTGCCATCCCACGTCCCTGCTAAATTGCCTGCTGCCAATTCACCATTGTCAGGGAAGCACCATGGGACACACGCTGAAAATCTTGGGTCGCACTTCGTCCATCAACGTACGAAAAGTCCTGTGGACCTGCCAGGAACTGGACATCACCTACGAGCGTGAGGACTGGGGGATCGGTTTCTCCCCAACCCAGTCGCCCGAATTCCTGGCCCTGAACCCCAATGCCCAGGTTCCGGTGATCCTCGATGAAAACGGCGTGCTGTGGGAATCCAACACCATCTGCCGCTACCTGGTGGGCCTGCACCAACGCCATGACCTGCTGACGACCGAACCGGCTGCGCGGGCACGCGTCGAGCAGTGGATGGACTGGCAAGCCACCGAACTCAACCCCTCCTGGGGCTATGCCTTCCACGCCCTGGTGCGCAACAACCCCGACTTCCAGGACACGCAACGCATCGCCGCCGGCGTACGTGGCTGGAACGACAAGATGGGCTTGTTGGAACAACAGCTGATTCGAACCGGGGCTTACGTGGCCGGTGAAGACTTCACCCTCGCTGACATCCTGATCGGACTATCAGTGCATCGCTGGCGGATGACGCCCATGGCGCGTCCGTTCTACCCTGCTGTCAGCGCTTACTACGAAAAGCTCAGCCAACGCCCTGGCTTCAAGACCTTCGCCCTCGACGGTCACAACTAAGCACAAGGACTACACGATGAAAGGACTCAACGCCTTGTGCATCGACGCCAAGCGCCTTGCCTGTCACCGGCAATGTTTGACCGTCTACAGGACAAACGTTGCCTCAACCACCGCACCGCAGCCCGTAAACCGGGCATTTGCCCCTCGGCACGCTAATTGCTCCACCTGACGCACCGCCCACACTCACAGGTGCCCGATCATGTTGGTCAATACCCAAGCTGCTTCAGTGATTCAGCAATCCAAGCGTTCCGACATGGACCCCGCCAACGCCGCCGCCAGCGCGCTGTACAGCGGCGTCATGCAAAACGTGCAGAACGCCGTCACCGCCACACAGGTACAGGCTACGCAAAAGGCCAAGGATACCACCGCCGACAACGTCGAGGCAGCCTTTGCCAAGACCCGCGTACAACTGCAAACCACGCCAGAGACCACCGCCACGCCAAAAACCGAGGCCAGCACCCAGGCTCGGGCGGACTTCAACGAGTACATGACCAAAACCCCGGCCGAGCGTATTCGCGATCAGATCCTCAAGGAAAAGGGCCTGACCGAAGAGGATGTTAAATCCATGCCGATTGAGCAACAGACCTCGATTGCCAATGAAGTGGCCGACCGCTTGAAGGCACAAACTGCGGAACAGATCGCGGCTAAAACCGCCGACCCGCAAGTGCAGGCAGTGAAAGAGACCCTGGCGGCGATTTGATCGCAGCTGAACATGCGCTGTCTCCCGTAGAGACTCTGTCGAGCCCCAGCGAGGCTGCGTTGGGGGCAACTTGGTGCTGGGGGCTGATCTGATAGCCTCGCTTGGGCTCGACAACTGCAGGGGGTTATTGCAACTGCAACGTCGAGTTGAACTGACTGATAGCATCCACCACATGCCGTGAGCCTTCCTGAATTTCCAGAATCACTTGCCCCGCCTCATTGGCCAATTCCACGCCAAGCCCGGTGCGACTCAAGCTCGACTGCATGCTCGACACCGCGCTCAACGACAGGTCGTGGTTCTTGCGCACCACATCGACAATCTCCAGGGTCGCCTGACTGGTGCGAGCCGCCAGGCTGCGCACTTCATCGGCCACCACCGCAAAGCCTCTGCCATGCTCGCCGGCGCGAGCTGCTTCAATGGCGGCATTGAGTGCCAGCAAGTTGGTTTGATCGGCAATGCCGCGAATGGTCTGGACGATGCTGCCAATGATGTCCGACTGCTTACTCACCGCATCGATGCTCAGCGCCGCCTCGTTGAGGTCGCGGGAAATTTCTTCGATGATCTGCACCGTTTGCTGGACCACTTCCGAGCCTTTTCGGGCGCAGACGTCGTTTTGTACCGAGGTGCTGTGGGCCGACTCGGCGGCGGTGCGCAGGGTGGTGACTTGATCGGTAATATCACTGGCGAACTTCACCACTTTGTACAGCCGCCCGCTAGCATCGAAGATCGGGTTATAAGAGGCTTCCAGGAATAACGTCTGCCCGTATTTGTCCTTACGTTCAAACCGATGAGAGTGGTATTCGCCGCGATTGAGAGAGGCCCAAAACGCCTTGTATGCCGGCGAATCGGTTTCGTTGCGATGACAGAATATGCTGTGGTGCTGACCTACGATTTCGTTGAGGGAGTACTTCACCGTCTTCAGAAAATTTTCGTTGGCATTGATGATCTGGCCCTGCGGGGTGAACTCGATCACCGCCATGGAGCGACCGATGGCGTCCATCAGGCTTTGGTTCTCATGTTCGTGATGGACCCGTGCCGAGATGTCCGACGCCACCTTGATTACGCTCTGCACCTTGTTGTCGGCGCCGATCACCGGCATATAACTGGCTTCCAGCCACACTTCCTGACCGCTTTTATTCAAGCGCATAAAGGTGCCACTGATCGGTTCGCCTCGGGCGAGGTCTCGCCACAACTTGGCGTAGGCGTCGCTGCGGTAGAACGACTCTTCACAAAAAATCCGGTGATGCTTGCCACGGAGTTCTTCAGTGCTGTAGCCCATGGCCTTGCAGAAATTCTCATTGGCATCAAGCACCATGCCGTTGCAATCGAACTCGATCATCGCCATGGATCGGCTAATGGCCGCCAGCTTGGCTTTGGCCTCGGTCAGCGCGCAGGAAAAACGCTCGATTTCCAGCAGGGCGGATTTGTGTTGGCGGTTAAACATGATCGGATCACCTTCAGCGCTGTCTTTGATTGACGGTTAGTTTTTGTATTTGACCCACTACCACTTTCCACAAAACAGGCAAACGCAGTCGTCCAGAGACAGGACAAGTGTCAGGCGATCGATAAGTGATGGTTAATCGGAGAGTCCATGAGGCAACACTCTTATCAAGTCATCCTTTTCTTGATGGCCCCGTCTGGGGCCTGCTTCAACCGACACACGCAAATCCATTTAAACCACCACTCCCTTTTTCCCGGCGCCTTGGCATGCGCACTCGTTTCATTCATATTTTCAATAGTGATAGTTGATCACTATTGAAATCCACTCAAAACGCTTGATATGGCAAGCGACATAAATGGTTATGGGTGAGCATAGACAGGGCTTGGCGCTATGCAAGGCCATTAATCGGCCAGCATCTGTAATAACGCATTGATAGTTGTTGACCAGGACGACGTCGCGGGGGGATTGGCCAAGGCATGACCTGAAATGCCATTACCAGAGGAGTGCGCCGCTGCCTATAAACGCAGCCAAGGCCAGCACATCCACTGATCCCGAGCGATCCTGATCCAGGTGGGCCACCTGACTGCGAACGGCCCGATGGATATGCTCGGCGCCCTCCCCTAATCGAACCGTGCCACGCAGGTCCACCGCCTGCGCCGCCACGATCAATTCGATACTGGCCAGCCACAACACACGCTGAGTAAGCTGGCGCGTCTTCTCAATAACCGCCAAGGCCTGCCCGGCATAATCCTCAACGCGATCCGCCACCGGCACGCTCACCGCCGGCAGCGGGTTGGCCAAGTGCCCTATCTCGGCCAGCAACGCTGCGCTGGTACGTTGCAACGCCGCCATGCCGACATGGCCGGGTTGGCTGACCAGAAAGCGTGGTAACTCACTGGAGGTCGGTGACAACAACTTGGCAACCCGTTCAGCCGAACAAGCCGCCACGCGACTCAGCGCCAACCCCAATCCCTCTCCCGCCAACGCCAGATGGGTGCTGTCGAAATTAGCCGTCGCCAGCACTTGCTGTTCTTCGCTGATCAACGCCGGGTTGTCAGCACCGCTGGCCAGTTCCAGCTCAATCTGTTCACGCAACTGCTGCAACGTTTGCTGCGCCGCGCCTTGAACCACCATGGCACAACGAAAGCTCAACGGGTCTTGCAGACGACGCGGGTTGGCGGCCAACTCACCACCCTCCAGCAGCCGCAACAACGCCGCCGACTGCTCGGTTTGCCCGGCCGCCGGACGCAACCGCGAGGCCCAGGGCTGGAACGGACTGAGGTTGGCGCGATAGCCCTCACAGGACAGTGCGATGCCTGCCAACAACGCCTGCAACGCCCGATCGGTCTCGGCAACAAGTAACGCGCCAAGGCCGACACTGGCCGAATTCGCCGACACCAGCGCCAGGCCATCCTTGCCTATCAGTCGCGCCGGTTGCAGCCCATAGCGTTGCAGCGCCTGGTCGGCAGGCATTCGCTCCCCATCACATCGCACCCAACCCTCGCCCAACAGCGCCAGACTCAAGTGCGCCAGCGGTGCCAGATCGCTCTCACCGAGGGAACCCAGCAACGGCACCTCAGGCTCGATCCCGGCATTGAGCAAAGCCAGCAGACTGTCAGCCGCTGCCGGGGAAATCCCCGAACGTCCCTGAGCCAGCCCCGCCAAGCGTGCGGTGATGATTGCCCGCAACTCCTGACGATTGGCCAAACGCCCAACGCCCACGGCACGTCCCAACGGGATGCGCGCTTGCAACAGCGGATCGTCCAGAGGCACCTGCACATCCACCGCCGCGCCGAGGCCGGTGGTCACGCCGTAGATCGGCTGGCCCTCGGCAGCAAGTTTGAGCAGCAGTTGGTGCCCGGCATCGATACGCTGGCGGGCTTCATGGCTGAGGGCTGCCGGCGTATCCCGCAAGGCGATATCGAGCAGATCCGCCAGCGCCAGCCCACTTGGATCAACGTGAATCATGCAAACCGCAACCGCTGGCCGATGCCCAGACGCTTGGCCTTTTCCAGCAGCGCATGGCCGAGGGCGATGTCGCTGAGGCTCAAACCTCGATGCCAGAACAGGATGGTTTCTTCGGCGTTTTCCCGGCCGCTTTTCAAGCCAGCGACAATCTGCCCCAACTCGGCGTGCAAGGTCTCGGCGCTGAGTTTCCCGGCATCAACATGCGCCCGCAACGAACCGAACAAACCGCCCTTGCACTGGCCCCAATCGTCCACCACCTGCTTGCTCATGATGTCGGTCAGCGACAACTCCACCGCGCTCATGGTGCCGTAGGGCACCACAAAAGCGCCAGGTTTGATCCACTCGGTGCGCAACAATGGCTCGGGCTGTTCGAGGCGCGAAGCCTCGACCACGATGTCGGCGCCACGCACCGTTGACTCCCAATCGTCGGTGACAATTACCGGCTTGCCAAGGTCGCGGCGCAGGCGTTCGGCGAAGGCTTCGCGGCTCTCGCTGCGCCGCGAATGCACGCGGATCTCCTCGAAATCGAACAGGTGATCCAGCAGCCGCACGTTCCAGTACGCCGTGCCTCGCGCGCCGATATGGGCGAGGACTTTGCTGTCCGGCCGGGCCAGGTATTTGGCGCCGATGGCGGTGACTGCGCCGGTGCGCATGTCGGTAATGGCCGAGGCGTCGAGGATTGCTTTGGGCACGCCAGTAGCCGGGTCCAGCAGGTTGAGAATCGCCAGCTCCGACGGCAGGCCCTTGCGGTAGTTGTCGACAAAATCCCCCACCACTTTGACGCCGGCATAGCCGATATCACCGCCCAATACGCCGCGCAGCACATTGAAGTGACCGTTAACCTCGCCACCGGGAATCAGGTGCGTGCGCGGTTCGATCACCGCCTCGCCACGGCCCTGGATCGCCAGGCTGGTTTCAATGGCGGTGAGAATTTCGTCGTTGCTCAGTTCCAGGGCATCAATGTCCAGGCCGTTGAGAAAATCGATGTAGATCGGTTGCATGGTCTGCTCACAGATAAGTTACGGGGCCTTGAAGACGATCTGTTGCACGTCGACCTTTTTCGGGATCAGGCCATTGGCGAAAAACAGGTCGGCGGTGCGCTGCTGGTTGGCGATATCAGTCGGCCCCAGCGAATGGATCGGCTGGCTGGCGCGGTGATTGAAGTAGCTTTCCACCACCGCCCGTTGCAGGCCGAGGGCCTGGGTCATGCGGTCGATGCTGTCGTCACGCTGGGTCAGCGACAGTTGCTGGGCCTGGCCGAACACCTTGAGAATCGGCGCGATGGCCGTCGGGTGCTGTTTGGCGAACTTGCCGTTGGCGATGAAGAACGTACCGCTGGGATTCAAGTCCTGGCCGTCACTGAGCAACCGCGCCGAACCGTCCAGCAACACCGCCGAGTAGTACGGGTCCCAGATCACCCAAGCGTCGACCTTGCCCTGTTCAAAGGCGGCACGACCGTCAGCTGCCGACAGGTAGACGAGGTTCACCTCCGTCAGTTTCAGCCCGGCCTTTACCAGGCTTTTGAGGAACAGGTTATGAGCGCTGGACCCCTTGAGCAGGGCCACGCGTTTGCCCTTGAGGTCGGCCAGGGACTGCACGGTGCTGGCCTTGGGCACGATGATCGCCTCGGTCTTGCCGTCGCTGGGCTCGACGCCGATGTACTGCACATCAATACCGGCGACCTGGGCGAAGATCGGCGGGATGTCACCGATGTTGCCGATGTCCAGGCTGCCGCCGTTCAAGGCCTCGATCAGTTGCGGGCCGCCGGGAAATTCGATCCATTGCACCTGGGTGCCGGGCAGCGCCTGTTCCAGCAACTTGTGCTCGCGGGCGAGGACCATGCTGACGGAGCTTTTCTGGTAGCCGATGCGCAGTTGAGCGGGTTCGGCGGCCAGCAGTTGGCCGGCGAACAATGACAACAGGGTTGCAGCAAAAACCTTCAACATCAGAGACTCCCTTTAACCTTCGTCGCCACATCCGCTGGCACCCACTGCTGCCACACCTGTGGTTGCTCCTTCAAAAATGCCAGAGCCACTTGCCGGGGCTGCTGACGTTTTTCGCTCATCTGCCCAAGGATGCCGTTGAGCAGGTCAATCGGCAGGTCGACTTTTTCAAAGAACGTCACCAGTTCCGGGTACTTGGCCTTGAACGGCGCCGAGACACCAATCGCCAAACGCGCCGGCATTGAGCGGGTGCCTTGTGGGTTAGGGTTGTTGGCGTCGGCCAGAGTTTTCCAGGCTTGGGCGTTGAACTCAGGCTCTTCGAGCTTGATCAACTTGAAACGCCCCAGCAGCGGCGTCGGCGACCAGTAGTAGAACAGCACCGGTTTGCCACGGCGGATCGACGAGGCGACCTCGGCATCCAACGCCGCGCCAGAGCCGGTGCGAAAGTTGACGAAGCTGTCAGTCAGGCCGTAAGCCTTGAGTTTCTGACTGTTGACGATCTCCGAGGTCCAGCCAGTGGGGCTGTTGAGGAAGCGCCCGCGCGTCGGGTCTTCGGGGTCGCGGAACACGTCTTTGTAGCGTGCCAGGTCGGCGACGGATTTCAGCTCGGGCGCCAAGGGCTTGATGCCGCGCTCGGCGTCGCCCTTAATCACGTATTCCGGCACCCACCAGCCTTCGGTGGCGCCCTTGACCGTGTCGCCGAGGCCAAACACCTTGCCTTCGCTTTCGGCCTTGACCCAAGCCGGACTGCGCCCGGCCCACTCTTCGCCGATCACCTGAATATCGTCCTTGGCTAGGGCGGCTTCCAGGCTCACGGTGCTGCCAGGCAAGGTATCGGTGGGATAGCCGTAGCCTTTTTCGACGATCAGCCGCAGGACTTCGGTGATCAGGCTGCCGCTTTCCCAAGTGATGTCGCCGAAGTGGATGGGGTTGGCAGGCTCGGCGGCGGGGGTTTGTTGGGACAGCAGGCTCAAGGCCAGGAGGCTGCCGCTCAGGAGCTTTTTCAGGTGGGTCATCGTCAACCTCGTCGTTGTTCGGTGATTTACAGACGCCTTGTGGCGAGGGGCAAGCCCGCTCGCCACAAGTGCTCTATGGGTTAAAAGTCATAACTGAGCCGCGAGTAGTAAAACGCCCCTTCCGGCGCCGACGGCGACAGGTAGCTGTACTGCTGGCCCGGGGTCTGGCGCAGGCGGGTATTGAAGTCGTCGGGTTTGCTGTCGAACAGGTTGTTGGCGCCCACCGATAGACGCAGTTGCTTGGTGAAGGCGTAGTTCACGTCCAGGTCGGTGTTCCATTGCGCGCCAAAAGTCTGGTCGTACTGGGCGTTGGCTTCGGAGGCGGCGTATTTGCGGTATTTGCCGTAGCGGGTTTCGCTGAGGGCGATGGTCCACTGGCCGATCTTGTGGGTCGCGCCAAGTACCAGTTTGTCTTCGGGGTAACCGTGTTCCAGGAAGCCGCGGGCCTCGCGGGTAAGCACGTCAAAACCGTTGGGGTTCTCGTGGACCTTCTCGATAGTCGTCTTGGCCCTGGTGTAACCCGCCGACAGGCTAAGGCCGCCGTACTGCGCCAGATCGAGGTTGTATTTGCCGACGATATCGACGCCACGGGTGCGAGTATTGGCCGCGTTGGTCATGAACTGCGCCCAGGTGTACTGGCCAAAACCTGCGTCCTTGAGGATCTGTTCGGCACGCGGTCCGGAAATACCACCGCTGTAGAGCAGGCGATCACGAATGGCGATCTGGTAGGCGTCGATGGTCAGCGAGGTTTGTTCGGTGGGGCGCAGCACCAGGCCCAACGAGTAGTTGGTGGACTTCTCGGGCTTGAGCGGTTGCGCACCAAGGGCTCGGGCGGCCGGGTTGTCGGCCGGTAGCATGCGGGTCAGCACCGGGTTGCCGTTGATATCGACGTTGGTGGTGGTGGTCCACGACGTGCCGATCTGGCCCAGTGTCGGTGCGCGGAAGGAATTGTTCACCGTGGCCCGCAGGCCAACTTGCGGGGTGAAGTCATACCGCGCCGAGAGTTTGCCGGTGGTGGCCGAGCCAAAGTCCGAGTAGTGCTCGGTACGGCCGGCAATACCCACCTGAAACTTGTCGGTGATCTGGTTTTCCAGGCCAAAGTACACGCCGCCCACATCACGGGTGTAGGTCCCGGCATCGTCCGGGGTCAGGCCGGACGCCTGCACCGCACCGACTTGCACGCCATCGATACCGCCGTAGGAGTATGAATCGTAGTCGCCCGCCTCCAGCCGATACTTTTCATTGCGGTAGGCAATGCCCGCCGAAACGGTCAGTGGGTGGCTGGACCAGTTGACGTCCAGGTCCTTGGCGTAATCCAGGCCGATGTTGGTCTGTTCGTTGATCAGCGTGGCGACGTCAAATTTGGTCGGACTGTTCAGGCCATAGCTGGGGTTGACGGTGTTGAAGGCCAGTTCATCGTGTTTGTCGCGGCCATAGGTGGCGCTCAGGTCGAAGCGGCCCAGGCTGTCGTCTTCGTAGCGGCTGCCGATGGTGAAGGCGCCGTCTTCATAGCGGTAACGGTATTTGGGGATGGTGCCGTTGGGGTAGATCCCCGGCACGTTGTTCGGGTTACTGGCCAGCAGCGGTGGCGTGTTGTTCACCGATTTGTCCTGGCCGAAGGTGGCAAAGCTGTAGAGCCGCCACTGGTCGCTCAGGCCAATCTCGGCGTTGGCCGCCAGGTTGTATTTGTCGCGCCCGGCGCCGCCCCAGCGCGGGTCTTGCAACTGGCCGTCGGCGACGTATTTATCACCGATATCGGTGGGTTTGTTGTTGAGGCTGTTGAAGCTCAGGGTCAGGAAACCGTCACCCGGCAGGCCCAAGCCGTACCAGCCATCGGTGGTCTTGCTGAAGCCGTCGCCCTGGGCGTATTGGCCCAGCTGGGTATTGAGCTGGCCGCCGCTGTCTCGCTCCTTGAGAACGATGTTGACCACACCCGCTACCGCATCGGAACCGTACTGGGCCGAGGCGCCGTCACGCAGCACTTCGACGTGGTCGATGGCGCTGATGGGGATCATGTCCAGGTCCACCGGCTGCGCGCCAATGAACGGCACGCCACCGGAGATATTGACCACCGCCGAGGCGTGGCGACGCTTACCGTTGATCAGCACCAGGGTCTGGTCCGGCGACAGGCCGCGCAGGGAGGCACCCTTGGGATTCTGGCCACGGGTGGCGCTCTGGTTCTGTGGAAAGTTGAACGAGGGCAGCAGTTGGAACAGCGCCTGGTTGAGGCTGGTGGCACCGGTTTGCTTGAGTTCTTCGGCATTGATCACGTCCACCGGCGCGCTGCTGGTCAGAGCCGTGGCATCGCTGCGACGGGTGCCGATGGCGACCACGCGGTCCAGGGTTGGCGCCTGTGCAGCAGTGGTTTGTGCCTGGACATTGCTGGTGGCTTGGACGCTTTTCGCGGCGCCTTCCTTGATGATGAAAGCGCCGTCCGGGCTGACTTGAACTTGCAGGCCGGTGCCCTTCAAGGCCGCGTCCACCGCTTGTTGCGCAGACAACGAACCGTCGACGCTGGCCGAGGAATAGCTGCCCAGTTGCGGGGTGAAGGAAATCACCTGGCCACTTTGCCGGCTGATATTGAGCAGCACTTCATCCAGCGGGCCGGGCGCGATGTGATAGACCTGACGCGCATCTTCGGCGCTGGCGGCAAAGGATAAAAACAGACTGGCCAACGGCACCAGGGCAAAGGTTCGAAGCGGCACACGGATAAACTGGCTCACATTGGCTCCCCCCAAGGAAACTCCATAACGCTGCTCCCCGCAGCGCTTATGGGAGTGATGTGGGATGGCGCGGGAAAAACTTGCAGATCGTTTGGTTATGTTCTTAGAACTGACCTTTGGACCCGACACATTCCAATGCGAGAGCCCCATTTTCTGTAGGCGCTCGTGCTCATTGGGTTTGTAGTGGTCTTCAGGCCGCACCGACAGTCACCCACAACCCCGTCCGGCGGGTAATGTGAATCGGTAAAGTGCGCGCCAGGGTGTCGAGAATTTGCTGGGGATTGTCCAGCCGGTACAGGCCGCTGACCCGCAACCCGGCCACAGCGGGATCGAGGCGCAGCACGCCGTTGTGATAGAGGCGCAAGGCGTCGAGGACCTCAGCCAGCGGCCGGTCGCGCACTTGCAGGAAGCCGTCGATCCAGGCCGTTGCGCCCTTCGAACTGGGCTGCACCTGACCAAACCCATAACGGTCGTAACTGACCTCGTGCCCGGCCATCAACTGCAGGCGTTCGCCATTCTGGCCGTCGATTTCCAGGGAGCCATTGAGCGCCACGACATGGCCCTGCCCTTCCCGCTCACGCAGCAACAGGCGATTACCATAGGCCCGCAGTCGCGCTTGATCGGTCTGGATCAAAAACGGCCTGCTCGTGTCATTGGCGATTTTCACCAGCAACTCCCCGTCTCGCAGACGCACCAACCGGCGTTGCGGGTCGAACTGGATGTCTGCCGCGCTGCGGGCATTGAGCAACAACTCGCTGCCGTCGGCCAACGCCACCGTGCGCCGTTCGCCGGTGCCAGTGCGCACATCGGCCATCAACTCTGTAAGGGGCACGCCCAAGGGCTTTGCCAGCAGGCTGGCGCCTAGCACCACGCCAGCACCGATCAAGGCGCCGCGTAACAACGTGCGTCGGCTGGCGGGTGCGTCCAGCGCCCGCTGCAACACCTTGCCGCTGACGCCCTGGGCCAGCGGTATCTGAAATACGTCGAGGCGAGTTTCGAGCTGTTGGCACAGGATTTCATGACGGGGATCTTCAGCACGCCATTGGTGATAGCGCTGCCAGTCGGCGGCACTGGCCTGACCCGAGCGCAGCAGGACGATCCAGCGGGTAGCGCTGTCGATCAGTTCGTCATTCATTCCAGGCACAGCCGCAGGCAACGATTGACGGCGCGGGTCATGTAGTCGCTGACCGAGCGCTGGGAAATCCCCAGTTCTGCGGCAATTTGCGGGTAGGTCAGGCCATTGAGTTGCGACAGCAGAAAGGTTGCCTTGACCTTGGCCGGCAGGCCGTCGAGCAACTGATCGATGGCCTGCAAGGCTTCGAGCATTTGCGCCAGGTCTTCGGGCGAAGGCGCCGACGATTGTTCGTCGTGCTCCAAGGCGTCGAGATAGGCGCGTTCCAGGTCGCGGCGGCGCCAAAGCTGATACATCAAGCGTTGGGCAATGGTGGTCAGCAAGGCGCGGGGCTGGCGGATCGGCACCACGCCGGGGGAACTCAGGAGTTGGACAAAGGTGTCGGCGGCAATGTCTTCGGCGTGGGCGCGGGAATCCAGGTGCCGATGCAAACGGCTGCACAGCCAATCGTAATGACTGCGGAACAATCCGCCCACGTAGTCGCTGTGAGAAGTGTCGGCGCCGGACATAGTGGCTCCATTTGAGAAGGTTGCACGGTATGTCCGGTGTTCCGGTGAAGCGATCCTAGCAAGGCTGCTTATTCTTTAATAATATTTAAAGGGTATTTTTATATAACTTTATTGAAGTTTCGCAAAACCCGCCGACCGGGCCTGCTGCTGGTAATCCAATAGAGTCTGGTAATCCGCTTCGCTGGCAGGAAGCACTTCCTGCACACCAAGGACTTCAACCACTTGGGGCAAGTCCTGCAACGCCAGGTTCATCGCCTGACGAACCCTTGCGACTTGCTCATCATTCAAGCCCAACGCGCCGATGTAGGGCAGCGTCGGACTGATCGCGCTGCGAGTGACGATGCGCAGCCCGGCGACTTCCTCTGGAGCAAACCGCGCCAGGTAGGCGAAGGTCACGCTGTCGATGGCAGCCAGGTCCGCACGGTCCTCGCGCAACCAGCGCAGGCTGTCGCGATGCCCGCCGCTGATGGCGACGCTGGCGAAGAACCGACCCTGGCGATGCAGGGGCGCCAGGCGCTCGCGCAACAGGTTCATGCCGCTGTTGGAGTCTTCGCCATTGATCACGCCGCGACTGGCGTAGAAGTCCGCCAAGGTTATCCGGGGATTGTCGTTGCGAGTCAGCAGCAAGCTGCAATGATTGCCCGCGCTGCTGTCGGGCAGTTCATAGCGGGGCCGACCGATAACGCGCACTTGGCCGCGCAACTGGGTCATCAGCGGATAGCCGCAGGTTTGCGTCAACAGCAGCTTGGGAGCACACCACAGGCTTAACAAGTCAAGGTGGCCGGCATTCAGGCGCGTCGCGCCCACGTGTTGAAGGATGCGCGTCAGCCATTGCTCGTTGGCCTGCACGACCTGTTGCGGCGCCGTGTACATCAGCAACTCAGCGTAGTGTTCGCTCATGCCTACCTCTTCAAACAAAGGGATGCCGTGGGCTGTCGATGGCCTTGAGTCCGTGGCGGCCGATCAACCGACCATAACCCTGCACCACAAAACCGCCACTGCGAGCCTGCCATTGTTCGCGGCGCGCACGGTAGACCCTCGGCAGGAAATACCACGGCAGTTTCGGCACGTCGTGGTGTACCAGATGCAGATTGAGGTTGAGGAACAACCAGGTCCAGGGCCACCCGGCTTCGTTGATCACCGTGCGCTGTTCGGGTTGCGGGTGCGGGCGGTGTTCGTAGTAGGAACGGATCATCGCCACCGACAAGGCCGGCACGCTGACCAGCGCCAGGTAATGCCATACCGGCAGCGCGCTGTAGCGGGCGATGAAGGCCAGCATCAGCAGGGTCAGAGTGCCGTGGGTCAGCCACATCAACCAGGCCTGGCGCTGGCCTTGACGCAAGCGCTGCAACGCTTCCCACCCCAACGCCCACAAGGCCAGGGGCGCGCCCAGCAGGAAACGTCCGACGATGGTTTTGTTAAGCCAATGCAGCCCGCGTTCGAAACGGGAACTGCCTGCCCATTGTTGCTGGTTGAGGTAGCGGCTTTCCGGGTCGAGGCCGGGAATGGTCAAGTCTTCGTCGCGGTGGTGCAACAGGTGGCTGTCGCGGTACAGGGTGTAGGGATACCAGACCGCCAGGGGCGCGTAGCCGAGAACTTTGTTCAGGGTATTGAAGCGGGTGGGATGGCCATGCAGCAGTTCGTGTTGCAGGGACAGCCAGAGCACCACAATCGGGATCAACAAGGCGGTGCTCAACCACAAGCCGAGCCAGGAGCTGGCGAGAATCACCACGATCCAGCTGGCATAGACGCCGATCAGTAACAGCCAGGTAGGCCATTCCGTGCGGGCGGTGAAGCTTTGCTCCAGGGCTTCGATTTCCTGGCGTTGGGTTTCATCGAGGTAATTGGACATCGGCGGGCTCAGGGCAGGCTGGGCCGACGAAAAAGTCGGCTTCATCCTGCTCTGTGCAATGAGACGGGGAAATCTTGCAGATCGTTTGGTGCTTAGCTTAGAAGCAGATGTTGCGGTGACTACCGAGAATCAATGCCCAAACAAACCCGCTTCGGATTTTTTGGTTTTCTTGTCGGCGCGTTTTTCATCGGCGGTCTTTGCCGGTTTTTTCTTCGCGGCTTTCTTTGAATCCATGCCTTTGGCCATGATGCGTGCTCCACTTACAGGGGATGTAACAAGGGGTATAACACCTATTGCCCGACAGAAGGTGCTTTGCCCGACTTATAATCCCCGGCCCACGATCACGGCTGTCAAAAAACCATGCCTGAGTTGCATATTGATCTGCTGGCAGAGCCTTTATGGCCGCTGCTGAACAAGTTTTACCGCAGCCACAATTCGCCGATGAAAGCCGTCAAGGGCGGGCAATTGTGGGTGGCTCGGCACAGCGAGATTGTCGCCGGATTGTGCTTGAGCCCTGTGGTCGGCGGGCAATGGCTGACCGGGCTGTTTGTCGAGCCGTTGTGCCGTAGGCAGGGGCTCGCGGCGCGACTAATTCGTGAGGCCGTTGCGCCGGTCGAAGGCACCGTTTGGCTATTCTGCCATCCGGAGCTTGAAGGGTTTTATCAGGGGATCGGGTTTACTCAGGAAACAGTGCTGCCGCAGTCTCTGGCGGAACGACTGGCGCGCTACAAACGCAACAAGCCAATGATCGCCATGGGCTTGGAACCGTTGGAGACGGTCGACCGACGATAATGTGTGATCGGCGGTTGTGAGCTGCTGCGACCGATGCGCATAGATATCTACACATCTTGAAGACAGCAACTGACGCAGTTGTCGAGCCCCAGCGAGGCTACGTTGGCCGCACCGTGTGAGCCGGATCACTCATCGGCAGTAGGATCCATATCCGGAAACATCACATCAATAAATCCAAACTTGCTGAAGTCGGTGATCCGCGACGGGTACAACCGACCGATCAGGTGATCGCACTCATGCTGCACCACCCGCGCATGAAAGCCGTCGGCAATGCGCACAATCGGCTCGCCCTTGGGATCAAAGCCTTCGTAGCGAATCTGTTGATAGCGGTCCACCGCGCCGCGCAAGCCAGGCACCGACAGGCAACCTTCATAACCCTCTTCCAGCACCGGGCTTAGCGGCGTGATCAGCGGATTGATCAGAATGGTCTGAGGCACCCCCGGGGCATCCGGGTAGCGTTCGCTGCTCTCGAAACCAAAGATTACCAGTTGCAGGTCGACGCCAATCTGCGGTGCGGCCAGGCCCACGCCGCCAACGTGCTCCATGGTCTGGAACATGTCGTCGATCAACTGCCACAACTCAGGGCTGTCGAACATTTCCAGCGGGACCGGTGGCGCGATACGCAGCAGGCGCTCGTCGCCCATTTTCAGGATTTCACGAATCATGTTCAGGCTTCGTTGGTAGTGGGTGCGAATGGTCCCGGCCAAGGCCCGAGACGTGCTGTTTTTCATCGTGTTCGCCGAAGTCCTTTTCACCAGGAGCCTTGCCTTCGGTGGACATGTGCTCGATCACCGCATTCATCTCTGCGCCGAGCAACAGCACGGCCGCTGAAATGTAGAAGTACAGGAGCAAGACGATGATCGCGCCGATACTGCCATACATGGCGTTGTAGTCGGCAAAGGTTTTGACGTAATAGCCAAAGCCCAGGGACGCGATGATCCACACCACCACCGCCAGCACGGAACCTGGGGTGATAAAGCGGAATTTCTGTTTCACGTCGGGCATCACGTAGTACATCAACGCCACAGCGAACATCAGCAAGATTACGATCAATGGCCAGCGCAGGATGGTCCACAAGGTGACCACGAATTCCTGCATGCCGATCTGCATCGCCAGCCATTCCATCACTTGCGGCCCGAGGACCATCAGCGCGGCTGCGGCCAGCAACATGCCGGCGATGCCCACGGTGTAGAAAATCGACAGGGGGAAACGCTTCCAGATCGGCCGGCCTTCGACCACGTCGTAGGCGGCGTTCATTGCACTCATCATCAGGCGCACGCCCGCAGAGGCCGTCCACAGCGCAATGACGATACCCACCGACAGCAAGCCGCCCTTGGATTGCTGCAACTGGTCAATCACCGGGTTGACCTGCTCCAGGGCCTGGGGCGGCAACACCAACTCCGACTGCAGGCGCAGCCAGGTAAAAAAGTCCGGCAGGTGCAGGAAACCGATCAGCGCAATGAGGAACAGCAAGAAAGGAAACAGCGAGAACAGCATCTGGTAGGCCAGTGCCGAGGCGTAGGTAGGCATCTCGTCATCGACGAACTCGGTGATGGTGCGCATCAGCACGCGATGCAGCGGCAGATCTTTTAATACTGGAAAAATCATAGCGTCTCCTTTCGCCGCAAAAGGTTGAGTTCGTGGGCGACTCAGGGGCCGTTTTCTACATCAAAGTAGCCTATTTGGCGACATTGAAACAATTTCGAAACTTTAATCACTGCGTGTGACACAAAAACGGCCATCCGTAGATGGCCGCCTCGCTGCTCAAGTGCAGTCAACCGGGTCAGGCTTTATCGATGGTTTTCTTTACCGCATCCTTGGCCTTGCCGACGGCTTGCTGAGCTTCGCCTTTCTTTTCCTGAACCTTGCCTTCGACCTGCAACTTATCGTTGTCAGTAGCGTTACCGACACCTTGCTTAATGTTGCCGATGGCTTCGTTCGCCAAACCTTTTGCCTTATCCGCTGTGCTGCCCATGGTATTACTCCTGTGAACATTCAAGGGTTTTGGTCATTACGCAAGGGTTGACCCTGGGCCTTTGTGCAGAGTTTCAATTATTTTTACCCAGGCATTTCATCGCACTGCACAGGTTTGGCTTTATGTTTTGCGGCCAACCCACGAGAATGCCCGGCACATTCAGGCTCAAACGCTGAATAACAGATCCCGTAGGAAGGTTATGAAACTCAATAAAACACAGGCCATCGCCCGCAGAAACCTGGAACTGGGCGGTGCCGTGCTCGGCGTCAACAACTGCCACTTCACCGACCTGGACCGCAAACGCAACATCTGGTGGTTCGACCTGCCGGTGGGCCGTATTGCCGTGGGCCAGTACGAGTGGATTCATTTGTTGATGCACAACGCAGACAGCGACCAGTTGCTGCACTTGAAAGTGCCGACGGCGTTCCTGCGTGAAAAGCTTGAAGGGTTGGTGGTGCGCAATGCTGGCAAGCGCAAGCCGGAGATTACCCTGGAGCTGAGCGCCGACAAGGATTCGTTCCTGAAAGATGTACGCCCGGCAGGTGCCGGTGTGAGCTTTACGCAATTCATGTTCTGACACTGATCGTCCCCACGCAGACCAGAGCGCAGGAACGATCACTCAACAAAAAGCCCCGCAAATGCGGGGCTTTTTGTTGGATGGCGTGTTACTTCTTCATACCCAGTTT
The DNA here is from genome assembly GCF_008369295.1 of Pseudomonas sp. ANT_H4. Classification (GTDB taxonomy): domain Bacteria; phylum Pseudomonadota; class Gammaproteobacteria; order Pseudomonadales; family Pseudomonadaceae; genus Aquipseudomonas. The sequence goes on along the minus strand of NZ_VOBG01000022.1, from coordinate 39,772 downwards.
CTTCAGTTCTTCATCGCGCAACTCTCGTCGCAGGATCTTGCCAACGTTGGTGGTCGGCAATGCATCGCGGAACTCCACGGCCTTGGGCACCTTGTAGCCGGTGACGTTGGCGCGCATGTGCTCCATCACCTGTTCTTTGGTCAGGGTGGCGCCCGGCTTGACCACGATGAAGATCTTGATGATCTCTCCGGACTTCTCGTCCGGCACACCGATGGCCGCGCATTGCAGCACGCCCGGCAGGCCGGCCAGTACGTCTTCCAGTTCGTTGGGGTAGACGTTGAAACCAGAGACCAGAATCATGTCCTTCTTGCGGTCGACGATGCGCATGTAGCCGTCTGGCTGGATAATCGCGATGTCACCGGTCTTCAACCAGCCTTCGCTGTCAAGGACTTCGGCGGTGGCGTCCGGGCGCTGCCAGTAGCCTTTCATCACTTGCGGGCCCTTGACGCACAGCTCGCCGATTTCCCCCAGGGCCAACTCCACGCCGTCATCGGTGATGATCTTGCACAAGGTCGATGGCACCGGAATACCGATGGTGCCAATCTGGATGTGCTGGATCGGATTGACGGTGGCCACCGGGCTGGTTTCGGTCATGCCGTAGCCTTCGCAGATGGAGCAGCCGGTGACCGCTTTCCAACGCTCGGCCGCCGCTAGTTGCAGGGCCATGCCTCCGGACAGGGTGACTTTCAGCGCAGAGAAGTCCAGCTTGCGGAAACCTTCGTTGTTGCACAAGGCAACAAACAGTGTGTTCAGGCCGACAAAGCCACTGAACTTCCACTTAGACAACTCCTTGACCATCGCCGGCAGGTCGCGCGGGTTGCTGATCAGGATGTTGTGGTTGCCGATCAGCATCATTGCCATACAATGAAAGGTGAAGGCATAGATGTGGTACAGCGGCAGCGGCGTGATCAGGATCTCGCAACCTTCGTTGAGGTTGGAACCCATCAGCGCCTTGCACTGCAGCATGTTGGACACCAGGTTGCGGTGCGTCAGCATCGCGCCCTTGGCCACGCCGGTGGTGCCGCCGGTGTATTGCAGCACCGCCACGTCGTCGCTGGTGGGGCTGACTTCGGTGACCGGCTGGCCGTACCCCTTGGCCAGCACGTCGTTGAACTTGATCGCCTTGGGCAAGTGATAAGCCGGGACCATTTTCTTCACATACTTGATGACGCTGTTGATCAGCAGCCGCTTGAGCGGCGGCAACAGGTCAGCCACTTCGGTAACGATCACATGCTTGACGGAAGTCTTGGGCACCACGTTTTCTGCCAAGTGCGCCATATTGGCCAGGCAGACCAGGGCCTTGGCCCCGGAGTCGTTGAACTGGTGTTCCATTTCCCGCGCGGTGTACAGCGGGTTGGTATTGACCACGATCAGGCCGGCACGGATAGCACCAAATACGGCGACCGGGTATTGCAAAACGTTAGGCAGTTGCACAGCGATTCGATCACCGGGCTGCAAGTCGGTATGCTGTTGCAGGTACGCGGCAAACGCTCCGGACAGCTCGTACAACTCACCGTAGGTGATTGTCTTGCCCAGGTTGCTGAAAGCCGGTTTGTTGGCGAAGCGCTGGCAGGACTGTTTCAGTACCGCCTGAATATTTGGATACTCGTCTGGATTGATCTCTGTAGCAATCCCGGCGGGGTACTTATCCTTCCAAAAGTCTTCGTTCATGGAAGCCCACTCCTCAGCGACGCGAATTCATCATCGCATTTGATGCGATTATTATTTGTTTGTATTTTTTAGGGTGAGTCTGGCTGTTTCAAGCAGGCCGAGAGGTCACAAAGCGCGCCGAGAGTAGCAGCTTTGCCAAGGGCCGCCTAGAGCCAAAAGCAGGCCCTACAGTCATAACCATGACTCAAGAATATCTAATGGTCACTTTTAGAGCAAAGATTCTATAACCAGAGAAAAGGCTCTGGAATGGGGCTTTCCCAGCCTCAAGAGCTGACGCGGAGCGTCCAAAGCGGCATTCCCACGCAGAGCGTGGGAATGATCTGACTTCTATCTAGGCGATATCGCGAAGCTCTCTGCGCAAGATCTTACCTACTGGTGTCATCGGCAACGACTCACGCAATACAATCTGTTTGGGCACCTTGTAGCCAGTGAAGTTGGCCTTGCAGTAGCTCTTCAGCTCTTCAAGGCTGACGCCTTGGGCGCGAGCCACCACAAACAGCTTCACCGCCTCCCCGGTGCGCTCGTCTGGCACCCCGATCACCGCACAACTGGCGACGTTTGGATGGGCCATGACCACGTCTTCGATTTCATTGGGGTAGACGTTAAAGCCCGAAACAATGATCAGGTCCTTCTTGCGATCGACGATGCGCACAAAGCCGTCGGGGTCGATCACTGCAATGTCGCCGGTCTTGAGCCAGCCTTCGGCGTCCAGGGTCTCGGCGGTGGCGGCTGGCTGCTGCCAGTAGCCCTTCATCACTTGCGGACCTTTCACACAGAGTTCTCCGCGCTCTCCTAATGGCAACTCCACGCCTTCATCATCAATGACTTTCATCGCCGTGCCCGGCACGGGAATGCCGACCGTACCCAGCCGTGACTTGTTGCCATAGGGGTTGGTACTGGCCACCGGCGAGGTCTCTGTCAGCCCATAACCCTCGCCAATAGCGCAGCCGGTGAGTTGCTGCCAACGTTCGGCGGTGGCCTTGACCAATGCGGTGCCGCCGGAGTTGGTGAGCTTGAGATGGGAAAAGTCCACGTTCTTGAAATCAGGGTGATCCATCAGCGCCACAAACAACGTGTTGAGCCCCAGCAGCCCGGAAAAGCGCCACTTTTTCAGCTCCTTGATAAAGCCGCCAATGTCTCGGGGGTTGGTGATCAGTACGTTGTGGTTGCCGGAAACCATCATGCACATGCAGTTCGCGGTGAAGGCATAGATATGGTACAGCGGCAGCGGCGCGATCATCACCTCCTGCCCCTCCTTGATCAGCGGATGGCCGTCGTCACCGATTTGCGACATGCAGGCGCGCACCTGCTGCATGTTCGCCACCAGGTTGCCGTGGGTAAGCATCGCGCCCTTGGCCAGGCCGGTGGTACCGCCGGTGTATTGCAGCACGGCGATGTCGTCGAGGGTCACCGGGTGAAGGGTGATCGACAGGCCAGCGCCCATGCGCAGCGCGCGCTTGAACGAGACGGCCTGGGGCAGGCTGTAGGCCGGGACCATTTTCTTCACTTTGTCGACCACGGTGTTGATCAGCCAGCCCTTGACGGCGGGCATCAGGTCGCCCATTTTCGCTTCGATCAGGTATTCGATCTCGGTATCGGCGGCGACTTCCTGGACCCGCGAGCCGAACAGATTGAGGTAAACCAGGGCGCGAATGCCGGCATCCTTGAACTGATGACGCATTTCCCGTGGCGTGTACAACGGGTTGGTATTGACCACGATCAGGCCGGCACGCAAGGCGCCGAACACGGCAATCGGGTATTGCAGGACGTTGGGCATCTGCACCGCAATGCGATCGCCCGGCTTAAGGTCGGTGTGCTGTTGCAGGTAACCGGCGAACGCCGCACTCTGGCGCTCAAGCTCGGCGTAAGTCAGGGTGACACCCATGTTGCTGAACGCCGGACGATCGGCAAAGGTCTTGCAGGAACGCTCGAAAACTTCGATCACCGACTTGTAGACGCTAAGGTCGATGTCGGTGGGAACGCCCGCCGGGCGTTTGTCATTCCAGAAATCAGGTTGCATTATTCTTGTCCTTTTACCTGAGTGTGCCCGACCGCTTACTGCTGATTATGGAAAGCGGAGCTTTGGGGACGTTAGCAGCTATGGCCAAACAGGCAAATACACAAAGTCATGTCATTGATTGTATGAATCTTGTCCCTGAGGCCTGGGCTGATCAGACGCCTGCCCACGGATGAGCTATACACTGCAACGACACCGAGCAAAGGAAGCGCCATGAACCACACCACTTTCTGGCTGACCGCGAATGACCGCAGCCGCCTGTACGTCAACCAGTGGCTCCCGGACGGGCCGCCCAAGGCGTTGATCATGTTGGCCCACGGCATGGCCGAGCACGGTGGTCGCTACACCCGCCTGGCCCAGGAACTGTGTGACGCCGGTTATGGGCTGTACGCCCCCGACCAGCGTGGTCATGGCCGGACCGCCGACGAAGGCACCCTCGGGCTGTTTGCCGAGAAGGATGGCTGGAACAAAGTGGTGGGCGACCTGGCCAGCCTCAACCAGCACATCGGCCAGCAAGCGCCTGGGGTGCCAATCATTCTGCTGGGCCACAGCATGGGCAGCTATATCGCCCAAGCCTATCTTTTGCACCACAGCGCCAGCCTGCATGGAGCGATTCTCAGTGGCTCGAATTTCCAGCCAGTGTCGCTATACCGCGCCGCGCGTGTGATCGCCCGCGCCGAACGCCTGCGCCAAGGCCTGAGGGGCCGTAGCGCACTGATCGAGTTTCTGTCGTTCGGCTCTTTCAACAAGGCTTTCAAGCCCAATCGCACCGCGTTCGACTGGCTCAGCCGCGCCCCGGACGAAGTCGACAAGTACGTCAACGACCCGCTTTGCGGCTTCCGATGCACCAACCAGCTATGGATCGACCTGCTGGGCGGCTTGCAGCAAATCAGCAAAGCGTCCAATCTCGCTCAAATCGATCCGGGCCTGCCGATCTTGGTGATGGGCGGTGAATGTGATCCAGTCAGTGAAGGCAAGCGTCTCAAGAACCTGGCCCACGCCCTGCGTGAAGCCGGCTGCCAGAACCTGCAGCTGAATATTTACCCGCAGGCGCGCCACGAATTATTCAACGAAACCAACCGTGACGCAGTCACAGCCGATGTTCTGGTGTGGCTGACCCAGGCCGTGAACCATCGTCGGCCTGCGCGATGCGAATAACTATTTCGTTTAAAATCAACGCATTAAGATTACTGATTAGCCACAGGATGCACCAATAGATGACCCAGGTTACCAACACTCCGTACGAAGCTCTCGAAGTCGGCCAGACCGCCAGCTACAGCAAAACCGTTGAAGAGCGCGATATCCAGCTGTTCGCGGCGATGTCTGGCGACCACAACCCGGTGCACCTGGACGCCGAATTTGCCAAGGCAACCATATTCAAGGAGCGTATCGCCCACGGCATGTTCAGCGGTGCTCTGATCAGCGCGGCGGTGGCATGTGAGTTGCCTGGTCCCGGCACTATCTATATCGGGCAGCAAATGACCTTCCAGAAGCCGGTGAAAATCGGCGATACCCTGACCGTGCGTCTGGAAATTCTCGAAAAGCTGCCCAAGTTCCGGGTGCGCATTGCAACCCAAGTGTTTAACCAAAGGGATGAGTTGGTAGTGGATGGCGAAGCGGAGATTCTCGCGCCGCGCAAGCAGCAGACGGTGACATTGACTCAGTTGCCGGCAATCAGCATCGGCTGATTATCGCCCACCCATGAAAAACCCCGCATTTGCGGGGTTTTTTTATCACTCAAACACGACTCAAGACTGAGCGCGCGCCTGGTTACGCAGGACTTTTACCTGATCGTGATTGCGTTGCACGCCATGGAACTGCCGTTCAACCAGATCACGAATGCCCAGCAAGTTATGTTTGTTGATTTTCTCGATGGCCTCTTTATAGGCCTTCAGTGCATGGTCTTCACCGCGCTCGGCTTCGTTCAACACGGCCTCTTCATCCTTGCCGGTCACCAGAGACTTCACGTCGACCCAGCCGCGATGCAAGGCGCCGCTGACGCTACCGGAGTCTTGCGGATCACCACCCAAGGCACGCACGGCGCTCTGCAATTCAGTAGCAGCGGTGGCGCAATCGGCAGAGCGCTTTTGAAACAGCGCTTTGAGTTCTGGATGCTTGATGTCTTCGGCGCAGGTCTTGAAGCCTTCCTGGCCGTCTTTGCTGGTTTCGATCAGGTCATTGAGAACGGAGATCGATTCTTTGTTGATGTCAGTCATTTTTCAATTCCTTCCCGGGTTAAGACGCTTGCCTTAGTGACTGCAGTGCCCGTGCCAGCTTTTAAAAACTAAATAATCTTTACTTTTCATATATTTACAGATTATCAAAAAACTGTATCCGCTTTATTTGCATGATCTGTCATTTGGCCTTCATGCAGAATGCCTGTATTTTCCAAGGTATCGACCTGATTGCCTGAAGCCCCATGAATCCTGAAAAACTCGAACTGCTGATTACCCGCCAAATGCCCTTCGGCAAGTACAAGGGCCGAATCATCGCCGACTTGCCTGGCCAATACCTGAACTGGTTCGCCCGTGAAGGTTTCCCTCACGGCGAGCTCGGAGGTTTGCTGGCGCTGATGCAGGAAATCGACCACAACGGCCTGTCCGAATTGCTGGAGCCGCTACGCGCCAAACACGGCAAGCCCGCCCCTCGTCATTAAAGGAGCCCGACCATGCAACGGAACGCAGACAGCACCCGCGACGAACTTCACTGGCAGGCCATCGCTCAGCGCTATGACCTGGAGCCCGGCCCCATCAACCTGGAAAACGGTTACTTCGGGCGCATGAGCAGTGCGGTACTTGACCAGTATCAGAACAATGTTGCCTTCATCAATCGCAGCAATTCGATCTATGTGCGCCAACATTACGAGCAGGGCGAAAACGTCGAGGTTCGTGACCAGTTGGCGCACTTGTTGGACGCCGATCCCGAAGCCATCGCCCTCACCCGTTGCGCCTCCGATGCGTTGCAATCGCTGATCCGTAATTACAACCGCTTGCAGCCGGGCGACCAGGTGCTGATCAGCGACCTGGAATACGACACCGTCAAAGGCGCCATGCGCTGGCTGGCGCGCCATCGTGGGGTGGAAGTGGTCGAGATTGCCCATGCGCATCCGGCCAGCGTCGATAGCCTGGTGCAGACCTACCGCGATGCCTTTGCACGTTACCCACGCCTAAAATTGCTGGCCCTGACCTATGTCACCCACCGCACCGGGCTGGTGATGCCGGTCGAAGCGATTGCCACAGCAGCCAGGGAACACGGCGTTGATGTCATCCTCGACGGCGCCCACGCCCTGGGCCAGATCGAATTCAACCTGGCACAGCTGGGCATCGCCTTTGCAGGCTTCAACCTGCACAAATGGATCGGCGCGCCGTTGACCCTGGGTTTTATCTATATCGACCCGCGGCGGTTGGCGGACATTGATCCAGACATGGGCGAGTTTCACTACCCGACCACCGATGTACGCGCCCGCACGCCCTACAGCACGCCGAATATTCCAGCGCTGATGACCTTGCCACTGGTATTCGAAGAGCATCGAGCATTGGGTGGCGCCAAGGCCAAGGTGCCCGCCTCAACTACCTGCGGGATTTGTGGGTGCGTGAGGTGCGGCCATTGCCGGGGGTTGAGGTGCTGACGCCGGATGATCCACGGCTGTATTGCGGCATCACGGCGTTCAAGTTCACCGGGCAGGTGGATCAGCAGGGGATGGTGGATCGGCTCTTGAATGAGTACAACCTGTTCACCACAACCCGCACCGGGGCGGCATTTGGCAGTTGTATTCGGGTGACGCCGGGGTTTGTGACTTCAGCAACGGACATCGGTGTTCTGGTTAAGGCGATTACCGAGTTGAGCCGTTGCTCGTGATTTTCACCAGACAAAAAAAAGCGGTGCACCGACCAAGGGCACCGCAAAAAACCGTAGAACACAGCAACAACGATTCGGTAGATCCAATCAGTCCAGCAGCGCCAAGGCCTCGGCGGTGCATTCCTGAATGCGGGCCCAGTCGCCGTTCTTGATCCACTCGGGGTCAAGCATCCAGCTACCGCCCACGCACATCACGTTTTTCAACGCCATGTAGCTCTTGATATTGGCCGGGCCTACGCCGCCAGTCGGGCAGAATTTCACTTCGCCGAACGGACCGCCAAGGGCCTTGATGGCGGCGACGCCACCGCTCACTTCCGCCGGGAACAGCTTGAAGCGGCGATAACCCAGGCCGTAGCCTTCCATGATGCCGGAGGCGTTACTGATGCCTGGCAACAGCGGAATCGGGCTGTCGACTGAAGCCTCCAGAAGGTCACGGGTAATGCCGGGGGTGACGATAAACTGCGAACCGGCAGCTTCAGCCGCCGCCAGCATGGAGCGATCCAGCACAGTGCCGGCGCCGGTCATTAGCTCCGGGCGCTGCTCGCGCAGCACCTGGATGGCCTTGAGGCCAAACTGCGAACGCAGGGTCACTTCCAATGCGGTCAAGCCCCCAGCCGCCAGGGCATCGGCCAACGGCAGGATGTCCTGTTCGCGGGCAATGGTGATCACCGGCAAGATCCGCGCCTTGGCGCAGAGGCTGTCGATCAGGGCAACTTTGTCCGCCATGGAAACGGTGGGTTGAGGGCTTTTCATCGCGGCTGATCCTTGGCTTATGGGCACCAGTAAATCTCTAAAGTAGGTTGCAAAAACGCGCGAACCGGCATGGCAGCGACATCGTCACTGGCCAGCGCTTCGCTCAGGGTGGTCAATTTCGAATTGCCGGAAATCGACAACACGGTGTACTTGGCGGTGGCCAGCAATGCGCGACTCATGGTCAGGCGTTGGTGAGGCACGGTAGGCGCCAGCATCGGCCAGCAACGGCGCGTGCCGTCCACTTTCAATGCTTCGGTCAGGTTCGGGCTGTTGGGGAACAGCGACGCGGTGTGACCGTCATCGCCCATGCCCAACACCAGCACATCAATCCCAGGCAGCTCTGCCAACTGGCGATCAGCCTGCTCGGCGGCGGCCTCCAGGTTAGCCGCGACACTGTACAGGCTCAGAAACTTGGCCTGGGCCGCCGGGCCTTGCAGCAAATACGTCTTCAACAGGCCGGCGTTGCTGTCGGCGTGTTCCACCGGCACCCAGCGCTCGTCGGCCAGGGTAATAACCACCTTGGACCAGTCGAGGCCTTGCTTGGCCAGGTTCTGGAAAAACGCCACCGGGCTGCGGCCACCGGAAACCACCAGGGTCGCCTCGCCACGGGCACTGATGGCCGCGCGCAGTTGCTCGGCCACGTCATTGGCCAAGCCCTCGGCAAGCAGCACCGGGCTGCGGTACTCATGGGCGCTAACGCCCTGAGGCAGTTTCAATTCAGATATCGCCATACCACGACCTCCCATCCCGCGTAATCAGTGCAATGGAGCTCATCGGCCCCCAGGAACCCGCCGCATACGGCTTGGGCGCGTCACCGGACTTTTTCCAGCCGGCGATCAACTGGTCACACCACTTCCACGCAGCTTCGATTTCATCTTTACGGACAAACAGGTTCTGATTGCCGCGCATCACTTCCAGCAACAACCGCTCGTAGGCATCGGGAATCCGCGCGCTACGATAGGTGTCGGAAAAATTCAGTTGCAGCGGCCCGCTGCGCAGTTGCATGCCCTTGTCCAGGCCCTGCTCTTTAGTCATCACGCGTAAGGAAATCCCTTCGTCCGGTTGCAGGCGGATGATCAACTTGTTGCTGATCTGCAGGCGCTGCTCGGGGGCGAAGATGTAGTGGGACGGTTCCTTGAAGTGGATAACGATCTGCGACAGCTTCTGCGGCATGCGCTTGCCGGTACGCAAGTAGAACGGCACCCCGGCCCAACGCCAGTTACGAATATCGGCACGCAGAGCGACGAAGGTTTCGGTGTCGCTCTGGGTGTTGGAGTTCTCTTCTTCCAGATAACCCGGCACCGGCTTGCCGGCGCTGTAGCCGGCGATGTACTGGCCACGCACCACCTGGGTGGTCAGACCCTCTGGGCTGATAGGCGCCAGAGCCTTGAGCACTTTGACTTTCTCGTCACGGATGCTGTCGGCGGACAGGTCGGCCGGCGGGTCCATGGCAATCAGGCAGAGCAGTTGCAACAGGTGGTTCTGGATCATGTCTCGCAGTTGCCCGGCCTTGTCGAAATAACCCCAGCGACCTTCGATACCGACCTTCTCGGCCACGGTGATCTCCACGTGGGAGATGTAGTTCTGGTTCCACTGGGTTTCGAACAGGCTGTTGGCAAAGCGCAGGGCAATGAGGTTTTGGACTGTCTCTTTACCCAGATAATGGTCAATACGGTAGGTGCGATTTTCCGGAAAAAACTGCGCGACGGCGTCGTTAACCTTGCGGGACGAATCCAGGTCCGAGCCGATGGGTTTTTCCATCACCACACGGGTGTTTTCCGAAAGGCCGACCTTGGACAGGTTCTCGCAGATCGCGCCGTACACTGCTGCTGGGGTAGCGAAGTAGGCAATCAGACGCTGCTCGTGACCGGCTTTTTCGGCCAGGGCGACGTAGTCGTCAACCTTCATGAAGTCGACGTGCAGGTAAGTCAGGCGTGCCAGGAAGCGTTGGACGATGCTTTCGTCCAGTTCCTGACCCACATATTTACGTAATTCTTTCTCGATGTAGGCCAGGTGCTGTTGCTCGGAACCGGCTTCACGGGCCAAGGCCAGGATGCGAGTATCGTCGTGCAAGAGCCCGGCACCATCAAGTTGATAGAGGGCAGGAAACAACTTGCGCAGCGCCAGATCACCCAAGGCGCCAAACAGGGCAAAGGTGCAGGGTTCTACGGTTATCGAAGGCATGATGTTTGTTCTTTTATCAAGTTAAGCTACAAATACCTTTTTTTAAGGCATCACTCAAGGAAAAATGTAGTAATAATCACAACATTTTCCCGAATTACTGATTGCAAGTGGTGGTGTTCAACTACCCTCAGTAGGATAGGCCACCGCAAAGGGCCGCTCGTCGATTGGTTGACGACCCTTATTTGCATCGTCGCCCTAAGGAAACACTGAATGGACCGCGTGCGAAATCTCCTGGAACAGATCCAGAAACGCCTCGAAGAATTGAACAAGGCTGAACGTAAAGTCGCCGAGGTCATCCTGCTCAACCCGCAGCAGGCGACCCGCTTCTCTATCGCCGCCCTCGCCCAGGCTGCTTCGGTCAGCGAACCGACGGTCAACCGCTTTTGCCGATCGTTCGGCGTCAGTGGTTACCCTGAACTTAAATTGCAGCTGGCACAAAGTTTGGCCAGTGGCGCCGCGTATGTCAGCCGCGCCGTGGAGCCCGATGACAACCCCGAGGCCTACACCCAGAAGATCTTTGGCAGCGCCATCGCGTCCCTGGACAGCGCCTGCCAGGCCCTGGACCCGAACCTGATCAGCAAAGCTGTAGACCTGCTGATCCAGGCCCGGCAGATTCACTTCTTCGGCCTCGGTGCTTCAGCACCCGTGGCCATGGATGCCCTGCACAAGTTTTTCCGCTTCAACCTGGCGGTGACGGCCCATGCCGATGTGCTGATGCAACGGATGCTCGCCTCGGTGGCCCACACCGGGGAGTTGTTCGTGATCATTTCCTACACCGGCCGCACCCGTGAACTGGTGGAAGTGGCACGCATTGCCCGGGAAAACGGCGCTTCGGTGCTGGGCCTGACTGCCGAGAACTCACCACTGGCGAAGGCCAGCACCCTGAGCCTGAACATTCCGCTGCCGGAAGACACCGACATCTATATGCCGATGACTTCGCGGATCATCCAATTGACGGTACTGGATGTGCTGGCCACCGGCATGACCTTGCGCCGTGGCGTGGATTTCCAGCCGCATTTGCGCAAGATCAAAGAGAGTTTGAATGCCAGCCGGTATCCGGTTGGGGATGAGTTCAACTAGGCCACATCTTTATCGACAGTACTGGCCTCATCGCGGGCAAGCCCGCGATGACAGCATCAGCAACACTGCAGATTCTGGACTAGACTCCCGCCCGCGCCTGCAAACTCAAATGCGCCCTCTCCCCCGGCGCCAGGCTGGTACCGGCCATCGCCGACTCAACGCAGACAAACCCCGCCGCCTCGTTAAAACTCACCCCCAGCAACGGCCGACTGCCCGGATGCCACACCACCGTGTCGGTGCTGTCGCCGGTATCGATGCACAGTTCCCGCTGCCAGGCATGGTCCTTTAGATGCAATTCGCCGTCATGTTGGAACACCCGCTGGCAACCGCCATCGACCCGCAGCTCACCTTCCTGCTGGCACGTCTGGCGACTTAGTTGATCATAACCCTGCACGCCATCGAGCCCAGACAGCGCTACCTCACCGACGTTGCCAATCCGCCAATAAGCGTGCAAAGCGTGGCTCAGTTGGCAGGGCAGTTCGTCCTGATGCTCGGTACCCAAGCGTAATTCCAGGCTCTCCCCAAGGTGCGCATGCAGGTCGACCTGCCAATCGCACAACTGCAATTGCCAGTGCAAGCGCACGCCATCGTCGTCGGTGCTGCTGTCCAGTAGTTTCCAGTCGATCAATCGTGCCCAGCCATGGGACGGCCAAGCGTTTTCGCTGGGGTGACGGCCATACCATGGCCAACACACCGGCACGCCACCACGGATCCCGCCCACTTGCGGCCACTTGGCCGCACACCACAGCCAGGGTTTCTGGCCCTTGGGCTGAAAGTGCAGCAGTTGTGCACCCTGGCGACTGAACACCGCCTGGCACAGCGGGTGGTCGATCACCAGCACCTCGCGCATCTGAAAGCGCTCCCACGCAAACACCGGACGTTCGCGCAGGGATGTGAAAAAGCGTTGCAGCGGATGCTCATGCATGTGCCACGGTCCTGAAAATCATCACAACGCGTCCCAAAAAAAACGGATAGCCAAAGCTATCCGCAAAATGCGCACAGAGAGAAGGAGCTTATCGCAACAGCGTTAGAACACCGACTGAATTTTCAGGCCGGCGACCAAGGCGTTGTCGACTTTATCCACGCCACCTGGATGCACAACGTATTGCAGGTTGGGACGCACGGTCAGCCAGTTGGTGACGTGGAAGCCGTAGTTGATTTCAGCGTTGTATTCAGTGCTGAGAATCGGCCGGTAGCCCATGTTGTCGTAGTCATCGATACCGTTGACAGCGTTAGCCAACTTGGCGTTCTTCGCAACATCGTCGTTCACGTGGATACGCGCAATACCAATACCCATATCATCCTTCGGACGGGAATCGAACGCGCCTTTGTACACCAGCATCACCGACTGGTAGTTGTCGACAGTGTTGGTGTCCTTGTCATGGAACGTAGCGTTGGCTGCGATGTTCAGGCCGCGCGACGCGTCACCGTTGTGGGTGGTGAGTTGCTGTTGGGCCACGAACCAGTAGCCGTGCTTACTGCTGTGGGTCGCGTAATCCTTGTTGTTCGGGCTTTGCGGAGCACCATTGGCGCCTTCATAGACGTCATTGGCCTCGGCGGTACTCTTGTAGTAACCGACACGGTATTCGCCCGGCAGGTTGTTCACCTTAGGTGACCAAACCAGTTCAACTGGCAAGATGGTGCCTTTGGTACCACTGCCGCTGAGCTTGAAGCCGTTGCCGCTTTCCAGTTGCGACGGGTTCTGGTTGTACGCACCGATCTGTGCGTAGAACTCAGGCGTGATGTTGTACTTCACGCGGATCGCCGCCTGGCTGACCGGCCAGTTGTACCAGATGCTGCCGACCCAGTTACCTACCTGGGAACCGCAGAACGCCAGGTTCTGGAATTCGCACGGGAAGGTGTTGAAGTCTTCGCCTTCGCCGAAGTAACCGGCCTTGACGTCCAGTTTACCGTCGAGGAACTGGTGTTGGACCCACAACTGGGTCAGACGGGTCATCTGCCCACGACCCCAGACTTCCTGGGAAGAACTGAAGGTGCCGGCACGCGGGTCGCCGATACGGTCGTTGGAAATGTTTCGACCATTACGGTGAGTGACCTGGATCTTGGCCTGGGTGTTATCCCAGCCGATCAGTTTTTCCAGGTCCAACGCCACGCCCAGGCCGTACTGGTCAGAATAACGTGCAGTCTTGTCGTCGTTGTAGCCGCCCTTGAGGTTGGCACCTACTTCACCGACGTAGTCCATCTTGATGTCGATACCTTGCTCGATCAGCTTGGTCCGCTCACCACCCCAATCGCCCGTCATCCACTTGGAATCAGCGCTAAACGCATCGTCCGCCATCGCATTAGCAGACAAGACCAGTGCTGCCACACCCGACAATTGGCAGATCAGCCGGGTATTGATGTGTTTCTGTTTCATCCGTACATCCTCGTCTTTATTGTTATTAAACTGTTTTTATCTAACGCGGTTTACATTTTTTATCTAAAACAATGAGTTATCTGCCCTTGCGGTGCTCTTAACGTCCCTTGAACTGGGCGACGTTGTCGGCACGATCCTGTGCGGGCAACGACGCGACAGTACCCAGGCGCTCGCCAGTCTTCGCGTCGAACAGCAACACCTTGGCCGGGTCGAACTGCAGGGTCAGGGTCTCGCCCACCTGTGGTGCCACATCGGGCGCCAGGCGGCAGCAGACCTTGCTGTCATTGAGCGTGACAAAGACCAGAGTGTCCGGCCCGGTCGGCTCGGTCACTTGTACCTCGGCACGAATGGTCGGCATGCCCGCCGACTCGCCGGACGCCAGCACGATCTGCTCCGGACGAAGGCCCAGAATGACCTCACGGTCTTCAAGGCCGATGTCGCTCATGCTCATCGGCAATTCACAACGCGCCTGGCCGCTGTCCAGCAGCGCCACCAGGCGGCCATCCTTGCGTTGCAAACGCAGTGGAATGAAGTTCATTGGCGGTGAACCGATAAAGCTGGCGACGAACAGGTTGGCCGGATCGTTGTAGATCTGTTTCGGCGTGCCGAACTGCTGAATGATGCCGTCCTTCATCACCGCCACTTTGTCGCCCAGGGTCATCGCCTCGATCTGATCGTGGGTGACGTAGACGGTGGTAGTTTTCAGACGCTGGTGCATCAGTTTCATTTCGGTGCGCATCTCGACCCGCAGCTTGGCGTCGAGGTTGGACAGCGGTTCGTCAAACAGGTAGATCTTCGGCCGACGGGCCAGCGCGCGGCCCATGGCCACACGCTGTTGCTGACCACCGGACAACTGGCCCGGCTTGCGATTGAGCAAGTGCTCGATCTGCAGCAGCTTGGCGACCCGCGCGACTTCCTCGTCGATGGCCGACTGCGGCATCTTGCGAATTTTCAGACCGAATTCGATGTTCTCGCGCACGCTCATGGTCGGGTACAGCGCGTAGGACTGGAACACCATGGCGATGTCGCGATCCTTGGGGCTCATGCCGCTGACGTCCTGGTCACCAATCATGATCGCGCCGCCGGTGATGTTTTCCAGGCCGGCGATGCAGTTCATCAGCGTCGACTTGCCGCAACCCGAAGGTCCAACAAGAATCAGGAACTCACCTTCCTTGATCGACAGTTCGATGTTCTTCAGGGTGTCGGGCAGGCCGGCGCCGTAAGTCTTGTTTACATTGCGAAGTTCGAGCGTTGCCATGATTACCCCTTGACTGCGCCGGCCGTCAGCCCGCGCACGAAATACTTGCCTGCGATCACATAGACCAACAGGGTCGGCAGCCCGGCGATCATCGCCGCTGCCATATCAACGTTGTATTCCTTGGCCCCAGTACTGGTGTTGACCAGGTTATTGAGCGCCACCGTGATGGGCTGCGAGTCGCCACTGGAGAACACCACGCCGAAGAGAAAGTCGTTCCAGATCTGAGTGAACTGCCAGATCAGGCAGACCATGATGATCGGAGTCGACATCGGCAAAATGATCAGGCGGAAGATCGTGAAAAATCCTGCGCCATCCAAACGTGCAGCCTTCACCAGCACATCGGGAATGCTGACGTAGTAGTTACGGAAGAACAGCGTGGTGAACGCCAGGCCGTAAACCACGTGCACGAACACCAGGCCGGCGGTGGTGTTGGCCAGGCCCATTTTGCCCAGGGTGAACGAGGCCGGCAGCAGTACGGTCTGGAACGGCAGGAAGCAACCGAACAGCAACAGGCCGAAGAACAACTGCGAACCACGAAAACGCCACATCGACAGCACATAGCCGTTCAGTGCACCGATGGCAGTGGAGATCAGTACCGCCGGGACGGTGATCTTGATCGAGTTCCAGAAGTAGCCATCGACCGTAGCCCAGGCCTTGACCCAGCCGATGCCGCTGACCACCGTCGGCCAGCTCAGCAGGTTGCCGGTGCTGATGTCTTCCGGCGTCTTGAAGCTGGTCAACAGCATGACCACCAGCGGCACCAGATACAGCAGCACGGCGAGGATCAGCACCGTGTAGATCGCGATGCGACTCAGGCTGATGGAGGATTTATGGGCGAGACTAGTCATTGCGCTTGGTCCTCAGCTCGGAGTACAGGTAAGGCACGATGATTGCGAGAATCGCACCGAGCATCAGAATCGCACTGGCCGAACCCATGCCCATCTGACCGCGACTGAAGGTGAAGGAATACATGAACATGGCGGGCAGGTCGGACGAGTAGCCCGGACCACCGGCAGTCATCGCCGCCACCAGGTCAAAACTCTTGATGGCGATGTGCGCCAGAATCATCACTGCGCTGAAGAACACCGGACGCAGGCTGGGCAGCACCACTTTCCAGTAGATGCGCGGCATGCTCGCGCCATCGATCTGGGCGGCACGAATGATCGATTGATCGACACCGCGCAGGCCAGCCAGGAACATCGCCATGATAAAGCCCGAGGCTTGCCACACTGCGGCAATCACCAGGCAATACACCACACGATCAGGGTCGATCAGCCAGTCCAGGCGAAAGCCTTCCCAGCCCCAGTCACGCAACAGTTTGTCCAGGCCCATGCCTGGGTTGAGCAGCCATTTCCAGGCGGTACCGGTGACGATCATCGAGAGCGCCATCGGGTACAGGTAAATGGTGCGGATAAAACCTTCGCGGCGGATGCGCTGGTCGAGGAACACCGCCAGCAGCACGCCGATTACCAGGGTGATGCCGATGAACATCCCGCCGAAAACCGCGAGGTTCTTGCTCGCCACCCACCAGCGGTCGTTGTCGAACAACCGTGCGTATTGCGCCAGGCCTACCCATTTGTAGGACGGCAGGAAAGTCGAGTTAGTGAACGACAGAAGGAACGTCCACAGGATATAGCCATAAAAGCCCACCAGAACGATGAACATGCTGGGCGCCAGCACCAGTTTGGGTAGCCAGCGCTGCAGTGCATCGAACGGCGAGGCTTTGCTGAACACAGCAACAGAACTCATGGGGAAAATCCGCGCAAGGGAAAAATTACAAAGGCATTCCTTGTGGGAGCGGCGGTGCGCCGCTCCCACAAGGGTTTACTTGGCAGACTTGATCGCTGAGCCCAGTTGCTTGGCGGTTTGCGCAGGGTCGGCCTTCGGGTCGTTGATGAAGTTGGTCACCACGTCAAAGAACGCACCCTGTACGGCCAGCGTGGTCGCCATGTTGTGCGCCATGCTCGGTTGCAGGCCGCCGGACTTGGCATCCACCAGGAAATCCTTGGCCGCGGTCTGGGCGCAGGAGTCAAAACCGTACTTGCCCATGTCGCTCAGCATGTCGTTACGAACCGGGATCGAGCCCTTGTTGATGCTGAAGACTTTCTGGAAGTTCTCACCCAGGACGACCTTGGCGATGTCCTGCTGACCCGCCGCAGTACCCTTGTCTTTCTGCTTGAACACCGCCAGGGAGTCGATGTTGTAGGTGAAGGCTTTTTCGGTGCCAGGGAAGGCTACGCATTCGTAGTCCTTGCCGGCGACTTTCTTGGCCGCTGTCCACTCGCTCTTGGCCCAGTCACCCATGATCTGCATACCGGCCTTGCCGTTGATGACCTTGGCCGCTTCCAGGTTCCAGTCCTGGCCCTTGCCGTCGGCGTCCATGTAGGTCGCGACTTTCTTCAGTTCTGTCAGCGCCTTGACCATTTCAGGACCGGTCAGGGTGGCGTTATCCAGATCGACCAGGGCTTTCTTGTAGCCGTCTACACCCATGACCGAGAGCACTACGGCTTCGAAAACGGTGCTGTCCTGCCAAGGCTGGCCGCCGTGAGCGAGCGCGATGAAACCCGCCGCCTTGAGCTTGTCGCCGGCCGCGTAGAATTCCTGGAGGGTGGTAGGATTTTTTTCGATACCGGCTTTTTTGAAGACTTCAGGGTTGATCCACAGCCAGTTGACGCGGTGAATGTTCACCGGCACGGCGACGTATTCACCTTCGTACTTCACGGTATCGGAGACTTTCTTGTCGAGCAGGCTGTCCCACTTCTCTTCCTTGGCAACGTCCTTCAGGACATCGGTGTCGAGCAGCCCGGTAGACGCCCATTCCTGGATGTCCGGGCCTTTGATCTGGGCAACACCTGGCGGGTTACCAGCGACCGCACGGCTTTTCAGCACGGTCATGGCTGTGGCACCACCGCCACCTGCGACGGCGCCGTCTTTCCAGGTGAAGCCGTCTTTCTCGACTTGGGCCTTCAGGACATCTACCGCCGCTTTCTCACCGCCGGAGGTCCACCAATGCACAACTTCAACCGTCCCTTTCGAGTCGGCGGCAAGAGCAGTGAGGGGAAACAACGAGGCAATGGAAATAGCGACGGCGAGGCGATTAATCGCGTTCATCTGAGTACCTTTTCTTGTTGTTATGCATGCAAGTCTGGTGCTTGCGCTGCATGGGATTCTAAACAGGGATTTTTGACTTGCAGGTAACAAAGGGACGCTCCTATGTCACCAGCTGGTTACATAGGCGCCCGTGCCCAGAGCGCTGGCCATGCTCGGAGATAAGGGGAGGCCGGGCAGCAGCACCGCTTGCCAGGCATGGTACAGGTCCGGCTTGCCACCCCAAACCTTGCTGCTCGGCAGGTTTTTCGGGCTCAGTTCATGGTGCCAACTGCCATGGATGCGGTCGATAAAGTGGATTTCACAGAACTCCCAGAACCGCCGATACCAGGTTTCGTAATGCAGCTCGCCGGTGCGTTTGAGCAAGGCCTGTGCAGCGGCGCTGGCTTCGGCGTGGGTCCAGTGCAAACGCTCGCGCACCACCGGACGTTGCTCCCAGTCGAGGGTGTAGACGATGCCGGGCGCGCCATCCACGGCCCAGCCGTATTCGCAGGCGCTGGCGAATAAACTCTTGGCGTCGGCCAGCAGCCAGTTGGGTGTAAGCAGCCCGGTTTGCTCGCGCGCGGCTTCCAGATGCAACACCAGGCGCGCCCATTCGAAACCGTGGCCGGGGGTGATGCCGTAGGGACGAAAGCCGTCGGCCGGGTTATCTTCGTTGTAACCACGCAACGGTTGCCAGTGGCGGTCGAAGTGTTCGATCACCATGAATTGATTGGTGCCAGCGTGGTTGTGGATGACACGCTCGACGATGCGCAGCGCCCGGTCCAGCCAACGTTTGTCACCCGTGACATCGGCCAGGGCAAGGAAGGCCTCGGTGGCGTGCATGTTGCTGTTGGCGCCGCGATAGGCTTCTACGCCGCCCCAGTCCTGCGCGAAGGATTCGAGCATCGCGCTCTCCTCCTCGCTCCAGAAGTACTGGTCGATGATGTGGATGGCGTCGTTGAGCAAGGTTTGCGCACCGGGGGCTCCGGCTACCACGGCAGAGCTGGCCGCCAGGGCGACAAAGGCATGCAGGTAGGCAGCCTTGCCGGTGTTGCCGTCGCTGGCGCCTGGGGTCGCGAACCAGCCGCCATATTCAGCATCCCGCAGCGGGCCACTGAGGCTTGCGACGCCGTGTTCCACCAGGTCGGCGTAGCCCGGCAGCCCCATGGCATGGGCCATGGCGAAGCTGTGGGTCATGCGGGCGGTGTTCATGGTTTCGGTGCGGGCATTGGTGGGCAAGCGACCTTGGTCGTCGAGGTTGCCGAAACCGTCAGGGAGTTTGGAGGCCTTGGCGAACGACAGCAGGCGCTGGCCTTCAGCGGCGAGCCAGGCGTGATGGGCGGGTGCGTTCAGCCAACTGCTGGAAGGCAGCGGTTGCATGGTCATGATTGGCCCTTTTTGTTTTTGTGGGGTGGCAGGAGTCTAAACAAAGGGAGGGCGGGGGCAAGTAACCAAGAGGGCTGGAAATGTCACTGACTGGTGACATGAGTCGAACAGATCACTTGTGATGAGGGCTTTCTGTGGCAAGCCCCCTCGCCACAACAAGCCCACTCATTCAGGAGGTCATTGCCCGAGCGGCGTGACCTTGGCTGGCGCGTTGAGTTGCTGCTGCAGGTTCTGCACCTGGCTCTGCAAGGTAGTGATATTGCGGGTGGTCTGGATGCGGAACACATCGAATTCTTTGTTGGTAGGACCCTCGGAAGCAGCCGGACGGTTGTCCTGCTCGCTCTTGAGTACCAGTAGATCCTGCTCCAGGCGGGCGATGGCCACCGTTGGATTGCCCTGCTTCTTCAAGGACGCCACATCGGTGCTCAGCTCCTTGACCTCGGCATTCACCTTACCCGCTTCAACTTGAGCGGCTTTAAACGTCGCCAGTTCAGCCGCCAGGGCTTTGGCCTGGGCTTGCAATTGCACATTGGCAGTCGCCAGCTCAGTGGTGCTGGCAGTCATCTGCGCCAGGCGCTTGTCCAGGTCGGTAGCCTGACCGGCCACTCCTTGTTGCTGCTTGCCCTGCTCCAGCAATTGGCTTTCAAGCTGCTTGATCTGCATCTTCAGCGCTTCGCTGCCGTTATTGACGTTGGCCTCACTGGCCACCACCTTGCCGGAAATGTCCTGCAGGCGCCCTGCCGCTTCTTCGCTAATGCGCGCGAAGCTTTCCTGGGTCGCCACCAACTGCTGCCCCATCAGGGAAATCTGCTGGAAGCTCCACCAGGCAAGACCGGCGAAGGCGAACAACAGCGCGCCAACCAATGCCCACAGCGGGCCGGTGCTCGCACTCTTGACCTTGACCACCGGTGCGGGTCGGGAGCGTACGGAAGTGGCCGGGGTCGGCACAAAATCATCGTCGTCCGCACTGTCGGCGCGAAGGCTCGGCACATTGTCGAAGTCGTCGTTAGCATCGTTACGCATGAATCAACCTTAAACCCTTGAGGTAGCCACATGGAAAGCCCAGCGGCGGGAGTATAAACCCCTTGCACGTTGCGTTGATCGGCCATGAACCCGAAATTCGGTTCCCGGTGTATTGCCGGTTATTTGAAGGCCGCATCCTGAGCCTTCCACCAACTGCAAAACTCATCGAGAGCGGTCCACAGGCTGACCTTGGGCTGGTAGTCGAGGTAATGCTGGGCGCGGCTGATGTCAAGGGTGAAATCCTTGTTCATCACCTGCATCCCCAACCGTGACAGGGCAGGCTCCGGGCGCCCCGGCCACATCGCGCAAAACGCCTCGTTGAGCGCCGCAACGCTGTAGGACAAACCGTAGGAGCGGTAACGGGTGACCTGAGGCAGTTCCATTTGCCGCATCACGTAGTTGACCACATCCCACACCGGCACCGGCGCGCCGTTACTGATGTTGTAAACCTTGCCCAACGCAGAGCCCGTGGCGAGCAAACTGCTGAGCAGCGCTTCGTTGAGGTTGTGCACACTGGTGAAGTCGACCTTGTTCAGGCCATCACCGACGATCGCCAGACGATTTTTGCGCTGCATTTTCAACAGGCGCGGGAAGATGCTCATATCGCCGGCGCCCGTGACAAAGCGCGGGCGCAGGGCCAGTACTTCGAGGCCGAATTCCTGGGCGCCGAATACCTTTTGCTCAGCCAGGTACTTGGTGGCTGCATAAGGATGCTTGAAGCGTTTGGGCACTTGTTCTTCGGTCAACCCCAGGTGATCGCGGCCATCAAAATAGATCGACGGCGACGACAAATGCACCAAGCGCCCTACCCGCTGTTTGAGGCAGGCTTCTACGACGTTTTCGGTGACCAGCACGTTGCCCTGGTGAAAGTCCTGGTAACGCCCCCAAAGCCCTACGGCGCCGGCGCAATGGACCACGGCTTCGACATCGTGGCACAGGTCGCGCACCAGGTCCGGATCATTCAAGTCACCCTGGATAAACTCGGCGCCACGCCTTACCAGGTGCTCGACACCTTCGGCCCGGCGCCCGTTGACCCGCACGTCCAGGCCCTGCTCCAGGGCGAAACGCGCAAAGCGCCCGCCGATGAAGCCGCTTGCGCCGGTGACCAGAATTTTCATGTATTACTCCGCATTCTTTGGTTTTTCCTACCTGTTGCCTTGACGCTGACTGTCACTCCAAGGGCACCAGCAATTGGCCGCTGGCCCGTGCCAGATGCTCGGTCAACAAACCGAGCAATTGCCCGCCACTGCGCCAATGATGCCAGTACAGCGGCACATCAATGGGCTTATCTGGCAATAACTCCACCAGGAGACCGCGCTCAAGCTGGTCGCGCACCTGCAACTCGGGCACCAGGCCCCACCCTAAACCGGCTTCCGTCAGGCGGATAAAACCTTCGGACGATGGGCATAAATGGTGTTCGAAACCACCGTCGACGCCCAAGGACGCCAGGTAGCGATGCTGCAGAAAATCGTCAGGGCCAAACACCAATGCGGGGGTACGCGCCAGTTGATCGGTACGCACGCCATCGGGAAAGTGCCGGGCGATAAATGCTGGGCTGGCCAGTGCCCGGTAACGCATCGCCCCCAGCAACAAACTGCGGGCACCGGCGACCGGCCGTTCACTGGCGCAAACACAGGCGGCCACTTCACCGGCACGCATGCGTTTGAGGCCAACGGTCTGGTCTTCCACCACAAGGTCCAGCAGCAGGTGCTGTTCGGCGCAGAAATCACCCACCGCTTGCGCCCACCAGGTCGCCAGGCTGTCGGCGTTCAAGGCGATGCGCAGGCGTTCAGGCATGCCCTCTTCGTCCAGCGCCGGGACCTGGCTTTGCAGGTCGCGCTCCAACAGCCGTACTTGCTGCACGTGGTTGAGCAACCTCCGTCCGATTTCCGTAGGCACAGGCGGCGTGGCTCGCACCAGCACAGGCTGGCCGATTCGCGCTTCCAACAGTTTGATGCGCTGGGAGATCGCCGATTGCGAGATGCCCAGCACCTGGGCACCGCGCTCAAAACCGGCTTGTTCCACCACCGCCGCCAGGGCGGAAAGCAATTTATAGTCGAACATCAGTTTCCCTAATGAGCGATCAGTAATATTGGTTTTTCTTATACAGCGTTGGGCCGGAGAATAGCCAGCATCGCTTCTTATCTTCAAGGATCATCCACATGGCTGGCGAAACCGCCCTGGCAACCCTGTTGCGTAGCATGAGCCCGCACCTCAATGACGGTGACTACGTGTTCTGCACCCTGGCCGACAACCGTATCCCGGAAGGTTGCGAGGTGATCGGCAGCTTCCGCGAGCAGGAAGGTTTGACGGTGATCGTCGAGCGCCAGCAGGCCGAACAGGCCGGGTTGCCGTTCGAATATGTGGCAGCGTGGATCACCTTGAATGTGCATTCGGCCCTGGAAGCCGTTGGCCTGACCGCGGCATTCGCCAGCGCCTTGGGCAAGGCTGGCATCAGTTGCAACGTGATCACCGGTTACTACCACGATCACTTGTTTGTCGGCCGCGACGATGCTGAACAGGCAATGACGGTGTTGCGGCAATTGGCGGCGCACGCGGAGTAAACCTTATGTGGCAAAGCTATGTGAACGGACTGCTGGTGGCCCTGGGGTTGATTATGGCCATCGGTACACAAAACGCCTTTGTCCTGGCGCAAAGCCTGCGCCGTGAGCATCACCTGCCGGTGGCGGCACTGTGTGTGGTCTGCGATGCGCTGCTGGTGGCCGCTGGGGTGTTTGGGCTGGCGACGGTACTGGCGAGCAATCCATTGCTGCTGGCCATTGCGCGCTGGGGTGGCGCGGCGTTCCTGCTGTGGTACGGCGCCCTCGCCTTGCGTCGGGCCTGTTCGCAGCAGAGCCTGGGCCAAGGGGCAAACCAAAAAGTTCGCTCGCTGCGTGCGGTGATGCTCAGCGCTTTGGCCGTGACGCTGCTCAATCCTCACGTGTATCTCGACACCGTATTGTTGATTGGGTCGTTGGGCGCCCAGCAAACCGAACCCGGTGCCTATGTAGCAGGCGCCGCCAGTGCGTCATTCCTGTGGTTTTCCTCCCTGGCCCTGGGTGCGGCGTGGCTGGCACCCTGGCTGGCGCGCCCTGCGACGTGGCGCCTACTGGACCTGTTGGTGGCAGTAATGATGTTCAGCGTCGCCTATCAATTAATAAGCGCCGTCTGATCTTAATTGAAGAGCATCCAAAAGACTTTGGAACCTCTATCCCACACAGTTGTTGCGTGGTTATGCCGCACCCCCGGTGCTATGATCCTGTCCCTGCGCCGCAAAGAGTACAAACTCCCCGGCGCTTGTTTGGCCGCCCGTGATCGGCCTTGCGCTCACCGCAACTGACCTGATTAGGAGAATCATCATGGCTTTCGAATTGCCGCCGCTGCCCTACGCACACGATGCCCTGCAGCCGCACATCTCCAAGGAAACCTTGGAATTTCACCACGACAAGCACCACAACACCTATGTCGTGAACCTGAACAACCTGGTGCCTGGCACCGAGTTCGAAGGCAAGACCCTGGAAGAGATCGTCAAATCCTCTTCGGGCGGCATCTTCAACAACGCCGCTCAGGTCTGGAACCACACCTTCTACTGGAACTGCCTGGCGCCAAACGCTGGCGGTCAACCTACCGGCGCGCTGGCTGAAGCCATCAACGCTGCTTTCGGTTCGTTCGACAAGTTCAAGGAAGAATTCACCAAAACGTCCGTCGGCACCTTCGGTTCCGGTTGGGGTTGGCTGGTGAAAAAAGCTGACGGTTCCCTGGCCTTGGCCAGCACCATCGGCGCCGGCAACCCGCTGACCAGCGGCGATACCCCGCTGCTGACCTGCGATGTCTGGGAACACGCCTACTACATCGACTACCGCAACGTGCGTCCAAAGTATGTGGAAGCGTTCTGGAACCTGGTCAACTGGAAGTTCGTCGCTGAGCAATTCGAAGGCAAGACCTTCACTGCTTAAGCAACCCTTGCAGTAGAAAAAGCCCGGCAATTGCCGGGCTTTTTTATGCGTTTTATGCGGTCAACGTGGAACCCGATGAGTAGCTGCTGCCACCTAGTCGATGAGGAATAACCCTCTCATCCCTATCGGAGATTTCACGATGTCTATGTCAGCATTAGCAGCACTCCCCGTGATTGGCGAACTGGCCAAAGCGGCTGCCGATATAACCAAGTCGATTGCGCCCCTGATCCAACCCTTCGCCGACGTGATAGCGAAAACATTGGGCGACACACTGAAAAACACAACCGCGGAGCAAAACAAGTCCGTAAATTTCGACGCCACGATAAAAGCGCAGAACAAGACCATCATGTTCAGCTGAGGTTCGAACCTCAAAATCCACCGTTCCAAACCTGCCCATAAGTTACCCGTTTCCAGCCCCCGCTACCGCGCAGGCGGATGTAAATCCGCCGCGCTCCATCGCCCAGAAACGAGCCAGCGCGGTGTCAAACCTGCAACTACTTCAATGTACCTTTGACTGCCATCACGGGATTGCCAATACTCATGGCATATTGAGGCTACCCGTATGGAACAAGGAATGACCCTTTGAAGCTGGAACTCAAAAACAGCTTGTCGGTGAAGTTGCTACGGGTGGTGCTGCTTTCGGCATTGATAGTGGGCGTGGCACTGAGCGTGGCGCAGATCGTCTTCGATGCCTACAAGACGCGCCAGGCCGTGGCCGGCGATGCCCAGCGCATCCTCGACATGTTTCGCGACCCCTCGACCCAGGCCGTCTATAGCCTGGATCGCGAAATGGGCATGCAGGTCCTCGAAGGCCTGTTTCAGGATGACGCTGTACGCATGGCCTCCATCGGTCACCCCAACGAAGCCATGCTCGCGAAAAAAAGCCGCGACTTGCAGCAATCGCCCAGCCGCTGGCTCACTGACCTGATTCTCGGCCAGGAGCGCACCTTCACCACACCGCTGGTAGGGCGCGGGCCCTACAGCGAGTATTACGGCGACCTGAGCATCACCCTCGACACCGCCACCTACGGCAAAGGCTTTATTGTCAATTCGGTGATCATCTTTATCTCCGGGGTGCTGCGAGCCCTGGCCATGGGCCTGGTGCTGTACCTGGTCTATCACTGGCTACTGACCAAGCCGCTGTCGCGGATCATCGAGCACCTGAGTTCGATCAACCCGGACCGCCCCAGCGAGCACAAGATCCCACAGCTCAAGGGCCACGAAAAAAACGAGCTGGGCCTGTGGATCAACACCGCCAACCAGTTGCTCGAATCCATCGAACGCAACACCCATCTGCGCCACGAGGCGGAAAACAGTCTGCTGCGCATGGCCCAGTACGACTTCCTCACCGGCCTGCCCAATCGTCAGAAACTGCAGGAGCAACTGGACAAGATCCTGATCGACTCCGGCCGCCGGCAGCGGCGAGTGGCAGTGCTGTGTGTCGGGTTGGATGACTTCAAAAGCGTCAACGAGCAGTTCACCTACCAGGTCGGCGACCAATTGTTGCTGGCCCTGGCCGACCGTCTGCGCGCCCACAGCGGCCGCCTCGGCGCCCTCGCCCGCTTGGGGGGCGACCAGTTCGCCCTGGTCCAGGCCGATATCGAGCAACCCTATGAAGCCGCCGAACTGGCGCAAAGCATCCTCGATGACCTGGAAGCCGAATTTGCCCTCGATCACGAGCAAATCCGTCTACGGGCCACCATCGGCATCACCCTGTTCCCGGAAGACGGCGACAGCACCGAGAAACTGCTGCAAAAAGCCGAACAGACCATGACGTTGGCCAAAAGCCGCTCACGCAATCGCTATCAGTTCTATATCGCCAGCGTCGACAGCGAGATGCGCCGCCGCCGTGAACTGGAGAAAGACCTGCGCGAGGCCTTGGGCCGCGGTCAGTTTTACTTGGTGTATCAGCCGCAAATCAGCTACCGCGATCACCGTGTGGTCGGCGTCGAAGCCTTGATTCGCTGGCAACACCCGGAACATGGCCTGGTACCACCCGATCTGTTCATCCCCCTGGCGGAGCAGAACGGCACGATTATTTCTATCGGCGAATGGGTGCTGGACCAGGCTTGTCGGCAACTGCGGGAATGGCATGACCAGGGCTTCACCGAACTGCGCATGGCCGTCAACCTGTCCACGGTGCAATTGCACCACGCCGAGTTGCCGCGAGTGGTCAATAACCTGCTGCAGATCTACCGCCTGCCGCCCCGCAGCCTGGAGCTGGAAGTCACCGAAACCGGCCTGATGGAAGACATCAGCACCGCGGCCCAGCACCTGCTGAGCCTGCGCCGCTCCGGGGCATTGATCGCCATTGATGACTTCGGCACGGGTTACTCATCCCTCAGTTACCTGAAAAGCCTGCCCCTGGACAAGATCAAGATCGATAAAAGCTTCGTCCAGGACCTGCTGGATGACGACGACGATGCCACCATCGTGCGCGCGATCATTCAATTGGGCAAAAGCCTCGGCATGCAGGTCATCGCCGAAGGAGTGGAGACCGCCGAGCAGGAGGCCTACATCATCTCCGAAGGCTGCCACGAAGGTCAGGGCTATCACTACAGCAAACCGTTGCCGGCGCGGGAGTTGGTGGCATACCTGAAGCAAGCCGAGCGCAATAACTCCGTGACTCTGTGATGGATTTCAGCTCACTACACGGCGTAGCCGCTGTTGAGTAGAACGAAGAAGCGGCTACGCCGATGATGGCACTCCGGGGCGCGGTGCTGGGCCAGTGGCAAATCGATATTAACTATTTACAGCGTTAACCCTTTACAGAAAATGCAAATCTTTCGCATTATGTCGTAGTTTTGCGCGCAGCCATGCGCCCCGATAATCTACCGAAGCAGGATGTTCGCCATGATTCGTATGCCCCTGGCCACCGCCAGTCTGCTGGCCATCGCCATTTCTCTCGCCGGTTGCGGTGAGGGCAAAGACAAGGCTGCTGCTCCTCAAGCACCTGCTGCAGCCGCCAGCACTACCGCACCAACTGCCGGCACGGCAGGCCAGGTCGACGAGGCCGCCGCCAAGGCAGTGGTCGCGCATTACGCTGACATCGTGTTCGCGGTCTACAGCGATTCCGAGTCCACGGCGAAAACCCTGCAAGCCGCCATCGACGCCTTCCTTGCCAAGCCGAACGACGAAACCCTGAAAGCGGCCCGTACCGCCTGGGTCGCCGCACGTGTGCCGTACCTGCAGAGTGAAGTGTTCCGCTTCGGCAACACCATCATTGACGATTGGGAAGGTCAGGTGAACGCCTGGCCATTGGACGAAGGCCTGATCGACTACGTCGACAAAACCTACGAACACGCCCTCGGCAACCCGGGCGCCACCGCCAATATCATCGCCAACACCGAGATCCAGGTCGGCGAAGACAAGATCGACGTCAAGGACATCACTGCAGAAAAACTCGCCAGCCTCAATGAGCTGGGCGGTTCCGAAGCCAACGTTGCCACCGGCTACCACGCCATCGAATTCCTGCTCTGGGGCCAGGACCTGAACGGTACCGGCCCTGGCGCCGGCAACCGTCCGGCCTCGGACTACCTGCAAGGTGAAGGCGCCACTGGCGGCCACAACGAGCGTCGCCGTGCTTACCTGAGCGCTGTGACCCAGCTGCTGGTCAGCGACCTAGAAGAAATGGTCGGCAACTGGAAGCCCAACGTCGAAGACAACTACCGCGCCACCCTGGAAGCGGAACCTGGCACCGACGGCCTGCGCAAAATGTTGTTCGGCATGGGCAGCCTGTCCCTGGGTGAACTGGCAGGCGAGCGCATGAAGGTGTCCCTGGAAGCCAACTCGCCGGAAGACGAGCATGACTGCTTCAGCGATAACACCCACAACTCACAGTTCTACGACGCCAAAGGCATCCGTAACGTCTACCTGGGCGAATACACCCGTGTCGACGGCACCAAGCTGACCGGCGCCAGCCTGTCCTCCCTGGTGGCCAAGGCTGACCCAGCCGCCGACGCAGCCCTCAAGGCTGACCTGGCTGCCACCGAAGCGAAAATCCAGGTCATGGTTGACCACGCCAACAAGGGTGAGCACTACGACCAGTTGATCGCGGCAGGCAACGAAGCTGGCAACCAGATCGTGCGCGATGCCATCGCCTCCCTGGTCAAGCAAACTGGCTCCATCGAGCAGGCGGCCGGCAAGCTGGGCATCGGCGACCTGAACCCGGACAGTGCCGATCACGCGTTTTGATCGCCAAGGGTTGAGTGAGTGAATGAGGCGGCCTTCGGGTCGCCTTTTTTATGCCCGGTTTACATGGTCTGCACCACAGGTAGAATGGCGGCCTTTCCTGTCACCCGAGTGGACCTCATGGCGTTGCCGACCTTACGGATCATCGGTTTCATTATCGGCATCTTCCTGATCACCCTCGCGATCGCCATGGTGGTGCCAATGGCGACCCTGGTGATTTTCGAACGCACCAGCGACCTGCCGTCCTTTCTCTGGGCCAGCCTGATCACCTTTATCGCAGGGTTGGCCTTGGTCATCCCCGGTCGCCCGGAACACGTGCACCTGCGTCCTCGGGACATGTACCTGCTGACGGTCTCCAGTTGGGTGGCCGTCTGCATGTTCGCCGCGCTGCCATTCCTGCTGACCCAACGCATCAGTTACACCGACTCCTTCTTCGAAAGCATGTCCGGCATCACCGCCACCGGTTCCACGGTGCTCAGCGGCCTGGACAACATGTCGCCGGGCATCCTGATGTGGCGCTCGCTACTGCACTGGCTCGGCGGTATCGGCTTTATCGGCATGGCGGTGGCGATCCTGCCACTGCTGCGTATCGGCGGCATGCGGCTGTTCCAGACCGAGTCCTCGGACCGTTCTGAGAAGCTCATGCCCCGCTCGCACATGGTGGCGCGGCTGATTGTGGCGGCCTATGTTGGTATCACCATCCTCGGCAGCCTGGCGTTCTGGTGGGCCGGGATGAGCCTGTTCGATGCGATCAACCACGCCATGTCGGCAATTTCCACCGGCGGTTTCTCCACCTCCGATGAATCCCTGGCCCACTGGAAACAGCCAGCGGTGCACTGGGTAGCAATAGTGGTGATGATTATGGGCAGCTTGCCGTTCACCCTGTACGTCGCCACCTTGCGCGGCAACCGGCGGGCGCTGCTCAAGGATCAGCAGGTGCAAGGCCTGCTCGGATTGCTGCTGGTGACCTGGCTGGTACTGGGCTCCTGGTACTGGTGGACTACCGATCTGCACTGGCTGGATGCGTTGCGCCACGTGGCACTGAACGTTACCTCCGTGGTGACTACCACCGGTTTCGCCCTTGGGGACTACAGCCTGTGGGGCAACTTCTCACTGATGTTGTTCTTCTACCTGGGTTTTATCGGTGGCTGCTCAGGCTCCACGGCTGGCGGGATCAAGATCTTCCGCTTCCAGGTGGCCTACATCCTGCTCAAGGCTAACTTGAACCAGCTGATTCACCCGCGTGCAGTGATCAAGCAGCAGTACAACGGCCACCGTCTGGACGAGGAGATCGTACGTTCGATCCTGACCTTCTCGTTCTTCTTCGCCATCACTATCTGCGTGATCGCCCTGGCCCTGTCACTGCTGGGCCTGGACTGGATGACCGCGTTGACCGGCGCCGCCAGTACCGTATCCGGCGTAGGCCCTGGGCTGGGGGCAACCATCGGCCCGGCCGGCAACTTCTCCAGCCTGCCGGATGCCGCCAAGTGGATACTGTCCCTAGGCATGCTGCTGGGACGGCTGGAGATCATTACAGTGTTTGTGCTGTGCATTCCGGCGTTCTGGCGTCACTGACGGTCGCGGCACCCTCCAACAACCGCGCCCGGTACTCGCCGGGCGTGGCATCGAACCAACGCCGGAATGCCCGGAAGAAGTTGCTCGGATCGGCAAACCCCAACAAGTAGGCAATTTCCAGCAGGGTCATCGACGGCTGCGCCAGATATTGCTCCGCCAATTCGCGACGGGTTTCGTCCAGCAGGGTCTGGAAACTGGTGCCCTCCTCCTGTAAACGCCGCTGCAGGGTGCGCTGGGACAGGTGCAGCGTCTGGGCCACCACCTCGCGCTTGGGTTCGCCTTGGGGCAGCAGCCGGCACAGCATTTGCCGCGCCTTGTGGGTCACCCGGCTTTCCGAAAAGCGCGCCAGATACTCGCCGGCGAAGCGATCATGCAGCAACGCCATCGCCTCGTTCGCCGTGGGCAGTGGCGCTTCCATATCCGATCGCTCGAAGATCAGCGCGTCATAAGGGGCGTTGAACACCAGGGGCGCATGGAATGCCTGTTTATAGGGTTCCAGATTCGCCGGCTGATCGCCCTGCACCAGCACCTTGCGCGGTTGCAGGGTTCGTCCGGTCAGCCAACCGCATAATGCCAAGGCACAAGCCAGTGACGCCTCGGCACTTTGCCGGGTGGGTGGTAGATGGTCGCCGTGTACCGTAAGAATTAGCGCATAGCCTTCGGGTAAAAGTCGGAAACTCAGGTCGGCGCTTTCGGCAATGATCCGCTGATAACGCACCAGGCGCATAAAACCTTCAGCCAGGGTGCGGCTGGACATCAAGGCATAGCCAGCCACATGAAACGACGCCGGGCGCACTACCTTGCCCATGTTCAGGCCAATCGCCGGGTTGCCCGACAACTCCACCGCCCGCTGCCAGAGCCGGGTCATGGAGTCCTGCGGGAAGCGTGCATCAGGATCATCCAGAGCGGCGTAGTCCAGGCCAAGCTGCTTGAACAAGGCGCGGCAATCCAGGCCGTCCATCTCCAGTGCCTTGACTATCCCCATCGCCCAGCTTGCAGAAGTCGTTCGTTCGCTCATGGCGTTTTTTAACACGCTTTCCAATAAAGGTAGGCTGAAACCACAGCCAAGAACCCAAGGATACTAAAGTGGCATCTATTGTCACTGGCCGTTACCACTGATGACTCTAGACTCAAATAAGCTCCCCGCCGAACATCTGTCGAGCAGAACAATAAACAAAGGGCCGTCCACCGTGGAAAACGTCAGACAATTCAAAAGCTTCGCTGAGTTTTATCCCTATTACCTAAGTGAACACGGCAACAGCACCTGCCGCCGCCTGCATTTTATTGGCACCAGCCTGGTGATTTTTATTCTGGCGTTTGCCGTGGGCAAAGGCGCCTGGTGGCTGCTGCTCGCGTTGCCGGTGGCCGGCTACAGCTTTGCCTGGATCGGCCACTTTTTCTTCGAAAAGAATCGTCCGGCGACCTTCCAGCATCCGCTTTACAGCTTGTTGGGAGATTTTGTGATGTACCGCGACATGGTTCTGGGCAAGGTACCGTTTTAGTCCACACCTTAAAAACAATAAGAGAACCGCCGATGAACCAGCAGGCCCGCTTCACCCATATGCAGGACGGCACCCAGGAAGACTGGGCGATCATCGCCAGGAATTTCAGCGCCTATGCCCGGCAATTGCCGACACGGATTGTCGCGCACCTGCGGTTGTTGGAAGGCGACTTCGGCGGTTTTCCGGTGGACCGCCTGACCCACTCGCTGCAAACAGCCAGCCGCGCCTGGCACGATGGCCGTGACGAAGAGTACGTGGTGTGCGCACTGCTCCATGACATCGGCGATACCCTGGGTTCCTATAATCACCCGGACATCGCCGCCGCTATCCTCAAGCCCTTCGTCAGCCCCGAGAATCTGTGGATGGTGGAAAAGCACGGGGTTTTCCAGGGCTACTACTTTTTCCACCACCTGGGGATGGACCGCCACTTGCGCGAGCAATTTGGCGACCACCCGCAGTACCAGCAAACCATCGAGTTCTGCGCGCAGTACGACGCGGCAGCATTCGACCCGGCCTACGACACCCTGGCGTTGAGCTTTTTCGAACCGATGCTGGCCCGGGTCTTTGCCCAGCCGAAGAACTCGATCTACAAGGCGGCGATGGAGCGCCAGGGCCAAGTGTGACCTCTTGTCACTTGCGTCTTTGCGATGAAGGTTCGTACATCCGCCGATATAAAAGTCTTTTTGTCATTTACAGTGCTGTATCCTGCCAAGGCTTTCTGAAAGCGCGGAATCACCTGCAATTGAAAAAACAGACCTTGCGAGGAGCGACGACGATGCACGAAATACCTAATCTCCCCTTCCCAAGCCTGCGCGAAACTGAGCAGCCAACCCCGCAACAGGCCGGCAGCGAACAGCCCCAGCCAAAAGAGGCAAAGCCAGTCGACAGCGAAAGCCAGGACTGAGTGCCGTACCCAGACCGTGTGGAAAGCGTGACATTGAGCGCTTTCCACACCGCCTGAACACCGTGAGACTCCCGCCATGACCAACACCGCCAACACCCCGCCCGACAGCGCCTTGCTCGACACTGCCTTGCAGATGGTCGACGTCTGGAACCGCCTCAGTGCGCAAAAACAGGCCCTGCTGCTCAAGCGCTTCGGCACCCAGGAAAACGCCCTTGCCGCCTTGGTAACCACGCAGTTGCTCAAGCCTGCCGAGCGCTAACAGGCGTCTGCGTCCTGGCCCCTCCCACAACAGGCTGGTCATCGCCCTTCATGATGAAAAGATGCACGCGCTCCTGGCCGTGCACATCGTCATTCGCCTGGTGGAAGACCTGAACAGACGCCCCCCCGGCAGTTGGCATCCCAGACCTTTGATCCAGACTTTTTCGTTTTGCCGCCCTGCATCGACCAATGCATCGGTATCATAAGCAGCCTATCTTTTCCTGCTGCGACAGTGGACCTCTCCCCATGCCAGATACCCAGCGCCCCATGGCGGTCACGCTGCAAGTTGTTTCCATCGTTCTCTTCACCTTCATCGGCTACCTGAATATCGGCATTCCCCTGGCCGTGCTGCCGGGCTATGTACACAGCGACCTGGGCTTCGGCGCCGTCATCGCCGGCCTGGTAATCAGCGTGCAATACCTGGCCACCCTGCTGAGCCGGCCGTATGCCGGGCGCATCATTGATAACCTGGGCAGCAAGCGCGCGGTGATGTACGGCCTGGCAGGTTGCGGCCTGAGCGGCGTGTTCATGTTGCTCTCGGCCTGGCTTTCGGACCTGCCAGCGCTGAGCCTGACCAGCCTGTTGATCGGCCGCCTGGTGCTCGGCAGCGCCGAAAGCCTGGTGGGCTCGGGCTCCATCGGCTGGGGCATTGGCCGGGTCGGCGCGGTAAACACCGCCAAGGTCATCTCCTGGAACGGCATCGCCAGCTACGGCGCCCTGGCGGTCGGCGCGCCGCTGGGGGTGCTGCTGGTCCGTCACTTCGGGCTATGGAGCATGGGTGCCAGTATCATCTTGCTCGCGGTGCTGGGCTTGCTGCTGGCTTGGCCGAAAGTGGCGGCGCCCATCGTGGTGGGCGAGCGCTTGCCATTCATGCATGTGCTGGGCCGCGTACTGCCCCACGGCTGTGGCCTGGCGTTAGGCTCCATTGGTTTTGGCACCATCGCCACCTTCATCACCCTGTATTACACCACCCAACAATGGGACAACGCGGTGCTGTGCCTGAGCTTGTTCGGCGCCAGCTTTATCGGCGCGCGGCTGTTGTTCGGCAACCTGATCAACCGTATTGGCGGCTTTCGCGTGGCGATTGTCTGCCTGTCGGTGGAAACCCTGGGCCTCTTGTTACTGTGGCTGGCACCGGACGCCCACCTGGCATTGGCCGGGGCGGCGTTGAGCGGGTTTGGCTTTTCCCTGGTGTTTCCGGCGCTGGGTGTGGAGGCGGTCAATCTGGTGCCAGCCTCCAGCCGGGGTGCGGCGGTGGGGGCGTATTCGCTGTTTATCGACCTCTCGTTGGGCATCACCGGGCCACTGGCCGGGGCGATTGCGGCGGGGTTCGGCTTTGCGTCAATCTTCCTGTTTGCAGCCATTGCGGCGTTTTTTGGATTGCTGCTGAGCCTGTACTTGTACCGGCAGGCGCCGAAGCACCGTGAAGAACGGCAAGCGACCTAGAAGTCGATTTTGCCGCGCCCGGCCTTGATACTGCCTCGTTTGGTCTTGGATTCCAGGCGGCGCTTTTTTGAGCCCATGGTGGGTTTGGTGGGGCGGCGTTTCTTTTCGACCTTGGTGGCGCTGAGGATCAGTTCCACCAGGCGTTCCAGGGCATCGGCGCGGTTTTGTTCCTGCGTTCGGTATTGTTGGGCCTTGAGGATCAGTACGCCTTCAGTGGTGATGCGACTGTCGCGCAGGGCCAGCAGGCGTTCCTTGTAGAACTCAGGCAGAGACGAGGCCGGGATGTCGAAACGCAGGTGTACGGCACTGGAGACCTTGTTGACGTTTTGGCCACCGGCGCCTTGGGCCCGGATCGCGGTCAACTCGATCTCGGCATCTGGCAGGTGCACGTTGTTGGAAATCAGCAGCATTGGAGGGAGTTGGGTCCTTGGGTTTGGTGGGGTCAAGGATACGCGAATCTGGCGGGGTTACAGCCGGCTGGGGGTGGCTCGTGCGTATTCCAGGCACAAGCCAGTAGACACCCCTACTAAACAATAGAATCGATGTCTAGCGTATGAGGCGCACCGATGCGAGAGGCAAACATCAAATCGCCATCGTCCTGCTGAGGAATCATTGCAATCTGCACTTGCAGCTTGTTCTCCCGCTGGCCCTTCCAGCGATGCAGAGCAGCTTCCAAGTTGGGAGATTGCGCAGCGCTGCCGTAGACATCGACAAGTGCCAGATGGCGTTCGTTTTGTTTTTTAAGCCGTTGTAGCGAGTCGAGAAGATTTTGCGACTCTTTGTTCAAGTCAGTCACTGTTTGTATGTACTCAGGATCATTGTTGCTATAGCGCTGAGTGTTCCTTGTTTGCTTACCTTGATCCTGTACTTTGGTGCGCATCGTCTCCAATGCCGCCGCCACCAGTTCGTATTCCCGCCCAGTGACTACCGTCCCGTTCGTTTCCTGAGTTTGCTGCCAACGTCGAAAGGTCGCCCAAGAGAACGGGATATAAGACCCCGGTATACTGTGATCACCTAAACTCATGGCTTGATCGATAAAACCACCACGAAATGGCAGGTCGCCATCTTTGGCGAGAGCCCGAGTGCAAGCGGCCTCTTCTATGGAGGCACAACCCGGATTCCAGAGAATCGACGACTTTTCCTTCCTGGTAAAATCCACGGGCATAAAGTGATGCAACGTGCCGTGGTGCTGATAAGGATCGCCACCAACACGAACAAGACCTGCGACGAAGATCAATATGCCTAAAACAGGGTTGGTAATAAAAAGTGTCGCTAGCCCAGGAATCCAGATGGATCGTCGTGCGTTCATCCAGGGTGCGGGGACACCGGGAATCATATCGTTGTTGTTCACCATCCGGTGGTGCGTCAGCGGCTCGGCAGCCGCGATGAACGTGGCATCACCCACGCGTGGCGATCCATAGGTGTAAAGGAGAATGTCGTATTTCTGAGTTTCATCACATCGCAATGCTTCCGCCAGCAGCAATGCAATCGCACCACCCAGACTATGGCCACTGATTATGATTTTTTGACCGACATAAAATCGGAATAAATAGTCCTGAATAAACTTCTTCAACGCCTGATAGGCATCGTAAAAGCCATGATGGACCTTCCCTTTACCCTCTTTGAAGGGAACTTGTGCCGCATCCGCGTCACGCCACCAATCTGACAATTCCAGTGTTCCACGGATAGCGATCAGTATGATTTCATCATGATGCGTGATGAACGCCTGCGTGCTCTTTCCGCTAAGCCGATTCTTGCTGGCGTCATCAAAAAAATGCAGATTGGCAGGGTGCTCCTGAGTGTCGCTCGGCTTGTTTTGCTCATACTGCATTGGGTCGAACGGCAAAATCTCAAAGCGCTTCGAGTAAGGAACTTCTTCATACAGAGGGAAGTACCGGTGAACTGGCGACTGTGAACTGTCTACCTTCCAACTTTCTCGATAGTTTGAAAGTGCATCACCAAAAAAGTTACCGACGCTGGGATCCAGTGGGAAACTCACAGAGTCTACAGGCTTCTCGGCGGGGTTCTGGCCGAAGTCGGAATAGCTCAAATTCGCCATGATTGCAAGCTGATACAGGTTGAGTGCGCTGAAGGCGTCGTCGGTTGAGAGCATGGGTCTAAACGCACGCAGTGGGCGCACCTGTAGTAGCGTGTGTCGGTTCGACAGCAGCCCAACACCAACCGGAGATAAAGGCTCTGGACCAAACGTCAGCTCATCAAGCGCCCTTACCAGGATGTCATCCGGCGGGTATTTACGGTCAATCACGGGGGGAGGTAAGTGTGCGCTGCGTTTGACAAGATCCCGCACCTCTACCTGAATGAATTTATCTCCCGCTTTTAGCGCAGGGTTGTTGTCGACAGGGAAACCGTCTTGGTGAAAGAAGCGGGTTTGTTCGGCGCGAACTTGGAGTTCGGTAATCGGAAGTGGATATGACTTACGGATCATCAAGTCGTTATAAACAACCTCGCCGCCTGCATATGCGCGATCTAACGTTAATACGACAGGCCCACGATAGCAGTCTTCAATTTTGGCAAACCCTTTGGCGTCCAGCACCCCCGCGTACTGTTGCTTCGCGCTGTCCTGAAGGGTATAGGCAAGGCCAGCATACGGTTTGCCATCACCGAACTCGTCTACCAACTGAAAACTAACCCAGTGCCCTTTGTTTGGGCAGGCAAACATCTTGCCGCTGAAAGCCGGCTTATCCCCATCTTCCATGGGTTTATACGAACTCATCCTTTGATGTCCTTATTCGGTGCAGTTGGGGTAGACGGTGCAGTCACGTCCATCAGGCATTTTGAAGGGTTTGAATTGAGGGGGAGTTACACAGAGTTCCTCGATGTCGCGCCCCCAGTTCCCCTTGCACGGTTTCCATCCACTAGTTGTTTTAATCCAATAGCGATCAAAGTAAGGCAGCTCCTCTTTCGCCACCGCCAGCATCAACTTCACGGTCTTGCCCGCTAACTGATCGCGTTGCAACGCTGCGCCCGCCAGGCTTTTCTGCACAACGCCATTCGCGTCGAGCGCCCGACACTCCAGGATTTTGACGATGTAACGATACGGACCCATCGTGCGAAACAACCACTGGCACTGGCCCTGAAAGACCAGAGGTCCCGAAGTGGGGAAAGGGCGAACCGTTTCTGATGGCTCATCATGAATCGATAAACCGGCAGTCTGTAGACTCATGTCCAGCTCACGCTTGCCCCACTGTCCTTCGATATGCAGCACCACCTTTGTCAAAACCATTGAACACCCCTTCGCTGTGTCCGTCAGTGGCAGCTTGAACTCAACCGGACGCACTCCTTTGGGCTGCTCGCTTTGGATAAGGTTATGCCCGGAACACGCCTCGCCTGAGGCTGAGTCGTAATACGCCATCGGACTAATGGTGAAGTTTTCCGGCATATCGGCCTGGAAGGTAAAGCTTTCTGTTTGCGCCATTGAGCAGCCCGAAGCGACCAAGGCCATTGCGCTGATAAACAAGGCTCGTAGGAGCTGGGGAGTAAAGCGTCGTACGTGCATCATGCTGATTGCTCTCCTGACCAGAATTTCGCTTCATCAAAAAGTCGCTCGAAGTGCACCTGCGGCGCTTCGCCGGCATGAGGCAACCAGTTTTTCATGATGGGTAGTTCAGTTTCATTGAGTTTGTTGATGATCAAAAAATGCACTTGCTCAGGGGCAGACCATCCCCATTGCTGAGCCTGCGAGAGTTGTTCTGCGAGCCAAGTGCTTGGGTCTTGGCGCTGGCTGAGTCGCACCAGATCGTCGCTGTGTTCTGCCCACAAATACCGGTAGATATTGGACTGAAGTATCTCCATCGACTGACTTGCCGGTAAGGGGATGTTCAGCCACATCGGATCAGCAGGAAGCGGGTGTTCGCCGGGAACAGGGTTGTGGGTGACTTCCCAGCGTGCACCTTCCCAGTAACACACACTGATCGCGGGCCCCAGGTACTCAGGGCGAGCCTCTTCAGGGATATGTCCCAAGGCACGGGTGAGGACACGATTATCGTGAAAACGGTACAGCGCCTGATTAGGCCGAGTGCCTATAATTATGCGTTCACGCCAGTGTTGGGTCAGCGCGGGCAGGTCATCTTTGCGAATACTCGCAAGCCAGCCCCAATTGCGCTCGGGCACCTTGAGTAGTTCTTTGATGCGCCCATCGTCAGGATTGTCGATGAGGAATATGAAAGGCCCCGCATCAGCCAAAGCGGAGACCTGAGTCTCGCTGTACACACTGCGGTGCTGATCAGGTTGGCAGGTATTCAACAAGGCTTGGCGGGCGTCGAACTCACCTTCCGAGTCCAGAATCAGGCACAGGGCATGGTCGAGTTTTAGCTGATCGATCATCCATTGCCGAGGGCAGGCAGCCATCATGATGTCATTCCTTTGGGCAGGCAAATACCGTTTTTACAGGCCTCGCAAAGCGGGCAGATGTCAGTGCCTTTAACTTTACTTGCCGCCATCAGCGCATTTTGTG
The DNA here is from genome assembly GCF_008369295.1 of Pseudomonas sp. ANT_H4. GTDB lineage: Bacteria > Pseudomonadota > Gammaproteobacteria > Pseudomonadales > Pseudomonadaceae > Aquipseudomonas. Next base: position 769 of record NZ_VOBG01000022.1, on the reverse strand, counting down.
TCGGGGCCATCATAGACAGTGCGGGAGGGGTCGCCAGGGCCGCTAATACACCTGGCAACAACGGATTGGCAGCCGTTCCTCCAGCAGGCGCACCACCGATTTGAATCTCGGTACTGCTGAAAATACCGCCAGGGCCAATCACGATATGTTGACCACCGCCTTTCAAGGTGATGCTGGCTCCAGCGTCCAGGATCAGATGGGCACCGGCCTTGAGGTGGACCTGTTGACCAGCCTCGATTACCACCGTTTGCCCTACACGGGTGTGGCTACTACTGGCGACCTGCAAATAGTCATTGGCTTTGAGCTGGACTTTGCGGTCAGCGGTGACGGTGCGTTGCTCTTCAGCTTCCAACACGGCGATGCTGTTGCCCTTGATGATTTCCTTACGCTCGTTACCGACTTCCAATCGACTGTCATTTTCGACCTTCTGCTCCATGTCACGCTGAGCCCGTAGGTAGATCAGTTCCTGGCCACTGCGGTCTTCAATCGACAGCTCGTTGTAGCCGCCACTGGCGGGCGAGCTTTGGCTACGCAGGACCGTTTTGGTTTTGTTCGCGGGCAACGGGTACGGCACAGGCGTGACCTTGTTAGGCACGCAACCGGTAATCAACGGATTGTCGGGATTACCTTCCAGGTAGGTCACTGGATTTGCCCCTACAAAACCGGACACCAACTCCCTGTTAAATTGGTGCTGCCGCCAAGCGCCTGAACTCCCTCGGTGAGCGATAGTTCAAAGCGCTGTGCGGATGCTGCTCGTTGTAATGTTCAA
>NZ_VOBG01000021.1 GCF_008369295.1 Pseudomonas sp. ANT_H4 | reverse complement strand
TGATCACCTCGTTGCAGATCGGTTCGCGCGAGGCGGTGACGACGATGAATGCCAGCCAGGTGTCCAGCGAAGAAAGTGTCGAGGTGGCCAACCAGGCCGGCGCACGCCTAGTCAGCGTGACCCAGCGGATCGTCGAGATCGACGGGATGAACCAGTCGGTAGCGGCGGCCACCGAGGAACAGACCGCCGTGGTGGAAACCCTCAACGTCGACATCAACCAAATCAACATGCTGAACCAGCAGGGCGTCGTCAACCTCAACGAAACCTTGAAAGACTGTGATGCACTCTCGCAACAAGCCAGCCGTTTGAAGCAGTTGGTTGATAGCTTCAAGATCTGACATTCGTTCTGCAAGGCGCTGGATAAGACGTTGTGGTGATGGGGCAAGCCCGCTCACTCGTCAATATTAGATTCCGAAACCCCACTTGCGAAACTAAATGGGGTTTTGTTTTGGGCGCTCGGAAAGTACGAGCGAGCGCCTACCAGTCGCCTTCAATACTAAAGCCCATCCCTCGATTTTGCTTTTCCCAAGGAAGCCGTTATGCCGGATGCGATGCCCCCCCATCCAACCCGAGCATGATATTCTGCACGCCATCTTGGTCTATCCTTTCTTCCATTCGTGCATCCGTACACGCATGGCAGGATGGCTGTCGCCGAGGTAGCTGAAGCCAATAATGATAAGAAGTCAGCGCAGAAGGGACATAAAAGTGAGGTCGATACGTCGGCCTTGTGTGCCCACCCTTCAGTCCTTATGAATGCGGGAACCTGCGGTGCGTTGCCTGGCGCAGCGCGAATCCAGGTTGCCGGATGATGCGGGGCTGTAGGGCGGATGGCGTTTTATCATAGGTGCTACGATGTTCAAGAAAGTAAACACTGCCCTGTTGGGGCTGGCTTTGTCGATGGGGATCACGTCTGTTCACGCGGAAGAGGCAAAGAAGGTCGATGTGCTGCTGATTGGCGGCGGCATCATGAGTGCGACCCTCGGTGTCTGGCTCAATGAGTTGGAACCGAATTGGTCGATGGAGATGGTCGAGCGCCTCGATGGGGTTGCCGAAGAAAGCTCCAACGGCTGGAACAACGCCGGTACCGGTCACTCGGCTTTGGCTGAGCTGAACTACACCCCGGAAGACAAGAATGGCAACGTTGAAATCCCGAAAGCGGTCGAGATCAACGAAGCATTCCAGATCTCCCGTCAGTTCTGGTCCTGGCAGGTTCAGCAGGGCGTTCTGAAGAACCCGCGTTCGTTCATCAACTCCACTCCGCACATGAGCTTTGTGTGGGGCGATGACAACATCAAGTTCCTCAAGAAGCGTTATGAAGCACTGCAGGCGAGCCCATTGTTCGCGGGCATGGAATACTCCGAAGACCCGGTGCAGATCAAGAAATGGGTTCCGCTGATGATGGAAGGGCGTGACCCTAGCCAGAAAATCGCGGCCACCTGGACTCCGATCGGTACAGACGTGAACTTTGGCGAGATCACCCGTCAGTTTGTTGCTCACCTGCAAACTACGCCGAAGTTCGATCTGAAGCTGTCGAGCGAAGTGCAAGACATCACCAAGAATGACGATGGCTCCTGGCGCGTCAGCTACAAGAACCTGAAAGACGGCACCAAGACCGAAACCGACGCCAAGTTCGTGTTCATCGGTGCGGGCGGCGGTGCACTGCACCTGCTGCAGAAATCGGGCATTCCGGAAGCACGTGAATACGCCGGTTTCCCCGTTGGTGGTTCGTTCCTGGTGACCGAGAACCCGACCATCGCCGAGCAGCATTTAGCCAAGGCCTACGGTAAAGCCTCCGTTGGCGCACCGCCGATGTCGGTTCCGCACCTGGACACTCGCGTGCTGGATGGCAAGCGCGTAATCCTGTTTGGTCCATTCGCCACCTTCTCCACCAAGTTCCTGAAAGAAGGCTCGTACTTCGACCTGCTGACCAGCACCACCACCCACAACATCTGGCCGATGACCAAGGTGGGCATTGAGCAGTACCCGCTGGTTGAGTACCTCGCTGGTCAACTGATGCAGTCGGACGACGACCGCTTCAAGGCGCTGCAAGAGTACTTCCCGAACGCCAAGAAAGAAGACTGGCGTCTGTGGCAAGCTGGTCAACGCGTGCAGATCATCAAGCGTGACGAAGAGAAGGGCGGCGTCCTGAAGCTCGGTACCGAAGTGGTCAGCTCCGCTGACAACAGCCTTGCAGGCTTGTTGGGTGCATCGCCAGGCGCGTCGACTGCGGCTCCGATCATGCTGACCGTGCTGCAGAAAGTGTTCAAGGACAAGGTTGCGTCCCCGGCCTGGCAGGAAAAGCTGCACCAGATCGTGCCGAGCTACGGTACTCAGCTGAATGGTAGTTCTGAGCGTGTTGCTGAAGAATGGGCCTACACCGCCAAGGTTCTGCAACTGACGCCTCCGCCAGCGATTCCTCAGAGGGCTGCTCCGAAAGCCACTGAGGCTGCAAAGCCTGCGGCCGAGCCGAGCAAGCCAGCGGCTGATATCGCACTGTAAGAGGTTGGTGAGGTCCTGAGTCAGGGCCGAACCGATACCAAAAACCCGCTGAGCCAGTAGCCGGTCAGCGGGTTTTTTTGTGGGCGCGGTTCAGGTGCATTTCGGCAAACGTTAGGATCGGACGCTAAACTCATCTTTAACTTGCCCGTTCAACGGCAGCGCCAGCAGGATGCTGAAACGGAGGGCTGGTCAGTAATTTTTTGGGTACATAATTTGTTCGCCTCACCTGCCATGAGCGCATCGCTCATATTGGTTTTTTCGTTCCTAGCAAACGCATTTCCTTCAAAAGCGCCGCGCCCAGTTGTTCGGTGCCCAGCTCCTTGTAACCCACAGCCTTGATATCGCCGTTTTCTTCCGCCTGGATGATGATTACCGGCGTCTCTTTCCCAGTGCCTTCTTTAATGTGCATGGCGTACTGGGGAATATCCAGCTTGATGGGCGTACCTGCTGCCTTGCCCTTGACGTTAATCAGAAACGCCGCACAGCCGCTATCGACATCTGCGTTGGTGGCAGAACGACCGCTGACGAAACAGGTGTCGGGCAGCTCGGGCCAGGCGATGGCTTCGGCAAAGGCCAGGGTGGGCGTCAATGCCAAAGTAGCGAGAAGAAGCGTGCGCACGTTTGTCTTTCTCTAGATAAGGTCTGTAGCAGCAGGTTTTACCAAAGCGTGAGCGTCACTGCAACGCTGTGGCTCAGGTCAGCCGTTGCATGCCGGTGGTCTTGGCTGCGTTGAATTAGGGTAAGGAGTTACGGTGGACCCGATCCATTGGTCCATAGGTCGCTCATCGAGGGCAAGCCACCACCTGTTGCAAGTGCTCCCACAACGCGGCTACATGCTCGCGCTCAGTGGTCAGCGCGCCAATGGACACCCGCACCATCCAACGCCCGTGCAAGGTCGCCGGCGTCACATAAGCCACCCCCGACTGATTGAGCCGACTGGCCCACGGCATGCCTGGGTCAGTCGCCGGGAATGCCGTAGCGCCACAGGTGGATGCTCAGGGAGGAAAATGAAGAGGACATATCAGTTCTTCCCCGGCATCAGCATCACTGAACGACGCGATAACACGGCACATACGCCGCGCCACCCGGCAACTTCATCCGGTGCTGCTCCACAAACGCCTGCAACAACTCATCCAGTGGTTTCATGATCTCCGGGTCGCCGTGAATCTCGTACGGCCCATTCTGCTCGATCAAGCGGATGCCCTTGTCCTTGACGTTGCCGGCCACGATCCCGGAGAACGCCCGGCGCAGGTTGGCCGCCAGTTCATGAGGGGGCAGGGCGTGGTTCAACTGCAGGCTGGCCATGTTTTCGTGGGTTGGGTCGAACGGGCGCTGGAAGCCTTCGTCGATTTTCAGCAGCCAGTTGAAGTGGAACGCATCATTGCGCTCACGGCGGAACTGCTTGACCGTCTTCAACCCGGCAGTCATCTGGCGGGCCACTTCGGCCGGGTCGTCGATGATGATCTGGTAGTGAGCCTGGGCCGCTTCGCCCAAGGTTGCGCCGACAAAGGCGTGCAACTGTTGCAGGTACGGCGCGGCGTGTTTCGGCCCGGTGAGGATCACCGGGAACGGCACATCGCGGTTGTCCGGGTGCATCAGGATGCCCAGCAGGTACAGGAACTCTTCAGCTGTACCGGCACCGCCCGGGAAGATGATGATGCCGTGGCCGACTCGCACGAAGGCTTCCAGGCGCTTTTCGATGTCCGGCAGAATCACCAGCTCGTTGACGATAGGGTTCGGCGCTTCGGCGGCGATGATGCCCGGCTCGGTCAGGCCCAGGTAGCGCCCGCCGGTGATGCGTTGTTTGGCGTGGGAAATAGTCGCGCCCTTCATCGGGCCTTTCATCACGCCAGGGCCGCAACCGGTGCACACGTCGAGGCTACGCAGGCCCAGTTCATGGCCGACTTTCTTGGTGTATTTGTATTCTTCGGTATTGATCGAGTGCCCGCCCCAGCACACCACAATCTTCGGCTCGACACCGGGGCGCAGGGTGCGGGCGTTGCGCAGCAGGTGGAACACGTAGTCGGTGATGCCCTGGGAGTTGCTCAGGTCGATGCGCTGGCTGTCCAGTTCGTTCTCGGTGTAGACGATGTCCCGCAGGGCGCTGAACAACATCTCACGGGTGCTGGCGATCATTTCGCCATCGACGAAGGCATCGGCCGGCGCGTTCAGCAGCTCCAGGCGTACGCCACGATCCTGCTGGTGGATGCGGACTTCGAAATCCTGATAGGCGTCGAGGATGGTCTTGGCATTGTCGATATGGGCGCCGGTATTGAGGATTGCCAGGGCGCACTGGCGGAACAGGGTGTAGATACTGCCGGAACCTGCTTCACTGAGCTGCTGGACTTCACGCTGGGACAGTGTTTCGAGGCTGCCTTTGGGGCTTACGGACGCGTTGATGACTTGACGTTGGGGCATTCTGATTCCCTGAAAGCGCTGCCACCGGACCGCGGACAGCCAGTGGCATGAGGATGATGAGCGCCGATTAGGTCGCATTGGACTGGCATTTTCTCCGGCTCAGCGGCCGGACGCAAACACCGTCGCCCTTCATCATGCCGCAGAACTTACTGAATCAGCTTCCAGTTCTTGTAGAAAAACCGCCGCAGGGTAAAGACCACACCGGCAAAGCCCGCAATCAGGCCTCTGAGGACGAATGGGAGGAGTGAAGGCCGGACGATATCAATGAACAGGCAATAGCGCTTGGCATCGTTTTTATTGAAAGACGCGTGCATCAGCGTGTCATCGAAAATGAACAGCGGGTCGTCATGCCAATAGTGCTTGTGCTTGCCCACTTGAATGTAGACCCCCTCGTGGTGGGGCGCCGGAGCCATGTTGTACAACACCCGGTACATCAGGCGCAGGGGACCGAAGTGAAACGAGGTGGAGCGGTTTTCATTGAACACCGACACCCCGATGGTTTTGACGTAGGGCAGTTTTTCCTTGAGCGATGCAATGTCCAGAGTGGTTTCGATTGGGCGTCCGTACCACTGAAAAAACAGCATGCCGCGTTTCTTCTCGGCCATGCGTGCGTCCAGGTACTCGATGATTTCATCCTTGTGAGCCATGGCGTTGTCGATCACCTGTTGCAGATCCTCGCGCCAGGCCGGCGGCAGGTCGTGCATTTTGTAGATATGGCGATTGGGTTTGCTCAATACGTCGAACAAGGTGTTGAACGGTGCTAATAGCCAGGTATTACGGCCGCTGCCTATAAAATATTTTTTGATGGTTGTGCGGTCGTACAGGCCGTTGCGCAGGAAATCATAGAGACCACAGAGCACCACCAGGCCCAGGAACACCAAGGTAGTCTGGGGGAAGATGTCGATAATCAACAAGACGCCGAGTACCCAGGCGATCGAGACCAGTTTTTTGCGGATAGCAGGCTTATTCATGAAACTCAGCTCCAGCTGGACGCCATTCGACAGGTCCAAATCCATGGATGCGAGTGGTGGTATTTTGAAACATATTGAAACAATCCCGTCATAATAAGACGTTAGCTGCCGGATAGGCGTTTTAAATCTTTCAAATGTGCGAAAGCCACCTACAGTTTTTACGTTTGGCCATCCTCCAGACGGCGTCCCCGAACTGCGGTGAATTGGATTTTGTGAACAGAAGAATTGCGACTATCGTGACGCTTCGGTTTTCCGTGCGTCATAGACCAGAACGATTGAAGCTGTAATGGCCACCATTGGCCTTCGGCACCTTGGAAGAGGCAGAATTTTTATGATCATCAAACCGCGGGTTCGTGGGTTTATCTGTGTAACGGCCCACCCTGTTGGCTGCGAAGCGAACGTCAAGCAACAGATTGACTACGTAACTGAACACGGCGCCATCGAAGGTGGCCCGAAAAAGGTTCTGGTTCTCGGGGCTTCCACCGGCTACGGCCTGGCCGCGCGCATCAGCGCCGCCTTTGGCTGCGGCGCCGACACCCTTGGCGTGTTTTTTGAGAAAGAAGGCGAAGAGGGCAAGCTCAGCTCTGCCGGCTGGTACAACAGCGCCGCTGTCCACAAGTTTGCTAAAGAGAAAGGCCTCTACGCCAAGAGCATCAATGGCGACGCCTTTTCCGACGAGATCAAGCGCCTGACCATCGAAACCATCAAGAAAGACCTGGGTAAGATCGACCTGGTGGTCTACAGCCTGGCCGCGCCACGCCGCACCGACCCACAAGGCGTGGTGCACACCTCCACCCTGAAACCGATTGGCAAGTCCGTGACCCTGCGTGGCATCAACACCGACAAGGGCGTCGTCGTCGACACCACCCTGGAGCCAGCTACCCAGGAAGAAATCGACGGCACCGTGAAGGTCATGGGTGGTGAAGACTGGCAGCTGTGGATCGATGCCCTGCGTGAAGCCGACGTGTTGGCCGAAGGCGCCAAGACCACTGCGTTCACCTACTTGGGCGAAAAGCTGACCCAGGATATCTACTGGAATGGCTCCATCGGCGAAGCCAAGAAAGACCTGGACAAGAAAGTCCTGACCCTGCGCGAAAACCTCGCAGCACTCAAGGGCGACGCCCGTGTGTCGGTGCTCAAGGCCGTGGTCACCCAGGCCAGTTCGGCGATCCCGATCATGCCGCTGTACCTGTCGCTGCTGTTCAAGGTAATGAAAGAACAGGGCAGCCACGAAGGTTGCATCGAGCAGGTCTACGGCTTGTTCAAGGACAGCCTGTATGGCAAAGAGCCCAAGCTCGACGCCGACGGCCGCCTGCGTGCCGACCTCAAGGAACTGGAGCCGAAAGTACAGGATGCCGTTGCGGCACTGTGGAATCAGGTCTCTGACGACAACGTCAATGAGATCAGCGACTTTGCCGGTTACAAGGCTGAGTTCCTGCGCCTGTTCGGTTTCGAGATCGAAGGCGTGGACTACGACGCTGACGTCAATCCGACGGTGAAGCTCGAAGGTCTGGTTCAGGCTTAAGCAACACGTAATACAACGGCCTCTTCGCCTTGGGCGGGAGGCCGTTTTTTTTGCAACATCGTTCGATGTTGTGCCTTCCTGGTTGTGAAACTCCCAAGTGATCCTGTATCTCTAGCGGCCTGACTCACCTCACGCTAACGGAGATTTCCCGATGACGATTCGCGCAGTGGTCTTTGATTTTGGCGGTGTCTTGTTCGATTGGAGCCCGCAGCACCTGTACCGCCAACTGATTACCGATGAGCGCGAGCGCCAGTGGTTTCTCGACACGGTCTGCACCCAGGCCTGGAATACCGAGCAGGACGCCGGGCGCACCCTGGCTGAAGCAACACGCACGCTGATCGCCGAGCATCCGCAACATGAGTCTTTGATCCAGGCTTATTACGACCGCTGGCACGAAATGCTGCGTGGCCCGCTGTCCGGGGGCGTAGCGATACTGGAGGCGTTGTATGAGGCGAAAATGCCGTTGTTTGGATTGACCAACTGGTCAGCCGAAACCTTCCCGTATGCCCGAGCCAACTATCCCTTCCTGCAGTATTTTCGCGACATCGTGGTGTCCGGCGAAGTGAAGCTTATCAAGCCCGGTGCCGCGATCTACCACGCCAGCCTTGCTCAGGTTCGCGCCCATCTGACAGACATCAAACCCGATGAAATGGTGTTTATCGATGACGTGGCCGGCAATATCGAGGCGGCTATTGCCCTTGGCTGGCAGGGGATTCACCACGTATCCGCCGAACACACCGGTGAACGTTTGCGCGCATTGGGTGTGAGCTTCTAGCGCGCCCACAGCTCCATCACGAAGTCGACGAAGGCCCGCAGCTTGGGCAGGCGATAGCGGTCCTGGGCGTACAGCAGATGCATCGGCCGGAAGGGCGGCTGATAGCCTGGCAGTAACGCAATCAGTTTGCCCGCCCTCAGGTCAGGGTCGACCAGGGCGTCGGGCAGCATGACGATACCCATGCCTTCTACTGCCGCGCGGTGCAAGGCCTGGGAACTGTTGACGGTCATGGGGCCGGACACGGCGATTTCGATTTCTCCCTCTGGGCCGTGCAGGCGCCATTGTTTGTCGGCGTTGCGCCAATCGTCGGTCGAGGGGTAGGCAAATGCCAAGCAATCATGCTGTTGCAAATCCTGCGCAGTGTGCGGAGTACCCCGGCGCGCCAGGTAACCTGGTGAGGCGCACAGGGTCATGGTGTAGTTCTGCAACGGCCGAGCGATCAGGCTGGAGGGCTGCAATTCACCGAGGCGGATCGCTGCATCGAAACCGCTGTCGATCAGGTCCATCGACTGGTTGCTCAACACCACATATAACTGGATCTGCGGATAACGCCGGGAAAACTCGCTCAGCGCCGGTGCCAGGCGCTCGGCGCCGAACGCAGGCGGGGCGGTGATCCGCAACAGGCCCTTGGGGGCTTCACTGTGAATCTGCTCGGCCAGTTGTTCGGAGTCGGCCACCAGGCCCAGCACTTCCAAACAGCGCTGATAATAGAGTCCGCCGAATTCTGTCAGGCTCTGTTTACGGGTGGTGCGCTTGAGCAGGCTGACACCAAGGCGCTGTTCCAGGGCGCGCAGGTGATTGCCGACCATGGTGGTGGACATCCCACACGACTGCGCTGCCGCTGTCATGCTGCCGCTTTCCACTACCTTGACGTACACCGTCATTGCCTGGAACAGATCCATTATCAAGCCTTGATTTAAAGTGATCGCAGATATTCGCAGTTTATCCAGCTCTGGTGGCTAACGATACTGTAGCCATCACTACGAAGCACTGGAGCCTGATGCCATGACCGCCGCCTGCCTGATGACCACCTATCAACCCTTGGATTTAAGCTTCATCCGCGGCCTGGGTACTCGCCTGTGGGACCAACAGGGGCGTGAATACCTGGACGCGGTGGCCGGTGTAGCGGTGACCAATGTCGGCCATTCCCATCCGCGGCTGGTGGCGGCAATCACCGAGCAGGCAGGGTTGCTGTTGCATACCTCCAACCTCTACAGCATCGACTGGCAGCAGCGCCTGGCTCAGCGGTTGAGCACGCTATCGGGCCTGGATCAGGCGTTCTTCAATAACTCCGGCGCGGAGGCCAATGAGACGGCGTTGAAATTGGCGCGGTTGTATGGCTGGAAAAAAGGCATTGAGCAGCCGCTGGTGGTCGTCATGGACAACGCCTTTCACGGCCGTACCCTGGGCACGATGTCTGCCAGTGACGGGCCGTCGGTGCGGTTGGGGTTCCAGCGTTTGCCGGGGGACTTTATCAAGGTTGGCTTCGGCGATCTGGCCGCCCTGGAGGCGGTGACTCAGGCGTTTGGCGCGCGCATCGTTGCGGTATTGCTGGAGCCGATCCAGGGCGAAAGCGGCGTCCAACTGGCTCCCCCCGGCTACCTGAAAGCCCTGCGGGATCACTGCACCCGGCAAGGTTGGTTGTTGATGCTCGATGAGATCCAGACCGGAATTGGTCGTACCGGCCAGTGGTTCGCCTTCCAGCATGAGGGCATTGTCCCGGACGTCATGACCCTGGCCAAAGGCCTGGGCAACGGTATCCCGATTGGTGCCTGCCTGGCGCGCAAGGCCGTGGCGCAGTTGTTCACTCCCGGTAGTCACGGCAGTACCTTTGGCGGTAACCCGCTGGCTTGTCGCGTCGGTTGCACAGTGCTGGATATTATTGAAGAGCAGGGCTTGCTGGAGAACGCAGCGCTCCAGGGCGAGCGGCTGCTGGCGCGATTGCGGGTGGAGTTGAGTGAGCATCCCCACGTGCTGGCGATTCGGGGGCAGGGCTTGATGATCGGTATCGAGTTGGCCCGTCCTTATCGTGACCTGGCGCTGATCGCCGCGCGCGAGCATGGCCTGCTGATCAATGTGACGCGGGGCAAGATCATCCGTTTACTGCCGCCGTTGACCATTGATGCTAAAGAAGTGGATATGATTGTGCGCACCCTTTCCCGTTGCTTGGCCTGAGAGGAGAGCCTATAGATCATCGCCATTCAACCACTCCTGATTCATCGTATCGGTGTCCCCCAGGTACCCCAGCAACCAGGCCATGGCCGGGGAAAACTTGTTCTGTGCCCAGGCCACGCAGGACGGGCTGGCGGGGAAGGGCCGGGACAGTTGCAGGGCTGCCAGTTCACCGCGCTCGATCAACGGTCGCGCCAGGTGTTCCGGCACCATGCCGACGCACAGGCCATCGCGCAGGCAATCCATGGCGGATGCCCAGTTGGGTACGACTAAACGCCGCTGGTTATCCAGGGTCCAGGTATCGCGCTTGGGCAGGTTGCGCGAGGTATCGGTCATGCACAGCGATGCGAAGGGCCTTAATTGGTCGTCACTGAGCAGGCCTTGCACCTGCGCCAGCGGATGGTGGGCGCTGACCACGCAGAGCCAATTCAACAGCCCCATGTCGCGAAAGGTGAAATGGCTGGCCACCGGCACTGCGCTGGTGGCGCCAATCACGATGTCGGTACGGTCGTCCGCGAGGGCGTCCCACACGCCGTTGTACACCTCGTACTCCAGCAGCAACTCCACGTCCGGAAACTGGCGATAGAAATCCAGCACCAGTTGCCGGCAGCGCTGCTGTTTGACGATGGAATCCACCGCCACTTTCAGTTGTCCGCTCCAGCCGTTGGCCACCTGCTGGCATAGCCTGCGAGTGCCGAGCATTTTTTTCATCACGCTGCGGGCTTCATCAACAAACAGCTTGCCGGCCGGCGTGAGCTCCACATCTCGATGACGGCGGACGAACAACGGAACCGCCAGCCACTCCTCTAGCTGCCGTACGGTGTAACTGATGGCGGACGGCACGCGATGCAGTTCCTGGGCGGCGGCGCTGAAACTGCCGTGACGGGCTACCGCATCGACGACATCCAGGGAGTATTCGGACCACATGGCAGTTGCCTTCAAAAATATTGATAAGAATGTCCAATTATTATCGCTTCACAGGGAAACTGTCAGCTTCATAATGGGGGCTAGTCAGCAAATAGTTTGATGGCAGGTTAAGCAAGGCTTCAATGAAAAATTCTTTTGGTTTCACCTGGTACCTGGCGGGGCTGAGCATGCTCGGCTATCTGGCCATGGACATGTACTTACCCTCCTTCGGCGCCATGGGCGCCCAGTTGCAAATATCCGCCGGTGCCGTGGGCGCCAGCCTGAGCATCTTCCTCGCAGGCTTTGCCGTTGGGCAGTTGTTGTGGGGACCGCTTTCCGACCGTATCGGGCGCAAGCCGGTCCTGCTCACCGGCCTTAGCCTGTTTGTGCTCGGTTGCCTGGGCATGTTCTGGGTCGAGACCACGACCCAGTTGTGGGCGCTGCGCTTTATCCAGGCAATAGGCGTGTGTTCCGCCGCCGTCAGCTGGCAAGCCCTGGTAATCGACCGCTACCCGGCAGACAAGGCTCATCGGGTATTTGCCAGCATCATGCCGCTGATGTCCCTGTCACCAGCCCTGGCACCGCTGTTGGGTGCGCTGGTGTTGAATCACTGGGGCTGGCAGGCGATCTTCGCCGTGTTGCTGGGCGTGTCGCTATTGCTGCTGTTGCCAACGTTATGCCTCAAAACTGTGCCGAAACGCCTGACCGCCGATGGCGAACAATCCAAGCTCGGTTACGGACAATTGCTCAAGTCACGGGTGTTCAGTGGCAACGTAATGATCTTTGCCGCGTGCTCGGCCAGTTTCTTCGCCTGGCTTACCGCATCACCGTTCATTCTGGGTGACATGGGCTATAGCCCCAATGACATCGGTTTGAGCTACGTGTTGCCGACCCTGGCGTTTCTCATTGGTGGCTACAGTTGCCGCAGCGCCTTGCAGCGTTTCGAGGGCAGGACCTTGTTGCCATGGTTGCTGGTTGCGTACTGCATCAGCATGGTGGCGTTGTATCTGGTGGCGACATTGACAGTGCCGACCCTCACCACCTTGCTGATCCCGTTCTGCCTGATGGCGCTGGTTAATGGCGCCAGCTACCCGATTGTCGTGGCGAATGCGCTGATGCCCTTTGCGGAAAACTCCGGCAAGGCCGCAGCGTTGCAGAACACCTTGCAATTGGGGCTGTGTTTCGTCAGTAGCCTATTGGTGTCGTCGATGATCGAGCAGCCGTTGTTGATCACCGCAATCGTCATGCTGGCGACCGCGCCGTTGGCCGTATTGGGCTATTGGTTGGCGCGGCCCAGGGTTGATAATTCCGATGCCGATCTGGTTCGAACACCCTAAAACGTCACTTCCATATTCACCGTTGGCGTTGATGTGCGGCTGCCCCGTCCGCCATCCACGCCGAACTTGTTATGCCAGTACTCGTAGCCCACCCCCAGGTACAGGTTCGGCTTGACGCTTTTTCCCGACCGCACCGCCACCATCAGCGCGGTGCGCATCAGGGTTTCCGGCGCGGTGTTACGGCCATGGAAGTCGTCACCCTTTTCCCCGACATGATTGATGAAGCCCTGAAACTTTGCCCCGTGATTGCCAATCTCGAAAGGGCGTAGCCAGGTCAGGTTGAGCATGTAGGTGTCGTCGAAAGTGTGGTTCGGATCTTTCGCTCCCGGGATGCCGGAATGGTTCTTTTCCTTGTAGTACATCAGGCTCAGATCCAGCACGCCGACGGTGTTGAACTTCAAGGTCGGGCCAACCACCAGGGCGCGCTTTTTCGCCGACGCCAGGTTGTTGTTGCGGTTGGCGTCGAAGCCCAGGGTCAGGGCGTAGTCTTTGATCACACCGGTTCCCAGCGGCACGTCGAACACCCGTGAGGCATACAGTTGGTGGCGGTAGACGGCATAGACTTCGCTGCCACCGTGATCGGTGCCCTTGCGCGGGTCACTGCTGTCAGAAAGGAACACATCGAGGTTCAGGTAGTTGCTGCCGTACTGATAGCCGCTGGCGTGGGTGAAGCTGTAGATGCGCTTGCTGAAATCATCGGGGTTATTCGGGTTGGTGAACTGCTGGCCGTAGCGAAATCCCACGCTGTTGTTCATCCATTCCACCGCGACAGCCTCCCCGCCGCCGAAGAGTGTCAGTAATACGGTTGCGCCGTGCAGTGCCTTTTTCATTGTTTTAATTCCTTTGGCGTTTTGGCTCATAGCGGCCGAATCGTATTTTTGTAACGCCAGCGGAGGGTAACTTGTCCGATTGATTGTATACAACCGTATGGACATATAGTCTTCGTATTGCATACAGTGGGCGCACAACAAAAACAGAGAACCCTCACCATGACTATCCCGAAGGCGTCACCGCAACGGCCAGAAGATGAGAATCTCGGCGTCGCTGCCAACATGGCTTACGGCCTGCAGCATGTGCTCACCATGTACGGCGGCATCGTTGCCGTGCCGTTGATCGTCGGTCAGGCGGCCGGTTTGTCGCCGGCCGATATTGGCCTGTTGATCGCCGCTTCGTTGTTTGCCGGCGGCCTGGCCACCTTGCTGCAAACCCTGGGTCTGCCGTTCTTTGGCTGTCAGTTACCGCTGGTGCAAGGGGTGTCGTTTGCTGGCGTTGCAACCATGGTGGCGATTGTCAGCAGCGAGGGAGCAGGTGGTGTGCCGGCGATCCTTGGCGCGGTGATGGCCGCCTCGTTGATCGGCTTGTTGATTACGCCGATATTCTCGCGAATAACCAAGTTCTTCCCACCCCTGGTGACCGGTATCGTCATCACCACCATCGGCCTGACCCTGATGCCTGTCGCCGCGCGCTGGGCCATGGGCGGCAACAGCCGCGCCGAAGACTTCGGCAGCATGTCGAACATTGGCCTGGCGGCGATTACCCTGGCCCTGGTGCTGTTGCTGAGCAAGATCGGCAGCGCGACCATTTCACGGCTGTCGATCCTGCTGGCGATGGTGATTGGTACGCTGATTGCGGTGTTCCTCGGCATGGCTGACTTCTCCAGCGTGACCCAGGGTGCGATGTTCGGCTTTCCCACGCCATTCCATTTCGGCATGCCAACCTTTCACCTAGCGGCGATCATTTCCATGTGCATCGTGGTCATGGTGACCCTGGTGGAAACCTCGGCTGATATCTTGGCGGTAGGTGAGATCATCGACACCAAGGTTGACTCCAAGCGCTTGGGCAACGGCCTGCGTGCCGATATGCTATCGAGCATGTTTGCGCCGATCTTCGGTTCGTTCACCCAAAGTGCGTTCGCGCAAAACGTCGGCCTGGTGGCGGTGACCGGGGTCAAAAGCCGCTACGTAGTGGCCACCGGCGGCCTGTTCCTGGTGATTCTCGGCCTACTGCCGTTTATGGGACGGGTCATCGCAGCGGTGCCCACCTCCGTGTTGGGCGGTGCGGGGATTGTGTTGTTCGGAACCGTGGCGGCCAGTGGTATTCGCACGTTGTCCAAGGTTGACTACCGCAACAATATGAACCTGATCATCGTCGCCACTTCCATCGGTTTCGGCATGATTCCTATCGCAGCGCCGAGCTTTTATGACCATTTCCCGAGTTGGTTTGCCACCATTTTTCATTCGGGGATCAGCTCGTCGGCGATCATGGCGATCCTGCTGAACCTGGCGTTCAACCACTTCACGGCGGGCAATTCCGATCAACAGTCGGTGTTCGTCGCTGGCACCGAGCGCAGCCTGTATTTCCAGGATGTGGCGGCGTTGCGTGAGGGGGATTACTTCTGCGGGGGCAAACTGTTTGATGCAGAAGGCAATGAGATTCCATTGCTGGCAGAGGTGCCGAAGAGGGCGGCGGTGCAGGGTAGGGCTGAAACCAGCGAGGTGTAGTCATAGGATCGTTCCCACGCTGTGGGAACGACCTTATCTATCAGCAAGCCTCATCCATGAACTTCACCACCGTGCCCATACATGCCTGGCGTTCTTCGACGTGGGGCATATGGCTGGAGTCTTCGAACAATGCCCAGCGCACATTGGGGATTTCCTCGAGGAACGGCTTCACCACCAGCGGCGTGGCTTCATCATGGCGACCGGAAATCACCAGGGTCGGCACCTTGATGCCGGACAGCCGGCCAATGATGCTCCAGTCTTTCAACGTGCCGATCACATGGAACTCCGTCGGGCCGCTCATGGCGTGATACACCGTGGGGTCAGCGTCGACCTGGGTAAAGGTGCGCGCCACTTCTTCCGGCCATGGGTTGATCCGGCAGACATGCTGGTCATAGAACATCCGCGAGGCCGTCAGGTATTCCGGGGCCTGATAGGCGCCGGCCTGTTCATGCTTGAGCAGAGTTTCATGCACACCTTCCGGCAATAATTTGCGCAGACGATTGGCTTCGGCGACCCAGGTGCGCATGCACGTCGGCGAGTTGGCCGCGATCAGTGCGCGCAGGCCTTTAGGCTGCAGCAAGGCGTGCTCGCTGCCGAGCATGCCGCCCCATGACTGCCCGAGAATGGCGTAGTTGTTGCTGATTTGCAGGTGGTCCAGCAGGTTGTCCAGTTCTTCCAGAAACAGGCCGATCGTCCAGAACGAAGGGTCTTTGTCAGGCAGGTGGGTAGAACGGCCGTTGCCCAGTTGGTCATAGTGAATAACCGCGTGGCCGCTGGCGGCGACGTCTTTGAAGGCGTCTACATAGTCATGGGTGCAGCCGGGCCCGCCGTGGAGGATGACCAGTGGTGTCAGGCCGCTATCAAGGTCGCCGGTGACCCGGTACCACGTCTGGTAGGCGCCAAAGGCAGCAAAGCCTTCGCGGATTTTTTCGATGAATTCCATTTCGTGCCCTTCCATGAAAAGTGGTCAGGCATACGATAATTGGCAGCGTAAATTTAAGTAACTAGCAAAATAGCTAGGTTTTTCGTCGAGTCAGTCGTCAAGCAGCCGGTAATGGCTGGCCCTGACCACCGCTTGTACCCGGTTCTTGGCCCCCAGCTTGTGCATGGCCGAGGCCAGGTGCAGGGTGACCACCGCCAGGGAGCGACTCAACTGGGTGGCAATTTCAGCGGCGGTCAGGCCGTCGGCGGCCCACTTCAAGCATTCACGCTCGCGCTTGGTCAGATGGATATGCGGATACGAACGTAGTTCCTTGCTGAATAACGGGTAGGCCGCTTCCTGCAAGGCATGGGTAATCAGGTTGAAATCCGCCAGGGTCTGGCGAGCATCTTGCAATACCGTGCGGGCTTTGCCGGTGCGCAGGCCCGTCAGCGAGGCGAAGCCGCCCCTGGGCAAGTGAATCGGAACGCTGACGCCGCAGGTCATTTGCTGGTCGTGCAGGTAGCAGGAGACGGGTGCGTGGCGGCGGTTGATGATCTTTTGCAGCGGGGTATCAGCCTTGGCCTCGTAGGACCAGACGAACGGCGACACGCAATTGAGGGCCAGGTGTTGCACCGGATCGATCTGGTAGAACCCCAAACTGCACCATAACGAGTACCAGTCGGAGGGGGTATTGCGCAGTTGCAGCACGGAGGGCGTAATCAATGCGCCATCGTGGTCGATCGGCACCGGTGTGTAGTCGTACACCAAGGCATCAAAACCCAGGTGCTGGGCCAATACGAGGGTGTTGTCCATCTGTTCATCCAGGCTCCTGCCGGGCAGGAGATGGCTGTTAAACGCAGATAACTTGGTCAGCATCCTTTCTGCTCCCGAATTCGTTTGAATCTCGACTTGCCGCAAGTAGAATGCCACGCCCCGGCGAAGGACTGCCAGACCAAACCTATAAGAATTGCTAGGTTATGGGCGCACGGCAACCTCGGTAGTGCTCGGTTCAAACGGCCACTACCTGCCAGGCCGACACACAACAAGGAATGTATGCATGTGGCGTGAAATAGCCCCCGACCAGCAGTACAACGTGCAAGTCGACGGCCACAACCTCGTGGTCTACAGCTTTGACGAGGGCGATGAAGTGTTGCTCTGCCTCAACGGCGGCCCTGGGCTGCCTTGTGACTATCTGCGCGACGCTCATGGCTGGCTCAAAGACAAAGGCCTGCGAGTCGTTGCATTCGATCAGCTTGGTACGGGCGCATCAGCCAGACCCACCGATATTTCCCTATGGGAAATCGGCCGTTATGTCGAGGAAGTCGAAACTGTGCGCCAGGCGCTCAGCCTGGGCCGCGTGCACGTGTTGGGCCATTCCTGGGGCGGCTGGCTGGGTATCGAGTACGCCATTCACTATCCTGACGCGCTTAAAAGCCTGATCCTGGAAAATACCGTCGGTGACATTCCGCACCTGTCCCAGGAGCTCGAACGCCTGCGCGGCGCTTTGGGCAGTGAAACGGTGGCGATGATGCAGCGCCATGAGGCCATGGGCACCCTCGACCATCCGCAATACCAGGCCGCGATCACGTTGCTCAACTACCGCCATGTCTGCCGGCTGGACGAGTGGCCGGAACCGGTCAAGCGTTCCCTCGACAACTGGAACATGGGGCCCTACGAGACCATGCAGGGGCCCAACGAATTTCTTTACGTCGGCAATCTCAAGGACTGGAACCGCATCCCCGAGATGGCCGATTTCAGCATGCCGGTGCTGATCACCACCGGTCAGCATGACGAACTGACCCCCGCCTGCGCCATGCGCATGAAGATGGCGGTCAAGCACGCCGAGTTGCACGTTTTCCCCAACAGCAGCCACATGCCGTTTTATGAAGAGCCCCAGGCTTACTTCCCGGTGCTGCTGGACTTCCTTGCTCGTCACCGAGGCTGACGAATGAACCTGGTGCGTTACCGTTTTGTGCTTTTCCGGCCGCTGCAATTGCTGCCGGTGCTGTTTGGCATCAGCCTGATTACCTTTGTGCTGGTGCGTTCGATTCCCGGTGACCCGGCGCGGGCGCTGCTGGGCTCGCGCAGCACGCCGGATGCCTTGCTGAAAATTCGCGCGCAGTACGGCCTCGACCAACCGTTGTGGCTGCAATATTTCTACTTTCTGAAAAACCTGCTCAAGGGTGATCTCGGCCAGTCGCTGCTGTACAAGGTCGACGCGCTGAAGCTGATCGTCACCCGCATCGAGCCGACTCTGTTCCTGGTGCTTGGCAGCGTCCTGCTGGCACTGTTGATTGCCGTGCCCCTGGCCACTGTGGCCGCGCGTAACAAAGGCGGCTGGGCCGACAATCTGATTCGCTTGTTCACCACCGTCGGCCTGGGCATGCCCGCGTTCTGGCTGGGGTTGATGCTGATCCTGCTGCTCAGCGTGCAATGGGGCCTGTTCCCGGTGTCCGGCTATGGCCGAACCTGGCTGGACAAGGCCCATCACATGGTGCTGCCGTGCCTGACTATCGCCCTGGCGCTGTCGGCGGTGTTGGTGCGCAACCTGCGGGCGAGCATGCTGATGGAGTTGCAGGCCGATCACGTTACCGCCGCGCGGGCGCGGGGTTTATCCGAGCGAGCGGTGTTTCGTCGCCACGTGCGGCCTAACTCCCTGGTGCCGGCGGTCAACCTGCTGGCCGTCAACATTGGCTGGCTGATCAGCGGCACGGTGGTGATTGAAAGTCTGTTCGCCATTCCCGGCATCGGCCAGTTGCTGGTGCGCGGCATTTTTACCCGCGACTACATGGTGGTGCAGGGGGTGGCCATGGTATTGGCCTGCGCAACCGTGGTGGTCAACTTCGTGGCTGATGTGGTGACCGTCGCCCTCGACCCTCGGGTGAAAATGCAATGAGCAGCCGCCCGCTGATTCCCGCCTGGCGTTTACGCCTGCGTTTTGGTTTTCGCAACGGCCGGCTGACAGCGGCGTGGGGCCTGGCAATTCTGTTGGCGTGGCTGGTGCTGGCGCTGTTCGCACCGTGGATCGCGCCGTTTGATCCTATCGCGCAAAACACGGATATCAGTTTGATAGCGCCGACTCTGGCCCATCCATTTGGCACGGATAACTATGGGCGAGACATACTTTCGCGGGTGATCTAGGGTGCGCGCATCGATTTACAGCTGGCCATCGTCGGGGTGATCTTTCCGTTTCTGATCGGCACGTTTATCGGTGCGGTTTCCGGTTATATCGGTGGGCGTTTCGACAGCTTTTGCATGCGCGTGATCGATGTGATCCTGGCCTTTCCATTCCTGGTGCTGATGCTGGCAATCATGGCAATCCTCGGGCCAGGGCTGAAAAGCTTCTATATCGCCATGGCGCTGGTGGGCTGGGTGTCCTACGCGCGGCTGATCCGTTCGCAAATCCTGGTGCTCAAGGAAAGCGACTTCGCCCTGGCGGCGAAAAGCCTGGGTTTTGGCCATGGGCGCATTCTATTCCGGCATTTGTTGCCCAATGCGATGTTCGGCTCGATTGTGTTCTCCATGTCCGACGCGGTGTTGGTGTTGCTCAACGGCGCGGCGGTCAGCTACCTGGGCCTGGGCGTGCAACCGCCGACGGCGGAGTGGGGGACCATGGTTGCCGAGGGCCAGGCGTTTATCACCACGGCGTGGTGGATCTGCACCTTTCCTGGGCTGGCCATTGTGACCCTGGCGATGGGCTTCAGCTTGTTGGCCGATGGTGTTGCGCAAGTGCTGGGGGATCGCTCATGAGCTTGTTGCAGGTGCAGGACCTGAGCGTCATCGCCCATAACAACGGCCACGATGTGACCCTGGTGGATCGCGTGTCCTTTGACCTGGCCAAAGGCGAAATCCTCGGCCTGGTGGGCGAGAGCGGTTCGGGCAAAACCATGGCCTGTCGCGGGCTGATGCGCTTGCTGCCCTCGCCGAGCCTGCGGGTTCAGGGCGGCGCCGTTCGCCTGGCCGGCCAGGACTTGCTGGCCCTGGATGAAGCCAGCATGCGCAAGGTGCGCGGCGGGCAATTGGGGATGATTTTCCAGAACCCCAGCAGCCACCTCGACCCGTTGATGCGCATTGGTGAACAGATCGCCGAAGGCATCCGCCTGCACCAGGGCGCGTCGAAACGTGAAGCACGCTTGCAGGCCATCGAGGTGTTGCGCCAGGTGGGCATTCCCGACCCCGGCCAGCGCATCGACAACTATCCTCACGAATTTTCCGGCGGCATGCGCCAGCGGGCGATGATCGCCGTGGCCCTGGGCTGTAATCCCCAGGTGTTGATCGCTGATGAGCCGACCACTGCCCTGGACGTCACGGTGCAGGCACAAATCCTGCGCCTGTTGCTGGACTTGCGAGACCGTCGTGGCCTGTCGATCATCATGATCACCCATGACCTGGGCGTGGTGGCGCAGACCTGCGATTCCATTGCCGTGATGTACGCCGGGCGCCTGTGCGAGCACGGCAGCAAATACGACCTGCTGGCCCGTCCGCAACACCCGTACACCGCTGGCCTGATCGACTGCCAGCCGGCCACCAGCAGCGGTCATGCCTTGCGCACCATCGCCGGGCAGCCGCCGCTGCTGGATGCCTTGCCCGGAGGCTGTCGGTTCAACCCACGTTGCCCGCAAATCGGCACCTTGTGTACCGAGCAGTTGCCGGATTTGGCCGGGATCGGTCCACGCGTCGCTTGCCATTACCCCCTGGGAGATCGGCCATGACCTTGTTGCAGGTAAAGGACCTGGAGGTGCGCTTCGCGGCCGCCGGCAGCGGTCTGTTGGGTCTTAATAAGCAGTGGGTGAGGGCGGTCAACGGTGTGACGCTGAACATCGCCGCCGGTGAAACCCTCGGGCTGGTGGGTGAGTCGGGCAGCGGTAAAAGCACCCTGGGTCGGGCGATTCTGCACCTCAACCCCATCAGCGCCGGGCAAGTGCTGGTCGACGGTATCGACATGACCCATGGAGGCCCAATCGATATTGCCCGCTTGCGTCACGAGACAGCGATGATTTTCCAGGACCCTTATGCAGCGTTGAACCCACGGCTGACCATCGGTGAAACCCTCTTCGAAGTGTTGCGAGTACAGCGCAAGGTCGCACCAGAGCTTATCCCGCGCCGGGTTGGTGGGGTGGCTTAGGTATTGAGAAAGACGTCCTGAAGTTCGACAGGTTTTGATTCGTGGTTTGCGTTCCTGCTGGCCAATCAATGGCATTGATGCTGACCATCGTTTGCATCCGACTTGACCGATACTCGTAGAGAAGGTGACCGGCAGTGAGCTGCCCATAGCTGCCGGTGGCGACAGGCAGAAATCGGCCAATAGCGGACTTTTTGGATAGATTCAAACCTGCTGTGCTTTGCCGAAGGTATCTGCCAATTACGCATTAGCCAGTTTGCTTGATAAGAAGTCGATCAGCACCCTGACACGGTGAGGCATATAACGATTGCTCGGCAGCACCGCATAAATGCCTAAAGCTGGAGGCTCGTAGGCGTCCAACAGAACCTCCAATCTCCCCTCTGCTAGATACTCCGTGACAATGAACTCAGGCAGCATCGCGATGCCCATCCCTTGGGCGGCTGCCTGCGCCAGCGCGTCGCCATTATTGGCCTGCAGACGCAAGGGCACGTAGACCGACTCCAGATGACCGTCCACCTCGAAGCTCCAGGGGCGGTTGTTCACCTGGCTCGAATAGCCAAGGCATGCGTGTCCGGCTAGCTCGCCGGGACTTTCTGGGCGTCCATGGCGGGCCAGATATTCCGGTGCGGCGACAGTCAATAAGCGACTGCTACCGAGGCGGCGCACGATCTCTTCTGGGTCGAGCTGGCTGGTGATGCGGATCGACAGGTCGATGCCTTCTTCGATCAGACTCAACTGCCGGTCGCTGAAATTCATCGCCAGTCTGATCTCGGGAAAGGTCTGGGAAAAGTCGAGCAGCAGCGGCACAAGACGGCGCAGGCCGTAACTCAGTGGCAGGCTGATGCGCAGCGGCCCACTCGGTGTTAGCCGTTCCTCCATCACACCGGCCTCGGCCTCCTGTACCAAGTCGAGTATCACCCGGCACTTTTCTAGATAGGCGCTGCCCGCAGATGTAAGCGACAACCTGCGAGTACTGCGAACCATGAGCTTGATACCCAGATGTTCTTCCAGCGCAGCGATCTGGCGTGTGACCACAGAACGCGCCACCCCGAGCTGGCAGGCGGCCGCAGTGAAGCTGCCAAGTTCGGCCACCCTAACAAAGAGATTCATGGCTTCAAGGTGATTCATTGTTGATCCTTTAGTCAACAGACTGTTCGTGATTGTCCTCTATTTAGCACCAATAAGAGTGGGTAAAGTTCATCCATCGCCAGTGCACGCCTTTCCGTGTTTAAACCTGACCCTGGCACATCTGGATAACTATGAACGTATTGACCAAAATTTCTGCAGCCCTGGTTATCGCAGGCGCCGCCTCCATGACTGCTACCTCCGCATTCGCCGCGCCTGAAACCTATGTCGTAGATGGAGCCCACACCTTTCCAAGCTTTTCCTACAACCACTTCGGTATGTCGACCCAAGTGAGCCGCTTCAATAAAACCACCGGCACTATTGTGGTGGACAAGGCAGCCAAGACGGGCCAGGTCGATATCGAGATTGACATGACGTCGGTTAACACCGGTTTCGAGCTTTTCAATGAGCACATCCAGGCTAAGGATTTCCTCGACACCGCCACTTTCCCGACCGCTACTTTCAAGTCCTCCAAGGTGCGCTTCAAGGGTGACAAGCCAGTGACTGTCGATGGTGATCTGACTATCAAGGGCATCACAAAGCCTGTCACCCTGGACATCACCCAATTCGTCAACATGCAGCATCCGATGCTGAAAAAAGATGCTATCGGTGCCAACGCGCAGGTTGTCATCAAACGCAGCGAATTCAATGCTGGCAAATACGCTCCGCACGTGGGTGATGACGTAACCATCACTGTCTCGCTCGAAGCGATCAAGAATTAAGCCAACCCTTCCGTCGTGAGATAACGGGACGTAGACGTTATCCCGCTGCGGGCACGCAGGTGATCGACATGTTTGAAGTCAGGCATTCCGGCAAACGCGGCGTTGCGAATTTCGGTTGGCTGTATTCGCAGCACAGTTTTTCCTTCGGCAGTTATTACGATCCTCAGCAGGTAGGGTTTTCTGATCTGTTGGTGATC
The DNA here is from genome assembly GCF_008369295.1 of Pseudomonas sp. ANT_H4. Taxonomy (GTDB): domain Bacteria; phylum Pseudomonadota; class Gammaproteobacteria; order Pseudomonadales; family Pseudomonadaceae; genus Aquipseudomonas. Next base: position 70,898 of record NZ_VOBG01000021.1, on the reverse strand, counting down.
AACGATGATCGTGTGCGCCAGGGGCGCGGCTTCGATACCCACGGCCATCGCGACATGGAAATTTTCTCCTACGTGCTTGAGGGTGCGCTGCAGCACAAAGATTCCATGGGCACCGGTTCGATAATTCGCCCCGGCGACGTGCAGATGATGAGCGCCGGCAGCGGAGTGCGGCACAGCGAGTTCAACGCGTCGCGGGACAAACCGGTGCATTTCCTGCAAATCTGGATCGTGCCAAAACGCAAAGGTGTCAAGCCGCGTTACCAGCAAAAGCATTTTGATGCGGCGCAGAAGCGTGGCCGGTTGCGTCTGATTATTTCCCCAGATGGAGCCGAGGGCTCGTTATCAGTCCATCAGGACGTGCGTGTCTATGCCGGGCTATTCGACGGCACCGAACAAAAGCGTTTCGAGCTGCCGGCCGGCCGCTATGCCTATATCCACGTGGCACAGGGCGAGCTGACCGTCAATGGCCAGCGCTTGGTCACCGGCGATGGCGTCCGGGTACGCGATATCCGCGAAATCGACTTCAGAGCCGGCAATAATGCCGAAGTGCTGCTATTCGACCTGCGGCCCATCGAATTAGCGGCTTATTGAATTCCTCCTCATCCGACTGAGAGAACAGACCATGAAGATTCTGCAAATCAACGCCAGCGCCCGTTCGGCCGGTGCCAACTCCACCCGCCTTGCCGACTCCATCACCGCTCGCCTGAAGGAGCAAAATCCAGCAGCCCTCGTCGAACTGCGCGACCTGGCAAGTGATCCGCATCCAGTGCTGGATGACGCTGCACTGACCGCCCTGTTTACCCCGGCCGAGAGCCGTACCGAAGACCAAGCAGCTCGTGTAGCCCTGGATGATGCGTTGATTGCCCAGGTACAGTCCGTCGACGCCATCGTGCTAGGCGTACCGATGTACAACTTCGGTGTGCCTGTGCAGTTGAAAACGTGGCTCGACGCCATTGCTCGCGCCGGAGTGACCTTTCGCTATACCGAGAATGGTCCGGAAGGCCTACTGAAAGGCAAGAAAGTCTATGTGGCGCTGGCCCGTGGCGGTAAATATCGCGACACACCGGCGGACTCCCAGGTGCCGTATCTGAAGACCATCTTCGGTTTCCTCGGCCTGACCGATGTCGCGTTCGTCTATGTTGAAGGTCTGGCGATGGGTGCCGAAGGAGCAGAACAAGCTTTCGCTGCAGCCGAAGCGCAAATCGACGCACTCAGCGCCTGATAAGCGCCTCTCTGTGGCGTCGTTGGCGATGCCAGTTATTGAAAGGATCGATACGATCGAGCGGCTCGTGTTGCGACCCCATTTAGCGCTCCCAGCACCCGAGCACTCTTTCTTGGCAGGTTTAATCCGCTCGCCCTGGCGAAACCGGTAGACGCCTGGCAGGGCATTCGGAAATGACATATTGAGAGTTGGCATAATGGCAAAAACGCATACGGATAGTTATACCGGCACCGCTAAATGGCTGCATTGGGGCATGGCCGCTATTTGGATTGCCAGCTGGTGCATAGGCATTCTTGCCACGCATTGGCGAGACGAGCTGAACCCCGGTCATGGTTTGACGATACTGCACAAGGCATTAGCCAGCACCTTGTTGTTTTTGATTGTCGTGCGTGTTGCATGGCGCTTAAGCCATCCAGCACCGGCACTGCCTGCGAGTATGAGCCCGATGATGCGACGGGGTGCCAAGGTGGGTCACATACTGCTCTATGCGGTGGCACTCATCGCTCTGCCACTGTCCGGTTGGTATTGGAGCTCCGTGGCGGACAAGCCGATCATGCTGCTCGGTCTGTATCAGCTGCCACCAATAGTGGCGCCGAACGAAACGCTATACGACCTGGCTAAATGGATTCACACCCTAATGGCCTGGTTCTGCGGCGCGCTGGTCGGGGGTCATCTACTTATTGCCTTGAAACACCATTTCATCGACAAAGATGAAATTCTTGCTGGGATATTGCCCACCCGAAATCGCTGACTACGGGACGAGATGGCAAAGTCCTTTCTAGCGATGGATATGACAACCAGGCTAATTTCTAAATCGGCGCACCCAAACAGGCATCGCAATCTATATTGAACTCCATACCCCGCTCAAATCGAGCTGGGCCCTCGTTCTCTATGTGGGAGCACCACTATGCGCTACACACTCCTTCAGCAGCAGAGGAATGAAATCATTCTGCTAGCCAGAGTCTTACTGATGATTCTCTTCCTGATATCCGGGTGGTCGAAACTGACGGGATTCTCGGGCACGGTTGCCTATCTTGGCTCTCTGGGTGCGCCGCTGCCGATGGTAGCCGCATCCATCGCGGTATTGATGGAGGTTGGCGCTGCAATTTTGCTGGTAATCGGCTTCTATACGCGGCCGGTCGCCTTTTTCTACACCTTGTTCGTCCTCGGCACCGCGCTGATCGGCCACCATTACTGGACGATGGTCGATCCGGAGCGTGCCGCCAACATGACCCAGTTCTACAAGAATCTGAGCATCATGGGTGGCTTGCTGCTGCTGGGCGTTACTGGCCCCGGTAAGTACTCGGTAGATGGCAAATAGGCAATTCCCACGCTCCAGCGGCCAGCCATGCTGGAGCACGACCTAAGCGATTTAAGGCTTGGGTTTCGAGCAGCGACCATTTCATATTCATCAGCCCTACGGAGGCTACCTAGTGGGACTACTGAAAGATCTGATAGCGCGAATAACTGGCAACGACTCTGGTACGACTCAATTCCATAATGAGGACTTAAAAATGGCAAAAGTATTGGTTCTATATCATTCGATGTATGGACACATCGAAACCATGGCTCAAAAAGTCGCGGAAGGTGCACGCAGCGTTGCCGGGGTCGAGGTCACGATTAAGCGTGTACCTGAAACTATGTCGGCAGAGGCCTTCAAGGCCGCCGGTGGCAAGGTTGAGCAGACCGCACCTGTTGCGAGCCCTGCTGAACTGGCCGATTACGACGCGATCATCTTTGGCACTCCGACCCGTTTCGGGAACATGTCGGGACAGATGCGCAACTTCCTCGATCAGACCGGGGGACTGTGGGCCAACGGATCTTTGGTTGGCAAGGTTGCCAGTGTGTTTACCTCCACAGGTACTGGCGGCGGTCAGGAAATGACCATTACCTCAACCTGGACGACCCTGGCCCACCACGGGATGGTGATCGTTCCAATCGGGTACAGCAATCCAGCCCTCTTCGATGTCTCGCAAGTGGGTGGCGGAACGCCCTACGGCGCGTCGACCATCGCCGGTGGCGACGGCTCTCGCCAGCCCGATGCGCGAGAGCTGGATATCGCTCGTCACCAGGGTGAATACGTGGCGAACTTCGTGGTGAAGCTAAACGGTTAAAGCTTTCCCCCACCCTGCTGAATAGCTCTCGTGATATTTAGCAGCGGTGGGGTTCTCGATCCAGAATAGTTGCGCTCAGGCTTTACACCTTGTGAACCCTGGGTCCCAGCTAAAAATAGTTAAGTAAGCTGCGCACTCAGTCGTTTCTGTCATTTTCAGAAGACGACTGCACCGTCGTGCTGGCTGAAACACCTGATGCGCACAGGACTTCTGATGACCGGTTGATTAATAGTTACATACATCATTGTCGATCCCCGTGCCTCGCCACCACGATCAGGTCGGCTGTTTACCGTTTTGGGATCAAGTGCTAATTCTCCGCTAGACCAATCCCTGTACCTCCACAGAATGCTGAGACCATGGGCCGGGCTTTCTTCATCCCACGCTAAACCAATGGCTTCCAGGGAGGCGAAGTAATCGTACAGATCTAACTTAGCTGCGCCTTACGGTCACCCGCTGAGAGGATTATTTCAGGGCATTGATGTTTTCGGGCTCAGTTTCGAGCTTGGTCTGATGAAGCCAGACCCTGAAATTTATCGATCCCTGTGCCGTGCCTTTGGCGTACAGCCAGGGCTCGGATGGACTGGTATCGCCCCTGCGGTTGTAATGAACGGCGACTCGCAGCGATGTGACCGGGATGGCCCCTAGGTCTGTAGGTGTCATGGGCTACCACCTCGACCGTCGCGGCGCGGGGAAAATCAATGATCTCGTCCAGTTTGCACAACTTGTTATCGACGAGAATCGGTTACTGTCTTGACTTGATGGGCGCGAAGGGCCGAGTGCTTTATGAGTCAGCGGGCCCGCTTCTGCCACTGTCTTTCGGGCGCGACCCTATCGCCGCCACTGCGAGGCTGCTGGTATTACCCGCCGCTATTCTTTCCGCCATAATTATTTCGATTCGTTCCAGCGCCGTCCTCCTAGGCGGCTATTTTTGATGTATTACAGGGAGGAGTTACGTCATGACTGACAATCAAGGGGCTAGTGTGGCTTTATTTTGTCAGGGTGTGCGGATCCCTGCTTTCTGTTTTGAGCCATTCGAGAATTGCGCGAATCTCAGGCGAGTTCTGTTTCCCCGGGGAGCACAGAAAGTGATACCCAGTGTCGTTCTCCATTTCTTCAGTGAGCAACTTCTGAAGCGCTCCTGTGCGGATTTCATCAGAAATATGTGATGTCCTGGCCATCGCAACGCCCAGGCCTCTTATCGCAGCCGAGACAGCCATATTGGAGTGAGGCACTACGAGCACGCAGTTGAGCGAGGAGGGTGCCAATGCGTTTTTCTGGAGCCAGTAATCCCAGGAGGGCGTTGAGATCTGCTCTCCATTGGCCATGCTCCGAGCGCGGAGAATGATGGGGAAGTTGAGAACGTCTGCTGGTGTTTCAGGAACACCGATCCGATCGATCAGCGTGGGGCTGCACACCGGAAAGATTCGTTCGGGAAGAATGAATTCCGAGTAGAAACCTGGCCACGTGGCCTCTTGGGTTTGCAAGCGTATGGCGGCTTGCCCGCTGGCATTGTCGAATCTGGAGAAGTCGTCGGTGTTGAGCTGAATTCGGATGTCGGGATGGGCAGCATAAAAGGCTGGCAAGCGCGGGATCAACCAAGTGTTGGCAAACGAGTCGTGGACGAACAATTCGATCAGCGTCGAGCCCTGAACGCCACGTTCGAAACGAGTGGCGAGCGCAGCGAAGTCTTTCAAAAACTGACGGACGATGGACAGCAGTTCGATGCCGGCTTGGGTCACTATCATTGCGCCTGCACTACGATCAAAAAGCTCGGTGCCAAGTAGAACGGCCACATTCGGGCTCTGTTAACCAAGGAGCGTGAGCGCACTCGTACTGGTGTGCGCGCCTGTCTTGATCGAGCGCGAGAATGCGGCGAGATCCCAGCGACGAAAGACGTTGCGACCCTGGCAACCCTATTCGAGACTTTTCTGTTCGGCATTACGATACAGGCGCGCGATGCAATGTCATTGCATGCAATCGACAGCGCGATTACCGAAATCATGATGCTGCTGGACCAACTCTCATCATAAAGGGCTCTGATCAGGGCGACCCGTGGACGAAAATTCTGAAGACAGGAGGGAGCCACAAAAGCTGCCTGTCTGGTTACTTCTCACTATACTGGGGAGCCTACAGAATTCGGAGAAATCGTACGTTAAGATTTCCGATCTGCCGTAGCGGTCTGATTTTACCGTCTTCCAGTTGCGGCTCTACCGCCAGACGAATCCCCTGTCAGGCTTATGTGTTAAAGGTATTGCAACAGGTCGGTGTTCGCCGGCTTCCCGGCGTTCGTCAGTTATCAAGATTGGTGCATGGGCCAAGACACGCGCTGGCTAAACAGTGAACCGCGCTTCCCGGACGAGCACATCGACATCGCGCCCGATGCCGTGAGAAGTAAAATCATGGCCCGCTGCGGCCAGCAACAAAGGAGTTCAACATGCCAATCCATGACCAGAGCGCCATCAACATCTCGCGACGAAGCGCACTGAAATTCGCCGGTGCCAGCCTTGCGGTAACAGCGCTTGCCGCTGGCCACGTGGCTGCCCAGACGCCGGAGGAAATCAGCAGCGCCGATCTCAATATCGTGCGCAGGGGCACCGACAAGAAGCTCGACATCTTCAACATCGACCTGTTGGAAGAACAGGCCAAGCAAGTGTACGGGCACGGCACCTACGTGTTCGTGGCCAACGGCTCCGGCAAGCAGTGGACATTGGCCGAAAACCAGCGCGCCTGGGGCGATTACGCCTTTGTACCGAAGCGCATGCAGGGCGTGGTGCGCGATAAGATCGACCTGTCGGTTGACCTGCTCGGGCTGCGCCTGCCGCACCCGTTCATCATCACGCCCTTCGGCAGCCACGGCCTGCACCATCCTCTGGCCGAAGTGGCCACGGCGCGCGGGATCGCCAAATCCGGCGGGCTGCTGACCGTGTCGAGTTCGTCCACGGCCAGCATGGAAGACATCGCCAAGGCGAGCGACGGTCCGAAGTGGTTCCAGATCTACCTGACCACCGACGACGGCTTTTCGCGCGCGGTGCTGCAGCGCGCCAAGGCTGCAGGCTTCAAGGCCATCGTGCTGACAGTAGACGCGATCGGCCAGGGCTCGTCCGACGAATACATGCGCCTGGGTAATCCACGCCCGTGGCTGCCCTACGGCAACTTCCCGGACGGCAAGCAACCAGCGTTCAAGACCAACCTGAGCTGGGCCGACGTCGAGATGATCCGCAACGTCACCGGCCTGCCGGTGGTCGTCAAGGGTATCACCCGGCCCGAGGACGCGCGCGCGGCGATTGCCGCCGGCGCTGCGGCGATTCAGGTCTCCAACCACGGCGGCCGCGCGCTCGACGGCACGCCGGCCGCCATCACCGCGCTGCCGGCGATAGCGGAAGTGGTCAAGGGCGAGGTGCCCTTGATTCTGGACAGCGGCATCCGCCGTGGCACCGACGTGGTGAAGGCGCTGGCGATGGGCGCCAACGCGGTGGCGATCGGCCGGCCGGTCATGTTCGGCTTGGCCCTGGGCGGTGCGAGCGGCGTCGACAGCGTGATCGACTTCTTGCACCGCGAAACCGTGAACACGCTTCTTCACCTGGGTGCCAGCAACCTCGGCGAGCTGCGCAGCGAGCACGTGCGCCAGGCTGCTGCGCCGGGTACGCACGGGCCGGTGAGGGTTGGCGCAGAGCGGCTGGGCTGACGAAACGGCGCGCGGCGGGCCTGGCCGCGCGCGTGACACTTGTAGGTGGTATACCTACTCCAACCCACGAATAAGACAGTGGCACACCAACCCCTGATGAAAGGAAATCCCATGAGCAGCTCTGACAAGAACAGTGTTTCGGGTTCGACGACCGGTTCCGGCGCGCCGGCCGCGAGTGATCGCAACTCCCTGACGATCGGCGCCGACGGCCCGATCGTTCTGCACGACGTACATTTCCTCGAGCAGATGGCGCACTTCAACCGCGAAAAGGTGCCCGAGCGCCAGCCGCATGCGAAAGGTGCGGGCGCGTTCGGCGTGCTGCAAATCAGCGAGGACGTCTCGAAGTACACCAAGGCGGCGTTGTTCCAGAACGGCGCGTCCACCGAGATGCTGGCGCGTTTCTCCACCGTGGCCGGCGAGTCGGGCAGCCCCGATACCTGGCGCGACGTGCGCGGTTTTTCGCTGAAGTTCTACACCACTGAAGGCAACTACGACCTGGTGGGCAACAATACGCCGGTGTTCTTCGTGCGCGACCCGATGAAGTTCCCTCACTTCATCCGCAGCCAGAAGCGCCTGCCCGACTCGGGCCTGCGCGACAACCACATGCAGTGGGACTTCTGGACCAACAACCCGGAAACCGCGCACCAGGTCACCTACCTGATGGGCGAGCGCGGGCTGCCGCGCAGCTGGCGCGAGATGAACGGCTACGGTTCGCACACTTACATGTGGGTCAACGCGAGCGGCGAGAAATTCTGGGTCAAATACCACTTCCACACCCAGCAGGGCATGGCCTTCTTCAGCAACGCCGATGCCTCTGCCATGGCGGGCAGCGACGCCGACTTCCACCGCCGCGACCTGTTCGAGGCCATTACCCGCGGTGAGCATCCGAGCTGGACGCTGTCGATCCAGGTGATGCCGTACGCCGACGCCAAGGCCTACCGCTTCAACCCGTTCGACCTGACCAAGACCTGGTCGCACCAGGACTACCCGCTGATCAAGGTCGGCACGATGACCCTGAACCGCAACCCCGAGAACTTCTTCGCCCAGATCGAACAGGCGGCGTTCTCGCCGGGCAACACCGTGCCCGGTATTGGCCTGTCGCCCGACAAGATGCTGCTGGCGCGCGCGTTCGCCTACGCCGATGCCCAGCGCAACCGCATCGGCACCAACTTCCACCAGTTGCCGGTGAACCAGCCGAAGGTGCCGGTCAACAGCTACCTGTTCGACGGCCAGATGACCTACCACCACAGTGGTGCCGCGCCGACGTACTTGCCCAACAGCGGCGGCCGCCCATGGGCGGACGAGACCGGCCCGGCGGCGGACGGCTGGGAGGCCGACGGCGAGATGGTCCGCAGCGCCTACACCCTGCATGCGCAGGACGACGACTTCGGCCAGCCCGGCACCCTGGTGCGCGAAGTGTTCAACGATGCCCAACGCCAGTTGCTGGTCGACCAGGTGGCCGGCAGCCTGCTCGGCGGCGTGCGCAGCCCGGTGCTGGAGCGCGCCTTCGACTACTGGAAAAGTGTCGACGCCGGTGTCGGCCAGCGCATCGAGGACAAGGTGCGCTCCGGCAGTGCGCCGCAACCCGCCGAGGGCATGGGTGAAGGCTGAAGCGTCGCCCGACGAGTACACTCGTCGGGCACTTTTCCCAAGGGAGATGCAACAGTTCTCGACGCCAGCAAGCCGTCCGATTGGATGCTGTTGGTCGAAGGAGGAAGCGTGAATACGCACGAACATCATCAGGACGAGCATGCGCATGGCCAGCGGGCGGCTGCTAGCGGCTGCTAGCGGCCGCCACGGTGCAGCGGCGCAAGCGTCCACATCCGACAAGGCGAACGATCCCGTCTGCGGGATGACGGTCGATCCGCAGACCTCGCCACACCACACCGAACACGTCGGCACGACCTATCACTTCTGCTCGGCCGGTTGTCTCGCAAAGTTCGTCGCCGATCCCGGCAAGTATCTCTCTCCGAAGCCGGCCGAGCCTGCGGCCGCGCTTCCGGGTTCAATGTACATCTGCCCGATGCATCCACAGATCCGCCAGGACCATCCCGGCACCTGCCCGATCTGCGGCATGGCGCTGGAGTCGGAGATGCCCGGTCTCGACGACGAGGAAAACCCGGAGCTGCGCGACTTCAGCCGCCGCTTCTGGTGGACGCTGCCGCTGACGCTGGTCGTGCTGGTGCTGTCTATGCTGGGGCATCAATTCGACTGGCTGCCGACCGATGTCCGCACCTGGATCGAACTCGTGCTGACCACGCCCGTGGTGCTCTGGGCCGGCTGGCCGTTCCTGCAACGCTGCGTGCAGTCGATCCGCAACCGCAGCCCGAACATGTAGACCCTGATCGGCATCGGCGTGACTGCGGCATTCGGTTACAGCGTGGTCGCGACCGTGGCGCCCGGCCTATTCCCCGATTCGTTCCGCGAGCACGGCCGCGTCGGCGTGTACTTCGAAGCCGCTGCGGTGATCATTTCGCTCACCCTGCTCGGCCAGTTGCTGGAGCTGCGCGCCCGTTCCAAGACCTCCGCTGCGATCAAGTCGCTGCTGGGCCTTGCCCCGAAAACCGCGCGCCGCCTGCGCGCCGACGGCAGCGAGGAAGACATCGAACTGAGCCACGTCCACGTCGGCGACCGCCTGCGCGTGCGCCCCGGCGAGAAGGTCCCCGTCGACGGCAAAGTGCTCGAAGGCCGTTCCAACATTGACGAGTCGATGCTGACCGGCGAACCGACCCCTGTCGAGAAATCGGTCGGCGACGCCGTCATCGGCGCCACCATGAACGCCACCGGCAGCCTGGTGATCCAGGCCGAGAAGGTCGGTTCGGAAACCGTCCTCTCGCAGATCGTGCAGCTGGTGGCACAGGCACAGCGCTCGCGCGCTCCGATGCAGCGCATGGCCGACAAGGTCGCGTTCTGGTTCGTGCTCGCCGTGCTGGCCGTGGCCGTGGCGACGTTCCTGGCGTGGGGACTGTTCGGACCGGAGCCGTCGTGGACGTACGCGGTGCTCAACGCGGTGTCGGTGCTGATCATCGCCTGCCCCTGCGCGCTCGGCCTGGCGACGCCGATGTCGATCATGGTCGCCACCGGTCGCGCCGCGCAGGGCGGCGTGCTGTTCCGCGATGCCGAGGCGATCGAGAACTTCCGCCGCATCGACACCCTCATCGTCGACAAGACCGGCACATTGACCGAAGGCCGGCCGGCGTTCCGCGAGGCGATCGCCTCGAATGGTTTTGCCGAGGACGAGGTGCTGCGCCTGGCCGCCAGCCTCGACCAGGGCAGCGAGCATCCGCTGGCCGACGCCATCGTCGCCGAGGCGCGTCGCCGCAACCTGGCGCTGGAGACGCCCGCAGACTTCGAATCGTCCACCGGCATCGGCGTGCGCGGCACGGTTGGCGGGCGCACGCTCGCAATCGGCAACACACAACTGATGCAGGAGCAGGGGGTCGATCCAACCTCACTGCAGGAGCAGGCCGAGGCGCTGCGTCACGAGGGCGCGAGCGTCATGTACCTGGCAGTTGACGGCACGCTGGCCGGACTGATCGCCGTGGCCGACCCGATCAAGGCGTCCACTCGCGAAGCCATCAAGGCCCTGCAGGCCGACGGCCTGCGCATCGTGATGGCCACCGGTGACGGCGTGACCACGGCCAACGCGGTGGCGCGCGAGCTGGGCATCGACGAGGTGCATGGCGAGGTGCGGCCGAAGGACAAGATCGATCTCGTGCAGCGGCTGAAGGCCGAAGGCCACAAGGTCGCGATGGCCGGCGACGGCATCAACGACGCCCCGGCGCTGGCCGGCGCCGACATCGGCATCGCCATGGGCACCGGCACCGACGTCGCCATGTCCAGCGCGCAGGTCACCCTGGTCAAGGGCGACCTGCGCGGCATCGTGCGTGCGCGCAACCTGTCCAACGCCACCGTGGCGAACATGAAGCAGAACCTGACGTTCGCCTTCCTCTACAACGCGCTCGGCGTGCCGATCGCCGCGGGCGTGCTGTACCCGTTCACCGGCCTGCTGCTGAGTCCGATGATCGCGGCGCTGGCGATGAGCCTGAGTTCGGTGTCCGTGGTGGCGAACGCATTGCGACTGGGCAAGACGCGATTCGAGTGACTGCCATGCGGGTGCGCCCGAAAACCGCGACCGCAGATCTCGGTTTTGGTGTCGTACCCCATCTTCCGAAGCGCGCTGTTCACGGTGTTTTCGGACATCGGTTTCCAGGAGTTGGTATCGCCTGCGAAGACCAAGTCAAATCTGCCTGTGATTTCGTGGATCTGCTCTAGCAGGGCGACCGCTTGCGGCGATAAGGGTACAAGATGGATATCGCCTGCCATCTTCGTACCTCTTGTGGAAAAGGGTACGCCTTCCAACGCTGGGCGCGTGTCGGGTATTTCCCAGACGCCACGCTTGAGATCGAACTCACTCCAGCGGGCGAAGCGCAGTTCGCTGGAGCGTACAAACACATGCAGTGACAGCATGACCGTCAGCCGGGTAAGTGCGCGGCCTTTATAGGTGTCGATCCGCTCCTGTAATTCAGGCAAGCGCGATAAGGGTAAAGCGGGGCGGTGGACTACCCGAGGAGCTTTGATCGAGCCTTCGAGGTCGTAAGCAGGGTTTACGGTGATAAGCCGGAGGCGCTTTGCCTCGCGCATGATGCTCTGCAGGTAGTATTGTACCCTTAAAGCAACGTCTATCGTTCCGCGCTTCTTGATCGCTTCCAAGGGCCGCAAAAGGTCGTGGGTGTCGAGGTCGACAATGGCGCGGGCGCCGATCAGTGGGAAGAGGTGGGTTTTGAGGCGACTCATCACTGTCTTGGAATAGTCTGGTGCCCACTTGGCTGACATTTCCGTGTGCCAGCTTAGGGCAACGCTTTCAAAGGTACGGCCTTTGATCAGGGCTTGGGTCTTGGCTTCTATGGGATCAATGCCATCCGCCAGCATTCGCTTGACCTCCAAGCGCTTGCGGCGCGCATCGGCGAGCCCTATAACGGGGTAATTGCCGAATGCAGTAAGTCCTTCCCGGCCATCAGGTTTGACGTATCTGAGACGCCAGCCTTTGCGGCCATTGGGTTGGACTAGAAGGTAAAGTCCGTCGCCGTCGAAAAGCTTGTAGGCGCGGTCTGTGGGCTTGGCCGAACGGCAAGCGGAATCGGAGAGTGGAGCAGTGGTGCGCGACAGAAGGGTACTCCCTTTTATCGAAGTGACCTTTACCCCCAACTCTACCCTTAAAACGGTTGGAATCCACCAGAATCCACCGGAGTCCGACGGAACGCCAAAACGAAAAAACCCGCCAGAAGGCGGGTTTTTCGGGGGTTTCAGAGATTTTGGAAGCCTTCTCTGGAACCTTGTATGGCTCCACGACCTGGACTCGAACCAGGGACCCAATGATTAACAGTCATTTGCTCTACCAACTGAGCTATCGCGGAATACGCCGTATGTTACTGATTAAAAAAGAGAAGTCAAGCATTTAATGCCTGCGAAGGACGTGAGTCTCGGCGTTCATCTGACTCGAACCGCAGTTAGCGATTTTGTCTCACACCACCTCATGGTGACGATAAAAGCCTTGCATGGAGATCCTTCTAAGTCGTGCGCCGCTCATTCATCAGGCGGGTGAGCGCAGTATTGTAGATGGGAGTAGTTCTTAATACTGACGATGCAGGCACACCGAGCGCAAGTGGCGATTAGCTAGCACGGTCCCAAGTCAACATAATGTGGGAGATGGCCGTGTTGATGAGATCATGGCCGATGCCATCCCGTGCCTGGATGGAAATACCTTGCAGGAAGCTGTCGAACACTGTTGCCAGGGCTTGCGCATTAGTGTGTGCAGGCAACTCACTATTGGCGATGGCGCGTTCGACACAGCTCACGATTCCTGCGCGGGTGCGTTCGCGGGACTGGGTCAGGGCGGCGGTCACTTCGCGGCTTTCCGGTGCCGGGGCGCTCATGACACCCAGGCTCACCATGCAACCCTTGGGGTGACCGTCTTCACACTGCATGCTGGCGGATTGGCGTAGGGCAGTCTCTACAGCCTCACGAGGTGCGAGGTTTTCATCCCACAAACACTCAGTAACCTGGGCAAAACTGGTCAGGTAACGCTGCACGCATTCCTGGAACAAATCCTCCTTTGAACCGAACGCCGCGTAAAAGCTCGGCGCGGAAATTCCGCCGCCCAGGCCAGCCTTCAACTGGTTCAGTGACGTAGCGTCGTAACCGTACTCCCAGAACAGGTGCAAGGCTTGTTCCACCGCTTGATCGCGGTCGAAGTTGCGGGGGCGGCCCATCTGCGCCATGACGGAATCCTCTGAGTGATGACTTAAATACTAGTCGATACAGAAGTCATTGACAACGACAGTCCGCCTCCCTAACATTTGTACCGATCAGTATTCATATAGCTCTTTGAGCTGCCCTCAATCAAGGAGCCTCCCTGTGACTGCCTCAATTTCCTTGCCGGCCGATGCCGTGCCGGATCGCTTGCCCGTCGGTGCCTTGTTGGCCCTGGCGATGACCGGCTTTATCTGCATCGTTACCGAAACCCTGCCCGCCGGCTTGCTGCCGCAGATCAGCGAAGGCCTGGCGATTTCCCCATCCATGGCCGGGCAGATGGTCACGGCCTATGCACTGGGTTCGGTGCTGGCGGTGATTCCACTGACCATCGCCACCCGGGGCTGGCGCCGGCGCAATGTGCTGTTGCTGACCATCATCGGTTTTCTGCTGTTCAACTCCATCACCGCGCTGTCGTCCCACTACGGGCTGACGCTGGTGGCGCGCTTCTTTGCCGGAGTGGCGGCGGGGCTGGCTTGGAGCCTGTTGGCCGGTTACGCGCGGCGCATGGTGGCGCCTCATCAACAGGGCAGGGCGCTGGCGCTAGCCATGGTCGGAACGCCGATTGCGCTGTCGCTGGGGGTTCCGCTGGGTACCTGGCTGGGCAGTCTCGTCGGTTGGCGCACGGCCTTTGGCATCATGTCGGCGATGACCTTGGTACTGATCGTCTGGGTGCTGGTGAAGGTCCCGGATTATCCCGGCCATGCGTCCCACCAACGGATGCCATTGCGCAAGGTGCTCACTACACCGGGTGTGCGGCCGGTGCTGGCGGTGGTGATTGCCTGGATGCTGGCGCACAACATTCTCTATACCTATATCGCGCCGTTCGTGGCGCCGGCGGGGTTGTTGGCGAGGGTGGATATGGTGCTGTTGGTGTTCGGTGTGGCGGCGTTGCTGGGAATCTGGATCACCGCCCGGTTGGTCGAGCCATTGCTGCGCAGGACGGTGCTGGTCAGCCTTGCGACCTTCGCCGCGACGGCCCTGGCATTTGGTTTCTTTGCCGAAGTACCGGCAGTGATCTACGTCGGCATGGCGGTGTGGGGGTTGAGTTTTGGCGGTGCGGCGACGTTGTTGCAAACCGCTCTGGCCGACGCTGCCGGTGACGGTGCCGACGTCGCGCTGTCGCTGAACGTGGTGGCCTGGAACAGCGCCATCGCGGGAAGTGGCGTGGTGGGAGGGGTATTGCTTGATACCTGGGGTGTGGTTTCGTTTCCGTGGGCGGTGGTGTTTTTGGTGGTAGTGGCATTTGTTATTGCGTGGACTGCCCGTTCCCATGGTTTCAAATCGGGCCCGCGCGGAGCCGGTAAATCAGCGGTGGCCGGGCATTGAGTACCATGCCCAATGGTTACAGTTTTGTTCTGCGCACTGAGTGCTTTTGCCCCATTTTCGAGCGTGCTGCGCAAATTATTGAGTGACACCCTGCCTATCCCCGGGCCTGACCGCTGCGGTCCGTTTCTTGCTAGAGCCAGCTTAAACAATGACATGGCATTTTGCCGCTAATCATTTCAAGGCTGCATCCACGGCTGCAGTGTGTGGGTTGTTCAGGGGAGTAGTCGGACATGCAGGGTATTTTGTCGCCAGGCATCCGCCTGCTCGGGCGTTTCGGATTTGCGCGCAAGTTTCAGATACTGTTTTTTCTTTTCATGCTGCCCTTGGCGGGCAGTCTGTGGATGATCGGGCAGGACTATCGCGGCAAGCTGACAGTGATTTCAAATGAGCAATCCGGGGTGGGCCAATTGCTGGCGCTCGATGCATTGGACGGTCAGCTGACCACGCAGCGCAACCTCGCGGCGCGCTGGAAAGCGGCTGACATCCTGCATGAGCCAACACCTGCGGCCAAGGCTGCGATGGCTGCGGTCGATGCCAATAACCCGGTGATATTGCAGAGCCTGCAAGCGCTGGGCGACGCGCTCAAAGTACAGAATGCCAGTGCGGACACCCTGGCACGCTTTGAGGTGTTGCAGGTGTCGGTCAAAGGCATGGACACCCAATCCTTGCGTACCGTGGGCTGGTGGCCGGATGGCTACGACCGCTTTACTTCAGCGCTGACGGCGATGCAAAGCTTGCGCGAACAGATCACCCTGGACTGCGGATTGATCCTCGATCCCTGGCTTGAAACCTACTTGCTGATGCAGATTGCCACCCAGCAGGCGCCCGATCTGATTGAGCGTATCGGTCGCATGGCGAGCGTCGGGCAGTCGTCCATCGCCTCGGGGCAGTTCACCTTGCAAAGTCGTTTGCAGATGCGTGACCTGCGCGGTCGCATCGGCGATGCGCGGGATCAGTTGGTCAAGGCGGCTGCATCGCTTAAAGCCAAGCAGTACTCAGGGGTGCAAACCTGGACCGCTCAGTACGACAACAGCTTGCAGCTGCTGGATAACGAACTGAAAGTGCTGGACGACGGGGTGTTCGGCGGCACGATCAAGCTCGATACCAGCGGGTTCGAGCGCAGTGTCGACGGCATGCTCGGGGCCTTGGGCGCACTGCGCAATCAGTCGCTGACCTCCCTTGATGCGCGCCTGAGCTACTACCGCGCCCTCTCGTTCAAGCAAATCATCCCCGTGGCGGTGACGTTCAGCATTCTGGCGTTGGCGGCCCTGTACCTGTTCGTGTGCCTGCAGGCATCGATTCGGCGCAGCGCCAGCAGTATCACCACCCTTGCCGAATCCCTGCGCGACGGCAACCTGTGTGTCCAGGTAGCGATTGAAGGCCGTGACGAACTGGCCGCGATCAGCACCGCGCTCAACGTCGCGGTGGTGCAGTTGCGCGCCAGTCTGCTGGGCGTTAATCACGAAACGCAGCAGTTAGGGTCTGCGGTGCTGACGCTCAATGCGCAATCGGGCAGCACGCTCACTGAAGTGGAAGACCAGCAACTGCAAATCAGCCAGATTGCAGCGGCCGCAACGCAGTTGGCGGCGACGTCCATGGGCGTCGCCAAAAGTTGCGAGCAGGCCGCAGGCAGCGCCCAGCAAACCCGACGTATTGCCGAGGACAGCAGCCGTGACAGCCTGCGTACCACGGCTAGTATTCAACAACTCAACCAGCGCCTGACCGACACCGCCAATGCACTGGGGGAAGTGAGCCAGCAGGGGCAGCAGATCCAATCGGTGGTCGACACCATTCGAGGTATTGCCGAGCAGACCAACTTGCTGGCGCTTAACGCCGCCATTGAGGCCGCACGAGCGGGCGAGCAGGGCCGAGGTTTTGCCGTAGTGGCCGATGAAGTTCGAAGCCTGTCACAACGCACCCAGGCATCCACGGCGCAGATCGCCAGCACTGTGGACAGCTTGCGCGCGACGGTGAGCCAGGCGGTCAGCCTGATGGGCGCCGCCTGCGACCAGGCGATGACCGATGCGGAATCCGTAACCGGGCTGGGCAATCGGCTGGGAGAGATCGCCAGCGCGGTGCAAAACGTCACGGATACATTGGCGCAGATCGCCGTGGCGGTTGAGGAACAGGCCGCGACGGCGGATGAGGTGAGCGGGAATATTCAGCAGGTTGATCAGGCAGCGGGGCGCTTGCTGGAGGGCGCGCGGGCGGTGAATCAAGCGGCGGATACGTTGAGTAAGGGAAGCCGCGCGTTGAGTGAGAATACGGCGCGGTTTCGGCTGGGGTGATGTTAGGCGCTCTATTTCCTTAACTTGCCGGCATACCCACGCCTACGCGCTTTTCCGGTGTCGTCACATCATGCAGGGAAATCCTTGAAGTCTCCGGCAATGCCAAACCACCCGCCAGTGCCAGCAATGCAACCGCGATCAGATAAAACGCTGGCGACAGGTTGCTGCCGGTGGTGCTGATCAACCACGTCGCCACCAGCGGTGCGGTGCCGCCGAAGATCGTGTAGGCCATGTTGTAGGTGATCGCCGACGCGGTGTATCGCGTACGGGTCGGGAAGGTTTCCGAGAGTAAGGCCGCCGTGACCACGCCACACAACACCGCGCCAATCGCCAGGAGCATCACGCCGACGATGGACGCTGTGAACGAGCCAGAACTGGCCATCAGGAACGAGGGATACACCACCACAATCAACAGCGCGCACGCCGTCATCACCGTGATTCGACGTCCGACTCGATCCGAATACAGCCCGGCCAGCGGGCAGATCGCCGCCGCGAATAGCAAGGCAATCAGCGACACCAGCAACGCCGTTGCGCGACTCAAGCCCCCGGCGACTTGCAGGTAAGTCGCGAAGTAGGTGGTGAACATATAAAACGACAGCGCCGTAAGCGACACAAAAGCGCCCAGGCAGCAGATCGCCGCACCATGGTTGCGCAAGGTTTCCTTGAGCGGGGAGTGTGCAACTGCATCTTCCTGAGTCACCGCCTGGAAAGCCGGTGTCTCATCCAGCTTCCAGCGCAGGTAAAGACCCACCAGGCCCAGCGGCGCAGCAATCAGGAACGGCAGGCGCCAGCCCCAGCTACCCATTGCTTCGGCCGATAACGACGCCTCAAGTGCGTAGGCCACCACCGCGGCCGCAGCGAAGGCGGAAAACGTCGACACCGGAATAAAACTGCCGTACCAGGCGCGTTTATCACTCGGTGCATGCTCCATCAGATAGGCGCAGGCACCGGCGTATTCTCCCCCGGCGGAAAAACCCTGGGCGCAACGAATCAGCGAAAGAAGAATCGGCGCCATGACCCCGATCGCGGCATACGTAGGCAGCAGGCCGATCAAGGTCGTCGCACCGGCCATCAGCAAAATCGTCATCGCCAGCGTTCGCTTGCGGCCGATCCGGTCCCCCAGCATGCCGAAGAAAATCCCTCCAAGAGGCCGAAACGCAAAGGCCACGGCGAATACCGCAAAGGTCTTGAGCAACGCAGCACTGGCATCGCCGCTGGGGAAAAACTGCTGAGCGATGGTCGTGGCCAAAAAGCCATAGACGGCGAAGTCGAACCACTCGACGAAATTGCCGATGCCGGCGGCTACGATCACTTTTCGTAGGGTTTTTGGGCTTACCTGCTCGGTGGATGCGCTCGTCATTGGGGCCTCGGCGTTTCGTCAGTAAGCGTTCGATTATCGAGGGAGTGACTGAGGCGGCGGGGTTCAAAAGTGTCATCCGCGTAGTCAGTACCGACTTGATGCGGGTGAAACGGGCATGATTCGGGCCAGGTGGGTCGAGTCTCCCCGGCTATGGACGATAATTTGGAAGAGTCGGCGTTAAACCCCGTTTATGCATTCATCCGGCATGTACGTCGATCGGCTCAGGGCGATGATGAGTTGTTGAACGACTGCTACCGCTCGCGAGCGGCCGTTACCTACCCAAAGCGGCCGGTCAAGTCCCGACCGTTGACTGAGGCTGACCTCTGCGCCATATCATGCGGAGCATATATAAGTTCATTACCCATAAGGCACCAGGATGGCGCTCAGATTAAGACAAGCATGCGTTACCGATCTTCCTTCGATATACAGGGAAGAGCAGGACTACATCCGGTGTTGGGAGCCTGATCACGAAGACACATGGCGGCTCCAGTTAGAGCGACACCTCGTTCGCTGGGTAGAAAACTTTGATCGGTTGACGGTCGCGATCATTGACGAGCAGTTCGCCGGTTACTCGTTATGGACACCCGAGCAAGACTACGCAGAGCTGTCTACGATCAACGTCAGCCAAGCCTATAGGCGAAACGGTATTGGCCGAACGCTACTCGACGCTTATGCGGCCACTGCAAAGCAACAGGGCTTCACTCATCTGAGGTTAAGCGTGCGTCCTGATAACCCTGCCGGGCTCATGTATGAGCGAGCAGGTTTCGTCTGCGTTGGGACCGATTCCCACGGCTACCTTCGATACGAGCGGCCTGGCTGATCAAGGCCGGTGCCTGCTACTCGAACCTAAATGGGTTGACCGTCCGCTCCTAGCCGAAAGTAGCCGTTCCCAATACCTGCACCTAGCTGGCACCTTCTCTAAGAAAAAGCTACGCAGTTGAGTCGAGAAAACCTCGCGCTCGGCGCAGGGGCTTCTGGCCTGGGAGAAGAAAAAATCCGGGGTCTCATCGACGGGTTTGCGCGACGCTTCCCGCTGCAGACGATGTAACTCTGCCGACGCTTTACCCGGCCTTCCTCACCACGCATTATGCGTCGCTCGCACTCATGCCCAAGGTGTCGCACATTCGTGGTGAAAAGGAACTGCAGTTGAACGAACAGACATTGTCCATGCGCCTGGAGCGCGTGGCAGCGCATGTGCCAGCAGGTGCGCGCCTGGCCGATATCGGCTCGGATCACGGCTACCTGCCGGTGGCGTTGATGCGCCGTGGCGCCATCGTGGCGGCAGTGGCCGGCGAGGTGGCATTAACGCCGTTCCGCTCGGCCGAACGCACCGTGCGAGAGAGCGGCCAAGACCTGCGGGTCACCGTGCGCCTGGCCAATGGCCTGGCGGCGATCGAGCCGGAAGACGGGATCACGGCGATCAGCATCTGCGGCATGGGTGGCGAAACGATCCGCGACATCCTCGACAGCGGCAAGGCGCGCCTGAGCGGTCAGGAACGGCTGATCCTGCAGCCCAACGGCGGCGAGCAGCCACTGCGCCAATGGCTGATGGAGAATGACTACCGCATCCTCTTCGAGGAACTGCTGCAGGAAAACCGCTTCTACTACGAAATCATTGTCGCCGAGCGCACCGGGCCGGTGGCGTACACCGCCGAGCAGCTGTACTTCGGCCCGCTACAGATGCAGGCCCGAAGCCCGGCGTTCCTGGTCAAGTGGCAGCGCATCCTGCGCCACAAGCAGCAGACCCTGACCCACTTCGCCCATGCGCGGCAGGCCGTGCCCGAGGAGAAAGTGCAAGACATCGCCCGGCAGGCCCTATGGATCACCGAGCTGCTGGGTTGAGCCTAAGACAAAGCGAGGGCCAATATGAATCGCCCTCAACTTCGTAGATACATCTGAATGACGGCTTTCGACCCATTGCTGCCGGTTGCGACAGGCAGCAATGGGCCAATCTCTCTCGTCCGCTGCGTTGGCAGCCGTGTCAGCACATCCTTGAGATAGGCATTCGGATCATGCCCATTCATGCGTGCTTAGATATCCAGGCAAATTTTGCCGAAATGCTGGTTGGTTTCCTGATACTTGAACGCTTCGACAATCTCGCTCAAAGGGAAATGACGATCAATAATCGGGCGCATGTCATTAGCATTGATGGCTCGGATCATGTCTTGCTGCTGGCTGCGGCTACCCACCAATACACCCTGCAGACGCACTTGCTTGATCAGTGCCGGTACAAAATTCATTGCACCGCTTACGCCACTCAATATCCCAATGACGGAGATGTGACCAGCAACCCGAATTGCAATCATCGATTGCTCAAGCGTCGCAGGGCCGCCGACTTCGATAATGTGGTCAACACCACGGCCACCCGTTAGAGCGCGTGCAGTTTCGCCCCAGTTAAGGTCTTTGCGGTAATTGATCACATGATCAGCGCCTAGCGCTTTCAGACGTTCCAGTTTTTCGTCGCTTGAAGAGGTAGCAATGACGGTAGCACCGGCCATTTTAGCGAACTGCAGGGCGAAAATTGAAACGCCACCAGTGCCTTGGACGAGCACGGTGTCGCCCGGCTTGAGTGAGTCATCGGCCATCAGGGCGCGCCATGCAGTAAGGCCTGCGGTGGTAAGCGTCGACGCTTCAGCATGGCTGTAGCCAGTAGGCGCGAGGGTGAACGATGTGGCTTTGGCCGTCACTTGCTCACGAGCGTAGCCGTCAATGCCATCACCTGGCACGCTAACAAAGCCTTCAACCAGTGGCGCACCGTTGATCCACTCCGGGAAGAAGGTGCTGACGACCGAGTCACCCACCTTGAATTCAGTGACATCTGGGCCGACAGCAATGACTTCACCTGCACCATCGGCCATGGGGATGCGTTTTTCGCTAGGGCCCCACATACCGCTGACCACCGCGAAGTCGTGGTAGTTGAGCGAGTTGGCGTGAAGGCGTACGGTGATTTCGCCACGCGCTGCGGCTCGGACTTCGCTGTTGCCAACCACAACCTTTTCATAGCCGCCACCGGGTTGGACGAAGATAGTTTTGCTGCTCATAGGGGTTTCCTTATGTTTTCTAATTACGCGAAATAACGAAATGAAAATTTAAAAATTACAATTCGATGATCAACCTAGCCGCAAAGTCATCAATCGCCTGCTCATTGCGCCGGTAGTAAGTCCACTTTCCGATGCGGGTGGTTAGCACGAAGCCTGCACGTTGCAAGATAGCTAAATGTGCAGACGCGGTAGAAGGTGAAAGCCCGGCCTTGTGCTGCAAATGGGTTACGCACACTCCTATCGCAGGATCGCCATGATCCTGAGGTGGGAAATTACTGAGTGGGTCTTTGAGCCACTCCATCATTTGCATGCGAGTGTCATTGCCCAGAGCTTTGAGCTGTTCGAGTATCATAGCCGGCAATGTTACGCTTTTTTCCGAAATGTTCAATAAGTAATCTATTACCCTTCGCAAGGGTTTGAAATCAAAAAAACGCATCCAGCTGAATCGACCCTACTTTTGTAGGCGCATTGAATGACTGCTTGGACTACCCCGCTCTGGTAGGCATCCCCAGTCAATGCTTGAACTTCCGCTTCTGGCCCAGAGTGTGTAAAAACGCGTCGCCAAAATTGAAGTGTGCGCTTCTACGTTAAATCTGAAATTTATCGGCACGTCAGCAGATGTGGATTTTGCGTAGAAACGCGATTTCCAGTCTGGTTTTGAGTACCTGTCGCACTGAAAAACGTTTTTACACAGCCTGGGCCGAAAGCAGCCGTCCCAATGCCTGAACCTGGCTGGCACCCTTTCTAAATCTGCTCTGAAACCATCCAAGCCAAAAAGCTACGCAGTTGCGTCGAAAAATCCTCGCGCTCGGCGCAGGGGCTTCTGGCCTGGGAGAAGAAAAAATCCGGGGTCTCATCGACGGGTTTGCGCGACGCTTCCCGCTGCAGACGATGTAACTCTGCCGACGCTTTACCCGGCCTTCCTCACCACGCATTATGCGTCGCTCGCACTCATGCCAAAGGTGTCGCACATTCGTGGTGAAAAGGAACTGCAGTTGAACGAACAGACATTGTCCATGCGCCTGGAGCGCGTGGCAGCGCATGTGCCAGCAGGTGCGCGCCTGGCCGATATCGGCTCGGATCACGGCTACCTGCCGGTGGCGTTGATGCGCCGTGGCGCCATCGTGGCGGCAGTGGCCGGCGAGGTGGCATTAACGCCGTTCCGCTCGGCCGAACGCACCGTGCGAGAGAGCGGCCAAGACCTGCGGGTCACCGTGCGCCTGGCCAATGGCCTAGCGGCGATCGAGCCGGAAGACGGGATCACGGCGATCAGCATCTGTGGCATGGGCGGCGAGACGATCCGCGACATCCTCGACAGCGGCAAGGCGCGCCTGAGCGGCCAGGAACGGCTGATCCTGCAGCCCAACGGCGGCGAGCAGCCACTGCGCCAATGGCTGATGGAGAATGGCTACCGCATCCTCTTCGAGGAACTGCTGCGGGAAAACCACTTTTACTACGAAATCATCGTCGCCGAGCGCACCGGGCCGGTGGCGTACACCGCCGAGCAACTGTACTTCGGCCCGCTGCTGATGCAGACACGCAGCCCGGCGTTCCTGGTCAAGTGGCAGCGCATACTGCGCCACAAGCAGCAGACCCTGACCAACTTCGCCCATGCGCGGCAGGCAGTGCCCGAGGAGAAAGTGCAATACATCGCCCGGCAGGCCCGTTGGATTACTGAGCTGCTGGGTTGAGCCTAAGACGAAGCGAGGGCCAATATGAATCGCCCTCAACTTCGTAGATACATCTGAATGACAGCTTCTGGTTGACTGCTGCCTGTCGCGAAGGGCCGCTTTCGGCCCAAAACTGACATCAGATTATGGTCTTCATTTACCTGTGGTTGTTGTACTTAGTTGCACTGGGAACAGCATTTTTTGTCAACGCAGAGCAATGCTTAGGTTCGAGGCCACCTGTATCTGAACCATCAAATCGCCCCCTCTACCCTGCTTTGCGCAATGCATTGGCAACCAGCGTAAATGCGGGTGAGGGTTGTCGACGGCTGGGGTAATACAAATAGTAGCCAGAAAACGGTGGGCACCAATCTTCCAGCACTCGCTCCAGCCTTCCTGCGCGCAGGTGCGGTTCAAACTCCTCTTCTGGCAGGTACGCAATGCCCAACCCGGCCAATGTCGCATCCACGATATGGCTCGACGTGTTGAAAATAAGCTGGCCGTTTACGCGCACGTTCACCTGTTTGCCTCGCCGCTCAAAGTCCCATACATAGAGCCCGCCTGATGTCTGCATGCGTTGGTTGATACAGCTATGGTTCATCAAGTCGCGCGGATTTTCTGGAATGCCACGGGTGGCAAAGTACGCTGGCAAGGCGACGGCCGCCATCCGCAATGGTGGGCCTATCGGGACGGCAATCATGTCTTTGTCGATGGTGTCACCCAGGCGTACGCCTGCATCAAAACGATCCGCCACGATGTCCCTGAATCCGTAATTGACGTCGAACTCAACGTTGATGTCCGGGTATTCGTGTAGCAGCGTAGTGAGTTTGGGTAGCAACGTTGTGCGCAGAACATGATCGCCGCAGGTGATGCGGACGGTGCCCGCAGGTTTGTCGCGCATTTGCGTCAGGATATCCAGCTCCGCCTCGATTTCATCGAAGCGATTACCGATCGCTTGCAGTAGCCGCTCGCCAGCGACGGTCGGCGAGACGCTGCGGGTGGTACGCGTCAGCAGCCTGGTTTGCAGGCGTGCTTCCAGACCGCTGATTGCCTGACTCAGCGCAGATTGGGTAACACCCAGCACCCCGGCAGCGCGGGTGAAGCTGCCTTCGCGCGCCACTGTCACGAAAGACAGCAGATCGTTGAGGTTTCTTCTGACCATGGTGCGAAGCGCCTTTTATGGCTATTGATTAGTAACACTTATAGCCTTGTTAAGTATTCATTAGCTAGTCGCGTGAGTATTCGTTCGTCATTATTACCGGTATGAATACGAATGACTGTGAGGCCCCGATGGACACTGTTTCCACCAGCAACGAGGCTCCCGCCTACTGGAGCGGTGTCTTTGCAATGACGCTTTGTGTTTTTGCCCTTATTGCTTCTGAGTTCATGCCTGTCAGCCTGCTGACGCCGATGGCCGTTGACCTTCAGGTTACCGAGGGGATGGCCGGGCAAGGCATTGCGATTTCAGGGGCATTTGCCGTGCTGACCAGCCTGTCGATCTCGTGGTTTGCCAGAACCCTCGATCGAAAGATACTGCTGTTGGCATTGGCCGGGTTGATGGCCGTCTCGGGCGTGATAGTCGGGCTGGCCCCCGACTATCAGACGTACATGGTCGGCCGTGCGCTCATCGGTGTGGTCATCGGCGGTTTCTGGTCGATGTCCGCTGCGACGGCCATACGTTTGGTACCCGCCCCACAGGTGCCGAAGGCGTTGGCCATCTTCAACGGCGGTAACGCGCTGGCTACAGTAATTGCCGCACCGCTGGGCAGCTATCTGGGCTCGATTATTGGCTGGCGCGGCGCTTTTTTCTGTGTTGTGCCCGTCGCGGGGATTGCTCTCATCTGGATGTACATCAGCCTGCCTGCCATGAAGGTGGAGTCGCGCATACCAGGCTCCGGGAACGTGTTCAAACTGTTCAAGAATCGATCAGTGGCGCTGGGTATGGTCGGCTGCGGGGCCTTCTTCATGGGGCAGTTTGCGCTGTTCACCTATCTGCGGCCCTTCCTTGAAACGGTAACGCGCGTCGATGTATCCACTTTGTCGTTGATCTTGCTGGTGATCGGTGCAGCAGGCTTTATCGGCACCCTGATCATCGGCCGATTTCTAAGGTGCAGCCTGTTCCGGACATTGATAGCAATTCCGGTCTTGATGGCGTTGATCGCCTTGACACTGATCCCTTTTGGCAGTTCGACCATTGTCGTTGCTGTACTGCTGGGATTATGGGGGCTGTTGGCGACTGCGGCCCCGGTGGGCTGGTGGAGTTGGATCGCACAGGCCTTGCCAAATAATGCCGAGGCTGGCGGCGGTCTGATGGTGGCCGTGATTCAACTGGCCATTGCTCTGGGCTCTACGGTCGGTGGACTGCTGTTCGATAGTCGCGGCTATCAGAGCACTTTTGTCGCTAGCGCAGTCGTGCTGCTGCTGGGTGCAGTGGTGACCGTGCTGACGTCACGTTCGACACCCTCTCGAACCGCTTAAGCCACGCCACGCCACGTTCCGGGAGACGGGTTATGACCAGGAGCATTCACCGGGCCTCAAACACATATCTGCACCAAGTCCGGGCCAAGAGGCCATTTCGTTGGCCTGGTTTGCTGTATTCAGCTCTCGTGCTTAGCAGTTACATCGTAATAAATGATGCCGTGTCGGCGTCTTCGATAACGGAGAAATCTCGCATGTGGATGACCGTCGGCGAACAACGCTTCGCCATCACCTTGGCCGACAATGCAGCCGCTCGTGCGTTTGCCACGCTACTGCCACTGACGCTGGACATGAGCGATCTCAACAACAATGAAAAATACGCCAGCCTTCCTGAAGTCCTGCCTGTCGATGAGAGCAAACTGGGAAGGATCCACGGAGGTGATCTGATGCTATATGGCACGGACACCCTGGTTGTTTTCTATTCGACCTTTGAGTCGACATACGCATACACACGCCTTGGGCGTGTGGACGACAACGCAAACCTGGCACCGGTTTTAGGTCGCCATGCTGTGAACGTGATGTTCTCCCAAAACTGACTATTGCGCATCGATAGGGGTTCCAATGAAAAAAATCATTGTTTTATTAACGCTTCTTGTCAGTTCACTCTCCGCAATAGGAGCCGATATGTCCAACGGCGCGGATAATTTTTATACCAGCGACAAAGTGACCGTGCAGAAGGTCAATTTCAAAAACCAATATCAAATGAACGTGTCGGGCAATCTGTTTATCCCCAAAAACCTCGACGGCAAAACCAAGAGCCCTGCGATTGTTGTTGGCCACCCGATGGGCGCGGTCAAGGAGCAAAGCGCTAATCTGTATGCCACGAAAATGGCCGAAAAAGGCTTCGTGACACTGTCCCTGGATCTTTCATTCTGGGGCGAAAGCGAGGGGCTACCACGCAATGCAGTCTCGCCGGATATTTATGCCGAGGACTTCAGCGCGGCGGTAGATTTTCTCGGTACCCGGCCTTTTATCGATAAGGAGCGGATTGGCGCACTCGGAATCTGTGGCAGCGGTAGCTTCGTTATCAGCGCGGCCAAGATCGACCCACGTATGAAAGCCATCGCAACGGTTAGCATGTATGACATGGGCGCAGCCAATCGTAATGGCTTGAAGCACTCGCAGACACTTGAACAACGCCAAGAGACTATCGCGCAAGCAGTACAGCAGCGTTATGTAGAGTTCACGGGCGGTGAAACCCTCTACACCAGCGGTACGGTGCACCAACTGGACGAGAATACTCACCCGATCCAGCGTGAGTTCTATGATTTTTATCGCACACCGCGCGGCGAATACACGCCAACCAGCTCGTCCAAAGAGCTGACCACGCACCCGACGCTTACTAGCAACATCAAATTCATGAACTTCTACCCGTTCAATGACATCGAGACGATTTCACCTCGTCCGATGCTGTTCATTGCCGGAGCCGATGCGCACTCGAGAGAGTTCAGCGAAGAAGCTTACAAGCTCGCTGGCCAACCCAAGGAGCTCGTCATTATTCCTGGCGCTGGCCATGTTGACCTTTATGATCGCGTCGACCTCATTCCTTTTGACAAGTTGACGAGCTTTTTTCAGAGCAATCTGAAGTGATGATAGAGCAGACATACCATATAAATTAGCCTCGAACCTGTGAGGCTTTATCGCAAGAATCGGATGTTCAATTGACTACGTTTTCAGAGACGTCGAATTAACCATTTCGGCTTAAGTGGTGTTTGTTGAACGTCCGTTTTTGGCCGAAAGCAGCCCCTTTATTCCCATACCGGTCTACCATGCCACCCCCGGCAGTGGTTTCACGCGCTATCGGCCTCAAGCCTACAAGGTATGCCAATGACCTCGCTAACCCGCAGCACCCCGTCGTTCACCTCGGTAGAGGTAACCCAATGAGCATCGATCAGATCAGCCTGCCCAAGGGCGTAGGCCCGCACGCCGCCAAACTGCTCGACGCCATCACTGGCGCTGACACGAAAGAAGACCTGAACCGCGCTGGCGGCAAGGCCGAAGGGTTTGTGTTAGGTCTGGAAAGCGCCAAGGCGATTAAAAGCCAGGTCGCCGAGTCGCTGTATGTGGCTTATGACGACGCGGCGAGCCATCGGTTGAGTGAGTTGAAGGGCTAGTTTCATTAGGGCCGCGCTGGGCTTTAGCTACAGGGTGTTTCGCGGTCCATCAGTTTGCCCATCAGCAGCACGCCCAACTCGCCCAACTCGCTCAGTTGGTGAATGGCCAGTGCTATGTCGCCGTCTTTGCCGGTCAGGTCGTGGGACAGGTCGAGCAGCAAGGTGCTCTCATTACCTGGCTCGACTTAACGCCGATTCAACCACACCGTCTGCGCATTGCAGAATTCCCTTACACCAAAGTGCGACAACTCCCGCCCAAACCCACTCTTCTTCACACCCCCAAACGATACCCGAGGGTCGGACACGCTGTAGGCATTGATAAAGATGCCGCCGGTCTCCAGTTCGTTGGCAATGTTGCGGGCTTTTTCCGGGTCGGTGGTGAACACGCTGGCGGTCAGGCCGAATTCGCTGTCGTTGGCCAGGGCCACGGCGTGTTCGGCGTCGCGGGCGGTGATGATCGAGGCCACGGGGCCGAACAGTTCCTGTTTGAAAGAGGTCATTTGGTCGGTGACGTTCGCCAGTACCGTCGGCGCGTAAAAGTTGCCTGGGCCTTTGACCTTGTTACCGCCCAGCAGGAGGGTGGCGCCTTCTGCCAGGGTGGCCTGGACTTGCCCGTCTAGTTCATCGCGCAGGTCGGATCGCGCCATTGGGCCGATGTAGGTGTCGATGGCGGTTGGGTCGCCCACCACCAGGTTGCGGCTGGCTTCGAGGAATTTGGCAGTGAAAGCTTCTACCACGCCTTCTTCGATGATCAGGCGCTTGGCGGCGGCGCAGACTTGGCCGCTGTTCTGGAAGCGGCCGATCACGGCGGCTTGCACGGCTTCGTCGAGGTTGGCGTCGTTGAGCACGATAAATGGATCGGAGCCGCCCAGTTCCAGCACGCATTTTTTCAAGGCTGCACCGGCCTGGGAACCGATGGCCATACCGGCGCGCACGCTGCCGGTCAGGGTGACGGCGGCGATGCGCGGGTCGGCAATGGCCTTGGACACGCCGTCCGGGGTGACGTTGATCACTTCGAACAGGCCGTCGGCGAAGCCCGCACGCTGGAACGCTTCTTTCATCAAGTACGCGCTGCCCATCACGTTGGGCGCGTGCTTGAGCACATAGGTGTTGCCGCTGAGCAGGGTCGGCACGGCGCCGCGCAGTACCTGCCACACCGGGAAGTTCCACGGCATCACGGCGAGGATTGGCCCCAGCGGGCGGTATTCGATATGGGCCTGGCCGTTGTCCACCAGGGTCGGCTCCGGGGCGAGCATGGCCGGGCCGTGGGCGGCGTACCATTCGGCCAGTTGCGCGCACTTTTCGATTTCGCCACGGGCCTGGGCGATGGGTTTGCCCATTTCCAGGGTGATCATCTGCGCCATGGCTTCGGCTTGGTCGCGCAGGATGGTGGCCAGAGCCAGCAGCAATTCGGCGCGCTGCCCGACAGGTGTGCGGCGCCAGCTGCGGAAGGCGCTGCTGGCGCGGGTGAGGGCGGCGTCCAGCTGCGACTCGGATTCAAACGGGTACTGGCCGACTGTTTCGCCGTTGGCGGGGTTGATCGACAAGGCATGGGTCTGGTGAGAAATAGCGTTCATGGCACCGTCCTGCGCAGTGAATGAGAAGGAGGCCAGCGTACGGGGCTGTATATTTTTCGGGAACTGAATAATATTAAGCAATACGTTCACGTTTGGAGAATGACTTGGATCTTGTCCAGCTGGAAATTTTCAAAGCCGTTGCCGAGCAAGGCAGCATCAGTGCTGCCGCGCAGTTGATTCATCGGGTGCCGTCGAACCTGACCACCCGCATCAAGCAACTGGAGCAGGACCTGGGAGTGGATCTGTTTATCCGTGAGAAGAGCCGCCTGCGTCTGTCACCTGCCGGGTGGAGTTTCCTCGGCTATGCCCGGCGCATTCTCGACTTGGTGCAGGAAGCCCGCATGACCGTCGCCGGGGAGGAGCCCCAGGGGCCGTTTGCGCTGGGCTCACTGGAAAGCACCGCCGCTGTGCGCATTCCGGCGGTGTTGGCGGCGTATAACCAGAAGCACGCCAAGGTGGAGCTGGACCTGACCACCGGGCCTTCGGGGACGATGATCGAGGGCGTGCTGTCAGGCCGGCTCGCCGCCGCCTTTGTCGACGGCCCGGTGCTGCACCCGACCCTGGAAGGCGTGGCGGTGTTCGAGGAGGAGATGGTGGTAATCGCCCCGTTGAACCACGCGCCGATCACCCGAGGCCAGGACGTTAACGGCGAGAGCATCTATACCTTTCGCTCCAACTGTTCCTACCGGCACCACTTTGAACGCTGGTTCTCCCAGGACGCCTCGGTGCCCGGCAAGATCTTCGAAATGGAGTCCTATCACGGCATGCTCGCCTGTGTCAGCGCCGGTGCGGGGCTGGCGTTGATGCCGCGTAGCATGCTGGAAAGCATGCCGGGCTTTACGGCGGTGAGCGTGTGGCCGCTGGCAGACGAGTTCCGCCTGTTGAACACCTGGCTGGTCTGGCGCCGGGGTACGGTGTCGCAAAGCTTGAACAGTTTTGTGCGCCTGCTGGAAGAGCGTGCAGTGGCGTTACCGTAGCGTTGTCGAGCCCCAGCGAGACTACGTTGGCCACATCGCCGTCCTCAGATCAGCCACCAAATTGCAGGGTGCCCATCGCCAGTTTGGCCATCAGCGAAGTAGCGGCCAGTTGCACCAGCCACAAGGCCAGGCCGCCGAGGAACACGCCGAGGGCCACTTGCAGGACCAGGCTTTTTTGGCCCTTGGCGTGCTGGGGGCGAGGAGTGAAGTGATCCGGTTCGTCACGGTCGGCACGCAGGTCCATGTCATCGTTTTTCATAGGGTACTCAAGGAAAAGGGAGTGAGTTGCTACCAGTCTAGGGGCGATGCGTTGAAAACAGCGAATTTTTAAGGCTGCTTACTCGCCACAGGGGCGGTGTTTACAAACTAAAAGGGGAAGCCAGTGGCTTCCCCTTTTTTACATCGCCGGCAGGTTACAGCACCTGAACGATAGCCTTGGTCACAGCACCAATGTTTGCCTGGTTCAACGCAGCCACGCAGATGCGCCCGGTGTCCAGGGCATAGATACCGAATTCGTTGCGCAGGCGAGTGACTTGTTCAACGGTCAGGCCGGAGTAGGAGAACATCCCACGTTGGCGACCGACGAAGCTGAAGTCGTGGCCCGGTGCAGCCTTGGCCAACTGCTCGACCATCTGCACCCGCATGCCGCGAATGCGTAGGCGCATCTCGGCCAACTCCGCTTCCCATTGGGCGCGCAGTTCAGGGCTGTTCAGCACGGCTGCGACAATCGCTGCGCCGTGGGTCGGCGGGTTGGAGTAGTTGGTGCGGATCACGCGTTTGATCTGGGACAGGATGCGCGCGCTTTCTTCTTTTGACTCGGTAACGATGGACAGGGCGCCGACGCGCTCGCCGTACAACGAGAACGACTTGGAGAACGAGCTGGAGACAAAGAAGGTCAGGCCCGACTCGGCGAACAGGCGCACGGCGGCGGCGTCTTCTTCGATGCCATCGCCAAAACCCTGGTAGGCCATGTCGAGGAATGGCACCAGGTTCTTCGCCTTGACCACATCCAGCACGTTCTGCCAGTCGGCCGGGCTCAAGTCGACGCCGGTCGGGTTATGGCAGCAGGCGTGCAACACAACGATGGACTGCGCCGGCAGTGCATTGAGATCTTCCAGGAGACCTGCACGGTTCACGTCGTGGGTGGCAGCATCGTAGTAGCGATAGTTCTGCACCGCGAAGCCAGCACCTTCGAACAGCGCGCGGTGGTTTTCCCAGCTTGGGTCGCTGATGGCGACGACAGCGTTGGGCAGCAATTGCTTGAGGAAGTCCGCGCCGATTTTCAGGGCACCGGTACCGCCGACAGCCTGGGCGGTGATGACACGGCCGGCGCTGATCAGCGGCGAATCGTTACCCAGCAGCAGCTTTTGCACGGCCTGGTCGTAGGCGGCGATGCCATCGATCGGCAAGTAGCCGCGGGCCGCGTGTTGCGCCACGCGAACGGCTTCCGCTTCGGCAACGGCACGCAAGAGTGGAATCTTCCCCTCCTCGTTGCAGTAAACGCCCACGCCAAGGTTGACCTTGGTGGTTCGTGTATCGGCGTTAAATGCTTCGTTGAGGCCCAGGATAGGATCGCGTGGTGCCATTTCGACAGCGGAGAACAGGCTCATTTTTGCGGGGGCTCTGAATGGGAAAAGGAGGGACGTGTCGCGCTCCAGCCGAATGCACTAGAGCGGTGCACAAACGGGGAGCTAGTATAGAGGCCATCACTGCTCGCGGCGACAGCCGAAACGGTTTTTCGGGCAAGTTTTTCGGTTTATTTACTGACCGTTAGTCTTATTGCAACAGTGATGGCAAACCGCATGCAGGACGATTGCCTTGAAACCCTTCACATTCGCCTCCACTTCTACAGTTATCATGGTTTTTTCCTGCAGCGAGCGCTTTTGCAGCCTTCGTTGCATGTTGTTTTTTTCGTCCTTGCCAGTTCCACCGTGCCGGGGTGACTTCAGAGGTAGCGTATGTCGGATTTCCAGCTAGTCACCCGCTTTGAGCCCGCCGGCGATCAACCGCAAGCCATCCGTCTGATGGTTGAAGGCATCGAAGCCGGCCTGGCCCACCAGACGCTGCTTGGGGTGACTGGCTCGGGCAAGACCTTCAGCATCGCCAACGTGATCGCGCAGATCAATCGCCCGACCCTGGTGCTGGCGCCGAACAAGACCCTGGCCGCGCAGTTGTACGGTGAGTTCAAGGCGTTCTTCCCGAACAACGCGGTGGAGTACTTCGTTTCCTACTACGACTACTACCAGCCGGAAGCCTATGTGCCGTCCTCCGATACCTTTATCGAGAAGGACGCCTCGATCAATGATCACATCGAGCAGATGCGGTTGTCGGCGACCAAGGCCTTGCTGGAGCGCAAGGACGCGATCATCGTCACCACCGTGTCCTGCATCTACGGGCTGGGCAGTCCGGAAACCTATCTGAAGATGGTGTTGCACGTTGATCGCGGCGACAAGCTCGACCAGCGCGCCTTGCTTCGCCGCCTGACGGACCTGCAATACACCCGCAACGACATGGATTTTGCCCGCGCCACCTTCCGCGTGCGTGGCGATGTGATCGATATCTACCCGGCGGAATCCGACCTGGAAGCGATCCGCATCGAACTGTTTGATGACGAGGTTGAAAGCCTGTCGGCCTTCGACCCGTTGACCGGCGAAGTGATCCGCAAACTGCCGCGTTTCACCTTCTATCCTAAAAGCCACTACGTTACGCCGCGAGAAACCCTTTTGGGGGCTGTCGAGGGCATCAAGGTCGAGTTGGCCGAGCGCCTGGAATACCTGCGTTCCAACAACAAGCTGGTGGAAGCCCAGCGCCTGGAGCAGCGCACCCGTTTCGACCTGGAGATGATCCTCGAACTGGGCTACTGCAACGGCATTGAAAACTACTCGCGCTACCTGTCGGGCCGTGAATCCGGGTCGCCACCGCCGACTCTCTACGATTACTTGCCGGCAGACGCCTTGCTGGTGATCGACGAATCCCACGTCAGCGTTCCGCAAGTCGGCGCGATGTACAAAGGCGACCGTTCCCGTAAGGAAACCCTGGTGGAATACGGCTTCCGCCTGCCATCGGCGCTGGACAACCGGCCCATGCGCTTTGACGAGTGGGAAAGCATCAGCCCGCAGACCATCTTTGTCTCGGCCACGCCAGGCAACTACGAAGCCGAGCATGCCGGTCGGGTGATCGAACAACTGGTACGGCCGACCGGCCTGGTGGACCCGCAAATCGAAATCCGCCCGGCGCTGACCCAGGTCGACGACCTGCTCTCGGAAATTGGCAAACGCGTGGCCCTGGAAGAGCGGGTGCTGGTCACCACGCTGACCAAGCGCATGTCCGAAGACCTGACCGATTACCTGGCCGACCACGGCGTGCGGGTGCGCTATCTGCACTCGGACATCGACACCGTGGAGCGGGTAGAGATCATCCGCGACCTGCGCCTCGGTACGTTCGATGTGCTGGTGGGGATCAACCTGTTGCGCGAAGGCCTGGACATGCCGGAAGTGTCCCTGGTGGCGATTCTCGATGCCGACAAGGAAGGCTTCCTGCGGTCCGAGCGTTCGCTGATCCAGACCATCGGGCGGGCGGCCCGTAACCTTAACGGTCGCGCAATTCTCTACGCAGATCGGATCACTGGCTCCATGGAGCGGGCCATAGGCGAGACCGATCGTCGTCGTGAGAAGCAAATCGCCTTCAACCTGGCCAATGGCATCACCCCTAAAGGTGTATTCAAGGATGTCGCTGACATCATGGAAGGCGCCACGGTGCCGGGTTCGCGCAGCAAGAAGCGCAAGGGCATGGCCAAGGCCGCCGAGGAAAACGCCAAGTACGAAGCCCAACTGCGTTCGCCGAGTGAAATCACCAAGCGTATTCGCCAGTTGGAAGAGAAAATGTACCAGTTGGCCCGCGACTTGGAATTCGAAGCGGCGGCGCAGATGCGTGATGAGATTGGCAAGTTGCGCGAGCGCTTGTTGACTGTCTGATTTGCAGTGACTGCCAGGGCCCCATCGCGGGCTTGCCCGCGATGGCGGCGACTCGGTCTAGTGGGCTTCCCCAGCCTTCAAACCCGCCGGCAACGCCTTGGTCAACAAAATCGCCAGCATGCTGATCCCCAGCGCCAATCCGACAAAATGAAACCCATCGTTGTAGGCCATGATCTGCGCCTGCTGATGGGCAATTTCACTGAGCTTGCCCAGCGCCGCCGTCTCATTGCCGTACATCTGCGTCAATGTCGCCATGCGTTCGGCCACCTGCGGGTTGGTCGGCACAATGGCCTCGCGCAAATAATCAAAGTAGGTCTTGGTGCGCGCATCCAGCAAGGTCGCCAGCAGCGCAATGCCAATCGCGCCGCCCAGGTTACGCAGAATGTTGAACAGGCTCGACGCTGATCCGGCGTCCTGGGGCAGGATGTACGCCGTGGCAATCAACGAAATGGTCACCATGATCAACGGCTGCCCAAGTGCGCGGATGATCTGTATCTGGTTGAACTGGCTGCCGGCAAAGTCCGGATTGAGCACCCCCGAGGAAAAACTCGCCAGGCCGAACAGCCCGAATCCTATCGTGCACAGCCATTTCGGTGACACGTACTTCATCAGCTTGGGCACCAGCGGAATCAGGAACAGCTGAGGAATGCCCATCCACATGATCACTTCGCCGATTTGCAGGGCGTTGTAGTTTTGGATCTGCGCCAGGTACAGCGGCAGCAGATAGATAGAGCCATACAACCCCACGCCCATGCCCAGGCTGGAGATGCTCGACAGGCCGAAATTGCGGTTGCCCAGGATACCCAGATTGATCAGCGGATTGGGCTTGGACACCTGCACGATGACAAAGGTGATCAGGCTCAGCAGTGCGATGCTGCCCAGGCTGACAATCAGGCTCGATTCCAGCCAGTCCTTGCGGTGGCCTTCTTCAAGAAACACCTGCAAACAGCCCAGGCCCACGGCGAGAGTGAGGATGCCGGTGTAGTCGGTGTTTTTCAGCAAGCTCCAATTGGACGCTTTTTTCTCCAGGCCGTAGAGCACCCCGGCAATCAGCAGCAGCCCCGGCGGCACGTTGATATAGAAAATGTACTCCCAACCCCAGTTTTCGGTGAGCCAGCCGCCAATGGTCGGTCCGATGGAGGGGGCGAAGGTGGCGGTCATGGCGAACATGGCCATGCCTTTGGCACGGTGGTGTTCGGGCAGCTTGATCAGGGTCAGGGTGAATGCCAGGGGGATCAGCGCGCCGCCGGTAAAGCCTTGCAGGGCGCGGAAGACGATCATGCTTTCCAGGCTCCAGGCCATGGAGCACATCAACGAGGCGATCAGAAAACCGACGGAAACCCACACGGCCAACCGGCGTGCCGACAACAGCTGCACCAGCCAGGCGGTGAGGGGGATCATGATGATTTCCGCCACCAGGTACGAGGTGGAAATCCACGAGCCTTCTTCCAGGGTGGCCGACAGTGCGCCCTGGATATCCTTGAGGGACGAGTTGGTGATCTGGATGTCCAGCACCGCCATAAAGGCGCCGAGCATCACGCTCATCACCGCGATCCAGTCGCGCCGGGTCGGTTCGCCGACCGGGCGCAGCAGTTGATCACCGGTCATCGGCTGGGTCTTTGATGTTCACTTTGACGGTGACCGACATGCCAGGGCGGATTTTGCCGTGCAGCGGATTGTCGGCGGCGAAGGTCAGTTTTACCGGAATCCGTTGTACGACTTTGGTGAAGTTGCCGGTGGCATTGTCCGGCGGCAACAGGCTGAACTGTGCGCCGGAGGCGGCGAACAGGCTGTCGACGCGAGCTTCGATGGGCGTGTCACCGTAAGCGTCGAAGGTCAGCTCGGCCTTTTGCCCAGGCTGCATGTGGCCGATCTGGGTTTCCTTGAAGTTGGCTTGGATCCAGATGTCCTGGTCCGGAACGATCGACAGCAGATAAGCACCGGCCTGCACGTACTGGCCATTGCGGGCGGCGCGCTGGCCGATCAGGCCGCTGATGGGTGCGTGGATTTCACTGCGGGTCAGGTTCAGTTCGGCCTGGGCCAGGTCGGCGTGGGCATTGGCGATCTGCGCGTCGAGGCGCTTGATCTCGGCGTTCAAGGCGTTGACCTGTTGGCGCTGGCCTTGCAAATCTGCCTGGGCCTTGGCCACTTGGGAGCGGGCGATATGGTTGTCGGCGGAGAGGGTGGTGACCCGCTCTTCCGAAACATAGCCGGGTTTACGCAAGGTTTGCGCGCGGGACAAGTCGATCTGCGCACGGCCGAGGCTGGCCTGGCTGGAGGAGACCTGGGCGTCTGCGGCTGCGATCAGGCTGGCTTGCTGGGTCAATTTGCTCATGGCCTGCAAACGCTCGGCTTCGCGGGTGGCGAGGGCGGCGTTGGCGCGGTCCACGGCCAGGTGGAAATCGTCACCTTCGAGCTTGATCAGCAACTGGCCTTTTTTCACATGCTCGTTATCGCCCACCATGACCTCGGCGATGCGCGCGCCGAGCTGGCTGGAGACACGGGTAATTTCGCCCTGGACGTAGGCGTTGTCGGTGCTTTCATAAAAGCGGCCCTTGAAGAACCACTGGGCGAAAAATCCTAGGGCGATCAGGGCGACAATAAACAGAAAGATAAACAGGCGACGTTTGAGTTGGGCAGGCATGAGGGCAGAGTCAGTAACAAAAGGTAATGAAATATAGCCAGCTAACGATTTGGCAAATAGCCATGTCCGGTCAAAGCATTCCTGTAGACCGAAGCTTGGCTTATATGCCCTTTGTTGGCCGCCATACGCTGGAGCCCGAGTGCTTCGGGCTGTTACCATTCGCCCCTTGTTTCAATTTCAGTTTTATCGCCCATTCGAGACCCGCCATGACCACCGTCCGCACGCGCATCGCGCCATCGCCCACTGGGGATCCCCACGTCGGCACTGCCTACATCGCTTTGTTCAACTACTGCTTTGCCAAGCAGCATGGCGGTGAATTCATCCTGCGGATCGAAGACACCGATCAGATGCGCTCTACCCGCGAGTCGGAACAGCAGATTTTCGACGCCCTGCGCTGGCTCGGTATCACTTGGGCCGAAGGCCCGGATGTGGGCGGCCCTCACGGCCCATACCGTCAGAGTGAGCGCAGCGAAATTTACAAAAAGTACACCCAGCAACTGGTCGACCTGGGCCATGCCTTCCCGTGCTTCTGCACCAGCGAGGAGCTGGACCAGATGCGCGCCGAGCAACAGGCCCGTGGCGAGACTCCGCGCTACGACGGCCGGGCGCTGCTGCTCTCCAAGGAAGAAGTGGCCCAGCGCCTGGCCGCTGGCGAGCCTCACGTGATCCGCATGAAGGTGCCGAGCGAAGGCATTTGCGTGGTCCCGG
Organism: Pseudomonas sp. ANT_H4; assembly: GCF_008369295.1. Lineage (GTDB taxonomy): Bacteria > Pseudomonadota > Gammaproteobacteria > Pseudomonadales > Pseudomonadaceae > Aquipseudomonas. The sequence continues at coordinate 33,408 of NZ_VOBG01000021.1, read as the reverse complement.
ACATGCTGCGTGGCGATGTCGAGATCCCGTGGGATCGCATGGACATGCAAGTGCTGATGAAGACCGACGGCCTGCCAACTTACTTCCTGGCCAACGTCGTCGATGACCACTTGATGGGCATCACTCACGTACTGCGGGGCGAAGAATGGCTGCCTTCGGCGCCGAAACTGATCCTGCTTTACGAATACTTCGGCTGGGAACAGCCGCAGCTGTGCTACATGCCGCTGTTGCGTAACCCGGACAAGAGCAAGCTGTCCAAGCGCAAGAACCCGACCTCGGTGACCTTCTATGAGCGCATGGGCTTTATGCCCGAAGCGATGCTCAACTATCTGGGTCGCATGGGCTGGTCGATGCCGGACGAGCGTGAGAAGTTCTCGTTGCAGGAAATGGTCGACAACTTCGACCTGTCGCGCGTCTCCCTGGGTGGGCCGATCTTCGACGTTGAGAAACTGTCCTGGCTCAATGGCCAGTGGCTGCGTGACCTGCCGGTGGAAGAGTTCGCCAGCCGCGTGCAGCAGTGGGCGTTGAACCCTGAGTACATGATGAAGATCGCGCCGCACGTGCAGGGCAGGGTGGAAACCTTCAGCCAGATCGCACCACTGGCCGGGTTCTTCTTTGCCGGAGGCGTGACGCCGGACGTGAAGTTGTTCGAATCGAAGAAGCTGTCGGGCGATCAGGTTCGCCAATTGATGCAGTTGATCCTGTGGAAGCTGGAAAGCCTGCGTCAGTGGGAGAAGGACCCGATCACCGCGACTATCCAGGCCGTGGTCGAGTCTCTGGAGCTGAAGCTGCGCGATGCCATGCCGCTGATGTTTGCCGCCATCACCGGGCAAGCCAGCTCGGTGTCGGTGCTTGATGCCATGGAAATCCTCGGCCCGGACCTGACCCGTTTCCGTCTGCGCCAAGCCCTTGATTTGCTTGGTGGTGTGTCGAAGAAAGAAAACAAGGAATGGGAAAAGCTGTTGGGCGCTATCGCTTAACCGGGCTGTTGTGTCGACCAAACCCCGGTTTTCCGGGGTTTGGTCGGTAAGTGATTGTTATGCCGACAAAAAACTTTGGAAATTGTTGAGAAAAAATTTGACAGCTTTCCAAAGCGCCATTAAGATTCGCCCCGTCCTCACCGATGAGGGGCTATAGCTCAGCTGGGAGAGCGCCTGCATGGCATGCAGGAGGTCAACGGTTCGATCCCGTTTAGCTCCACCAATTTACAGGTTCAAGGTCTGGCCACACCGTCCTTGAATCGATCAGGCTTAGCTTGATCATGTTGTATAGAAGGTTTGTGTCCCCTTCGTCTAGTGGCCTAGGACACCGCCCTTTCACGGCGGTAACAGGGGTTCGAGTCCCCTAGGGGACGCCAGTTTCAACAAGCAGCTCGCAAGGTCTGCTGCGCCGCGAGGCGAAAAATCGGGGCTATAGCTCAGCTGGGAGAGCGCCTGCATGGCATGCAGGAGGTCAACGGTTCGATCCCGTTTAGCTCCACCAATTTTACAGTTCAAGGTCTGGCCACACCGGCCTTGAATCGATCAGGCTTAGCCTGATCATGTTGTATAGAAGGTTTGTGTCCCCTTCGTCTAGTGGCCTAGGACACCGCCCTTTCACGGCGGTAACAGGGGTTCGAGTCCCCTAGGGGACGCCACGATTACCCGCTCTGCGGGATTTTTAAGGGTCATTCAATTATTGAATGGCCCTTTTGTTTGTCTGGCGTTTAGCCAATTCTCCCTCTTCCAAAATGTTCTTCTGACCAGCGGTCATACGGAAAGCTTGCGCAGAAGTATTATGCATATAATATTTCAATCGTAATATTCGGAGGCGACGATGAACGATAAAAAAGCGCAAACCCGTGAACGCATCCTGCAGGCCGCCAGTGCCGCGCTGATCCAGCGTGGCCCGGCCGAGCCGAGTGTCGGCGAAGTCATGGGCGCGGCGGGGCTCACGGTGGGCGGCTTCTACGCGCACTTCGAAAGCAAGGATGCCTTGATGCTAGAGGCTTTCCAGCAATTGCTGGCGCGGCGTCGAGCGTCTATTGATGAGATGGATACCGAACTGACGGGCGAAGAGCGTCGGGCTTTGGTGGCGGCGTTTTACCTGTCACGCAAGCACCGTGACTCTACAGCCCTGGCCTGCCCGATACCGGCAACGGTGGGGGAAATGAGCCGCCTGCCAGACGAATTTCGCGAAGTCTTGAATGAACACGTCGAGTTGATGGCCGCGCAATTGGCGGCCACCCCTGAAGACACCGACAAGGCCCTGGCCGACATGGCATTGATGATCGGTGGCCTGGCGTTGGCCCGTGCCTTGGGGCCGGGTGAGTTATCGGATCGGATATTGCGCGCGGCCAAGTCGGCAGTGCGCTGAAGGTGGCCGCTGGCCTGAGGAGTGAGCGATGGGCACGTTAAAGTGGATTCGTGGCATCAACGGCACCTTGGGCTGGCTGGCGCCGCAAACCGTGGCCAGCAGGATGCGCCTGGTTTTCATGACGCCTAGGGGGTTGCCGCCAAGGGACTGGGAGTTGCCGTTGCTTGCGCAGTCGGAGCGCATCACCTTGCGTTTCGGCCTGTCGGCATTGCGCTGGGGGCAGGGACCGACCGTATTGATGATGCACGGCTGGGAAGGGCGGCCGACTCAGTTTGCCAGTCTGATCAGCGTTCTAGTGGATGCCGGGTATTCGGTGGTAGCGCTGGACGGTCCGGCCCATGGCCGCTCGCCGGGGCGCGAGGCCAATGTGGTGTTGTTCGCCCGCGCCATGCTGGAGGCAGCCGCCGAGTTGCCGCCGTTGCGCGCGGTGATCGGTCATTCCATGGGCGGAGCCAGTGCGATGCTGGCCGTCCAGTTGGGCCTGCGTACCGAAGCGCTGGTGAGCATTGCGGCCCCGGCGCGGATTCTGGGTGTGCTGCGCGGTTATGCGCGCATGGTCGGCTTGCCGCCCAAGGCGCGTTCGGCATTTATCCGTGAGGTTGAGCAGGATGTGGGAATCCAGGCGGCGCGTCTGGATGTCGCCCACTATCAATTGGAGATGCCGGGACTGGTTGTCCACGCCGAAGACGACACGTTCGTGCCAGTGACGGAATCACAGTTGATTCACGACGCCTGGTTCGACAGCCGCCTGCTGCGCCTGGAGCAAGGCGGGCACCAGAAAGTGCTAGCCGACCCGCGGGTGGTGGAGGGTGTACTGGCGCTGCTGGCCGGTCGCCGCCTGCCAGAGCGGCAAACGGCCTGAACCATGGGTTACACTGCTCGCCGCCGACATTAATCGACCGGGAGCAAGGTATGGGCTGGGATTTGGCAACGCCGTTTATCATCGATCTGCAGATCGCTGCCGAGGACATCGACGGGTTGGGCCACGCCAATAACGCGGTGTACGTGTCCTGGCTGGAGCGCTGCGCCTGGCGCCATTCCCAGCGTCTGGGGCTGGACCTGACCGAGTATCGGCGGCTGGATCGTGCCATGGCGGTGGTCCGTCATGAGATCGACTACTTGGCCGCTGGCTATGAAGGCGACGAGCTGCAACTGGCGACCTGGATCGTCGACTGGGACCAGCGCCTGAAAATGACCCGGCGCTTCCAGCTGGTTCGCCCCAGTGATGGCACCACCTTGTTGCGGGCGCAAACCACCTTTGTCTGCATCGAGCTGTCCAGCGGCAAGCCCAAGCGCATGCCGACGGAATTTATCGAAGGTTACGGCCAGGCATTGCGTATCTGACGCAGGGGTTAACGGTTGCTGTGGGAAACCCAGTAAACTGCTCCACGTTTTTTGTTGAGTGTTTCCCATGCAAATTGCTTTGGCGCCCATGGAGGGGTTGGTCGACAACATCCTGCGTGACGTGCTGACCCAGGTCGGCGGTATCGATTGGTGTGTGACCGAGTTCATTCGGGTCAACGACCGCCTGCTGACGCCAGCCTATTTCCACAAGCTTGCTCCAGAATTGCTGCACGGCGCCAAAACCGCTGCGGGCGTGCCGCTGCGCGTGCAATTGCTCGGGTCTGATCCGGTGTGCCTGGCGGAAAATGCCGCCCTGGCTTGCGAGCTGGGCTCTGAAGTTATCGATCTGAATTTCGGTTGCCCGGCCAAGACCGTCAACAAATCCCGTGGCGGCGCAGTGTTGCTCAAGGAGCCGGAACTGCTCAACCAGATCGTCGAGCATGTGCGCCGTGCAGTACCGGCACATATTCCGGTCACCGCGAAGATGCGCCTGGGCTTCGACAGCCCGGATGGCGCGCTGGTCTGCGCCACCGCCCTGGCGGAAGGCGGCGCCGCGCACATCGTCGTTCATGCCCGCACCAAAGCGGATGGCTACAAACCGCCTGCTCATTGGGAGTGGATTCCCCGGGTGCAGGACGTGGTCAAGGTGCCGGTGTTCGCCAACGGCGATATCTGGAGCGTCGAAGACTGGCGTCGTTGCCGGGAAATCAGCGGTGTCGAGGACATCATGCTCGGTCGCGGCCTGGTGGCCCGTCCCGACCTGGCTCGGCAGATTGCTGCTGCTCGTGCGGGCGAGGATGTGGTGGAAATGACCTGGGCGCAAATGCAACCCATGCTCCACGAGTTCTGGACGCAATCCGTCGCGCAACTCACTGAGCGCCAGGCTCCGGGCCGTTTAAAGCAGTGGCTGGCGATGCTGACCCGTAACTATCCCGAGGCGGTGGAGCTATTTACGGCAATGCGCCGGGAAACCGATCTGGGGCAGGTTAGTCGTTTACTGGGGATGGTTCATCCAGAAGCAGCCTAAAGTTTTTTGAAGAAATATGACGGGCACTCGGTGGCGGTGATTGGCGGTCATGAAGATCGCTATGGGATCAAGGGCGCGGCACCGCCGTTGCACTGGCGGTTGGTCGCCGAATACCAAGGCATCAAGTTGGTTTGATTGGCGTCGGGCTCACCTTGCGCAAGGTGAGCCCTTTTCACGTTTGACTACATCAGCAATTGCTTGAACCCCTCCATCGGCAGTGGCCGACTGTGCAAATACCCCTGATACAAATGACAGCCCAAGCCCTGCAAAAATGCCAGTTGCTCAAGTGTCTCCACGCCCTCGGCAATCACCTCCAGGTTTAAGCTGCGGGCCATGGCCACGATGGCGCGAATGATTTCCGCGTCGTTGGGGTCGTGGGTGGCATCGCGTACGAAGGACTGGTCGATCTTCAGCGCGTCCACGGGTAGACGCTTGAGGTAGGTGAGCGATGAGTAGCCGGTACCAAAATCATCCATGGCAAAACTGACGCCGAGTTTCTTCAGGCGGCGCATCTTACTGATGGTGTCATCCAGGTTCTGGATCACGATGCCTTCGGTAATTTCCAGTTTCAGCAGAGTAAAGGGCAGCTTGTTCTGCTTCAGGCTGCGTTCGACCCGTTCGACAAAGTCATTCTGGCGAAACTGACGGGGGCTGATGTTCACGCACAGGCTGAAATTCAGCGGGTCCACCAGGCCTTCGGCAATCAGTTGGGCGAAGGCACCACAGGCCTCGTCGAGAATCCAGGTGCCCACCTCGAGAATCAACCCGCTGTCCTCCAGTACCTTGATAAATTCAGCAGGAGATTGCGCCCCCAGTTGCGGATGCTGCCAGCGCACCAGGGCCTCGGCACCCACGATGCGGTTGCCCCGGGCGTCTACTTGCGGCTGGTAATGCACGCTGAACTCACCACGAGACAGCGCCATCCGCAGGTCGGTTTCCATGCGCAGCCGCTCACTGGCGGTGCGTTGCATGCTGTTATGAAACATCTGGATGGTGTTGCGCCCGGAGTCCTTGGCCCTGTACAGCGCGATATCGGCACGCTTGAGCAGATCTGCCGGTGTCGAGCCATGATCGGGAATCAGCACTACCCCAATGCTGGGGGTGACCTGCAAGCGATGCCCATCGAGAAACATCGGTTCCGACAGTAGCTCACGCAGGGTATCGGCCAACTCCTGCACCTGTCTGCTGACTTGCCCCCGTGAACCCTCCAGGCCGCTAAGCAGCACCACAAACTCATCGCCTCCCAGGCGCGCCACCGTGTCTTCCATGCGTACGCTGGCTTCCAGGCGGGCGGTGACGATTTTCAGCACCGTATCGCCCACCGGGTGGCCGAGGGAGTCGTTGATGTGCTTGAAGTGATCCAGATCGAGAAACAGCAGCGCGCCTCGCAGGTTGTGGCGCTTGAGCAGGGCGATTTGCTGGCTCAGACGGTCCATCAATAATGCGCGATTGGGTAGGTTGGTCAGTGGGTCGTGATAGGCCAGGTGGCGGATCTGCGCCTGCGCGTTTTTCAACAGGCTGACGTCCCTGGCGGTCAGCAGCAGGCACGGGGTTTCATTGAGGGTGATTGGCTCCACCGACACCTCCACTGCCAGGATTTCCCCGCGTTTGTTGTGCCAGAGCATTTCCAGACGATGGATGCGCCCCTTGATCTGAAGTTCAGCCAGCAGCGCGGCCCGCTGGTTCTCGTCGGCCCAGATGCCGATCTGGTAAAGCGTTAGGCCTATGGCTTCGTCAGCCCGGTAGCCGGTCAAGCGACAGAATCCGTCATTCACCTCCAGATAACGGCCGGTGTCGCGTTCGGTGATGGACACCGCATCGGGGCTGGAATGAAACGCCTTGGCGAACTTCTCCTCGCTCGCCTTGAGCGCGGCTTCCGAGCGTTGCTGCTGGGTGATGTCCCGCAGGGTGGTAACGACGCAAGGCTGGTTTCCGACTTTGATCAGGCGACTGGACATCACGCAGGTCAGGCGCTGGCCGTTTTTGTGATGGGCGATGATCGCCACGTTGCTCAGGGCTTGTTCGCGGATCACTTGTTCAATGCGTTGCAGGCGGCTGGTGGATTCGTCCCACAGGCCGATTTGCTCGGCGCTGTTGTTGATCACCTCGGCTGCGGTCCAGCCGAAGGTCTGGGTAAAGCTGGGGTTGATCTCGATGAACTGGCCGCTTTCCAGGCCCGTGACACAAATCGGGTCGGGGCTGGCGAGGAACAGGCTGGCGAATTTTTCTTCGGAGGCGCTAAGGCGCTGTTCGCGCTCCACCTGGTCAGTGATGTCGAGCAAGGTCCCGGCCATGCGTAACGGCTGGCCTTGGTCGTCGCGGTAGAGGCGGGCGCGGCTTTCCAGGTAGCGCGAGCTGCCGTCCTCCAACTGTACGCGGTAGGTCAGTTGGTAATTGCCCGCCGGGCCTTCGCGAAGCGTGCGATAGGCATGGCGCATGTTTTCCCGCTCCTCATCGGGCATGCCTTCAAAAAAGGCGTCGAAAGATTCGTGAAATGGCTGGGATTCCAGGCCGTGCAACTGTGCGGCGCGGGCCGAGCCATAGAGCATGCCGCTGGGGATGTGCCAGTCCCAGGTGCCCAGTTGTGCTGAATCCAGGGCCAGGTCCAGGCGTTCCTGGCTGTCCTTGAGGGCTTGCTCGGCGTTTTTGCGTTCGGTGGTGTCGAGGAAGGTGCTGAGCAGGTAGGCCTGGCCCTCCAATTCGACTTTCTGGGCGCTGAGGGTGCCGTCATGCATCTGGCCGTTGCTGGAGCGAAACTGCACCTCCATGGTGATGGGCTCGCCCTTGCGTTGTGTGGCCTTGACCAACAGGGCGCGCTGCTCGGGGTGTACCCACAAGCCCAGGTCCAGCGTGGTGCGGCCAATGACGTCGGTCACCGGCCAGCCGAACAAACTTTCGAAATACTGGTTGGCCTCGCTGATCAGGCCATCTTCCTGGCGGGTCAGCAGAACCATATTGGGGCACAGGTGGAACAGCGTGGCGAAGCGTTTTTCCGAATGGCTGAGGGCATGTTCCCGCTCGCGCTGGTGGGTGATCTCGCGAATTACGCCGATCATTCGCCGCCTGCCTGTCTTGTCCGGTAGCAGGCTGCCATTGATTTCCAGCCAGTGCAGGCTGCCATCGGGCCATTGAATGCGGTGGTGCATGGCGTTCGCGAAGGGTTCGCCGGCTAGCACGGCATGAAAGGCGCGGACTACCCGTTCGCGGTCCTCGACGGCCAGCAGGTCGAGATAATCCAGGTCCTTGGGCAGCGGCTGGCGGGGATCAAAACCAAATAACGCCTGGGTGCCCCGCGACCAACTGATCCGCCCGCTGTCTATTTCCCAACTCCAGGCGCCCAGCCGAGCGGCATTGAGTGCTGCCAGCAGTTGCGGGGCGCTGTCCCAGCTTTGCTCCGCCTCCTGGGGGTCCAGGGCGTAGATGCGTGGCAGCGGTGGCACGGGGTTGACGGGATTGCGCATTATCAAAGGGCCTTGGCTCGATGGGCGTTCGGCGCGGGTTCAGGGTCTACGGGCCGCACGGCTTCAGGCCAGCATCCCTGCCGGATCGACCTGTGCATCCAATAGGCTCATGAAAGCCCGTGCAGCGTTCGACAGTGTCCTTTCGGTGTGCACGATATAGCCTAGCTGGCGACTGAGTTGTATGCCCGGCAAAGCAATACTTGTCACCTGTTCATCAAGCATGGTGCGCGGCAACACGCTCCAGGCCAGGCCGATGGAGACCATCATCTTGATGGTTTCCAGGTAGTTGGTACTCATGGCGATGTTCGGCGTCAGGCCCTGGGCCTCGAACAGCCGTTGCACGATATGGTGGGTAAAGGTGTTGCCGCCGGGAAATACCGCCGGGTGCCGGGCGATGTCGGCCAGGTTGACCGTGCCGTTATTGACCAGACTGTGTTCTGGCGCCACCACGAAATCCAGCGGGTCATCCCACACTGGTGTCGCTCGTACCAGTGTATGCGGCTCCGGCGCCAGGGTAATCACCGCTACTTCGGCGCGGCCATGGAGGATTTCTTCGTAGGCCACTTCCGAATCGAGAAACTGAATATCCAGGGCTACCTCCGGGTATTGTCGGGTAAACGCACGCAATACCGGCGGCAGGCGGTGCAGGCCGATGTGATGGCTGGTGGCCAGGGTTAGCCGTCCGGTGACCTTGCCGGTCAGGTTGGTCAGGGCGCGGCGGGTGTCATCCAGTACGTTGAGAATCTGATACGCCCTGGGCAAAAGCTCCCGGCCGGCCTCGGTCAAGCCCACTTCACGGCCCAAGCGGTCGAACAAGCGCACCTTCAATTGCTGCTCTAAACCGGCGATGCGCTTGCTGATGGCCGGTTGGGTCAGGTGCAGCCGTTCACCGGCACCGGAGAAACTGCCGGTCTCGGCGATGGCTATAAAAGCATTGAGGTTGGCCAGGTCCATGGTGGTATTCCAGTTGGTTATCCAAAGCATGAAAAATATGAATTTGAGTTATTTAATGTAACCCCATAGGATCGACCTCACAAGCCAAGGGGTTATTGAACAAAACCCACGGCATAGAAAGAAAAGCTGATGAGGACCGACTGATGGCCGGCAAAACGCTTTACGACAAGCTTTGGGATTCCCATGAAGTGAAACGGCGTGATGATGGGTCGTCGCTGATCTATATCGACCGTCACATCATCCATGAAGTGACCTCGCCCCAAGCGTTCGAAGGCCTGCGACTGGCCGGGCGCAAGCCTTGGCGCGTCGACTCGATCATCGCCACGCCAGACCACAACGTGCCGACCACCCCTGAACGCAAGGGCGGTATCGACGCCATTGCCGACACGGTCTCGCGCTTGCAAGTCCAGACCCTCGACGACTATTGCGACGAGTACGGCATCACCGAATTCAAAATGAATGACGTGCGCCAGGGCATCGTTCACGTCATCGGCCCTGAGCAGGGCGCCACCTTGCCAGGCATGACCGTGGTCTGCGGCGACTCCCACACCTCGACCCACGGTGCGTTCGGCGCCTTGGCTCATGGCATCGGCACGTCCGAGGTGGAGCATGTGTTCGCCACCCAGTGCCTGGTTGCCAAAAAAATGAAGAACATGCAGGTAGTCGTCGAAGGTGAGTTGCCCTTCGGCGTGACCGCCAAGGACATCGTCCTCGCCATCATCGGCAAGATCGGCACCGCCGGCGGTAACGGCCATGCCATCGAATTTGCTGGCAGCGCCATTCGCGACCTGTCCGTCGAAGGTCGCATGACCATCTGCAACATGTCCATCGAAGCTGGCGCCCGTGTGGGCCTGGTGGCAGCAGACGAAAAGACCGTTGCCTACGTCAAGGGACGCCCGTTCGCACCGAAAGCTGACGAGTGGGATGCGGCGGTCGAAGCCTGGAAAGATTTGGTGTCTGACGAGGACGCGGTGTTCGACACCGTGGTCACGCTCGATGCCACGCAGATCAAACCGCAAGTCAGCTGGGGCACCTCCCCGGAAATGGTCCTGGCCGTTGATCAAAACGTCCCGGACCCGGCCAAGGAAACCGATCTGGTCAAGCGCGGCTCCATCGAACGTGCCTTGAAGTACATGGGCTTGAAAGCCAATCAGGCGATTACCGATATTCAGTTGGATCGCGTATTCATCGGCTCTTGCACCAACTCGCGGATCGAAGACTTGCGCGCGGCGGCCGTGATCGCCAAGGGCCGCAAAGTCGCTTCGACCATCAAGCAGGCGATCGTGGTCCCGGGTTCGGGCCTGGTTAAGGCGCAAGCCGAGGCAGAAGGCCTGGACAAGATCTTCCTCGAAGCCGGTTTTGAATGGCGTGAGCCGGGCTGTTCCATGTGCCTGGCGATGAACCCGGACCGTTTGGAGTCGGGCGAGCATTGCGCGTCTACCTCCAACCGTAACTTCGAAGGGCGTCAGGGCACCGGTGGTCGTACCCACCTGGTGAGCCCGGCCATGGCCGCAGCCGCTGCCGTCAACGGTCGTTTCATCGACGTTCGCGAATTGATCTGAGGAATACCCGATGAGAGCTTTTACCCAACACACAGGTTTAGTCGCGCCGTTGGACCGTGCCAACGTCGACACCGATCAGATCATTCCCAAGCAGTTCTTGAAATCGATCAAGCGCACTGGCTTCGGCCCTAACCTGTTCGATGAGTGGCGCTACCTGGACGTGGGCTACGCCTACCAGGACAACTCCAAGCGCCCGTTGAACAAGGACTTTGTGCTCAACGCCGAGCGCTATCAGGGCGCCAGCGTGCTGCTGGCCCGGGAAAACTTCGGCTGCGGCTCCAGCCGTGAGCACGCGCCGTGGGCCCTGGAAGAATATGGTTTTCGCAGCATCATCGCGCCGAGCTATGCCGATATCTTCTTCAACAACAGCTTCAAGAACGGCTTGCTGCCGATCATCTTGAGCGATGCTGAAGTCGATGAGCTGTTCCAGCAGGTGGAGGCCAACCCTGGCTATGAACTGAAGATCGATCTCGCGGCGCAAACCGTGACCCGTCCGGATGGCAAGGTGCTGAGCTTTGAGCTCGACGCCTTCCGCAAGCATTGCCTGATCAATGGCCTGGACGATATCGGCTTGACCTTGCAGGACGGCGAGGCGATTGCTGCGTTTGAAGCCAAGCACCGGGCGAGCCAGCCGTGGTTGTTTCGCGACGCGTAAAAACTGTAGGAGCGAGCTTGCTCGCGAAAAACCTGAGAGCGCCATTGGGTGTCAGGTTCCCAGCGTTATCGTTGGCGACCTTCGTGAGCAAGCTTGCTCCTGCAAAAAGAAGCACTCCAATAAGGAAATGACGATGACCAGCACCGTCCACACCCAAGTCGTACAAAAACAATTCGGTGAACAGGCTTCGGCCTACCTGAGCAGTGCTGTTCACGCTCAAGGCACCGAATTCGCACTGCTACAGGCCGAGCTGGCCGGGCAGGGCGCTGCACGACTGCTGGACTTGGGTTGCGGTGCGGGTCATGTCAGCTTCCATGTTGCGCCGCTGGTTAAAGAAGTGGTGGCCTACGACCTGTCGCAACAAATGCTCGACGTGGTTGCTGCCGCTGCTGTGGACCGTGGGCTGAGCAACATCAGCACCGTGCAGGGCGCCGCCGAATGCTTGCCGTTCGCCGATGGCGAATTCGATTTCGTGTTCAGCCGTTACTCGGCTCACCACTGGAGCGACCTGGGCCTGGCCCTGCGGGAGGTGCGCCGGGTGCTCAAACCGGGCGGTGTAGCGGCTTTCGTCGACGTCTTGTCACCGGGCAGCCCGCTGTTGGACACTTACCTGCAAACCGTCGAAGTGCTGCGCGACACCAGTCATGTGCGCGATTACTCCGCCGGTGAGTGGATGCGCCAGATCAGCGAAGCCGGTTTGCACGTGCGCAACAGCAGCCGCCAGCGTCTGCGCCTGGAATACAGCTCCTGGGTTGAACGCATGCGCACGCCGCCAGTCTTGCGCGCCGCCATCCTGCAGTTGCAGCAGGCGATGGGCCAGGAAGTCCGCGATTATTTTGAAATTGAAGCCGACGGCTCCTTCAGCACCGACGTGCTGGTAGTGTGGGCCGAACGCTAGAATTGTTCCCGACCTGCCTGTGGGTGGGTCGCCCGATGAAATGAGGAAAGCATGAGCAAGCAGATTCTGATTCTCCCAGGCGACGGCATTGGTCCGGAAATCATGGCCGAAGCGGTCAAGGTGCTGGAACTGGCTAACGAGAAATACAGCCTGGACTTCGAATTTAGCCACGACGTCATCGGCGGCGCCGCCATCGACAAGCACGGCGTGCCCCTGGCTGACGAAACCCTGGACCGTGCTCGTGCAGCCGACGCCGTGCTGCTGGGCGCCGTGGGTGGCCCGAAATGGGACAAGATCGACCGTGACATCCGCCCTGAGCGCGGCCTGCTGAAAATTCGTGCGCAGTTGGGCCTGTTCGGCAACCTGCGCCCGGCGATCCTGTACCCGCAACTGGCCGACGCCTCCAGCTTGAAGCCGGAAATCGTTGCCGGCCTGGACATCTTGATCGTTCGTGAGCTGACCGGCGGTATCTACTTTGGCTCGCCCCGTGGCGTGCGCGAACTGGAAAACGGCGAGCGTCAGGCCTACGACACCCTGCCGTACAGCGAAAGCGAAATCCGCCGTATCGCCCGTGTCGGTTTTGACATGGCGCGGGTGCGCGGCAAGAAGCTGTGCTCGGTGGACAAGGCCAATGTGCTGGCTTCCAGCCAACTATGGCGTGAAATCGTCGAGCAAGTGGCCCTGGACTACCCGGACGTCGAGCTGAGCCACATGTACGTCGACAACGCCGCCATGCAGCTGGTGCGTGCACCCAAGCAGTTTGACGTGATCGTCACCGACAATCTGTTCGGCGATATCCTGTCCGACCAGGCGTCGATGCTCACCGGCTCCATCGGCATGCTGCCGTCGGCGTCCCTGGACACCAACAACAAGGGCATGTACGAGCCTTGCCACGGTTCGGCGCCGGACATCGCTGGCCTTGGCATTGCCAACCCCTTGGCGACCATTTTGTCGGTGTCGATGATGTTGCGTTATAGCTTCAGCCTGGGCGACGCGGCAGACGCCATCGAGAAGGCGGTAAGCCTGGTGCTGGATCAAGGCCTGCGCACTGGCGACATATGGTCGCAGGGTTGCACCAAGGTCGGAACGCAGGAAATGGGCGACGCAGTAGTCGCCGCGCTGCGGAATCTGTAATCTCTCGGGCCCGCTTGCAGTTGTTGCTGCAGGGCGGCCCACTTTTGAACAAGGTGTAGTTGCGATGAAACGTGTAGGTCTGATCGGTTGGCGCGGTATGGTCGGTTCCGTGCTCATGCAGCGGATGCTGGAAGAGCAGGATTTCGATCTTATTGAGCCGGTGTTTTTCACCACTTCCAACGTTGGTGGCCAAGGGCCGTCTGTGGGCAAGGACATTGCTCCGCTCAAGGACGCCTACAACATTGAAGAGCTGAAAACCCTCGACGTGATCCTGACCTGCCAGGGTGGCGACTACACCAGCGAAGTATTCCCCAAGCTGCGCGAAGCCGGCTGGCAGGGTTACTGGATCGACGCTGCCTCCAGCCTGCGCATGCAGGATGACGCGGTCATCGTCCTCGACCCGGTGAACCGCAGGGTCATCGACCAGCAGCTCGACGCCGGGACCAAGAACTACATCGGCGGCAACTGCACCGTCAGCCTGATGCTGATGGGCCTGGGCGGCTTGTTCGAAGCCGGCCTGGTGGAGTGGATGAGCGCCATGACCTATCAGGCGGCCTCCGGTGCCGGCGCGCAGAACATGCGTGAACTGATCAAGCAAATGGGCGCCACCCACGCCGCTGTCGCCGATCAACTGGCCGACCCGGCTAGCGCCATTCTCGACATCGACCGCCGTGTCGCCGAAGCCATGCGCAGTGATGCCTACCCAACCGAGAACTTCGGTGTGCCGCTGGCTGGCAGCCTGATCCCGTGGATCGACAAGGAACTGCCTAACGGCCAGAGCCGCGAAGAGTGGAAGGCCCAGGCCGAGACCAACAAGATCCTCGGTCGCTTCAAGAGCCCGATTCCGGTGGATGGTATCTGCGTGCGCATCGGCGCCATGCGTTGCCACAGCCAGGCGCTGACCATCAAGCTCAACAAAGACGTGCCGATCGCCGATATCGAAGGGCTGATCAGCCAGCACAACCCCTGGGTCAAGCTGGTGCCGAACCAGCGTGAAATCAGCATGCAGGAGCTGAGTCCGACCAAGGTCACCGGCACCCTGAATGTGCCTATCGGCCGTCTGCGCAAGCTGAACATGGGTACCCAGTACCTGGGCGCGTTCACTGTAGGCGACCAATTGCTGTGGGGCGCGGCCGAGCCGTTGCGTCGCATGCTGCGGATCTTGCTGGAGCGTTGATCGCGTAAGGCAATAATGAAGAAACCCGCGCTCTGGTAACAGGCGCGGGTTTTTTATTGTTGTTTCGGGCCTCACCACACAACCCAGGCCAATTGCCTCGCTCCCACCCAGCCGGTAAAGTGCCGCTCCCCCCGTAATGCCCGAGGCAGCCTCCATGACCCAGACCTTTGATATCGCCGTGATCGGAGCCACAGGCACGGTTGGCGAAACGCTGGTGCAGATTCTCGAAGAGCAGGATTTTCCGGTGGGGGCCCTGCACCTGTTGGCCAGCAGTGAATCGGCTGGGCATTCGGTGCCGTTTCGCGGCAAGAACGTGCGGGTTCGGGAAGTGGATGAGTTTGATTTCAGCAAGGTCAAGTTGGTGTTCTTCGCCGCAGGCCCAGCCGTTACCTTGAGCTTCGCCCCACGGGCCACGGCGGCGGGTTGTGCGGTAATCGACTTGTCTGGCGCCTTGCCTGCCGATCAGGCGCCTCAAGTGGTGCCAGAAGCCAATGCTCATGTGTTGGACTCGCTGAAAAAGCCTGTGCAACTGGGCAGCCCAAGCGCATCTGCCACCGCCCTGGCCGTCGTACTGGCGCCGCTGCGCGGTTTGCTGGACATCCAGCGCATCAGCGTCACCGCCAACCTGGCGGTTTCCTCCCAGGGCCGTGAGGCCGTCAGCGAACTGGCCCGGCAAACCGCCGAGCTGCTGAACGTGCGCCCTCTGGAGCCAAAATTCTTCGACCGGCAGATTGCCTTCAACCTACTGGCCCAAGTTGGCACCCCTGATGCACAAGGCCATACCTCCCTGGAGAAGCGCCTGGTGCACGAGTTGCGCGCTGTTCTGGAAATGCCCTTACTAAAGATTTCCGTAACCTGTGTTCAAGCCCCGGTATTTTTTGGCGATAGCCTGAGTGTGTCGCTGCAATTGGGCGCAGCGGTTGACCTTGGCGCCATCAACCTTGCATTGGATGCAGCACCCGGCGTCGAGTTGGTGGAGGCGGGCGATTACCCTACCGCCGTTGGGGATGCGGTCGGCCAGGATGTCGTCTATGTAGGCCGGGTGCGCGCGGGTGTAGATGATCCTGCGGAACTAAATCTCTGGCTGGCGTCAGATAACGTACGCAAAGGCGCCGCACTCAACGCCGTGCAATTGGCGCAGTTGTTGATAAAAGACCTTGTGTAAAAGATACTTGGCAGCAATTTGTAGATTGATTCTAACTAGGCGCTATGCTTGGCCTGATTGCAGGAAGTGAGCCGCTGTCGAAGGCTGCAGGCCCATGCAGGAAAAATTGCGCGTCGGTGCCCCATCGACTCGCCATGCCTTGTGGCAGCGGTACCAAACCTTCTCGCCATGCGAGGAGTGTTCAAACATAAGGATGAGGCTATGGTTCAAGTTCGCAAACTGGTGTTAGCAATAGCGGCCGCCTCGGCGCTGTCCTCCGGTATGGCGCATGCGCTGCAACTTGGGGAGATGACACTCAAGTCGCAGCTGAACCAGCCGCTGTCAGTAGAAATTGAACTGCTTGATGTGGGGGGTCTGGCAGCCTCTGATATCGTTCCTAGCCTGGCATCCTCCCAGGCCTTTGTTGACGCGGGCGTCGACCGTCAGGCCTTTCTTGACGACCTGACCTTCACACCGGTGCTCAACCCCGCCGGTCGCAGCGTGGTACGCATCACCTCCAGCAAGCCGCTGCCTGATTCCTATGTGCGCTTCCTGTTGCAAGTGCAGTGGCCCAACGGCCGGCTGATGCGCGATTACAGCGTGTTGCTGGACCCGGCCAAGTTCGATCAGTCGACCCCGGCGGCCAATGTACCTGCGCCACGGCTCGATGCGCCTGCTATCCCGGCGGCGACCATCAGTAAACCCTCCGAACACACCACCACTTCCCGGGATACGCTCTGGGAAATCGCTGCCAAGGCCCGCAATGGTGGGTCCGTCCAGCAAACCATGCTGGCCATCCAGGCACTGAACCCCGACGCCTTTGTCGACGGCAATATCAACCGCATGAAGACCGGCAAGGTCCTGCGCCTGCCTGACCCGGTGCAAAGCACCAGCTTGCCGCAGCCTCAGGCGATAGCTGAAGTGACCGTGCAGAATGCTGCCTGGCGCCAGGGCCGGCGTGGTGCGAACAGCCAGGTCGCAGGGCGGCAACAGTTGGACGCTACCCGGCGCACCCAGGTTGGCAATGCGCCTTCGCAGACCTCAGCCAAGGACAACTTGAGCCTGGTTTCGGCCGAAGCCGCCAAGGCTGGCTCGAAAGGCGCAGCGGGTGACAGCAAGGCCTTGAACAATAAGCTGGCGGTGACCCAGGAGAGCCTGGATTCGTCCCGTCGCGAAAACGAAGAACTGAAAAGCCGCATGACTGACCTGCAAAGTCAGTTGGACAAACTGCAGCGGTTGATCGAACTCAAGAACAATCAACTGGCGAAGTTGCAGGCCGAAGGTGGTGCGGCGGTGCCGCCTGCCGCGATGCCGGCCGAACTGGCCGCGACGCCCGCAGCACCGGAAAACCCTGCGACTGCTCCTGTGGCTGCTCCCGCAGCAGCGCCTGCCGAGGCGCCAATCAAGCCCGAAACTCCAGCCACTCCCGAAGGCAAGTTCAATGACCTGCTGACCAACCCGATCGTCCTGGGTGTGATCGGTGGTGCGGCAGGTTTGCTGGTGTTGTTGCTCCTGCTGCTGTGGGCCCGTCATCGCAATGCGCGACTGGAAGAAGAAAAACACCTGCGCATGGCGCGGGCACTGGCAGAGGAGCCGGAGTTTTCGTCGAATATTGATCAAGATCTGCCGTCCGACAGCTTCGAAGGTCTTGAGGTCCCGCCGGCGAACGTCAAGCTCGCACCAGCACCAGCACCAGCACCAGCACCAGCACCAGCACCAGCACCAGCACCAGCACCAGCACCGAAGCCCGCGCCCGTCATTGTTCCGGTGATAGCGCCTGTGATAGCGCCAGTGGCTGCTGAGCGTGTGAGCGACGCCTTGGCGCGTGCCGAGTCCCACTTGGATCGTGGTCATCTGAACCAGGCTGGTGAAGTGCTGGAGGACGCCATCAAGCAGGAGCCTGCGCGTAGCGATCTGCGCCTCAAGCTGATGGAAGTCTTCGGCCAGCAGGGCGACAAGGATGGGTTTGTGACCCAGGAGCGGCAGTTGGTCGCCAATGGCGAAAACCACGCTCAGGTCGAACAGTTGAAAAGCCGCTTCCCGGCAATGGCTGTACTGGCTGTCGGCGTCAGTGCCGCCGTCGCGGCCGCCGCGATGGATGCCCAGTACGTCAAGGACCTGCTCAAGGACGAACCTGCGCCGCCCGCCGTTACTGAAACGGATGCGTTCGACACGGATTTCGACCTGAGCCTGGACGATCTTGAAGCCGCCTCTCCGGCCGTTGTTACCCCCCAAGTTGATGACCTGAGTTTTGAATCAGTCTTGCAGCAACAGACTGAAGCCAAGGCCGGTCAGGATGATCTGTCGGATTTCGACCTGGATTTGCAGCTTGATCCTCCGTCCTCGACTCAGGACGATGACGACTTCCTGTCAGGCCTTGAAGATCAAATGAAGGATCTGCCTGCCGTTGAACCGCCGACCCTGACGCCGGCCGCGTTGGACGACCTGGACCTGCCGGAAGACTTCGACCTGTCCCTGGCCGATGAACCGGATGCTCCCGCGGGCGCCAAGCCGGACGAGTTTTCCTCGGAGCTGGACGACGTCAACGCCGAGTTGGATCGTCTGTCCCAGAGCCTTGAGCATCCGCCGATCGAGCCGACGTTCACGGCCGAAGATGCGGCGTTGGACGGTGATGAGCCGGAATTTGACTTCCTTTCCGGCACTGACGAAGTCGCCACCAAGCTGGACCTGGCCCAGGCTTACATCGACATGGGCGACGCCGATGGCGCGAGGGACATTCTTGGAGAGGTACTCAGCGAAGGGAGTGACGGCCAGAAGAGTGAAGCCAAGGAAATGCTCAGCCGGCTGGCTTGATCGGTGAGTTGAACAAAGCGGCAGCCTTCGGGCTGCCGTTTTGATTTCGGCCTCCAACTAAAAACACGAGATACATGGCGCCCGGCCCTCGCAGCCTTATAATGGCCGCCTTTGCGCAACTCATCAGGCTCTCAGTTCTTGGCAAATATAGATAACGCGGCCGCCGAAATGGCGGCCCCAGACTTTTTCAGGATCGCCTTGGGCGTGGAATACAAAGGCTCGCGCTATTGCGGCTGGCAGCGCCAGGCTTCTGGGGTGAAGACCGTGCAGGAGACCCTTGAAAAGGCGCTGTCAAAAGTCGCCGACTCACCGGTTTCGCTGATGTGCGCCGGGCGGACCGACTCTGGTGTGCATGCCTGCGGGCAGGTGGTGCATTTCGACACCCAGGCCGAGCGTTCGATGAAGGCCTGGGTCATGGGCGCCAATATCAATTTGCCCCATGACATCAGTGTCAGTTGGGCCAAGGTGATGCCAGCCGATTTTCACGCGCGGTTCAAGGCCATCGCCCGCCGTTACCGCTATGTGATCTACAACGACCAGATTCGCCCGGCGCACCTGAACGAAGAAGTCACCTGGAACCATCGACCTCTGGATGCAGAGCGCATGGCGCAAGCGGCCCAGCATCTGGTTGGCGTCCATGATTTCAGCGCGTTTCGTGCCGGCCAGTGCCAGGCCAAGTCGCCGATCAAGCAAGTCCATCACCTGCGGGTAACCCGCCACGGCAAGATGATCGTCCTGGATATCCGCGCTGGAGCTTTCCTGCATCACATGGTGCGCAATATCGCCGGGGTGTTGATGACCATTGGTACCGGCGAGCGCCCGGTGGAATGGGCCAGGGAAGTATTGGAAGGCCGGGTTCGCCGCACGGGTGGGGTGACGGCTCATCCGTTCGGCCTGTACCTGGTGGATGTCGAGTACCGGAGCGAGTTTGAGCTGCCGCAACGTTTCATCGGGCCACACTTCCTCACTGGTTTCACTGAACTTGACGGCTGACGCCCGGAAAAGCATTTGTTACCATCCGGAACTTTCTCGGATAAACCCTGAGGTTCCAACGACATGTCAGCCGTTCGCAGCAAGATTTGCGGGATTACTCGCATAGAGGACGCATTGGCGGCAGTCGAGGCGGGGGCCGATGCCATAGGTTTTGTGTTTTATGCCAAAAGCCCACGGGCGGTGAGTGCGCAGCAGGCGCGGGCGATCATCGCCGCATTGCCGCCGTTTGTGACCACCGTGGGGTTGTTCGTCAATGCCAGCCGCTGCGAGCTCAATGAAACCCTCGATGCCGTGCCGCTGGACCTGTTGCAGTTCCACGGCGACGAGACCCCGGCCGACTGCGATGGGTATCACCGCCCTTACATCAAGGCGCTGCGGGTCAAGGCAGGCGACGATATTGCGGCCAGTTGCGCAGCATTTACCGGGGCCAGCGGGATTCTCCTCGATACGTATGTCGAAGGTGTCCCGGGTGGCACAGGTGAGGCGTTTGATTGGTCATTGATACCTGAGGGTTTAAGCAAGCCGATCATCCTCGCCGGCGGCCTGTGCGCAGGCAATGTCGCCCAGGCTATTGCTCAGGTCCGGCCTTACGCCGTCGACGTCAGCGGTGGGGTAGAGCAGGGCAAGGGCATCAAGGATCACGCCAAGATTCGCGCATTTATGCAGGCAGTACGCAGCAGCAGTGGCTCGATGTGACGGCTGGCAGTCTGCCGCCGTCAGTAACTACCACTGTGTAAAACAGGCCGGCGCTGCCTTTTGGGCGGCGCCCAATGAAGTGGCAACCACGCGCTGGCGGGTTGTCTGGAAGGCTGAGGGTACAGGCAGGAAGTGGCTGGTCGAACGCTTGACCCCGTCCTGGATGTGTCATCGCCACATAATGAATTTAGCTCAAGGGCATACGCGGGGCTGTGTTCAAGCCACCGGTACTGGAGAAAGAAAGCATGAGCAACTGGTTAGTAGACAAACTGATCCCCTCGATCATGCGTTCCGAGGTGAAAAAAAGCTCGGTCCCTGAAGGTCTTTGGCACAAGTGCCCGTCCTGCGACGCGGTGCTGTACCGTCCGGAGCTGGAAAAGACCCTGGACGTTTGCCCCAAGTGCAACCACCACATGCGTATCGGCGCCCGCGCCCGCATCGACATTTTCCTTGATGCCGATGGCCGCGCCGAACTGGGCGCTGATCTGGAGCCGGTGGACCGCCTCAAGTTCCGCGACGGCAAGAAGTACAAGGACCGCCTGACCGCCGCTCAGAAGCAGACCGGTGAGAAGGACGCGCTGATTTCCATTAGTGGCAAGCTGCTGGGCATGCCTGTGGTGGTTTGCGCATTTGAGTTCTCCTTTATGGGTGGCTCCATGGGTGCCATCGTTGGTGAACGTTTCGTGCGTGCCGCCAACTACGCCCTGGAAAACCGTTGCCCGATGATCTGTTTTGCCGCCTCCGGTGGTGCGCGGATGCAGGAAGCGCTGATCTCGCTGATGCAAATGGCCAAGACCTCTGCGGTGCTGGCGCGTTTGCGTGAAGAAGGTATTCCGTTCATCTCGGTGCTGACCGATCCGGTCTACGGCGGCGTTTCCGCCAGCCTGGCCATGCTGGGTGACGTGATTGTCGGCGAACCCAAGGCCCTGATCGGCTTTGCCGGCCCGCGCGTGATCGAGCAAACCGTTCGCGAAAAACTGCCAGAAGGTTTCCAGCGCAGCGAATTCCTCCTGGAGCATGGCGCGATCGACATGATTATCGCCCGCTCCGAGTTGCGTCCACGCCTGGGCAACCTGCTGGCGCAAATGATGGGCCTGCCGACGCCTGTGTACATTGCACCCGCTGTCGAGCTGATCGTGGTTCCGCCGGTGCCTGCAAACATATGATCCAACGTACCCTGGGCGAATGGCTCGCCTACCTTGAGCAGTTGCATCCATCAGCCATCGACATGGGCCTGGAACGTTCGCAACAGGTAGCGGCCCGCCTTGGGTTGGGGCGTCCGGCTCCTCGGGTGATCACGGTCACTGGCACCAACGGCAAGGGTTCTACCTGCGCCTTTGTTGCCGCCTTGCTGCAGGCCCAGGGCTTGAAGGTCGGCGTCTACAGCTCGCCGCACCTGCTGCGTTACAACGAGCGCGTACAGCTCAATGGTGTCGAAGCTACTGATGAGCAGCTGTGCGAAGCCTTTACTGCGCTCGATGCGGGGCGCGGCGATATTTCCCTGACTTATTTCGAAATGGGTACCTTGGCAGCGCTCTGGCTGTTTGAGCGTGCCCGGCTGGATGTGGTCGTACTCGAAGTCGGCCTCGGCGGGCGCCTGGATACGGTCAATGTGGTGGATGCCGACCTTGCGTTGGTGACCAGCATTGGCGTCGATCACGTCGACTACCTCGGTGACACCCGTGAGTCGGTGGCCTATGAAAAGGCCGGGATCTTCCGTCAGGGCAAGCCTGCGCTATGTGGCGACCTGGACCCACCGCTAACCTTGCTGGACAAGGTTAGCGAGCTGGATTGCCAGTTCTTCCTGCGGGGGCGTGATTTCACCCTTGAGGTTGGCGATGAGCATTGGTCGTGGCGTGGGCTCGATGTTCTCGGGCAAGTGGTCGAGTTGCGCAATTTGCCGCTGCTGAACTTGCCGATGGAAAACGCCGCGCTCGCCCTCCAGGCCTATCTGTTGCTGGATTTGCCGTGGGATACCGTGCAGATTGCCGATACCTTGCAGGGTACACAGATGGTCGGTCGTCTGGATCGCCGTGCATTCGAGTGGGACGGCAAGCGCCTGAGTCTGTTGCTGGACGTGGGGCATAACCCCCATGCCGCTGAATACCTGGCCCGGCGTCTGTCACGCAAGCCGCCGGTGGGCCGCCGCCTGGCGGTGTTCGGGCTGTTGTCCGACAAAGACCTGGGCGGTGTCGTTGCTCCTTTGTTGAATAACGTACAGTCATGGGCAGTTGCGCCGCTGGATACGCCTCGCAGCCGTCCTGCCGCCGATGTGCAGGTGGCGTTGCAGAACCTTGGTGCATCGGTGACGTCCTATGCAAGCGTGACTGCTGCATTGGAAGCCCAGTGCGCTGTTGCAGTGCCCGAGGACGAGATTCTGTTGTTCGGATCATTTTATTGTGTTGCCGAGGCGCTTGAGTGGTTAGCCCGGCGCTCCACGGAGGAAGCTGCACATGGCATTACTGGATAGCGCGTACAAGCAGCGAATGGTCGGGGCCTTGGTTCTGGTGGCGCTGGCAGTAATTTTTCTGCCGATGCTGTTTTCCCGCCAGGATGAACAGCGCCAGGTGACTGTTGAAGCTCCGGCTGCCCCTCAGGTGCCTGTGATGCCTCAGGTTCAAGTTGAGCCGGTGGTGGTGCCTGAACCTCAGGCCTTACCGCAAGAGCCGGTGCCGAGCGACGAAGAGATCGCCGAGCAGGAAGCGACTTCGATGCCGGCCCAGCCAAGCGTTCCGGTGGTAAAGCCGACGCCTGCGCCAGCCAAGCCCGCGGCACCGAAGGCTGTGGCTCCGCAGCCAGCAGCGCCGGGCAAGCCTGATGTCGGACAGAGCCGTATTGATCCCAATGGCCTGCCGATCAGTTGGTCGGTGCAACTGGCCAGCCTGGCCAATCGCGAAAGCGCCGAAAGCTTGCAGAAAACCCTACGTAGCCAGGGTTACAACGCCTACATACGTACCGCCAATGGCAAGAATCGGGTATTTGTCGGGCCGCTGATTGAGCGGGCCGAGGCTGACCGCTTGCGTGATCTGCTGGGTCGCCAGCAGAACCTCAAGGGCTTTGTCGTGCGCTTCCAGCCAGAGCGCGGCTGACGCTGGAGAGGGTGGAGGGCTTCTGTGGCGAGGGGCTTGCCCCCTCGCCACAACTCATTGATTTCAAAAGCACTGCTAATCGCAGCTTACCGATAGCCCGGCGCTCTGCTAAAATGCGCCGCCTTATCCGTCTGTAGGCTGTACTGTGCCATTTACCTGGGTTGACTGGGCGATCGTTGCAATCGTCGCCATCTCCGCTTTGATCAGTCTAAGCCGCGGCTTCGTTAAAGAAGCATTGTCGTTGCTGACCTGGATCATCGCAGGAGTCGTAGCCTGGATGTTCGGTGGCTCTTTGGCCGTGTATCTCACCGGATACATCGAAACACCTTCGGCTCGCGTCATCGCGGGCTGCGCCATCATGTTCATCGCCACGCTGCTGGTGGGAGCAATGGTCAATTATCTTATCGGCGAATTGATACGTGTCACCGGACTCTCCGGGACCGATCGATTTCTCGGCATGGTCTTCGGCGCCGCGCGTGGCGCATTGCTGGTGGTCGTGGCGGTCGGGCTGTTGAGTCTGGGCCCGGTACAGCAGGATTCGTGGTGGCAGGAGTCAGCTCTTGTGCCAAAATTTCTATTGGTTGCAGATTGGTCCAAGAACCTCATATTGGGGTGGAGCAGTCAGTGGCTGGCCAGCGGAATCAGCGTGCCCGCTGATCTTCCGTTCAAGGAACACCTCTTGCCGGCCAAAACGTCGCAATAAGTTGTGTTCAGTCAAGATTCATTAAGTAGGGGTTGCGTCGCATGTGTGGCATCGTCGGTATCGTCGGTAAGTCGAACGTCAATCAGGCGCTGTATGACGCGCTAACCGTCCTCCAGCACCGCGGCCAGGACGCTGCCGGTATTGTGACCAGCCACGACGGCCGGTTATTCCTGCGCAAGGACAATGGTCTGGTGCGTGACGTGTTTCATCAGCGTCACATGCAGCGCCTCGTCGGGCACATGGGCATTGGCCATGTGCGTTACCCGACTGCGGGCAGCTCGACCTCGGCCGAAGCTCAACCGTTTTACGTCAACTCGCCCTATGGCATCACCCTGGCGCACAACGGCAACCTGACCAACGTTGAACAGTTGGCCAAGGAGATTTACGAGTCTGACCTGCGTCACGTCAACACCAACTCCGACTCGGAAGTGCTGCTTAACGTGTTCGCTCACGAACTGGCCCAGCGCGGCAAGCTGCAGCCAACCGAGGAAGACGTGTTCGCCGCCGTGACTGACGTGCACAACCGTTGCGTCGGTGGCTATGCCGTCGTGGCGATGATCACCGGCTACGGCATCGTCGGTTTCCGCGACCCGAACGGCATTCGTCCGATCGTCTTCGGCCAGCGTCATACCGACGAAGGCGTCGAGTACATGATCGCCTCCGAAAGCGTGTCCCTGGACGTGCTGGGCTTCACCCTGATTCGTGACCTGGCGCCGGGCGAGGCGGTGTACATCACTGAAGACGGCAAGCTGCACACCCGTCAGTGCGCCCTCAATCCGAAACTCACCCCGTGCATCTTCGAACACGTCTACCTGGCGCGTCCGGATTCGATCATCGACGGCGTTTCGGTGTACAAGGCGCGTCTGCGCATGGGTGAGAAGCTCGCCGACAAGATCATGCGCGAGCGTCCAGAACACGACATTGACGTAGTGATCCCGATTCCGGACACCAGCCGTACTGCAGCGCTGGAGCTGGCCAACCACCTGGGCGTCAAGTTCCGCGAAGGTTTCGTCAAGAACCGTTACATCGGCCGCACCTTCATCATGCCGGGCCAGGCTGCGCGCAAGAAGTCGGTGCGCCAGAAGCTCAACGCTATCGAGCTGGAGTTCCGCGGCAAAAACGTGATGCTGGTGGATGACTCCATCGTGCGTGGCACCACTTGCAAGCAGATCATTCAGATGGCCCGTGAAGCTGGGGCGAAGAACGTCTACTTCTGTTCCGCTGCGCCTGCCGTGCGTTACCCGAACGTCTACGGCATCGACATGCCGAGTGCTCATGAACTGATCGCCCATAACCGTTCGACCCAGGACGTTGCAGACCTGATCGGCGCTGACTGGCTGATCTACCAGGACCTGCCGGACCTGATCGAGGCGGTCGGCGGTGGCAAGATCAAGATCGAAGAGTTCGATTGCGCGGTGTTCGACGGCAAGTACGTCACTGGCGATGTCGACGAGGCTTACCTGAACAAGATCGAGCAGGCGCGCAACGACTCCTCGAAGATCAAGACCCAGGCGGTCAGCGCGATCATCGATCTGTATAACAACTGAGTAAACACCGGCCCTGAGGGGCCGGTTTTGTATCTTTGATAAAGTATCGAGTTGAGGAGTAGAGCATGAGTCAGGAATGGGATGCCGGTCGCTTGGACAGCGACCTCGATGGCGTAGCTTTCGATACCCTGGCTGTGCGCGCCGGACAGCACCGCACGCCGGAAGGCGAACACGGTGATCCGATGTTCTTCACTTCCAGCTATGTCTTCCGCACTGCGGCCGATGCCGCGGCGCGCTTTGCCGGCGAAGTGCCGGGCAACGTTTATTCCCGCTACACCAACCCAACCGTGCGTGCGTTCGAAGAGCGTATTGCGGCGCTGGAAGGGGCCGAGCAGGCCGTCGCCACTGCAACGGGCATGGCCGCCATTTTGGCGGTGGTCATGAGTTTGTGCAGTGCCGGCGATCACGTGCTGGTGTCGCGCAGCGTATTTGGTTCGACCATCAGCCTGTTCGAAAAATATTTCAAGCGCTTCGGCATTGAAGTGGACTACGTGCCGCTGGCGGATCTGTCTGGCTGGGACGCGGCCATCAAGGCCAACACCAAATTGCTGTTCGTCGAGTCGCCCTCCAATCCGCTGGCTGAGCTGGTGGACATCGCTGCGCTGGCCGAAGTGGCCCACGCCAAGGGCGCAATGCTGGTGGTGGACAACTGCTTCTGCACCCCAGCCCTGCAACAGCCGCTGAAGCTGGGCGCGGACATCGTTGTGCATTCGGCCACCAAGTTCATCGACGGCCAGGGCCGTTGCATGGGCGGCGTGGTTGCAGGTGCAGGCGAGCAGATGAAGGAAGTAGTAGGCTTCTTGCGCACCGCAGGCCCGACCCTGAGCCCGTTCAATGCCTGGATTTTCCTCAAAGGTCTGGAAACCCTCAGCCTGCGGATGAAGGCCCATTGTGCCAGCGCCCAGGTTCTGGCCGAGTGGCTGGAGCAGCAGGACGGTATCGAAAAGGTCCATTACGCCGGTCTCAAGAGCCATCCCCAGCACGAGTTGGCCCAGCGCCAGCAGCGCGGGTTTGGTGCGGTAGTGAGCTTTGAGGTCAAGGGTGGCAAAGATGGCGCCTGGCGCTTTATCGACGCGACTCGGCTGATCTCCATTACCGCCAACCTTGGGGACAGCAAGACCACTATTACCCACCCAAGCACCACGTCCCATGGTCGTCTGGCGCCACAAGAGCGCGAAGCTGCGGGCATTCGCGACAGCCTGATTCGTGTAGCGGTGGGCCTGGAAGACGTGGCTGACTTGCAGGCAGACCTGGCTCGCGGGTTGGCGGCCTTGTGACCGAGTGGTCCCTGGAGGCGGCAACCGCCAGTAATGGTCGTGTCGCGTTGGTCACTGGAGCGGCACGCGGAATCGGCCTGGGGATCGCTGCGTGGCTGATCAGCGAAGGCTGGCAGGTGGTACTGACGGACCTGGACCGCGAACGTGGTTCCAAGGTGTCCAAGGGGCTGGGCGATAACGCTTGGTTTATCACCATGGACGTAGCCGATGAGCGGCAGGTGGTCCTTGGGGTGGCCGAGGTGCTCGGGCAATTTGGGCGCCTGGATGCATTGGTATGCAACGCGGCGGTGACCGACCCGCGCAATATCACCCTGGAAAGCCTGGACCTGGCCTACTGGAATCGGGTGCTGGCAGTAAATCTGAGCGGTCCAATGTTGCTGGCCAAGCACTGTGCGCCGTATTTGCGGGCTCACGGTGGTGCCATCGTCAACCTGACGTCGACCCGGGCTCGCCAGTCGGAGCCGGATACCGAGGCTTATGTGGCGAGCAAGGGCGGTCTGTTGGCCCTGACCCACGCCTTGGCGATCAGCCTGGGGCCGGAAGTGCGGGTCAATGCCGTCAGCCCTGGCTGGATCGATGCTCGAGACCCCGCTGCGCGCCGTGCGCAGCCGCTGACGGACGCTGATCACGCTCAGCACCCGGCGGGCAGGGTAGGCACCGTGGAGGACGTGGCGGCGATGGTGGCGTGGTTGCTGTCGCGCAATGCCGGGTTTGTCACCGGGCAGGAGTTCGTTGTAGACGGTGGCATGACCAAGAAGATGATTTACAGCGAGTAAGGCAGGTCGTGGTCCTGAAGTGATTTTGTCTTTTTCAGAAAAACTTCAAGCAGGCTATTGACTTAGGTCCGCTATCTGCGTAAATTTCGCGGCCTCAACGAAGCAAAGGGTGATTAGCTCAGCTGGGAGAGCATCTGCCTTACAAGCAGAGGGTCGGCGGTTCGATCCCGTCATCACCCACCACTTCTTGAGAGTTTTGCCTTCGGGCAAGACGCAACGTTAAAGGTTGCACCGACGCGCAGCGGTAGTTCAGTCGGTTAGAATACCGGCCTGTCACGCCGGGGGTCGCGGGTTCGAGTCCCGTCCGCTGCGCCATATTTTACAGGTTCGATTTATCGGATTTGAGACTGAGAAGCCAAGGCTGATCTGTCAGATGTTAAAGGCGGTTGAAGGTGATACTTCAACAGGTCCTGAAGGTTCAAACAGACGCAAGTCTGAGCGATACGCAGCGGTAGTTCAGTCGGTTAGAATACCGGCCTGTCACGCCGGGGGTCGCGGGTTCGAGTCCCGTCCGCTGCGCCATATCTGTTCCAGGGCCCACTGAACGCCCTGAGACGCCAAGGCAAGTCGCAAGCTTGATTGGATCGATAGCAAAGACCCTGGTCGAAAGGCCGGGGTTTTTTGTGTCTGCAATTTGGAAAGGACGAATGCTGCAGGAGCTGGCAAGCAGCTCCTGCTGAAGGTCGGGTGGAAGTCAGAACCCCAGTTTATCCCGCAACCCGTAATACCAGGCCCCTAGCGCCGCAAACGGCGTGCGCAACAACTGCCCGCCCGGGAACGGGTAGTGCGGCAGGTCGGCAAACGCATCAAAACGCTCCGCCTGGCCCCGCAGCGCCTCCGCCAGTACCTTGCCTGCCAGGTGGGTGTAGGTGACGCCATGGCCGCTACAGCCCTGAGAATAATAGATATTGTCCCCCAGGCGACCGACCTGCGGCAGGCGCGATAGCGTCAGCAGGAAATTACCGGTCCAGGCGTAGTCGATCTTCACATCCTTGAGTTGCGGGAAGGCCTTGATCATCTTCGGCCGGATGATTGCTTCAATGTTTGCCGGGTCCCGTGCGCCATACACCACGCCGCCGCCGAAGATCAGGCGTTTGTCGCTGGTCAGTCGGTAGTAGTCCAGCAAGTAGTTGCAGTCTTCAACGCAGTAATCCTGCGGCAGCAGGGTTTTCGCCAACTCGTCACCCAGTGGCGCCGTGGTGATCACCTGGGTGCCGCACGGCATCGACTTGGCCGCCAACTCCGGCACCAGGTTGCCCAGGTAGGCATTGCCGGCGACAATGATGAACTTGGCCCTGACTTTGCCCTGTGCCGTATGCACGACCGGATTAGCCCCGCGCTCAATGCGCACCGCAGCAGATTGCTCGTAGATCGTGCCGCCCAGGGATTCCACCGCCGCCGCTTCCCCCAGCGCCAGGTTGAGCGGGTGGATATGCCCGCCGCTCATGTCCAGCAGGCCACCTATATAGTTGTCACAGGCGACCACTTCGCGAATGCGTCGCTCGTCCAGCAGTTCCAGTTGGGTATGGCCGTAGCGCTCCCACAGGCGCTTCTGCGATTCCAGATGGCCCATGTGCTTGCTATTCAGCGCGGCGAACACACCGCCGTCCTTCAGGTCGCACTGGATTTGGTACTTGGCCACCCGCTCGCGAATGATCCGGCCGCCTTCAAAGGCCATTTCCCCCAGCAACTGCGCCTGTTTCGGGCCGACACTGCGCTCGATCACATCGATGTCGCGGCTATAACTGTTGACGATCTGCCCGCCGTTGCGGCCTGACGCACCAAAGCCCACCTTGGCGGCTTCCAGCACCGTCACACGAAAGCCGTTCTCCAGCAGGAACAGCGCGCTGGAAAGGCCGGTGTAGCCGGCGCCAATCACGCACACATCGGTTTCGACTTCGCCTTGCAGGAGCGGGCGAGGAGGAACCGCATTCGCGGAAGCGGCGTAATACGACTGGGGATAGGGGGTGTTCGCCATCCTGGAACCTCTGTTTTATATTTTTTACGAGTGCGCCGATCCTACCTGAGTTGAAAATCCGCTGCCAGCCACCGGAAAAATACAGTTGTGCCAGCTGAAATTAAAAAATTCGCATATTCATAGGCTTAGCTGCAAAAAAGGTGTTGACACACTTCGGAAATTCCGTAGAATGCCGCCACACAGCAGGCACGTAGCTCAGTTGGTTAGAGCACCACCTTGACATGGTGGGGGTCGTTGGTTCGAGTCCAATCGCGCCTACCAAACAAAATCCGCTCTGCTGGGCGGTGTGAAGGGGAATCCGAAAGGGTTCCCCTTTTTCTTTGCCTAAGAAAACGTTCACAAATTATAGGCTTCGTTCACACAAGGCAATGTGAACGTGGATTCATGCCTGCCTCTGTTCACACTCAGATTTGTGAACGACTCCACCTAACCCATTGATATGCATGGCTCGTTCACTATCTTGTCTAGGTGGTGGTACGTTCGCAAGCTCACTCCCTTGCCCGTTGCTCGTGCCTCGCAAGGGCAGGCTTCTAATCAACTGAGCTACGTGCCTGCTGTGAGGCGGATACGCCTGTCGGCCACGCTCAACACCCTACGCTCTGTGGTGAATCCTGAACGCTCTGTGTGCTGCTGTAGGGCTGGCGGGGGCGTCTCTCTAGGGGTGGGCCAGGGGGTGTGGGGTGGGGTGCTTATATATGCAATGGTGCTTCTGAATTTCTAGGGGAAACTCAGGTTGTCTGAGTGCTAAGTTCATCTGCTAACTTTAAAGCGTCTTCTAGAAAAATGATTACTTCGGTGTAGTCCTCGACAGAGCCTCCTTTACCAAGGTTTCCTTCTGGTTTTACGTCCAGCATTATTGACTCAAGATGGCTATAAAAGTTTACTATTTTAAGTAGCTTTTTATTGTTGATAATGCCGAGCTTGTCTAGGTTTGCTTTATATATTTTGTAGTAGTCAGCTGATATTGTAACTGTAATCGCTCGAGAGCAGAAGTTAGGAGAGGTTTCGTCGTCGTCGTGAACGCTTGCAATTTGATTGTTGATTTCAATGAGTTCACTGCGTATTTCTTTTAGTAGGTTTAGGTAATTTCGCTTTCTAATCATTGACGCTATATTTGCAATCTCAGCAGATATGGCAGTTTCCACTGACTTTCGTGTTGAGCGTGCTCTGTATAATGCCCCTATACCCGTTGGTATTGACGCAATTAAACCACCTATTACAGCCGACCACACAGGAATCCATGGATTGCTTACTGTTGTTAGCTCTTTGAGTTGCTTTAGAGCCTGGATATAGTGAGTGAAATCTTGAGGCGTAGGGTTATCCACTGTAGCGCTCCACTTTAAAGCATCGAATGCGAGGGGCTTGTCTCGTCTTGATATTGTAGTGGCTTTAGGCTATAAGTCCATTGGGCAAACGGGCCAAGCAGATGCTGAACTGTACGTCTCAGAGAGCGAGACGCCTCAATGTCAGTAGGGTCATAGCGAACCTTCGATGGTGTAGTGGTGGCGTGAGCGCTGAGAGGACAGTGTCGGTGGTTTAAAGGCCGGTGGAGTCGCCACGCTCAGACGTGGAACGCTTAACCCTTCTGGCGTGGTTAGGAGGGCAGGTGACTGGTAGCTGAACTATCAGGCATAGAGGGCGCTAGCCCCTGTGAAGAACGGCCAGTGCGGTAACGCATTGAGCACCCCTGAGGGGCATAGGCTTCACGCCTAATCTATGCGGTCACAGGGCCGTGGCCAAACTACCTCCTTGCCTTTAGGATGCAAAATGCAGACGATTGTGGCATCTAAAATTATCCGCTATGTAGTTGTCCTCGTTTTCATAATTGTCGCTTTGATAGGTTTTGATAGGAGCTATAATCGAAAGTATTACGCGTGTATTGACTACCTTGAAAGCTTGGGGGGGAGTGATAAGGTTAGTAGCGCTGGAACATGCGCGACTCAAGTTAAATAAGTTAAAGGTCATGCTGTTAGGTCAATGCATCCCTCTTGTCTTAATAAATAATTATCCTGATTTGCTGTCTACTAGCTTCATTCGTCGAACATCTGCCGCATATTCTTCTTCGATGCGCTTGCCGATAGCAATCTCACGCTCAACCTCTAATTTGCGTGGGCGTCCTACAGGTCTTACGCCACCAGTTACCTTTAACATTTCCTTAACGGCAGCAATGTTTCCATTGACTAGCTCTTGTTTCAATATCTCAATTGATTTGTCATGCCAATAGATGCGGTGTTCCTCCTTCCATCCTTGTTCGTCTGCGTAGGTGTCGAGTGTAATCATGCTAACGCCCAAACGCTTAGCTAGAGCGCAGTGTGAGTTTGTCTCAATGTATTCTGTCTTGTCTTTATCTGTGAGGTTCATTGTCTGGCTCTGTGTTTGATTGTTATTATAAGGGTGAGTAAATAACAGATGATGTTAAGTGTTACAGCTATGAAGCTATAGTCATGCATGATCTGAAGTATTACTAGCTGGGTGTATTGTATGAGGAGTAGGGAGCTTAGGAAATAGATCACGTTTTGATAGCTGACGCTCTCTCTATTTCTTCTAGTGTACACCTTGATAGATAGCCTACCGCTTGAAGAGAAATGCGTTGATTGTATGAGATGTCATACAGCGCTTGGTGGTCCTTACGCTTAGCAATAATCTCTTTGGCTAAACCCCTTCGTATGGTGATGCTATGAATTACGAAGGAGGTGAAATCAGGTATTCTAATATTATCATTGTCTGACATTGCGTTGTCCTGGGTGAGTTGTTTTAGCGTCACTGCGTGACAGAAGCAAAAGCAAGAGCACGCCACGGAGTGGCATACGCATAAAGAAAGATCAAAAGCGATACACTGGTACATGCTCTGCTTTTGATTCTTCTTTAATGCGTGCTCTTTGTCGGCTCTGCCGACGTTGCTTTTGCTTCTAAGTATAAGATTGGTAGTCTTGTATGCTTTGAAAGATCAAAAACCCTTAAAGGTCTTTAAGAGAAAATGATCTCAGTATTGACGCCGTTGATCTTTGTTATGCTGCTTGCTCTAAGCCTTTTGTCCAACGTTTAACGGTTGGATAAGGAATGCCTAGGTAGGTTGAAATATCTTGTCGGCTCATTCCTTTCTCAATGAGAAGGGAAAATACTTCCGCTTGTTGCTGAGCCTTGGCCTTCTTTTTATCAGACTCTTGCTTTTCCCATGGTGTCATAACCAGTTCGGTATTTATAGTTGCTAGCCGACCTAGTTTGCTTTGGAGGTAAACAGCCATGTCCATGCTTTGGACAAATAACACGACACGTTCTGTGCTGCTTCTATCTCGGAGTGATGTTCTGGCTACAGCTTGTAAAGTGCTCTCATAGAAGCGTTCAAACTCAATGGCTTTTCTTACCTCAGTGATAGGGACGCCTAACATTTCGCTTAGGGTGTGAAAACTGAGGGCATCATCATAGCTGACATTCCCATGCTGAAGGCATATAGCAATGTGTCTGTCTTGATAGCCGTTAATACCTCTGCTATCAATTGGTAGCTTAGTTATGCTTTCGCTAAAGTTATACTGCATCCATTGATGTGCAAAGGCTAGCCCTCTCTCATCTCCTACCATGGCGGTGATGCAGCGTAGCCAGTCAGCTAGCTGCACACCCTCATCCCATGTATCAGCAGGCTTGCCATTACGCTGCATCATGCTCTGAGTCTTGGAGTACTTTGTGGTCAAGAACGGGTTGAACGAGCCCCATGAAAGACAGGACACCGTTTCCCCCTTACGATAAGGGATAGGCAAACGGTTATGTTTATGACTAATAGCAACGATAAGAGTGGTGAGCTTTTGGGTCAGGAGCGGCGGCGCCGC
>NZ_VOBG01000020.1 GCF_008369295.1 Pseudomonas sp. ANT_H4 | reverse complement strand
TTCTGGGCTTCGGTGAACTGAAGCAACTCGCTATCGAAACCTACATAACTCTTTGTTTACCAAGGAGTTTTCCGTTTCGACTGCGCCGGAAGTGGGCGAATTATAGACTTCCAGAATCTGCCGTCAACCTCTAATTTGAGTTTTCTATCGAAACACCCGAATATCAACACGCTTCTCTATATATAGAGAAGAAAACGAATACATTGAGCAATATATTGCTCAATGGGGAGCAGTTGAGCATCATAGTCGGCCCTGCTTCTTTATACGACCCTGGACGAACACCTCCATGAACACCTCCCCCCGCAGCCTGACTTCGACATTATTCCCGGTCGGCCTGCTACTTATCGCCATGGCCTCCATTCAATCAGGTGCCTCACTGGCCAAAAGCATGTTCCCAATAATCGGCGCCCAGGGCACCACGACGCTGCGCCTGGTTTTTGCCAGCGTGATCATGCTGCTCATACTGCGTCCCTGGCGCGCCAAGCTCACCGCCAAATCCCTGCGCACGGTGATCGTGTACGGCATGGCTCTGGGCGGCATGAACTTCCTCTTCTATATGTCCCTGCAGACCGTTCCCCTCGGCATCGCAGTGGCACTGGAGTTCACCGGCCCATTGGCCGTAGCGATCTATGCTTCACGACGCGCCGTCGACTTCATCTGGATAGCCTTGGCGATCATCGGCCTCCTGCTGCTGATCCCTGTTGGCGAAACCAGTAGCAGCATCGACCTGACAGGCGCGGCTTATGCCTTAGGGGCTGGCATCTGCTGGGCGCTCTATATTCTGTTTGGCCAAAAAGCGGGAGCGGACAATGGCGTCCAAACTGCAGCTCTCGGCGTCATGATCGCAGCGCTATTTGTCGCACCTATCGGAATAGTCCATGCCGGTACGGCACTGCTGACACCCTCATTAATTCCTATAGCCATAGGCGTTGCCATTCTTTCCACAGCGCTTCCATACACCCTGGAGATGGTCGCTCTGACCCGCCTGCCCGCCCGCACGTTCGGTACGCTGATGAGCATCGAACCTGCTTTCGGTGCACTCTCCGGTCTATTTTTCCTTCAGGAGTACTTGTCCGTCGGGCAATGGCTGGCCATCGCGTGCATTATCCTGGCATCCGTTGGCGCAACCTTGACCATGCGCAGTGAATCAAAGCCACTGGTACCCGCCGATTGATTCAGGATTTAACGTTGCTCTGGTATTTGCCGCCCAATTAGGCCATGTTTAGGATGTAACCCAGTGTCACTCATGGAGATTTTCAAATAGGGACATTAAGAACGCTACAGTCGAGAGCGAGCAAAGCCAGCGTCGAGCATCCCTGCGAAGCGGCTATTAAGGATGGTAATGAAGCGAATTTTGATATTGCTAGTCGTGGTCGCCATTGCAGGTTGCGCTGCAACCACCAAGACAGAAATTAAGCGGGGAAAAAAAGGGCTACATATCAATTGCTCTGGCCTGACGTCTTCCTGGGAGCAGTGTTACACCAGCGCAGCCAACTCCTGCGGCACCAAAGGCTACAAGCTCATTGCCAAGTCCGGCGACAATGCGGAGGAGGAACCTGGGGACTACCCGTTCGGCCTCAACCCTGCCGGTTACACCAGCCGAAGCATGATCGTCATCTGTAAGTAAGCTTCGTACACGCTCATTTGTCAGCGATTCGCTGACTAAGCTCTTTATAGCTGGATGAAAGCACCTGCGCCTGAACCTGCGGGTCGACCATCATTCTTGCCACTACCAGGGCGCCCACACACTGGGACAGGATTGCCCACGCCAGGCTGTCGCTTTCCAGAGTACGAGCCCAGTCTGCCTGCAATCGACAAATCCACGTCTGCGCCTGCTGACGGACCGCTACATCCGACCGAGCAATCTCTGCTCCCATGCTCGGCAATACACATCCCGATTCTGCCTGTTCAACATGAGCCATGCTCAAATAGAACTTGAGGCAACGATCCAACCGTTCACGGCTCTGGACGTCCCCCACACTCAAACGCTCAAGGCTATGGCTCAACTCACGTTCGATAATCGAGCTGAACAGCTCGTCCTTCGACGAAAAATGACTGTAGAAAGCCCCACCACTCAGACCGATAGCCTTCATCAATCCATCCACACCGACGCTGGCGAACCCCTCTTTCTTGGCCAGGGCGGCGCTGCTGTGCAATAGCTTTTCCCTGGTCTGCTGCTTGTGACTGACCGAATAACGCATCGCTTCTCCCCCTGGAGATATACAACCTTGACGTCCACCAAATCGTAGCATAACGTTCGTTCAGTTAACGATCGTTTATCAAAGGACTTGCCATGACTGATAATAAAAAAATCGTACTGGTCGTAGGCGCTGGGGATGCTACGGGGGGCGCCATTGCCAAGCGTTTTGCCCGCGAAGGTTATGTTGCCTGTGTCACCCGACGCAGCGCTGACAAGCTGCAGCCACTGGTAGAAAGCATCCAATCGACTGGCGGCGAAGCCCACGGTTTTGCCTGCGACGCGCGTAAGGAAGAACAGGTCGTCGCCCTGATCGAGCAAATCGAAACCGAGCTAGGCCCGATTGAAGCGTTTGTTTTCAATATCGGCGCCAACGTGCCCTGCAGCATTCTGGAAGAAACCGCACGCAAGTATTTCAAGATCTGGGAAATGGCCTGCTTCTCGGGCTTTCTGAATGCCCGGGAAGTGGCCAAACGGATGGCTATTCGCCAACGTGGGACGATTCTGTTTACCGGTGCCACCGCTGGGTTACGTGGTGCTGCGGGCTTCGCCGCGTTCGCCGGTGCCAAACATGGAATCCGAGCCTTGGCTCAAAGTATGGCGCGAGAGCTTGGCCCCTTGAATATTCACGTGGCACATGTGGTGGTCGACGGCGCCATCGACACCGACTTCATTCGCGACAACTTCCCGCAGAAGTATGCACTCAAGGATCAAGACGGCATTCTTAACCCCGAGCACATTGCCGATAACTACTGGTACCTGCACAGTCAACCGCGAGACGCCTGGACCTTCGAACTGGATCTACGCCCATGGAACGAGCCGTGGTAATCACGCCCCCATAATAATAAGCAGCGAGCCAAAAACCATGAATAAAACCCTGGAATTCTTCTTTGATCTCGGCAGCCCCGCCACCTACCTGGCCTATACCCAGCTTCCCAAGCTGTGCGTTGAAACCGGTAGTCAATTGGTGTATCAGCCCATGCTCTTGGGGGGAGTATTTAAAGCGACCGGCAATGCATCTCCCGTCACTATCCCCGCCAAAGGGCGCTATATGCTTCAAGACTTGGCGCGCTACGCCAAGCGCTACGATGTCCCACTCAAGTTCAACCCACACTTCCCTATTAACACCCTGACACTGATGCGCGCTGTCACAGGCATTCAGATGCGCCAACCGGAACGCTTCATCGACTTCATTGACTGCCTGTTTCAAGCCCTATGGGTCGATGGACGCCCTCTGGGTGATCCGGCAATAGTGGCAGCAGTACTGACCGAGCATGGCTTCGACCCCATCAAGGTGCTGGCACTGACCAACGACGATGAAGTGAAAGCTGCCCTCAAGGACAAAACTGAACACGCCATCCAACGGGGCGTGTTCGGCGCACCCAGCATGTTTGTCGACAGCCAACTGTTCTTCGGCCAGGATCGCCTCGACTTTGTCCGCGAAGCGCTGAGCTAAAGCTCGATCACCAACTGCCGCCAGTCAGCCTGGGCCAAAGCCGTCATCGACTATGATGACCAAAGCGTTGACCCAGGCCCCGAACTGCAAACCCTTAAATAGCCGCCGTGCGCACCTGCAACCACTCCAGCGCCGCACCACTGAGCAACGGGCTCAAACGCTCACGCACCTGTGCATGGTAGTCGTTGAACCACTGGCACTCCTCAGTCGTCAGCAACGACGGCACCAGGCAACGTGTGTCGATCGGACACAAGGTCAAGGTCTCAAACTTGAGAAACTCGCCAAACTCGGTCTTGGCCGCTTCACGGTTCAACACCAGGTTCTCGATGCGTACACCCCAACGGCCCGGCCGATAGGTTCCCGGTTCAATGGAAGTGATCATCCCCGGCTGCATGGCTGTTTGCGGCGCGGCGGCGGCCTGATAGGCGATCACTTGCGGGCCTTCATGGACATTGAGGAAATAACCGACGCCGTGACCGGTGCCGTGACCGTAATCCACGCCTTCAGCCCAGATCGGCGCTCGGGCGATGGCGTCCAACAGCGGTGACAGGATGCCCTTGGGGAATTGAGCGCGAGACAAGGCAATCACGCCCTTTAGCACCCGCGTGCAGTCGCGTTTTTGCTCTTCGCTTGGCGTACCGATTGGTACCATTCGCGTAATGTCGGTGGTGCCGCCGAGATACTGGCCACCTGAGTCGATCAGCAGCAGGCCATCGCCTTCGATCAGCGCATGCTCTTCTTCAGTGGCGTGGTAATGCGGCATGGCGCCATTAGCATTGAACGCAGCAATGGTGTTGAAGCTCAACGACACATAACCCGGCCGGCGGGTACGGGCAGCAGTCAGGTGTTCGTCGATGGTCAGCTCGGTGATGCGCTCACGACCCAACGCGTTGTCCAGCCAGGCGAAAAATTCGCACAAGGCCGCGCCATCCTGCTCCATGGCCTGGCGAATATGCTCGGCGTCGGCCAGGCTCTTGCGGGACTTGGCCAAGGTAGTCGGGTTGAGCCCTTCAATCAGTTTGACGCCGCTGCCCAGGTTCTCCAGCAACCCCGCAGTCACCCGCGCCGGGTCGACTTGCAGGCTGGCACCGGCTGGCACCTCACCCAAGGCTGCGGCCACCTCGCTGTAGTCACGCAGGGTTACGCCATCCTGCTCCAGTACGGCGCGCAGTTGGGCATCGACTTTGCTCAAGGCAACAAACAGTGTCGCCTGCTGCTGACCGATCAAGGCAAAGGAGACGAACACCGGGTTGAAGGAGACATCAGCTCCGCGCAAGTTGAACAGCCAGGCGATGTCGTCCAAGGTGGCGATGAAATGCCAGTCGGCGCCCTTCTCCTTCAAGCTTGCCCGCAGCGCAGCAAGTTTCTCGCCACGGCTGACCGTAGCCTGCGGCGGCAAGTGCTGATAGATCGGCTGATTCGGCAAGGCCGGACGGTCTTGCCAGACTTCACTCAACAGGTCGATGTCGGTACGCAGCCGAGCGCCACGGTCCGCCAACTTGGTACCCAATGTGCGGGCCGAAGCAACCGCCATCACCGCACCGTCGACCGCGACTACGCTACCTTCAGGGGTTTGTTCGGCCAGCCATTCCAGCGGCCCGGACTGCCCCGGTAGCAGTTTCACCAACTCGATACCACTGCCCTTGAGCTCCTTGGTCGCCTGTTCCCAGTAGCGGCTGTCGGCCCAGACACCCGCGAAGTCAGCGGTAACAATCAGCGTCCCCACCGAACCATGGAAACCCGATAACCACTGGCGCCCCTGCCAGTAACCCGGCAGGTATTCGGACAGATGCGGGTCGGCCGAAGGCACCAGCAGGGCGTGAATCCCCTCCCGGCTCATCAACTCGCGGGTGCGCGCCAGGCGCTGGGGAACCGTTCCATGGGTCAAAGGCTGCGTACTCATTGTGTCTCCTGCTAACCACTAATAATTGTTATGGGTTGCGAATGATTGGATCAAACCGCCCAAAAGGCCGGCGCACTGGCCAGCGAGGTCTTGATTAGTTGAACTGCCTGATCGATATCCTGCTCGGTGGTAAAACGCCCAAGACTCAGGCGAATAGTACGACCTGCGCTGCGAGCATCATGGCCCAAGGCCAATAGCACGTAGGACGGCGCATTGCTCGCTGAGTTACACGCCGAGGTAGCCGAAAAGGCGATACCGGCGCTCAACGCAGCGGAATTGAACTCGCCTTCGCTGAACGTCAGGCTAAGGGTGTGTGGAATACGTTGAGTGACGCTGCCATTCAATCGCACGCCAGCGATTGAATTCAGTTGGTCAAGCAGGCGCTGGTGCAGGGCGACAATCGCCGCCGAGTCTTCTGCAAAGGACTCTGCCGCCAGTGCGAAGGCTGCGCCCATCCCGGCAATCTGATGGGTCGCTAGCGTACCGGAGCGTAGCCCGCCTTCATGCCCGCCGCCGTGAATCTGCGCCAGCACTTTTTGCTGGGCCCGAGGCCCGACATACAGAGCGCCGATACCTTTGGGGCCATACAGCTTGTGGGCGGAAAACGACATCAGGTCCACCGGCCACTGGGCCAGGTCAATGGCAACCTTACCCGCCCCTTGCGCCGCGTCCACATGAAACAGCGCGCCATGCTCACGAACCCGCGCACCAATGGCCGGAATATCGTTGAGCGTACCCAATTCGTTGTTGACCAGCATCAGCGACACTAGAAAGGTGTCTTCTCGCAGCGCTTCGCTGACCGCTTCAACACTGATCAAGCCTTCGGCATCCGGCACCAGGTAGGTGACTGCGATGCCGGCTTCCTGTAACTGACGTGCGGTGTCGAGGGTCGCCTTGTGTTCGATCTGGCTGGTAATGATGTGCCCACCGGCCACACCCCGCGCCTGGGCCACGCCCTTGAGCGCGAGGTTGTTGGACTCAGTGGCACCGGAGGTCCAGACAATCTGCTCAGCCTGGGCGCCGACCAATTCGGCTACCTGGCGCCGCGCCTGCTCAACCGTTTGCCGAGCCTGTTGGCCAAACGCATGGGAACTGGACGCAGGGTTGCCGAAATTGGCGTTGTAACCCAGGCACTCGACCATGACCTGGATGACTCGCTCATCCACCGGGGTGGTGGCGGCGTAATCGAAATACAGAGGACGTTTATTCATGACGTTAAAGACTCGCAGAGCATGTTCCCGAGATTCAGCGTCTCAGGGGCAGCGATCAGAAAAGAGATCGTCAGGTTTACCTGATCGGATGCCGTTAAAGAAAGACCACTTTATTTAAAAGTGCGTAGGAACGCTCCTGAAATCCAGCTTAACAGGCTCGGCGAAAGGGATGGAAAACAAAAAGCCCGAAGCTTCTGAACGAAACCTCGGGCTCTGTGGGCCAAGCTGCAAACTCAGCTGGGACGACCCTGCAACATCCCTCTGCGTTCGGCGTTCATCTCTCCCTGACGATCAAAGCCAAACGGCTTCTGTGGCTGGGCAGTCAGTTCGGCTTTCTTCTGTTGGTATTCGTCAAACGACAAACCCCGGCGATTCAGCGCCTCCATCGCCAATTGCTTGCTCTCTTCGGCTGAATAAGGTCGCAGCTCGGGCGTGGAATGAGTCGCGCAACCGGCAAGGACGGAGCAGATGAGCAACAAGAAAGTGGCGAGAAAACGGTTCATGGCGAAGGTCCTGCGAATCGGGCGGTAGGCAATGGACACAGGCTACTCCCGGCCACGCACCGTGAAAAATCATCCCCCGTGATAGTTGCTATCGGCATTAACACTCCTTGGATAGCCCACCCCTTATATTCAAAATCGATCTATAAATATGTAAATACGTTCATTTACGGAATAAACGCAACCCTCTATAAATGTCCCCTCGCCTCGCGGCTGTTGCCAGAGCAACTGTTGATCAGGCAACAGCCATTCAACAAAACAGCAGCCAGACAACATCGTCACGCTTCAACAGGTAGCCCAGATCCCTCGCAAATCAACAACTTTGCTGATTGGTACAGCTCTTGCTCCACCTCTGTCACTCACTCATCGCACTGAGCCACTGTTGAAAAAGGAACTGTCCATGTCGAGCCCCCTGAATGTCGTTGCCCTCTCCGGCGGTACCTGGCGCCCCTCTCGCACGCTGGTGCTGACCCAAGCGCTACTGGCCGAACTGGCCACCCAACTGCCGATCGAGAGCCATCTGATCGAACTGGGCGACATCGCACGCCCCCTTGGCAGTGCGCTGTCGCGGCCGGAGTTGCCGGCAGAGATCGAAGCCCAGTTGCGCGCCATCGAACAGGCCGACCTGCTGATCGTCGCAGCGCCGGTCTATCGCGGCTCCTACCCCGGCCTGCTCAAGCACCTGTTCGACCTGATAGACCTCAACGCCCTGATCAACACACCGGTATTGCTGGCGGCTACCGGCGGCAGCGACCGTCATGCGCTGATGCTCGATCACCAGTTGCGGCCACTGTTCAGTTTCTTCCAGGCCCTGACCTTACCCATTGGCGTCTACGCCACCGAGGCCGACTTCACCGACTACCAAATAACCAGTGAGCCCTTGAAGGCCCGCATTCGCCTTGCTGCAGATCGCGCGGCGCCGTTGTTTGGCGCGCACCCCACCGCTTTGCTGAAAATCGCTTAAGGATTTGTCATGGATGTTTTCTGGTTTCTTCCCACACACGGCGACGGTCATTACCTGGGCACCACCCAAGGCGCCCGCCCGGTCACCCTCAATTATCTGAAACAAGTGGCCCAGGCCGCCGACAATCTCGGTTACCACGGCGTACTGATACCCACCGGCCGCTCCTGCGAAGACTCCTGGGTGATCGCCTCGGCGCTGGTGCCCTTGACCGAGCGCCTGCGCTACCTGGTGGCGATTCGTCCGGGAATCATCTCGCCCACCGTTTCCGCGCGTATGGCCGCAACCCTCGATCGCCTCTCCAATGGCCGCCTATTGATCAACGTAGTGACCGGCGGCGATCCTGACGAAAACCGTGGCGACGGCAGCTTCCTCGATCACAGCGAACGCTATGAAGTGACCGACGAGTTCCTCAGGATCTGGCGTCGCGTGTTGCAGGGCGAATCCGTGGACTTCGAAGGCAAACACCTACGGGTCCAGAACGCCAAGGCCCTCTATCCGCCGGTGCAAAAACCCTATCCACCCCTGTACTTCGGCGGTTCTTCCGACGCCGCCCACGACCTCGCTGCCGAACAGGTGGACGTGTACCTGACCTGGGGCGAACCACCGGCCGCAGTCGCCGAAAAGCTCGCCGATGTACGTGAACGCGCAGCCCGCCACGGGCGTACGGTCAAGTTCGGCATTCGCCTGCATGTGATCGTGCGCGAAACCGAAGAAGACGCCTGGAAAGCCGCCGCCAAACTGATCGAACACATCAGCGATGAAACCATCGCCGCCGCGCAAAAATCCTTTTCGCGCTTCGACTCCGAAGGCCAGCGGCGCATGGCCGCCCTGCACGACGGACGTCGCGACAACCTGGAAATCGCCCCCAACCTGTGGGCCGGTGTAGGCCTGGTAAGGGGCGGAGCCGGTACGGCCCTGGTGGGCAACCCGCAGCAGGTGGCTGAACGGATCAAGGAATACGCCGACCTGGGGATCGAAAGCTTCATCTTCTCCGGCTACCCCCATCTGGAAGAGGCCTACCGTTTCGCCGAACTGGTGTTCCCGCTGCTGCCGGAGCCCTACGCCAGCCTAGCCGGGCGCGGCATCACCAACCTCACCGGACCGTTTGGCGAAATGATTGCCAACGACGTGCTGCCGACCAAGGCCTGATCAGCTTTTAACTGTAGGAACTAGCCGTCCCCCTCGCTCCCACAGAAAGCCTTACCAAGAGGAACCCCCGCGTGACAGCCAAACCCCACAGCGTCCTGCCGTCACCCTTGCAGACCGCCAGACTGCTGGCCGCCGAATTTGCCCTGACCGCCGTCGAGCGCGACGAGCGCGGCGGCACCCCCAAGGCCGAGCGTGACGCCTTGCGCAACAGCGGCCTGCTGGCCCTGAGCATTCCTACACAATACGGCGGCCTTGGCGCGCGCTGGAGCGAAACCCTCGAAATCGTGCGCGAATTCGCCAAGGTCGACAGCTCCATCGCTCACGTTTTCGGTTTTCATCACCTGATGCTGGCCACCGTGCGGCTGTTTTCCCGCCCGGAACAATGGCAACCCTGGTTCGAACAGACCGCCCGCAAAAACTGGTTCTGGGGCAATGCCCTCAACCCGTTGGACACCCGCACCGTCGTCAAGGACTTCGGCGGCTGGCGTGAGTTCTCCGGCAAGAAAAGCTTCTGCTCCGGCGCCAGCGATTCACAAATGCTGATCGCCTCGGCAGTGGATGAAAACGCCGGCGGCAAGCTGCTGATCGCCGCCATCCCCAGCGGGCGCAGCGGCATCACCGTGCACAACGACTGGAACAGTATCGGCCAGCGCCAGACCGACAGCGGCAGCGCCAGCTTCGAACGGGTGCGCGTGGAAGAGTCGGAATTGCTGCTGGACCCCGGCCCCCTGAGCACGCCATTCGCCTGCCTACGCCCGTTGATTGCCCAATTGACGTTCACCCACATGTTCCTCGGCATTGCCGAAGGCGCTTTCGAGGAGGCCCGCAACTACACCCTCACCGAAACCCGTCCCTGGCACAAATCCACGGCCCAGGATGTGCGCCAGGACCCTTACGTACTCAGACATTACGGCGATTTCTGGGTCGCGCTGGAAGGTGTGCGACTGCTGGTAGAACGGGCAGCCGACCTGCTGGACCAGGCCTGGGCCAAAGGCCCCAACCTGAGCGAGGACGAGCGCGGCCAACTGGCTATTGCCATCGCTACCGCCAAGGTCGCGGCAACCCGCAATGGCCTGGAACTGTGCAGCCGCCTGTTTGAAGTCACCGGTGCGCGCTCCACCCACGCCTCCCTGCGCCTGGACCGGCACTGGCGCAATCTGCGCACGCAAACCTTGCACGATCCGGTGGACTACAAGCTCCATGAACTGGGCGACTGGGCCTTGAACCAGTCCCTGCCGACTCCGACGTTCTACTCCTAGAGGTGCCCATGCAGCTTTTAACCTTACCGCCCTCGCCCGCTCTCGCGACCTCGATCCGCGCCACCGCGCAAGTCTT
Source organism: Pseudomonas sp. ANT_H4 (assembly GCF_008369295.1). Taxonomy (GTDB): domain Bacteria; phylum Pseudomonadota; class Gammaproteobacteria; order Pseudomonadales; family Pseudomonadaceae; genus Aquipseudomonas. The sequence goes on along the minus strand of NZ_VOBG01000020.1, from coordinate 85,575 downwards.
CGAGGACCCGAAATCCCAGGCGCTGCTGGCGCATATCCAGCAAGTGGCACCCAGCGAAGCCAGCGTGCTGATCATCGGCGAAACCGGTACCGGTAAAGAGCTGGTGGCACGCCACATTCACAACCTCAGCGCCCGGCGCAACCGGCCATTCGTGGCAGTCAACTGCGGGGCGTTTTCCGAATCCCTGGTGGAAGCCGAGTTGTTTGGCCATGAAAAAGGCGCCTTTACTGGTGCCATCAACGCCAAGGCCGGCTGGTTCGAAGAAGCCGACGGCGGCACCTTGTTCCTCGACGAAATCGGCGACTTGCCGATGGCCATCCAGGTCAAGCTGCTGCGGGTATTGCAGGAGCGCGAAGTGGTGCGCCTGGGCTCACGCAAAAGCATTCCCATAGATGTGCGGGTACTGGCCGCGACCAACGTACAACTGGAAAAGGCCATCAACGCCGGGCATTTTCGCGAGGACCTGTACTACCGCCTCGACGTAGTCAGCCTGGAGCTGAGCCCATTGCGCGACCGCCCCGGCGATATCCTACCGTTGACCCGGCACTTTATCGAAGCCTACAGCCAGCGCCTGGGCTACGGTTCGATCACCATCAGCCGCGAGGCCGAGCAAAAACTTAAAGCCTACAGTTGGCCAGGCAATATCCGCGAGCTGGAAAACGTCATCCATCACACCCTTTTAATCTGCCGCAATGGCCTGATCGAACGCGACGACCTGCGCCTGTCGAACATGCGCATCGAGCGTCAGGACGACAGTCAGCACGGCATCGATAACAGTGCCGAAGCCTTACTGCAGCGGGCGTTTCAGAAGCTCTTCGAGGAACAGGCCGGCGCCCTGCATGAAAAGGTTGAAGACGCGCTGCTGCGCGCCGCCTACCGCTTCAGTCATTACAACCAGGTGCATACCGCCAACCTGCTCGGCCTGAGCCGCAACGTCACCCGCACCCGCTTGATCAAGATCGGCGAACTGGCGGTGAACAAGCGCCGGCCAGGGGAGAGCGTGCAAGGAGAACGCATGTTGCACCTATCCATTTAGCCGGCACTGCAACGCGTCGTCATGGCTACGCTCGATGCTGCGCAGCACCTGGAACGAGCCGAAGGTCACGGCCGTGGCCTGATGGGCGCGAATCAGCGTCCAGAAATCCTCTTCACCCTGTTCAAAGCGCTTGAAGGCCGCTTCACCATCCTCGCGGGAGCGCCATTGCAAGTAGCTGAGCACCCGCCGCCCGTCATCGCTGACCTGCACGCTCGCACTGAGAAAGCCGCCATGGCCCAGGGCAAGGCGCTCGCTCTGGGACGACAGGGCCGCAACCAGTGCGGATTGCTGCTGGGGTTCGATCTGGAACTCGATCAGTTGGGTAAAGCTGCGACTTCTCTCTGATACCTGCATGAATATTCCCCTCTCACTGTAGGCACAATCTTGCGATTCGATGCAGCGCAGGGTAAAACCTCTAGTTAAGTCAAGGTCAAGGGTTCTTTCGGAGTTTTTTATGGTCATCAAGGCACTCACCGTCGGCCAACTGGCGGCGCGCAGTGGCGTGGCCGTCACCGCCCTGCATTTCTACGAAACCAAGGGTTTGATCACAAGCAATCGCAATGCCGGCAATCAGCGGCGTTATCCCCGGGATGTGCTGCGGCGTGTGGTGGTGATCAAGATTGCCCAGCGCCTGGGCATTCCACTGGCGACGATCCATGAGGCCCTGCAAACCCTGCCTAATGGCCGCACGCCAACCGCGGCGGACTGGGAGCGCCTGTCTGCGCTATGGCGTGAGGACCTGGATGAGCGCATCAATAAACTGATGATGCTGCGCGACAAGCTCAATGGCTGCATTGGCTGTGGGTGTCTGTCGCTGGAGGCGTGCCCGTTGCGCAATCAGGATGACAAACTCGGTGAGCACGGGCCCGGCGCGCAGTTGCTGGAACCAACAACCCCCACCGAATAATCATCGGCCTGGAACCCCGCTTGAATCTAATTGACTGACTGGCAACCGACCGATGCACAGCAAACCGCCTGCTTGCTGTTACAGGGCGAACACCTCGTCGGCTGCCCAGAGGCCACGGAAGGCTTGGCCTATAGTGAAAAGACCGGAAAAACCGGTTTCATTCACAACAACAATCAAGGAGAACAAAATGAGCGTTAAACCTATCCCCGAGGGCTACCACAGCATCACGCCCTACCTGGGTATCGACAAAGCCGCTGAGGCCATCGAGTTCTACAAGAAAGCCTTTGGCGCCACCGAAATCATGCGTCTGGACATGCCTGACGGCAAGATTGGGCACGCTGAACTGCGCATTGGCGATTCGGCAATCATGCTGGCTTCGCCCTGTGGCGAAATGGCCTTTGGCAGTCCTGGGAAAGAGCACACCAGCGTCGGTCTGCATTTGTATGTCAACGATGTCGACGCGCAGTACAAACAGGCCGTTGCGGCCGGGGGCATCGTGATATCAGAACCCAAGGACCAGTTTTACGGCGACCGCTCCGGGACGCTGAAAGATCCGTTCGGGCATGTATGGTTCCTGGCCACCCGCAAGGAGGATTTGACGGTGGAACAAGTTCGCCAGCGTGCCGAAGATATGTTCAAGCAAGGCTAAGCGCCAAGGCAGGAGCGGGCACGCTCGCTCCTGCAACACACCTCATGCCCCCCACCACGCTTCCCCCGGTGCTGTATGATTTCAGAACGCCCTGCAAATGCGTATCTGAAACATTTACTTTCATATCTAGCTTAGAGTTTTTTGATTCTCATCCGTCTTAATCTAGATACAGCCTGTCGCGTAAGCAAAAGCTACGACCGGCCTTTCCCGGGCCTTCACTGCCCCCCTCCGATCAAGACCCCCCATTAACATGTTGAAAAAGTCGCGCTCCAAACTCTGGTTTCTCGTACACAGCTGGCTGGCATTGCCCATCTGGTTCTTCGTACTGATCGTCTGCGTCACCGGCACCCTGGCGGTGGTCAGCCAGGAAATCGTCTGGCTGGCCAACCCGGACATGCGGGCCAGCAAGCCGTCGGACGATGCCGAACCCCTCAGTTATGACCAGGTCATTACCGCCATCAAACGCGCTGAGCCCAAGGCCATTGTCGAATCCCTGAGCCGCCCGGACGAATCACATTTCGCCCTGGACGTTGACGTCAGCTACCCCGATGGCCGCTCCGTATCGGTGTACGTCAATCCATACACCGGCGTGATCCAGGGCATCAGCCCCGCGTTCAACTTCCAGCAATTCACCCGTGCCCTGCACGGCTGGTGGCTGGTGCCGTTCACTAATGGCTTCAGCTGGGGCTGGTACCTTGTGTCGTTTTTGGGGCTGCCAATGCTGGCCTCGCTGGTCACCGGCCTTGTGGTCTACAAGCGCTTCTGGAAAGGCTTCTTCAAACCAACCCTGCGCTTCAACCATGGTGCGCGAATCTTCTGGGGTGATTTCCACCGGCTGAGTGGCATCTGGTCGATCTGGTTTATCGCCGTTATTTCCATCACCGGTACCTGGTTCATGATCCAGGCGATTCTGGGGGACAACCAGATCACCATTTCCAGCCAGCCGGTGGTACCGGTGATTTCCCGGGACAAGGTACCGATGTCCAGCCCTGGCGTGCCTTCGCCGATGATTCCCCTGGACGACGCAATCAACATTGCCACCCAGCGTATTCCGGGGCTTGAGGCCAGCTTCGTGAGTCTGCCGAGCAACGCCTACAGCCATTTGCGTATCGGCGGGAGGGGCTGGTACCCGTTGATGTTCCAGACTGCGGAGATCAACCCCTACAGTGGCGAAATCGCCGCCTCGCACCTGCTGTCCGACCGCTCGGCCCTTGAGTTCGTCACCGAATCCATGCGCCCGTTGCACACCGGTGACTTTGGCGGGATCTGGATCAAGCTGATCTGGTTCTTCTTCGGCCTGTTGCTGAGCATGATGGTCTTGAGCGGCCTGCTGATCTGGAGCAAGCGCACGGCCCTGGCCACCTTCCACGCCCTCAAGCGCAGTGCCAAAGCGACCCGGCAAACGACGCAGATCCCCGCCATGCAGGCTGAAACCCCGGAGGGCAACCAATGAGCAAGGCCACTACCGTTCAACCGCCCTCGCCCCTGCGGGCCTTTTGGCTTAAATGGCGCTTTCACATCAATATCCTGCTGTTGCTGGTGCCCCTGGGCTTCATGCCCAAGTACTTTGCCGACGCCGCACTGTTTCGCGGTGACAGCGGCCTGGGTCAACGGGAAATCGGCGAAGTTCAGGTCGGCCCCTGGAGCATCAGGCTGGCCGAGTTTCGTAATGAAGCTCCGGCGCCGAACCCGGCGGGCCCCATGAAGTTCTTCAACGCAGCCCTATGCGCCACCTGCGGCGATCAGGTCAAGGCCACCTACTTGCGTATCGGCAAGCCGCGCAGCCTGCGGGCCGCCGGGGTAATTTTCTTCGGCACCCCATACCGCATGGGCGCTGGCTTGCCTATTCCAGAACGTACCCCGCCCGACGCCGAACTGTGGATCACCATGGAAGGCTGGGACGGCAGCATGCAACAGGCTTCCATTCCCTTGAGCCAGGCCTCGCCTGCCACCGTCGCCTGGCTGAACAAGCAAGGAGTTAAACCATGACTTTGATGCACCTGACCCGTGCCTGCGCCGCGCTGATCCTCTGTGCCGGCTTCAGCACCTACGCCCTGGCCCACAACCCGATGTGCGAATGCAAGGAAATCCCCGGCGAGCAAATCCAATGCACCGGCGGCTTTTCCGACGGCAGCGGCGCGCCAGGCGTGACCCTGGATGTGATCGGCTACGACGAAACCATCCTGGTGCCCGGCAAACTGGGTGAAGACTCGACCCTGACCTTCAAGAAACCTTCCGCCGAGTTCTACGTGCTGTTTGACGCGGGCCCCGGCCACGTTGTCGAGATCGACCAAGCGGATATCCAAGGCCAATGACTGCCGTGACCAAAGGAAGCACGCAAATCGTCCGCCCGGCCGGAGCCGGGCACGAAACCCTCTACGTCCTGCTGTTGTGCCTGATCATCCTGGCCGTATCTGGCACGGTGGTGGCGTTGCACGGCGAAACCCAGGAAGTCCATGTCGTGGACAGCCACCAACTGGACGCCCGCCGCGACCTGAGCGCCGCCGAACAAGGTATCTACGCCGACCTGCGGGTGACCCTGGATGAAATCCACTTGCTCCAGCAGGAGCAAAGCGCTCTGCCCACCCCGACACAACTGGGCGAAGAAGGCTTTGCACCCTTCGCCCAGGACGCCAGCTCGGTAAGCCGTGGCGACCACCGCTGGCAGTTGCTGGAGCCTACAGCCTACCTGGGTTTAAGCCAGACGCCCGAGGCCAGCGGCTCGCTGCTGATGCGGGTGAGCGGCGCCGAACCGGATATCTGGCTCAACCGCCGCGCCAACCTTGCGGCACCGACCGACCTCACTGACCAGGCGTTGATCGACGCTGGCTGGCAACAGGTGGTTGCGCAATTCGATGCCGGCGTCACCCGTCAGCACCGCCACTGAATTCACGCTGTATCCGAGAGAAGAACGATTGCCCATGTCTATTTCATCTCCACTACTACGCCTGCTGCTGGTAGGCCTGTTTACCGTGTTACTCGCGCCGCTGGCCAGTGCAGAGCAAACCAAACGCCTGCGCATCGGCATCACCCTGCACCCTTATTACAGCTACGTGGCCAACATCGTCGGCGACAAGGCCGAGGTGGTGCCGCTGATTCCAGCCGGCTTCAACCCCCACGCCTACGAGCCTCGCGCCGAAGACATCAAGCGCATCGGCACCCTGGACGTGATCGTGCTCAACGGCGTCGGCCACGATGACTTTGCCGACCGCATGATCGCCACCAGCGAGCGCCCGGACATCCCGGTGATCGAAGCCAACGCCAACGTGCCGCTGCTGGCCGCCACCGGCAATGCCGCCCGTGGCGCAGGCAAGGTGGTCAACCCGCACACCTTCCTGTCCATCAGCGCATCCATTGCCCAGGTCAACAACATCGCCCGGGAACTGGGCAAGCTCGACCCGGACAATGCCAAGACCTACACCCAAAACGCCCGTGCCTACGGTAAACGCCTACGCCAGATGCGCGCCGACGCCCTGGCCAAGCTAACCAGCGCCCCCAACGCCGACCTGCGCGTAGCGACGGTGCACGCCGCCTATGACTACCTGCTGCGCGAGTTTGGCCTGGAAGTCACCGCTGTGGTTGAACCGGCCCACGGTATCGAGCCAAGCCCGAGCCAGTTGAAGAAGACCATCGACCAACTGCGGGAACTGGACGTAAAAGTAATTTTCTCGGAAATGGACTTCCCTTCCAGCTACGTCGACACCATCCAGCGTGAATCCGGGGTCAAGCTGTACCCGCTGTCGCATATTTCCTACGGCGAATACAGCGCTGAAAAATATGAAGTGGAAATGACCGGCAACCTCAATACCGTGGTTCGGGCAATCCAGGAGGCAGGGGCATGACGGCGGTCGAACACCTGCAGGTCGCAAGCGTTGGCCCAACCCTGGATTTCAACAAGGTCTCACTGACCCTCGGCCGCACCATAATCCTCGACGATGTGAGTTTCCAGGTGCAGCCAGGCAGCATCCACGCCCTGGTCGGCCCCAACGGCGGCGGCAAAAGTTCACTGATCAAGACGCTGCTGGGGCAAACCCCGCACCAGGGTCAACTGAGCCTGCACTGGCCCGAAGCGCCCGGCACCATTGGCTATGTGCCTCAGGCCCTGGAGTTCGACCGGGGCCTGCCGATGACCGTCGACGACTTCATGGCCGCCATGTGCCAGCGCCGCCCGGCCTTCCTTGGCTTGTCCCGACATTACGCCGGGGCGATTGGCGAGGCGCTGGAGCGGGTCGGCATGCAGGACAAACGCAAACGGCGCATGGGTGCGCTGTCCGGCGGTGAACGCCAGCGGGTGCTGCTGGCCCAGGGCTTGATCCCGGCGCCGCAATTGCTGGTACTAGATGAGCCAATGTCAGCCCTCGACGAGGCCGGCATCCAGGTGTTTGAACGCCTGCTGAGCGTCTGGCGCCAGGCCGGGATCACCGTGCTGTGGATCGAACACGACCTGGAAGCCGTCGGCCGCCTGGCAGACCGGGTTACCGGGCTGAATCGCCGTGTGCTGTTTGATGCAACACCCAAAGAGGCACTGACGCCGGATCGCCTGCTGACGCTGTTCTCCACTCACCCACGGAGCACACCTCTATGAGCTACGAAGCCTTTCGCCTGATGGTCCAGGGCTGGGCGTCTTCCGGGTATCTGCCGGAAGCGCTGGCCTATGGCTTCGTGGTCAACGCATTGTTGGCCGGGCTGCTGATCGGCCCGGTGCTGGGCGGTTTGGGCACCCTGGTGGTGGTCAAGCGCTTTGCGTTCTTTTCTGAAGCCGTCGGCCATGCCGCGCTGACCGGCGTGGCCGTGGGCATTCTGCTGGGGGAACCCTACACCGGGCCTTATGGCAGCTTGTTCGGCTACTGCCTATTGTTCGGCATCCTGCTCAACTACCTGCGCAACCGCACAGGGCTGGCGCCGGATACGTTGATCGGCGTATTCCTTTCAGTATCCCTGGCCCTGGGAGCGAGCCTGCTGCTGATTCTCGCGGGCAAGATCAATGTGCATATTCTGGAAAACGTGCTGTTTGGTTCGGTGCTGACGGTTAACGGTAATGACCTGCTGGTGCTGGCGGTGGTCGGCTCCCTGGTGATGGCCCTGGCCCTGCCGCTGTACAACCGCATCATGCTCGCCAGCTTCAACCCGCAACTGGCCGCTGTGCGCGGTGTGGCGGTGAAGACCCTGGATTACCTGTTCGTGATCCTGGTGACGCTAATCACCGTGGCTGCGGTCAAGGTGATCGGCGCGATCCTGGTGGGCGCCCTGCTGGTGATCCCGGCCGCCGCCGCGCGCTTGCTGAGCCAGTCCCTCAAGGGCTTCTTCTGGATCTCGGTGGTGATTGCCACGATCAGTACCCTATGTGGGATTCTGTTGCCGATCATCTTCGACCTGCCCATCCCGTCCGGTGCTGCGATCATTCTGGTCGCCGGTATCGCCTTCGCCCTCGCCGCCATCGCGCGCGGCACGGTCCCCAGCCTGAAAGGGAATCTCGGATAATGCGCCTTGCTCTACGCCCGCTGGCCTTGGCCATCGCTTACTTGATCAGCACCCCACTGTTGGCCGCCGACGGCTTCAAACCGCTGCAAATCGCCGCCAACCAAGGGGTTGGCCATGCCGCCCTCAACAAGGCCAAAACGACAAAGCCGGTGAAGGTCCTGGCTGCATTGCCAATCACCTACGGCCTGGCCGAAGCCTTGCTCAAAGGCACCCACGTGACCCTTGAACGAGCGGCGCCAGCGAACCTGCCCGGCTCTCGCCAGACCGCCTACTTCACCGGTCGCGGCGCCCCGGCGCTGCACACCCTGGCCCTCGACGCCGACGCAGCCATCGGCCTGCGCTCGCTGTGGCCGGATGACCCGCTGTATCCGGTAGCCCGGCGCAGCAATATCCGCATCGTCGAGGTCGACGCCGCGCGCCCGGTGGACGGCGGTCTGCCGGGGATCGCCGTGCAACCGGGCTCTGTCGATGGCCTGAACAGCCAGCCGTGGCAAGCCAGCAACAACCTGGGCCGCATGGCCGATGTGATGGCCGCCGACCTGGGCCGCCTGGCGCCGGACGCCAAGGCGCAGATCGACAGCAACCTGGCCAGCCTCAAGCAACGCCTGCTCAAGCTCAGCGCAGAAAGCGAGGCGCGACTGGGCAAGGCCGACAACCTGAGTGTGGTCAGCCTGAGCGATCATTTTGGTTATCTGGTCAGCGGGTTGAATTTGGAATTGGTCAGCACCGACGTGCGGGCAGATACCGAATGGACGGCTGAGGCGCTACAGCAGTTGAGTGCCACCCTGAAAGACAACGACGTGGCGCTGGTGCTGCATCATCGCCAGCCCGCAGAGGCGGTGAAAGCGGCAATCAGTGCCGGTGGCTCACAGTTGTTGGTGTTAAGCACCGACGGTGCCGATCCGGTGGCGGAGCTGGAAGGGAATATGGATCAGGTGATCAAGGCGCTGGCACCCTGAGCCTGATACGCAAGTACAGTTGAGAGCGTTCCCACGCTCTGCGTGGGAATGATCATTTCAGCCAGCAACCACCTGGCTGTCCATCTTTTGGCGCAAGCTCAGCGGACGCATATCGGTCCACACCTCTTCGATGTAGGCCAGGCATTCTTTCTTCATTCCGCTTTTACCCACGGTGCGCCAACCCTGTGGCACAGCCTTGTAGTCAGGCCAGATGGAATACTGTTCTTCATGGTTGACCACCACCTGAAAGAGGATGTCTTCGCGGTCAAATACTGAGGTCATTGCTGTTCTCCGTCGCTGAAAGGCTGGCTGCGCACCACGCGCAACACTGATGTAATAGAAACGTACCGCCACCTGGAAAAATTAGAGGCTGGCCACCGCCGCCTTCAGGGCACGGCCAAAAATCTCCGCCACCCGGTCGATTTCTGAGGCCGTGATGACCAGCGGCGGCAGGAAACGCACCACGCTGCCATGGCGCCCACCCAGCTCAAGGATCAACCCGCGCTTGAGGCATTCACGCTGCACCAGCGGCGCCAATTGCCGATGAACGGGCGGATGCCCCTGGGTATCCGGCGTGTCGTTCGGGTCCACCAGTTCCACGCCAAGCATCAGGCCACGGCCGCGAATATCGCCCATGTGAGGGAAGTCGCACTGCAGGATGCGCAGATGCTCACCGAGGCGCTCGCCCATGGCCGCTGCGTGATCAGGAATGCTGTGTTCCTTGAGGTAGCGCATCACCGCCGAACCTGCGGCCATGGCCATCTGATTGCCGCGGAAGGTCCCGGCGTGGGCCCCCGGCAGCCAGGTGTCAAGCCAATCGCGATAGACCACCACCGCCAGCGGCAAACTGCCACCGATGGCCTTGGACAGCACCACCACATCCGGAATAATGCCGGCATGTTCGAAAGCAAACATCTTGCCGGTACGACCGAAACCGCTCTGAATTTCATCGACGATCAAGGCCACACCGGCCTGTTCGGTAATCCGCCGCAGGCCGCGCAGCCAGTCAAGGTCCGCCGGGATCACGCCGCCTTCGCCCTGGACCACTTCGACGATCACCGCCGCTGGCAGCAACACGCCTGCTTCCGGGTCATTGAGCAGGTTTTCCAGATAGTGCAGGTTAACCTTGACCCCTTGCGCACCGCCCAGACCGAACGGACAGCGATAGTCATAGGGAAACGGCAAGAACTGCACACCATTAGCCAGCAAGGCGCCGAGGGGCTTTTTCGGCCCCAGGCTACCCATCAGGCTCAGCGCACCCTGGCTCATGCCGTGATAACCGCCCTGGAACGACAACACCGTGCTGCGGCCGGTAGCCGTGCGTACCAGTTTCAGCGCGGCCTCCACCGCATCGGTGCCGGTCGGGCCGCAGAATTGAATCTTCGCTTCCCGCGCCAACTCCGCCGGCAGCAGCCCGAACAGGTCCTGGACAAACTGGTCCTTGACCGGCGTGGTCAGGTCCAGGGTGTGCAAGGGCAATTCATCGATCAGCACCTGCTGGATCGCCTCGATTACCACCGGATGGTTGTGACCCAGCGCCAGGGTGCCTGCACCGGCCAGGCAGTCGATGAAACTACGACCTTCGACGTCTTCGACATAAATCCCCCGCGCCCGCTTGAGGGCCAGGGGAATGCGTCGAGGATAACTGCGGGCGTTGGACTCCTGCTGGCGCTGGCGGGCCAACAGCGGTGAATCATCGAACTGATAGAGTATTTCCGCAGGCTGTGGGCTGACACACACCTGCAAATCTTCAGTACGGCTGGTAGCGACTGACATCTCTCGACCCCTCAATACGCTGATGATGGTGACCAAACTGCCAACCCGTCAGCGCCAGGCCCCAGGAGGGCATGCGCACGGATTTCCTGTTCTGGAAACGCATCAACAAGGAGAGGATTTACACCCGCAGCGTTAAAACCCACCGCTAAAGAACTAGACACCTACAGAAATGTGAGAATTTTCCTCAACTGCCCGTGTATTTTTCATTCAACGCATAAAGAATCGCGCAGGTTTCAGTGTCCATCCGCCCGCAATAATCGGTGGGCCAAAAGTGCATCTGGAACGCCCGAGGATGTCGCTAGAACCGAACGGGGTCGGAAAATGGCGGTAACTATTTTTGGTGTGTGGCTTTTTGAAAAGCAGCTGTCAGCGCCGCAGCGGCATCCCCAGGTCGACGCGCAGGCCATCAGCCTGGCTGTCGAACTTCAGCGAGCAAGAGCAGCGCTGCACGATAGCCTGCACAATCGCCAGCCCCAGGCCACAACCGGCGCTGTTGCCGTTGCGCCAGAAGCGTTGGGTCAAGTGTTGCAAGTCTTCACTGGAAATCGGCGCTCCATGGTCGCGCACGCGGAACACCACACTGTCGGCGGCGGTAAATACGCTCAGCTCCACCCGCGTATCTGCCGGCGTATGGCGCAAGGCGTTATCCAGCAAGTTGCGCAAGGCGGCAACGGCCAGGCCCACCGGCATTTCCACCGGGGCCTCGGACACATTGTCCGGCAGGATCAGGTCGATCCGCCGATTGTCCCCGGCATTGGCGTCCTGAATCGCCAGACGCGCCACTTGCTCGGCACTCGACTGCAAACCGTCGTCAAATGACAGGCTGCCCTCGACACGCGCCAGCAACAGCAATTGCTCAAGGGTGTGGTGCAGACGGTCGGCGCCCTCCTCGGCGTGGGCCAGGGACTGGTCGCGGGCCGCACCGTCGGTCATGCGCGCCACTTGCAGGTGGGTCTTGATCGCCGTCAGCGGGCTGCGCAGTTCGTGGGCGGCGTCGCCGGTCAGGCGCCGCTCGCGCTCGATGGTCTTGGCGATGCGCTGCAACAGCAGGTTTTGGGTGTCGAGCAGAGGTTTGAGCTCGCTGGGCAGCGGATGAATCTGCAACGGTTCCAGGGAATCGGCGCTGCGGCGCATCAAGGCGTCGCGCATACGGTTGAGCGGCAGCAGACTCTGGCCGATGCCCAGCCACAACAGGCACAGGCAGCCCAGCAGCGCCACGCCGACGGGCACCGACGCCGCCAGCAGGATCGACATGTTCAAGGCTTCGCGCTCCACTTGACGGTCGGCGGTGGTGATAAATAAATCTCCACGAGCCAGGGTGAAACTGCGCCAGACCGTGCCGTCAATCATCTGATCGCGAAAGCCGCTCTTCTGGGACTCCAGGCCCTGATCAGGCGTGGTGTGGCTGCGGGCCAGAATTTCCCCGCGCAAGGAACTGACCTGGCACGCCATGCCGCCAGGAACATTCAGTTGCTCGGCGCTCAGATGTGTGCCCTCACCCTTGCTCGCGAGTTCCGGCAATTGTTCCATCAACCCCGCCACCATGCGCGCCGAGGCCACCAGCCGCTGATCCAGGGAGAACATCATCTGGTTGCGCAGGTCGTTGAGCATCCAGGCCGCTGCCAGGGCCCAGATCAGCACAAAGGCGGCGCCCAGCTTGAAGGTCAGCCGCAGGCGCAAGCTCATCACGAAGCGTCCTCTCCACCATTAGCCGGGCCCAAGCGATAGCCCAGGCCGCGCACGGTCTCGACGATGCCATTGCCCAATTTGCGCCGCAGGTGGTGGATATGCACGTTCAAGGCGTTGCTTTCCAGTTCATCATTAAGCCCGTAGACGCTGTCTTTGAGCTGCTCGCTGGACAGCACCCGGCCAGGGTTTTGCAGCAAGGCCTGCAACAGCGCTTGCTCACGGCGGGACAGGTCCACCGGCTGGCCGCCGAGCAGGGTTTCTCGGCTGCTGGGGTTGTAGCTCAGGCGGCCATGTTCGATCAGGTTGACGCTGCGCCCGGCGACCCGTCGCAACAAGGTGTGCAGGCGTGCTGCAAGCTCGCGCAGGTCGAACGGCTTAAGCAGGTAATCGTCGGCACCGGCCTGCAGGCCATCGACGCGATTGGTCACCGAGTCCCGCGCCGTGAGGATCAACACCGGAATTTCCAGGCCCTGGCTACGCAGTTGCTGCAACAGTTTCAGGCCGTCTTCATCCGGCAGGCCGAGGTCGAGTACCATCACGTCAAATTCAGCCACCTTGAGCATCGCCCGGGCAGCGGCGGCGGTGCCGACGCGCTCGACCGTCAGGCCCTGGGCGCTGAGGCCGGCAACAATGCCACTGGCGATCAGCTCATCGTCTTCACAGACCAGTACATGCATGGTGAGCCCTTTGCAAAAATAGTGATTAGAAGACCGGCGGATTAAGCGCGCATTATGCCCTTGATAAGGGCAGCATCAGAAAATCCGTACACCTTAGAATAACCCCGGTTAATCATCGGTTAATCATCGGTTAATCATCGGTTAATCAACACCACACATTGTGTGCCCTCTTGCATCGAACTAAGGCTTGACCATGCGGCATTTGTTTATCTTCCTGCTGGTATTGTTCGCTGGATTCGCCCAGGCCGCACCTGGTAACAATCCTTTCGAGACCAAACCCGATTTCCTCCCGGTGGGCAAAGCCTTCACCTTTACCTCTGAACGCCTGGCTTCCGGCGAAACCCAGTTGTATTGGCAGATTGCCGACGGTTATTACCTGTACCAGCAGCGCATGAAGTTCGACGGCCTGGCCGAAAAGCCGGTGTTGCCGGAAGGCGAATCCCACAGTGACGAGTTCTTCGGTGAGCAGCAAGTCTATCGCCAGGGCCTTGAAGTGAAGATTCCGGCAGGCGCTACCGGCCAGGTCAAGCTCGGCTGGCAAGGCTGCGCCGATGCCGGCCTGTGCTACCCGCCGCAATCGCTCACCGTCGACCTGGGCGGCAACCCCGCCGTCGCTGCCACCAGTGAAGCCCAGGACCAGAGCCTGGCCAGCGGGCTGCAACAACGCAGCCTGGGCTGGAGCCTGCTGGTGTTCTTCGGCCTGGGCCTGTTGCTGGCCTTCGCCCCCTGCTCCTTGCCGATGCTGCCGATCCTCGCCGGGCTGGTAGTCGGCAGCGGCGCCAGCCCGCGGCGCGGGTTTGCCATGGCCACCAGCTACGTGGTGTGCATGGCGCTGATCTATGCCGCGCTGGGCGTGCTGGCCGCCCTGTTGGGCGCCAACCTGGCCGCCTTGTTGCAAACACCGTGGATCCTCGGCAGCTTCGCCGCGCTGTTTGTGATCCTGGCCCTACCGATGTTCGGTTTCTTCGAGCTGCAATTGCCGGCGTTCCTGCGTGATCGCCTGGATAACGCCAGCCGTAAGCAAAACGGCGGCAGCCTGATCGGTGCCGGGGTGCTGGGCGCCTTGTCCGGCCTGCTGGTGGGCCCGTGCATGACCGCGCCCCTGGCTGGCGCCCTGCTGTATATCGCCCAGAGCGGCAACGCCCTGCACGGCGGCTTGATTCTGTTTGCCATGGGCATCGGCATCGGTATACCGCTGTTGTTGCTGGTGACCGTGGGCAATCGCTTCCTGCCCAAACCCGGCACCTGGATGAACGTGCTCAAGGGCATCTTCGGCTTCCTGTTCCTCGCCACGGCGGTGCTGATGATCCGGCCGGTGGTAGGTGAAACCCTGTGGCTTGGTTTGTGGGGTGTGCTGGCGCTGGTCATGGCCTACTGCGGCTGGCGGCTGGCCCGCGATTACGGACGTGTCTCCATGGTCCTGGGCGCCGGCTCACTGGTGCTGGGGCTATGGGGTGGCATGTTGGTGGTGGGCGCGGCCGGAGGCAGCGATGACCTGTGGCAACCACTGAAGGTCTACAGCGGTTCGCGGGGCGCCAGCGCACCGACGGCCCATGACGCCTTCACCACAATCAACAACCCGACCGCACTGCAAAGCCAACTGGACAGCGCCAAGGCCCAGGGCCAATGGGTGCTGCTGGACTACTACGCCGACTGGTGCGTGTCGTGCAAGATCATGGAAAAACAGGTATTCGGCAAACCCGAAGTGCTGACCGCCCTCAAGGACGTGCGCCTGCTGCGCCTGGACGTCACCGCCGACAACGCCGCCAGCCGCGAACTGCTGGGGCGCTACAAGGTGCCGGGGCCACCGAGCTTCGTCTGGATCGCCCCCGACGGTGAGGAGCGCCGCAGCCAGCGCATCACTGGTGAAGTGAACGCCGAGACCTTCCTGCAACGCTGGACCCAGACCCGGGACGCCCTCTGATGCTGACCTTCACCATCGGCACCTTTGCCATCGCATTGAACCATCTGTTGCTGATCAGTGCGCTGATCCTCGCCACACTGGTGGGCTGGCGTGTGGCCAAGCGCGGTGGCGAGAACCCGGAATCGGTACTGTTCAGCCTGTTCCTGCTGGGTATGTTGAGCGCACGCATCAGCTTTGTGCTGATGTACTGGGCGTACTACCGTGACGACCCGCTGCAAATCATCGACCTGCGCGACGGCGGCTTTCTCGCCTGGCCGGGGGGTATCGTGCTGGTGCTCGGTGCGCTGCTGTGGGGCTGGCGTCGCCCGGCCCTGCGCAAACCGTTGAGCGCCGGGGTGATCACCGGGCTCGCATTCTGGGCGCTGACCAGCTTCTCCCTGAACATCTATGAAAAAGGCACGCGCCTGCCGGACATCAGCCTGCGCAACGCCAATGGTGAAACCGTGCAACTGGCCGACTATCAGGGCGGGCCACTGGTGATCAACCTCTGGGCCACCTGGTGCCCGCCGTGCCGACGGGAAATGCCCGTGCTGGAAAACGCCCAGAAACAACGGCCTGACGTGACCTTTCTGTTCGTCAACCAGGCCGAAAGCATGCAAAGCGTCATCACCTACCTGGCCACCCAGGGCCTGAACCTGGACAACGTACTGTTCGACGCCAGTGGCCGCCTCGGCCAGGCCGTAGGCTCCATGGCCTTGCCGACCACGCTGTTTTATCAACCCGACGGACGCCTGATCAACAGTCACCTGGGCGAACTGTCCCAGGCCAGCCTGGCCCGCGCCATGGAACACTTTGAGACCGACGCCACCTCCGCCAAGCCGGCCCCAACAAGGAAACCTCTATGCCCCGCTTCCGCCACCTGCTGACCCTGCTGCCCCTGACCCTCGCCGCCACCCTGGCCCACGCCGAAGAGTGGCCGGCGCCCATCAAGCAAATCGAAGCCAAGGGCGCCAAGATCGTCGGCAGCTTCGACGCGCCGAGCGGCCTCAAGGGCTACGCCGCGCAATACCAGAACCGTGGCATGGCGCTGTACCTCACCGCCGACGGTAAACACGTGATCGCCGGCAACCTGTATGACGAAGGCGGCAACGACCTGAGCACCGCGCCCCTGGAAAAGCTGGTGTACGCACCGATGGCCAAGGAAGTCTGGGCCAAGATGGAACAGAGCAGCTGGATCCAGGACGGCAACAAGGATGCCCCGCGCACCGTCTACCTGTTCAGCGACCCCAACTGCCCGTACTGCAACATGTTCTGGGAACAGGCACGGCCGTGGGTGAAGGCAGGCAAGGTGCAGTTGCGGCACATTATGGTCGGGATTATTCGCGAAGACAGCCCGGGCAAGTCGGCGGCGCTGCTGGCCAGCAAGGACACGCAAAAAGCCCTGCAAGAACATGAAACCGCCGGCAAAGGCAGCAAGCTCAAGGCGCTGGACAAGATTCCTGCCGAGATCCAGGCCAAGCTCGATGCCAATATGCAATTGATGCAAGAGTTGGAGTTGTCGGCGACGCCGGCGATTTTCTATCTGGATGACAAGGGCCAGTTGCAGCAACAGCAAGGGGCGCCGTCGCCGGATAAGTTGGTGAAGATTCTGGGGACGAAGTAACTTGAAAAAGAAAATGCTCCTGCCAAAGGCAGGAGCATTTCTCAGAGTAAAACAGCCTTTCGACTATCCACGCACTCGGATATCAGTGATCGCATAGTCGTTGCCGGATATGCCTGACGGCTCATGACTCCAGATCTCCAGCCGCATTGATGTCGCGCTTGCAACAAACGTCCCCTTCAGCGGTGTCCACCCCATGCTGTAAAAGGTCGTGACCCCCGTAACAACCCCGGAGCTGGTCCTCAGCGACAACCTTGGCATTGGAGCAGCGCCATTGTATGTGCATGCGAGAATGCTGAACTCATAACTTGCGCCGACCTGAAGCCCCGTGAAGTCTTTATAAAGGACGACGCCCACACTAGCAGTACTGGCAGTGCCGTTGGCCACGCAGGTTTTGCCAAAGAACGTGGCGTACCTCATCTCACCAAGGGCTGCTGGCCCGGCACGCCAGTTGTTCCAGTTATTGCCAGTAAACGGGGTGAAGTCATCGAGAGGCGAGCGCACTGTCAGTTGCAATACCGGGAATACCACTGCGGCACTCTCATTAGTGCTGCCATCAGCCGTCACTTTGCAGGTAAAGGCCAGAAGGCTGCCATCTGCCAGTAGATCAAGTTGGGCCCGACTCAAAATATCCGCCAGCCCTGTACTCACTTCGGCGGCAATCACGATTTTGCCCAAATACACATTGATCGTGTAGGAGCCTCCACTTTTCAACGTCCCGACACCCCGCAACCAGACGCATTGCCCGGGCAAGATAAACCACCATGGTTCCACGGTAATGTTGGCGTTCCCGGGGAAGGTGCGCAAATCCAATATGCGGTTAGTCGCCTGCGGCACCACAGGCGTGGGCAAGCGCACCGGCACACTGATCTGCAACGCAAGGGTCTTGGAAGACGCCAACTTACAGACGCTGGTGACGGTGTAGTTAATTAAGATCGTTTTACCGATACCACCAATCACCGCCTCACGGGGAATTGGGAAGTCGACGTAACCTGGGTCACTATTACCCGGTTTGGAGGCCAACGGCAGGATATCACCATTCGGTTTGATCCAGCGCACACTGATCGTGTGATGAGGGCTGATGCGCTCGTACTCCACCCGTACCGTCACACCGTCCCGGCCGTTGTACACTGTCAACTGCGAGCCCACCGCCTCCCGCACCGTAGGCGCCTTGAGTACCAGGTCTTCCTGGACGATACCCAGGGTTAATGCCGGGAATTTCTTTGCACTGGCCTTATCGGACTGACCATTGAAATTCACGGAAAAATGCACTTCGAAAGAGCTGCAATCCGCCAGCTTTTGCAGCTCGCTGCGGGGCAACGGAGTGTTAACACCACTGGCCAGCCATTCTGCGGTAACCGGCTCGCCCTCCAGCACCTGGAAGCTGTAGGCAGTGCCATCTTCCAATTCACCTGTCACCCACAGCCAGCAAGGCTGCCCTACCACGATATAAGGCCAGGGAATGACCGTGCAATCGGCATCACCGGAAAAGGTATTGAGGTCCAACGTGCTTGCGGTTGCCTGCTCGACTGCCGGAGTCGGCAGCCTGGTGATATCCAGGATCTTTACTTCCCGTGGCGGTGATTGCCACGGACCGGTACCGCTGTGGCTGACGCTATAGGTCAGCGTGACCGGCAACCCAAAATTGGCACTGATAGCCGAAGGCGGTACCCGAAACTCAAGGCTGGCTTCACCTTCCTGTACGGTGCGGCACTCAAGGACAGGCGAACCCAGCCCCGGGGTGCCAACAAACGCGGGGCAAACGACATCCCCGGCATGCATGCCCTCGTAAGCAATGACGAGATGCGCACCGTCTACGGTGTTGACCGGGCTCACCAGCCAACCATCGGCACCGCAATCCACCGACTCTTTAAGGTGCGGTGGCGGCAAGTCCAGTGCAGGGTCCACTCGCAACAGCGTGGAGGTACGCAGGTGAAAGTCCTGAGCATTAATAGGCAGCGGGTTCTCATGGACCGGATCATCCGGCGCCGGCAGCACCGGCTCAGTGCCGTCCCAAATGACTCCCAAGTGCGCAGTCAGAGCCGAGTAGTCCTGCCGTCGCGACATCCAGCCACGGGACAACCTGAACTCGAAAATATGATCAGTATCTGCTTCAGCGGCCTTCACTAGATGGTCAAAGGCCACCCAGATAAATTGATACGGCACCTGGTGCTGGTCACCCGCGACGGTGACAAACAGGCGCTGCCCAGCCTGAATCATCGGCCATGCCTTGATCCGGATGGTTTCATCGCCCTTAAAAGTGTGCATATCCAGCACGACAGTGGGATCTGTAGGGCTATTGCGCTTGGCGTGCTCAAACACCGGCAATGACTCGCGTAGATCCACTTCCCTGATGTCCTGAATTTCCAACTCCAGGACCAGCGACTCCTGGAGTCGCCCGGCAACGGTGGCCGTGTACCAGATCAATACCGTATGACCGATGCAGGTACTTACGTGTTGCCAGGGGATGGGCATTTCAATACCGCCGCTGGTACTGCCAACCTGCACGATGGGTTCAAAGGCAGGCTCATCCTGGCCCTTAATTGCCCAATACAAAGTAATCGGTGTAGCGCCCATGCCCGCAAAGGCAATAGTTGCCGAGGTGCCATCGATTGCGTCGATTGGATACAGCACGCTGTTATTGGCTGCGTACTGAATCGTCGCGTAGGGTAACTCGCGGATGACATCGATAGGTTGTAGCGCAGCGGTTGTTGTATCAAGCGACTGAGCAGTTTTAGGGGATGTTTTTTTAACCATGACGAGACCTCCTGTCCCGGGATAGATAACCATCGGCCTCGATCAGAGAGGCCGGCAGACTACGGCTATCTAACGCTTGGAACGCAGGCCCTGCCTACTGTCAGAATTGACAGTTCTGATCGGAAAAAAACAGCTTTCCGACCAACGGACGCTCACCCGCTCATCACCCTGGATGAGCGCCCGCAGCACCTTAAAGCCCCTCCAACTGCGCCATCAAATCACTCAACCGATCCACCTTCTCGGCACTGATGTCATTGGCCGCCAGCCCATCGATGTACCCCGCCAACGCCTCCACCGTGCTGCATTCGAACATCGCCCGCAGCGGCACATCCCGTTGCAGGGCCTTCTGCACCCGCGAGGCAATTTGCGTCGCCAGCAACGAATGCCCGCCCAGCTCGAAGAAGTTGTCCTGCACCCCGACCTGCTCGACGTTCAGCACCTGGGCCCAGATATCCGCCAGGGTTTGCTCAAGTTCGTTGCGCGGCGCCAGGTAGTCCTGGCTGTGCAACTGGCCGATTTCCAGGGCTGGCAAGGCCTTGCGGTCGAGTTTGCCGTTGGCATTGAGTGGCAGACGGTCCAGCCATAACCAATGCAGCGGCACCATGTATTCCGGCAGCTCGGCCCGCAGGCGTTGCTTGATACGGTCCAGGCGCTCATTGGAATTGAGAGCCGCGTCGGTTGCCACCAGATAACCCACCAGATACTTACCGTTAACGCCTTGCTGCACGCCAACGGCGGCGTCGCGGACTTCTGGTTGCTCGTGCAGACGGGCTTCGATTTCGCCCAGTTCGATACGGTAACCACGAATCTTCACTTGATGGTCGATGCGCCCGACGTATTCCAGCACGCCGTCACTGCGCCGCCGCGCCAGGTCGCCGGTGCGATACAACCGCTCGCCAGCCGCACCAAACGGGTTCGGCACAAACACTTGAGCAGTGCGCAATGGATCGCTGACATAGCCGCGACCTACACCGGTGCCAGCCACACACAACTCACCGACGGCGCCTTGGGGCACCAACTCCAGTGCGCCGTCCAACAGGTACAAGCGGTTGTTGTCGGTCGGTGTACCGATCGGCAGATACGTGCCACGGGTCGAAGCCAGGTCGACGCAAAAGAACGCCACGTCATCCGAACATTCCGCCGGTCCATAGGCGTTGACCAGCCCGATATCCGGGTAACGCAGCAGCCATTGGTGGGCCAATTCAGGCGGCATCGCCTCGCCGGTGGGCAGCATCCAGCGCAAACCGTCCAGGCTCGTGCGCTCCTGGGCGAGCATGCCCTGGATCAGCGACGGCACGCTTTCCAGCACCGTGATGCCCTGAGCCTGAACATGGGCCAGCAGCCCTTGCGGGTCATGGGCAATGGTATTCGGCACGATATCCACCCGCGCGCCAAACAACGGCGCAGCAAGGAACTGCCAGACCGAGATGTCGAAGCTTTGCGAGGCCGTTTGCGCGATTACATCGGCCTCAGTCAGTTGCAGATATGGCACCTTGCTCAACTGGTTATTGAGCATGCCGCGCTGCTCGACCATCACGCCCTTCGGCAGTCCGGTCGACCCTGAGGTGTAGATCACATACGCAAGGTTATCCGGGGCACTGTAGATCCCGGGATTGTTCTCTGACCCAAGCACGTCCTCCCAAACCAGCAACTTCGGCCGCCCGACGCAGGCAAACTCCTCCAACAACACCAGCGCCTGTTCACGGCAAGCCTCAGTGCACACCAGCAGCGGCGTGCGGCTCAAGTCGATGATCCGGCTCAGACGCTGGCTCGGCAGCCCCGGGTCCAGCGGCAGGTAACCGGCGCCAGCCTTGAAACTACCAATGATCATACCCAGCAAATCGAGGTTACGTTCGGCCAGTAACGCCACCGGTTGATCCAGCCCGACACCTGCCGCAATCAGCGCATGACCCAGACGGTTACTGCGCCGGTTCAGCTCGGCGTAACTCCATTGCTGATCCAGGCAACTGGCGGCGATGCGCTGTGGGTGCTGCGCCACCTGCGCCTCGAACAGCTCGACATAGCTGCGCTCCAGCGGGTAGTCGTGCGCACTCTGGTTACACCCCTCCACCAGAAACTCGCGCTCCTGCTCGCTGATCAGCGGCAGGTCGGCCATGTCGCCATGGAAGCCCTGCACCAGCGCCAGCAGCAGGCGCTTGAACTCGCCGAGCATGCCTTGCACCGTGGTTTCGTCGAAATAGCGCTGGTCATAGGACAAATGCAGTCCCAGGTCATCACCCGGATAGCACACAGCCGTCAGCGGGAAATTAGTGTGGGTGCGGCCCGAATCCGAGGTGGCATTCAAGCTTTGCGCACGGTCCAGCACCGAGACTTCCACCGGGGCGTTTTCAAACACGAACAGGCTGTCGAACAGCGGCTGGCCCTTGGGCAATTCGCTGTGTTCCTGGATCGTTACCAGCGGCAGGTATTCGTACTCACGCAGCTGCATATTGCTGTCGAGCAAACCGCTGAGCCATTGACGCACGCTGCACGGCTGGTCGTCCTCGGGCAACTTGACCCGCAGGGCGATGCTGTTGATAAACAGGCCGACGGTGCGCTGCATCTGCGGCATGTCCACCGGGCGCCCGGCCACGGTGACGCCAAACAGCACGTCGCGATCCCCGCTCAAGCGCCGCAGCACCAAAGCCCATGCCGCCTGGGCGAAGGTGTTGACGGTCAGTTGATGAGCCTGGGCCAACTCCCGCAGTTGCGCGCCGTCCCGTGCCTCAAGACGGATGTAGCAGTCGCCCACCACCATGCCACCGCTGTGGCCCGCGTGCTCGCGCAGGAACGGCCGGTCGCTGGGGATCGGCGTGGTGCGTTCAAAGCCTTGCAGGTTCTGCTGCCACCATTGGCGCGCCTCGGCCAGGTTCTGGCGTTGCAGCCAAGCAATGTAGTCGCGATAGCACGGCGGCATTGCCAGTTGCGCGTCGCGGCCGTCACCCAACGCCATGTAAATGTCGAAGAAATCGTTCATCAGCAACGAGCGGCACCAGGCATCGATCAGGATGTGGTGGTTGCTCATCATGAACCAGTAACGGGCCTCGCCGACGCGGATCAGCCGCAGATGGAAAGGCGCCTGGTTGAGCAGATCGAAGCCAGCTTCGCGCTCGCTTTTGAGCAGCGCTTGCAGGCGCGACTCCTGTTCAGTTTGCGGATCATTGCTCCAATCCAGGTACTCGATGGGCGTATGACCCGGTTTGTGGATCACCTGCAGCATATCTTCGCCAACGTTCCAGCAGAACGAGGCGCGCAAGGCTTCATGGCGGGCAATCACCGCCTGCCAGGCCTGGGCGAAGCGCTCGGGATTCAGTTCGCTGTTGATGCGGTAACGGTCCTGCATGTAGTAGAGGCCGGTGCCCGGCTCCAGCAGGGTGTGCAACAGCAAGCCTTCCTGCATTGGCGTCAGCGGGTAGACGTCTTCAATAGCGCTGACCGGCACCGGCAGCGCATCGAGTTGCGATTGGGTCAGGTGCGCCAGCGGGAAGTCGGACGGTGTGAGCCCGCCGGCATCGTCCCGCAAGCAATGCTCGATCAAACTCTGCAACTCGCCCAGATAAGCATCTGCCAATTCGCTGATGGTTTGGCTGTCGTGACGTTCGCGACTGAAGGTCCAGCGCAGCACCAACTCGCCGCTGTAGACCTGGCTGTCGAT
Source organism: Pseudomonas sp. ANT_H4 (assembly GCF_008369295.1). Lineage (GTDB taxonomy): Bacteria > Pseudomonadota > Gammaproteobacteria > Pseudomonadales > Pseudomonadaceae > Aquipseudomonas. The sequence goes on along the minus strand of NZ_VOBG01000020.1, from coordinate 62,465 downwards.
GCTCAACTCGTTGGGCAAAGGCGCGTCCGGATCATGGGCCGGGCCTACAGACTCCTCCAGCGGGAGGAACAACGCGTCGCCATCAAAACTCTGGTCGAATTGGCCGAGGTAGTTGAAGGTGATCGCCGCCGTTGGCAAGGCGGTCATGGCCTCGCGGCACAGGTCGTCCGCCAGGTAGCGCAGCACGCCATAACCCAGTCCTTTATGCGGCACTGCACGTAGTTGTTCCTTGATCGCCTTGATCGAGGCGCCCTGTCCGGCGGCCTCTTCGATTTGCACAGGTGTCAGGCGCAAGGGGTAGGCGCTGGTGAACCAGCCAACGCTGCGGGTCAGGTCGATTTCATCAAACAGGGTTTCACGACCGTGACCTTCCAGCTGGATCAGCGCCGATTCATGGCCGCTCCATCGGCACAACACACGGGCCAATGCCGTCAGTAACAGGTCGTTGACCTGGGTGCGATAGGCGCTCGGTGCCTGTTGCAACAATTGCCGGGTGCGCTCGGCATCCAGGCGCACGCTGATGGTCTCGGCGTCGCGGTTGCGCAGCGACCCTTGCGGGCGATCCACTGGCAATTCAACGGCCGGCCCGGCCAACTGCTCCTGCCATAGGTTCAACTCTTCGCGCAGGGATTCGCTGCTGGCGTAGGCCTGCAAACGGGCCGCCCAGTCGCGCAGCGCACTGGTCTTGGCCGGCAGGCTGACGGACCGGCCGTCGCTCAGTTGGCGATAGACGTTTTGCAGATCTTCCAGCAACACCCGCCAGGACACGCCATCCACGACCAGGTGATGGATCGCGATCAGCAGGCGTTGCTGGCCCAGCGGTCCATCCACCAACAAGGCGCGTATCAGCGGGCCGTGCTCCAGGTCAAGGCTGCGCTGGGCGTCGGCGAACAGCACAGCGCACTGTTCCATGCCCGGCACTTGAGCCAGCCACAGCACGCCGCCTTCCGGCACCGCCAAGTGTTCGGCGTGCCACTGAGCATCGCGCCGGGTGAAGCTCAGGCGCAGGGCATCGTGATGTTCCAGCACCGCCAGCAGCGCCTGTTCCAGGCGATGGGGGTCGAGGGCCTGCACCGGCGCCAGCAGCAACGCCTGGTTCCAGTGATGGCGGGCCGGGATCTCGGTATCGAAAAACCAATGCTGGATCGGCGTCAAGCCAGAGGCGCCGGTCAACACGCCTTGCTCGGCGCTGATCTGCTCGCATCGGGTAGCGACGGCTGCCAGGGTCTGCACGGTCTGGTGCTGGAACAAATCGCGAGGGCTGAAATGAATCCCCGCCTGACGCGCCCGGCTCACTACCTGGATCGACAGGATCGAGTCCCCGCCCAGCTCGAAGAAGTTGTCGTGCAGCCCAACCTGCTGCACGTTGAGCACCGCGCACCAGATCGCCGCCAGGGTCAGCTCAAGCTCGTTGCTCGGCGCCACGTAGTGTTGACGATTGGCCTGCGAGTCCGGCTGCGGCAAGGCGCGGCGGTCGAGTTTGCCGTTGGCGGTCAGTGGCATGCTGTCCAGCACCATCAGGTGCGTCGGCACCATGTAGTCGGGCAGTTGCGCCTTGAGATGAGCCTTGAGGGATTCGCGCAAGGCGCTGTGATCCGCCTCATCACTGACCAGATAGGCCACAAGGTGTTTGCCGCTTGGGGACTCCAGGGCCAGCACCACGGTTTCACGCACCGCTGGGTGTTCCAGCAGACGGCTTTCGATTTCCCCCAGCTCGATACGAAAACCTCGAATCTTCACTTGATGGTCGATACGCCCCAGATACTCCACCAGGCCATCGGCGCGTTGGCGCACCAGGTCGCCGGTGCGGTAAAGACGTCCACCACTGGCAAACGGATCAGCGACAAAGCGCTCGGCTGTCATGCCCGCACGCTGGTGATAACCCTGTGCCAGACCAGCACCGCCGATGTACAACTCGCCGGTAGCGCCCTGGGGAACCAACGCCAGATCGGCGTCAAAAATATAGGCTACACGCGCACCGATAATGCTGCCGATCGGCACGCTGCCAGCGCCCTCTTCCAGATGCTCCGGGGCGAGGCAGGCCAACGGCATGACCACCGTTTCAGTCGGACCATAGGCGTTGAAAAACAGCGCCGGCTGGAACGCAGCGCGGATGCGTTGCAGGTGCTCGCCGGTCAGCGCTTCGCCGCCGGTGATGCACATGCGCACCGGCAACGTCTGGTTCTGCGTGGCCAGCCATTGCGCCAACTGGCTGCCGTAGCTGGGAGTAAAACCAAGGATATTGATGCGATGTTGGCGAATCAGCCCGCAGATTTCTTCGGCATCCCACTGGCCCTGGGCGCGCAACACCACCTGCGCCCCGCTGAGTAACGGCACTAACAGGCGCTCAGTCGCGGCGTCAAAGTTGATGGAATAGAAGTGCAGTTCACAGTCATCCGCACGCATGCCAAAACGCTGGATAACCGCCTGGCAATGCATGGCGATTTCACCGTGGGACACCACCACGCCCTTGGGTTTACCAGTGGAGCCGGAGGTGTAGATCAAGTAGGCCTGATGTTGCGCAAGGCTGATGGACGGCAATTCGCTGGCGGGGTAATTGGCCAATTGCGGCAGGTCATCTTCCAGGCACCAGCGGCTGACGCTGGCGGGCAGGTCGCCTAGCGCTTCGAACATCGGCGCATCACTGAGCAACAAGCCAATGCCGCTGTCTTCGATCATGTAGTGCAGGCGGTCCAGCGGGTATTCCGGGTCCAGAGGCACATAGGCGCCGCCGGCCTTGAGGATCGCCAGCAGGCCGATGACCATTTCCAGGGAACGCGGCAGCGCCAGGCCAACCCGCACCTGCGGGCCGACACCGCGCTCGCGAAGCATCCAGGCCAGGCGATTGGCGCGGCCGTCCAACTCGGCGTAGCTCAAGGTCTGCTCGGCAAAGGTCAGCGCTGGCGCATCGCCGCGGGCCAGGGCCTGTGCGCTGAACAGATGGTGAATGCATTGATCAAGGCGATGTTCACCGGCTTCAATACCAAGGCTGTCTTGCAAGGCGCGTTGCTCATCGGCTTGCAGCAGCGCCAACTCACTCAGGCGCTGCTGAGGAGCGGCAATCAAGGCTTCCAGCAAGTTACGCCAATGCTCGGCCATGCGCGCAATGCGCGGCTCGTCGAACAGGTCGGTGCTGTAGGTCAGGCAGCAACCCAGGCGATGGTCGAGGTCGGTGACTTCCAGGTTGAGGTCGAACTTGGTGGCGCGGGCGTCGTTGGCCAGGTACTCGACGGTCATTGCGGCCAGTTGGCGACTTTGCTGGAACTCCCAGCGCTGCACGTTGCACATCACCTGGAACAGCGGGTTGTACGCCGCACTGCGGGGAGGTTGCAGGGCTTCCACCAGATGGTCGAACGGCAAGTCCTGGTGGGATTGCCCTTCGATCACAGTGTGGCGCACTTGCTCGAACAGCTCGCCGACGCGCATCTGCCCATTGAGTTGGCAACGCAGCACCTGAGTGTTGAGGAACGCACCGATCAGGCCTTCACTTTCCGGACGAATGCGGTTGGCCACCGGCGCGCCAATGCGCAGGTCGGTCTGGCCACTGTAGCGGTAGAGCAACACGGCGAGGGTGGCGGTCATGGTCATGAACAGGGTCAGGCCACGCTCGGCGTTGAAACTGCGCACGCGGGCGGCAAGGTCATCACTGAGGTCGAAACGGTACAGCTCGCCTTGATGACTTTGCACTGGCGGCCGTGGTCGGTCGCTGGGCAGCTCCAACAGCGGATGTTCAGTGCCCAATTGCGCGGTCCAGTAATCCAGCTGGTGTTGGCGCTCGCCGGACTCCAGCCACTGGCGCTGCCACACACTGTAATCCAGGTACTGCACCGGCAGCGGTTCCAGGGGTGATTCGCGCTCGTCGATAAAGGCTTCATAAAGCGCACTGAGTTCACGGGCAAAGATGTCCATGGCCCAGCCTTCGGTGACGATATGGTGCAGGGTCAGCACCAGGTAGTGTTCCTGCTCGCCGGCCTTGACCAAACAGGCGCGCAGTAGCGGACCGGTTTCCAGATCGAACGGCGTGTGGGCTTCGCCGTCGGCCAATTGCTGCAAGCGTTGCTGACGGGTTTGCTCATCCAGCACGGAAAAATCCTGCCAGTCCATGCGCACGTCGGTTTGCGCCGCGACTTTCTGCTGCGCCACGCCATTGATGCTCGGAAAGGTGGTACGCAGAGTTTCGTGACGCATGATCAAGGCCTGCAAGGCTGCCTCGAAGCGCCCGACATCCAGCACCCCGCACAGCCGCGCCATACCGCCGACGTTGTAGGCCGGGCTGTCCGGCTCCATCTGCCAGAGGAACCACATGCGCTGCTGGGAATAGGACAACGGTACCGGCTGGCTGCGGTCGACTTTGGTGATCGCTGTCTGTTGATTGCGTTGCCCCGAGGCCTGGATCAAACGTACTTGTTCGGCGAAATCGCCCAGCTCACTGGCTTCGAACAAGGTGCGCAACGGCAGCTCGACGTCGCAGGCCTGGCGGGTGCGGGAGATGATCTGCGTGGCCAGCAGCGAATGGCCGCCCAATGCGAAGAAATCATCCAGCAGGCCGATACGCGGCAGGCCCAGCACTTCGCGCCAGATGGCGGCGATTTGCTGTTCCAACGGTGTTTGCGGCTCGACGTGCTCACGCACTTGCCAGACGGGTTGCGGCAACGCACGGCGGTCGACTTTACCGCTGGGGCTTAGGGGCATGGCGTCCAGGCGCATCAGTTGCGCCGGGACCATATATTCCGGCAACTCGGCAGCCAAGGCTGCCTTCACGTCCTGTTCATCCAGCGGTTGGCTGGCCATGTAGTAGCCGATCAACTGCGCACCGGCAGCCGTTTCCCGCACCAACACCACGGCCTGGGCGATGCCGCCCAGGGCCAGCAGGCGGGCCTCGACTTCCTCCGGTTCAACGCGAAAACCGCGCAGCTTGACCTGATGATCCAAACGACCGAGGTATTCCAGCACGCCGTCGGTGCTCCAGCGCACACGGTCACCGGTGCGGTACAGGCGTGCGCCCTCCTCTCCCAACGGGTCGGCGACAAAGCGTTCCGCCGTCAGCCCGGCACGGCCGAGATAACCACGGGCCAGACCCACTCCGCCGATGCACAACTCACCCGGCACACCCACCGGCAGCGAATTGAGCTGGTCATCCAGCACCCGGCAAATCACGTTGCCCAATGGCCGACCAATCGGCGAACGCTCACCATCTTCGGCGCGGCAGTGCCAGTGGGTGACGTTGATCGCAGTTTCGGTCGGGCCATAACGGTTATGCAGTTGCACCGCCGGCAATTGCGCCAACACCCGATTGCGCAGCTGCGCGGGCAAGGCTTCGCCACCGGAGAACAGCCGACGCAAGCTGGTGCATTCGCCCGCCTGCGGCTCATCGACAAACAGCTGCAACAGCGGCGGCACGAAGTGCAGCGTGGTCACGCCATGCTCCTGCACCAACTGCGCGATGCGATGAGGATCACGATGCTCGCCGGGGCCGGCCAGTACCAGGCGGCAGCCGGTGATCAACGGCCAGAAACACTCCCACACCGAGACGTCGAAACTGATGGGCGCCTTTTGCATCAGTACATCGGTTTCGTCGAGTTGATACGTGGCCTGCATCCACTGCAAACGCTCGGCCAGGGCAGCATGGGTGTTGCCCACGCCCTTGGGCTGGCCGGTGGAGCCGGAGGTGTAGATCACGTAGGCGAGGTTGTCGCCATTGAGGTGCAGGCCAGGCGCGTGACTCGGCCAGCTGTCGAGCTTGAGGCTGTCCATGGCGATGACGCAGACGCCCTCGGCCACAGGCAGTTGTTCCAGCAAGTGGGTTTGCGTGAGCAGCAGTTGCACGCCGCTGTCCTTGAGCATGTACGCCAGGCGCTCGGCCGGGTAATCCGGGTCCAGCGGCACGTAGGCGCCGCCGGCCTTGAGGATCGCCAGCAGGCCGATCAGCAGTTGCGGCGAGCGCTCGGCGGCAATCGCCACACACACGTCGGGGCCGACGCCTTTGTCGCGCAGGTAATGGGCGAGGCGGTTGGCCTGGGTGTGCAACTGGGCAAAGGTCAGGCTGGCGTCCTGCCACACCAGCGCGGTGCGCTCCGAAGTGTGTTGGTTGAGTTGCTCCGGCAGCAGGCGTTGCGCCGGCAGGCACGGCGCCTCACTCCATTGGCGTTGCTGCGCGTGCTCGTCGGCATTGAGTAATGTCAGGTCACCAATGGCCTGTTGCGGTTGTTCGCACACCGCTTGCAGCAAGCTGACGAAGTGTTCGGCCAGCCGCTGGATCGTGGCGCTATCGAACAGTTCATCGGCGTAGTCGAAGGACAGGCTCAAGCGCCCGTTGCGGTCTTCTTCGCTGTGCAGTTGCAGGTCGAACTTGGCTTCGCGGCTGTGCCACGGCAGTTCCTCGGCGAGCAGGCCAGGTAAACGGCGCAAGGCACTGAGGTCGCGTTGCTGGTGGTTGAACATGACCTGGAACAGACCTTGTTCGCGGGCTTGCGGGAACACTTCCAGCAGTTGCTCGAACGGCAGCTCCTGATGCGCCTGGGCGCCCAGGGCGGCATGACGGGTTGCCGCCAGCAGCTCGCTGAACGGCAGACGCGCGTCCAGCTCGGCGCGCAGCACAAGGGTGTTGATAAAGAAGCCGATCAGGCCTTGGGTTTCCTGGCGCCCACGGTTGGCGTTGGGCACGCCGATGCGGATGTCGCGCTGGCCGCTGTAGCGGTGCAGCAGGCTCTGGAATGCCGCCAGCAACAGCATGAACGGCGTGGATTCATGGGCCTGGGCGGTCTGGCGAATAGCTTCGCCCAGGCTCGCGCCCAACCGCACACTGTGGCGTGATGCGCTGCGATGCTGTTGGGCCGAGCGCGGATGATCTGTGGCCAGGCTCAAGGTCGGGTGCTCGTCGCCCAACTGTTCCTTCCAATAGGCCAACTGCCGCTGACCTTCGCCCTCGACCAGCCATTGGCGCTGCCAGCTACCGTAGTCGGCGTACTGCAAGGCCAGGACCGGAAGTTCGATGGTTTGCCCCTGAGACGCGGCAGCATACAGGCGTGAGAATTCGTCGATCAGCACGTTGAGCGACCAGCCGTCAGCGATGATGTGGTGCATCGTCACCAGCAGTTGGTGGTCTTCATCGTCGAGGCGCACCAAGGTCACCCACAGCAGCGGACCTTTCTCCAGATCGAACTGGGTACGGGCTTCGTCTTCGCGGATTTGCTGGGCGCGGGCTTCGCGCTCAAAGGCAGGCAGGTCGCTGAGGTCGATGACTTGCAGCTCGAAAGCCGTGGTGGCGTCGACCCGTTGGAACGCCTGGCCGTCACGTTCAAAGAAGCGCGTGCGCAGGGCTTCGTGGCGCTGGATCAACTGCTGAAAGCTGGCGCGTACCGCGTCTTCATCCAACGCCCCGCGCAAGCGCAAGCCGCCGGGAATCGTATAGGCGCTGCTCTGCGGGTCCAGTTGCCAGGTGATCCACAGGCGGTTTTGCGCAAGAGATTGCGGCAGGTCGTCCTGGCGCGACAACGCATGGATCGAGCCTTGGGCCACGCCGCCGTCCTGTTGTAACAGCGCAACACTGGCAGCGAAGGTGGCGAGAGTCGGCGCTTCGAACAGCAGGCGCAGGTTCAATTCCAGGCCCAGGCTTTCCCGCAGGCGGGCAACCACCTGGGTGGCGCTGATGGAGTTGCCGCCCAGCAGGAAGAAGTGATCGTCGGCGCCAACCTGAGCCACCTGTAACTGTTCGCACCAGATGGCGGCAATGCGGCCTTGCAACTCGGATTCCAGGCGGGCGCTATCGCTTGTTTGCGCGTGCAACTGCGGGAACTGCGCGTAGCTGTCGAGGCTGCCATCGGCCAGACGATTACGGCAGGCGGACCGCTGGACTTTGCCGCTGGAGGTTTTCGGCAACGCGCCGGGGTTGAGCAATACCACTACGCACGGCGCTTGCTGATAGGCCTCGGCCACGGCTTGGCGGATGACCTTGATCAGCGCTTCAGGCGCCAGGATTTTTTGCACGCTACGGCTGATTTCGGCGGCAATGCCGATGCCTTCCAGGCCCTGGTCATTGACCGCAAAAGCGGCGACCCGGCCCTTGCGCACCACTTCCACTTCGCGCTCGATGGTTTGTTCAATGTCCTGGGGATAGAGGTTGTGGCCACGCACGATCAGCAGGTCTTTCAAGCGACCGGTGATGAACACCTCGCCATCGCGGATAAAGCCCAGGTCGCCGGTACGCAGCCAGGTGCGGCCGGCGTGCTGGACGAAGGTCTCGGCGGTGGCCTCGGGGTTGCGCCAGTAGCCGTGGGCAATGCTCGGGCCAGCGGCCCAGATTTCGCCGACGGCATTGTCGGCCAGCTCCGCCAGGGTATGCGGGTCGGCAATCAGCACCGCGTGTTCGGGCTGGCTGGTGCCGCAACTCATGATCGCGCAGCCAGGCCCCGGCTCGGCTCGGTTGGCGGCCAACGCCTGTTCGTCCAGGCGCAAGGCCGGGATGCCTTGGCCGCGAGTGCTGCCAGCGACAAACAGAGTCGCTTCGGCCAGGCCATAGGAAGCGAAGAAATTATTCGGGGTAAAACCGCAGGGCGCGAACTTCTCGGCGAAACGTTCCAGAGTGTCCAGGCGGATCGGCTCGGAGCCGGAATAGGCCACACGCCATTTGCTCAAGTCCAGGCGTTCCAGGGCCGAATCGCTGACCCGCTCGCTGCACAAGCGGTAGGCAAAGTCCGGCCCGCCACTGATAGTGCCGCCGTACTCGCTGATCGCTTCCAGCCAGCGCAAGGGCCGGCCGAGGAAGTAGGCCGGCGACATCAACACGCAAGGCACACCGCTGAAGATCGGTTGCAGCAGGCCGCCAATCAGGCCCATGTCGTGGTACAGCGGCAGCCAACTGACGATCACATCGTCGGGATTGAGATCAATGCCAAAACCGCGACGAATCAGCAGTTCGTTGGCCATCAGGTTGCCATGGGTGACTTGCACGCCCTTGGGCAGCGCCGTGGAGCCGGAGGTGTATTGCAGGAAGGCGATGTCATCGCCTGCCAGGTTCGGGGCGATCCAGTGGTCAGCGATCCCGCTATCCAAATCATCGACACACAGCAACGGCGGTGCTGCATTTATCTGCGCCAGCGAATCGCGCAGGCCCGTGGTGGTCAGCAACAACCGTGGCTCAGCGTCAGCGATGATCGACAGCAGCCGCTCCTGGTGATGACCACGGGTGGACTCCGGCGGATAGGCCGGCACCGCGATCACCCCGGCGTACAGGCAGCCGAAAAACGCCGCGACATAATCCGCACCGCTGGGAAACAACAGCACCGCACGGTCGCCCTGGCACGCCGTGGCCTGCAAGGCTGCGGCGATGGTGCGGGCACGCAGGTCCAGGTCGCGGTAACTGAGGACGACGTTTTGCTCGGCGGACTCGGCCAGAAAACGCAGGGCCAGTTGATCCGGGGTCTGCGCGGCACGATGCTGGAGGGACTGGACCAGGGTACGAGGAAGTTCGAAGGCGTCCATCATGGGGTTCCTGCCTGAAATCGGCTTACGGGGAAATCGAGGGAATGTGTGGCCAGGGAGGCAATGGCTTTTTCAGCCGGTCGCCTGGGCCAAATGCCGCACCGCGCCATTGCGCCAGCGGGCCAAGTGTTCGTCGGCATAACGCCTGAGGCAGCGCAACACGCTGTCTTGCTGCTGCACGAGGAAGAAGTGATGGCCGTCGAACATGTCCAGGGAGAAACCGGTGGAGGTGTCTTCCTGCCAGTCCAGCAGTTGCTCGGCACGCACGCTGTCCTGTTTGCCGCCAAACACATGGATCGGCATCAACAACGGCTCGCGCTCGCCGTACTGGAAACTGCCACAGAGGAGAAAGTCGGCCCGCAGGATCGGCAGCATCAACTGCATCAGCTCGTGGTTGGCGAGGACGTCTTCTGCCGTGCCCTTGAGTTCACGCAAGCGAGCGATCAGTTCTTCGTCGGTTTTCTCGACGGCGTATTCGCTGACATCGCGATGGGCCGGGCCAGCAGTACCGGACGCAAACAGCGCCAGCGGCTGTGGCAACCCACGCATGCGCAGGGCATGGGCCAACTCGAACGCCAGCAGGCCGCCGAGGCTGTGACCAAACAAGGCGTAGGGGCCATCGAGTTCGGTGCTGATTTCATCGGCCAGTTGCGCGGCCAGGGCCTTGATGTCGCGTTGCAACGGCTCATCCATGCGCATGCCGCGACCCGGTAGTTCCAGCGGACAAACCTGCAACCAATCCGGCAATGCTCTGCGCCAGCGGCTGTAGACCATGGCGCTGGCGCCTGAATAAGGCAGGCAAAACAGGCGCAATCGACTCGGCGTGCTCATTTCAGACCACCCCTACCTGGAACACGCTGTTCTCAAGACACGAACCCATTTTGTCCTCCTGCGGGTGCTAATCCTTGGCCGGTTTGTTAACTGGCCTGTCACCCATGAGAACGGATGGCGCCTGCAAATAATTAGTCCTCGGGGGGGCAAGCGAGACGCGGTTCACACCTCACAACAAGGCACAGGATTAGTTCGTCTTCTCATTTGACAATCATTATCATTAAGCATAATTTGTTGCCCGATGTGTAGGAGGACTCAGCACGGACGCCCTCCACTAACCTTATTTGCAGCAAGGTGATTTCCATGACGGAACAAGTATCCACAAGCAGGTGCGACTCACCGCTACTCCAGGCCTTTGTCGACAACCGGCTGATTCTGGTCAAGATCGCAGCACGTATCACCGGCTGCCGCTCCCGTGCTGAAGACGTGGTGCAAGACGCCTACTTCAGGCTGCAATCAGCGCCACAGATCACTTCTTCGTTCAAGGCTCAACTCAGTTACCTGTTCCAGATCGTGCGCAACCTGGCCATCGACCACTACCGTAAACAGGCCCTGGAACTGAAATACTCCGGGCCTGAAGAGGAAGGTTTGAATGTGGTGATTCACGGCGCTTCACCGGAAACCTCCCACATCAATTTCTCCACCCTGGAAAACATCGCCGACGCATTGACCGAACTGCCCAAGCGCACTCGCTACGCGTTCGAGATGTACCGCCTGCACGGGGTGCCGCAAAAAGACATCGCCAAGGAACTGGGGGTTTCGCCGACGCTGGTGAACTTTATGATTCGCGATGCGCTGGTGCATTGCCGCAAAGTTTCGGGCACTCATAGCGATACGTTTGCGCGGCGGGTCTGACAACCCTTGGGGGTGCTGAAAGAACCGGTTCAATGTGTTTGGGTTCGGCTGGGCTGGGTGCATATCCGTTATTTTGGTCGGGGCGGCTTAGGGTTACGCCCTTACGGCGTGTCACTTTGCAAAAGCGGCAAAGTAACCAAAGCGCTCTTGCCCCACCACTTGGTGCCTCGCTGTGGCTCGGCATGCCTTCTCTGCGGCATTGCTCCGTGGGCCGCCGCGATGGGCCATCCTTGGCCCAGCGCGGCTAAACCGGCGTCCTGCCGGTTTACCCACGGATCAATGCCTGCGTTCAGCCATCGTGGTTTAACGGGGCGCCTAAGATCAAAAGCAAAAGCACGGCGGCCTGGTAGCCGGCCTGAGTGGTGAAAATGTAGGAGCGAGCTTGCTCGCGATGGTCGTTAACGATGACACGGGCTTCCTGGATGAACGCGGCGCCCTCAGGTTCTTCGCGAGCAAGCTCGCTCCTACAGAAAAACGGATGGCTCTTGATCTGCCTGCCCATAAAACCAGAGGCCGAACGTAGGTGTTGCGCCGAGAGGTAGGGCAGGAGCGCTTTGGTTACTTTCGTCTGGGCCGGCATTCCGGCTTTTCGAAAGTGACACGCCGTAAGGGCGTAACCCTAAGTAGCCGTTACCGCAGCAACGGATATGTACACGGCAAGCCCCCGCCTCAAACCAACCCGCATCGATCAAAAAACCGCTCACGCCCCAGAATCATCAGCGCCGCGCGCTTGTGGGGAAAGTCGAATTCCTTCTCGCAGTGGAAACACTGGTTCTGCATATGGCTGATCATCTTCGCGTTATCGGCGCGAGGCTCGGCCACCACCCGCTGGGTGCGTGGGTCATCAAGAAACAGGTAATGCACCAGCGCCGACAACCAACTGGCAACCTTGTGCGGCCCACGGTGATGCTCCTCTCCAACCAGCATATGAATGCCCCGATCGTAATCGGCAACGTCATAGAACGGCGCAATGCGATCTTCCTTGGCCCAATAGGCCTCGAAATAGGCAAACGGCTCATCGTCGAAACAGCCCATCAGCGTCAGGGTATGAGGGTCGGCATCAAGCTTGGCCAGGTACTCTCGGTGCTGCTCCAGGCTGCCGCTTTCCTCCCAGAAATTCGCCACTCGCGTGCTGTTCTGCCAGCGATTGAAGCGGGTCAGGTCAACGTCGATCTCCACCGTACGCAATGACACCCAGGCGCCCAGGCACGTATCGAAACGTCGATAGACTTCACCGCGAGGCTTGGGCGCACGGGCGGGATGACGCTTGCCGGCACTGATGATCATTTGCTGCGCATAGCCGCCACTGAAGGGCTGGCCCAGCCAGGGTTGCGGCAATTGCCAGAACAGGGTGCGCTCGCAGTGGAATTGGCCTGCCGCCTCAGTGGCCACCAGCAAACCGCTGCACAAGGCGTCGTCGGGTGCGTGCTCAAGGTGCCAGGTCAGGCGCTGACGCAACGGTTCCTTGGCAAACAGCCAGTAACACGCTGCCCACAAGGCACGTACCGAAGGCACCTCACTCGGTATTTGCAGGTGAAGATGCAGCGCATCGCCCCGCTCCAGTCGCAGACGGATCAGCGGCTGGCCTTCCAGGGTCAGGATCAGCCGGCTATCGGTTTCATCTGCATTCAGGGCGGGCCCTGTCGGTAGCGGCAGGACAGACAAGTCATTGAGATTGGACATGGAGAGGGCTCACGGTAATCGTCGACAGTTAGACGAAGTGACGTGAGCCGGCAGGAAAAATTTAAGCCTATCTTGCGCAGGTCATGGCGTAGCAGGCACGGACAGGACGTCGATCCGGTAAGGTTCGAAGATTTTCAGCAGCTCGCCGCTGTCCCGCAAGCCCTTGAGCAACTCGGAAAACTCCGCGCCACTGATATGCGCCTTGGGCCGCAACAACGCGTAGTGGTGATACACCTGATCAGTCCGCTCGGACACCAGGAACTGCCCAGCCGTATCAGCATTGCGCACTAAAAAATCGCTGAGGTAGGAACGGGTCACCAAGGCGATGTCGGCGCGGCCACGGGTGACCATCAGCAGGTTGCTGTCGTGGGAATAGGTCAGCGTGGCGTTGAACTTCTCGGCCATGTATTTGGGGTCAGCGTTGAAGTTGGCAAAGGCGTAGTGATAACCGCTGAACACCGCAAGGCGCTTGTCATTCAAGTCGGTGAAGTACGACTGGTCACGACCGGGTTCACGCTGGGCGACGAATATTTCCGCGTCTTCCAGGCCCATGTCGACAGTGGTGTGGGCGATGTTCTGCCAGCCCCATTGCGGGTTCTCGAAGATCGCCATGTCGATCCGGCCTTGCTGCAAGTCACGAAAACGCCGGGGAATCGAAGTGGGTACCAACACAAACTGATAGTCGGTTTGCGCACGGTTCAAGGCTTCCACCAGTTGCGGCAGCAAGCCGGTGTCGGCGCCCTGCTCCGGGTGCACGGTGTAAGGCGGAAAATGCACGGCACCGATCCTCACCAGTTGGGCGGCCGAAGCAGGCATCAGCCACAGTGTGCCAAGCGCCAATAGTGTAAGTCCCGCAGCCAGCCGCAATGGCGAAAACATCAAGGCACGCACCGTTCAAAACTTTGATCGCGCTAAACTAGGCGTTTTTTTCTGGAGAGACAACTTTGTACCCAACAATTAATAGCTTGCGTAACTTTTCTAGTCAGCCTTGAGCACCAACAGCAGCGCTTCGTCTGCCAGTTGCTCCAGGGTCATGCTGCCCTGGGCACGGAACCACGTATTGGTCCAGGACAAGGCACCCGTGAGAAAACGCCGTGTGATAAACACATCGCCCTTGATATAGCCCGCCTGCTTGGCCTCGCCCAGCACCTGCAACCAGATGTCTTCGTAGACATCGCGCAACGCCAGCACCTGGGCCTGCCCTTCGGCTGACAGCGAACGCCACTCGTACACCAGCACCGCCATCGCCTCGCCACTGCCGCCCATGATCGACTGCAGTTCGCAGCGAATCAGCGCCAGCACTCGCTCGCGAACATCGCGGGCCTCGGCCAGGGACGCGCGCATCATGGCCGTGTTGTAGTGGATGGTTTCTTCCATTACCGCCCGCAGGATTTCATCCTTGCTCTTGAAGTGATGAAAGATACTGCCGGACTGAATACCCACCGCGCTGGCCAGGTCACGCACCGTGGTGCGCTCAAAACCCTTGTTGCGAAACAGGTGAGCCGCCGTTTGCAGCAACTTGCCCCTGGCACTGTCGGGGTCGGTCAATTGCCCGCCGTCGACCATGGTGCGCATTACCCGCAGGGCTTTTTGCTCATCCATGCTGCTCTCCTCAACTACTTTATGGCGTCATGGCCGGCAATTTAGGCCGTGACAGCCACCCAAGCAAGCGCTTGGGCGAAAGTTGCGAGCAGAGTTTACAAACCAAGCGCTTGCTTGGTAGTCTCAGCCCAGCGATTTCAGAGAAGGACTTCTCATGAACAAGACCGTTCGTATCGGCTGCGCCAGTGCCTTCTGGGGCGACACCTGCACCGCTGCCGCGCAACTGGTGCACGGCGGCGCGCTGGACTATCTGGTGTTCGACTACCTGGCGGAAGTCACCATGTCGATCCTCGCCGGGGCACGGATGAAAGATCCCCAGGCCGGCTACGCCACAGACTTTGTTGAAGTCCTTACACCCTTGTTGGCGGATATCCAGCGCCAGGGCATCCGCGTGATCAGCAACGCCGGTGGTATCAATCCCCAAGCCTGCGCCGCCGCGTTGCAGGCCGCCTGCGATCAGGCGCAGATCCCGTTGAAGATCGCCGTGCTGCTGGGCGATGACCTGCAACCCACCTTCAAACACCTGCGCGGCATCAGCGACATGTTCAGCGGCGCGCCATTGCCGGCGATGTGCGTCTCCACCAATGCCTACCTCGGCGCACCAGGCATCGTCGAGGCGTTAAAGCTGGGCGCCGATATTGTCATCACCGGCCGCGTGGTCGATAGCGCCGTGGTCAGCGCGGCGCTGGTGCATGAGTTCAACTGGTCCTGGCAGGATTACGATCACCTGGCCCAGGCCGCGCTGGCCGGGCATATCATCGAATGCGGTGCCCAGTGTACCGGCGGTAATTTCACCGATTGGCGTGATGTGCCGGATTACGAGCACATCGGCTTCCCCATCGTCGAAGTCAGCGCCGATGGCCAGTTCACCGTCAATAAAGCCCAAGGCTCGGGCGGGCTGATCAGCGAGCTTAGCGTCAGCGAACAATTGCTCTACGAGATCGGCGACCCACGCGCCTATCTGTTGCCCGACGTGATCTGCGATTTCAGCCAGGTCAAACTCCAACAGCAAGGCAAAAACTGCGTGCGGCTGCACGGCGCCAAAGGCATGCCGCCCACCGACCAGTACAAGGTCAGCGCCACCTACCCGGACGGTTTTCGCTGCACCGCCAGTTGCCTGATCGCCGGCATCGATGCGGTGGCCAAGGCCGAACGGGTCAGCCAGGCGATCATCAACAAGACCTCGCAGTTGTTCAGCCAGCGCGGCTGGGCTCCTTATACCGACGTCAGTATTGAGCTGCTGGGCAGCGAAGCCACCTACGGCGCCCACGGCCAACGCCAGGACTGCCGGGAAGTGGTGGTGAAGCTGGCGGTCCGTCACCCAGGCAAACAAGCCCTGGTGCTGTTCGCCCGGGAGATCGCCCAGGCAGCCACCGGCATGGCACCGGGATTGACCGGCATCGTCGGCGGCCGGCCAACGGTGTATCCGTTAATTCGGCTGTTCTCGTTCTTGATCGACAAATCCGCCTGTACGCTTTCGATCGACTTTCTCGGCGAACGTCACTCTTGCGACCTCCCGAAAAGCGCACCGCTGAACACCCAAGCCCTGCCCGTCCCTCTCGACCCACCCAAACCCCAGGGCTGCGCCGACGCCAGCGTGCCTTTGGTGAAACTGGCCGTGGCCCGTTCCGGCGACAAGGGCAACCACAGCAACATCGGCGTGATCGCCCGCCAGCCCGAATACCTGCCGTGGATCGCCGAGGCGCTGACGCCTGCGGTCATCGTCGACTGGATGAGCCACGTACTCGATCCGATTCACGGCCGCGTGGAGCGCTGGTATTTGCCCGGCAGCCACAGCCTCAACTTCCTCCTGGAGAACGCCCTGGGCGGCGGCGGGATTGCCAGCCTGCGCATCGATCCCCAAGGTAAGGCCTTCGCCCAGCAACTGCTGGAGATACCCATTGCGGTGCCGCAACACATCGCTGATCAACTTAACTAGAGGACGCACGCCGTGGCCTTCGACTCGATCTTCAAAGCCGATCTGTTCCAGGGGCAGACCATTATCGTCACCGGTGGCGGCAGCGGCATTGGCCGTTGCACCGCCCATGAGCTGGCGGCCCTCGGCGCCCATGTGATCCTCGTGGGTCGCAAGCCCGAGAAGCTGCAAAAGGTCGCGGCGGAAATTACCGAAGACGGCGGCCGCGCCAGTTGGCAGGCCTGCGATATTCGCGATGAGGAAGCCGTCAAAGCCTTGGTCAGCCAACTGATCCAGGAGCACGGCGCGATCCACGGCCTGGTGAATAACGCTGGCGGCCAATACCCCTCGCCCCTGGCATCGATCAATCAGAAAGGCTTTGAAACCGTGTTGCGCACCAACCTCGTCGGCGGGTTCCTGATGGCGCGGGAAGTGTTCAACCAATCCATGAGCAAGCCTTCCTTGGGAACAAAAGGCGGCGCCATCGTCAACATGCTCGCCGACATGTGGGGCGGTATGCCGGGCATGGGCCACTCCGGTGCGGCGCGTTCAGGCATGGACAATTTCACCAAGACCGCCGCCTTCGAATGGGGTTACGCCGGGGTGCGGGTCAACGCCGTGGCACCAGGCTGGATTGCCTCAAGCGGCATGGACACTTACGAAGGCGCGTTCAAGGCCGTGATCCCGACCTTACGCGAACACGTGCCCCTCAAACGCATCGGCACCGAGTCGGAAGTCAGTGCGGCGATAGTGTTTCTGCTCAGCCCCGCCGCCGCCTTCATCAGCGGCAGCACCTTGCGCATCGACGGCGCCGCCAGCCTGGGCAGCCGTGCCTGGCCGCTGCACAAGGCGCACCCTTCGAGCGCACCCTTTAACGGATTTCACCGGGCGTATCTGCCAGATGTGCTCAAGGAGGAGAAATAAGCCATGCCGGTGATCGACTCGCAACTCGACGTCCACAGCCCGCCGTTTGCCCAGAACCGCGAAGTCATGCTCACGACCCTCCACCACCTGCGCCAACTGGAGCAAAACCTGCTGAGCAAGGCCCTGGAGGCCAAGCCAAAATTCGACAAGCGCGGGCAACTGCTGCCCCGTGAGCGCCTTAACCTGTTGCTCGATCCGGGTGCGCCATTTCTCGAACTGGCTAGCCTTGCCGGCTACAAACTGCACGATGACAAGGACGGCAGCCAGGCCGGAGGCGGGCTGATTGCCGGGATTGGTTTTGTCTCAGGCGTACGCATGCTGGTGGTGGCCAACAACAGCGCGATCAAGGGTGGAACCATTTCCCCCAGCGGCCTGAAAAAATCCCTGCGCCTGCAGCAGATCGCCATGGAGAACAAGTTGCCGATAGTGACCCTGGCGGAAAGCGGCGGCGCCAACCTCAATTACGCGGCAGAGATCTTCGTCGAGGGCGCCCGCAGTTTCGCCAACCAGGCGCGGATGTCGGCCATGGGCCTGCCGCAAATTACCGTGGTTCACGGCTCGGCTACGGCAGGTGGCGCTTATCAGCCGGGGCTTTCGGATTACGTAGTAGTGGTGCGTGGCAAGGCCAAGCTGTTTCTCGCCGGCCCACCGTTGCTCAAGGCAGCTACCGGCGAGGTGGCCACCGATGAAGAGTTGGGCGGCGCCCAGATGCACGCACAAATCGCCGGCACCGCCGAATACCTGGCCGAAAACGACGCCGACGGTGTGCGCATCGTTCGGGAGATTGTCAGCCTGTTGCCCTGGGATGATCGGCTACCCGTCACGCCGGCGCGGCCCTATGCCGAGCCGTTGTATCCGGTGGAGGAACTGTTGGGCCTGATCCCCGATGATCCGAAAAAACCCTACGACGTTCGCGAAATCATTGCGCGGGTGGCGGACGCTTCCAACTTCCTCGAATTCAAGGGTGAGTTCGATCCCCACACGGTGTGCGGCCACTTGCAGATCCAGGGCCGCGCCTGCGGTTTTATCGGCAACAACGGCCCGATCACCCCCAAGGGCGCGAGCAAGGCGGCGCAGTTTATCCAGCTGTGTGACCAGAGCCAGACGCCGCTACTGTTCTTCCACAACACCACCGGTTTTATGGTTGGCACTGAATCGGAGCAACAAGGCGTGATCAAGCACGGCGCGAAGATGATCCAGGCGGTAGCCAATGCTCAAGTCCCGAAACTGACCATCGTCGTCGGCGGCTCCTATGGCGCCGGCAACTACGCGATGTGCGGCCGTGGCCTGGACCCGCGCTTTATCTTCGCCTGGCCCAATAGCCGCACCGCGGTGATGGGCGGCGCCCAGGCGGGCAAGGTGCTGCGCATTGTCACCGAGGCCAAACAACTCAAGGACGGCCTGGTGCCCGACCCCAAGGTGCTCGACATGCTCGAACAGGTCACCGCACAGAAACTCGACAGCCAGTCCACGGCGCTTTATGGCAGTGCCAACCTGTGGGACGACGGGCTGATTGATCCACGGGATACCCGCACCTTGCTTGGGCTTCTGTTGGATATTTGCCATGAAGCCCAGGTGCGGCAGTTGCAGCCCAACAGCTTTGGTGTGGCGCGGTTTTAATCATTATTTCGCCCGTGGCGCTTTGCGTCACGACAGGGAGCACAATAAAAATGATCTTCACCCAGGAACACGAAGAACTGCGTCGCACCGTCCATAGTTTTGTCGAGCGCGAGATCAACCCTCACGTCGATGAATGGGAAAAGGCCGGACGCTTCCCGATCCACGAGATTTTCCGCAAGGCCGGCGACCTCGGCCTATTGGGTATTTCCAAACCGGAAAAATTCGGCGGCATGGGTCTGGACTACAGCTACTCGATTGTCGCCGCCGAAGCGTTCGGCACCATTCGCTGCGGTGGCATCCCCATGTCCATCGGCGTGCAGACTGACATGTGCACCCCGGCCCTGGCCCGCTTCGGCTCCGATGAGTTACGCGACGAGTTCCTGCGCCCGGCCATCAGCGGCGAACAAGTGGGCTGTATCGGCGTTTCGGAAACCGGCGCCGGTTCCGACGTCGCCGGGCTGAAAACCCATGCCCGCAAGGACGGCGACGACTACGTGATCAACGGCAGCAAGATGTGGATCACTAACTCGCCGAGCGCTGATTTTATCTGCCTGTTGGCCAACACTTCCGACGACAAACCGCACATCAACAAGTCGCTGATCATGGTGCCCATGAACACTGCGGGCATCAGTGTCAGCCCGGACCTGGAAAAGCTCGGCATGCACAGTTCGCAAACCGCCCAGGTGTTTTTCGATGACGTGCGCGTGCCCCAGCGCAACCGCATCGGCCATGAAGGCGCGGGCTTCATGATGCAGATGCTGCAGTTCCAGGAAGAAAGGCTGTTCGGCGCCGCCAATATGATCAAGGGCCTGGAGTACTGCATCGACAGCACCATCGAGTACTGCAAGGAGCGCAAGACCTTCGGCAAGGCGCTGATCGACAACCAGGTAATTCACTTTCGCCTGGCGGAGCTTGCCACCGAAATCGAATGCCTGCGGGCGCTGGTCTACCAGGCCACCGAGCAATACATCAAAGGCCAGGACGTGACGCGCCTGGCCTCCATGGCCAAGCTCAAGGCCGGGCGCCTGGGCCGGGAAGTCAGCGACAGCTGCCTGCAATATTGGGGCGGCATGGGCTTTATGTGGGACAACCCCGTGGCCCGTGCCTATCGCGATGTGCGGCTGGTGTCGATCGGCGGCGGCGCCGATGAAATCATGCTGGGGATCATCTGCAAGCTGATGGGTACGCTGCCGGGGAAAAAACCATGATCAGCCTGCCCGCTTGCGAAACGCTGTTGCTGGAACCTCACAACGGCGTGCTGCACGTTACCCTTAATCGCCCGCAAAGCCGCAATGCCATGAGTTTGCAGATGGTCGGCGAACTGCGCGCAGTATTGGCAGCCGTGGCCAGTAACAGCCAGGTGCGGGCGCTGGTCATCAGTGGCGCTGATGGGCATTTCTCGGCTGGTGGTGACGTGAAGGACATGATCGGCGCAGGCTCGCGCAGTGCTTTGCGGGATCTGAACCGCGCATTCGGTACGCTGTTGCAGGAAGTCGAAGGGTTGCCACAGGTGGTGATCGTAGTGTTGCAAGGCGCGGTGCTGGGGGGTGGGTTTGGTTTGGCCTGTGTCAGTGACATCGCCATTGCCGATCACCAGGCGCAGTTCGGCTTGCCGGAAACCAGCCTCGGCCTGCTGCCCGCGCAGATTGCGCCGTTTGTGGTCAAGCGCATTGGGTTGACTCAGGCACGGCGCTTGGCTTTGACGGCTGCGCGGTTTGATGGGGTTGAGGCTGAGCGACTGGGGTTGGTGCATTTTGTTGAACACGATGCCCAGGCGTTGGCTGAGCGGCTGGACGAGGTGTTGGGGCAGGTATTGCGGTGTGCGCCAGGGGCTAATGCGCGGACCAAGGCTCTGCTGCTAGCCAGTTTGGAGCAGCCGATGGAGGCGTTGCTGGACCAGGCGGCGGAGTGGTTTGCCGAGGCGGTGACGGGTGAGGAAGGGATTGAGGGGACTCAGGCCTTTGTGCAAAAGCGCAAGCCTCGGTGGAATAGATGAGTGTACATATCCGTTGCTGCGGTAACGGCGGCTTAGGGTTACGCCCTTACGGGGTGTCACTTTCGAAAAGCCGGAATGCCGGCCCAGACGAAAGTAACCATCTCATTAGCGCCTCGCCTAGGCTCGGCGTGCCCTCATCTGCTTTTCTGTAGGAGCGAGGGGGACGCCTAGTTCTTGCTCGCGAAGAACCTGAGGGCACCGCGCTCATCCAGGAAGCCCGTGTCATCGTTAACGACCATCGCGAGCAAGAACTAGGCGTCCCCCTCGCTCCTACAGGTGGCAGTGAATCCGCTCTTGCTTCTCACCACTCAGGTCGGCTACCAGGCCGCCGTGCTTTTGCTTTTGATCTAAGGCGCCCCGTTAACCACGATGGCTGAACGCAGGCATTGATCCGTGGGTAAACCGGCAGGACGCCGGTTTAGCCGCGCTGGGCCAGGGATGGCCCATCGCGGCGGCCCACGGAGCAATGCCGCAGAGAAGGCATGCCGAGCCACAGCGAGGCACCAAGTGGTGGGGCAAGAGCTTTTTGGTTACTTTTGGGCTCTTTTCAAAAGTGACACGCCGTAAGGGCGTAACCCTAAGCCGCCGTTACCGCAACAACGGATATGTACTCAATAAATCAGGGGCCCCCTCATGCCAAAATTCACCAAAATTCTCATCGCCAACCGCGGCGAAATCGCCTGCCGCATCCAGCGCACCGCCCAATCCCTGGGCTACCGCACCGTCGCGATCTACAGCGACGCCGACGCCAACGCCCTGCACGTCCAGATGGCCGACGAAGCCGTCAATATCGGCCCGCCCCCGGTGCAACACTCCTACCTGAACATCCCCGCCATCCTCGACGCTGCACACCGCACAGGCGCCGACGCGATCCACCCCGGCTACGGCTTCCTCTCGGAAAACCCCGAGTTCGCCAGCGCCTGCCTGAATGCCGGCCTGATCTTCATCGGCCCCAGCGCCGAAGCCATCGAACTGATGGGCAGCAAGCGCCTGTCGAAAATCGCCATGCTGGCCGCCGGTGTACCGTGCATCGCCGGTTACCAAGGGGCCGAGCAGGATGACCTCACACTGCAACGCGAGGCAGATCGCATCGGCTACCCGCTGATGATCAAGGCCAGCGCCGGCGGTGGCGGACGCGGCATGCGCCTGGTGCACAGCGCCGACCACTTGTTGGAGCAACTGCGCACCGCACGTTCCGAAGCCCTAAATGCCTTTGGCAGCGCCGAGCTGATTCTGGAACAGGCGTTGATCGAGCCGCGCCATGTCGAGGTCCAGTTGTTCGGCGATACCTCGGGCAACCTGATCTATCTGGGCGAGCGTGATTGTTCGATCCAGCGCCGTCACCAGAAAGTCATCGAAGAAGCGCCCTGCCCGGTCATGACCGTCAAGTTGCGCCAGGCCATGGGCGAAGCGGCGCTCAAGGCAGGGCGCGCGGTGAATTATGTCGGCGCCGGCACCGTCGAGTTCCTGCTGGACAAAAGCGGGCAGTTTTACTTCCTGGAAATGAACACCCGCCTGCAAGTGGAGCACCCGGTGACCGAACTGATCACCGGCCTGGACCTGGTGGATTGGCAATTAAAAATCGCCGCTGGCCAGCCCCTGCCCTTGCGCCAGGACCAAGTCACTCTGACCGGCCATGCCATGGAAGTGCGCCTGTATGCCGAAGACCCGGCCCAGGACTTTCTACCGCAGACCGGCGATGTGCTGCGTTGGGAACCGGCAGCCGGTGTGCGGATTGATCATGGCTTGCGTGAGGGCCAGCAGATCAGCCCGTTCTACGACCCAATGCTGGGCAAGATCATTGCCCACGGCGCCACCCGCGAAGAAGCGCGGCGCAAGCTGCTGCGCGCGGTGGAAGATTGCGTACTGCTAGGGGTTGCCAGCAATCAGCGGCTGTTGGCCAACCTGCTCAAGCACCCACAGTTTGTAGCCGGTGACTTCAGTACCGGTTTTATCCCCGAACATTTCAGCCATGACCCCAGCCTGACACCGCCCACGGCAACCGGTGAGGAACTGGGCCTGGCTGCCGCGCTGTTGTATCAGCACAGCGCCAGCGCCCATCGCAACGAGCTATCGAGTTGGCGCAACAACGCAAGCGTGCCCTGGGCCTACCGCCTGGCCGTACAGGATGAAGTCCGGCCGGTTAGCCTCAGCGTACTGGCGGACAATTTGCTGCAGGTAGAAGTCGATCAGCAGGCCATCGAAATACGCGACCTGAGCAGCGACGGACGATGGGCCACTGTGTCGCTCAATGGCATCCGCCGGCGCATCGCCTACCATCTGGACGGCACGCAACTGTGGTTGTCTGGCGCAACTGGCAGCCTGTGTGTAAGCAACCGCACCCAAACCGTTGCCAGCCGTGAAGCCCCGGCAAGCAGCGGCACGGTGAAGGCGCCGATGGATGGCGCCATCGTCGAGGTGCAGGTACACGAAGGTGATTGGGTGAGCAAAGGCCAACTGTTGCTGGTGCTCGAAGCAATGAAAATGGAACACCCACTCAAAGCCGGCATCGACGGTGTGATCAAGCGAATTCAGGTATCGGCCGGCGATCAGGTGCGCAATCGCCAGGTTTTACTGGAGATCGAGTAACCGCTGGGCGGAACTACCAGGCTTGGCTACGCTCTATCCCCATCAGGACGGGAAGAGTACGGGAATCTGCGATGCCTCATTGGCTGATTATTGATCTTGAAGCCACAACGGATGAAGGCGGCTGGCCCGTGACGGAGATGGAAATCATCGAAATCGGCGTGAGCCTGGTCAACCGCCAGGGCCGCGAACTGGATCACTTCCAGCGTTTCGTGCGCCCGCAACGTCGGCCTTTATTGACGCCGTTCTGCCGCAAGCTGACCCACATCAGCCAGGCCAATATCGATGGCGCCGCGCCCTTGAGCGAGGTCTGGCCGCTGTTCGAACGCTGGCTGGGCCAGCATCAGGCGCGCCTGGAAGGTTGGGCCAGCTGGGGCGACTATGATCGCCAGCAACTGCAACTGGCCTGGCAACAGCAGGGTCTGAGCAGTGCCTTGGAGCACACGCCCCATGTGAACCTCAAGCAGCACTTCGCCAAGGCCCGACGCCTGGACAAGCCGCTGGGGCTCAACGGCGCGTTGCAACTGGCGGGCATGCAGTTCAATGGCCAACAACACCGGGCACTGGAAGATGCGCGCAATACGGCGCGCCTGCTGCCGTTGATTTTGCCCGTGTAGAAGGCATACTGGCCGACCTTTCTTGACCCTTTTTCGAGGATTCGCCCATGTTTAAAGTCAACGAGTACTTCGACGGAACCGTCAAGTCGATCGCTTTCGGCACCGCAGAAGGTCCGGCAACCATAGGCGTTATGGCTGCGGGCGAATACGAATTCGGCACCGCCCAGCGGGAAATCATGCACGTGGTGTCGGGCGCGCTGAGCGTCAAGCTGCCGGACAGCAGCAACTGGGAAACTTTCGCCGCCGGCAGCCAGTTCCATATACCGGCCAACAGCAAGTTCCAGCTTAAAGTCGAAGTGGACACCGCTTACCTGTGTGAATACCGCGGTTAAAACACAAAGCCAACGTTCAAAAAAATGCCCGTCTCGTGAGAGACGGGCATTTTTCATTCCGGCGCCTGTTACTCCAGAATCGTCACCGGCATGCCGACTTCCAGGCGACCAGCGCCGTCGTTGACCAGGTTCTGGCCGAACATGATGTCGCCCTCCTGCTCGCGGTAAGTCTTGAGCGTGGCCAAAGGTTCGCGGTCGGCACTGCGCTCACCGGTCTGAGGGTCGATGGTGGTAAGGATGCAGCGCGAGCAGGACTTGACCACGCGAAACTCCACATCGCCAATACGCACCCGCTTCCAGCCGTCTTCGGCGAAGGGCTCGCTGCCTTCAATCACCAGGTTGGGGCGAAAACGCAGCATCTCCATCGGCCGGCCGATCCGTTGCGACAGGTCGTCCAGGGATGCCTGGCCGATCAGCAACAGCGGGAAGCCATCGGCGAACGCCACCTGGTCATCATCCTTGCCATAACCGGCTGCCGTGGTCCGCGCACGTTCCAGCGGCACCTGAACCAGGCGCGTGGGTTTGCCGATAAAGTCACTGACCCACGCGGCCGCCTCGGCGCCAGCATCCGGCACACGCAGCGTGTCGCGCCAGATAGTGACGCCGCGCAGTTGCGCGTCAGCGCCAGGCAGCGCTACTTCCAGAGTAGGGGAACCCGCCGCGCTCAAGGTCAGCCCGCCCTGCCCGTTCCACAAGGCCGATAACTGGCTCATCTGCGCGACAGCCCGCTGGGTCAGGAAGCGCCCGCTGGCTTCATCCACCAGCATCCAGCGTCGATCCCCTTCCAGCCCGAGTTTATCCAGGCTGATATGGGGCAAGGTTTCACCCTTGCCGGACTTTAATGGGTACCGATACAACGCGCTGAGACGCAGCATGAGCCTACTTTCCTGATGGGCAAAAACGTCACCCTATACGAGGGTGGCCCGGGAATCAAAGGTCAGGCTGGCACTTCATCGAGCATCAGGCGCTGGCGAACCACGTCCACCAGTTTGTCCGGCTGGAATTTGGAGAGGAAGTTGTCGCAGCCGACCTTCTTCACCATTGAATCGTTGAAGCTGCCGGACAAAGAGGTGTGCAACACCACATACAGACTGCGCAGGCGCGGGTCGTTGCGAATCTCGGTGGTCAGGCGGTAGCCGTCCATCTCGGGCATTTCGGCGTCGGTGAAGATCATCAGCAGCTTGTCGGTCATCACCTGGCCGCTGTCCGCCCAGCCCTTGAGCATTTTCAGGGCCTTGAGGCCGTCGCTGGCGATGTGCATCTTCACTCCCAACTGCCCCAAGGTGTCACGCAGTTGCGACAGGGCCACGTTGGAATCGTCCACCAGCAGCACTTCGCGGCCGCGGGCCCGCTCCAGAACCGGGTCCTGCAGCTTCTCCCGGGAGACCTTGGCGTTGTAAGGCACGATCTCCGCCAGGACTTTTTCGACGTCGATGATTTCCACCAACTGGTCATCGACCTTGCTGATAGCGGTCAGGTAATGCTCGCGCCCAGCGCTGGCCGGTGGTGGCAGGATGGCTTCCCAGTTCATGTTGACGATGCGGTCCACACCGCCCACCAGGAACGCCTGTACCGAACGGTTGTACTCGGTGACGATGATGGTGCTGTTGGGGCCCGGCACCAGGGGGCGCATGCCGATGGCTTGGGACAGGTCAATCACCGGCAGGGTCTGGCCGCGCAGGTTGACGACGCCGCAGACAAAGGGATGGCGCTGGGGCATCAAGGTCAGCTTGGGCAACTGGAGCACTTCCTGCACCTTGAACACGTTGATCGCGAACAACTGCCGCCCGGCCAGGCGAAACATAAGGATCTCCAGGCGATTCTCACCCACCAATTGCGTGCGTTGATCTACCGTGTCGAGAATGCCGGCCATTAAAGACTCCTAGGTTGCGCTGAAGGATTTTCTGCTTACTGAATGAAGTTATCGGCGGTAAACGCCGGACCTTGACCCCCGATAAAATGCCACGCAAACGCATTGATGTCACACTGACATCATGCTTTACTGATCCTGCCTTTCCTCTGGGCAGTCAAACAACGTCGCGCGACCCTCAAATCGCCGCGAAGTTCCGTCATATAAGGGATTCCCCTAGCTGCAATCAGGTCCAACCTGATATTCGCGATATCCAAT
This sequence comes from Pseudomonas sp. ANT_H4, assembly GCF_008369295.1. Lineage (GTDB taxonomy): Bacteria > Pseudomonadota > Gammaproteobacteria > Pseudomonadales > Pseudomonadaceae > Aquipseudomonas. Next base: position 35,896 of record NZ_VOBG01000020.1, on the reverse strand, counting down.
AGCCATTAATGTGACGCCATTCTCATTGCATGAATGGAGTCAGGCTTTTGTTTGCTATCGCAAGCCCACGTCTCACGGACCTGCCAGGCACTTATGTCTTGGCAACCGAAGTTGAGCGAATGACCCTGAATATCGCCACAAACAGGGACACTGGCCACCACGGCCATCATTTAGATAAAAGCACTACGGCAAAATTAGAAACGAACTACAGACTTTGGTCATATTTCAGCGGTAGCTTGACGCCATTCCCTCGGTACGATTTCTCATCGTCTGGCCGTATGTTGTGGAGACTTGCATGATGAACGACGGTAAAGAGTGGCAAAATGCACTTCCCGAGTTCCTTCTTGAGGCTGAAATGCTGCTGGCCAAGTCTGAAGAATGCTTGAGCCACCTGCATTTGATCCGTAACGACAACGACGCCATCGACTGTATGAAAAACAGCCTGATCAAGCTCGCTGAGAAGGCCGACGCCATGACGCTAGGGGCTATCAGCGATTTTTCCCGTCATATCCAGGATCTGATCAGTAACGCCCAGAGCCCGATGCAACTGCATGACAAAGCACTTTCGGCACTGCACGACTGCCTGACACTGATGGCCTGGCAACTGGAATTGGTTGATGCCAAGACCGGCAAGCTCAGCCTGGATGAAAGCGAACAAACCACGCTGATTGCGACGGCGACCCAACAGATCCCGCAAAAAGACTTTGGCTATAAATCCCGACAGCACCTGCCGCACGCATCCTGAGTGTTCTTCGCCTTTCATTCGCGCCTGCCAACGGATGTCGCGTCCAACTACCGCCCGGTCCAAAAATGACAAAGACAACTAGCACGCGGGCGTGTGTTCATTGAAATAACTATCAATAGGCCAGCAACGCTAATAGCGATACAAAATAGCTTTAATAAGACAATTTTTTCCCTCTGGGACTAATAGGACTAACACCCAGTTTGCCCCTGGATTCGCGGCCGTCGTCGATAACCGCTCCAGGCGACCAACTGTAATTGTTAGTGGTACTATGCCGCGCTCGAAGTGGCTGAACTTCATGATGCACAAGAACCTGAAAGGCACCTCGAACCAACGTCAAAGCCAACACCCTGTCGACCCGGTGTTGAATCGGGATCATGACCCGGTAGCGCTTTCCAAACAGAGCCCAGTCAGCCGCCTTGACCGGTCTCCCCGCAGCGAACATCCATTGGCTCCATCCGCTATGTACGCCAGCCTCAAGTCACTCATCGCAAGGTCCGTGTCCCGAAGCAATGCACACTGGATGACACTCGGCCTCTGCGCTTGCGCGACGCTGGTCAGCCTGTGGGTCTATGCCCACTCCGAGCCGTTGCCCATAGCGCTGTTGATACTCAACCTGGCGACCCTGGTCGCCGCCGGCCTGCAACGCTGGCGCTCGCGCAAGTCGATAAAATTCCAGCCCCAGGAACTGGCCGACCGCCTGCTGCAAGTCCAGAAAAACGAACGCCATCGCTTGAGCCGAGAGCTGCATGACGATATCGGCCAATTATTGACCGCCGCCAAGCTGCAAAGCGAATGGCTCAAGCGCCGCCTGCCGCAAGAGTTGCAAGGCCAATGCGCGGTGCTGTGCAACACATTGAACGAAACCCTGACCAAGGTGCGGGACGTCTCCGCCATTCTCAACCCCCGGCAACTGGCCAGTCTTGGCCTGGAGGCCAGCCTGCGGGCGCACCTGCTCAAGACCCTGGAAAATACCAAGGTGAGCTGGAGCCTGGAATGCCAGCAGCAGTTGACCGGCATTGCGGAAGAGATGGCCGTCGCGGCCTTTCGTATTACCCAAGAAGCGGTCACCAACATGCTGCGCCACGCCCAGGCATGCAATCTGCTGGTGCGCCTGCAACGCCTGCCCCAAGGCCTTTCGCTGTTTATCAGCGATGACGGCCTGGGGTTTTCGCCCGCCATCAACCCTGGCCAGGAAGGACAACGGGGTATGGCCGGCATGTCTGAGCGGATTGATCAACTGGGAGGCACATTGTCCGTCAATAGCCAGCCAGGCAAAGGAACCCGGATCGAAGCGCTTTTCCCCTGGGCGCCACGCGCCCTCGAACGGGCCAGCCCCCATAAGGTTCTAGAGTGACCTGCAACTTACTCCTGGTGGATGACCACGCGTTGATCAGGGCCGGCGTGCGCGCGCTGGTGCTGGATATTCCCGGCTACGCGGTGATCGGCGAGGCCAATGATGGTGCGCAAGTGCTGGAGAAATTCGACGCCCTGCAGCCCGATATCGTCCTGCTGGACCTGTCGATGAAGCACACCAGCGGGCTGGATGCCCTGCAGCAACTCAAGCGCGCCTATCCCAAGAGCAAAGTGCTGATCCTGTCGATGCACACCGATCCGGAGTTGATCATGTGCGCCCTGGAGGCAGGCGCCCACGGCTACCTGCTCAAGGACACCACCGCCAATGAGCTTGAGCATGCGCTGCTGGCCCTGCGCAACAACGAACGCTACCTGAGCCCTGCCATCGCCCACACGGTGATCAACCAGGCGCTGATCCGCAACCATGCCCAGGCCTCTACCCCGGCTCACCGCCACAATCTGACCGCGCGCCAGCTGGAAATCCTGCGGCTGATCGTGCGCGGCAAGTCCACCCGAGAGATCGCCAATGGCCTGGGCTTGAGCATCAAGACCGTGGAGGCTCACCGCTCGCAAATTATGAAGCGCTTGCAGATTTTCGATGTGGCGGGCCTGGTGCTATTTGCCGTGCGTGAACAGATCATCAGTCTGGACGACTAGACACCACCGGCGAGTCCTTCGGCAGGTGCACCCGCAATGCCCGTGGCAATGCCGCGAAACGCAGGTCGTCGCCCTTGAGCGGTTCGCCGTCCAGGTTGATATCCAACCCTTCGGCGACCTTGATTTCCACCCACGGCAGGCGCGCGCGGACAAATAGGTTGTCCAGGCCCCAGCCGTCGGTCATCAAATTGCGCAGGGTACCGACCACCTCCTGGGGTGCCGGCAGGATACTGATGTCCAGCAAACCATCATCGACCATGGCTTGCGGGCACAACACATGCCCACCGCCGGCCTGTCTACCGTTGCCGATACCCAGGGCCAGTAACTCACCCCGCCAATGGAAATCCGGGCCCTGTAACTCGCCGTAGGCAGCGTGCAATTCGCTGAACCGCGACAAGCCGGTAAACAGGTAGGCCGCACCACCCAGTACCTTTTTCAGGTCTTCGGAGGTATTGGCGGTGACCTGGCTGCCAAAACCGCCGGTGGCCATGTTCAGGAAAACCTGCCCGCCGACCTCGCCCAGGTCGATGGCAACGGCCGGGACATCCAGCAGGTTCAGGGCCTGATCGGGCTCCAGCGGTACGCCGGCGGCACGGGCGAAATCATTGGCGGTGCCCAGGGGCATCAGCACCAGGCTGGCGTCAGTCTTGGCCTGGGCCATGGCTTGGGCGACATCGCGCAATGTGCCATCGCCGCCGCCGGCGATCAGCCGGGTGTAGCCAGCGTCCAGCGCTTCGCCGACCAGGCGCTGGGCATCCCCGCCCTCCCAGGTCACGCGCACGGCCAGGTCCCAGCCTTGTTCGCGCTTACCTTGCACCGCCGCCCGCACCTGCTCGTTGAGGGCTTGCTTGCCGTGCAGAACCAACAGTGCCTTGGGCTTGCTCATGGGTTGAGGCTCCTACAGTTCAAAGGGTCATGAGGGATGTGGACCTTGAACAACGGGAAAAAGCCATTGGCCTGATGAATTAATTCATCAGACCAACAGCTCGCTCAAAGGGATAAAGTTGACTCGATCGCCCTCTGCCAGCGTCGTACCTTCCAACACCTCTACCAACCCCTCGGCCCAGGCGGCACTACGCAGCACACCGGAACTCTGGTTCTGGTAGATGATCGCTCGCCCGTGCTCCAGGCGCCCGCGCAAGTACTCGCGACGATTACCCGGCTTGGGCCAGACAAACCCCACTGGCACGTCGAAACGCAGTGGCTGCACATCTTCTACACCCTGGCGACGCAACAGATAGGGCCGAGCCAGCAAGGCGAAAGTCACCAGCGTGGAAGCCGGGTTACCCGGCAAACCGATCACCGGCACGCCGCGAAAATGACCAAACGTCAGCGGCTTGCCAGGTTTGATCGCCAGCTTCCACAGGGCCAACTCGCCCTCTTCGCGCAAGGCGATGCCGAGGAAGTCCGCTTCTCCCACCGAAACCCCGCCCGTGGACAGGATCAGGTCGACCGACCCCAGCCCCCCCAGCCGAGTGCGGGTCTGTTCCAGGTCATCGGGCAAGATACCGGCGTCCACCACCTCGCACCCGAGGCGCTCCAGCCAGCTACACAGCACCCGACGGTTGCTGTTGTAAATCTGCCCCGGCCCCAGCGGCAGGCCGGGCTCGATCAATTCGTCGCCGGTGGAAAGCACGGCTACGCGAGCGCGCCGTATCACATCCAACCGAGCACAACCCAGGGACGCCGCCAGCCCCAATTCAATCGGCCCCATGCGTGTGCCAGCGGACAAGACCTGTTCGCCAACGGTAGTTTCTTGGCCTTGGGGGCGGATGTTCTGCCCGGCGCGCAAGGCTTCGGTAAAGCTCACCCGCTGGTCGACGTGGACCTCGGCGTTTTCCTGCATCTCGACGCAATCCGCACCTTCAGGCACCGGGGCACCCGTGAAGATCCGCGCACAGGTGCCTGCCGCCAGCGGCTCCGGCACCTGGCCGGCAAAAATACGCTGGCTCACCACCAGAGGCTCGCCGCTCCAATCCGACAGGCGCAGGGCGTAGCCGTCCATGGCGCTGTTGGGCCACGGCGGCAGGTCAAGGGTGGAAATCAACGCCTGGGCCAGGACGCGCCCGTCGCACTCGGCCAGCGGCAAACTTTCCCGCTCGCGGATGGGGGTGGCTTCGGCCATGGTCAACAAGCGCCCGAGGGCATCTTCTACCGGCATCAAGGCGCCCGTCTTGCCTGGCTTATCCACGAGATTCACAAGGCTCGGCCTGTTTCAGGTGCGGGACGAAATTGCACGGACCGTGACGAGAGTCCAGCTGCTCGGCGAGAATCCCATCCCAACCAGTGCGTACGGCGTTGGTGGACCCCGGTAGGCAGCACACCAAGGTGCCATTGGCCAGGCCAGCCAGGGCGCGCGACTGCACGGTGGAGGTGCCGATATCGGCCACGGATATTTGCCGGAACAGCTCGCCGAAACCATCCACTTGCTTGTCCAGCAGGCAACTGACGGCTTCCGGTGTGCTGTCACGGCCGGTGAAGCCGGTACCGCCGGTGATCAGCACCACTTGCACCACGTCCTCGGCTATCCAATGGGCCACTTGCGCACGGATTTTGTACAAGTCATCTTTGAGCAGTACCCGCTCGGCCAGACGATGGCCAGCCGCAATCAGGCGGTCAACGAAGACTTGGCCAGAGGTATCGGTTTGCAGGGTGCGGGTGTCGCTGACAGTCAAAACAGCGATGTTCAGGGGTACGAAAGGCGCATCAGCCTTGGCTTTCATGGCTCGGTCCGGTTGTCGAAGGAACAGTCCGATGTTATATCACAGCCCCCTATTTCACTGCCGCAGCGGAGCCGTCATGCCATTCAATTCTTCGCCCTTGCCTTGCTCGATCCTGCTGCTGGCCGGCGGTCGCGGCCAGCGCATGGGCGGCCTGGACAAGGGTTTGCTCGACTGGCGCGGGGAGCCGTTGATTGCCCACCTGCATCGACTAGTGCGCCCGCTGACCGATGACCTGATCATCTCCTGCAACCGCAATCAGCCGCAGTACGCGCCCTACGCAGACCAGTTGGTAAGCGACGACAGCCCGGACTTCCCTGGCCCGTTGGCCGGTATTCGCGTCGGGCTGGCCGCCGCTCGCCATGAGCACTTGCTGGTACTGCCCTGCGATGTGCCGCAAATTGACGCGGGACTGTTGAGCGACATGCGTGAGAAGGCGCAGCAAAATCCCCAGGTTCCGCTGATGCTGCGCCACGGTGATTACTGGGAACCCTTGCTCTGCGTCATACCGACACGCCTGCGCGCAGACATCGAAAGCGCCTGGCAGGCCGGTGAGCGCAGCCCGCGGCAGATCCTGCTGCAACTGGGAGCCCAGGCTCTGATTTGTCCGGAAAATGATCCGCGCCTGGCCAACTTCAATACACCGCAGTTGCTGCACACCCCGCCCGGCGTGTAAGAATGGGCCTTGAACAAGGAACTTTGCGTACGTTCTATACGTCACAAGGTCAGTACTCAAAAAAGCATTCTCTCGGAGACAGACTCATGACTCAACGGACCATCGCCGCTCTCATGCTTGCACTAGGCCTCGCTACCCTTGCCGGTTGCGCCTCGCCAACAGTGATCACCCTGAATGACGGTCGCGAAATCCAGGCTGTCGATACCCCTAAATTCGACCAGGACTCGGGTTTCTACGAGTTCCAGCAGCTTGATGGCAAGCGCACCCGGATCAACAAGGATCAGGTTCGCACCGTTAAAGACCTGTAAGTCTTAACGCTCGCCACGACAAAGCCCGCTTGATGCGGGCTTTGTCGTGTCTGGCACCTGGAATTACCACGCAAGGGTAATTTCACTGTTGAAGCGGCGCTCCACCCCACTCACCGGATCAATGAACCGCACCCCTTGGGCCAGCAGTTTAAGCGGGTTGGCGTAGTCATCCTCGGCGTCCTTGATAACCTGGGGGTAAAACGGATCGTTGCAGATACTGGCCCCCAGCGCCGTCATATGGACCCGCAACTGATGCTTCTTGCCGGTCACCGGAAACAGCCCATAGCGCCACAGGTCACCGTTCTTTTCCCGCACCTCGACCGCTGTTTCGGTGTTGCTCACACCGGGACCTTCCTGCATGCGAAAGAACGGTTCGCCGTCCACTAGCCGGCTCTTGTGTACCAGCGGAAATGTCACCCCAGGCAAAGCTGGCGCAATGGCTTCGTAGAATTTTTCGATCTGGCGGGTGGGAAACAACTGTTGATACGCCGAGCGGCTTTGCGGGTTGACGGAAAACAGCACCAACCCGGCCGTGTGGCGATCAATGCGGTGCAGCGGCACCAGCGAAGGGTTGTCCAGACGGCGAATCAGGCGCCGCAGCAGCGTCTGTTCGACATACTCACCAGAGGGCGTAACGGGCAGGAAATGCGGCTTGTCAGCCACCACCAAATGCTCGTCGGCATACAGGATCTTCTCCTGTACCGGAATTGGTTTTTCGTCCGGCACTTCGCGAAAGTAGTGGATGCGAAGGCCTTCCTTGTACGAAAAATCCAGGGGAATCGGCGTGCCGCTGCTATCAAGTACCCGGCCACGAGCAATGCGATCCAGCCATTGCTCACGGCTGATGGCTCGAAAATGTTCGCACAAGCAATCCAGAACCGTTGCCCAAGGGCCAGGAGGCAGGTGCAAGGTACTGGCTTGGTTCTGGGAAGCGGAAAAACCGGAATCGGACATGCGTGCGCTCAAGGCCTGAAAGTACAGGCGAGCATTATCCTGCATTCAACCGGATCAGGCCCAGGAAAGATCTCAAGCCTTGGCCAATTGCGCTCGCAATACCGGCGACGTACTGGCGGCCTCGGTAAACTCCTTGAGCCAGCGCAATACATCCACCGCCTCCCAGCGGCCCGGATCGTAAAGCGCATACAGCAAGCCCTGGTACCCGACCACATCCAACTGCTTGTGATAACCGGCACGCTGGAAAAGTGCCTCGATTTCCGCAAAGCAGGTATTGAAATGCACTTTGTTAAACGGCGTCTTGCCTTCCGTGACTAGCCCATCGAGGCGCAGCTCATTCACCGCATCGCGCACAACCTCTGCGGACATGCGATTGACGCTGCTTTTCAGTTGTTCGACATTCACCACGGGCTTTCCCTCTCACTCAGTCACTGTACAACCATACAGTAACCGAATAATCGGTAGCCCGCCATTGGATTAGTGCTAGAACAGAAAGGCCACGACCTGTTCGGTATCGAACGGCCAACCCAGTTCGGCCCCCGTGTCCACCCGGCGCAGCACCGGAATACGCAGGCCGTAGGCTTCGAACAGGGCTTCGGAATCGGCGATATCCACCAGTTCCACCAGCAGCCCATGCTCGACCAACGGCATGACTTCGGCTTCGGCAACTTCACAGAGATGGCAACCCAGGGTGCCGAATAACTGGCATTCAGGAGGCATGACGAACGGACCTGACAAGGAATAGGCATCCATTCTAGACCGCAGGAAAAACATCGTCGATGTCGACCGTACTTATTGCGGCCGCATCCAAAAAAACCTGATCCAGATCACCATGACCTATAACTGATTCAGCGACTCTCACGACTTTTTTCCAAGCGATAGCCCTGGTCCCTCGACGGAGATGTTTGTGTTTGCCAACCTGCTGATCATTCTTGCCTCATCCTTGGTAGTCATTGCACTGTTTCGCCGGCTGCAACTGCCGCCCGTGCTCGGTTACCTCTGCGTGGGCCTGGCCGTAGGGCCTACCGCCCTGGACTGGGTGAATGACAGCGAAGACCTGCCGGATCTGGCCGAATTGGGCGTGGTGTTTCTGCTGTTCTCCCTGGGCCTGGAGTTTTCCCTGTCGAAAATGCTCGCCCTGCGCCGGGTGGTGTTTGGCCTGGGCAGCTTGCAAGTGCTGTGCTGCGGGCTGCTGCTGGGAGGCTTGCTGACGTTGTGGGGACTGTCACCCACCGCCGCTCTGTTGCTCGGCGCCGGATTGGCCTTGTCGTCGACCGCCATCGTCAGCAAGGAGCTGACCAGCCTCGGCGAAATTTTCAGCAGTCATGGCCAGAATGCCATTGGTGTCTTGTTGTTCCAGGACATAGTGGCGGTGCTGTTGCTGACCCTGGTGCCGGTGTTCGCCGGCAACAGTGAGCACGCCTGGTATTGGGCGTTGCCCGTGACCCTGGGCAAGACGCTGGTGCTGTTCCTTGGCCTGCTGCTCGCCAGCCGCTGGTTGCTGCCCCGACTCTTCCATGAAGTGGCCGCCTCTCATTCCGCGGAACTGTTCGTGCTGCTGGCGTTGGTGATTGTGCTGCTCACGGCATGGCTGACGCACTTGCTGGGCCTGTCCCCTGCCCTCGGCGCTTTTCTCGCTGGCATGCTGTTGGGTGAAAGCCACTATCGGCACCAGATCGAAGCCGACATCCGGCCGTTTCGCGACATTCTGCTGGGGCTGTTTTTTGTCAGCATCGGTATGCTGATCGACCTGCAGCTATTCGTCAGTCACAGCCTGCTGATTCTCGGCCTGACCCTGGCATTGATGCTGATCAAGGGTGGTGTCGTCGCGCTACTGGTTAAGCTGCGTGGCAGCGACAGCGAAACCGCCTGGCGCAGTGGCCTGGCCTTGGCCCAGGGCGGTGAGTTCTGCTTCGCCCTGATGGCGCAAATGCAGCTGAGCCGGCTGCTGCCCGACGAGATCAGCGACTTGCTGCTGGCGGCAACATTCTGCTCGATGCTGCTGACGCCACTGCTGCTTCGGGCTGCTCCCGCCATCGCCCTGCGCCTGCACCACAAGCCTAACCAGCAAGTCCAGCTGGAAGAAATCACGGCCCTCAATGCCGAGCTGCAAGGGCATGTGTTGATCTGCGGCTATGGCCGGGTCGGGCGGTCCATCGGGCGTTTTTTACGCCACGAACAACTGGCCTTCATTGCACTGGATGATGACCCGGCCCGAGTTCAGGAAGCCGCCACAGAAGACGCCAGCGTGCACTATGGCGATTGTCGCCGGGGCGCCTTGCTCAGCGCCGTCGGCCTTGAACGAACGCGCTTGGTGGTTATTGCAGTGGACAATACCGACGTCGCATTGACCGTGCTCAAGGAGGCGCGTCGAATCAACCACAGGGTGCCAATCCTGGTGCGTACCCGCGACGACAGCCAGTTATCCGAACTGAAAGCCGCCGGGGCCAGTGAAGTGGTGCCCGAACTGCTGGAGTCCAGCCTGATGCTCGCGTCTCACGCGTTGATCATGCTGGGGTTGCCGGACCAACAGGTGCAGGCCCGTGTCGACGAAGTGCGGCATAACCGCTACCACTTGCTCCACGGCTTTTATCAGGGCGCGGACACTAATCAGGAGGCGCCAATCAATCCTGACTGACGGCGCCAATTTTGTGGATCGACAAGTCCGCGCCGTAATACTCCTCTTCCTGACTCAAGCGCAAACCGCAGACGCGCTTGATCACCCCGTACACCAGGAACCCGCCTGCCAGAGCCACGACCACGCCCAACGCGGTGCCTATCAACTGACTGATCAGGCTCACCCCACCCAGCCCACCCAAGGCGCTCTGACCAAAAATGCCGCAGGCAATCCCGCCCCACACCCCGCACAACCCATGGAGCGGCCAGACACCCAGCACATCATCAATTTTCCAGCGACCCTGGGCGGCGATGAAGCACCAGACGAACAGGCCCCCCGCCACCACGCCAGTCACCAGCGCGCCCACCGGGTGCATCAAGTCCGACCCGGCGCAAATCGCCACCAGCCCGGCCAACGGACCATTGTGCAAAAAGCCTGGGTCATTGCGGCCTATCACCAGCGCCGCCACGGTGCCGCCGACCATTGCCATCAGCGAATTGACCGCCACCAGCCCGCTGACCCCGGTCAGGGTTTGCGCGCTCATGACGTTAAAGCCGAACCAACCGACAATCAGAATCCACGAACCCAACGCCAGGAACGGAATGCTCGACGGCGCAAACGCCACCAGCCGTCCGTCCCGATAACGGCCCTGACGCGGTCCCAGCAACAGCACCGCCGCCAGCGCCAGCCAACCGCCCATGGCATGGACCACCACGGAACCGGCAAAATCATGGAAGCTGGCACCGAAGCTGGCCAGCAACCAGGCTTGCAGACCGTAATTGCCATTCCAGACCATGCCCTCGAAAAACGGGTAGATAAACGCCACTATCAACGCCGTAGCGCACAACTGCGGTGCAAAACGTGCACGTTCGGCAATGCCACCGGAAATGATCGCTGGAATGGCAGCGGCGAAGGTCAGCAGGAAAAAGAACTTCACCAGGCCATAACCATGGTCGGCACTGATTACCGCCGCTGGTTGCATGAAGGTGACGCCATAGGAGATCCAATAGCCTATAAAGAAATAGGCCAGGGTCGAGATGGCGAAGTCACTGAGGATTTTCGACAGTGCATTGACCTGGTTCTTCTGGCGCACGGTCCCGACTTCGAGAAAGGCGAAGCCGGCGTGCATGGCCAGCACCATGACCGCACCGATCAGGATAAACAGGGTATTGGAGCTGTGGACCAGAGTGTCCACCGCACTTTGCAAATTTTCCATGGAGGTTGGCAGGCCTGCAGTTCAGGAAAAAGCACCAAAGCAGTTCGTTGCCTTAATTTCGCGCACTAAATTGGTACCGCTGGCACCACCCTCCTCAGAGGGCGTGAACCGCTTTAGCGCAGCGAGGGTTGAAGAAGGCAATTACTCCCTGGTTTTTCCGCTAGTTTTAGTTATTTAGGGTAAGGTTTTTTAAGGCTTTGCCCACAACCGCCCAAATTCAGCGCAAACCGACAGGTTTGCGCACCAAGGCAAAGCAAAAGCTGTACCAGGCATTTGCAGTGAACCTTCACTGACGCCGATGACTCGAAACCAAAAGCTTCAATAAGCTCGAAAGCACCCGACAGCCACTCACGGAGATAACCATGGCCAGCAAAACGGCAAAGACTGCTCAAGAAATACTGATGGCGGATTTTCAAACCCTGGTCAGCGATACTGAAAAGCTGCTGGACGACACCGCGATACTGGCGGGTGACCAGGCGGATGAACTGCGTACGAAAATTCACGACAGCCTGCTCAAGGCCCGTGAAACCCTGCAACTGACCGAAGACTCCCTGCGCGAACGTAGCAAGGCAGCGGTCACGGCCACCGAAGACTATGTCCAGGCCAACCCTTGGCAGTCCGTCGGCATCGCTGCCGGCGTCGGCTTTCTGATCGGCCTGTTGGCTACAAGGCGCTAATCATGTCTATCGGCGAATCCGGCTCGTCCTCGGGCACAAGTTCCTCATCGCGGCGCCTGGGCGCTGCAGTCCTGGGTTTGCTACACAGCCATGTCGAGTTGTTCGGCATTGAGTTGCAGGAACAGAAGGCACGCACCGTCAGCCTGTTGCTGTTCGCCGGGCTGGCATTGGTGTTTGCCCTGCTGTTGCTGGTGGGCTTGTCGGCGCTGGTGATGATCCTGGTGTGGGATACCTATCGCCTGACGGGGATAATCAGCCTATGCGTCTTCTATGTGCTGGCTGCGGCGTTCTGCGGGTTGCGCTTGAAGGCGGCCATCTTCGATGAGTCCACTCCTTTCCACGCCACCCTCGAAGAGCTGGCCAATGACCGTGAGCGCCTGTTGCCATGAGCCTGACTGAACTGCCGCAAACCAACTCCCGGCGGGAAATGCGCAAGGCGTTGATCCGCCTGCGCATGGAGATGCACCGCCAGGAAATTCGCCATGAGTCCCAGAACCTGCTGCTGCCGCTGCAAAAGGTGCGCAACATGGGACAAAGCTGGCAGGACGGCTTCGGCATCAAGCATGCGCCGCTGTGGGGCGTAGCCGTGGTAACGCTGCTGGGCTTTCTCACCGGCAAAGGCGCCAAGGGTGGAGGTATCGGCACCATGACCCGCCTTGTGCGGCTCGGCGCCGGGCTCATTCCCTTGATCAAACTGGCGATGCAGGGCGCCTCGCGCAAGAACTGACAGACGCTGGCTACATTCTTGCACACGGATCAGGCCCGGTACCCTTGCATAGGGACCGGGCCTTTTTCATGTCGACTCTTTTCCCATCAGACGTAACTTAAGGAGGCTCTGTGATCGACGGGCAACCGCTCGCCTACTTTCAGCCATTCATCGATACCGCCACCGGGCGCATTGCGGGAGTGGAAGCGCTGGGACGCCTGCGCCAGGTTGATGGAGAGCTGCGCTCGGTAGGCTCGTTGTTTGCCGATCCGCGCGCGCCCACTGTGGCCTTGCTCCGCCTGGATCGGCAGATCCGCGACAACGCCTTAAGCCGCCTGCACGAAGCGCCCGAAGACTGGTTCCTGAGCCTGAATATCTCACCGCGCTGGATCACTCGCCTGCGCCCCGGCCAGCCTTTGCCGAGCCTTAAACAACTGCAGGCCCACAGCGTCGACCCACGGCGCATCGTGTTCGAGATCACCGAACTGGGGGGAGACAGCCTGCGCCTGGCTGAAGTGGTGGCGCGCTATCGTCAGGCCGGTGCGCGTATTGCCATCGACGACTTTGGCGCCGGCTACTCGCAACTGGATCGGGTGCTGGCCTTGCAGCCGGACATTCTCAAGCTGGATATGCGTCTATTCCAAGCCGCTGCCCTTGGTGGCCCCAGCAGCGACGTAGTACGGGCACTGGCGCAGATGGCGGAAAAAACCGGCTGCTGGATCATCGCCGAAGGTGTGGAAACCGAGGCGCAACTGAGCTTTGCCCTGGAGTGTGGATCGCGCTATGTCCAGGGCTATCTATTTGCCCAGGCACAACTGGACTGGTTCGCCGCCGACGCTTTTGTACCGCGCTTCGCCCAGTTGCGCGCGGCTTATGTCCAGCAGAAACTGGCAGAGCGCGGTCGGATCATGCAACTGCGCCAGCAACTGGGCGAACTGATGCAGATCCTGCAAACCTGGGCTCAGGCACAAGCGCCCCTCAGCCAGTTGCCGCAGTTGCCGGCCTTCCCCTGGCTACTGCGTTTTTACCAGTGCGATCGCCATGGCACGCAGCTGACGCCCAACTTCGAGTGGCGCCAGGAAGCCTGGCAGGCCGACAGCCGTTATCTGGGGCACAACTGGTCATGGCGTCCTTACTTCTACTATTTGCTGGCCGAGGGCTGGGACGAGCGCCGCCTGACACTCTCCACCACCTACCGCGACGCCACCACCAATCAGTACTGCCTGACAGCAGGACAATTCTTCGATAACGGTCAGCGCTTGCTGTTAATCGATATCGACGCGGTCGGCTTATAGTTTTCCTCTTGCGCCCAAGGGGCTGAACCGGGAAGCTGGAACGCCTCATTCACCGCACGGAGAGACCCTGACTTGGATTGGCCCACCCTGCTTACCCGCGAACGCCTTGGAAAACCCCTGCACAGCCCGGAAGAACTGGGTCGCAGCCCGTTTCACAAAGATCATGACCGGATCATCTTCTCCGGCGCTTTCCGCCGCCTGGGCCGCAAGACTCAGGTGCACCCGGTCTCCAGCAACGATCATATCCACACCCGTCTGACCCACTCCCTGGAAGTCAGCTGCGTCGGGCGCTCCCTGGGCATGCGCGTGGGCGAAACCATCCGTAACGCTCTACCCGACTGGTGTGATCCCAGCGACTTGGGAATGGTGGTGCAATCGGCCTGCCTGGCCCACGACATTGGCAACCCGCCGTTCGGCCATTCGGGTGAAGATGCGATTCGCCACTGGTTCCAGCAAGCTGCAGGCCGTGGCTGGCTGGATGACATGAGCAGTGCCGAGCGCAACGACTTTCTCAACTTCGAAGGCAACGCTCAAGGTTTCCGGGTACTGACACAACTTGAATACCATCAGTTTGATGGTGGCACCCGCCTGACCTACGCCACCTTGGGCACCTACCTGAAGTACCCGTGGACCGCCCGCCACGCCGATTCCCTCGGCTACAAGAAACACAAGTTCAGCTGTTACCAGAGCGAGCTGCCGATCCTTGAACAGGTCGCCCAGAAACTGGGCTTGCCACAGCTGGAAGAACAACGCTGGGCGCGCCATCCACTGGTGTATCTGATGGAGGCGGCCGACGACATTTGCTATGCCCTGATCGACCTTGAAGATGGCCTGGAAATGGACTTGCTGGAATACGCCGAGGTCGAATCGCTGCTGCTGGACCTGGTGGGCGATGATTTACCGCAAACCTATCGCCAGTTAGGCCCCTTGGATTCCCGGCGACGCAAGCTGGCCATCCTGCGAGGCAAGGCCATCGAGCACTTGACCAATGCAGCGGCACGGGCCTTCGTCGAGCAGCAGGACGCACTGCTGGCAGGCACCCTTGAAGGTGATCTGGTGGAACACATGCACGGTCCTGCCAAGCGCTGCGTACTGAACGCCAAGGACATGGCACGCAAGAAAATCTTCCAGGACAAGCGCAAGACGCTGCATGAAATCGGCGCTTATACCACCCTGGAAATCCTCTTGAATGCCTTCTGCGGCGCCGCCCTGGAACAGCATGGTGGTCGTACACCGTCCTTCAAGAATCGGCGCATCCTGGATTTGCTGGGCAACAGTGCCCCCGACCCGGATGGGTCACTGCATCGCTCGTTCCTGCGCATGATCGACTTCATTGCCGGCATGACCGACAGCTACGCCAGCGAGATGGCGCGAGAAATGACCGGGCGTTCAAGCCCTCAATAAAGAATCGCCCTGTCGGGTTGTCCTGACAGGGTGATTCCCCTAAAAGAATCTGCCTACGAAAGGAACAGAGCAGACTGATCGAATTAATCCCAACACCCGATGAATAATCACCCGCCTTCTTATTCAATACAGCAATCGACTCCTACATTCCTGCGACCCAACAACAGTTCGACACATGACTCACGGGCCGTAGCGGTACAAGCCCTGGTTGGCGTCATTCCAGCATGGGCCATTCTCATGGAACTCCCTATGCTCAAACAACAACCGCGCATCCTGTTAGTGGAAGATCACCCCTTTCAACTTCTGGCCACCCAATGCCTGCTTAAAATTTTCGGTTTCAACCAACTGACACCGGCAGAGAATGCCGAGCAGGCAATAAAATTGATGACGCAGGCTCAAACCCCCTTCGACATCATGCTGTGCGATCAATGCCTGCCAGACCTGCCAGGACTGGAGTTGGTAGAAATAGCCAGCCGCGCAGGGTTTATACGATATGCCATCCTGCTGAGTGGACTGCCCGCTGTCGAACTGGAAAACCTCCAAGTCCAGGCAATACAACGTGATATCCCCTTGCTCGGCTACCTGGTCAAGCCTTTGAACAAGGAGCAACTTGGCGCACTGATCAGCCGGGCGGTATTGGCCAGAAATAAACAACATCATGAAAACCCAGTTAACCTGAAGTACGGCGACATTGAACATGTAGGACATTAAACATCCAGTCATTACGATAATTTCGCTATTACCCAGTCGTTCGATAGCTAGTTTTCGCATTCCCATACGCCACTTGCAAAACACTTAAATCTCGTCAAGGAAAGCCTGACAAAGGGTAATCCATTACATTTTTTACGTAGGACTTTTCCTATTTTACATCTGCCCTGCATTCACCTCACGCTCCCGCATCATCTTCTGAGCTAATGTGCCCGCTTTATTTGCACATACATGGGATTTGATCATGAACTCAGTTTTTATTATCGACGACCACCCCGTTATCCGACTTGCAATTCGAATGCTGTTAGAACATGAAGGTTACAAAGTAGTTGGAGAAACGGACAACGGTTGCGATGCAATACAAATGGTCCGCGAATGCCTTCCCGACCTGATAATACTTGACATCAGCATCCCGAAACTTGATGGCCTGGAAGTGCTTTGCAGGTTCAACGCCATGAGTTCCCCCATGAAAACCCTGATTTTGACGGCCCAATCCCCGACACTCTTCGCAACACGCTGCATGCGATCAGGCGCTGACGGCTATGTCTGCAAAGAGGGCGACTTGAGTGAACTGCTAAGTGCCATAAAAGCTGTTTTATCCGGGTACAACTATTTCCCCAGCCAAGTATTAAATGGTAACTGCTCAGAAACTGACGAAAACGAAGAATTAAACCTCTTCAAATCAGTCAACGACCGCGAACTTATGGTTTTGCAACTTTTTGCACAGGGCAGAACAAACAAGGAAATAGCCAAAGGCATGTTTCTTAGTAACAAAACAGTCAGCACCTACAAAAAGAGACTCATGCAAAAACTTAAAGCCACCTCTTTGGTAGCGCTTATCGAGATAGCAAAACGCAACGCGTTAGTGTGAGAAACAGAATGCCCAGGTGCTTAAAGGACCTTCTAATCATATTGAGTACAGGTTTGTGCTTAAGCACAGCCGTGCCTGCCACTCTAACGGCTCAAGAGCGTTACTCACTGCTGAGTCGTGTAGGCAGTGCTCAAATGGATACTCAACTGGACAAAACACAGCGCCAATGGTTACAAAGCAAACGCGAGTTGGTGCTGGGTACCTCAGCACCCGACTATCCACCCTTTGATATCACCGCCAGCGGTCATGACTATGAGGGCATCACAGCCGACTATGCCGGCATCCTGTCCAAGGCACTCGTATTACCCGTCAGCGTGCTGCGCTACCCAACCCGAGAAGCGGCGATCCAGGCATTGCAAGCCGGCGAAGTAGACTTGCTGGGCACTGCCAACGGGTTTGAGGCGAGTAACCCCGAGATCGTCCTGTCAACGCCCTACGCCGTGGACCAGCCTGTGCTGGTCACCCGCGAAGGAGAAAACCGCTCGCTCAGCGACGGCCTGATCGGCATGCGGTTAAGCCTGGTCTACCACTATCTGCCCCTGGCGGAAGTCGAAGCGCTGTACCCAAAGGCAATTATCCAGGCCTATCCGTCCTATCAAAACGCTCTCAACGCCGTTGCCTTCGACCAGACTGACGTATTTCTCGGCGACACCATCTCTACCCACTACATGATCAACAAGGGCTATCTGAAAAATATTCGCATGGCCAACTTCGGCAAGCACGAAGCCTACGGTTTCAGCTTTGCCGTACGCCGGGATCAGCCGATCTTGTTGAGCATCATCAATTCAGTCCTGGGGGTCATTGCAACCAACGAGCAGGAAAACATCTCCAAACGCTGGAGCGCCGGCAGCGACATATTACTGACCGATCACAAGCTGCAACTGAGCCAGCGCGAGGAGCGCTGGCTCAAAGAGCATCCCGTGGTAAAGGTGGTCATCAATAAAACCTTCGCACCGATGACCTTCCTCGACGCAGACGGCACCCTGCGCGGCATCACTGCAGATCTTCTGGAGCTGATTCGGCTGCGCACCGGTTTACGCTTCGAGACCCAGCACTCCCGCAACCTCAACGACATGATCCAGCAGGTAGAAAGCAACAAGGCCGACATCATCGCAGCAATCATCCCCAGCACCGAACGGAAGTCCAAGCTGAGCTTCAGCCGGCCCTACCTGGAAAATTCCTATGTACTGCTAACGCGCAAAGGGCCTGACGCCCCCTCAAGCCTTGAACAACTGACGGGCAAACGCCTGGCGATAACCGAAGGCAACCCCTTGGTGAGCTATTTGCGTCAAGCGTTCCCGCAGATCAAGTTGGTGCAAGCCAGCGATACCTTCAAGGCCTCGAAATTATTGGCCCAAGGGCACGTGGAAGGTGCCGTCAGTCCGCTGGTGGTCGCCAACTACTTCCTCTCCTCACAGGTATTCCAGGACAAATTGCAGATCAGCTCCAGCATCGGCACCCAACTGGCCTCCTTTTCCCTGGCCACCTCGCGTAGCGCCACCGAGCTAAGCTCGATTCTCGACAAGGCATTACTCAGTATTGCCTCGGATGAACTGGGGATCATCAACAGTCGCTGGCGTGGTTACACGGCGGCATCCGATAGCTATTGGCGTAACTACCATCACCTGATTCTCCAGGTCATCATCGGCGCAGGCCTCCTGCTGCTGACGTCCCTGACCTGGAATGCCTATATGCGCAGGCAGATCAAGCACCGACAGATGGCTGAACGTGCCCTCAACGACCAGCTTGAATTCATGCGGGCCCTGGTTAACGAAACGCCTCATCCGATCTATGTACGCGATCGCAACGGATTGCTTCAAACCTGCAATGACAGCTACCTGCAGGTTTTCGGCGTCAGGCGCGAAGAGGTGATTGGCAAAAGCGTTACCCAGATCGGCCTGGACATCGATTTGGAAGCCAGCCAATACCACGCCGATTATCAACGGGTAGTCGCCGAAGGCAGTCCGTTGATTCTCGACCGTTCGTTGCACATTCATGGGAAAAAACTGACGATCTACCACTGGATTCTGCCGTACCGCGACTCCACCGGCGAGGTCAGGGGGATCATTGGTGGCTGGATCGACATCAGCGAACGACGCCAATTATTCGATGAACTGCGGGCCGCCAAGGATCGTGCAGATGAGGCCAATCGGGCAAAAAGCACATTTCTGACGACCATGAGTCATGAAATCCGCACCCCCATGAATGCAGTCATCGGCATGCTTGAGCTGACCCTCAAACGTGCCGAGCACGGCCATCTGGACCGTCCCGCCATCGAGGTCGCCTACAACTCGGCGAAAGACTTGCTGGAGCTGATCGGCGATATCCTGGACATCGCCCGTATCGAATCCGGCCGCCTGAGCCTGGCACCAGAGCGGGTCAATCTGTGGGAGCTCATTGAGTCGGTGGTACGGGTCTTTGATGGCTTGGCGCGCCAGAAATCCCTCAGCCTGTTACTTGAGTTCAACCGCAGCGTCGAACATACCGATGTGCTGATCGATCCACTGCGCTTCAAACAGATCCTTTCCAACCTGGTGAGCAATGCCATCAAATTTACTGAGCAGGGCCAGGTGAAGATCAAGGTGGATATCCAGGCCGACAGCCAGACACAACAAATCAACATGAAACTGGCGGTCGAGGACACGGGCATCGGGATCACCTGGGACGATCAGCAACGGCTGTTCGAACCTTTTGCCCAGGCTGACAACTCGGGGCATTTGGCCAGAAGCGGTGCCGGCCTGGGGCTGGTGATCTGTCGCAGCCTGTGCGAAATGATGGGCGGGCATCTGAGCTTGAGCAGCGTGCCCAGAGTCGGCACCCAGGTGTATGTTTCGCTGAACATGACCAGCCTGGCGCCGACACATCCCGTGATTGAGTTGAAGCCGGTGGTAGTGGAAATCGCAGCCGTACTGAACGTGCTGGTGGTAGACGATCACCCCGCAAACCGCTTGCTCATGTGCCAGCAACTGGGTTTTCTCGGCCATCAGTTCACAGCTGTCCAACATGGCGCAGCAGGATTCCAGGCATGGCGCCAGGGACACTTCGACCTGATCATCGCCGACTGCAATATGCCGATCATGAACGGCTATGAACTGACCCGCTCTATTCGCGAGCACGAGCAACGGGAAAACATGGCGCCCTGTATTGTCCTAGGCTTCACCGCCAATGCCCAGCCGGAGGAGAAACAACGCTGCAAGGAGGCGGGCATGAATGACTGCCTGTTCAAGCCCATCAGTCTCACGACCCTGGGGCGGCACTTGGCCGAGGTCAGCCCCCTGCCTTCCAGCAAACTTTTCAATCTCGACAGCCTGCATGCACTTACCGGCGGTGATCCGGCGTTAAGCCGGCGTCTGCTGGAAGAGCTGTTGAGCAGCAGCCGCAATGATCGTGGTGAACTCATGGCGTTGCTGGCACAAGGAGTCCGGCAGGACCTTATCGACCAGGCTCACAAGATCAAGGGGGCTGCCCAGATCGTCCAGGCCCATGCATTGGCCGAACATTGCGAAGCCCTGGAAAAAGCCTGCGACGGCACCGATCAGCTGAGTATCGATCCCTGGGTCAAGGCAATCGAGGCGTCCATGCTGGAACTGGAGCGGACCCTGCAAATGCAACTGGACAGACTGATAAGTCGTTGACGACAGACTGCAACCTGGCTGCAGGTTGCAGCCAGGGCCACTAATCATTCAACAATCGGTAAGGCGCAGGAAAATCGCTGCCAGCTGTTCAATACCGACCTGATCCCGAGAGGTAAAACGCGCCAGCTTCGGGCTGTCCAGGTCCAGAACGCCGATTAGCCGTCCGTCCTTGACCAGCGGCACTACCAATTCGCTACTCGACGCGCTGTCACAGGCAATGTGCCCTGCAAAGGCGCGAACATCTTCCACCCGTTGTGTTTGCCGCGTGGCAGCAGCAGCGCCGCAAACACCACGCCCAAAGGGAATGCGTACACAGGCTATCTGCCCCTGGAAAGGCCCAAGCACCAATTCTTCATTGCGGTTGAGGTAGAAGCCGGCCCAGTTCAAGTCATCGAGCTGATTGAACAGGAACGCCGAAAACTGCGCAGCGTTGGCGATAAAGTCCCGCTCATCGGCCAACAACGATTCCAGTTGTGCGTAAAGCATGTCGTATCCATCAAGGCCGGTACCGGCCTGCTGCAAATCAATCATGGCTGACGTTCCAGCAATTTGAGGCCAACCCAATAGCGGGCGAACTGATACGCGCAACGGCCGTTGCGATTACCGCGACCGGTTGCCCAACGTACCGCGAGGATGTCCAGTGCTTCGTCACGTTGCCACGGCAAGCCGGCCTTGCTGGCCAGCTCACCGATCCAGTGCTCGACCACGTCGAGAAAGTGCTCCTGGTTGAACGGGTAAAACGACAGCCACAGGCCAAAACGATCAGACAGGGCGATCTTGTCTTCCACCGCTTCATTGGGGTGCAACTCGCCATCGACCATCTTCCAGTTTTCGTTGTCGCTCTGGTTTTCGGGGACCAGGTGGCGGCGGTTGGAAGTGGCGTACAGCAAGACGTTTTCCGGTGCCTGCTCCAGGGAGCCGTCGAGTACACTCTTGAGGATCCGGTAATCACTTTCGCCGGCCTCGAACGACAGGTCATCACAAAACAGCACAAAGCGTTGTGGCAATTTGACCAATTGCTCGACCACCCGTGGCAGGTCGGCCAGGTGATCTCGCTCGATTTCGATCAGGCGCAGGCCGGCCTTCGCATGCTGGGCCAGCAAGGCGCGCACCATCGAGGATTTACCGGTGCCGCGCGAGCCCCAGAGCAACGCATGGTTGGCCGGTAGGCCATCGAGAAACTGTTGGGTGTTACGGGCCAACTGTTCGCGCTGTTTGTCCACACCGATCAAGTCGGACAAGCGCATGTCCAGGCTGACTTCCAGCGGTAACAAGAAGCCACTGCGGCCTTCACGCTGCCAGCGGGCGGCCAGGCACTGATTCCAGTCAATGGACTGGCGAGGCGCCGGCAATAAAGGTTCCAGACGAGCGAGCACCGCATCGGCCCGCTCAAGAAAGGCATTCAATCGAGAATCCACGACTATTCCTCTGGCTAGTTCTTGTAAAAGATGGCGTATTGGAAGCCCTGACGCAGACCGCACAGGGCTGCACCTGAATAAATCGATTCATGCCGGGCAAGGCCGATAGCCTCTGATGTTCAGCTATGCTTGCCGGGCGAAGGGAAACGTAAAGTGGTTCAGCACCCGATGGATATCAAGTTCGCCCACCGCTTGTCTTATAAACAAGCCAGACTGACTGTGCTGGTCGGTTTCGTCTTGGGAACCTTGCTCAGCCTGATCCAAATCGGTATTGATTATGCCAGCGAAGACGCCTCCATCAACCGGGAAATACGCTCGCTGATTGAAATCAGCCATAACCCGGCCTCGCGCATCGCCTACAACATCGACGCCGAGCTGGCGCAAGAGCTGACGTTGGGCCTGTTGCACTCCCCTGCCATCACCCGTGCCCAACTGATCGACAACAACGCAACGGTACTGGCCGACGTTGATCGACCACGCAAGGAAAGCAGCTACCGCCCCATCAGTGACTTCCTGTTTGGCGCCAATCGCCAGTTCGAAGACCGGCTGTTCCTCGCCCACATGCCAACCGAATCCCTTGGCGTCTTGCGCCTCGACGTCGACACCTACGCATTCGGCAGCCGCTTTCTTCGGCGCGCCGAGATCACCCTGCTCAGCGGTTTTATCCGCAGCCTGATCCTGACCGGGATCCTGCTGGGATTGTTCTACGTGATGCTGACTCAGCCGCTGGTGCGGATCATCCGCGAGTTGAGTACCCGCAACCCGCGTGGCGCCGCCCAGAACCGCCTGGACTGCCCGCCAGGGCATGAGCACGACGAGATTGGCGTGTTGGTCAACGTCGCCAACCAACAGTTCGAAAACATGGAAGCCGAAATTCAGCAACGCCAGCAGGCCGAGGACCGTATAACCGAGTACCTCGGGCAACTGGAAAACATTGTTTCTGCCAGGACTACCGAGCTCAAGGGGATCAACCACCGGCTGAGCCAATCCAACGAAGAATTGGAAGCAGCGAAGATGACGGCCCTCGGTATGGCCCAGGCCCGTGCCGCCTTCCTGGCCAACATGAGTCACGAGATTCGCACGCCACTTAATGGGCTGCTGGGAATGATCGCCCTTTCCCTGGACAGCCCACTGAATGCCGAGCAGCGCCAACAGCTATCGATTGCCCATGACTCAGGCAAAGTCCTGGTGGAATTGCTCAACGACATTCTCGATATGTCCAAGTTCGATGCCGGCCAGCTTGAGCTGGAGACGATCCCGTTCGACCTTGGTTCGCTGGTGGAAGACACTGCCAATCTGTTCTCGCAAAACGCCGCGCCCAACGTCGAATTGACGTGCCTGATCGACCATCAGTTTCCCGCTCAGGTCATCGGCGATCCGACCCGGGTCAGGCAAATCGTCAGTAACCTGCTGTCCAACGCCTTGAAGTTCACCCGATTTGGTCGGGTCGATGTGCGTCTCAGTGCACGCAACGGTCGAGTCAGGGTCGAGGTCTGCGACACCGGTATCGGCATTGCTCAGGATGCCCAAGTGAGAATTTTCCAACCGTTCACCCAGGCCGGCGCTGGCATCACCCGCCAGTTTGGCGGCACGGGACTGGGGCTGGCGTTGACCCACAACCTTTGCAAAGCCATGCACGGCACCCTGAGCATCAACTCGCAAACCGGCTTTGGCAGCCAGTTCTGCGCTGACCTGCCTCTGCCCACCCATATACCTGTCGTGCGCCTGGCGCCCCTGACGGGCGAGGTGGTTGCCATTACCTCTGCCAGTAGCGGTCTGGCGGAGCTGCTGAACACCCTGTTGCCCAGTTGGGGGCTGACACCGCATTGTCGCACCATCGACGATGACTTGAGTGGGCTCAAACCTGACCTGCTGATCACCGATTGCGCCGAATGCCTGTTCCGCCTGCGCCCGGCGATTAGCGCACCGATCCTGCTGGTCACCGCCTATGGCAACTTCATGCCCAGCGAAGAAGTCGCCGCCCTGGCCCCTCTGCAACAACAGGCGCGGCCATTGAGCCGCAATGCGCTGTACCAGATCCTGCATCGCAACCTGCGCCCCGACACAAATATCGTCCTTGACCTTACCCAGCTGGAAACCGGCCCGATCACCCATAGGGCGCGCATCCTGCTGGTGGAAGACAATCCGGTCAATCAGCTGGTGGCCAAGGGCATGCTGAGCAAGCTCGGCTGTGAGGTGATCGTCGCGGCCCACGGTGGCGAGGCCCTCAAGTTGCTTGAAGAACAACGTTTCGACATGGTGTTGATGGACTGCAACATGCCGGTCATGGATGGCTACGAGGCAAGCCGGCAGATTCGCCGCAGCGGGCGCTGGCCGGAATTGCCAATCGTCGCGCTGACCGCCAACGCCCTGTCCGAAGAACGAGAGCGCTGCCGAGCCGCGGGAATGAATGACTATCTGGCCAAGCCTTTTCGACGGGAAGAACTCAACGGCCTGCTCGACCTTTGGGTGCCGACTACGACAAGTCTTTGATCTGCCTGAGCAACTGATCCAGGCCATGGCGCAAGGCATCTGCCTGACTCAGGTCGACGCCACTGTCACACAGCAAGCGAGCCTTTAGCGGTTGAACCCTGTCACGCAGGCGCCTGCCCGCCTCGGCAAGACTCAGGTGCACCTCACGTTCGTCGCTGGCACTGCGCTGACGCCTGACCAGGGCCAATTGCTCAAGGCGCTTGAGCAGCGGCGTCAATGTGCCGGAATCCAGTAACAGACGTTCGCCCAAAGCCTTGACCGTCGGCTGCGGTGGCGCCGCATCCTGCCATTCCCACAACACCAGCATCACCAGGTATTGCGGATAGGTCAGGCCCAACTGATCGAGCATCGGCTTGTAGGCCCGCGTCATCGCACGGGAGGCTGCGTACAGCTTAAAACACAACTGACTGTCGAGGGCCAGGGACTCGTTGGGCAGGTCGGTCATTTGAGCAACGCTTCGATCTCTTGGGTCAGTTCCTGAGGTTTAGTGGTGGGCGCGAAGCGCTTGACCACCTGGCCGTCACGGTCGATCAGGAACTTGGTGAAGTTCCACTTGATGCCCTTGGAACCCAGTAAGCCCGGCGCACGCTGTTTAAGTTGCACAAACAACGGATGAGCCTCGCCACCGTTTACATCGATCTTCTTGAACAGCGGGAAGCTGACACCGAAATTCAACTCGCAAAATTCGGAGATGGCACCTTCGTTGCCCGGCTCCTGCTTGCCAAACTGGTTACAAGGGAAGCCCAGCACCACTAGCCCCTGGTCCTTGTATTGCTGCCAGAGTTGCTCCAGGCCCTTGTATTGCGGGGTGAAACCGCACTTGCTGGCGGTATTGACCACGAGGATCGCCTTGCCGGAGAAATCGGCCAACGTCTTTTGCTCACCCTTTATGGTGGTGCAAGGGATGCTCAGCAGGTTGTCGCTCATGGCAGTGCCTCGAAAGAGATAAGGAGACCTAAAAGATAGTAGGCAATTCAATTGTGTGCAATTTAATTTTCCAGGCTTATACCTTCATATAGCCGCCCCTGCAGGCGCGAGTGCCTGCAGAGGGTTTACTGTCTAGCGCGGCACCAGATCCAGGCACACCGAATTGATGCAATAGCGCAAACCGGTCGGCGGCGGACCATCAGGGAACACATGACCCAGGTGAGCATCACACTTGGCGCAGGTGACTTCAGTGCGAACCATGCCGTGGCTGACGTCACGGATCTCGACCATTGCCTGCTCGGCAATCGGTTCGTAGAAGCTGGGCCAGCCGCAGCCTGAATCAAACTTGGCCTTCGAATCGAATAACGGTTCATTGCAGCAAATGCAGTGGTACACACCGTCGACCTTGGA
The DNA here is from genome assembly GCF_008369295.1 of Pseudomonas sp. ANT_H4. GTDB lineage: Bacteria > Pseudomonadota > Gammaproteobacteria > Pseudomonadales > Pseudomonadaceae > Aquipseudomonas. Next base: position 10,105 of record NZ_VOBG01000020.1, on the reverse strand, counting down.
GTCGTTGTACTTGCCGGAAAACGGCCGTTCGGTGCCCTTGAGGCGACAAACGTTGTACTGCTCTGGGTCGAGCATTGCCTTCCACTCATCAACGGTTTTCTGCAACTTTTCCATCGGTACACCTCGGCAACTGAAAAAGCCTGATCTGTGTCTTTTCCATGGATCAGGCGGCACGTATGATTGCGCCTCGTCAAAACGCCAGTCTGGCACCCGTTTTACCGGCATTCAAACGTATTTATGGGTGCGCCAGCGCAGGATTCCCAGCACGGTAGTGTCCACGCCGTCTGGATCGTTCATTTTCGGGATCACATCGCCATGCAGGTCAGCAAATCGAACAAGCTCGCCAACGTCTGCTACGACATTCGCGGCCCAGTGCTCAAGCACGCCAAACGCCTGGAAGAGGAAGGCCATCGCATCCTCAAGCTGAACATTGGCAACCCGGCGTCCTTTGGTTTCGAAGCGCCAGATGAAATCCTCCAGGACGTGATCCGCAACCTGCCCACCGCCCAGGGCTACAGTGACTCCAAGGGGTTGTTCAGCGCCCGCAAGGCGGTGATGCAGTACTACCAGCAAAAGCAGGTGGACGGCGTCGGCATCGAAGATATCTACCTGGGCAACGGTGTATCCGAGCTGATCGTGATGGCCACGCAGGCCTTGCTCAACAACGGTGACGAAGTGCTGGTACCAGCACCCGACTATCCGCTGTGGACTGCCGCCGTGACCCTGGCCGGCGGCCATCCAGTGCATTACCTGTGTGATGAACAAGCCAACTGGTGGCCGGACCTTGCGGACATCAAGGCCAAGATTACCCCCAACACCAAGGCATTGGTGATCATCAACCCGAACAACCCCACCGGCGCCGTCTATTCCAAGGAAGTGCTGCAGGGTATGCTCGAACTGGCTCGCCAGCACAATCTGGTGGTGTTCTCCGACGAGATCTACGACAAGATCCTCTACGACGATGCCGTGCACATCTGCACTGCATCCCTGGCGCCGGACCTGTTGTGCCTGACGTTCAACGGCCTTTCCAAATCCTACCGGGTGGCGGGTTTCCGTTCCGGCTGGGTGGCCATCTCCGGGCCCAAGCACAACGCGCAAAGCTACATCGAAGGCATCGACATGCTGGCCAACATGCGCCTGTGCGCCAACGTGCCAAGCCAGCACGCGATCCAGACCGCCCTCGGTGGCTACCAGAGCATCAATGACCTAGTGCTGCCGGCCGGTCGCCTGCTGGAACAGCGTAACCGCACCTGGGAACTGCTCAACGACATTCCCGGCGTCAGTTGCGTCAAACCCATGGGCGCCCTGTATGCCTTCCCGCGGATCGACCCGAAAGTCTGCCCGATCCACAACGATGAAAAGTTCGTCCTCGACCTGCTGCTGTCGGAAAAACTGCTGGTGGTCCAGGGCACGGCGTTCAACTGGCCGTGGCCCGATCACTTCCGCGTGGTGACTTTGCCGCGCGTGGATGACCTGGACATGGCCATAGGTCGAATTGGCAACTTCCTGAAGTCCTATCGCCAGTAATGAATTTTTCCACTGTACGACTCACTTAAGGTCGTACAGCGATTATCTGGCAACACATCTGTGCCTGACACGGGCGCAGGCATTTATAGCCCCCACCTCGCCCCTCTGGTCGCGCACTCGCCAATAACCATGGGGCTGAGCGGGGATTTTCACCGACCTGCAAACTCGGAAATCCCCTTCAAAGCTTTACATTCAGGCTGTAGGACACAGTTTGAAATAGTCGCCCGGTTGAATAGCCCAGTGCCGCACCTTATATACCCCGCAGTACGCAACACATTAAGCATGAGGAGAATTCTACAACCATGATGCGCATCCTGCTGTTCTTGGCCACTAACCTGGCGGTCGTGCTGATTGCCAGCATCACCCTGAGCCTTTTCGGCTTCAACGGGTTCATGGCGGCCAACGGGGTTGATCTGAACCTCAATCAGCTGCTGGTTTTCTGTGCGGTTTTTGGTTTCGCCGGGTCGATTTTCTCGCTGTTCATCTCCAAGTGGATGGCGAAGATGAGCACCAGTACCCAGATCATCACTCAGCCGCGTACGCGGCATGAGCAATGGCTGATGCAAACCGTCGAGCAATTGTCCCGCGAAGCCGGAATCAAGATGCCCGAGGTCGGGATCTTCCCGGCCTATGAAGCCAACGCGTTTGCCACGGGCTGGAACAAGAACGATGCTCTTGTTGCCGTCAGCCAGGGCTTGCTGGAGCGTTTCTCGCCCGATGAAGTGAAGGCCGTGCTGGCCCACGAAATCGGTCACGTGGCCAACGGTGACATGGTCACCCTGGCGCTGGTACAAGGCGTGGTGAACACCTTCGTAATGTTCTTCGCGCGCATCATCGGCAACTTCGTCGACAAGGTCATTTTCAAGAATGAAGGCGGCCAGGGTATTGCCTACTACGTGGCAACCATCTTCGCCGAACTGGTACTGGGCTTCCTCGCCAGCTCGATCGTGATGTGGTTTTCGCGCAAACGGGAATTTCGCGCTGACGAAGCGGGTGCCCGCCTGGCCGGCGCCAATGCGATGATCGGTGCCCTGCAACGCCTGCGCTCCGAACAGGGTCTGCCGGTGCATATGCCCAACACCCTGACCGCCTTCGGCATCAACGGTGGCGTCAAGCAAGGCCTGGCTCGCATGTTCATGAGCCACCCGCCACTGGAAGAGCGTATCGACGCCTTGCGTCGTCGGGGCTAACGAGTTGGTAGCAACACAGAAAGGGGCGATTGGATCGCCCCTTTTTTTGTGGGTGCCTCTTCAGCCCTTGGCCAACCGGTAAACCCGCTCATCCAGTCGCGTGACACCGTCTTGCAAGAACTTCCAACTCTCTCCCAGAATGTCCTGCTCATCAAGAACGTCCAGCTGCCAGTGTTGCCCCAACAGCAACCGTACTTCTTCGTCAGGCACTGCAAACGGCGGCCCGGCCTTCTGCGCCTGCTCATAGTCGAGGGTGATCAATAGGCCCTGGCAACCTCGGGCCAGGATGCTGTTCAGGTGCGCGGCATACTGCTCACGCATCAACGGAGGCAAGGCTATCATCGCCGCACGGTCATAAAACGCTGTGCACTCGGCCACGTCCCCCTCATCCAAAGCGAAGAAATCACCGCACCACAGCTCAATAGATCCCGCCTGATAAACCCTGAACAACCCCCTCTGACTGATTTGCGGTGTGAGCCCCTGCTCACTGAAAAAGCCTTCAATGGCCGTTTCCGACAGCTCCACGCCGATAACTTGATGACCCTGACTGGCCAGCCACGCCAGGTCCAGGCTTTTACCGCACAACGGCACCAGCACTCGCGCCCCGCTCATCAAGACCAATGCGGGCCAGTGGCGCTGCAGGTAAGGATTCACCTCGGGCAAATGAAAGCCAATCTGATTGCGTGCCCAGCGCTCATGCCAAAACTTGGGATCCATGAATCACCCTGAAAATTCGATCAAATAGGACTAAAACTTATATTAGATTTAGATCAATGATCTGATTGAAGATGGCACCATCTTAACCTCAGGACCGCTCTCATGCTCCCCAGCCTGTTTATCTCTCACGGTTCACCCATGCTCGCCCTGCAACCGGGCGCCAGCGGTCCGGCCTTGGCGCGGCTGGCGGCCGAGTTACCGCGCCCCAAGGCAATTGTCGTGGTGTCGGCGCACTGGGAAAGCCAGGACCTGTTGGTCAGCGGCAGTCCGGCTCCAGAAACCTGGCACGACTTCGGCGGCTTCCCCGCGGAACTGTTTGCCGTGCAATACCCGGCGCCCGGCCAACCGCAGTTGGCAGTACAAATTGTCAACTTGCTCCAGAAGGATGGTTTGGATGTGATGATCGACACCAAACGTCCATTCGACCATGGCGCCTGGGTGCCGCTGTCGCTGATGTACCCCGATGCCGATATTCCGGTGCTGCAAGTCTCGCTGCCCACTCGCCTCGGTCCTGCCCTGCAAACCCGAGTTGGCCATGCGCTCGCCAGCCTGCGCGAGCAAGGCGTGCTGCTGATCGGCTCCGGCAGCATTACCCATAACCTTGGCGAGCTGGATTGGCACGCCGGGCCGGAAAGTATTGAACCCTGGGCTCGGGACTTTCGCGATTGGGTTGTGGAGAAGCTTGCAGCCGGTGATGAAGCCGCATTGCACGACTATCGTCGCCAGGCACCCAATGCAGTACGCAGTCATCCCAGCGATGAGCATTTGTTGCCGTTGTATTTTGCACGGGACGCAGGCGGGCAATTCAGCGTTGCTCACCAAGGCTTCACCATGGGGGCGCTGGGAATGGATATCTATCGATTTGGCTAGCTCAAACTTCAGGCATAAAAAATCCCCGAACCAGTCGGGGATTTTTTATGTTCGATCAATCAGCTCAAGAGCGGATCAATCTTCGCGATAGCGACGCAGCTTGAGCTGCTTACCGGCAACACGAGTGTCCTTCAGCTTGGTCAGCAGTTTTTCCAGACCATCTTCCGGCAGCTCCACCAGGGAGAAGCTGTCACGCACCTGGATGCGACCGATAGCTTCACGTGCCAGGCCACCCTCATTGAGGATAGCGCCCAGCAGGTTCTTGGCAGCGATACCATCACGCGCACCCAGCGCGGTACGGCAGCGAGCACGGCCTTCAGCCAATGGAACCGGAGCACGACGCTCACGATCACCACGGTCCGGACGATCACCGGTACGCTCTGGACGATCACCGCGCGGAGCGTTGTTCGGTACCAGTGGACGATCTTTCTCGATGGCAGCCAGGGTCAGTGCTTGACCGTTGGTAGCCTTGCGCAGCAGGGCTGCAGCCAGGGCACGTGGGGTGCAACCGATATCGGCAGTCAGGCGGTCCAGCAGATCACCGTGGGTCGATTCAGCGTCAGCCACCAGCGGCGACAGGCTGTTGGTCAGTTTCTTGATGCGAGCATCGAGAACGGCCTGGGCATCCGGCAGGCGGACTTCGGCAACTTTCTGACCGGTAACACGCTCGATCACTTGCAGCATGCGGCGCTCACGCGGAGTCACCAACAGCAGTGCACGACCTTCGCGACCGGCACGGCCAGTACGGCCGATACGGTGAACGTAGGATTCCGGATCGTACGGCATGTCAACGTTGAACACGTGAGTGATGCGCGGAACGTCCAGGCCACGAGCGGCAACGTCGGTCGCCACAACGATGTCCAGACGGCCATCCTTGAGGGATTCGATCACGCGTTCACGTTGGTTCTGGGCAATGTCACCGTTCAGCGCAGCGGCTTTGTAGCCTTTGGCTTCCAGGGCACTGGCCAGGTCCAGGGTCGCTTGCTTGGTGCGCACGAACATGATCAGGGCATCGAAGTCTTCGACTTCCAGCAGGCTCAATACAGCCGAGGTCTTCTGGTCAGCGTGAACCAACAGGTGAGCCTGTTCGATCGCGGTAACGGTCTGAGTCTTGGTCTGGATCTTCACGTGCTGCGGATCGCGCAGATGGCGTTCGGCAATGGCACGGATCGACTGCGGCAGAGTCGCCGAGAACAATACGGTCTGACGGGTCGCTGGCAGAGCCTTGAAGATGACTTCCAGGTCGTCCATGAAGCCCAGCTTGAGCATTTCGTCAGCTTCGTCGAGAACCAGATGGTTCACGGTCGACAGGACTTTTTCGTCGCGACGCAGGTGGTCGCACAGACGGCCCGGAGTGGCGACAACGATCTGTGCGCCGTTACGGATTGCTTTCAGTTGTGGGCCCATAGGCGCGCCGCCGTAAACGGCCACAACGGTTACGCCTGGCATTTGCTTGGCGTAGGTTTCGAAAGCAGTTGCTACTTGCAGCGCCAACTCACGGGTTGGCGCCAGGATCAGGGCTTGCGGCTCGCGCTTGGCAGGATCGATGCAGTGCAGGATTGGCAGAGCGAACGCGGCGGTTTTACCCGTACCGGTTTGCGCCTGGCCAATCATGTCTTGGCCGGCCATGATGATCGGGATCGATTGATACTGAATCGCCGAAGGTTCTTCGTAGCCGGTCGCAATGACGGCAGCAAGAATGTTCGGGTTAAGATTAAAAGCGGCGAAGCCGCCGGTTTCCTGGGTCATGGGTCTGCCTCTAAGTGCATCCGCAAAGACCCATGCTCCAAAGCTGCGCATGCCGTGTTGAGACTCAAGAGTCGCCCTGGCTGCTTTGTCGGCGGGGATTTGCGAAAACGAATGAATGAAAAAGATTCGTCAAGGAAGAGTCCGCTGTACGGACGAGCAGCCGAAGCTGACTTCGGGGAATTGCGCTACCTAAACGCGGCCCGGTTAAAGGCCGGCGCGCACTATACCGGAAATACCTGAAAAAGGGAGCTTTTTTTATCGAAAAAACCCGTTGAACTGCTCTGTGTCACAGGCTTTGCACATCCTTGCAGTAGCGTCTATTTTTCAAAGACCCGGCCCTGCTGGTCATGACGCTTAAACGGTTCACTTTTCGCAGCGGGCCCTTCGGTCCGAAACTACCCTTCGCGCCCGAGGACTCACCCATGAATCAAGCCAGCAGCAGCCGCGTCAGCCGTGAACAGCAGGGTCACGTCCTGCTTCTGGGCCTGGATCGCGTGGCCAAGCGCAATGCCTTCGACCTCGACCTGCTGAACGAGCTGAGCCTGGCCTATGGTGAATTTGATCGTAACGACGAGGCGCGAGTAGCCATCGTCTTCGGCCACGGCGACCACTTCACTGCCGGCCTGGACCTGGCCAATGTCGCCCATGCCATGGCCCAGGGCTGGCAACCGCCGCTGGGTGGTTGCGACCCGTGGGGTGTGTTCGCCGGGCCACGGGTCAGCAAACCGGTGATTGTCGCCGCCCAGGGTTATTGCCTGACCATTGGCATCGAATTGATGCTGGCAGCGGATATCAACCTGTGCGCCAGCAATACCCGCTTTGCGCAGATGGAAGTGCAACGTGGGATCTTTCCTTTTGGTGGCGCGACGCTGCGCTTCCATCAAATCGCCGGCTGGGGCAATGCCATGCGCTGGTTGCTTACCGGCGATGAATTCGATGCCCATGAAGCGCTGCGCCTAGGCCTGGTGCAGGAAGTCATGGCCAGCGAAGACCTGTTACCCAGGGCGCTGGCGCTGGCCAATCGCATCGCACGGCAAGCGCCGCTGGGGGTGCAGGCCACCTTGATGTCGGCGCGCCAAACCCGCATCGAGGGTGAAACGGCCGCTGCTGCCGGGTTGCCGGTGCTGGTGGAAAAACTGCTTAACAGTGAAGACGCCAAGGAAGGTGTTCGAGCGATGATCGAAAAACGACCGGGGGTGTTCAAAGGCTGTTGATGACTGACACAAGTGCCCAACCTCAGGTCGCTGGCCGAATCGCCTTGATCAACGATTGCAACGAATACCCCAGTCGCGGCGCCAGCGCTTCGGCGCGGGCAGCCAGTGCATCTCGGTCCAGCTCCTGATCCAGGTCCGCCGGCACGATCAGGATCACATTGCCCTCCTTCACCGGCAGCTCCCAGTAGTGCCGGTGATAAAGCCCGCGCAGCAAAGCGGCGCCCAACGGCTTGCCGTCATCGGTGGCCCACTGGTTGATGATCAGCCAGCCACCAGGATTGAGGTGCTTCTGGCAGTTTTCCAGGAAGGTCCAGGCCAGATGCCCGACACCCGGACCAAGGTCGGTATACAGGTCGACGAAAATCAAGTCCGCCGGCTCCGCGGTTTCCAGCAATTGCAGAGCGTCGCCCACACGGATATATAACCGCGGATCATCATCCAGGCCTAAAAATTCGATGGCCAGGCGCGGTACATCTGGACGCAGCTCAATGGCTTCGACATCGTCCAGCGGCAGGAACTTGAGGCACGCCTGAGTCAGGGTTCCGGCACCAAGCCCGAGGAACAACGCACTTTCCGGCTGTTCATGACACAGCGCACCGACAAGCATGGCGCGGGTGTAGTCGTACTCCAGCCAGCTGGGGTCAGCAGTGAACACGCAACTCTGCTCAATGGCGTCACCAAATTCAAGAAAGCGGTAATCGGCCACTTCCAATACACGGATCATGCCGAAGTCATCATGGACTTCGGCCAGCAGGCGCTCGACGCGCTCCTCAGTCATCTCATCTCCTAACGGCTACCAGGCAATAACCTGGGCACCAGATCAATCCAGCCGCCTGAGCCCAAGCGGGAAAGGCGCGATTGTCCGCGAACCGGCGCCAACAGGTCACGCACTAATTGCTGATAACATGGCAACCCGACCGTAAATCACTCGAGTTCATGATGAGCCAACCCTGGAGCCCCGATAGCTGGCGCGCCCTGCCGATCCAGCAACAACCCCACTACCCTGACGCTGCGCACTTGCTGCAGGTCGAGCAAAGCCTTGCCAGCTATCCGCCGCTGGTGTTCGCTGGTGAAGCCCGTGAGTTGCGCCGTCAGTTTGCCGAGGTTACCCAGGGTCGCGCTTTCCTGCTGCAGGGCGGCGATTGCGCCGAGAGTTTTGCCGAGTTCTCGGCGGCGAAAATCCGCGACACGTTTAAAGTGCTGCTGCAGATGGCCATTGTCATGACCTTCGCCGCCGGCTGCCCAGTGGTGAAAGTCGGGCGCATGGCCGGTCAGTTTGCCAAGCCGCGCTCGGCCAACGATGAAACCATCGACGGCGTCACGCTGCCGGCCTACCGTGGCGATATCGTCAACGGTATTGGCTTCGATAAAAAAAGCCGCGTGCCGGACCCGGACCGCCTGTTGCAGTCCTACCATCAATCCACCGCCACCCTGAACCTGCTGCGGGCCTTTGCCCAGGGCGGTTTTGCCGACCTGCACCAGGTGCATAAGTGGAACCTGGACTTCATCGCCAATTCAGCCCTGGCCGAGAAGTACAGCCAGTTGGCCAACCGCATCGATGAAACACTGGCCTTCATGCGTGCCTGCGGCATGGACAGCTCACCGCAATTGCGCGAGACCAGTTTTTTCACCGCCCACGAAGCGTTGCTGCTCAACTACGAGCAAGCATTTGTCCGTCGCGACAGCCTGACCAACGATTACTACGACTGCTCGGCCCATATGCTATGGATCGGCGATCGCACCCGCCAACTCGACGGCGCCCATGTCGAATTCCTGCGCGGGGTGAACAACCCGATCGGGGTCAAGGTCGGCCCGAGCATGAACCCGGACGACCTGATTCGCCTGATCGACATCCTCAACCCGGACAACGACCCCGGCCGCCTGAACCTGATTGCGCGCATGGGTGCCAACAAGGTAGGCGATCACCTGCCCAACTTGATCCGCGCGGTGCAGCGCGAAGGCAAGCAAGTGCTGTGGAGTAGCGATCCAATGCACGGCAACACCATCAAGGCCAGCAGCGGCTACAAGACCCGGGATTTTGCGCAGATCCTCAGTGAGGTGAAGGAGTTCTTCCAGGTCCATGAAGCCGAAGGGACTTACGCCGGCGGGATTCATATCGAGATGACCGGGCAGAACGTCACCGAGTGCATCGGCGGGGCGCGGCCGATTACGGAAGATGGTTTGTCGGACCGCTACCACACCCATTGCGACCCACGGATGAATGCCGATCAGTCGCTGGAGTTGGCGTTTTTGATTGCCGAGACGTTGAAGCAGGTGAAAAGGTAAGGTTTTTTTGTTGCCTGATTAGGCACCTACACATCTCTTGAAGTTGCTGATGGCTGGGGGGTAGGTTCGGTTCTACGGGGCTATTGGGTACATATCCGTTATTTTCGTCAGGGCGGCTTGGGGTTACGCCCTTACGGCGTGTCACTTTCGAAAAGCGCGAAAGTAACCAAAGCGCTCTTGCCCCACCACTTGGTGCCTCGCTAGGGCTCGGCATGCCCTCTCTCCGGTATTGCTCCGTGGGCCGCCGCGATGGGCCATCCTTGGCCCAGCGCGGCTAAACCGGCGTCCTGCCGGTTTACCCACGGATCAATACCTGCGTTCAGCCATCGTGGTTAACGGGGCGCCTTAGATCAAGATCAAAAGCAAAAGCACGGCGGCCTGGTAGCCGACCTGAGTGGTGAAAAGCAAGAGCGGACCCCATGCCTCCTGTAGATACTCTGTTCACGGTCAAGCTTTCGCGAGATGTTTTTCGCTAAAAAGCTTGGCCGTATTAAATTCTTCTCCGGAACGCATGCACGCCCACAACCCAGTCAGGTATTTACGCATCACCGC
>NZ_VOBG01000019.1 GCF_008369295.1 Pseudomonas sp. ANT_H4 | reverse complement strand
AGGCTGAAGCCTTGGGCATGACTGATTTGAATGGTGGCGCGCTCTTCAACGCTGAGTTCGGTATAAGACATAGGGGCAGCACCGTACCGGAAAGGTCAGGTGTTGCACTCAGTTTTTGCCGCCGCCCTTGAACGATATGCTGCAGGCATTCAAGGTGCAAATAGTGCGGAGTTTGAAAAGGCAGTTAGAATTACAACAGCTTTAAAAATTGGCATACATGCATTAAAGAACAACCAACCTTTTATGCTTGATGAAAATATCCTTTCCGTCTTCAAACAGCTCTCCGAAAACGATACTGTTATTTATAGCTTATTAAAAAGCTCTCCTGACAAAATCAACGAATTCAAATATGCCTTCCGTGACTGTCATGAACGCCTTCAACAAATGATGGGCGGCTAAAACGACCTTCACAGGTAAATCACGGACGTCTTGATCAAATCTGGCTATCCGTGGGTCGATGAATTATCGGGGCCGGCGAGCCTGGCACAAATGCTGTTGAACAACCCGGATGCCAGCGGCAGGCCGCGCCCATCCCAGAAGCTGTGCGCCGGGCAGACCCTGCTATGTAAGGCCCTGGGCCTAAAAGTGCCGATGTGGGACGCCAAACGCTTTGACCAGGAACAGCTCTACGTCGAAGACGTGGGACTGGTTCCGGCGCAGATTATCCAGACCACCCGTCTGGGGATTCCCAACGGACGGGATGAACACTTGATGTATCGCTTTGTCGACGGCGGCTATTCGCCCTACTGCACACGGAACCCGCTGCGCCGGGGCCAAGTCGAAGGCCGCGACTACTTTTTGGTTTGAAAGATATAAGTCCACCCACTGTAGGAGCAAGCTTGCTCCTACAGTGGACTGTGAATACCAATGGAGTTGATTTTATGGGCCCATGGCTCGATGGCATTACCGGCTGGCTGACCCTCAACCCCCAATGGCTGGCGGCGGCGGTGTTTATCGTGGCCTGCGTTGAATGCCTGGCAATCGCCGGCTTGATCGTGCCGGGAACTGTTTTGCTATTCGCCATTGCCGCATTGGCAGGTAGTGGTGCGCTGTCACTGGGGGAAACACTATTGCTGGGTTTGCTCGGCGGGCTGTTGGGCGATTCAGTCTCCTACTACCTCGGCCGCCATTTCCACCAGAATATCCGCCGCCTGCCCGGCCTGCGCCATCATCCGGAATGGATGAGTGGTGCCGAGGCCTACTTCCACAAGTACGGCATTGCTAGCCTGCTGGTAGGACGCTTCATCGGCCCGCTGCGGCCGATGCTGCCGATGGTTGCCGGCATGTGCGACATGCCTTTCCCGCGCTTCGCCGCCGTCAGCGTGCTGGCGGCCGCCGGCTGGTCGGTGGCGTACCTGCTACCGGGCTGGGCCACGGGTGCAGCGTTTCGCCTGCCGCTGCCCGAAGGTTTCTGGCCCGAGGCCGGAGTCGTCGCTGCGTGCCTGGCGGTCTTGCTGGGAGTAAGCCTCAACAGCAGCCTGCGCGGTCATCGACGGGCCACGTTGTGGATGGGTTGCGCCAGCCTGACGTTGTTGATCGCCCTGTTTATCGGCTATCCGTACCTGAACCACTTGGACCAAGGCTTGATGGCCCTGATCCAGGAACACCGCGGCCCGGCGATGGACCAGGCCATGGTGATGATTACTCAGTTGGGTGAGTTCAAGAAGATGTTCGTCGCCAGCGCGGTGCTGACCGGGCTGCTGCTGCTCGCGCGGCAATGGCGCCACGCGATTTTCGTCGGCGCCACCCTGCTCGGTGCGGCGCTGATCAATACCGGCACCAAGCTGTTTTTTGCCCGTGGACGCCCGGAAATACTGACCGACCCTCTAACCAGCTTCAGCATGCCCAGCGGCCACGCCTCCGGCTCGTTTGCGTTTTTCCTGGCCCTGGCAGTGCTCGCAGGCCGTGGCCAACCCACGCGCATGCGCCTGACATGGCTGTTGCTGGGCTGCATCCCCGCCGCGACCATCGCCCTGTCGCGGGTGTACCTGGGCGCCCACTGGCCGTCCGACATTCTGGCCGGCACCCTGTTGGCGATAACGGTCTGCGCCTTCAGCCTGACCCTGAGTCAGCGCCAGACGCTTCTGCCGCCGATGTCACCGAAGGTCTGGTGGCTGATCTTGCCGGCCTGTGTGGCAGTGTTGGGTTTTTTTGCATTTAGCGGCAGCGCCCACGCTCTGCTCAGGTACGCCTACTAAGTGGACCGATGAATATTCTGAAAGCAGAGACGGACGATTCCCTGCACACAAGGCGGTTCAGGTGAGCAGCTCACCTTGCAGCTCATCAAGCAACAACTGGATCGCATCCAGGCGCCGTTGCGGGTCGTCCAGTTGCAACAGGTCAACCTTGTCGGCCTCGGTAAAGGGCAGCAAATACGCCAGTCGATGACCCAGCACCTGCTGACCTTCAGCGTCGGCGCCCATATCCAGAGACGCGACCATTGGGTGCTCAGCAAGTGCCTGGAGTAGCGCCAGCAGGTCGCAATCCTCTTCGTCCAGGGGCCGCTCGGGTTGCTCTTCCAACCATTCGACTTCAGCGAGCAGTAACTGATCGCGCTGCACATCCGCCTCCAGCACGCGGAACCGCCGGCCACCTTCAACCCGAATCCCCAGCAGGCCATTATCCTGCTGCTTGAAGTCGCGGATCAGTGCTTCGCAACCAACCAGCGCGTAGCCATCGGGAGCCATCCCGACTTCCTTGCCATCAAGGATGCACACCACGCCAAAGCTTTCGCCCTTTTTCATGCAGCGGCTGATCATGTCCAGGTAGCGCGCCTCGAACAGTTGCAGATCGAGGGTGCAACCGGGAAACAGCACAGTATTGAGCGGGAAAAGCGCCAGACTCATAGAGGTTTCCTTAAACCCGACTTAAATCACCAGTGATACCGCCAACGGCAGGAACACTGCCGTCGCAACACCCATCAAACTCATCGCCAGCGCCGCAAAGGCGCCGCACTCTTCACTTTCCTGCAAGGCCACCGAGGTGCCGACGGCGTGGGCAGTCATGCCCAACGCCATGCCACGCGCCTCCGGGCTGTGAACCCCCAGTCGCGACAAATATGCCGGCCCGATCATCGCCCCGATCACCCCGGTGATCAGCACAAACACTGCCGCCAGCGCCGCCACACCACCGATCTGCTCGGCCACCAGCATGGCAATCGGCGAGGTCACGGACTTGGGCGCCATGGTCATCAACATCATGTGTTCGGCACCGAACCACCAGCCCAGTAGCACACACAGGCCGGTCGCCAGCACACCACCCACCACCAGCGTAGTAAAAATCGGCCAGAACAGCTGGCGAATCCGTCGCAGGTTCAAGTAAAGCGGTACCGCCAGGGCCACCGTCGCCGGGCCCAGCAGGATGCTCATGATCTCGGTACTTTTACGATACTCGGCGTAGGTCAGGCCGCAGCCCAGCAGCACGCCGATCACCAGCAGCATCGACACCAGCACCGGCTGCAGGAAGATCCAGCGGGTTTTCTCGAAGCCTGCCAACACCAATTGATAGGCGCCCAGGGTGATGCCAATGCCAAACAACGGATGATGGATCACCGCTGCCCACGCGCCTTGCCAGTCGAAGGTCATTGCCCCTCCTCCCGCCGCGCCTGGCGCTTGACCAGTCTTTGCATCAGCACGCCAACAAAGCCCATGGCGATCACCAGTGACAGCACCAGCGCACCTACGATGGCCCAGAAGTCGGTGGCGATGTCCTTGGCGTAAACCATCACGCCCACAGCTGGCGGCACCAACAGCAACGGTAAGTAACGCAGCAAACTGCTGGCCGCCAGGCTCAGGGGCTCGGCTACCTCGCCGCGCCACACCAGATACGCCAGCATCAGCAGCAGACCGACAATCGGCCCCGGCAACACCGGCAGGAACAAGTGATTAATTGCCGTGCCAAGCAATTGAAACAGCACCAGCCATGTCAGACCGCGTAACAGCATCCGTTCTCTCCCCCAAAAAGCGCGCCGGCCATTATAAGCACGCTGGACCTATGGACCGGCATTCGCCAAAAACATGGAGGGTTGACCAAGCCTATTGCCCATGATGATCTAAGGTGGTTGTCAGGGCTTCGCCCCACACATGAACAATAAAAACCGATGAACCCAAGGAGAGTCACAATGCCCTCAGTACCCGTAGCGCAGCTCAAAGATTATGTCGGCAAGGAACTGGGACGTTCCGCATGGCTGACCATCGACCAGGAACGCATCAACCTGTTCGCTGAAGCCACTGGCGATCATCAGTTCATCCACGTCGACCCGGTGAAGGCCGCCCAGACCCCGTTTGGCAGCACCATCGCCCACGGATTCCTGTCGTTGTCGCTGCTGCCAAAATTGATTGAAGATATTCTGATCATGCCCGAAGGCGTGAAAATGGTCGTCAACTACGGCCTGGACACCGTGCGCTTCATCCAGCCAGTAAAGGTCAACTCCAAGGTGCGCCTGGCCGTCACCCTCACCGACGCCACTGAGAAAAAACCCGGCCAATGGCTGCTCAAGGCCACCTGCACCCTGGAAATTGAAGGCCAGGAAAAACCAGGCTACATCGCCGAGTCGTTATCACTCTGTTTCGTCTGAAACAGTCATGTAATCAAAAGCTTACCTTTAGCGAGCGGGCTTGCCCGCGTTGGGCCGCGAAGCGGCCCTAAAACCTGCAACCTGATTTCGTATGAAGGTGCGCAGTGTCTTTATTGGGGCGACTGCGCAGCCCAACGCGGGCAAGCCCGCTCGCCACAAACTCATGTATAGATCTCACAGCTGCGGCATACTCGGCGCTCAATTATCCGGATCCCGCTATGCGCCCACTCGCTCCCCTTGCCCTTGTCCTGGCCCTTTTGCTCACCGCGTGCGGTGATGGCGAATCACTGTTGCCGCCCGATGCAAGGCTGCCGGACGGCGGGCGTTACCGTGGCGATGTGGTCAATGGCCTGCTGCAAGGCCAGGGACGCGTGGACTACCCTAACGGCAGTTGGTACGCCGGCCAGTTCGACAAGGGCCAGTGGCACGGCCAAGGCGAATGGCACGGCAGCAACGGCGAAGTCTATAAAGGTCAGTTCCAGCAAGGCCTGTTCGACGGCCAAGGCAGCCTGACTACTGCGGGCACCAATTACGTTGGCGGTTTCAAGCAAGGCCGGCGCAACGGCGAAGGCACCCTCAAAGAGGGCCAGATGACCTATCGCGGCGAATTCAAGGACGACCAGTACTCCGGCCTCGGTCGCCTGGAGCTGGCCGACGGCAGCCAATACCAGGGCCAGTTCACCCACGGTAAACCCAACGGTGAAGGCCAGCGCAGCGACGACAGCGGCAACCAGTTCAGCGGCCACTTCGTCAACGGGCAATTGGAAGGCAACGGCACCTTCAATAGCGCTGACGGCGACATGTACGTCGGCCACTTCAAACAGAACCAGCTCAACGGCAAGGGCCGCTACGAAAACGCCGACGGGGATGTGTGGATCGGTGAGTTCAAGGAGGGCGCGCTGAGCGGCAAGGGCGAATTGATTGGCGTCGACGCCAGCCACTACGTAGGTCAGTTCAGTGACTGGCGCTTTACCGGCGAGGGTCGCCTGAACCTCACCGACGGCAGCTTCTATGTGGGCGGTTTCGACAGCGACAGCTATCAGGGCAAAGGCACGCTGGTGCTCACCGATGGCACCGTGCAAGCCGGGACGTGGGTCAACGGCATGCGTGTGCGCAATGCCGACGGCCACCTGCTGCCCGATGCGCTGGAAGTCGGCGTGCTGGCCCAGGGTCGCCTGCTCGACCAGGCTCTTGCCGCTGTTCCCGCCTCAACTGCAGCGGTTGAGCTGTACACCCTGGTGCTGGCGGGTGATGGCAAGCAAAGCGTGTTTCTGCGTGAAGCCGACTACGTCAGCAACCTGCTGGCCACCCGCTTCGGCGCCCAAGGTCAAATCCGCCTGGTCAACCACCGCGACCATATCGCCGATCGCCCCATGGCCACCCGGGAAAGCTTGCGCCGCGCCGTGCAAACGCTCGCCGAACGCACGGGCCCGGAAGATCTGGTGTTCATCTATTTGACCAGCCACGGCACCCACGAGCATGAACTGGTGCTGGACCAACCTCGCATGGAACTGGCCGACCTGCCAGCCGACGAGCTCGCCGCCGTGCTGGCACCGTTGAAAAACCGTGACAAGATCATTGTCATCTCGGCGTGCTACTCCGGTGGTTTTATCCCAGCGCTAAAAGACGAACGCACCCTGATAATGACGGCTTCCCGAGCCGACCGCGTATCGTTTGGCTGCTCCGAAGAGGCCGACTTCACCTACTTTGGCAACGCGCTGTTCGCCCAGGCCTTCAACCAGTCCGACGATTTACAGCAAGCCTTCAAGCTGGCGCAGCTGCATGTAACCGAGCGCGAGATGGAGGACAACTTCGAAGCCTCCGAACCCCAGATCTGGGCACCCAAAGGGGTGATCGCCCATTGGCAATTATTACGCAAGCAGCAGGCACGAAAAGCGCTCGAAAGCGTCTCTATGAATAGCAAGGAAGCCAAGAGCAACTAAGCTGAAACCGTATCAAGGGGGAAACATCATGTACTTGACGCCTCAGCATGTCTTGCTTGCCGGAGCCTCGGGTTTGACCGGGGAACATCTGCTGGACCGCCTGCTCAACGAGCCCACCGTGACCCGCGTACTCGCGCCCAGCCGAAAGCCTTTGGCCGAGCATCCGCACCTGGAAAACCCGGTGGGCGACCCGGCGGTGTTCCTGCCGCAACTCAGCGGGCGGGTGGACATCGCTTTCTGCTGCCTGGGCACCACCATTAAACTGGCAGG
The DNA here is from genome assembly GCF_008369295.1 of Pseudomonas sp. ANT_H4. Lineage (GTDB taxonomy): Bacteria > Pseudomonadota > Gammaproteobacteria > Pseudomonadales > Pseudomonadaceae > Aquipseudomonas. Next base: position 90,162 of record NZ_VOBG01000019.1, on the reverse strand, counting down.
CTCCGAACAAGCCTTCCGTGCCGTCGACCTGGACATGGTCGTGGCCTTCAGCAAGCGCGCGCGGGAAATGGGCGCACGGCACCTGATCGTGATCAGCGCGATTGGCGCCGATCCGAAATCCTCGGTGTTCTACAACCGAGTCAAAGGCGAAATGGAACAGGCCTTGAAGGCCCAGGACTGGCCGCAATTGACCATCGTCCGACCTTCACTGCTGCTGGGGGAGCGGCTGGAGACCCGCCTGGTGGAACAACTGGCGGGGCCACTATCGCGACTGGTTCCTGGCAAGTATCACGGCATAGAAGTCTGCGAACTGGCCCGGGCGATGTGGCGGCTGGCGCTGGAAGAACAAAATGGGTTGCGGATTGTGGAGTCGGATGAGCTGCGTAAGCTCGGCAAATAATGCTGCTGGGGTGATTCACCGTAGCAGCTGTCGAGCCCCGGCGAGGCTGCGTCAGGTGCGACTCGGTGCTGGGGGCTGATCTGAGAGCGGTGGTGTGGCCGACGTTGCCTCGCCGGAGCTCGACAACTGCGGGGCGAGCAAGCTAGAGCCCGCCCGTCGCGTTAAACCCTATTCCCAGCACCGTCAACACCGACAGCGGCAATAGCAGCGTATCGAGCAAGGCGCTGGCCGGCAGGTCGATGCCAGGGTAGCTTGGGGCTTCGGCGCCGAAGCGGTCCATGGCACAACAGCCACCCTGCATCGCATACAGGTCCAGGCGCATGCCTGCATATACCACCGGCGCACCCGGTTTCGCCGCATCCAGGGTGCGTGCAGTGGCGCAGCCCGTCAGTTGTAGCGCCAGCAATACCAGCAGCGCTTTATTCATCACTGCTCAAATGATGCTCGCCCCAACGCGGCAACATGTCCTGAGGAATGTTCAGCAGGTTGAGAATCCGCGCCACTACAAAGTCCACCAGGTCATCGATGGTTTGCGGCTGATGGTAAAAGCCTGGGGACGCCGGCAGGATGGTCACACCCATGTTCGACAGCTTGAGCATGTGCTCCAGATGGATACTCGAATACGGCGCCTCGCGCGGCACCAGAATCAACTGGCGACGTTCCTTCAAGGTCACGTCTGCCGCCCGCTCAATCAGGTTGTTGCAAGCACCCGTGGCAATCGCCGACAAGGTTCCGGTGGAACACGGCACCACCACCATCGCCGCCGGCGCGCCGGAACCAGAGGCCACCGGCGACATCCAGTCTTCCTTGCCATAAACCTTGATCTGCCCCGCCGCCGCACCGGTGTATTCGGTGAGGAAGGCCTGCATCATCTGCACCTTGGGTGGTAGCGTGACATCGGTCTCGGTCGCCATCACCAACTGCGCAGCCTTGGAGATCAGAAAGTGCACCTCGCGGTCTTCACGTACCAGGCAATCGAGCAGGCGTAGGCCATACGGCGCGCCAGACGCGCCGGTCATCGCCAGGGTGACACGCTCCGGCCCGCTCATTGCAATGCCTCGGCCAGTTTGCCGTGCAGGCCGCCGAAGCCGCCATTGCTCATGATCACCACATGGGTGCCGGGCTTGGCCTGGCTTTTCACGCGTTCGATGATGCCTTCCAGCGAATCGCTGACAATCGACGGTACCGTGCACAGGTTGGCGACAGCCGCCAGATCCCAGCCGAGGTTGGCCGGCGCATACCACACCACCTGGTCGGCATCGACCACGCTTTGCGGCAAGCCATCGCGATGGGCACCGAGTTTCATGGAGTTGGAGCGTGGCTCAATGATGGCGATTATCGGCGCATCACCCACGCGCTTGCGTAAACCGTCGAGGGTGGTGGCAATCGCCGTCGGGTGGTGGGCAAAGTCGTCGTAGATGGTAATCCCATTCACTTCAGCGACCTTTTCCATGCGCCGCTTGACGCTCTTGAACGCGCTCAACGCGGCGATGCCCATGGACGGGACTACGCCGACATGACGGGCGGCGGCCAGGGTAACCAGGGCATTGGCAACGTTGTGCTGGCCGGTCATATCCCAGTCGACCACGCCCTGGGCGACACCTTCGAACAACACCTCGAACCTGGAACCGTCCTGGCTCAGCAACTTGACCTGCCACTGCCCGCCGGCACCGGTGGTTTGCACCGGGGTCCAGCAGCCCATCTCGATCACTCGCTGCAAGGCAGGCTCGGTGGTCGGGTGGATCACCAGGCCTTCGCTGGGGATGGTGCGCACCAAATGGTGAAACTGCCGCTCGATGGCTGGCAGATCAGGGAAGATATCAGCATGATCGAACTCCAGGTTGTTCAGGATCGCCGTGCGCGGGCGGTAGTGAACGAACTTGGAACGTTTGTCGAAGAAGGCGCTGTCGTACTCGTCGGCTTCGATGACGAAGAACGGCGTGTCACCCAGACGCGCCGACACCGAGAAGTTCTGTGGCACACCGCCGATCAGGAAGCCCGGGCTCATGCCGGCGTGTTCCAGGACCCAGGCCAGCATGCTGCTGGTGGTGGTTTTGCCATGGGTGCCGGCGACGGCCAGCACCCAGCGGCCTTGCAGCACATGGTCCGACAGCCATTGCGGACCGGAGACATAGGGCAGGCCTTTGTTCAGCACGTATTCGACCGCCGGGTTGCCACGGGACATGGCGTTGCCAATCACCACCAGGTCCGGGACCGGGTCGAATTGCGCCGGGTCGTAGCCTTGGGTCAACTCAATACCCTGGGCCTGCAGTTGCGTGCTCATGGGCGGATAAACGTTGGCATCGGAGCCGGTGACATGATGGCCCAACTCTTTGGCCAAAACCGCCATCGAGCCCATGAACGTGCCGCAAATACCGAGAATATGAATGTGCATAGTCGACCTCGTAAAACATCGAGGCAGGTTAGCGCAGGGTGGGAGAAATCGCACTCTTTAGCTGCAGGATCTCAACGGGCGATGCCATGTTTACGCAGCTTTCTGTAGAGCGTATTGCGGCTGACGCCCAACTGCCCGGCGGTATGGGTCATGTGCCAGCGCTGTTGCTCCAGGGCGTTGAGCAACGCCAGGCGCTCGGCATCGTCTAGGGGTGAGTCCGTAGGCTCATCCACTGCGACCGGCTGCGTTCGAGCCTGGCGAATTATCGCCGGCAAGTCCTCAAAACCGACCCGCCCTTCGTCACACAGCGCCGCCAACGTGCGCAACACGGTGCGCAGCTGCCGCACATTGCCTGGCCAAGCAAACGCCAGCAGCGCCTGGCGCGCCGCACTATCAAGCAGCACCGGCTGATCGCCCGCCTCTTGCGCCAGCAGGAAGTCCAGCAATTGCGACTTGTCGCTACGCTCACGCAACGGCGGCAAGGCGATTTCCAGGCCGTTGAGCCGGTAGTACAGGTCCTCGCGAAAGCTGCCGTCCTGCACCCGCTCCAGCAGATTGCGGTGGGTGGCGCTGATGATTCGCACGTTCACCGCTTGTGGTTCGCCACCGATAGGCACCACCAGTCGATCCTCCAGCACCCTTAATAGACGGGTCTGCAAGGCCAGGGGCATGTCGCCGATTTCGTCGAGGAACAAGGTTCCGCCGTCGGCCTGTTGCAGCTTGCCGCGCATGCCTTCCTTGCGCGAGCCGGTAAAACTGCCGCCGCGATAGCCGAACAGTTCACTTTCGATCAGACTTTCCGGGATCGCCGCACAGTTGAGGGCGACGAAGGACTTTTCTGCCCGTTGACTGGCGTGGTGCACGGCCTTGGCGAAGGCCTCCTTGCCGGAGCCGGTTTCGCCGTTGATCAGCAGCGGCACGTCACGCTCGAACACTCGCAGAGCCTTGCGAAAATCGCTTTGCAGCGCCGCGTCCCCCAGGCAAATACTCGGCAGGCGCGGCCGATCCACCTGCGGCAGCGCTTGTACCACCGGGCTCGGCACACTACGGGGCTGGCCGCGTAATACCGCGAATACATTGCGCCCATCGCGGGTGCGCAGGGGCCAACTGGCGCTGGCATTGACGCTGGCGCGACCGAGTAGCTCATCCAGGGAGCAATCGAAAAACATCTCCACCGGCAGCCCCAGCAAACGCCCACGGGCTTCGCCCAGCAGGTTCAGCGCGCTCTGGTTGAGGGCACAAATCCGCCCTTCGCCATCAAACGCCAGCAACCCTTCACTGAACAGGCCCACAGACTCGGCCTGCAGATGGAAACGCAGCAGCCAGTGATTCTCAAAATAACGCAGGAAATAGCAGCTCTCGATCATCTTCGCCGAGAGGTTGACCAGCGCCATGGTGTGGAACTGGCTCTGGCGCGAGACCGCTTCCCGTGCCGAGGACACATCGAGCACCGCCAGCAGCTCGCCATGGGGATCGAACACCGGGCTGGCGGAGCAGGTCAGGCCGGTATGGCGGCCACGGAAGTGTTCATCGCGATGAATGGTCAGAGCCTGGCGCTCCACCAGGCAGGTACCGATGCCGTTGGTGCCTTCGCAGGCCTCGCTCCAATCGGCGCCAAGCCATAGCCCGGCGCGCTCGAAAATCTTGCGCTCGCTGGGGGCAGTGACGCAGTTGAGGATCACTCCTCGTGCATCGGTCAGCAGCACCGCGTGGCCCGCGCCGGAAAGCTGCTGGTGCAGGCTGGTCATTTCATTGCCGGCGATGTGCAACACCTGTTGCAGGCGCTCGCGACTTTCCAGCAGGCGACCGTGTTCCAGCACCGTGGGGGCGATGGTCAGCGCGGGGTCGAGGTGATAATCCTCCAGGCAACGCAGCCAGGAGCGGGCAATAGATGGGTCGCTGCCCGGACCGTGCTGTGGGTCTTGGCCACGGGTTACGGTCAGCACTTGCTGGGCATGGCGACTGAAATGATCGTTGTGCATATTCTTATTGTTCTCCTGCTGCGTGGGACACACCGCGGACCGGGACGCCCAGCATCCTCCAGGCTCTTGCTCATTGCAATCGCGGTTCGACCCGTGGGTCACAGGGCGTATCGCTTATGGCACAAACTGTCACGAAGGCTGTATCACTCCTGTCACAACGAATGCCTGTGAAAAATCGCAACCCCTTGATTTACCTGGCCTGCAAGGCACTGGCCCGACCTTTGCTCTACGCTTATACAAGCGCAGCTGCCTATACATGCAATGTGCTGCCCTCCAAATAAACATAAAAGCCAGGAGATACCCACCATGCGTTACGCACACCCCGGTACTGAAGGCGCTATCGTTTCGTTCAAGGCCAAGTACGGCAACTTTATCGGTGGCGAGTTTGTTGCGCCGGTCAAAGGCAACTACTTCACCAACACTTCGCCAGTAAACGGCAAGCCCATCGCCGAATTCCCGCGCTCTACTGCCGAAGACATCGACAAGGCCCTGGACGCCGCCCACGCCGCCGCTGACGCCTGGGGCAAGACCTCGGCCCAGGACCGCTCGCTGGTGCTGCTGAAAATCGCCGACCGCATTGAACAGAACCTGGAACTGCTGGCCATCACCGAAACCTGGGACAACGGCAAAGCGGTTCGCGAAACCCTCAACGCCGATATCCCCCTGGCCGCTGATCACTTCCGTTACTTCGCCGGTTGCATCCGTGCCCAGGAAGGCAGCAGCGCCGAAATCAACGAACACACCGCCGCCTATCACTTCTACGAACCGCTGGGCGTGGTCGGGCAGATCATCCCGTGGAACTTCCCACTGCTGATGGCTGCCTGGAAACTCGCCCCGGCCCTGGCCGCCGGTAACTGCGTGGTGCTCAAGCCCGCCGAGCAAACCCCGCTGGGCATCAACGTGCTGATGGAATTGATCGGCGACCTGCTGCCGCCGGGCGTGCTGAACGTGGTGCATGGCTTCGGCAAAGAAGCCGGCGAAGCCCTGGCCACCAGCAAGCGCATCGCCAAGATCGCCTTTACCGGCTCAACGCCAGTGGGCTCGCACATCATGCATGCGGCCGCCGAGAACATCATTCCCTCCACCGTTGAGCTGGGCGGCAAATCGCCGAACATCTTCTTCGCCGACATCATGAAAGCCGAACCGCAGTTCATCGAGAAGGCCGCCGAAGGCCTGGTGCTGGCGTTCTTCAACCAGGGTGAAGTCTGCACCTGCCCATCCCGTGCATTGGTGGAAGAGTCGATCTACGACGACTTCATGAAAGTGGTGATGAAAAAGGTCGAGCAGATCAAGCGCGGCGACCCGCTGGACACCGATACCATGGTCGGCGCCCAGGCTTCCGAGCAACAATTCGACAAGATTCTTTCCTACCTGGAAATCGCCAAGGCCGAAGGCGCCGAGCTACTGACCGGCGGCAAGGTTGAGAAGTTGACCGGCGATTTGGCCACCGGCTATTACATCCAGCCGACCCTGCTCAAGGGCAACAACAAGATGCGGGTGTTCCAGGAAGAGATCTTTGGCCCGGTGGTGAGCATCACCACCTTCAAGGATGAAGCCGAAGCGCTGGCGATTGCCAACGACACCGAGTTTGGCCTGGGCGCCGGTTTGTGGACCCGCGATATCAACCGCGCTTACCGCATGGGTCGGGCGATCAAGGCTGGTCGTGTCTGGACCAACTGCTATCACCTCTACCCGGCGCATGCCGCGTTTGGCGGTTACAAGAAGTCCGGTGTGGGCCGTGAAACTCACAAGATGATGTTGGATCACTATCAGCAGACCAAAAACCTGTTGGTGAGCTACGACATTAATCCGTTGGGCTTCTTCTAAGCACTCCTGTGCGGGCAACCCACTCCCATATTTGAAATGCAATCAAATGTGGGAGCCGGGCTTGCCCGCGATGGCGGCGAGTCATTTAACAAATGATGTTTGCTGAACTGCCGTTATCGCAGGCAAGCCCACATTTGATCTTCGCAAGTAGCTGCTACCCCATCCGGCTCAAGAAAGCCGGGACAAAACAATAAGAATAGAAGGTGCTTCATCATGCCTAGCGAACCTACCGGCACATCCGGCTCCTCCGTCGACTTCGAAAAGGTCGGCTCCGAATACTTCCAGCAACGCGAACTGAAAAAAGGCGCCGCCGGCTGGGTGCTTTTGGTCGGCCTCGGCGTTGCCTACGTGATCTCCGGCGACTATGCCGGCTGGAACTTCGGCCTGGCCCAGGGCGGCTGGGGCGGGATGTTCCTCGCCACATTACTGATGGCCACCATGTACTTGTGCATGTGTTTTTCCCTGGCCGAACTGTCCTCCATGATTCCTACCGCCGGCGGCGGCTACGGCTTTGCCCGCAGCGCATTTGGCCCCTGGGGCGGATTTCTCACCGGCACGGCGATCCTGATCGAGTACGCCATCGCTCCGGCCGCCATCGCAGTGTTTATCGGCGCCTATTGTGAGTCGTTGTTCGGCATTGGCGGCTGGATGATTTATCTGGCGTTCTACATCATCTTTATCGGCATCCACATTTTTGGTGTCGGTGAGGCGCTGAAGTTGATGTTCGTCATCACTGCCGTCGCCGCCATTGCGTTGGGCGTGTTCCTGGTGGCGATGGTGCCGCACTTCAATGTCGCCAACCTGCTGGACATTCCGGTGACTGAAGCCAAAGGCGCCAGCAGCTTCCTGCCGTTTGGTTATGTCGGCGTGTGGGCAGCGATTCCTTACGCGATCTGGTTCTTCCTCGCCGTCGAAGGCGTGCCACTGGCCGCCGAAGAAACCAAGAACCCGAAACGCGACCTGCCCCGTGGGCTGATTGGCTCCATTGTGGTGCTCACCAGTTTCGCCCTGCTGATTCTGGTGATTGCACCGGGCGGTGCTGGCACCCTGGCGCTGGTCAAATCCGGCAACCCGCTGGTCGAATCCCTGGCCCTGGCCTACGGCGGCTCGACCTGGATGGGCAGTTTCGTCAATCTGGTGGGTCTGGCCGGGCTGATCGCCAGCTTCTTCTCGATCATCTACGCCTACTCGCGGCAGATCTTCGCCCTATCCCGCGCCGGCTACCTGCCGCGCAAACTGTCCCAGACCAATAAAAGCAAGGCGCCAGTGCTCGCGCTGGTGATCCCCGGCATTATCGGTTTCGGCCTGTCCCTCACCGGCCAGGGTGACCTGCTGATTCTGGTGGCTGTGTTTGGCGCGACCATTTCCTACGTACTGATGATGGCCGCGCACATCACTCTGCGTATCCGCCGCCCCAAAATGGACCGCCCGTACCGCACACCGGGCGGCATCTTCACCTCAGGCCTTGCCCTGGTACTCGCCTGCATCGCTGTCGTGGCGGGTTTTCTGGTAGATCCGCGGGTGGTGATTGGCGCCGCGATCATCTATGGAGTATTAATTGCTTACTTTGCTTTCTACAGTCGGCATCACTTGGTAGCAGGCACGCCGGAAGAAGAGTTTGCGGCCATTCAAGCCGCAGAAGCTGCCTTGCACTAACGCCGTAAACTACGGCGCGGGCCAACACCCGCGTCGTCATGGAGAGTCTGTATGGCAAGCTTTTCCCATTCGGTCGGCGCACTGACCTACCGCTTCGACAGCCTCAAAGACGTGATGGCCAAGGCCAGCCCGGCGCGCTCCGGGGATTTCCTCGCCGGTGTTGCGGCGCAGAACGACGGCGAACGAGTCGCGGCGCAAATGGCCCTGGCCAATATTCCTCTGAAGCACTTCCTTGAAGAAGTGCTGATCCCTTATGAAAGCGACGAAGTCACCCGACTGATCATCGACACCCACGACAAACAGGCGTTTGCCGTGGTCAGCCACCTGACCGTCGGCGGCCTGCGGGACTGGCTGCTCAGCGACGCGGCCGACGAACACAGCCTACGAGCCTTGGCGCCGGGGCTGACACCGGAAATGGCCGCCGCCGTGTCGAAGATCATGCGCGTGCAGGATCTGGTGTTGGTGGCGCAGAAGATCCGCGTCATTACCCAATTTCGCGGCACCATGGGCCTGCGTGGGCGCCTGTCTACGCGCCTGCAACCCAACCACCCTACCGATGAACCGGCGGGCATCGCCGCGAGCATTCTCGACGGCCTGCTCTACGGCAACGGCGACGCGATGATCGGCATCAACCCGGCCACCGACAGCATCGCCTCGATCTGCGCCATGCTGGAAATGCTCGACGCGATCATCCAACGCTATGACATTCCCACCCAAGCCTGTGTGTTAACCCACGTCACCACGTCCATCGAGGCGATCAGCCGGGGCGTGCCGCTGGACCTGGTGTTCCAATCGATTGCTGGCACCGAAGCGGCCAACGCTAGTTTCGGCATCAATCTAAGTGTGCTGCAGGAAGGTTACGACGCGGGCTTGAGCCTGAATCGCGGCACCCTGGGGCAGAACCTGATGTATTTCGAGACCGGCCAGGGCAGCGCCCTGTCGGCCAATGCGCATTTTGGTATTGACCAGCAAACCTGCGAAACCCGCGCCTATGCCGTGGCGCGGCACTTCAAGCCGTTCCTGGTGAACACCGTGGTCGGTTTTATCGGCCCGGAGTACCTGTACAACGGCAAGCAGATCATCCGCGCCGGCCTGGAAGATCACTTCTGCGGCAAGCTGCTGGGCGTGCCGATGGGTTGCGACATCTGCTACACCAACCACGCCGAAGCCGACCAGGATGACATGGACACCCTGCTGACCCTGCTGGGCGTGGCCGGGATCAACTTCATCATGGGCATCCCCGGCTCCGACGACATCATGCTCAACTACCAGACCACCTCGTTCCACGACGCGCTGTACGCCCGACAAACATTGGGTTTAAAACCAGCGCCCGAGTTTGAACAGTGGCTGGCGAAAATGGGCATATTCACGCAAGCCGATGGCAAAGTGCGTTTTGGCAACAGCCTGCCACCAGCCTTCCGCCAAGCCTTGGCGCAATTGGGATGAAGGAGCCTCCAGTGCATATCGATACCCCTGAGATCAGCACCGAGCCTGTGGATAATCCCTGGCTGGAACTGCGCCGCCTGACCCCGGCGAGGATTGCCCTGGGCCGCACCGGCACCAGCATTCCCACGGGCGCACAACTGGACTTTCAGTTCGCCCACGCCCAGGCCAGGGATGCGGTGCACTTGCCGTTCGATCACGCGGGGTTGAGCAGTCAAATGGCCGAGCGCGGCCGCGACAGCCTATTGCTGCACAGCGCTGCTATCGACCGCCACAGCTACCTACAACGCCCGGATCAGGGGCGGCGCCTGAGCGATGAATCGGCGCAGATCCTGCGGGACTACGCCGAGGCCAACCCAGGCGGCGTCGACCTGGCAGTAGTGGTGGCCGACGGCCTGTCGGCGCTGGCGGTGCATAAACATACGTTGCCGTTTCTGACACGAATGGAAGAGCAGACTCACGCAGAAGGCTGGTCGCTGTCGCCGGTGATTCTGGTGGAACAGGGCCGTGTGGCGGTGGCCGACGAAATAGGCCAATTGCTGGGCGCAAAAATGGTGGTGATCCTGATCGGCGAACGACCGGGGCTCAGTTCACCGGACAGCCTCGGGCTGTATTTCACCTACAACCCCAAGGTCGGCCTGACCGATGCCTACCGAAACTGTATTTCCAATGTTCGCCTGGAGGGCTTGAGCTACGGCATGGCGGCTCACCGCCTGCTGTACTTGATGCGCGAGGCCTGTCGCCGGCAATTGTCGGGGGTCAACCTCAAGGATGAAGCCCAGGTTCAGACACTGGAATCAGACGATCCTGCGATGATGAAGGGTAACTTCCTGCTCAGCCCGCCGGAGCATTGATTCTGCACGATTGCGATTTTTTCCGACTTTAGGCAGCATCAAACCACGGCCGCTCGCGTCGTCGTCCCCCATTTGGAAGTTGAGGCCTAGCATGCGGATTACTCAAGCGACCCTGGAACACCTGGACCTGCTGACCCCGTTATTCGTCAAATACCGCGAATTTTATGGCGCGCTGCCCTTTCCTGATTCATCCCGGGCCTTCCTGGAGAAGCGTCTGCGGCGCAAGGAATCGGTGATCTACCTGGCCCTGGCGGATGACGACGACAAACTGCTGGGCTTTTGCCAGCTGTATCCGAGCTTTTCGTCGCTGTCCCTCAAGCGCGTGTGGATTCTCAACGATATCTACGTTGCCGAAGATGCCCGGCGCCAGTTGGTGGCCGATAACCTGATGCGAACGGCGAAGAAAATGGCCAAGGAGACTCACGCCGTACGCTTGCGAGTGTCCACCAGCAGCGACAATAAAGTGGCTCAAAAGACCTATGAGTCGATCGGGTTTCGTGAAGATACGGAGTTCAAGAACTACGTGTTGCCGATCAGTGACGAATAGCCCCGCTAAAGGCAGCACAAACCTATGGCAAGGGAGCTTTGCTCCCGCTGGGCTGCGCAGCAGCCCCATAACCTGCACAGCTACCCTCTGCGACATCCCCCGCTACAAAACCAACACGCTTTTCACCACTCAGTCCGTATAATGCCGACGTTTCAGGGTCGTAAGAAAGTCGCCACAACCTTGTAGCCTTATTACCCGAAGCCTTCGCACGCCCCGCTGAGTCGGGTCATTCACACAGGTGCCATCCATGGATTTCAACCCGCTCGACCTTATCCTGCATCTCGACGTGTATCTCGACCTGCTGGTAACCAACTACGGGCCGTGGATCTACGCCATCCTGTTTCTAGTGATCTTTTGCGAAACCGGGCTGGTGGTCATGCCATTCCTGCCGGGTGACTCGCTGCTGTTCATCGCCGGCGCTGTAGCCGCGGGCGGCGGCATGGACCCGGTCCTGCTGGGCGGCCTGTTGATGCTGGCGGCAATCCTCGGCGACAGCACCAACTACGTGATCGGACGAACGGCTGGGGAGCGCTTGTTCAGCAACCCCAACTCGAAAATCTTCCGCCGCGACTACCTGCAGAAAACCCACGATTTCTACGACAAGCACGGTGGCAAAACCGTGACCCTGGCGCGCTTCCTGCCGATCCTGCGGACCTTCGCGCCGTTCGTCGCTGGCATCGCCAAGATGCCGTACCCACGCTTCTTCGGTTTTAGTGTTTTAGGCACCATCCTGTGGGTTGGCGGCCTCGTCACCTTGGGCTACTACTTCGGCAACGTACCTTTCATCAAGAAAAACCTGTCGCTGCTGGTGGTGTTTATCATCCTTCTGTCCCTGGTGCCGATGATCATTGGTGTATTCCGCAGCCGCTTTGGCCGCACCTCGTCCGAAGCCAAACCACACTGACCGGCGATGTGGTCCCTCAGCGCCTGGCGTCGCCGGCGCATCCTGGCCAAGCATCCCGTTGCCGATGACACCTGGCAGCGGGTGCGCCATCACCTGACCTTTCTCGACGGCATCAGCGCCGAGCAAGACCAGTGGCTGCGTGAAGCCTGCGTGATGTTTCTCGCGCAAAAACACCTCACCGCCCTGCCCGGCGTGGAACTGCACCAGGAACAACGCCTGCTGCTCGCCGCCCAGGCGCAACTGCCATTGATGCACCTGGGTGATTTGGAGTGGTATCAGGGTTTCCACGAAATCGTCCTGTACCCCGACGACTTTGTCAGCCCGCAACGCCATCGCGACGCCAGCGGTGTCGAGCACGAGTGGGACGGCGAACACAGCGGCGAAGCCTGGCAGCAAGGCCCGGTGATCCTCGCCTGGCCCGGTGTGCTGGCCAGCGGCAACTGGGAAGGCTACAACCTGGTGATCCACGAACTGGCCCACAAACTCGACATGCTCAATGGCGACGCCAACGGCCTGCCGCCGCTGCACAGCGACATGCGCGTGCAGGAGTGGGCGAATGTGATGCAAAGCGCCTTCGACGACCTCAACCGCCAACTCGACCACAACCCCGATGCCGAAACCGCCATCGACCCCTACGCCGCCGAAAACCCGGCAGAGTTTTTTGCTGTCACCAGCGAGTATTTTTTCAGCGCCCCGGATTTGCTGATCAGCAGTTACCCACGGGTCTATGAGCAACTGAGCCACTTTTACCGCCAAGACCCACTGACGCGCCTTACACAACTACAAGCCAGCGACCCGCGCTATCAGACTGAAGGCTAAGTACCGTACGACGTCTGGCGCGTGGCATCGGCCTCGGAATATGCCTATAATCGCCGCCACTTTTAGGCCAATCCGGCCAAGTTTCTTGGCCAACTACGGGGGCAACGCCCAATGAGCTACAGCAAGATTCCGGCTGGCAAAGACCTGCCGAACGACATCTACGTCGCCATCGAGATTCCGGCCAACCACGCGCCGATCAAATATGAAATCGACAAAGACAGCGATTGCCTGTTCGTTGACCGTTTCATGGCCACCCCGATGTTCTACCCGGCCAACTACGGCTTCATCCCCAACACCCTGGCTGACGACGGTGACCCCCTCGACGTGCTGGTCGTGACCCCTTACCCGGTCACCCCAGGCTCGGTCATCCGCGCCCGCCCGGTCGGCATCCTGCACATGACCGACGACGGCGGCGGCGATGCCAAAGTCATCGCAGTGCCACACGACAAACTGTCCCAGTTGTATGTCGACGTGAAGGAGTACACCGACCTGCCGCCATTGCTGCTGGAACAGATCAAGCACTTCTTCGAGAACTACAAAGACCTCGAAAAAGGCAAATGGGTGAAGATCGAAGGTTGGGGCAACGCAGAAGCCGCCCGTACCGAGATCATGAAGTCGGTAGCCGCTTACAAAGGCTGATACCCGCGACTCATTGCCCAGGCAATCCAGAAAGCCCCGATTAATCGGGGCTTTTTTGTGAGAGTGCTTTGGTGGTACACCCTCAATAATCGAAGGCCACCGGTGCCGCTGGATGATCATTTACTGAGCTACGAAGGCTCTAAAACGGACGCGAAGCTGGGAAATTGAGGGGAATATGGGTATCATGCGCGGCACATTTGGTAGGGGGTTGGCTTAACGCTCGCCGCCCTGCCTGGCGATGCGGAGGAGTTCCCGCTGATGCCCCTATCAGCCAGGTGAAAGCCTAGCTGAACGATTTGAAGGCTGGTGAGGTTTACCAAAAATAAGCTGAACCCGTCCCCGAGAAGCCGGCCACAAGCCGGCTTTTTAATTTCCTATCCATTTGTAAAATAAGACTTTTTCAGTCAAGCATCGAGCCAGCCCATACTTCAGTCCATCCCCCGACACCTTGGTGCGGGCTGGTTGATATCTCTAAGTGGGCGCTGATTGAGAACTGACCCACCGGGGTCAGTTTTCGGTCAGCGGCAACACACGCTGCTCTGCATGGATTTTTTACACGTCCTAACCATGCAGTACCGGGTCTTCCGGTGCTTATGCAGGCAATAATGGCACTACAGCATCATTGCCCACTCAATGAATCCAGCTCGATGCCGATAAACCTTCCCAAGCACTGCGCGGCTGCGTCAGAGCGGCTCTCTATTAGCCCGTGGATTCACCGGCACGGCTCGCCAATACCAAACAGGAAGTTTTTGTATGACCGACGAAACGAAGCCAGAAAACGAGTCACGCCTGCTCAAGGCTGTAGAGTCGATCGCCATCAGTCCAAAGGATGCCCGGGCATTAGTCTCGCAATACAGAATTCAAGTGAAGGCATCTAAACCTAATGCTTCAGAACATGAAGTTCAGGCACTGGTCGCGAAGAAAATCATCAGTCGTTACTCAAAAATGTCAGCCACTAGCGGTGGAGTTACGGCTTTGGCCGGCGTCATACCGGGCCTGGGCACTGCCGTCGCGATGGTCGGTGGCGGACTAACCGACGCTACAATCGGTATGAAATTTCAAGTCGATATGTGCATGTGCCTGGCTGATGCCTTTGGCTGGGATCTCACAAGTGAGGATGCGCGGCAACTGGCATTTATGATTGCAGCAGGAGGGTCGCTGGAGAAGTTTGGCGTGGAAGTTGGTACCGCATTCGCCTCTAAGGCTGGCGTAAACATGGTACGCCAGTATCTGAAGGGAGCAGCATTGCAGGCAATCAAGGAAATGTTCAAACGCATAGGCATCACCTTCACTCGAAAAGCATTGGAAAAGGCAATTCCATTCGGCATTGGCGTAGTGATTGGCTCCACAGCCAACTATGCACTAACGAAATACGTCGGAAATACTGCTTTGGGCTGGTTCACAACTGATCGTGATATGGGTAACGAGCCAATCGTCGTGAAGGATGAGCTGATGGTGGATGCTGAGCCGACATGACCCTACCTGGCCTTGTCGCAGCATGACCAGTCTTTGAGTATGAGAGGAGTTACCCTCATCGAATCCCGGTGCCTGGAAAGCCTTTAAATGAACAGAAGTGGATATATCTGCTCGCATTCATGAGCATCAGGACACCCTCTGCCGCCCAGAGACGCAATGGTCGACGCTTCTGGGCCGGCGCTTCTGCTTGACTCTCCCCCTAAGGTCACACCTCACCCTGAGGCTTATTTTTCAGGATCTACCTCCATGAACCAACGAATCCTGGTCATCCTCGGCCACCCCTCCCGCACCAGTTTCTGCTCTGCCCTCACCAATACCTACATCGCATCCGCCAAATCCGCCGGCCATGACGTACGCCTCCTGCACCTGGCCGAGCTGGCCTTCGACCCCATCCTGCACAACGGCTACACCCAGATCCAAACCCTCGAACCTGATTTGCTGAAGGCTCAATCCGACATTCTCTGGGCCGAGCATCTGACGTTTGTTTTCCCCATCTGGTGGGGTGGCATCCCGGCGTTGATGAAGGGTTTTATCGACCGGGTTTTCCTGCCGGGGTTTGCCTTTAAATATCGCGAGGGCAAGGCGTTCCCGGACAAGCTGCTGAAGGGGCGAACCGCACACTTACTGGTGACCCTGGATACGCCGCCGTGGTATTACAGGTGGTTCTACCGCATGCCCGGTTTGCATCAGATGCGCAGGACGACCCTTGAGTTTTGCGGCATCAAGCCGATCAAGTCGTTGATGTTCGGGCCGGTGCTGGGTTCAACGGTGCAGCAAAGGGACAGGTGGTTAAAGCAGGCCGGTGCCCTCTTCGGAAAAAGGACGTTTCATGTACATCGGCAAAGCCGCGCTACTGTCGGGCACAACGATCAAAGCGATTCGTCACTATGAGGACATCGGTCTGTTACCGCCGCCGCAACGGGAAGGTCGCTACCGGGTTTATTCAGCACAGAGCGTTGAGCTGCTGATGTTTATCAAGTGTGCGCAGCAGCTGGGGTTCAAGCTCAAGGAGTTGCAGAAAATCCTCCACGGGCACCAGGGCGATGAGCTGCCCTGGCAGCGAGCGAGCAAGGCCATTGCCGACAAGAAACGCGAGTTGGTGAGCCGAATTGAAGCCTTGCAAAGCGTGCATGCCGGGCTGGTGGCGTTTGAAACCAGTCTGGAAGCGGACACTCAACAATGTTGCGATCGGGCGTCTGTGTCGGGTGCAGAAAAAGGATAGTTGCTCCTTTATGCACCTAGCCAATTGGCATTCGCACTTCGCTTTCTGCGCACGGGCCTGTCAGTGCCACCTTCGCCCAGCCAATAGCTGCGCAATCCAGCCCTCCCACTGGCCGGCAAGCCGGCGTTCCAACCCGTCTTTCCCGCATGCGGGGCAACACTCAAACCAATCTTGCCGCCCCAGCGCATCACTGCGCGGCGCCACAGTTTTATGCCACCCACATCCCCCACACACGAACGTATACGGCTTCGGTCTAATCGGCATGACGCCACCTCCTTATGTTCCATTCGGGGAAACCCGAAACAAGCATCGCCTCGGGTAATTGTCATCGTCAGGCCGTAGGGCCTGCCTCCTGCAGCTGCACCAACGTGCGCTGAAGGTGTGCGATACGTGCTTTCTCGGCGCGTAAGGCTGAACGCAACTCGCGGTTCTCCATCTCACGAATCTTCGCCCAGCGAGTCGCCGTGCGGCAGCCGATGACAAACTTCCAAATTTCCCGCAACCGCAGGTACTGCATCAACAGCACCAGCAAAATCACACCAATCAATACCAGCGCACCTGTCGAAATAACCTCCGACATACCCATGTCCTGCTTCCTTCTGGTGAGTTCGAGTGATCTCGAAGACAGCCACACGATATGTAGTCTTTTATTACAGGTCTATACTGTGGACAGATACAGGTAAAGTAATGGCACACATGGGAGGGGTCATGAAACGCAAGCAATCCATTGAGCACGTCCGCTGGGACCTGGCACTTCGCTATCGTTTGATCGAGACCGTGGCCTGGTGGGAGGGGCGCCTGACCACGGGCCACTTGATCCAGAGCTTCGGCATCAGCCGCCAGCAGGCGTCGAAGGACATCAACACCTACATCACCGAACATGCGCCCCGAAACTTGACATATGACAAGCAGCTCAAGGGCTACGTCCCGAGCAAGCAGTTCAAACCCAGGTTTATCGACGACAGCGCCAGCGCCTATTTACACCTGCTGTATCAGAACAATGAACGGGCGCCGCACATCGAGGGGCTGGCGCTGGCCTACGCCCATACCAAGGTGCTGGAGGTGCCGGACCGCACCATTCGACCACAGATTTTGCGCCCGCTGCTCAAGGCCTGTCGCGAAGGGCTGCGCCTGGAAACCGAGTATGTGTCCCTGGCCAACCCCGAGCCGGAAATTCGGCTGATTGCGCCGCACACTCTGGTGTACACCGGCATGCGTTGGCATGTGCGGGCGTATTGCGAGAAGAACCGCAAGTACCGTGACTTTGTCCTCAGCCGTCTGCGGGGCGAACCGGAGTTGCTGGGCAAATCCGAGAACGTGATAGGCGATGACAGTGTCTGGGAAACCGAAGTGGCGCTGGTGATTGCCCCGGATCAGCGCCTGACAGCGGCACAACGGGCGATCATCGAGACGGATTTCGGCATGGTCGACGGCCAGTTAGTGATCCCCAGTCGCCAGGCTCTGGTGAAATATGTCCTGCAGCGTTATCAGATCGATCCAAAGAACCTCGACCCCAAACCAGAGGCCCAGCAGATCGTGGTGAAGAACCTGCAAGAGTTGAAGCCTTGGCTCTATGACTGAGGAATGACCTGTCTGACGTTGAGCCGAATAAGCCCTTTATTCGGCTCACGCAATTGCCCCCCCCGTTCGTCCGGATCATCCTCCCTGACAACACTAATCCAATGAGGGGGCGAACGCGGCGGCGCCAACAAAGCCTGCACACCTCCCTTGATCCTCATCACAAATCCCCCCCTCATTTGCCCCAACCCCCCATGTCTGCTAGTGTCGCGCCCGTTTACCGTCAACCGGAATAGCCGCCATGGCCCGCAAAAAAGTTGCACTCGATTTCGAACAATCCCTCGCTGACCTGCAAACCCTGGTCGAGCGTCTGGAGAACGGCGAGCTGTCGCTGGAAGACTCGTTGACGGCGTTTGAGCAAGGCATCGGCCTGACCCGCGATTGCCAGAGCGCCCTGGCGCAGGCCGAGCAGAAGGTCCAGGTGTTGCTGGAACGTGATGGGGAGTTGGCCGAAGAGCCTTTCGACGCGGAACAGCCTGAATGATCGTCGCCTATCAGGCCAGCAGCCAGGCCCGGGTCAATGCTGCGCTGGACACCCTGTTTGTTGCGCCAAGCCCCGAACTGAACCGCTTGTATGAAGCCATGCGCTACAGCGTGATGAATGGCGGCAAACGCGTGCGCCCGTTGCTCGCCTATGCGGCCTGTGAGGCTCTGGGTGCGCAAGCGGAACAAGCCAACGGCGCGGCCTGTGCGGTGGAGTTGATTCACGCCTACTCACTGGTCCACGACGATTTGCCGGCGATGGACGACGACGACCTGCGTCGCGGCCAGCCCACCACCCATAAAGCCTTTGATGAAGCCTGTGCGATTCTGGCGGGTGATGGCCTGCAAAGCCTGGCGTTCAGCGCCTTGCTGGACCCGACGCTGAGCAGTGTGAACACCGAGATCCGCTTGCGCATGGTCACCGCCCTGGCATTGGCCGCAGGCCCGGCTGGCATGGTCGGCGGCCAGGCGATTGACCTGGGCTCAGTCGGCCTGAAGCTTGATCAGCAAGCCCTCGAATACATGCACCGCCACAAGACCGGCGCGCTGATTGAAGCGGCCGTACAACTCGGCGCTCTGGCCAGTGGCCGCGCCGAAGCCGCGCACTTGGCAGCGCTGAAAACTTATGCGCAGGCCACCGGCTTGGCGTTTCAGGTGCAGGACGACATTCTCGACGTTGAAAGCGATACCGCGACCCTCGGCAAGCGCCAAGGCGCTGATATTGCCCGGGGCAAGCCGACGTATCCGTCGTTGCTCGGCCTGGAAGCCGCCAAGGCCTACGCCCTTGAGCTACGGGACCAGGCCCTGGACGCCCTGCGACCTTTCGACGCGGCGGCCGAGCCCCTGCGTGATCTGGCGCGGTATATCGTTGAGCGGCGCCACTGATAAGTCCGGCAGTTTCCCCCGCATATCGGCCAAGTTCGGCGCTCTGCGTGGGCAGTTTGCGATGCTTGAGGTAAACTGCCGCCTCTTCTATACCTATAACGATTCGCCTGATGCCCACGACGTTCCAAGAGATTCCCCGCAAGCGCCCGTCCACGCCCCTGCTCGACCGTGCTGACACGCCGGTCGGCCTGCGCCGTTTGGGTGAAGCCGAGCTGGAAACCCTGGCCGATGAGTTGCGCCAGGAGTTGCTCTACACGGTCGGCCAGACCGGTGGGCACTTCGGTGCCGGCCTGGGCGTCATCGAGCTGACCATCGCGCTGCATTACGTCTTTGACACCCCGGACGACCGTCTGGTGTGGGACGTGGGTCATCAGGCCTATCCGCACAAAATCCTCACCGGACGCCGCGAGCGCATGGGCACCCTGCGCCAGAAGGACGGCATTGCCGCCTTCCCGCGCCGCAGCGAGAGCGAGTACGACACCTTTGGCGTCGGCCACTCCAGCACCTCGATCAGCGCTGCGCTGGGTATGGCGATTGCCTCCCGTCTGCAAAATAGCGAGCGCAAAACGATTGCCGTGATCGGTGATGGCGCGCTGACGGCGGGCATGGCCTTCGAAGCGCTGAACCATGCGCCGGAAGTGAACGCCAACATGTTGGTGATCCTCAACGACAACGACATGTCGATCTCGCGCAATGTCGGTGGCTTGTCCAACTACCTGGCGAAAATCCTTTCCAGCCGCACCTACGCCAGCATGCGTGAAGGCAGCAAGAAAGTACTGTCGCGCCTGCCTGGTGCGTGGGAAATCGCCCGCCGCACCGAAGAGTACGCCAAGGGCATGCTGGTACCGGGCACCCTGTTCGAAGAGCTGGGATGGAACTACATTGGCCCGATCGACGGCCATGACCTGCCGACGCTGATCGCCACCCTGCGCAACATGCGTGACCTCAAAGGCCCGCAGTTCCTGCATATCGTCACCAAAAAAGGCAAAGGCTTCGCCCCGGCAGAAGTCGACCCGATTGGTTATCACGCCATCACCAAGCTCGAACCGGTGGACGCGCCGGCCGCTGCGCCGAAGAAAGTCAGTGGGCCGAAGTACTCTGGTGTGTTCGGTGAGTGGCTGTGCGACATGGCCTGCGCCGACCCGCGTCTGGTGGGCATTACTCCCGCAATGAAGGAAGGCTCCGACCTGGTGGCGTTCAGCGAACGCTTCCCGCTGCGCTATTTCGACGTCGCCATCGCTGAGCAACACGCGGTGACTTTCGCCGCCGGCATGGCCTGCGAAGGCGCCAAGCCGGTGGTGGCGATCTACTCCACCTTCCTACAGCGCGGTTACGACCAGCTTGTGCATGATGTGGCCGTGCAGCACCTCGACGTGCTGTTCGCTATCGACCGTGCTGGCCTGGTAGGCGAAGACGGCCCGACTCACGCCGGCAGCTTTGACTTGTCTTACCTGCGCTGCATCCCCGGCATGCTGGTGATGACCCCGAGCGACGAGAACGAACTGCGCAAAATGCTCAGCACCGGCCACCTGTACAACGGCCCGGCTGCCGTGCGTTATCCGCGCGGCAATGGCCCCAATGCAGTGATCGAGAAAGACCTTGAGCCTATCGAGATCGGCAAGGGCATCGTCCGCCGCCAGGGCAGCAACGTTGCTCTGCTGGTATTTGGTGTGCAACTGGCCGAAGCCCTGAAGGTTGCCGAGAAAATCGACGCCACCGTGGTGGACATGCGTTTCGTCAAGCCTCTGGACGAAGCCCTGGTGCGCGAAATGGCCGGCAGCCATGAGTTGCTGGTGACCATTGAAGAAAACGCCATCATGGGCGGTGCCGGTGCAGCAGTCAGTGAGTTCCTGGCGCGGGAGAACATCCTCAAGTCGGTGCTACACCTGGGCTTGCCGGATGCGTACGTCGAACACGCCAAGCCGGCGCAGATGCTGGCCGAGTGTGGGCTGGATGAGGCGGGGATTGAAGCCTCGGTTCGTCAGCGCATGACGCTCCTGGGGCTCTGACCCAACTCCCCGGTTAAAACCGGATCAAATGTGGAAGCTGGCTTGCCTGCGATAGCAGTGAGTCAGCTGCCCCATCATCAACTGAACCACCGCTATCGCAGGCAAGCCAGCTCCCACATTAGCTCTGCGTAATCCTTGGGAGCTATGGACAGCCCATGAACCGCCTTCGTTTCGCTCTGCCCCTGCTGTTATTGCCCGCCACCGACCTGCTCGCCGACAGCTTTGAGCGCGACCAGGCCCTGAAACTTCCTGACGTGGTCATCAGCGCCAACCGCCAGGTCCAGGCCCGCAACGACAGCAGCGCGGCCAACACCGTATTCACCCGCGACGACATCGACCGCCTGCAACCCTCCAGCGTGACCGACCTGCTCAGCCGCGTGCCTGGGGTGCAAGTGGCACAAACGGGTGGCCGTGGCAGCCTGCCGGGAATTTTCATTCGCGGTACCAAGGCTGCGCAAAGTCTGGTGTTGGTGGACGGCCAGCGCATCGCCAACGCCACCTCCGGCGACAGCGGCCTGCAATACCTGAGCATCGACCAGATAGAGCGGGTGGAAGTGCTGCGCGGTTCGCGTTCAGTGATTTATGGCAGCGATGCCATTGGCGGGGTGATTCAGATATTCACTCGGCGTAATGCGCAACCCGGTGTGCATCCACGCTTGCATATGGGGTTTGGCAGCAACAAGACCTGGGAGCGCAGCCTTGGGCTGTCCGGAGGTGATGAGCGCACCCGCTTTAATCTCGGTGCCAGCCTGGATGAGACTCAAGGGATCAACTCGACGCGTGAGTCATTTGCCGCCGATAACGATCACGATGCCTACCGCAACAAATCCTTGAGCCTGAATCTCAGCCACGCGCTGACCGACGACGTTGAGGTGGGCTTCAACCTGTTGGATGGTCGGGGCAAGTCAGAGTACGACAACCCGGACGGACGTTGGGACGATAGCCTGTTGAAAAGCGTCGGCCAGCAGCCCTACACCGATTACACAGTGAGCAGCGTCAGTAGCTACATCGACGCCAGGCTCAACGACCGCTGGCAAAGCCGCGTAGAACTGGGCCACAGCGAGAACCGCGACACCAAACGCGACAAGCTCAGTGATGACTTCACTGTGTTCAACACCTACCGCGACTCGATCAACTGGCAGAACGACCTGACTCTCAACGACCAGAACAGCCTGATCCTCGGCGGCGATTGGTCCGAAGACAGGGTTCGCAGCGACTTTGATTACTTCTCCCAGCGTCGCGGCCTGGATGAAACCAGTCGCTGGAATCGCGCAGCCTTTATTCAGCATCGCTTCCAGTCGGATGCTTTCTCCACCGAACTGGGTCTGCGCCACGACGACAACCAGCAATACGGCAGTCAGAACACTTGGAGCGGCACCTTCACCCTGCCGCTCAACCCCGATAACGTGATACTGCTGTCCTATAGCGAAGGCTTCCGAGCGCCGACCTTCAACGACCTGTATTACCCCGGCAGCAGCAACCCGGACCTCAAGCCCGAACACTCGAAAAGCTACGAGGTGCAATGGCGCAGCCAGCTGACTGACAGCACACGACTGGAAACCTCGCTGTACCGCACCGACCTCAAGGACGCGATTGTCGCCCGCCAAGAAAGTTACTACGTGCCATACAACGTCGCCTCGGCACGCATCAACGGCTTCGAAGCCGCCCTGAAGCAAGAGCTGTTCGGCTGGCAGGCCAATCTGGGGCTGGCGATTATTGATCCACGGGATCGCGACAGCGGCCACACCCTGGCCCGTCGCGCCCGCCGGACCTTGAGCCTGGACCTGGATCGGCAATTCGACCGCTTGGGCGTCGGCGCCAGTTGGCAAGCGGTCAGTGGCAGTTATGACGATGAAAAGAACAAAAACCGTCTCGGCGGTTATGCGCTGCTCGGACTGCGCAGCAGCTGGGCACTGAACCGGGAAGTGTTGCTGTCAGTGAAGCTCGACAATCTGCTGGACAAGACTTACGCCCGGGCGCGCTACAGCTATGAAGAGCCGCACTTCGAGAACAACCATGACTATCGGGAAGAAGGTCGGACCTGGATGGTTGGAGTGACGTGGACGCCAGAGATCTAGTGGGTGCTGGCTGCAACCACCTGACATAACCGCGCCACCGCCTCCAACATCTGCCCACTGGGCCGCTCCAGGCCTTTGTCCGGCACCACCAGCAAGCGCCCCTGGGCCACCGCCGCCACCTGGGGCCAGGCCTTCCAGGTATCCAGCTGGGTTTGGTCACCCGCCAGAATCACCTCGGGATTGCGCTGCAGCACCGACTCGACACTGACTTGGGGCGCCGGCAGTTTCAGGTCATCGAACACATTACGCGCGCCGCACACAGTCAGCGCATCACTGATGATCTGCCCGCCGCCCACGGTGTACAACGGTTGATTCCACACCTGATAAAACACCCGCAACGGCTCGGCCCGGTGATAGCGCTGGCGCAACTCGGTCAAGCGCTGACGCAGCTGCATGGCCAACTGGCGGCCACGCTCGGGCCGATCCAATTGCAGGGCAATGGCTTCGACCTGACTGGTCAGTTGTTCAAGGCTATGGGGTTCGGCCACGTAGGTCGGGATATTCAGGCGTTTGAGCTGTTCGCGCTGGGCCGGGCCGATGCTGCCAGGCCACAGCAATATCAGATCCGGTTTTAGGCTGAGCAATTGCTCCATGTCCAACTGGCCGTAACGCCCCACCGACGCCACGTTCGCCAATGGCGCTGGCCGCTCACCGCCGTCGAGCACGCCCACCAGCAAATCGGCAGCGCCCAGCTCAACGACGATTTCAGATAAGGAGGGTGCGAGGCTGACCACCCGCTCTACCGCCATCGCCTGGACACTGGCGAGCAGCAGCAAAACCGCCAACCAGGCGCGCATCAGCCCAGTTGACGCGGAATACGGTAGAGGTAGAACAGCACCATCGTCGACAACGCCAGCAGAAACAGCGGCACCGCTTCCAGGCCGACAAACACCGCCAGTGCGCCGATCCAGGCTGGCAAGGAAGCCGCCAGCAGCGCCAGGCGCCGCCGGGCCGCAAGGGTGATCCAGGCAGCGGATTCTTCAGGGGTATCGAGGGCTTTGCCGGTGGCGATCAGGGCGTGTTTGTAGCCATGGAAGTAACGCAGGCTGGCAAACATCGAGGCGGTGCCAGCGATAAAAAACGGCATGGCCAACACCGGCAACAGCGGCTCGGCCTTGCCAAACACCAGATTGATCACGAACAACGGCAGCAGCGCCAGGGCCAGGTATTGCCACCAGTTGAACGACAGTCGCCGCTTGACCTGACCACGGGTCACGCCCGGTCAGCCTCGCTCTGATGCTCGTTGCCCATCATGTGGTCGAGCTTGCTGGCCTTGGTGGCCAGATAAAGCTTGTTGTGCGGGTTGTGGCCGGTGTGCAGCGGCACGCGCTCGGCGACGGTGATGCCCATGTCGACCAAGGCCTTGACCTTGCGCGGATTGTTGGTCATCAGACGCAGGGACTTGATGCCCAAGTGCTCCAGCATCGGCAGGCACATGGCGTAGTCACGCTGGTCGGCAGCGAAACCCAGGCGCTCATTGGCTTCCACGGTATCGGCGCCGCCGTCTTGCAGTTCGTAGGCACGGATCTTGTTCAGCAGGCCAATGCCACGACCTTCCTGGCGCAAGTACAACAACACGCCGCGGCCTTCGCGAGCGATGGCCTGCATCGCGGCTTCCAGTTGCGAACCGCAGTCGCAACGCTGGCTGAACAGGGCGTCGCCGGTCAGGCATTCGGAGTGCAAGCGGCCGAGAACCGGCGCGCCGTCAGCCACATCACCCAGGCTAAGCACGACATGTTCGCGCCCACTGGCTTGCTCAAGAAAGCCATGCATGGTGAATTGGGCAAAAGTGGTAGGCAGCTTGGAAGCAGCGACGAAAACGACGGGCACCGTGTGCTCCTGATTTCAAATTACACGAGGCGGCATTGTAACAGCACGTTCCTACAGACGCTTAAGCTGAATTATCGCTGATAAAGATCAATCGGTTCGATTGGCCTTTGCCTTGGTTCTATGGGCCACCTCTACTGTAGGAGCCGGTCAAAAAGGATACGGCTGGTGCCAGCGCTCGAAAATTGGCTTCAGCTCACCGTTTTTCACCAAAACGTCCATGCGCTGATCAAACAGCGCCATCAGTGCCCGACCCCGCTCGTTGTCGGTAAAGCCCAGGAACAGCGGCAGTTCGACAAGATGGGTGAGCTTGAATAGCAAAGGGTCCGGCGCTTGATCCAGGGTGTAGCGTGCCTCGGTCAGGGCGTCGATGTAGAGGTCGGCGCGCTTGTGCAGCAGCATAGGCAGGATGCCGTCGCGGCGCTCAATCTGATTGAAGGTGTGGATATTGGGCAAGTAGGTGTCGTACTTGTAGCCACGCACCCAGGCCAGGCGGTAGTTGCCCAGCGTGGCCAGGGTCGGCGCCGCTGTGCTTGCCAGCCCCAGTGCATAGATATGATCGGAGTCGTAGTGCCAGCGCGCGTACCGCACGCTCTCGGTTTCATCACGGTAGGCGCCGACATAGGCATCGACCTCGCCGCGCTGGGCCAGGCCAACCGAGCGGGTGTAAGGCACGCTGCGGGTTTTGACCTTGACCCCAACCGGCTCGAAAACCTGTCGCAACACGTCCCAGGCCAGGCCACTGCCGTCTTCGTTGGTGTAGCTTTTCCAGGCTTCACTGGCGAGGTTAATCTGATCGGGAACCGTCGGAATATCATCCGCCCGTACCGAAAACACTAATGCACACAGCAGTACCAAGAGCCTGCGGCGACCATCCATAGTGACGACCTCTAATAAAATCAGCTCACGTCAAACACCACACCACCCCCTGCATCGCCAGCCAGGCAAATACGCCCGCCAATAGCCTCAGCCTGGCAAAATCTGCCACAACGGGGTAAAGGGTAGCGCAACCAGCGAGCCCCAGGATCTCGACGCCTTGGGCAACGCGCCAAAACCAAAGCCGAACGCGAGGAAACGCCAGGGATTGCACCCCACCGATGGCGGCACAAACTCAGCCGGGAGCTGTCAGGGGTGATCTGTCACGGAGCATCCCGAAAGTGTTGATAGCCCCGGATCACCGGAGTGATGTCCTGCCCCGTGGCGTCCAGCAGAACCACGCCCTGCCCCTGCGCCACCCGACCAATCACATGGATCGGCCAGCCGGCGGCCAGCAATGGCGCCAGCTCGACAGACGGCAAAGTGAACGCCAATACATAGTCGTCGCCACCGCTCAAAGCGGCGGATCGGGCCTCATCGTCGCCGAGAAACGCCAGCAGGGCCTCCGACAACGGCAGCGTTTGCCGCTCGATCAACAAACTGACAGCTGAAGCCTTGGCGATATGCCCACAATCGGCCAAAAGGCCGTCGGAAATATCCATGGCGGACGTAGCCTTGCCCCGCAACGCCAGGCCCAGTGCCAACTGGGGCTGAGGCGACCAGTAATGGGCCAGCAGTGGTTCGGCGATGGCCGCAGGCGCAGTGCGTTGGCCCAACACCAGCGGCAAGGCGCCGGCGGCGTTGCCCAGCGCTCCTCCCACACACAACAAATCACCGGGTTGTGCACCGCTGCGGGTCAAGGCCAGGCCTGCCGGCACCCGACCAAAGACGGTCAGGGTCAGGCTCAACGGGCCACGGGTGGTATCACCGCCCACCAGGCCCACGCCACAGCGTTGAGCCATGACGTTCAAACCCTGGGCATAGCGTTGCAACCAATCGGCATCCACCGTCGGGGTAGTCAGGGCAAGGGTAAACGCAAGGGGGTTGGCGCCCATGGCCGCCAGATCGCTGACCGCCACGGCCAGCGAGCGCTGGCCGAGCAGGAACGGATCGCAGGGGTCGGCAAAATGCACGCCGGCCACCAGGGTATCGGTGGAAATCGCCAGCTGTTCCCCTGTGGGAACCGCCAGCAAGGCGCAGTCGTCGCCGATCCCCAGGGCAATGCCCTCGCCGCCTTGCGCACAGGGCGCGGCGGCAAAGAACTTACGGATCAGTTCGAACTCGCCCATGGCGCAAGCAAGCGCTGATTAGCGCTTAAACGCCTTCACTTCGGCTTCACGCAGGCGCGGAGCCAGCTTGTCGAGCACGCCGTTGACGAACTTGTGGCCGTCGGTGGAACCGTAGACTTTCGCCAGTTCGATCCCTTCGTTGATCACCACGCGGTACGGTACGTCGACGCGCTTGAGCAGTTCCCAGGTGGACAGGCGCAGTACGCACAGTTCAACCGGGTCCAGCTCGTCGATGGTCAGGTCCAGGCACGGCGTGAGCGCAGCGTCGATTTCGGTCAGGTTGGCCGGGACACCGTGCAGGATGTCGTGGAAGTAGCTGGCATCGACATCACTGAAATCGTTGTCGACGCGAAACTGCGCTTCGATTTCGTTCAGTGATTGCTTGGCCATATGCCGCTGGTACAGCGCCTGGGTCGCGAGCTGACGGGCCTCCCGACGCTTGACGCTCTTGGAAGGTTTGCCGGCGTCCGCAGGGCGCGGGTCACGGGGGTTGAAACGATCGCTTTCGTCGCTAATCACTTGGCCTCCAACTGTGCCAGCAGGCTAACCATTTCCAGGGCAGACAGGGCAGCTTCGGCACCTTTGTTACCGGCCTTGGTACCGGAACGTTCGATGGCTTGCTCGATGGAATCAACGGTCAGCACGCCAAACGCGACGGGAACGCCGAACTCCATGGACACCTGGGACAAGCCCTTGGTGCATTCGCCAGCCACATATTCGAAGTGTGGAGTACCGCCACGAATGACCGCGCCCAGGGCGATGATCGCCGCGTATTCGCCTTGTTGGGCAACTTTCTGCGCAACCAGTGGAATCTCGAAGGCGCCAGGGGCGCGGATAATAGTGATGTTGCTTTCGCTCACACCGTGGCGAACCAGGGCATCCACGGCACCGCTTACCAGGCTTTCAACGACGAAGCTGTTGAAGCGGCCAACCACCAGAGCATAGCGGCCTTGGGGGGCGATGAAGGTACCTTCGATGGTCTTCAGGGTCATTCGACAAATCTCTTAAAGAGCCGGGACGCGTTCATTACGCGCCCCTCAGTGATATTTGAACCGCGAACAAGGGGCGAAAAACGCCAGCCTTTATTCGGAGGGCACGTATTCTACAACTTCCAGGTCGAAACCGGATATCGCATTAAATTTCATTGGCGCACTCATCAGGCGCATTTTGCGCACGCCCAGGTCACGCAAAATCTGCGAACCGGCACCGACGATGCTGTAGGTGGTCGGCGTTTTGACCGGGGTTTGCTCGGCGGTTTCGCGAATATTCGTCAGCAACACGTCACCATCCACCGGGTTGCCAAGCAGCAACACCACACCGCTACCGGCCTCGGACACCGCAGCCATCGCGGCCCGCAGGCTCCAGCGGCCCGGCTGCTTGACCATCAACAGGTCCCGCAGCGGGTCCATGTTGTGCACGCGAACCAGGGTCGGATTTTCAGCGCAGATGTTGCCCAGGGTCAGGGCCATGTGCACGTCGCCTTCCACCGAGTCACGATAGGTCACCAGATTGAACTGGCCCAACTCGCTGTCCAGAGGCTGCTCGGTAATCCGCTGAACGGTACGTTCGTGGATCATCCGATAGTGAATCAGGTCGGCGATAGTACCGATCTTGATGCCGTGTTCGGCGGCAAAAACTTCCAGTTCTGGGCGACGGGCCATGGTGCCGTCGTCGTTCATTACTTCGCAGATCACCCCGCTCGGTTCGAAACCGGCCATGCGCGCCAGGTCGCAAGCAGCCTCGGTATGGCCGGCACGGGCCAGGGTACCGCCGGGCTGGGCCATCAGCGGGAAGATATGGCCGGGGCTGACGATGTCTTCGGCCTTGGCGTCTTTTGCAGCAGCCGCTTGCACGGTGCGGGCGCGGTCAGCGGCGGAGATGCCGGTGGTCACGCCGGTGGTCGCTTCAATCGACACAGTGAACTTGGTGCCAAAACCCGAACCATTGCGCGGCGCCATCAGCGGCAGCTTGAGCAGTTCGCAGCGTTCGCGGCTCATGGGCATGCAGATCAGACCACGGGCGTGCTTGGCCATGAAGTTGATGTGTTCAGGCCGGCACAGTTCGGCGGCCATGATCAGGTCTCCTTCGTTCTCACGGTCTTCGTCATCCATGAGGATGACCATCTTGCCTTGGCGGATGTCTTCAACCAGTTCTTCGATGCTATTGAGCGCCACGTGGCACCCCCTTGGTCAGGATTTGAGATAGCCATTGGCGGCTAGAAAACTTTCGGTGATGTTCCCTGCAGCAGGCTCTGCGGCCTTGTCGCCCAACAACAGGCGTTCCAGGTAACGGGCAAGCAAGTCGACTTCCAGGTTCACCCGGCGACCTGGCTGGTACGACGCCATGATGGTTTCGCTCAGGGTGTGGGGAATGATGGTCAGTTCAAATTCAGCGCCATTGACGGCGTTCACGGTGAGGCTGGTGCCGTCGACGGTGATCGAGCCTTTATGGGCGATGTACTTGGCCAGCTCTTTGGGCGCGCGGATGCGGAACTCCACGGCGCGGGCATTTTCGCTGCGCGCTACCACTTCGCCGACGCCGTCGACGTGACCGCTGACCAGATGCCCACCCAGGCGAGTGGTCGGGGTCAGGGCTTTTTCCAGGTTGACCGGGCTGCCGGCCTTGAGGTCGTTCATCGCGGTGCAGTCCAGGGTTTCCCGGCTGACGTCGGCGGCAAAGCCATTGCCAGGCAACTCGACGGCGGTCAGGCACACGCCATTGACGGCGATGCTGTCGCCCAGCTTGACGTCGCTCAGGTCGAGCTTGCCGGTTTCAACCAGCACCCGCACGTCACCGCCTTTTGGGGTCAGTGCACGGATGCTGCCGATGGATTCGATAATGCCGGTAAACATGGAGTCCTCCTGGGGGCTTGGCGCAGGCCGGGAATTATACGCTTGCTGGGGGGACGGGAATGGCAGTGACTCGCCAGTCGTCGCCTACAGCACGCATTTCAATGATCTTGAGTTGGGGTGCGTCGGCCAGCTTCGCCAGAGGCCAGTCCAGCAACGGCCGGGCGGCTGAACCGAGGAACTTGCCGGCGACGAAAATCACGTACTCGTCCACCAAGCCCTGCTGGGCGAAGGCACCGGCCAGGCTCGGGCCGGCTTCCACCAGCACCTCGTTGACGCCACGGGCCGCCAGCGCCACCAGCGCCGAACGCAGGTCGACCTGACCTTCGACACCCGGCACTACCAGGCACTCGGGGCCGGTGGGGTACTGGTTTTCCGGCGTCACGCAAGTGATGACCAGCGCCGGGCCAGCCTTAAAGAACGGCGCATCCAGCGGCACCCGCAGGCGACCGTCGATCAACACCCGCAGCGGCGGCCGAGACATGGCCAGGGCGGTGGTTTCTTTATCCAGGCCCAGCTCGGCAGCGCGCACGGTCAGGCGCGCGCCGTCGGCCAGCACCGTGTCGGCGCCGGTCAGCACCACACTGGCCTGGGCACGTAACCGCTGCACATTGGCGCGCGCCGCCGGCCCGGTGATCCATTGGCTTTCGCCGCTAGCCATCGCCGTGCGCCCATCCAGGCTCATCGCCAGCTTGACTCGCACGAATGGCAAACCGTGCTCCATGCGCTTGAGGAACCCCTGATTGAGGGCCCGCGCATCCGCTTCAAGCACACCGCAGTGAACCGCGATCCCGGCCTGGGCCAGGCGCTGCAGGCCACGGCCGGCGACTTCGGGGTTGGGGTCCTGCATGGCGGCGACCACCCGGCCTACGCCGGCGTTGATCAACGCATCGGCGCAGGGCGGCGTATGGCCGTGATGGCTACAAGGCTCCAGCGTCACATAGACGGTGGCGCCCCGCGCCTGAGTGCCTGCTGCGCGCAGGGCGTGGACTTCGGCATGGGGTTCGCCGGTGCGCACGTGCCAGCCTTCGCCGACCACCTGCCCATCACGGACAATCACGCACCCGACCCGGGGGTTGGGATGGGTGGTGTACAGGCCTTTGCGTGCCAGTTCCACGGCGCGAGCCATGTAATGGGCGTCGAGGATGGTTTGCTCTACTGACGGTGGGTTCATTCTTTGATCGGCTCACGGGCCAGGCGGTCGATCTCTTCGCGGAACTCATTGAGGTCCTGGAAGCGTCGATACACCGAAGCGAAACGGATGTAGGCAACTTCGTCGAGCTTTTGCAGCTCGCCCATCACCAGTTCTCCAACCACCAGGGACTTGACCTCGCGCTCGCCGGTCGCCCGCAGCTTGTGCTTGATATGCGCCAGCGCAGCTTCCAGCCGTTCGACACTCACCGGGCGTTTTTCCAGGGCGCGCTGCATACCAGCGCGCAGTTTTTCTTCGTCGAAGGGCTGGCGGCTGCCGTCGGTCTTGATCAGACGTGGCAATACCAGTTCGGCGGTTTCGAAAGTGGTGAAACGTTCACCGCAGCCAGAGGCCAGGCATTCACGCCGGCGACGCACCTGTTCGCCCTCGGCGACCAGACGCGAGTCAATGACCTTGGTGTCGTTGGCACCGCAGAAGGGACAGTGCATGGTGGCAGGCAACAAAAAATGGGAGGGCCATGGTAGCGCATCCCCGTGGCAAGACAAGCCATAGCCTTTACGGTATATAGGCTGACTATTATGTTTCTTATCTTTAAATCACGGACTTTCGCCTTTTTTGGAGCCGTACATGCCTCTACGACCACTCGTTTTGCTCACTTTGTTCAGTTTCCTGGTGGCCTGCAGCAGCGAAGCGCCAAAACCGGCCGCCCCGCAACCGACGCCACAACAACAGAAAAAGATCCCCGGTGTGGAAGAGCTCGGCCCGCTGCCGGCCTATCAGCGTGAAGTGAGCGGCACCCTCAATGGCGTGCCGGCTGGTGCTGAAGTCGAGTTAGCGCTGCTGGTGATCGATGACCGCAGCCGCCCACAGCAATTGTTGGCCAGCAGCATATTGATCGGTAACAACAAGCCGTTGGCGTTCCGCTTGCGCTTCAACCCCCAGGCATTCCCAGCCGGGGCGCGCGTTGAATTGCGCGGTCGCGCCAGCCAGTCCGGCCAATTGATCCTGCACTTGCCTGCGGTGCGCATCGAACAAGCGATCACCCAGACCACTGGCCCCCTGCAACTCGTCAAGGCGCCATGAGACCACCGCTGGACCTGCAGCGGGCCTTGAGTGAGCTGATTGGCGATGCGCAACTGGTGCCCTCCCCGCTGCCAGGCACCGAGCTGTCACTGTGGCTGCTGGACGCTGACAACATGGAGCGCGCCTTCAGCCCGGAAGAAACCCAGCGCATCCTCCATGAACCGCCGTACTGGAGTTTTTGCTGGGCCAGCGGTTTGGCGCTGGCACGGTATCTGGCAGCCAATCCTGGATGGGTCGCAGGCAAGCGGGTGCTGGATTTTGGCGCTGGTTCAGGGGTGGCCGCAATTGCTGCCGCCAAAGCTGGGGCGCTGGAAGTGCTGGCCTGCGATCTCGACCCACTGGCCCTGGCGGCGTGCCGGGCAAATGCCGAACTCAATGGCGTTACGCTGGGTTATTCAGCAGACTTTTTCGCCGAGGCGGATCGTTTTGATCTGATCCTGGTGGCGGATGTGTTGTATGACCGGGCGAACTTGCCGCTGCTGGATCAATTCCTCACCCGCGGCCGGGAGGCATTGGTGGCGGACTCACGGGTTCGCGACTTCCAGCACCCGGATTATCAGCGCCTGGAAATCCTGGATGCCCTGACCTTGCCCGACCTGGCCGAGCCTTGGGAGTTTCGCAAGGTGAGCCTGTACCATTCGCGGCGCGCTTCCAGCCAATCCCGCCAGCCCTTATAGTTGCCCCCATCCCACGCTTTGTTCGAGATACCCCATGAGTGAGCCCACCCCGTACATCTTCGACGCCACCACTGCCACTTTCGACCAGGCGGTGATCGAGAACTCGTTCCACAAACCCGTGCTGGTGGACTTCTGGGCCGAGTGGTGCGCGCCGTGCAAGGCGTTGATGCCGATGCTGGCGCAGGTTACCGAGAGTTATCAGGGCGAGTTGCTGCTGGCCAAGGTTGATTGCGATGCCGAGCCAGACGTGGTCTCACGCTTTGGCATTCGCAGCCTGCCAACGGTGGTGTTGTTCAAGGACGGCCAGCCGGTGGATGGTTTCTCCGGAGCGCAGCCGGAGTCAGCGGTGCGAGCGATGCTTGAGCCGCATGTGCAAATGCCGCCCCCCGCCGCGGCTGATCCGCTGGTGCAGGCCGAGGCGCTGTTTGCCGAAGGTCGCATCAGCGATGCCGAAGCGGTGCTGGTCACTTTGCTGGGCGAAGACAACACCAACGCCGCCGCGCTGATTCTCTACGCGCGCTGCCTCGCCGAACGCGGTGAACTGGGCGAAGCGCAGACCGTGCTCGACGCAGTAAAAAGCGACGATCACAAGGCCGCACTGGCCGGCGCCAAAGCGCAAATCACCTTCCTGCGCCAGGCCGCTGACCTACCGGACGCCGCCGAACTGAAAGCCCGCCTGGCGCAAAACCCTCAGGATGACGAAGCGGTCTATCAACTGGCCGTACAGCAACTGGCTCGCCAGCAATACGATGCCGCGCTGGATGGCTTGCTCAAGCTGTTTATCCGTAATCGCAGCTACAGCGAAGGCCTGCCCCACAAAACCCTACTGCAGGTGTTTGAGTTGCTGGGCAGTGATCACCCGCTGGTCACGGTCTATCGGCGCAAGTTGTACACCGCGTTGTATTGATCGGTTATTCGACCCAACTGTACAGCGGCGTATCGCCGCCGCTGCTCACCTTGACCTTGGCGCAATGGCGCAGGCGCACCAACAGGCGCTTGCCCGCCGAGGCGCTGCCGGCCAATCCTTCAAGCTGATCCGCCAACTCAAGGCCACTCATCTGCCCGGCCTTGCGCAGCAGGTCCTGGGCGCTCTGCCACAGCGTGTCGTCCTGATTGACGGCCGCCGCCGGAGCAACAGGTTCGGCACTCGACGGTTTGACCGTCTGCAATTGCGCGCCCAGTTGCGCCCAATCGCCGTCATCCATCTCCAGTGTC
The DNA here is from genome assembly GCF_008369295.1 of Pseudomonas sp. ANT_H4. Taxonomy (GTDB): domain Bacteria; phylum Pseudomonadota; class Gammaproteobacteria; order Pseudomonadales; family Pseudomonadaceae; genus Aquipseudomonas. The sequence goes on along the minus strand of NZ_VOBG01000019.1, from coordinate 56,056 downwards.
AGGTCAACCGGCAGGTCGCCGATGGTTCCACGAATTCGCAACATTGCTCTCACTCCCGCACTTTTCCGACCAGCATGCTCCCATGCGTCTTGCGCAACGCCAAGCGGGCGGTCAAACTCCCGGCGCCATTGTTATAAGATCACATAACAAAATATTCATCTTGCCCCGGAGTTCGCCATGCGCCGCCTGTTGCTCGCTTTGCCGTTTACCCTGTTGCCACTGACCATCGCCCAGGCCGCTGACGAGCACGCCCATACCCAAGAGCATGACCATGAACACGGCAGCCTTGGCGCCCACGAGCATGGCGTCGGCCGCCTCAACGCGGTGCTCGACGGTCAATCCCTGGAGCTGGAGCTGGAAAGCCCGGCGATGAATCTGGTGGGTTTCGAACACCTGGCCACCACCGATGCCGACAAGGCCAAGGTCGCCGCCGCCCGCAAACAGTTGGAACAGTCGCTGGTACTGTTCAGCCTGCCAAAGGGCGCCGGTTGTGTGGTCAGCACCCAGGAACTGAACAGCCCACTGTTCGGCGACAAGCCCGAAGCCGATCATGATGACGACGATGACAGCCACGCCACCGACGGCAAAGGCGCTGCCGCCCACGAGCATCATCATGACCACAGCGAAATCCACGCCCACTACCAGTTCACCTGCGCCACGCCGACCGCACTGAAGAACCTCGACCTGACGCAGATCTTCAAGACCTTCCCCTCCACCCAGAAAATTCAGGTACAACTCATTGGCCCGGGCGGCCAGCAAGGTGTTGAAGCGACAGCCGCAGCAGCCACCTTGAGATTCTGAGTTCACATGACCCAAGCACTTATCGAACTGACTGACCTGGGCTTTAACTGGCCCGGTCACCCACCGTTGCTGGACATCCCGGCGTTTCGCCTGGAACCCGGCGAAACCCTGTTCCTCAAGGGCCCCAGCGGCAGCGGCAAGACCACGTTGCTGGGCCTGTTGGGCGGCGTGCAAAAGCCCAGTCGCGGCAGCATTCGCCTGCTGGGCCAGGAACTGACCGAGCTGTCGGCCGGTGCCCGTGACCGCTTTCGCGTCAATCACACCGGCTACATTTTCCAGCAGTTCAACCTGCTGCCGTTTCTTTCGGTGCGCGAGAACGTTGAACTGCCTTGCCACTTCTCCAAACTGCGTGCCCAACGGGCAGTGCAGCGCCACGGCAGTGTCGACCAGGCCGCCACTACCCTGCTCGCCCACTTGGGTTTAAAGGACAAGGACTTGCTGGAGCGCCGCGCCGACTCCCTGTCCATCGGCCAGCAACAACGGGTGGCCGCCGCCCGCGCGCTGATCGGCCAGCCGGAACTGGTGATCGCCGACGAACCCACATCAGCACTGGACTACGACGCCCGGGAAGCTTTCATCCGGCTGTTGTTCGCCGAATGCCGCGAAGCAGGCGCCAGCCTGTTGTTCGTCAGCCATGACCAGAGCCTGGCGCCGCTATTCGACCGCAACCTGTCGCTGGCCGAACTCAATCGCGCCGCCACGCCCGCAGAGGTTTGAGATGTATTTGTTTCGTCTAGCCATGGCCAGCCTGGCTAACCGCCGCTTTACCGCGATCCTCACCGCCTTTGCCATCGCCCTTTCCGTGTGCCTGTTGTTAGCGGTGGAACGGGTGCGCATCGAAGCCCGCGCCAGCTTTGCCAGCACCATCAGCGGTACCGACCTGATCGTCGGCGCCCGTTCCGGCTCGGTCAACCTGCTGCTGTATTCGGTGTTTCGCATCGGTAATGCCACCAACAACATCCGCTGGGACAGCTTCGAGCACTTCGCCGCCAGCCCCCAGGTGAAATGGGCGATCCCGATCTCCCTCGGTGACTCTCATCGCGGCTACCGGGTGATGGGCACCAACGAAACCTATTTCGAACACTATCAATACGGCCGCAAACAGAACCTGGAACTGGCCAGCGGTCGCGCCTTCGCCACCGACCCTTTCGAAGTGGTGCTCGGCGCCGAGGTGGCCGCTGCGCTGCATTACAAACTCGGCGACAAGCTAGTGCTGGCCCACGGCGTGGCGGTGGTCAGCCTGGTCAAGCACGATGACAAGCCGTTTACCGTCGTCGGAATTCTCAAGCGCACCGGCACCCCGGTGGACCGCACGCTGCACATCAGCCTCGGCGGCATGGAGGCGATCCATGTCGATTGGCACAACGGCGTGCCCGCCCAAGGAAAAGGCCGGATCAGCGCCGATCAGGCGCGCAACATGGACCTCTCGCCCCAGGCCATCACCGCGTTCATGCTGGGCCTGAACAACAAGATCTCCACATTTGCCCTGCAACGGCAGATCAACGAATTCCGTGGTGAACCGATGCTGGCGATTCTGCCGGGTGTGGCCTTGCAAGAACTCTGGAGCATGATGGGCACCGCCGAAAAGGCGCTGTTCGTGATTTCGCTGTTCGTGGTGCTGACCGGCTTGATCGGCATGCTCACGGCGATCCTCACCAGCCTCAACGAGCGCCGCCGGGAAATGGCGATCCTGCGTTCGGTGGGCGCGCGGCCCTGGCACATTGCGACGCTGCTGATTTTCGAAGCATTCGCCCTGGCATTGTCCGGAGTGGTCGCAGGCACGGCGCTGCTGTATGTGTGCATCGCCGCCTCACGCGGGTATCTGCAGGCCAACTACGGTTTGGATCTGCCGCTGTCCTGGCCAAGCCAATATGAGTGGACCCTGTTGGGCGGTATTCTCATCGCGGCGCTGCTGATGGGCAGCGTGCCGGCGTGGCGCGCCTATCGACAATCACTGGCCGATGGCCTGGCGGTACGCTTATGAGCTGCAAGCTGCGAGCTTCAAGCTTCAAATTACAAACCAATCGGCGTTCACTTGCAGCTTGTGGCTTGCAACTTGCCGCTGCCCTTATGTTATTGCTGGTGGCCCTGCCCTCCTGGGCCGCCGAGCCCAAGGATCTGTCGTGGCAGGAAATGATTCCACCGGACGCGCCGCCGGAAATTCCCAACATGAAACCGCTGCACGACCTGTCGAACATGGCCGATGCGCTATCGGCGCAGGCAGCACCGGCGGCCAGGCAGGACTTGCCCGATGCGCCGGTGGTGCAGAAGCTCGACGGCCAGCACATCCGCCTACCGGGCTATATCGTGCCGCTGGAAGTCAACGAGGAAGGTCGGACCATTGAGTTTCTGCTGGTGCCGTACTTCGGTGCCTGCATCCATGTGCCGCCACCGCCGTCAAACCAGATCGTCCACGTTAAAAGCGAGATAGGCGTGAAACTGGAAGAGTTGTACCAGCCGTACTGGATCGAGGGCCAGATGCAGGTCAAGCCGTCCACCAGTGAGCTGGCGGATGCGGGCTATCAGATGGATGCCGAGAAGATTTATGTGTATGAGTTGCCGCAATAGCTGTTTTGTAGGCGCTCTGTGAGAGCCGTTTCATTGAGCTGAGTCAAAGGCTCGAGCGGTGCGATCTTTACCATTGGACACAGCCAACTAAAAAATGTCCTTTGGAGCCTCTCATGCACAAGTCCCTGCTCAGCGCTTCCCTCTTCGCGCTTGCACTCGCCGCACCACTCGCCCACGCACACGAAGCGGGTGACATCCTCATTCGCGCCGGTGCCATCACTGTCAACCCAAAGGCCGACAGCGGCAGTGTAAAGGTTGATCAGGGCCCGTTGGCCGGTGCCAACCTGGGCGGCAAGGCGACCATGAGCAGTGACACCCAACTGGGTTTGAACTTCGCTTACATGATCACCAACCACATCGGTATCGAGCTGCTGGCGGCCACGCCGTTCGAACATGACGTGAAGATCAAGAACACCGCCCTGGGCGCCGCCAACGGCAAGCTCGGCAGCCTGAAACACCTGCCACCGACCCTGAGCGTTGTGTACTACCCGCTGGACAGCAAGTCGGCGTTCCAACCGTATGTCGGTGCCGGTATCAACTACACCTGGATCTACGACGAACACGTCGGCGGGCGCGCCAGCGATGCCGGCTTCAGCAACTTCAAGGCCGAAAACTCCTGGGGCTGGGCCGCGCAGATCGGCGCCGACTACATGATCAACGACAAGTGGATGATCAACGGCCAGGTGCGCTACATCGACATCAGCACCAAAGCCACCGTCGACAACAACGCTCTGGCTGCCGGCACTCGCGCCAAGGTCAACGTGGATGTCGACCCAATGGTTTACATGGTCGGCATTGGCTACAAGTTCTAAGCCCAAGCGGCCACACATAAAAAAGGCGCCTGTTTCAGGCGCCTTTTTTTATGCTCAGCTATGTCGGTAAAACCGATCCAGCAACGCCGGCAACCCGGCACGCCAGGCGCGGGGTTTGATACCGAAGGTATGAAGGATTTTCTTGCAGGCCAATACCGCATGCTGCGGCTCATCAGCGGCATCCGGCCGTGCCGCGTGGGCCTGGGCGGTGGGGGCTTCGACGGCCAGCGTATGGAAATTACGCGCTTCGGTAAGGATCGCCTGCCCCAGTGCCAGCGGCGTGGTCGCCTCGTGCCCGGCGTAGTGGTAAGTGCCCCACAACGGCGCGGAGCAATCGAGTTGCTTGAGCACGGAAATAATCACCCGCGCCGCATCGTCCACCGGCGTCGGATTGCCGCGCCGGTCGTCGGCCATCAGCAACTCTTCAGGTTTTTCGGCTCGGCCCAGAAAGCGCCCGAGGGTGCCATCCATGCTGTCATCCAACAGCCAGCCAAAACGCAGCAGCACATGTTGCGGGCAGGTGGCGCGCACGCTCTGTTCAATTCGCCACAAGGCCTGGCCCCGCAGACCCAACGGCACGGGTTCGTCTTTTTCGCTGTAGGCGGTGGCACGGGAGCCGTCGAACACCCGATAGCTGGAAGGCTGCAACAGGGTGATGTTGTGGTGCTGACACAATTCGGCCAGCCGCTCGATGGCAAATTCCTGCCCGGCCAAGCGAGCCTCGCTAACCGTGTCCGCCTGAAACCAGTCGAAATAGTAGGCAAGGTTGATCAAGGCATCGGGACGGGTGTCGTCGAGCAATTGGGTGAGGCTCGCGGCATCCCAGCCGTCTTGGGGCGGACGCGGGGCGAGGAAACCGACGTCTTCCTCCGCACCGAGGCGAATCAGCGCCTGCCCGAGGGCATTCCCGCCGCCCAGTAACATAAGGCGCATTCGCATAGATTAAGCAGGCCCGGTCTGTTTGGAACGATGGCTATTATCGACAGGCTTGGTAGCCATGTCGCTGGCATTTGCCAGAATCGTTGCATTTTGCGGGTTTGTAGCGCAACCGTCACTTATAAAGTGCGCTGCCCTGCAATGGGCCTGGCATAACCTGCATAGTCATTGGGTTCGCGGCTGCTCCGTCAGCACCGGCGGCGTCCCGTCATCTTCCGGTTCATCCACCTGGGCAACTCGCTGAGGCACCATCACCTGCTGTGGGTAAGTTTGTGCGAAGTGCACCCACGCGCAGTTATCCACAAGCTTTTTCAGCCGCTGGTTAAACGCCCGGCTGACCGCGTATTGCCCACCCGACACAGTGCGGAACTGCGCCGTCAGCACCACGCCGTTGAGGTCCATTTTCTCGACGCCAAACACCTCCAGCGGCCCTTGCAGGTTGTATTTGAGGAATACGTCGTCGCGAATCGACTGCCCGGCCTCGCGGATCAGCTCCACGGCCTGGTCGACATCGGTGTCGTAGGTGAACTGCACCGAGAAGAACGCATAGGCAAATTGCCGCGACTGGTTGGTGACCGCCTTGATCTGGCCGAACGGCACCGAGTGCACAAAACCCTTGCCGTCCCGCAGGCGCAGGGTGCGGATGGTCAGGCCTTCGACGGTGCCGGCGTGACCGGAGTCAAGCACCACCCAATCGCCGATGGACAGGGTGTCTTCGATGATGATGAACAGCCCGGTGATCACGTCCTGCACCAGTTGCTGGGAACCAAAACCGATGGCCAGACCAACCACCCCGGCACCGGCCAGCAGCGGCGCGACGTTTATGCCCAGGTTGGCCATGGTGGTAATCGCACAGATCACCACCAGGATGATCTTCACCGCATTGCGCAGCAGCGGCAGGATGGTTTTCACCCGCGTGCTGGGCTGGCGGCTGGAGCGCTTGTTGACCGGCGGTTTCAATGCTTCCTGGATCGCCGTGTCGAGCACCACCCAAAACAGCCAGGTCATCAGCAGGATCAAGCCGATGCTGCTCAACGAATCGCTGATAGCCCGGCCTACGGCGTTGCGCTGAGCGAACTCGAACAGCGACACGCCCCAGATCCGTCCGAGGACTTCGATAAAAGCGATGGCCATGGCAATGCGCAATACCGCATGCAACAAGCTAAGGAAACGCTCCTTGTAGGCGCTGCTGCGCTGGATGGCCACGGTGCTGCGAGATTTGAACAGGTGTTGCAGCACGGTACTGAGAAACACCGTGCCAATCAGCAGAATCGTGGTGAACAAGGCGCAACGCAGGGCTTTCTGGCTGTCTTCGCCGGCACCGATCAGATTAATCGCCGAGACCAGCACCATCAGTAGGATTGGCCAGAACCACAGCCCGGAAAAAATTCGCAACGATTGCTGCAAGGCTGGATGCTTCAGGCGCTGCGTCAGGGGGCGGTTACGGATCAAATGCGCCACCGGGCGGCGCAGGCGAATCACCAGCAGGCCGAAAATTACCGAGGCAAACAGCCCGGCAAATACCGCGAGGCTGCTGGTGATGTTGCCGCCCAGTTGGCGGGCGATCTGCGGGCTGGTCAGGGCATCGCTGAGGGCGGCGAGGAAGCCAATCAGAAACAGCGGCTTGGGGCAGTAGTCGCGAATAATCTGTACCGCCGGGCGCTTGTGGCCGACGTTGAACATCACGATTACGCCCAACAGCACCGACGTGGAGAAAATACCGCTGCTGGTGGCGTAGGCAAAACACAGCGCCAGCGCGCGGCCTACGGAGGTCGGCAGGAAATGGCTGGCGTAAAGAGTCAGCGGCAGGCAGATCAACGCCGGGATCGTGTAGGGAATCAGGTAACCGAGCAGAGCCTGGAGCCGCTGCCGAGGTTGGATAAGGCGGTGATGGCTAAGGCGACTGACAATCAACCGGCCCAGCAGGGTCAACAGCACAAAGGCGCCGACCCACACGCCGGACAACATCAGGAAATCCCCGGCCACGCTCCACGGTGATCGCTCGGAAGGCTGGTTGAGCAGACGCCCCACCTCATCTGCCGCGCGGTCAGTGCGCAGGCGCCATGCGTCTACGAGGTTTTGGTTGAGGTCGAGCGTCTCCTGCACCTCGTCAATACTGGAGCTGATGGCGCCGAGCAGGCCGCCTTCGACCAGCAACTCCGGCTTGGCCGGTGCCTCGGACTCAGGCGCTGGATCGGCGGCTTGCAGTGCGCCACTGCCGCAAAACAGCAACGCGCCAAGCAGAAGTGCAGTCTTAAAATTCAACAAAACACCGGACTCCTTCACAAAGGTCTGTAAGGAACTGACGGGTTTTGGGCCTGATCGTTCCCACTCCGAGTTCGTCGTGGGAACGATCTTTGCTCGCCAGGCAAATATCAAATGCCAATACCTCTATTTTTCCGCATAAGCCAAACCTCGACACGGGTGGTGGGCGGGCACTGAATCATCATCGACAGCACACATTGGATGTGTGCCGTCTGTAGGCCCGTCGAAACTTTCTCTGGAAAATCACAGTCACCCTAGAACGGAGGTCATCAAAAACATCACGCACGCACGGGAGCAACCATGGCCGCGATTCCAGAAGGGGTACCCGTCACGCCCGCCGCCGCCATCACTCGCTTCACAGTGCTGACGGTCAACACCCACAAGGGTTTCACCGCCCTCAATCGGCGCTTCATCCTGCCTGAGTTGCGCGAGGCGGTGCGCAGCGTTGCCGCCGACGTGGTGTTCCTCCAGGAAGTCCACGGCACCCACGAGCGCCATCCCAAGCGCTACAGCAACTGGCCAACCATGCCTCAGTACGAATTCCTCGCCGACAGCATCTGGCCGCAATTCGCCTACGGTCGCAACGCGGTGTACCCCTATGGCGATCACGGCAATGCCTTGCTGTCAAAATTTCAGATCATCCGCTACGACAACCTCGACATTTCCCAGAGCGGCCACGAAAGCCGCGGGTTGTTGCATTGCGTGTTGCGACTGCCCGGCAACGCCCAGGACGTACACGCAATCTGCGTCCACCTCGGCTTGCGCGAGGTTCATCGCCAACAGCAGTTGAGGCTATTGGCGCACCGTATCGCCGAGATTCCCGCCGACGCACCGCTGATCGTCGCTGGAGATTTCAATGACTGGCGCCAGCAAGCCGATCTCAGCCAAAGCGGGCTGCGGGAAGTGTTCGTCGAAGCCCACGGCAAACTGGCCCGCACTTTCCCGGCGCGCCTGCCGTTGCTACGGCTAGACCGCATCTATGTGCGCAATATGAAGGCTCACCAACCTCAGGTGCTGAGCACCCGGCCCTGGTCCCATCTGTCAGATCACGCCCCGCTGTCGGTGGAGATCGAGCTATGAGCAGCGCCCCGGTGGAAAAAGTCGCGGTGCAACACATCGCTACCGACCAACCGCCGGACGATTCGGCGGCCAGGGATCTGGACTATGGCTGGCAGCGTGGCAACCAGGTTGAGCTGCTGGAAAACGGCGAGGCCTATTTCCCCAAGGTCTTCGACGCGTTGCGCCAGGCCCAGCGGGAGATTCTGCTGGAGACCTTTATCCTCTTCGAAGACAAGGTCGGCCATGAGCTACAAGGCATCCTGATCGAGGCGGCGCAGCGCGGGGTCAAGGTGGTGGTCAGCCTTGATGGTTTTGGTTGCGGCGAGCTGAGTGCGGCGTTTCTCAGCGAGCTGGCCGAGGCTGGCGTAACCGTGCAAATATTCGACCCAGCGTCCAAGACTCTGGGTTTTCGCACTAATTGGTTTCGTCGCCTGCACCGCAAGATCGTGGTGGTGGACGCTACCGTGGCGTTTATCGGCGGGATCAATTTTTCGGCCGATCACCTGGGGGATTTCGGCCCCGAGGCCAAGCAGGATTACTCGGTGCAAGTGATCGGCCCGGCGGTGGCCGACCTGCATCACTTCGCCTTGGCGCAAAGCGGTCGCCAAGTGCGCACCCGACGAGGCTGGCGCCGGCGCGAACAACAGCCTTCGTCGTGGGAATCGGGAGTCGCAGACGGCATGGTGCGGCTGATCTACCGCGACAATCTGCAACACCGTTCGGACATTGAAGAGGCCTACCTGCACGCTCTGCGCAAGGCCCAGCGGCGGGTGGTGATCGCCAACGCCTACTTCTTTCCCGGCTACCGCCTGCTGCGGGAAATCCGCAACGCCGCCCGGCGCGGGGTGCAGGTGCAACTGATCATGCAGGGCCAGCCGGATGTGCTGATGGCCAAGCTGGCAGCACGCATGCTCTATGACTACTTGCTCAAGGATGGCGTGGTGATCCACGAGTATTGCGACCGCCCGCTGCACGGCAAGGTGGCGCTGGTGGACGAGCAATGGAGCACCGTGGGTTCAAGCAATCTTGATCCGCTGAGCCTGTCGCTGAATCTGGAAGCCAATGTGCTGATTCGTGATCGAGTGTTCAATCAACAGCTGTTCGAGCGCCTGCAAGTGCTGAGCAAAAATCACTGCACGACCATGCCGGAAAACCGTACGCCGCGCGGCTGGCTATGGCGGGTGACGGTGGGTTTTGTGGTGTTTCACGTGCTGCGCCATTTCCCGGTGTGGATCGGCTCGCTGCCGGCTCACAAGCCACGCTTGAAACCTTTCGTCCATGAACACACCGGGAGCCAGGACCATGACTCAAGCCCACGCGGCTGATACCGGCCGACACGGTTTCAAGCGTTGGAAGAAGCCACTGACGGTGGTGTTTTTCCTGCTGCTGATCGTGCTGTTTACCCTGCTCGCCCGGCGCATCGACTGGAGCGAAGTGTTCGACACATTAGGCGATTTCAAGCTGCGCACCTTATTGATTGCGGCCGGGCTGACCCTGTGCAGTTTCCTGGTGTATGCCTGCTTCGACCTGATCGGCCGCACCTACATCCGCCAGCCGTTGCGCTGGAAACAGATCCTGCCGGTGGGAATCATCAGCTACGCGTTCAACCTCAACCTCAGCGCCTGGGTCGGCGGTATCGCCATGCGTTATCGGCTGTATTCGCGGCTTGGGGTGAGCAACGGCAATATCGCGAAAATCCTCGGCTTGAGCTTGGCGACCAATTGGTTCGGCTACATGGCACTGGCCGGCGTGGTGTTCAGCAGCGGGCTGGTGACGTTGCCGCCGGGGTGGAAACTCAGCAGCGGTGCGCTGCAAGGGGTGGGCGTGCTGCTGTTGCTGATGAGTGCGGGTTACCTGGCGGCGTGCCGGTTTTCCCAGCGGCGGGCGTGGTCGGTGCGGGGGATTGAAATCAACCTGCCGTCGCTGCGCATGGCGCTGTTGCAACTGGCACTCGGCACGTTGAACTGGTCGCTGATGGCGGCGGTTATTTTTACCTTGTTGCCCAAGCAACTGGAGTATCCGGTGGTACTCGGCGTGTTATTGATCAGCAGCATTGCCGGGGTAGTGACGCACATCCCAGCCGGGCTTGGGGTGCTCGAAGCGGTGTTTATCGCGTTGTTGCAGCATGAAGCGTCGCGAGGCAGCTTGCTGGCTGGGTTGATAGCCTACCGGGCGATCTATTTTATTTTGCCGCTGCTGGTGGCCCTGGTGATGTACCTCGGTGTGGAGGCAAAGGCCAAGGCATTGCGGGTGAAGAAGACGCCCCCATGAAGTCATCGGGACTGAATGATGCTGAGCCGCTCACCCACCACCATCTCGGTAATCCAGTCCACCAGGATTGAGGTGTAGGCCTGCTGCGATACCGGATCGCTCAACGAATGGTCGGCACCGTCGATAATCCGGTGGGTCAGCGAGTGAGTCTGCTGGCAGGCCGCCCGGTAGCTCATGATGGTGGCGTGGGGCACATGGTCATCGGTTTCCGACTCGACAATCAGCACATCACCGGTAAACGCCGCGCAGGCATGCAGGGCGCGGTTGGTCTGGGCGTGCACCAGGGCGCTGCGGTAATCCAACAAGTCGGCCTTGTCCAGGTCGCGCTTGGGCATCAGCCATTCCTCGTCGCGGTACAGCGCCGGCACCCGCAGCGCCAGCCAGCGCACCGGGCGCAGCGAGGTGAGAATCGCGGCCAGGTAGCCACCATAGCTGGTGCCCACCACCGCCACTGCCGAGGTGTCGATGGCCGGGTGCGCCAACAACCGGTCGTAGGCTGCCAGTAGGTCGCGCAGGTTGTCTTCACGGGTGACCCGCGATAATGGAATGCCGTTACCGGCGTGCCCGCGCAGATCAAAGGTCAGGCACACGCAACCGAGGCCGGCGATGCCTTTGGCCCGCTCCAGGTCTCGCTCCTGGCTGCCGCCCCAACCGTGGACAAACAACACCCCCGGTACTTTCGATTTGGGACTGAGGAATGTCCCGCTCATCTGTTCGTCGTCGATATCGATCCCAATGGTTTCGCTTCTAGCCGTCATATGATTTGACCGTTACGTACTTGAGAAGAAAGTCGCTGTTTTCCGCCGGCCCGCGATAGACCTCGATGGCATCGGCGGGTAGCACTTGATCCGTGTAGGTTTCCACGGATGACACACGAATCACCCGCAGGTAGGGGTGTTTGATAAAGCTTTGCAGCGCCGCAACTTCCGCGCTGCTGGCCCCGCCCATACGCCAGGATTGTTCCAGCACACCGCTGCGTTGTTTACCTTCGCTGTCCAGCCCCTGGGCGATGTCGTAATTACGCCGCGAGGCATAAAAACCGGGATAGGCCTCGTCTGCGGCATTATCGAAGGTTTGCGCCTGCTCGATGGCTAGGCGCATGTCATCGGGCAGGTCGAGTGCGAGCAAGTCTTCGTAATAGCCCTGGACCACCAGCAGGTTGGAGCCGCCGTAGACCGCTTCGCCCTGCCCGTCCTCGGTCAAGTATTGATCGCCGCAGTAACTGAAGACGTGATCGCCGATAAAACTCTGGCCGACACTGTGGGTGATCACATCGCGCAAGTCCTGCTCCAGTACTACGCCTTCGGTAAACAGCTTCGCTGCATTGGGCCGGGCCAGAATCGCGTCGAATTGGTCGATGTTCTCGATCACTTCCTGGCCGCGACCGGCGCAGGCGTGCACCGGTTTGAGACGAACCGGGCCGCTGCACAGCAAGTGGGCGGCGGCTGGTCGCGCGTCAGCCAGGGCAAATACGCTCAGGCCCTCCAATACCGCGGTGCGAACGCGCTCCGAGAACAACTGCGACCAGCCTTCAGGGGTAAATGCGTCCTTGCTGCGCAGGCCGTGGCTGATGGCCTTGGTGCAAATGAAGTCGTGGTCGACATAACCACCCCACAAGTCTTCGGGGCCTTTGATGCCCAATTTCAGCGCCTGGGCAGGCCCCACCAGAGTTTGCGTCGGTACGAGGTACAGGTTGCGCTCGCTGTGACGCGCGGGGTCATAGCTGCCGCCGAACTCCCATCCCAGTATCTGCGCCAGCCAGCGGGCCAGGGCCTTATTGGTCTCGACCTCGTGCTGGGGCGCCGAGGGACGCGTTGAGTGGGCGACCACCAGTTTTGCCGGGCTGTTTCGGGTCATGGCTCTCCCCTTCGGTGAGTCCTGCAATGGACTCGAAGGTGCAGGGATCGCGCCAACCGGGCAAGCCGCCCATTCGCGGCAGACGAATGGGTTTGGCGGCGTTTATTTTGCACGATCGCAGATTTTGCGCCGCGCATTTTGCACGAGTACTGTTACTGAGGATGGTCGAAAAAGCGCTTCGAACCTGCCCGGTTTATCCGATTCAGCAGCAAGGTCTGCACCAAGACCGGCAACCTCTCCATCTGCCGTGGCGTGATCGACAACAACGCTTAATCAAACCCTGACGCTGGTGGGGTTCACACCAAAGCGGTTGCGGTAATCGCTGGGCGCCAATCCGGTGATTTTCTTGAAGAGGGCACGAAAGGTGCTGGGGTCTTGATAGCCCACGGTCCAGGCGATGTGGTCGAGGGTACCGTTGGTGAATTCCAGCATCTGCCGCGCCTTGCCGACCCGCAGGTGCTGGCAGTATTCGGTGGGTTTCAAACCAGTGGCGCTGCGAAATCGCCGCAGGAACGTACGCTCCTCCAGGCCAGCCTCTTGCGCCATCGCCGCTAAAGAAACATCCACCGCACCACTGGCCTGCAACCAATGCTGCACCTTGAGAATCGCCCCATCACCATGGCTGAGGATCGGCGCAAAGTTGCTGCCGCACTGGCTGGCGCTGTCGCTGTGCTCGATCACCAGGAAACGCGCAGTGCTGGCGGCAATACTCGGGCCGAGCAGGCGGTCCACCAGGCGCAAGCCCAATTCGGACCAGGCCATCAACCCGGCGGTGGTAATCATGTCGCCGTCGTCGACGATGGGTTTGTCGGCTTCCAGGCGAATCGCCGGGTAACGGGCGGCAAAGGACTTGGCCGAAGACCAATGGGTGGTCGCGCTACGACCGTCCAGTAAACCGCTTTTAGCCAACAGAATCGAGCCGATGCACACACCACCCAGGATCGTCCCGCCAGCATGTTGCTGGCGGAGCCAATCAAGCAGTTGCGGCGGCCCCTGCTCTTCGGAAAACTCGCCAATCGAGGGAGGGATCAACACCGCCATCAAGTGCTGGCCTGGGCCCGGCAAGCTGTCGAACACCCGGTTTGGCACCTCGCTGGCATCGGCCCGCCAATGGCTGACGCGCAGTAATGGCAACTGCTCGGACTGATGCTCGGCGGCGATACGGTTGGCCACGCCAAACAGGTCAGTCAAGCCATGTACGGCAGCCATTTGCGCACCGCTATAGATCAGGACGCCCACCTCGACGACCGTGCGTTCCAAAGCCATTGTCAGTTTTCCCCCTGCTATTGTCGGTGCGGCCAATCCCCGGACGGCTCGCCAGCCACGATACTGGACGCCACAGTTATTCACGAGGAAACAACCATGACCCAGCAAGCGCTCATCCTAGTCGATATCCAGAACGACTACTTCCCCCAAGGCAAGTGGCCACTGAGCGGCGTTGAAGCGGCGGCAGACAAGGCGGCGCAGGTGCTTGAGGCGTTTCGCCAGGCCGGTAAGCCGGTAATCCATATTCGTCACGAGTTCACCAACGAAGATGCGCCCTTCTTCACACCGGGTTCCGAAGGCGCGCATCTGCATCCCAAGGTGCTGAATCAGGCCGGCGAACCTGTCGTGCTCAAGCACTTCGTCAATTCCTTTCGCGAAACCAACCTGAGGACACTGCTGGAGCAGCGCAGCATCACCGAGTTGGTGGTGGTCGGCAGCATGAGCCATATGTGCATCGATGGCGTGGTGCGTGCAGCAGCGGATTTTGGCTACAGCGTGACAGTGATCCACGACGCCTGCGCCACCCGCGATCTGGAGTTCAACGGTATGACCGTGCCAGCGGCTCAGGTGCATGCTGCCTTCATGTCATCATTGGGGTTTGCGTATGCCAGCGTGGTGTCGACAGATGAATTCTTGCAAGCTCAAGCGCCAGCGTGACCGCCACTTGATCGCTTGAATACTTACCGAGTGGCGATGATGAACAGCCGCGGAAAGGGCAGCAATACGGTGCCATCGGCCAAGGCCGGATACGCTTGAGTGATCCGCGCCAGGTAAGCATCGAGGAAAGCGCTTTTCTCAGTCTCGTCCAACGGCGCCAGGAACGGACGCAGCGCCGACGCTTTGAACCACTCCACCACGGCGCCATGACCGCCGGCCAACGGGTGGTGATAGGTGGTGCGCCACACATCGACGGTGCTGCAATGCTTGCTAAGCAGCTCGTAATAGAAGCTCGCCGTATGGCGCTCGTTGTGCTTGACCGTGCCGATCTTGCCTGCCCATGGACCATCCGCGGCTACTTCACGGGCAAGGCGATGGGCCGGCTCATCGAGGTTGTCCGGGGTCTGCACCGCCAGGGTGCCTACGGGTGTCAGTTGGTTCACCAGATGTGGGTAAAGCGCGGCGTGGTCCGCCAGCCATTGCAGCGAGGCATTGGCGAGGATCACATCGTATTGCTGGTTCGGGCTCCATGCGCCAATGTCCGCCAGCTCGAAGTTCAGCGCGGGCAACCGCTCACGGGCGTTGACCAGCATGTCATCAGAGCTGTCCATGCCGGTGACCACTGCGGCGGGAAAACGCTCGGCCAGCACTTCAGTGGAGTTGCCCGGGCCGCATCCCAGATCGACAGCCGTGCGCACGTCAGCATCCGCAATGGCTGCGACCAGGTCACGGACGGGACGTGTGCGCTGTTGTTCGAACATCGAATACTGCTTGGCTGACCAGGTCATGGGCTTTCCTTCATCTTTGATGGGGGCGCAGATAGCCTAAATTTTGTGAGCCATGAGGACAAATGCTGGCGCCCAATAAAAAACCCCCGAAGCCGATGGCTGCGGGGGTTTTGGGTGTTGCTCGATAATCCTGGTCTCAAGAGACCGCTAGAACGGAATATCGTCATCAAAGCTGTCGAAGTCAGCTGCTGGTTGCGGGGCGGCCTGCTGTGGCGCTGGACGCGACTCACGCTGAGGCTGCTGAGGCTGCTGGCTTGGCTGCGGACGGGACTGCTGTGGACGTGGCGCCGAGTTGGACATGCCGCCCTGGCCCTGTTGGTCGCCCTGTGGACGGCCGCCCAGCAGTTGCATGGTGCCTTGCATGTCGACCACGATTTCAGTGGTGTAACGCTTAATACCGTCTTTTTCCCACTCGCGGGTCTGCAGTTTGCCTTCGATGTAGACCTGCGAACCTTTGCGCAGGTATTCACCGGCGATCTCTGCGACCTTGCCGAACATCGACACACGGTGCCATTCGGTTTTCTCGACCTTCTGGCCAGTTTGCTTGTCGGTCCACTGTTCGCTGGTCGCCAGACTCAGGTTGGTCACGGCGTTACCGTTAGGCAAGTAGCGAACTTCGGGATCCTGGCCGCATGTACCGACCAATATGACTTTGTTAACCCCACGGGCCATAACGTTCTCCTAAGCTGGGCGCGCTGTCGGCACTGGATTGACCAGTTGCTCAAGCGTCGCGCGATCCAATAATTCGGTGTCCAATTTGATGTAAATGGCGGCTTCTTCAGCCACCACGACTGCATCCGTTACTCCGACGACGGCCTTCAGGCGCTCTACCAGACCGGCGTCACGAATCGCTTCGGGCGATAACGGCAGGCGCAGGCTTGTGACGTATGGAGGTTCGCGCATGGTAACAGCAAAGACCAGCCAAAGTGCAGCCAGCCCGGCGCATCCAAGGAACACAACCGACAAACCGCCATGCTGGTACATCCAGCCGCCCATGATCCCGCCGAGGGCCGAACCGAGGAACTGACTGGTGGAATACACCCCCATTGCCGTGCCCTTGCCGCCGGCCGGTGAAACTTTACTGATCAGCGAAGGCAATGAAGCCTCCAGCAGGTTGAACGCGGTAAAGAACACCACCGTGCCAATCACCAACGCCCGCAGGCTGTCGCCGAACTGCCAGAAGAATAGCTCAGTGAGCATCAATGTCGCGACGGAGCCCAGTAGAACTCGTTTCATTTTGCGTTTCTTCTCGCCATAGATGATGAACGGGATCATGGCGAAGAATGAAATCAGCAGCGCGGTGAGGTAAACCCACCAGTGCTGCTCCTTGGGCAGCCCGGCTTTTTCTACCAGGGCCAGGGGCAAGGCTACGAAGCTGCACATCAGCATTGCGTGTAATACGAAGATACCTAAATCCAGGCGCAGCAGGTCCGGGTGCTTGAGTGTGGGCAACAACGCCTCGCGGGCGACGCCTGACTCGCGGTGCTGCAACGGGCCGGCTGAACGCGGAACCATGAAGGCAACGATCAGGATGCCCACCAGGGCCATGCCGCCCGTGGCCAGGAACAACCCCGACAAGCCGAAGGCACGGGTCAGCAACGGGCCGACCACCATGGCCACGGCGAATGACAGCCCGATGGTCATGCCGATCATGGCCATGGCTTTGGTACGGTGCTGTTCGCGGGTCAGGTCAGAGAGTAGCGCCATGACGGCAGCAGAAATCGCCCCGGCACCTTGCAGGACGCGTCCGGCGATCACGCCCCAGATCGAATCGGCATTGGCCGCCAGCACGCTACCGAGGGCGAAAACGATCAGTCCGAGGTAAATCACCGGCCGGCGGCCGATGCGGTCGGAAATGAACCCAAACGGAATCTGAAAAATCGCCTGGGTCAGGCCATAGGCCCCAATTGCCAGGCCGATGAGGGCCGGGGTCGCGCCTGCGAGGTCCATTCCATAGGTCGCCAGGACCGGCAACACCATAAACATGCCAAGCATACGGAAGGCGAACACCAGGGCCAGACCGCTTGCCGCGCGGGTCTCGCTGCCACTCATGCGTTCGCTGTGGGGATCGTGCATGGAAAAACCTCGTGTGAACCGGCGGCGATTCTATCAGTCCCATCGTTTGAGAGGGTATATGCGGCGCTTTGCCGCGCAGCTTTCATGTAAGGCTGCGCCGGGTGATTTGATAGTGTGTATTCATCCAGTATTTAACCGTATACTCCTGCGTTTACGCCCGCCGTGCGAGGCCACTTTGGACAAGATCGTGATTCGTGGGGCTCGAACCCACAACTTGAAGAACATCGACCTGACCCTGCCCCGGGACAAACTGATCGTTATTACCGGCCTGTCCGGGTCCGGCAAGTCGTCCCTGGCGTTCGACACGCTGTATGCCGAAGGCCAGCGTCGCTATGTGGAATCGCTGTCGGCCTATGCCCGGCAGTTTTTGTCGATGATGGAAAAACCAGACGTCGACACCATCGAAGGCCTGTCGCCGGCGATCTCCATCGAACAGAAGTCGACTTCCCATAACCCGCGCTCCACCGTGGGCACCATTACCGAAATCTACGATTACCTGCGCCTGCTATATGCCCGCGTCGGTATTCCGCGCTGCCCGGATCACGACATCCCGCTGGAAGCCCAGACCGTCAGCCAAATGGTCGACCTGGTACTGGCCCGGCCGGAAGGCGCCAAGCTGATGCTGCTGGCACCGGTGATTCGCGAGCGCAAGGGTGAACACCTTTCAGTGTTCGAAGAGTTGCGCGCCCAGGGTTTCGTCCGGGCGCGGGTCAACGGCAAGCTCTGTGAGTTGGACGAGCTGCCCAAGCTGGATAAACAGAAGAAGCACTCCATTGATGTGGTCGTCGACCGCTTCAAGGTGCGTGCCGATCTGCAACAGCGCCTGGCTGAGTCGTTCGAGACCGCGCTGAAACTGGCGGACGGTATCGCCCTAGTGGCGCCGATGGACGACGAGCCCGGCGAAGAGATCATCTTCTCCGCGCGCTTTGCCTGCCCGATCTGCGGCCATGCCATCAGCGAGCTGGAACCCAAGCTGTTTTCCTTCAACAACCCGGCCGGCGCTTGCCCGACCTGTGATGGCCTGGGGATTAAGCAATTCTTCGACATCAAGCGTCTGGTCAACGGTGACCTGACGTTGGCGGAGGGTGCGATACGCGGCTGGGACAGGCGTAACGTCTATTACTTCCAGATGCTCGGCTCATTGGCCTCGCACTATAAGTTCAGCCTGGAAGTGCCGTTCAACGAACTGCCGGCCGAGCAGCAGAAAGTCATCCTGCATGGCAGCGGTTCGCAGAACGTCGACTTCAAGTACCTGAACGACCGGGGCGACATCGTCAAACGCTCCCATCCGTTCGAAGGGATCGTGCCGAACCTGGAACGGCGCTACCGCGAGACCGAGTCGGCCAGTGTGCGCGAGGAACTGGCCAAGTTCCTCAGCACCCAATCGTGCCCGGATTGCCGGGGCACCCGGCTGCGCCGCGAGGCGCGGCATGTGTGGGTTGGCGAGAAGACGTTGCCGGCAGTGACCAACTTGCCGATTGGCGATGCCTGCGAATACTTTGGCACGCTAAAACTGACCGGTCGCCGCGGGGAAATTGCCGACAAGATCCTCAAGGAAATTCGTGAGCGCCTGCAATTCCTGGTCAACGTTGGCCTGGATTATCTGTCACTGGACCGCAGCGCCGACACCCTTTCCGGTGGTGAAGCGCAGCGGATTCGCTTGGCGAGTCAGATTGGCGCCGGCCTGGTAGGAGTGCTGTACATCCTCGATGAGCCGTCCATCGGCTTGCATCAGCGCGACAACGACCGTTTGCTCGGTACGCTAAAGCACCTGCGGGACATCGGTAATACCGTGATCGTGGTCGAGCATGACGAGGATGCCATTCGCCTGGCCGACTATGTCGTCGACATCGGTCCCGGCGCGGGCGTGCATGGTGGGCATATTGTTGCCGAGGGCACGCCAGCGCAAGTCATGGCGCATCCTGACTCGTTGACCGGCAAGTACCTGTCAGGTCGGGTGAAGATTGCCGTGCCAGCCGAACGCACCCCACGCAACAAGAAGATGGCGCTGCACCTCAAGGGGGCACGTGGCAACAATCTGCGCAATGTCGACCTGGAGATTCCGCTGGGCCTGCTGACGTGCGTGACCGGCGTGTCCGGCTCTGGCAAGTCGACACTGATCAACAACACGCTGTACCCCTTGAGCGCTACCGCACTGAACGGCGCGACCACCCTGGAGGCCGCGGCTCACGACAGCATCAAGGGCCTGGAGCATCTGGACAAGGTGGTCGATATTGACCAGAGCCCGATTGGGCGTACACCGCGCTCCAACCCGGCGACCTACACAGGGCTGTTCACGCCGATTCGCGAGCTGTTCGCTGGCGTACCGGAGTCCCGCTCCCGTGGTTACGGCCCAGGGCGTTTCTCCTTCAACGTCAAGGGTGGACGCTGTGAGGCTTGCCAGGGCGATGGCCTGATCAAGGTAGAGATGCATTTTTTGCCGGACATCTACGTGCCGTGCGATGTATGCAAGAGCAAGCGCTACAACCGTGAAACCCTGGAGATCAAGTACAAGGGCAAGAACATCCACGAAACGCTGGAAATGACGATTGAAGAAGCGCGAGTGTTCTTTGATGCCGTCCCGGCACTGGCGCGCAAGCTGCAGACGCTGATGGATGTCGGCCTGTCGTACATCAAGCTGGGGCAATCGGCGACTACCTTGTCCGGTGGCGAGGCACAGCGGGTGAAACTGTCTCGTGAGCTGTCCAAACGCGATACCGGCAAGACCCTGTATATCCTTGATGAGCCGACCACCGGTCTGCACTTCGCTGATATCCAGCAGTTGCTGGACGTGCTGCATCGCTTGCGCGACCACGGCAATACAGTGGTCGTGATTGAGCATAACCTGGACGTGATCAAGACTGCCGACTGGCTGGTGGATCTCGGCCCTGAGGGCGGCTCCAAAGGTGGGCAGATCATTGCCGTCGGTACACCGGAACAAGTGTCGGAGATGACGCAGTCTCACACTGGCTTCTATCTCAAGGCATTGTTGGCTCGCGACAAGGCCTGATCCAGGCTTATGAAAAAGCCCCTGTCACCGTTGAGGTGACAGGGGCTTTTTTGATGCCGGCGGAATCAGAACTGCGATTGCAGGTAGTTTTCCAGACCGATCAACTTGATCAGACCCAACTGTTTCTCAAGCCAGTAAGTGTGATCTTCTTCAGTGTCATTCAACTGCACCCGCAGGATTTCCCGGGTGACATAGTCGCTGTGCTGCTCGCAGAGCTCAATGCCCTTGCACAGTGCAGCACGGACCTTGTACTCAAGGCGCAAGTCGCTGGCGAGCATGTCAGGCACCGTGGTGCCGGCATCCAGATCGTCGGGACGCATACGTGGCGTGCCTTCGAGCATCAGGATGCGGCGCATTAGCGCGTCGGCGTGCTGTGCCTCTTCTTCCATTTCGTGGTTGATACGTTCGTAGAGCTCAGTAAAGCCCCAGTCTTCGTACATCCGCGAGTGAACGAAATATTGGTCACGAGCTGCCAGTTCGCCCGTCAGCAACGTGTTGAGGTAATCGATTACGTCGGGGTGACCTTGCATCGCCCTACATCTCCCTGCTTGAAAGACTGTAGTTTGAACCATGATGACCTGCAGGTCACGGGACCAACGGCAGAAAAGCGATGATATTCAGAGAAAATCAGCTGAAATAACGCAAAAACCGCCCAAATGAGGGCGGTTCTGCTTATCACTTAGAGTTAGTTAAGCGATACACCCAGTGCAGATGCGACACCTTCTGCATAAGCAGAGTCTGCCCTGAAGAAATGCTGCAATTGGCGCTGGACTACATCGCTGGAAACTCCAGCCATAGCCCCGGCGATGTTGTTGATCAGCAGAGTTTTCTGCTCATCGTTCATCAGGCGGAACAGCGCACCAGCGTGGCTATAGTAGTCAGTGTCTTCACGGTGATCGTAACGGTCAGCCGCACCGCTCAGGGCCAGGGCAGGCTCGGCGAACTGCGCAGCTTGCTTCGGCGCGTCGGCGTAGCTGTTTGGCTCGTAGTTGGGAGCCGCGCCGCCGTTGCTACCGAACGCCATTGAACCGTCTCGTTGGTAGCTGTTGACCGGACTGCGTGGTGCATTCACCGGCAGGTGCTGGTGATTGGTGCCGATACGGTAGCGGTGAGCATCAGCGTAAGCGAACACACGGCCTTGCAGCATACGGTCTGGCGACAGGCCTACACCTGGGACCATATTGCTTGGACCAAACGCGGCCTGCTCCACTTCAGCAAAGTA
The DNA here is from genome assembly GCF_008369295.1 of Pseudomonas sp. ANT_H4. GTDB lineage: Bacteria > Pseudomonadota > Gammaproteobacteria > Pseudomonadales > Pseudomonadaceae > Aquipseudomonas. The sequence continues at coordinate 34,468 of NZ_VOBG01000019.1, read as the reverse complement.
GTTCTGCGGGTTACGATTCAGCTCCAGCTCACCCACTTCGATCAGAGGGAACTCTTTTTGCGACCAAGTCTTGGTCACGTCGAAGGGGTTCTCATAGTGAGTATTCGCCTGAGCTTCGGTCATGATCTGGATGCAGACGCGCCATTTCGGGAAATCACCGCGCTCAATAGCTCCGAACAGGTCGCGTTGGGCGTAATCAGGATCGGTACCGGCCAGCCGTGCTGCGTCAGCAGGCGCGAGGTTCTTGATGCCCTGTTTGGTCTTGTAGTGCCACTTCACCCAGTGCCGTTCACCCGTGGCGCTGATGAGGCTATAGGTGTGGCTGCCGAAGCCGTGCATGTGACGGTAGCCGTCCGGGATGCCTCGGTCCGAAAACAGGATGGTGACCTGGTGCAGCGCCTCAGGGGAGTGGGACCAGAAGTCCCACATCATCTGCCCACTCTTCAAATTGCTTTGCGGCAGACGTTTTTGAGTGTGGATAAAGTCAGGGAATTTCAATGGATCACGGATGAAGAACACCGGAGTGTTGTTGCCGACGATGTCCCAGTTGCCTTCTTCGGTGTAGAACTTCAAGGCGAAACCACGCGGGTCGCGCTCGGTGTCAGCCGAACCGCGTTCGCCGCCAACGGTGGAGAAGCGCAGAAAGGTCGGCGTTTGTTTACCCACAGACTCGAACAGCTTGGCGCTGGAGTACTGCGTAATGTCTTGAGTGACGGTGAAGGTACCGTAGGCACCCGAGCCTTTGGCGTGTACGCGACGCTCCGGGATGTTTTCACGGTTGAAGTGCGCAAGCTTCTCGATCAGGTGAAAGTCGTCGAGCAGCAGCGGGCCACGGGGGCCTGCGGAACGGGAATTCTGATTGTCCGCAACGGGCGCGCCGCTGGCGGTGGTAAGGACTTTAGTCTGGCTCATGCTCAATCTTCCTCAGGTCAGTCTTGGAACTGCCGGCTAATCGGCTGGGAGGGAGTATTGACCATCAGGGTGACACCATCAAATTCATTAAATTATGGTATTTGATAGAAAATAACTAACGATCCGTCAGTGCACATAGCTATTGCCTTGATTGTGGAGGTGGCAGTGACTCAAAAATATAGACGCCTTTTTTCCAGGCACAAAAAACCGGGCCCTAGGCCCGGTTCTTCGTTACAGACTGACGTCTTACTCAGCGGATACAGCTTCACCGCCAACTGGACGATCGATCAGCTCAACGTACGCCATAGGCGCGTTGTCACCAGAGCGGAAACCGCACTTGAGGATGCGCAGGTAGCCACCCTCACGGGTAGCATAACGCTTGCCCAGGTCGTTGAAGAGCTTACCAACGATAACTTTCGAACGAGTACGGTCGAAAACCAAACGGCGGTTAGCCAGGCTGTCTGTCTTGGCCAAAGTGATCAGCGGCTCAGCAACGCGACGCAGTTCTTTAGCTTTCGGCAGTGTAGTTTTGATCAGCTCGTGCTCAAACAGCGACACCGCCATGTTTTGAAACATGGCCTTGCGGTGCGAGCTGGTACGGCTCAGGTGACGACCACTTTTACGATGACGCATGGTTCATTCCTTACCAAACTCACGTTCGGTGATTACGACGATCAGGCAGTCGCCTTGTCGTCCTTCTTAAGACTTGCAGGCGGCCAGTTGTCGAGGCGCATGCCGAGGGACAGACCGCGGGAGGCCAGAACGTCCTTGATTTCAGTCAAGGATTTCTTGCCCAGGTTCGGAGTCTTCAACAGTTCTACTTCGGTACGCTGAATCAGGTCGCCGATGTAGTAAATGTTTTCCGCCTTAAGGCAGTTAGCCGAACGTACAGTCAGTTCCAGATCGTCAACCGGGCGAAGCAGGATCGGATCGATCTCGTCTTCTTGCTCGATTACCACTGGCTCACTATCACCTTTGAGGTCGACGAACGCAGCCAACTGCTGTTGCAGAATGGTTGCAGCGCGGCGGATAGCCTCTTCAGGATCTAGAGTACCGTTGGTTTCCAGATCAATAACCAGCTTGTCCAGGTTAGTACGCTGCTCGACACGGGCGTTTTCCACCACGTATGCGATACGGCGAACCGGGCTGAACGAAGAGTCAAGCTGCAAGCGACCAATGCTGCGGCTTTCGTCTTCATCGCTCTGACGCGAGTCGGCCGGTTCATAACCACGACCACGAGCTACGGTGAGCTTCATGTTCAGGGCGCCGTTAGACGCCAGGTTAGCGATTACGTGATCGGGATTAACGATCTCGACATCATGATCCAGCTGAATATCGGCAGCGGTAACCACCCCCGAACCCTTCTTCGACAAGGTCAGCGTAACTTCGTCACGGCCATGCAGCTTGATAGCCAGACCTTTAAGGTTCAACAGGATTTCAATTACGTCTTCCTGTACACCTTCGATGGCGCTGTACTCGTGGAGCACACCGTCAATCTCGGCCTCGACTACTGCACAGCCGGGCATTGAGGACAACAGGATGCGGCGCAGCGCGTTGCCCAGGGTGTGGCCAAAACCACGCTCGAGAGGCTCGAGAGTGATCTTGGCGCGGGTTGGACTGACAACCTGCACATCAATGTGACGGGGTGTCAGGAACTCATTTACCGAAATCTGCATGGATGCACCTATTTTCTAGCCCTTACTTGGAGTAGAGCTCGACAATCAGGCTTTCGTTGATGTCGGCGGACAGATCACTGCGAGCAGGAACGTTCTTGAAAACGCCCGACTTCTTCTCAGTGTCTACTTCTACCCATTCTACGCGGCCACGTTGGGCACACAGATCGAGAGCTTGGACAATGCGAAGTTGGTTTTTTGCTTTCTCGCGAATCGCGACCACGTCACCAGCACGAATCTGGTAGGACGGGACGTTAACGGTTTGGCCGTTTACGCTGACGGATTTGTGCGATACCAGCTGACGGGATTCGGCACGAGTCGAACCAAAGCCCATACGGTATACAACGTTGTCCAGACGGCATTCGAGCAGTTGCAGCAGGTTTTCACCGGTTGCACCTTTCTTGCCAGCAGCTTCTTTGTAGTAGCCGCTGAATTGACGCTCGAGAACGCCGTAGATACGACGGACCTTCTGCTTTTCACGCAGTTGGGTGCCGTAATCGGACTGGCGACCGCGGCGTTGGCCGTGGATACCAGGTGCTGCTTCAATGTTGCACTTCGATTCGATCGCGCGCACGCCGCTCTTCAGAAAGAGATCGGTGCCTTCGCGACGAGCGAGTTTGCATTTTGGACCAATGTAACGAGCCATTCTTTACAATCTCCTGGATTACACGCGGCGCTTCTTCGGCGGACGGCACCCGTTGTGCGGGATTGGCGTCACGTCGGTGATGCTGGCGATCTTATAGCCACAGCCGTTCAATGCACGGACAGCAGACTCACGACCTGGACCTGGACCTTTGACGTTAACGTCGAGGTTTTTCAGGCCATATTCCAGCGCAGCTTGACCAGCACGTTCAGCAGCTACTTGAGCAGCGAACGGGGTGGACTTGCGAGAACCGCGGAAACCCGAACCACCGGAGGTAGCCCAAGAAAGCGCGTTACCCTGACGGTCGGTAATGGTCACGATGGTGTTGTTAAAAGAAGCATGGATGTGGGCGATGCCATCAACCACTGTCTTTTTAACTTTTTTACGAGGACGAGCAGCAGGTTTTGCCATGATTAATTTCCTGTCGATTCGCTGGGGCGATTACTTGCGGATCGGCTTACGCGGACCTTTACGGGTACGCGCGTTAGTCTTGGTACGCTGACCGCGTACTGGAAGACCACGACGATGACGCAGACCGCGATAGCAACCGAGGTCCATCAAACGCTTGATTTTCATGTTGATTTCGCGACGCAGGTCACCTTCAGTGGTGAACTTCGCCACTTCGCCACGCAGCTGTTCAATCTGCTCGTCGCTCAGATCTTTGATCTTTGCGGCTGGGTTTACCCCAGTCACTGCGCAAATTTTCTGCGCAGTAGTGCGACCAACACCATAGATGTAGGTCAGCGAGATAACAGTGTGCTTGTTATCTGGAATGTTAACGCCTGCAATACGGGCCATTCAGTGGGACTCCAATTGACAGCTACCTACGCCCCGGAAGCCAAGAAATAGGGCGCGAGATAATATCGCTGTAATAACAAATAATCAACCCGGCAGCGCACTAGCTGCCGGGCTTCAAGCGGATCACACTCAGCCTTGGCGCTGTTTGTGACGCGGTTCCGCGCTGCAAATTACTCGAACAACACCTTCGCGGCGAATAATTTTGCAGTTACGGCACAGCTTTTTCACCGATGCACGAACTTTCATCACCAACTCCTCGAACCTTATGGGTACTCAGCGCAACATGCCGCTGCCGTAACCCTTCAGGTTGGCTTTCTTCATCAGGGATTCGTACTGGTGCGAAACGAGGTGCGATTGTACTTGAGACATGAAGTCCATCACAACCACGACCACGATCAGCAACGAGGTCCCCCCAAGGTAGAACGGAACGTTTGCCGCAACCACCAGGAACTGGGGCAGCAGACACACGGCCGTCATATATAGAGCACCGAACATGGTCAAGCGAGTCAGAACGCCATCAATGTAGCGCGCAGACTGCTCACCTGGACGGATGCCCGGAATAAAGGCACCGGACTTCTTCAGGTTTTCCGCTACGTCTTTCGGATTGAACATCAACGCCGTATAGAAGAAGCAGAAGAAAATAATCCCTGCACTAAACAGCAGAATATTCAACGGCTGACCAGGAGCGATCGACTGCGAGATGTCCTGCAACCAGCCCATACCTTCAGACTGACCAAACCAGGCACCCAACGAAGCCGGAAACAGCAAAATGCTGCTCGCGAAGATAGCAGGAATTACCCCGGCCATATTCACTTTCAGCGGCAAGTGGCTGGTCTGCGCAGCAAAAACCTTGCGGCCCTGCTGACGCTTGGCGTAGTGAACAGCAATACGACGCTGACCACGCTCAATGAACACCACAAAACCGATAATCGCTACTGCCAGCAAACCGATGGCAACCAGGGCGAAGATATTGATATCACCCTGACGCGCAGACTCGAAAGACTGCCCAATTGCTCTCGGAAGACCGGCGACGATACCTGCGAAAATCAACATCGAGATACCGTTACCAACACCGCGCTCAGTAATCTGCTCACCCAGCCACATCATGAACATCGCACCAGCCACAAATGTGGATACCGCAACGAAATGGAAGCCAAAGTCACCAGTGAACGCAACACCCTGCCCGGCCAGGCCAACGGACATGCCGATAGCTTGGACCAAGGCGAGAATGACAGTGCCGTAGCGGGTGTACTGGCTAATCTTGCGACGGCCAGCTTCACCTTCCTTCTTCAACTGCTCCAGCTGCGGGCTGACGGCGGTCATCAGCTGCATGATGATCGATGCCGAGATGTACGGCATGATCCCCAGTGCAAAGATGCTCATCCGTTCCAGCGCGCCGCCGGAAAACATGTTGAACAAGCTAAGAATGGTCCCCTCATTCTGTCGAAACAGGTCTGCGAGTCGGTCCGGATTGATACCTGGAACCGGGATGTGTGCGCCTATTCGGTAGACGATAATCGCCAGGAACAGAAAACGCAGACGAGCCCAAAGTTCAGACATACCGCCTTTGCCGAGCGCTGAGAGAGCACCTTGCTTAGCCATTTATTCCTCGAACTTGCCGCCAGCTGCTTCGATAGCCGAACGCGCACCTTTGGTGGCGCCGATTCCCTTGCCGATAGTGACAGCGCGAGTCACTTCACCGGACAGCATGATTTTCACACGCTGTACGTTGACGTTGATCACGTTGGCATCTTTCAGGGTCTGCACGGTAACGATGTCGCCTTCCACTTTGGCCAGCTCGGACAGACGCACTTCTGCGCGATCCATGGCTTTCAGGGAAACGAAACCGAATTTCGGCAGGCGACGATGCAGCGGCTGTTGACCGCCTTCAAAGCCTGGAGCAATAGTGCCACCGGAGCGGGAGGACTGACCTTTGTGGCCACGGCCACCGGTCTTGCCCAAACCACTACCGATACCACGGCCCGGACGATGCTTTTCACGACGGGAACCCGGCGCTGGACTCAGATCATTGAGTTTCATCGATTAACCCTCGACACGCAGCATGTAGTAAGCCTTGTTGATCATCCCGCGATTCTCGGGAGTATCAAGTACTTCTACAGTGTGACCGATGCGACGCAGACCCAAACCCTTAACACACAATTTGTGGTTAGGGATGCGACCGGTCATGCTTTTGATCAGCGTTACTTTAACGGTAGCCATGATCAGAAGATCTCCTTGACGCTTTTGCCACGCTTGGCGGCAATAGATTCAGGAGACTGCATTGCTTTCAAACCCTTGAACGTAGCGTGAACCACGTTTACCGGGTTAGTCGAGCCGTAGCACTTGGCCAGAACGTTCTGAACGCCGGCAACTTCGAGGACAGCACGCATAGCGCCGCCAGCGATGATACCAGTACCTTCAGAAGCAGGCTGCATGTACACCTTCGAAGCACCATGAGCGGACTTCATTGCGTACTGCAGCGTGGTGCCGTTCAGATCAACTTGGATCATGTTGCGACGAGCAGCTTCCATTGCCTTCTGGATCGCAGCAGGCACTTCACGTGACTTGCCACGGCCGAAGCCAACGCGCCCTTTACCATCACCAACCACGGTCAACGCGGTGAAAGTGAAGATACGGCCGCCTTTAACGGTTTTGGCTACGCGGTTAACTTGAACCAGCTTCTCAATGTAGCCTTCGTCGCGCTTTTGGTCGTTATTTGACATAACTTAGAACTCCAGCCCAGCTTCACGAGCAGCATCAGCCAGCGCCTTGACGCGACCGTGATACTTGAAGCCAGAGCGGTCGAAAGCCACCTGCGAGACGCCAGCGGCTTTTGCACGCGTAGCGACCAGCTGGCCAACCTTAGTGGCCGCGTCGATGTTGCCAGTGGCGCCATCACGCAGTTCTTTATCCAAAGTCGAGGCGCTTGCCAGGACCTGGTTGCCGTCGGCCGAGATGACCTGGGCGTAAATGTGCTGCGACGAGCGGAACACGCAGAGACGCACGACTTCGAGTTCGTGCATTTTCAGGCGTGCTTTGCGAGCGCGACGCAGTCGAGTAACTTTTTTGTCGGTCATTTGCTATGCCCTACTTCTTCTTGGCTTCTTTACGACGGACGACTTCGTCCGCGTAGCGCACACCTTTGCCTTTGTACGGCTCAGGTGGACGGAAGTCGCGGATCTCAGCGGCCACCTGACCTACCAGCTGCTTATCGATACCCTTGATCAGGATATCGGTTTGGCTAGGGGTCTCAGCGGTGATGCCTTCCGGCAGTTCGTAATCCACTGGGTGCGAGAAGCCAAGGGCCAGGTTCAAAACCGTGCCTTTTGCTTGCGCTTTGTAACCAACACCGACCAGCTGGAGCTTACGCTCGAAGCCTTGGCTTACGCCTTGGACCATGTTGTTTACCAACGCACGAGTGGTACCGGCCATTGCGCGAGTTTGTTGATCGCCATTGCGAGCAGCAAAACGCAGCTCACCGGCTTCTTCAACGACCTCAACGGACGAATGGATGTTCAGTTCTAGAGTGCCCTTGGCACCCTTCACCGAAAGCTGACCACCTGCGAATTTGACTTCGACACCGGCTGGCAGCTTAACGGGGTTCTTAGCGACGCGTGACATGCTTATCCCCCCTTAGAACACTGTGCAAAGAACTTCGCCGCCGACACCGGCAGCGCGCGCAGCACGATCCGTCATCACACCTTTATTGGTGGAGACGATAGACACACCGAGACCGCCACGAACTTTCGGCAGATCTTCGACGGACTTGTACTGACGCAGGCCTGGACGGCTAACGCGCTTCACTTCCTCGATGACCGGACGGCCTTCGAAGTACTTCAGCTCGATAGACAGCAGTGGTTTGATTTCGCTGCTGATCTGATAACCCGCAATGTAGCCTTCGTCTTTCAGGACTTTGGCAACAGCAACCTTCAACGTGGAAGATGGCATGCTTACGACGGACTTTTCAGCCATCTGGGCATTACGGATTCGAGTTAGCATGTCCGCTAACGGGTCCTGCATACTCATGGGCTAGACGCTCCTAATACAAAAAAATTAGCCTTGCGGCTACTACGTGTCGCCGAGAATCTCCGAGCATAAAACACACGGGCTCAGGCGAGCCGCGTATTTTAGACACACCCCGGAAATGAATCAAGCCCCAAAAGGGGCTTGATTCAGATTCAAGGCCACCGACGGTCAGTATCTTGCGATTCTGACCATCGAGACTTCGAAAGTACTTACCAGCTGGCTTTAACCAGACCTGGTACGTCACCACGCATTGCCGCTTCACGCAGTTTGTTACGGCCGAGGCCGAACTTGCGGTAAACGCCGTGTGGACGACCGGTCAGGCGGCAGCGGTTACGCATGCGCGAAGCGCTTGCGTCACGTGGCTGCTTCTGCAGGGCTACTGTAGCTTCCCAACGCGCTTCTGGACTTGCGTTCAGATCAACGATGATAGCTTTCAGTGCTGCACGCTTCTTGGCGTACTTGGCAACCGTGAGCTGACGTTTCAGCTCGCGGTTTTTCATGCTCATCTTGGCCATGGTCCTACTCCAATCAGTTGCGGAACGGGAATTTGAAAGCGCGCAGCAGTGCGCGACCTTCATCATCCGTCCGAGCAGTGGTGGTCAGGGTAATGTCCAGACCGCGGAGAGCATCGATCTTGTCGTAGTCGATTTCCGGGAAGATGATCTGCTCTTTAACGCCCATGCTGTAGTTACCACGACCATCGAAGGACTTGGCATTCAGGCCGCGGAAGTCGCGTACCCGAGGCAGGGAGATCGACAGCAGACGATCCAGGAATTCGTACATACGCTCACGGCGCAGAGTCACTTTGACGCCGATCGGCCAACCTTCACGGACTTTAAAGCCAGCGATGGATTTCCGAGCGTAAGTCACAACGACTTTTTGACCGGTGATCTTTTCCAGGTCAGCAACAGCGTGCTCGATGACTTTTTTGTCGCCGATCGCTTCGCCCAGACCCATGTTCAGGGTGATTTTGGTAACGCGCGGAACTTCCATCACATTCGAAAGCTTAAGTTCTTCCTTAAGTTTCGGTGCGATTTCCTTCCGGTAAATCTCTTTTAGTCGTGCCATGGTCTTCTACCTAGCAGTGTTCAAGCATCAACCGCTTTTTGGGTCGACTTGAAGACACGAATTTTCTTGCCGTCTTCTACTTTGAAACCAACGCGGTCAGCCTTGTTGGTTTCGCCGTTGAAAATGGCGACGTTAGAAGCGTGCAGTGGCGCTTCTTTCTCGACGATACCGCCTTGTACGCCCGACGCGGGGTTAGGCTTGGTATGACGCTTAACCAGGTTCAAACCACCGATGACCAGACGATCATCAGCGAGAACCTTAAGCACCTTACCGCGCTTACCTTTGTCTTTGCCGGCGATCACGATGATCTCGTCGTCACGACGAATCTTTTGCATGTCGGATCTCCTTACAGCACTTCTGGGGCGAGCGAGACGATCTTCATGAACTTCTCAGTACGAAGTTCACGGGTCACTGGCCCAAAGATACGGGTGCCGATCGGCTCTTGCTTGTTGTTCAAAAGAACAGCAGCGTTGCCATCAAAGCGGATAATGGAGCCATCTGCACGGCGTACGCCGTGACGAGTGCGGACTACAACAGCAGTCATCACTTGGCCCTTTTTCACCTTACCGCGAGGAATTGCTTCCTTCACGGTAACTTTGATGATGTCACCGATACCAGCGTAACGACGATGGGAGCCACCCAGCACCTTGATGCACATAACGCGGCGAGCGCCGCTGTTATCGGCCACATCGAGCATGGATTGAGTCTGAATCATATAATTTCTCCGACCCCTAGTCCTTAGACTTCCACAGCGCGTTCGAGAACATCAACCAGTGCCCAAGACTTAGTCTTGGCCAGGGGACGAGTTTCACGAATAGTGACCTTGTCGCCGATGTGGCACTGATTGGTTTCGTCGTGCGCGTGCAGCTTAGTCGAACGCTTAACGTATTTACCGTAGATCGGGTGCTTAACGCGGCGCTCGATCAGAACGGTGATGGTTTTGTCCATCTTGTCGCTGACAACACGGCCAGTCAGCGTACGGACAGTTTTTTCGGCTTCAGCCATGATCACTTACCTGCCTGCTGGTTGAGCACAGTCTTCACGCGAGCAATGTCACGCTTAACTTGCGAGAGCAGATGAGACTGCCCCAACTGGCCAGTTGCTTTCTGCATACGCAGATTGAACTGGTCGCGCAGCAGGCCGAGCAGTTGCTCGTTCAGCTGCTGTGCGGATTTTTCACGAAGTTCATTCGCTTTCATCACATCACCGTCCGTTTAACAAAGGAGGTGGCGAGCGGCAGCTTTGCAGCAGCCAGGGCGAAAGCCTCACGCGCCAGCTCTTCAGTAACACCCTCGATTTCATACAGGACTTTGCCTGGCTGAATCTGGGCAACCCAATATTCCACGTTACCCTTACCTTTACCCATCCGAACTTCGAGTGGCTTCTTGGTTACAGGCTTGTCCGGGAATACACGGATCCAGATCTTGCCGCCACGTTTAACGTGACGGGTCAGTGCACGACGCGCTGACTCGATCTGACGAGCGGTGAGACGACCACGAGCTACAGACTTCAGCGCGAACTCGCCGAAGCTGACTTTGCTACCGCGCTGAGCCAGACCACGGTTGTGGCCTGTCATCTGCTTGCGGAACTTCGTACGCTTTGGTTGCAACATTTGGCGTACCCCTTACTTAGCAGCTTTTTTACGAGGCGCTGGTGCTTGTGGTTTCAGCTCTTCTTGGCGACCACCAATTACTTCGCCTTTGAAGATCCAAACCTTTACACCGATCACACCATAAGTGGTGTGAGCTTCGTAGTTGGCATAGTCGATGTCGGCACGCAGGGTGTGCAGTGGCACACGACCTTCGCGATACCATTCAGTACGTGCGATTTCAGCACCGCCGAGACGACCGCTCACTTGGATTTTGATGCCTTTGGCACCAATGCGCATGGCGTTCTGTACAGCGCGCTTCATAGCGCGACGGAACATTACACGACGCTCCAGCTGCTGAGCTACGCTCTGCGCAACCAGCATACCGTCGAGCTCCGGCTTGCGGATCTCTTCGATATTGATGTGCACAGGCACACCCATTTGCTTGGTCAGGTCCTGACGCAGTTTCTCAACATCTTCACCTTTCTTCCCGATAACGATACCTGGACGAGCAGTGTGGATGGTGATACGTGCAGTTTGGGCCGGACGATGGATATCGATACGGCTTACGGACGCGCTTTTTAGTTTGTCTTGGAGATACTCGCGCACCTTCAGATCAGCGAACAAATAGTCCGCATAAGTCCGACCGTCTGCGTACCAGACGGAGGTGTGCTCCTTGACGATTCCCAGGCGAATGCCAATGGGATGTACTTTCTGACCCATCTCTTCGACTCCGTTACTTGTCAGCAACCTTGACAGTGATATGGCAAGACCGCTTGACGATGCGATCAGCCCGGCCTTTGGCACGAGGCATGATGCGCTTCAGCGAACGCCCTTCGTTGACGAAAACGGTGCTGACCTTAAGGTCATCAACGTCTGCGCCTTCGTTATGCTCGGCGTTGGCTACGGCCGACTCCAGCACTTTCTTGATGATCTCGGCGGCTTTCTTACTGCTGAAAGCCAACAGGTTGAGCGCTTCGCCCACCTTCTTCCCGCGGATCTGGTCGGCGACCAAGCGGGCTTTCTGGGCGGAGATTCGAGCGCCCGACAACTTAGCGGCTACTTCCATCATTCCTTACCCCTTAACGCTTGGCTTTCTTGTCTGCCACATGCCCACGATAAGTGCGGGTAGCGGCAAACTCGCCTAGTTTGTGGCCGACCATGTCTTCGTTCACAAGAACTGGGACATGCAGACGACCGTTATGCACAGCAATGGTCAAACCGACCATTTGTGGCAGGATCATCGAACGGCGCGACCAGGTTTTCACTGGTTTGCGATCGTTCTTTTCCGCCGCCACTTCGATCTTCTTCAGTAGGTGAAGATCAATAAAAGGACCTTTTTTCAGAGAACGTGGCACTGTCGTATCCCTCTATTTACTTGCGACGACGGACGATCATTTTGTCGGTACGCTTATTACCACGAGTCTTCGCGCCCTTAGTCGGGAAGCCCCACGGCGATACCGGATGACGACCACCAGAGGTACGACCTTCACCACCACCATGTGGGTGGTCAACCGGGTTCATGGCAACACCACGAACGGTTGGGCGAACGCCACGCCAGCGTTTGGCACCAGCTTTCCCCAGCGAACGCAGGCTATGCTCGGAGTTCGAGACTTCGCCCAGGGTCGCACGGCATTCAGCCAATACTTTACGCATCTCACCAGAACGCAGACGCAGGGTCACGTAGACACCTTCACGAGCGATCAACTGAGCCGAAGCACCAGCGGAACGAGCGATTTGCGCGCCTTTACCTGGCTTCAATTCGATGCCGTGTACGGTGCTACCAACTGGAATGTTACGCAGTTGCAGAGCGTTGCCCGGCTTGATCGGCGCCAGAGCACCTGCGATCAGCTGGTCACCAGCACTCACGCCTTTAGGGGCGATAATGTAGCGACGCTCGCCATCTGCGTACAGCAGCAGAGCGATGTGAGCAGTACGGTTTGGATCGTATTCGATACGCTCGACAGTGGCGGAGATGCCATCTTTGTCATTGCGACGGAAATCGACCAAACGATAATGCTGCTTATGGCCACCACCGATGTGACGAGTGGTAATGCGACCATTGTTGTTACGACCACCAGTCTTCGATTTCTTCTCGAGCAGCGGTGCGTGAGGAGCGCCTTTATGCAGCTCCTGGTTGACCACCTTGACCACAAAACGGCGGCCAGGGGAAGTCGGTTTGCATTTAACGATTGCCATGATGCACCCCTTCCTTACTCAGCACTGCTGCTGAAATCGAGATCTTGGCCTGGTTGAAGGGAGATAACTGCCTTCTTCCAGTCATTACGCTTGCCCAGACCGCGAGCAGTGCGCTTGCTCTTACCCAGAACATTCAGGGTAGTAACACGCTCTACTTTCACGCTGAACAGGCTTTCGACGGCCTTCTTGATTTCCAGCTTGGTTGCGTCAGTAGCAACCTTGAAAACGAACTGACCTTTCTTGTCAGCCAGAACCGTAGCCTTTTCGGAAACGTGCGGGCCGAGCAGAACTTTAAATACGCGTTCCTGGTTCATCCCAGCAGCTCCTCGAATTTCTTCACGGCCGACACGGTGATCAACACCTTGTCGTATGCGATCAGACTAACTGGATCGGAACCTTGCACGTCACGGACATCGACGTGTGGCAGGTTGCGAGCAGCCAGGTACAGGTTCTGATCAACAGCTTCGGACACGATCAGGACATCAGTCAGACCCATGCCATTCAGCTTGTTCAGCAGATCTTTGGTTTTCGGCGCTTCAACTACGAAGTCCTGAACCACGACCAGACGATCAGTACGCACGAGTTCAGCAAGGATGGAGCGCAGTGCTGCGCGATACATCTTCTTGTTGAGCTTCTGAGTGTGATCCTGCGGACGAGCTGCGAAAGTGGTACCGCCGCCACGCCAGATTGGGCTACGGATAGTACCGGCACGAGCACGGCCAGTACCTTTCTGACGCCAAGGGCGCTTACCGCCACCACGAACGTCGGAACGGGTCTTTTGCTGCTTGCTACCTTGACGGCCGCCAGCCATGTAGGCCACGACTGCTTGGTGAACAAGCGTCTCGTTGAATTCGCCGCCAAATGTCAGTTCGGAAACTTCGATCGCTTGAGCGTCATTTACATTTAATTGCATGTCAGCTTCCCCTTAACCGCGAGCCTTGGCCGCTGGACGTACAACCAGGTTGCCGCCAGTAGCGCCAGGAACAGCACCCTTGACCAACAACAGATTGCGTTCAGCGTCGACGCGCACTACTTCGAGGGACTGCACGGTCACGCGCTCAGCGCCCATATGACCGGACATTTTTTTGCCCTTGAATACACGACCAGGAGTCTGGCACTGGCCAATAGAGCCCGGGACGCGGTGGGAAACGGAGTTACCGTGAGTGTTGTCTTGGCCACGGAAATTCCAACGCTTGATCGTACCCTGGAAGCCTTTACCCTTGGACTGACCGGTTACATCAACCAGTTGACCAGCGGCGAAGATTTCAGCGTTGATCAGATCGCCAGCCTGGTAGTCGCCATCTTCAAGACGGAACTCCATGACAGTACGACCAGCTGCAACGTTTGCTTTAGCGAAGTGACCTGCTTGAGCAGCAGTCACACGCGAAGCACGACGCACGCCGACAGTGACTTGCACTGCACGATAGCCATCGGTTTCTTCAGTTTTAAACTGGGTGACGCGATTCGGCTCGATCTCAATGACCGTAACCGGAATGGAGACACCTTCTTCGGTGAAAATACGGGTCATACCGCATTTACGACCGACTACACCAATAGTCATGTTGTAAACCTCATGAGTGTACGGGGCTTTCACCCGCTATGGCCGCCCATTTCAGAGCGTTACACGACTAAGACCCAAGTCTTAGCCGAGGCTGATCTGCACTTCCACACCGGCCGCCAGATCAAGCTTCATAAGTGCATCAACGGTTTTATCCGTTGGCTGGACGATGTCCAGTACGCGCTTATGAGTACGGATCTCGTACTGGTCACGCGCGTCTTTGTTGACGTGCGGGGAGACCAGAACGGTGAACCGCTCTTTACGGGTAGGCAGTGGAATTGGACCACGCACTTGAGCACCAGTACGTTTCGCGGTTTCCACGATTTCCTGGGTGGATTGGTCGATCAGGCGATGGTCAAAAGCCTTCAACCTGATACGGATTTGCTGATTTTGCATTGGATTTCAGACTCCAGATTGCTATTCCCACCGGACGCAATACGCCCGTTAAAAGGAGGCGCAATTCTATAGACGGGCCACCACAGTGTCAACCCAATAAAAAAGCCCCCGCTAAGCGGGGGCTTTTTCAAGTCATCGCTTATTAAGCGATGATTTTGGCTACGACGCCAGCGCCGACGGTACGACCGCCTTCACGGATAGCGAAACGCAGACCATCTTCCATTGCGATGGTTTTGATCAGGGTGACAACCATTTTGATGTTGTCGCCTGGCATTACCATTTCAACGCCTTCCGGCAGTTCGCAGTTACCGGTCACGTCAGTGGTCCGGAAGTAGAACTGTGGACGGTAGCCTTTGAAGAACGGAGTGTGACGACCGCCTTCTTCTTTGCTCAACACATACACTTCAGCTTCGAAGGTAGTGTGCGGCTTGACCGAACCTGGCTTGACCAGAACCTGGCCACGCTCAACGTCGTCACGCTTGGTACCGCGCAACAGAACACCGCAGTTCTCGCCAGCACGACCTTCGTCGAGCAGCTTACGGAACATTTCAACGCCAGTGCAGGTGGTGACAACAGTGTCACGCAGACCTACGATTTCCAGCGAATCCTGAACCTTAACGATACCGCGCTCGATACGACCAGTCACAACAGTACCGCGACCCGAGATCGAGAATACGTCTTCGATTGGCATCAGGAACGGCTTGTCGATAACACGAACTGGATCTGGAATGTAGCTGTCCAGAGTCTCAACCAGCTTACGAACGGCAGTGGTGCCCATTTCGTTGTCATCTTGGCCGTTCAGAGCCATCAGAGCGGAACCGATGATGATCGGAGTGTCGTCGCCCGGGAAGTCGTAAGTGCTCAGCAGATCGCGCACTTCCATCTCAACCAGTTCCAACAGCTCAGCGTCGTCAACCATGTCAGCCTTGTTCAGGAAGACAACGATGTACGGAACGCCTACCTGACGGGACAGCAGGATGTGTTCGCGGGTCTGTGGCATCGGACCATCAGCGGCCGAGCAAACCAGGATCGCGCCGTCCATCTGGGCAGCACCGGTGATCATGTTCTTCACATAGTCAGCGTGACCTGGGCAGTCAACGTGAGCGTAGTGACGCACCAGCGAGTTGTATTCAACGTGCGCAGTGTTGATGGTGATACCACGAGCCTTTTCTTCCGGAGCGCTGTCGATTTTGTCGAAAGCAACAACGGCCGAACCGAAAATTTCGGAGCAGACGCGAGTCAGAGCTGCAGTCAGCGTGGTTTTACCATGGTCAACGTGACCGATAGTGCCAACGTTGACGTGCGGGAGGTCACGTACAAATTTTTCTTTAGCCACGACAATTAACTCCTTGCCTAAAGGACTGAATCAGCCTTGTTTTTTGGTAACAGTTTCGACGATATGCGACGGAGCTGTATTGTATTTTTTGAATTCCATAGAGTAGCTTGCGCGACCCTGGGACATGGAGCGAACGTCGGTTGCGTAACCAAACATCTCGCCCAACGGAACCTCAGCACGAATCACTTTGCCGGAAACCGTATCTTCCATACCCAAGATCATGCCGCGACGACGGTTAAGGTCGCCCATGACATCACCCATATAGTCTTCAGGCGTAACAACTTCTACCGCCATGATTGGCTCAAGCAACTCACCACCGCCCTTCTGGGCCAGCTGCTTGGTTGCCATAGAGGCAGCCACCTTAAACGCCATCTCGTTGGAGTCGACGTCGTGGTAAGAACCATCAAAAACGGTTGCCTTCAGGCCGATCAGCGGATAACCGGCAACAACGCCGTTTTTCATCTGCTCTTCGATACCCTTCTGGATCGCCGGGATGTATTCCTTAGGAACCACACCACCCACGACTTCGTTCACGAATTGCAGACCTTCCTGACCTTCATCAGCCGGAGCAAAACGAATCCAGCAATGACCAAACTGGCCACGACCACCGGATTGACGAACGAACTTGCCTTCGATCTCACAGCTCTTCGTGATGCGCTCACGATAGGAAACCTGAGGCTTACCGATGTTGGCTTCGACGTTGAACTCACGGCGCATCCGGTCAACCAGGATGTCCAGGTGCAACTCGCCCATGCCAGAGATGATCGTTTGACCAGTCTCTTCATCAGTTTTGACGCGGAAAGATGGATCTTCCTGAGCAAGCTTGCCCAGAGCGACACCCATTTTTTCCTGGTCATCCTTGGTCTTTGGCTCAACGGCAACCGAAATAACCGGCTCCGGGAAGTCCATGCGAACCAGGATGATTGGCTTGTCAGCGGTGCACAAAGTCTCACCAGTGGTGACGTCCTTCATGCCGATCAAGGCCGCGATGTCACCAGCGCGCACTTCCTTGATCTCTTCACGGGCGTTTGCGTGCATTTGCACCATACGACCCACGCGCTCTTTCTTGCCTTTAACCGAGTTGATCACGCCGTCGCCGGAGCTCAACACGCCCGAGTAAACTCGAACGAAGGTCAAAGTACCCACGAATGGGTCAGTAGCGATCTTGAACGCCAGCGCCGAGAACGGCTCGCTGTCGTCTGCATGACGCTCCAGTTCGATAGTCTCGTCATCCGGGTCAGTACCCTTGATGGCAGGAATGTCGACTGGGGCCGGCAGGTAGTCGATAACAGCATCGAGAACCAAGGGAACACCCTTGTTCTTGAATGAAGAACCGCAAACAGCCAAGACGATTTCGCCAGCGATAGTACGCTGACGCAGACCGGCCTTGATTTCCTCGATGGTGAGTTCTTCACCTTCAAGGTACTTGTTCATCAGTTCGTCACTGGATTCGGCCGCAGCCTGCACCATGTTGTCACGCCACTCTTCAGCCAGCGCCTGCAAGTCCGCAGGAATAGCCTCGCGACGAGGAACAGTACCCTTGTCCGCATCGTTCCAATACACAGCTTCCATACGCATCAGGTCGACCTGACCCTGGAAGTTGTCTTCGGAACCGATAGCCAGCTGGATCGGCACCGGAGTGTGACCCAGACGCTTTTTGATCTGTTCGATCACGCGCAGGAAGTTCGCGCCAGCACGGTCCATCTTGTTCACGTAAACAAGACGCGGAACACCGTATTTGTTGGCTTGACGCCATACGGTTTCCGACTGCGGCTCAACACCTGAGGTACCACAGAACACAACTACCGCGCCATCGAGTACACGCAGGGAACGCTCAACTTCAATAGTGAAGTCAACGTGGCCCGGGGTGTCGATGACGTTAAAGCGGTGATTGTCCGCGTATTGCTTCTCAGAGCCCTTCCAGAAGGTGGTAATAGCAGCAGAAGTAATGGTAATACCACGCTCCTGCTCTTGCACCATCCAGTCGGTGGTCGCGGCGCCGTCATGCACCTCGCCCATCTTGTGACTTTTGCCAGTGTAAAAAAGGACGCGCTCGGTGGTGGTGGTTTTACCAGCATCCACGTGAGCGACGATACCGATGTTACGGTAGCGACTAATCGGAGTAGTACGAGCCATAAAGCCCTCGCAAAATTAGTGAAGCTGAAATTAGAAGCGGTAGTGCGAGAAAGCCTTGTTGGCTTCAGCCATACGGTGCACGTCTTCACGCTTCTTAACAGCAGCACCTTTACCTTCGGCAGCATCCAACAGCTCGCCAGCCAAACGCAGAGCCATAGACTTCTCGCCGCGCTTACGGGCGAAGTCTACCAACCAGCGCATTGCCAGGGCGTTACGACGGGACGGGCGAACTTCGACCGGAACCTGGTAAGTAGCACCGCCTACACGGCGCGACTTCACTTCGACCAGCGGAGCGATGGCGTCGAGAGCTTTCTCGAAGATTTCCAGGGGGTCGCTGTTCTTGCGTTCTTTAACCTTTTCCAGCGCGCCATAAACGATACGTTCGGCAACGGCTTTTTTGCCGCTTTCCATCACGTGGTTCATGAACTTGGCCAGAATTTGGCTTCCGTATTTTGGATCGTCAAGCACTTCGCGCTTGGCTGCTACGCGTCTTCTTGGCATGGATAAGCCCTCAAACGGTCTTCAGGTTCGCTCGGAATCGGTGCCCTTGCGGGACGCCTCCGACCTTACTCTTATCGACTCAGAAAATAAGATGATTCAGTTTTACAAAAAGCCACTACTACTTAGGCTTCTTGGTACCGTACTTCGAACGACCCTGGTTACGACCTTTAACGCCGGAGGTATCCAAGGAGCCGCGCACGGTGTGGTAACGAACACCTGGCAAGTCTTTTACACGACCGCCACGGATCAGTACCACGCTGTGTTCTTGCAGGTTGTGGCCTTCACCGCCGATGTACGAGGAAACCTCGAAACCGTTGGTCAGACGCACACGGCATACTTTACGCAGTGCCGAGTTAGGTTTTTTCGGCGTAGTGGTATACACGCGAGTGCATACGCCACGACGTTGCGGGCAGTTCTGCAGCGCAGGCACGTCGGATTTCTCGACGATACGCTTACGCGGCTGACGTACCAGCTGGTTGATAGTTGCCATCTACTAGCTCCACTGTTGTCTTGCGACGCTATTGTCTTGCAAGAAAAGCAAAATGGCAGGAACGAATTCCCGCCAAATTTAGGGGTACAAGAGTCTAAAGAGGATCTTGCCCCCAGTCAAGGCAAGGCCCCGACCTCCCCTTCCATCGAACCGGGATAAAACTATCTCGATCCGACGAACGGGGCTGCCAGGGCCCGGACTTATTTATCGCAGAACTCAGTTACCGCTTGAGTTCAGCGCTTCGGTCAGTGCAGCTTCCACTTCACTGGCGCTTACGCGCAGCGGTTTGTCAAGCTCACGGCGGCGCTTGCGCTCGCTGTGGTAAGCCAAGCCGGTACCGGCTGGGATCAGACGACCCACAACCACGTTTTCTTTCAGGCCGCGCAGGTAATCGCGCTTGCCGGTTACCGCTGCTTCGGTCAGTACGCGAGTGGTCTCCTGGAAGGAGGCCGCCGAGATGAACGACTCAGTGGACAACGACGCCTTGGTAATACCCAGCAGTACCCGAGTGAACTTGGAAACGAATTTCTCGTCGCCAGCCAGACGCTCGTTTTCTACCAGTACGTGAGTCAACTCCATCTGGTCGCCCTTGATGAAAGTCGAATCGCCGGATTCAGCGATCTCAACTTTACGCAGCATCTGACGCAGGATGGTCTCGATGTGCTTATCGTTGATCTTCACGCCTTGCAGGCGGTAAACGTCCTGGATCTCGTTAACGATGTACTTGGCGAGCGCACTCACACCCAGCAAACGCAGGATGTCGTGTGGATCGCTCGGGCCGTCAGAGATAACTTCGCCGCGGTTTACCTGTTCGCCTTCGAAGACGTTCAGGTGACGCCACTTCGGAATCAGCTCTTCGTACAGATCGGTACCGTCGTTCGGGGTAATGACCAGACGGCGCTTGCCTTTGGTCTCTTTACCGAACGCGATGGTGCCGCTGACTTCAGCCAGAATCGATGCTTCCTTCGGACGACGAGCTTCGAACAAGTCGGCAACACGCGGCAGACCACCGGTGATGTCACGAGTTTTCGAAGTTTCTTGCGGAATACGAGCGATAACATCACCGATCGCGATTTTCGCACCATCCGCCACACCGACAAGGGCGTTGGCAGGCAGGAAGTACTGGGCAATTACGTCGGTACCCGGCAGCAAGAGATCCTTGCCGTTGTCATCAACCATCTTCACAGCAGGACGGATATCTTTACCGGCAGCTGGACGGTCTTTGGCGTCGAGTACTTCAATGTTGGTCATACCGGTCAATTCGTCAGTCTGACGCTTGATCGTGATGCCTTCTTCCATGCCCACGTAGGTCACGGTCCCTTTCATTTCGGTAACGATTGGGTGAGTGTGCGGATCCCACTTGGCCACGATTGCGCCAGCGTCGACCTTGTCACCTTCTTTGACCGAAATCACAGCACCGTACGGCAGTTTGTAACGCTCACGCTCACGACCGTAGTCATCAGCGATTGCCAGCTCACCGGAGCGGGACACAGCAACCAGGCAGCCATCCACTCGCTCAACGTGCTTCAAGTTGTGCAGACGAACGGTACCGCCATTCTTCACCTGAACGCTGTCCGCAGCGGAGGTCCGGCTTGCCGCACCACCGATGTGGAACGTACGCATGGTCAGCTGGGTACCCGGCTCACCGATGGACTGGGCAGCGATAACGCCGACCGCTTCACCGATGTTCACCTGATGACCACGAGCTAAGTCACGGCCGTAGCACTTGGCGCAAATACCATAACGGGTTTCGCAACTGATCGGCGAACGTACAATCACTTCGTCGATGCTGTTGAGTTCGATGAATTCAACCCATTTCTCGTCAACCAGAGTGCCGGCAGGAACGATAACTTCCTCGGTACCTGGCTTGAATACGTCACGGGCGATTACTCGACCCAGTACGCGCTCACCCAACGGTTCTACAACGTCGCCGCCTTCGATGTGCGGAGTCATCAGCAGACCGCGTTCGGTACCGCAGTCGACTTCAGTCACAACCAAGTCTTGCGCAACGTCTACCAGACGACGAGTCAGGTAACCGGAGTTAGCGGTTTTCAACGCGGTATCAGCCAGACCTTTACGTGCACCGTGAGTAGAGATGAAGTACTGAAGTACACTCAAACCTTCACGGAAGTTCGCAGTAATTGGCGTTTCGATGATGGAACCGTCCGGCTTGGCCATCAGGCCACGCATACCGGCGAGCTGACGGATCTGCGCAGCAGAACCCCGTGCGCCCGAGTCGGCCATCATGTACATCGAGTTGAACGACTCTTGATCGACTTCTACGCCATGACGGTCGATAACACGCTCTTTCGAGAGGTTCGACATCATCGCCTTCGACACTTCGTCGTTGGCCTTGGACCAAAGGTCGATCACTTTGTTGTACTTCTCGCCCTGGGTTACCAGGCCAGAGGCGTACTGGCTTTCGATCTCTTTCACTTCATCGGTAGCAGCACTGATGATGGCGGCTTTCTCGTCCGGGATAACGAAGTCGTTAACACCGATGGAAACGCCGGAAATGGTCGAATAAGCAAAACCGGTGTACATCAACTGGTCAGCGAAGATAACGGTCTCTTTCAAACCAACCACGCGGTAGCACTGGTTGATCAGCTTGGAGATCGCCTTTTTCTTCATTGGCTGGTTGACCACGTCGTACGACAGGCCAGGTGGAACAACCTGGAACAACAGCGCACGGCCGACGGTAGTGTCGACGATACGGGTGTTCTTGACGCTGCCACCATCACGATCGTTGACGGTTTCGTGGATGCGGACCTTGACCTTGGCGTGCAGAGCGGCTTCGCCGGCACGGAACACACGGTCAACTTCCTGCAGATCCGCGAACACACGACCTTCGCCCTTGGCGTTGATCGCTTCACGAGTCATGTAGTACAGACCCAATACAACGTCCTGCGACGGAACGATGATTGGCTCACCGTTGGCTGGCGACAGAATGTTGTTGGTCGACATCATCAACGCACGCGCTTCCAGCTGGGCTTCCAGCGTCAGCGGCACGTGCACGGCCATTTGGTCGCCGTCGAAGTCGGCGTTGTACGCAGCACAGACCAACGGGTGCAGCTGGATAGCCTTACCTTCGATCAGTACCGGTTCAAACGCCTGGATACCCAGACGGTGAAGGGTCGGTGCACGGTTGAGGAGAACCGGGTGTTCGCGAATCACTTCAGCGAGAACGTCCCAAACTTCTGGCAGCTCGCGCTCGACCATTTTCTTGGCCGCTTTGATGGTGGTCGCGAGACCGCGCATTTCCAGCTTGCCAAAAATGAACGGTTTGAACAGCTCGAGAGCCATCTTCTTCGGCAGACCGCACTGGTGCAGACGCAGGGTCGGGCCTACGGTAATTACCGAACGACCGGAGTAGTCAACACGCTTACCGAGCAAGTTCTGACGGAAACGACCCTGCTTACCCTTGATCATGTCAGCCAGGGATTTCAGAGGACGCTTGTTGGAACCTGTGATAGCGCGGCCACGACGACCGTTGTCGAGCAAGGCATCGACAGCTTCCTGCAACATACGCTTTTCGTTGCGCACGATGATGTCCGGAGCGGACAGATCAAGCAGGCGCTTCAAGCGGTTGTTACGGTTGATCACGCGACGGTACAGGTCGTTAAGGTCGGAAGTCGCGAAGCGACCGCCATCCAAAGGTACCAGTGGACGCAAGTCTGGCGGCAAAACCGGAAGAACGGTCAGCACCATCCACTCTGGCAAGTTGCCGGAACCCAGGAAGGCTTCCATCAACTTCAGACGCTTGGACAGCTTCTTGATCTTGGTTTCGGAGTTGGTTTGCGGAATTTCTTCACGCAGGCGGCCAATCTCGTGCTCTAGGTCGATAGCGTGCAGCAGTTCACGGACAGCTTCAGCACCCATGCGGGCATCGAAATCGTCGCCGAACTCTTCCAGCGCTTCGAAGTACTGTTCGTCGTTGAGCAACTGACCCTTTTCAAGGGTGGTCATGCCTGGATCGATAACAACGTAGCTCTCGAAGTAGAGAACGCGTTCGATATCACGCAGGGTCATGTCCATCAGCAAGCCGATACGGGACGGCAGCGATTTCAGGAACCAGATGTGAGCAACCGGCGAAGCCAGTTCGATGTGCGCCATGCGCTCACGACGAACCTTGGCCAGTGCGACTTCAACGCCGCACTTCTCGCAGATCACACCACGGTGCTTCAAGCGCTTGTACTTACCGCACAGGCACTCGTAATCCTTTACCGGGCCAAAGATCTTGGCGCAGAACAGGCCGTCACGCTCAGGTTTGAACGTACGGTAGTTGATGGTTTCCGGTTTTTTAACTTCACCGAACGACCACGAACGGATCATCTCAGGCGATGCCAACCCAATACGGATGGCGTCGAACTCTTCGACTTGACCCTGGTTTTTCAGCAAATTCAGTAGGTCTTTCAAGGCCTTTCCTCCTGGCGGAGCAGAGAGCGGGCTAAACAGCCCCGCTCTCGATTCGCGTCACGTGTTATTCGGTTTCCAGATCGATATCGATGCCGAGGGAACGAATTTCTTTGATCAACACGTTGAAGGACTCGGGCATGCCCGGCTCCATACGGTGATCGCCGTCCACGATGTTTTTGTACATCTTGGTCCGGCCGTTCACATCATCCGACTTCACTGTGAGCATTTCTTGCAGAGTGTATGCAGCACCGTATGCTTCCAGTGCCCAGACCTCCATCTCCCCGAAGCGCTGACCACCGAACTGAGCCTTACCACCCAACGGCTGCTGGGTAACCAGGCTGTACGAACCGGTAGAACGAGCGTGCATCTTATCGTCTACCAAGTGGTTCAGCTTCAGCATGTACATGTAGCCAACAGTAACCGGGCGCTCAAACTTGTTGCCGGTACGGCCGTCGAACAGCTGCATCTGGCCGCTTTCTGGCAGGTCTGCTAGTTTCAGCATGGCCTTGATTTCGCTTTCCTTGGCACCGTCGAACACCGGCGTAGCCATTGGAACACCGCCGCGCAGGTTCTTCGCCAGATCCAGGATTTCCTGGTCGGTGAAGGTGTCCAGCGCTTCGTTGCGACCGCCGATCTCGTTGTAGATCTCGTGCAGGAACTTGCGCAGGTCAGCAACCTTGCGCTGCTCTTCGATCATACGATTGATCTTCTCGCCCAAACCTTTGGCCGCGAGGCCCAGGTGGGTTTCAAGGATCTGACCAACGTTCATACGCGAAGGTACGCCCAACGGGTTGAGGACGACGTCGACCGGGGTGCCATTGGCATCGTGCGGCATGTCTTCAACCGGCATGATCACGGAGACCACACCTTTGTTACCGTGACGACCGGCCATCTTGTCGCCAGGCTGGATACGGCGACGGATTGCCAGGTAAACCTTGACGATTTTCAGCACGCCTGGAGCCAGGTCATCGCCCTGCTGCAGTTTGCGCTTCTTGTCTTCGAACTTGTCGTCCAGCAGACGGCGACGATCAACGATGTAGGCCTGAGCCTTCTCGAGCTGCTCGTTCAGAGCATCTTCAGCCATGCGCAGTTTGAACCACTGGCCGTGCTCAAGACCGTCGAGTACTTCGTCGCTGATCTCCTGACCTTTCTTCAGGCCGGCGCCGCCTTCAGCCTTACGGCCTACCAGGGCGGAACGCAGACGTTCGAAGGTCGCGCCTTCAACGATACGGAACTCTTCATTCAGATCCTTGCGGATCTCGTCGAGTTGGGTCTTCTCGATGGACAGTGCACGAGCATCACGCTCAACACCGTCACGGGTGAAGACCTGTACGTCGATGACAGTACCCTTGGTACCGGTAGGTACGCGCAGGGAGGTGTCTTTAACGTCGCTGGCTTTTTCACCGAAGATGGCACGCAACAGCTTCTCTTCCGGAGTCAGTTGAGTCTCGCCTTTCGGAGTGACCTTACCAACCAGGATGTCGCCTGCGCCAACCTCAGCACCTACGTAAACGATACCGGCTTCGTCCAGCTTGTTCAGTGCAGCTTCACCCACGTTCGGGATGTCTGCAGTGATTTCCTCTGGCCCAAGCTTGGTGTCACGTGCCACACAGGTCAGTTCCTGAATGTGGATCGTGGTGAAGCGGTCTTCCTGAACAACACGCTCGGACAGGCAGATGGAGTCTTCGAAGTTGTAACCGTTCCAGGCCATGAACGCGATACGCATGTTCTGACCCAGCGCCAGCTCACCCATGTCGGTGGACGGACCATCGGCCATAATGTCGCTGCGCTGAACCCGATCACCCTTGCTCACCAGCGGACGCTGGTTGATGCAGGTGTTCTGGTTGGAGCGGGTGTACTTGGTCAGGTTGTAGATGTCGACACCGGCTTCGCCAGTTTCAACTTCGTCATCAGCAACACGAACCACGATACGGCTGGCATCAACAGAGTCGATAACACCGCCACGACGAGCCACGACACAAACGCCGGAGTCACGGGCTACGTTACGCTCCATGCCGGTACCTACCAGCGGCTTGTCAGCACGCAGGGTCGGTACAGCTTGACGCTGCATGTTGGAACCCATCAACGCACGGTTGGCGTCATCGTGTTCCAGGAACGGGATCAGCGACGCTGCAACCGAAACTACCTGCTTCGGCGATACGTCCATCAAGGTGACGTCTTCCGGCGCCTTGACGGTGAACTCGTTCAAGTGACGAACAGCTACCAGTTCGTCGATCAGCATTTTCTTGTCGTTCATCGTGGCCGAGGCCTGAGCGATCACGTGATCAGCTTCTTCGATGGCGGACAGGAACACGATCTCGTCGGTGACCAGAGCGTCTTTCACCACACGGTACGGGCTCTCGAGGAAACCGTACTGGTTGGTGCGCGCATAAGCGGCCAGGGAGTTGATCAGGCCGATGTTCGGACCTTCCGGCGTTTCAATCGGGCATACACGACCATAGTGAGTCGGGTGTACGTCACGAACTTCAAAGCCTGCACGCTCACGAGTCAGACCGCCAGGGCCCAGTGCGGAAACACGGCGCTTGTGGGTGATCTCGGAGAGCGGGTTGTTCTGGTCCATGAACTGCGAGAGCTGGCTGGAACCGAAGAACTCTTTCACCGCTGCAGCCACTGGCTTGGCGTTGATCAGGTCTTGCGGCATCAGGCCTTCGCTTTCAGCCATCGACAGACGCTCTTTGACCGCACGCTCAACACGTACCAGACCAACGCGGAACTGGTTCTCGGCCATTTCGCCTACGCAGCGAACACGACGGTTACCCAGGTGGTCGATGTCATCGACGATGCCTTTACCGTTACGGATGTCGACCAGAGTCTTCAGAACGGCAACGATGTCTTCCTTGCACAACACGCCCGAACCTTCGATCTCGGTACGACCGATACGACGGTTGAACTTCATCCGGCCGACCGCAGACAGGTCATAGCGCTCAGGGCTGAAGAACAGGTTGTTGAACAGGGTCTCGGCAGCGTCTTTGGTTGGTGGCTCGCCAGGACGCATCATGCGATAGATCTCGACCAGCGCTTCCAATTGGTTGCTGGTGGAGTCGATCTTCAGGGTGTCGGAGACGAACGGACCGCAGTCGATGTCGTTGGTGTACAGGGTCTCGAGGCGAACAATCTGAGACTTGGCGATTTTGCCCAGGATCTCGGTATTCAGCTCAGTGTTGCATTCAGCCAGGATTTCGCCTGTGGCCGGGTGCACGATGACCTTGGCGGTGGTGCGACCCAGGACGTAGTCCAGAGGCACCTCCAGCGTCTTGATACCGGCTTTTTCGATCTGGTTGATGTGGCGCGCAGTAATACGGCGGCCGGCTTCAACGATGACCTTGCCTTTCTCGTCCTGGATGTCCAGAACAGCAATCTCACCACGCAGGCGCTGAGGCACCAGCTCCAGGCTGAGGGTTTCGCCACTCACATGGAATACGTTGGTGGTGTAGAACGCGTCCAGCACCTGCTCAGTGGTATAGCCGAGCGCGCGCAGCAGGACCGATGCCGGCAGCTTGCGACGACGGTCGATACGCACGAACACGCAGTCTTTCGGGTCGAACTCGAAGTCCAACCACGAACCACGGTACGGAATGATCCGCGCGGAGTACAAAAGTTTGCCGGAGCTGTGCGTCTTGCCGCGATCGTGGTCGAAGAACACGCCCGGGGAACGGTGCAGCTGGGAAACGATAACGCGCTCGGTACCATTGATAACGAAGGTACCGTTCTCAGTCATCAGGGGGATTTCACCCATGTAGACTTCTTGCTCTTTGATGTCCTTGATCGCTTTGTTCGACGATTCTTTGTCGAAAATGATCAAACGGACTTTTACCCGCAAAGGTACGGCGTACGTAACACCGCGCAACACGCATTCTTTGACATCAAATGCCGGTTCGCCCAGGCGATAACCGACGTACTCCAGCGCAGCATTGCCGGAGTAGCTGATGATCGGGAAAACAGATTTGAAGGCCGCATGCAGGCCCACGTCGCGGAACTGATCTTTGGTCGCTCCCGCCTGCAAGAATTCACGATACGAATCCAGCTGGATAGCCAGAAGGTACGGGACATCCATGACGTCCGGCAACTTGCTAAAGTCCTTGCGGATACGTTTTTTCTCAGTATATGAGTAAGCCATCAGCGTTCCCCAGCTTGGTCACCTGCTTGTTTGGCCCCTCCCGACGGGAGCAGCCAGAAAATCGTGCAAACCCCATGGTTTGCGCCACCCCATCGGGTGGTTACAGCGCGCTATAGGCGACGACCGAGTCGATTGCCAATAACGGAAAAAGGCCGGTGGCAAGAGCCACCAGCCATCAGCCTTCAGCTTAACGCTTGGGCTGGAGACGCAAGGTCGATGCTTACTTCAGCTCGACTTTAGCGCCTGCTTCTTCCAAGGTAGCCTTGGCTTTAGCAGCAGCGTCAGCCGACACAGCTTCCAGAACCACGGAACCAGCACCGCTATCAACTACAGCCTTGGCTTCTTTCAGGCCCAGACCGGTCAGCTCACGTACAGCCTTGATCACGTTAACTTTCTTGTCGCCAGCTTCAAGCAGAACAACGTTGAATTCAGTTTGTTCTTCAACGACAGCAGCGGCAGCAGCAGGACCAGCAGAAGCAGCGGCAGCAGAAACGCCGAACTTCTCTTCCATTGCCTTGATCAGTTCAACGATTTCCAGAACGGATTTTTCGCCGATTGCTTCGATGATTTGGTCGTTAGTCAGAGACATGACTATAAATTCCTGTATTGGGGTGACGGCCTACGCGGCCATCGAAATAAACAATAAACGTAAAAAGGAGTTGCTCAGCCTTAAGCTGCAACAGCTTCTTTCTGGTCGCGAAGAGCCGCCAGAGTACGAGCCAATTTGCTGGTTGCGCCTTGAATCACGCTCATCAGCTGGGAAATGGCTTCGTCACGGGTCGGCAGGCTTGCCAGTACGTCGATCTGATTAGCTGCGAGGTAGTTACCCTCGAACGCAGCTGCCTTGATCTCGAACTTGTCCTGACCTTTTGCGAACTCTTTGAACAAACGGGCAGCAGCACCTGGATGTTCGTTGGAGAATGCAATCAAGGTCGGGCCGGTGAACACGTCGTTGAGAACACTGTATTGAGTGTCGGCAACAGCGCGCTTGAGCAGGGTGTTACGTACAACACGTACGTAAACGCCAGCTTCACGAGCCTCTTTACGGAGTCCGGTCATAGCGCCTACTGTCACACCGCGGGCATCAACCACGACAGCGGACAGGGCAACTTTGGCAGCCTTGTTGACTTCAGCGACGATGGCCTTCTTGTCTTCAAGTTTAATTGCCACGGGAAAAACTCCTGCTTGTTACCGTTTCATCCAACCGAAGCCGGATGTCGTTTTGGTGTCTGATTCGGTAAGGAACCGGGAGCACCATCTGCGTAGGCTTGAGGTTTAAGACTTGCGCCGCCTACGGTCTTGGATAGCCCCCGCCAGGCAGGGACCCCAATTTTTCAACTGCCGCAATTGCTTGCGCCAGTTTATGTCTTATACGTCCAGCGAGCCTTGGTCGATGACCAGACCTGGGCCCATGGTGGTGCTCAGGGTAACGCGCTTGACGTAGATACCTTTCGAGGAAGCTGGCTTGATACGCTTCAGATCAGCGATCAGGGCTTCAACGTTTTCCTTCAGCTTGACGGCGTCGAAGCCGACTTTGCCAACGGAGGTGTGAATGATGCCGTTTTTGTCGGTGCGATAACGAACCTGACCAGCCTTGGCGTTTTTAACCGCGGTAGCTACGTCTGGAGTTACGGTGCCGACTTTAGGGTTAGGCATCAGGCCACGTGGGCCCAGGATCTGACCCAACTGACCCACAACGCGCATTGCATCCGGGGATGCGATAACTACATCAAAGTTCAGGTTGCCGGCTTTCATTTCGGCAGCCAGGTCATCCATACCTACACGGTCAGCGCCGGCAGCCAGAGCAGCTTCAGCTGCAGGGCCTTGGGTGAAGACAGCAACACGTACAGTCTTGCCAGTGCCGTGTGGCAGCACAGTTGCGCTACGAACGACCTGGTCGGATTTACGCGGGTCTACACCCAAGTTCACAGCAATGTCAACAGACTCGCTGAACTTGACAGTCGACAGCTCGGTCAGCAGTGCAGCAGCATCTACAAAGTTGTAGGCCTTGCCTGCTTCGATTTTGCCGGCGATAGCCTTTTGGCGCTTGGTCAGCTTAGCCATTACACACCCTCCACGTTAAGGCCCATGCTACGAGCAGAACCGGCGATGGTACGCACGGCTGCATCCATATCAGCTGCAGTCAGATCCGCGTTTTTGGTTTTCGCGATTTCTTCCAGCTGAGCACGGGTCACGGTGCCAACCTTAACGGTGTTTGGACGAGCGGAACCGCTAGTCAGACCAGCAGCTTTCTTCAACAAAACCGAAGCCGGGGTCGACTTAGTTTCGAAAGTGAAGCTACGGTCGCTGTATACAGTAATGATCACTGGAGTCGGCAGACCTGGCTCAATACCCTGAGTACGGGCGTTGAAGGCCTTGCAGAATTCCATGATATTCACGCCGTGCTGACCCAGAGCTGGACCGACGGGTGGGCTTGGATTGGCCTGAGCGGCCTTCACTTGCAGCTTGATGTAAGCGGTAATCTTCTTGGCCATGAGGCACTCCAATTACGGGTTCAAACGCCTCGAAAGGCTCCCCGGTTACTTGCGCGTTTATCCCAGTGACGACAAAACCCCACAGCCTAAGGCTGCGGGGTTGGGATGCTTGCTCAGCTAGACTTTTTCGACCTGGCTGAACTCTAGCTCTACCGGAGTAGAGCGACCGAAAATGAGCACTGCCACTTGGATTCGGCTCTTTTCGTAGTTAACTTCTTCGACAGTGCCGTTAAAATCTGCAAACGGACCATCAGTAACACGAACAATCTCACCCGGCTCGAACAATGTCTTCGGCTTGGGCTTGTCGCTACCATCAGCAACACGACGCAGAATCGACTCTGCCTCTTTGTCGGTAATCGCAGCAGGCTTATCAGCGGTACCACCGATAAAGCCCATGACGCGAGGAGTGTCCTTGACCAAGTGCCAAGTACCCTCATTCATGTCCATTTGAACCAGAACGTAGCCAGGGAAGAACTTGCGCTCGCTTTTACGTTTCTGGCCATTACGCATTTCAACCACTTCTTCAGTGGGAACCAGAATTTCGCCGAAGCCGTCTTCCATGCCTGCAAACTTTATGCGCTCTAGCAAAGAGCGCATGACATGCTTCTCGTAACCCGAGTAAGCATGCACAACGTACCAACGCTTAGCCACGGGACACCCTTAGCCAACAATCAAGGAAACAAGCCAGCCGAGCAGGGAATCAAGCCCCCACAACAGCAACGCCATAACCAGAACAACAGCTACCACAATCAACGTGGTCTGTGTGGTTTCTTGGCGAGTCGGCCAAACGACTTTACGGATCTCGGTACGAGCTTCCTTTACCAGGACCGCAAAAGACTTGCCTTTAGCAGTCTGTAGGCCAACAAAGGCAGCAACAGCAGCAAGGGCGAGCAATGCGAGGACGCGGTACAGGATCGGCGACGCAGAGTAGTACTGGTTGCCGACAACGCCTACGACCACAACAGCGACTACTACAAGCCACTTGAGCAGATCGAAGCGAGAGCCTTGAGCTTCAGCCTTAGGAGTCATCTATGAAGATCCTGTGAAAAGAAAGCCAGACACACCAAGTGAATCTGGCAGGTCAGGAGGGAATCGAACCCCCAACCTACGGTTTTGGAGACCGTCGCTCTGCCAATTGAGCTACTGACCTAAAACAAAATCAGGCCGACAATTATGCCGATCTGAAAAAGACTTTACAACAACAAACCCCTGCAGACTTGGACCCCACCCAAACAAAATCACAAAAGAGGGGAGAATCAATCAGAGGCAGCCGTTAAAACAAAGGCAGATATTCTCATATCTGCCTTGTTATATGGAGCTCTTGAGCGGATTCGAACCGCTGACCTCACCCTTACCAAGGGTGTGCTCTACCAACTGAGCTACAAGAGCAAAACACTATGCACAACCTGCAAACTTGGAGCGGGTAGCGGGAATCGAACCCGCATCATCAGCTTGGAAGGCTGAGGTTCTACCACTAAACTATACCCGCAGAGCTTGCAGCTCACGCTAAAATGGTGGAGGGGGAAGGATTCGAACCTTCGAAGTCGTAGACGTCAGATTTACAGTCTGATCCCTTTGGCCGCTCGGGAACCCCTCCTAAGCGAGCCGGCATTCTATATCATGCCAGCCTTCTGTCAAGCATTTTCTCATTAAAAATATGAGGTTAGCTGCGTTGACTCTCGCATCACACCGTTTCCCTCAAGAGGTCATCACTGCGAAGCGGGCGCCATTCTATGCAAACTATTCAACAGTTGCAATGCCTTCGCACGGCATTATTTTATGTTTTAACTCATTGAATTCGTTAGCAAGGTTTTCAAAGGGCAAATCATCGGCCAGACGCCGGCTTTCAGGTGCCACTCTCAGCCAGTATCCCGAAACATCAGGAGCGCTCAGCGACTGCAGTTTTACCTTGATGTCCAGACTGGTAAGCCGCTGTTCCACAGACCGCGCCTGCTTCTGATCAGCAAAACCACCAATATAGAGACAACTGCTCTGCACCTCTGGGGCCTTTGCCCTGTCCCGTCGAACCACGGCATCAGCAGACTCGCTCAATAACTGGATATCCTGCTGAGAACCTCGGTACAGAACCAGGGGCGTAACATCCTTGGCACGCAGGGGCGCTTCCTGCTGATGCCAAATGTAATAGAAGATATTAAGGACCAGCAAAAGCAAAAACAGCCAACGCATAAAAACCTCAGGACAAGGGGCACGCCATCGCCAAACCAACAAAAACAAGATCAGGGACGAGTTTCGCTCGAGGCACGGCATCAGCAATCAGCTCAGCATCCCCTCCCGTCAGGAATACGGTGAATTCGTCACCCCAGTAACGCTGGGCCAACTCCAGCTGAGTCAGAACAAACCCTCTCAACATAAGCATACAGCCGCGCTCCACCGCCTCTACGGTCGTACGACCTGGCGACAGGTGCTCAAGGGCACGCTCGGCGGCAATATCGTCGTAGCGTATTTTGCGAGTATGCGTTCGCAGCTGGTTACGCATTAATGGCATACCAGGACAAATAAACCCGCCGAGATGCTCACCGTCCGCAGCAATAAAGTCGGAGGTAGCCGCCGTACCAAAATCGAGTACAAGGCACGAGCCCGGCGACAACTGAAAACCGCCAAGCATAGCCAACCAGCGATCAAGCCCTAGCCGCTCGAAGTCTTCGTACCCATTACGCACCCCAGCCATCTGCCGCGCAGATGTAGCACAAACCACAGTGATGCCAAAGGCATCTACCAGGGCCGCAACCAACTTGTTTGTCTCCTCGGAAGCACGAACACTCACCAGTCGACAATGTTTTATCGCCAAGCCCGCAAGCGCTGACAGACTATCTATTAACACGATATCCGAGCCGACGATCCCCTCGGCAAAAACATACGCCCTGCCTGACTCAAGCACTCGCCATTTGATAAAGCTATTCCCACAGTCGAGCTCAAGAATCATCACGCAACCTCAGGCTTAACTCACCACCGCTGTATATTTTTTCAACACCATCCACCCCCAAGCGTAACGCACCCTGCCCATCGATACCCAGCACCAGCCCTTCGACTTGATTCACACCGGCAATGAGCGAGACGGAACGCCCCTGCCATAGATGGTTCTGCTCCCATTCGCCTTGAATAGCGGAAAAGCCGGACGCTTGATGACGATCAAGGTAGGTTTGTAACTGTAAGCCGAGGCGGGCTACCAGATAGTTACGATCAACGGCGCTACCGGTTTCCAACTGCACAGAAGTCCATTGCTGATCGACTTCAGGCGCTTTCTGCATATTCACATTAATCCCCACACCAAGGACTACGTGGCAGACATCTGCCGGGTCTCCGACCAACTCCAGGAGGATGCCAGCAATCTTCTTCTGCCCCACCAAGACGTCATTGGGCCACTTCAAGCCTGCATTGCGCACGCCGGCCTCCCGCAGGGCCTGCATGACCGCCAGGCCGACAACCAGGCTAAGCCCCTCCAGTTGTCGCAACCCCCCATCAATTCGTAATACGAGGCTGTAGTAGATATTTTGAGCGAAAGGACTTACCCACTTACGCCCTCGCCTACCCCTGCCAGCAGTCTGCTGCTCCGACAGCACCAGAAACGGCGCAACCTGCCCCCCACCAATAAGACGCAATGCTTCGGCATTGGTAGAGTCAATGGAGTCGGATATATAGACTGGCCAGGTAGAAGAAGGCGCATTTGCAGCTATTTCGTCATGGCTTAGCAACGCCAGGGGCGCAGCCAACTGATATCCCCTGCCACGGACTTTATGGATAGGCAGATTCAACTCCGCCTCAAGATGCTGAAGCTGCTTCCATACAGCACTGCGACTGACGCCCAAGGCTGCACCAAGCGCTTCCCCGGAGTGGAATCGGCCATCTTTTAGAAGTTTCAACAACGTCAGCATGCAAGTCTCGCCTCACAATGAGGCACGCATGATAGCCATGCATAGGGCCATTGCATAGAAAGGCAGGACTTTAGCATTGAAGGCGACTGGCAGGCGCTCGCTCATACTTTTCCATCGCCCAAAACAAAACCCCATCTGCTTTCGCAAATGGGGTTTCGGAATTTAATCTTGACGATGACCTACTCTCACATGGGGAAACCCC
>NZ_VOBG01000018.1 GCF_008369295.1 Pseudomonas sp. ANT_H4 | reverse complement strand
GTCCAGCGTGTAGTGCAGGCCCCGAGATTCCTTACGTTCCATGGCAGACCTGATCATCAGTTCCGCTACCTGGGCAAGGTTCCTCAGTTCAATCAGGTCTCTGCTTACTCGGTAGTTGCTGTAGAACTCGTCGATCTCATCCAGCAACAATCGCACCCGATGCTGCGCCCGCTGCAGGCGCTTGTTGGTGCGCACGATACCCACGTAGTCCCACATGAAGCGCCGCAACTCGTCCCAGTTGTGAGCGATGATCACGTCTTCGTCGGAATCGGTGACCTGGCTGGCGTCCCAGCGGGGCAGGGCGGCCGGCACCGGGATGCGCGGCAACTGTTCGAGGATGTCGGCGGCGGCGGAGCGTGCGTAGACAAAACATTCCAGCAGCGAGTTGCTGGCCATGCGGTTGGCGCCGTGCAGGCCGGTGAAGCTGGTTTCGCCGATGGCGTACAGGCCGGGTACGTCGGTGCGGCCCTGTTGGTCGACCATGACGCCGCCACAGGTGTAGTGCGCGGCTGGGACCACCGGGATCGGGCCTTTGGTGATGTCGATGTTGAATTGCAGGCAGCGCTCGTAGACCGTCGGGAAGTGGGTCTTGATGAAGTCTTCGGGCTTGTGGCTGATGTCCAGGTAGACGCAGTCGATGCCCAGGCGCTTCATTTCGTGGTCGATGGCGCGGGCCACGATATCCCGGGGCGCCAGTTCGGCTCGAGGGTCGAAGCGCTGCATGAAACGTTCGCCGTTGGGCAGTTTCAGGTGCGCGCCCTCGCCCCGCAGGGCTTCGGTGATCAGGAAACTCTTGGCTTGTGGGTGATACAGGCAGGTGGGGTGGAACTGGTTGAACTCCAGGTTCGCTACCCGGCAGCCCGAACGCCAGGCCATGGCAATGCCATCACCGCAGGCGCCATCAGGGTTACTGGTATAGAGGTAGACCTTGGCCGCACCGCCCGAGGCCAGGATGGTGAAGCGAGCGCCGTAGGTATCGACTTCGCCGCTGCCACGGTTGAGCACGTAGGCGCCGAGACAGCGTTCGCCGGGCAGGCCCAGGCGTTTCTCAGTGATCAGGTCGACGGCGACCCGTTGCTCCAGCAGTTCGATATTCGGTCGTTGCCGGGCCTGGGCGAGCAAGGTCTTGAAAATAGCGGCGCCGGTGGCATCGGCAGCGTGGATGATGCGCCGATGGCTGTGGCCGCCTTCGCGGGTCAGGTGAAACTCGAAGCCGCCGTCTTCAGTGCCGGATTGTTCATCGCGGGTGAACGGCACTCCCTGGTCGATCAGCCACTGGATGGCTTCGCGACTGTGCTCGACGGTGAAGCGCACTGCGTCTTCGTTGCACAGACCGCCGCCGGCGTTAAGAGTGTCTTCGACATGGGATTGCACCGTATCGGTGTCATCCAGCACCGCGGCGACACCTCCCTGGGCCCAGAACGTCGAGCCGTTGGCCAGGTCGCCCTTGCTCAGTACGGCTATGCGCAGATGGCGCGGCAGGGTCAGTGCAAGGCTCAAGCCTGCGGCGCCGCTGCCAATCACCAGGACATCGTGTTGAAACTGTTGGCTCATTTGAAGGATTCCGCAAAAAGCGATCCGAAGGGTTGGCGCAAACAGGACGCCTGGATCGGCGAATCAAAGGGTCACACGGCCCACTAGTATATAGAGGGGGGGATCGGCACAATAGCCGGGCATTCGTGGCATTGTGAGATTACGGTCAACGAAGTGCACGGCTTTCACAAGCCTGCGGGTATTGGTGTGGGAACTTTTTGCATAAGCCCCGACTCAATAGCAGGTTGCCCGAAAGCTGGGAAGCGTTGGAATTATTGATCGGCCTCTAACATGAGGCGCGTCAGAAATCCGGCGACAAGATTATTCGCGCAGCCGGCGTTGCCCGCGCTGCGTTTTTCGTGTGTGCCAAATCAGTGCGCGCCGGAAACTTGCTTGGAGGGGGAGAACTTTTGCGAAAAGTCCGAGTCTATGTTTGCAAGCCTGAACGTTCAGTTATGCAAGTCTCCTCCAAGTACAACGAGGAGTGTTCATGCTAACCCAGGAAGAGGATCAGCAGCTGGTCGAGCGCGTTCAACGCGGCGACAAGCGAGCATTTGATCTGCTAGTGCTGAAATACCAGCATAAAATTCTCGGGTTGATCGTGCGGTTTGTGCACGACACCCATGAAGCGCAGGACGTAGCGCAGGAAGCCTTTATCAAGGCATATCGTGCACTCGGTAATTTTCGCGGTGATAGTGCGTTTTACACGTGGCTTTACCGCATCGCCATTAACACGGCGAAGAACCATCTGGTTTCTCGCGGTCGCCGCCCGCCAGATAGTGATGTGAGTTCGGAAGATGCAGAATTTTACGATGGTGATCACGGCCTCAAGGATCTCGAGTCGCCGGAGCGTGCATTGCTGCGCGACGAGATCGAAGGAACCGTCCATCGCACGATTCAGCAACTGCCAGAAGATTTACGTACGGCATTAACTTTACGTGAATTCGATGGTCTGAGTTACGAAGACATTGCGAGCGTCATGCAGTGTCCGGTGGGGACCGTACGCTCCCGGATCTTCCGGGCTCGGGAAGCCATCGATAAAGCCCTGCAGCCGTTGTTGCAGGAAAACTGAGACAGCGGCGACAGCCAAGAGAGGAACCGCCATGAGTCGTGATGCCCTGCAGGAATCGCTGTCCGCAGTGATGGATAACGAAGCGGATGAACTGGAACTTCGTCGAGTGCTTAACGCATTTGATGACGCCGAAACCCGTGATACCTGGTCTCGTTACCAAGTCGCTCGGGCGGTGATGCACAAGGATCTACTAATCCCTCGTCTGGATATTGCTGCGGCCGTTTCTGCTGCGCTGGCTGATGAAGCCGTTCCGGCAAAAGCTGTTCGCGGTCCTTGGCGTAGCCTGGGTCGTCTGGCAGTTGCTGCTTCGGTGACTGTGGCCGTATTGGCCGGTGTGCGCCTGTACAACCAGGACGAGATTGCTGGTGCCGAGTTGGCCCAACAAACCCAGCAACCGATCATGGCCGGTCCGCAGGTCAAGGGTCCAGCCGTACTGGCCGGCTACAAGGAAAGCTCCGACGCTACTGGCCCAATGGCCAACGGCGTGCTTCAGGGGCAGTCCGGCTGGCAGGATCAGCGTCTTCCAGGCTACCTGCGCCAACATGCACAGGAATCGGCCTTGAAAGGCACTGAAAGTGCACTGCCATACGCTCGCGCTGCAAGCCTGGAAAACCGCTAAACCGTTAAGGAGCCTTATGCGCGCCATACCGCTCCTTGCGCTTTTGCTCAGTGGCTGGTCTGCAGTACCCGCCCATGCCGAGGAAGCCCAAGATTGGCTGACTCGTCTTGGGCGTGCCGAGCAGCAGCAAAGCTTCCAAGGCACCTTCATCTACGAGCGTAACGGTAGTTTTTCTACCCATGACATCTGGCATCGTGTCCAGAATGGTCAGGTTCGCGAGCGGCTGTTGCAGCTTGACGGCTCCGCCCAGGAAGTTGTTCGTGTCGATGGGCGTACGCAGTGCGTCAGCGGCACTCTGGTTGCCGGTCTCGGTGATTCTTCGGGCTCTCCTGCCCGCGCTCTTGACCCCCCAAAACTCAAAGCTTTCTACGACCTTGCCGTTATTGGCAAGTCGCGCGTGGCTGGCCGTAATGCGGTGATCGTGACGCTGACGCCTCGTGACCCGTACCGGTATGGCTTCGAGTTGCATCTGGATCGTGAAACCGCGTTGCCATTGAAGTCATTGTTGCTTAATGACAAGGGGCAGTTGCTGGAGCGATTCCAATTCACTCAGTTGAACACCTCAGATGTGCCCGGTGAGCGCCAATTGCAGCCCAGTAATGACTGCAAGCCCGTAGTGCTAGCGAGTAATAATACACCGCAAGACGGGGGCGCTCAGGCTTGGCATCTGGATTGGCTGCCGCCGGGCTTCCAGTTAAGTCGCAGCAGCGTCCGCAAAGACGCGCAGACCCACGTTGTGGTCAACAGTCTGATGTACGAGGACGGGCTCGCACGCTTTTCGGTGTTTCTTGAGCCGCTTGATGACGCAACTGTGAACGAGACCCGTGTGCAGTTAGGGCCGACGGTGGCGGTGTCGCGACGTTTGGATACGCCCGAAGGCCAGATGATGGCGACGGTTGTTGGCGAAATTCCGATTGGTACCGCTGAAAGGATTGCGTTGTCGGTTCGCAGTGGCGCGACACCCTCCAAGCAATGAGCTGTTAATACTATGTTCATCCTGACGTTTCACTGTTGTGCAGGAGCCGGTCGATGCCTGCCTTGCGGTTGAGAACATGAAATGTCTGGACAGTATTTTCACTTGCAAAATCCTACTATGTTTTTTATAGGTCAGAGTTTCTCGGCTCTGGCCTTGTTTTGTTCGCGGAACAAAAATACCGGTGGCAGTCTCCGGCGTTTATTGAACCCTGTCGCTCAACCCTGCTCGTCGTAACGGGAGCTGTATGTCGATACCACGTTTGAAGTCTTACCTATCCATAGTCGCCACGGTGCTGGTGCTGGGTCAGGCCGTTACCGCGCAAGCGGCCGAGCTGCCTGACTTCACCCAACTGGTGGAGCAGGCGTCGCCTGCCGTTGTGAATATCAGCACCACCCAGAAGCTACCGGACCGCAAAGTATCCAACCAGCAGATGCCAGACCTTGAAGGTCTGCCACCGATGTTGCGGGAGTTTTTCGAGCGTGGCATGCCCCAGCCACGGTCACCCCGTGGCGGCGGTGGCGGTCAGCGCGAAGCTCAATCGCTGGGTTCGGGCTTCATCATTTCGCCCGATGGCTACATTCTCACTAACAATCATGTGATCGCTGATGCCGACGAAATTCTCGTGCGCCTGGCTGATCGCAGTGAGCTCAAGGCCAAGCTTGTCGGCACTGATCCACGTTCCGACGTGGCTTTGCTGAAGATTGAAGGCAAGGACCTGCCGGTCCTGAAGCTGGGCAAATCCCAGGACTTGAAAGCAGGGCAATGGGTGGTCGCCATCGGTTCGCCGTTTGGCTTCGACCACACCGTGACCCAGGGCATCATCAGCGCCATCGGTCGCAGCCTGCCGAACGAAAACTACGTGCCGTTCATCCAGACCGACGTGCCGATCAACCCGGGCAACTCCGGCGGTCCGTTGTTCAACCTAGCGGGCGAAGTGGTGGGTATCAACTCGCAGATATACACCCGTTCCGGTGGTTTCATGGGCGTGTCGTTCGCGATTCCAATCGATGTGGCCATGGACGTTTCCAACCAGTTGAAAGACGGTGGCAAGGTCAGTCGTGGCTGGTTGGGCGTGGTGATTCAGGAAGTGAACAAGGACCTGGCTGAGTCCTTCGGCCTGGACAAGCCGGCCGGTGCCTTGGTCGCGCAGATCCAGGATGACGGACCGGCTGCCAAAGGTGGCCTGCAAGTGGGTGACGTGATTCTGAGCATGAACGGTCAGCCGATCGTAATGTCTGCTGACTTGCCGCACCTGGTAGGTGCGCTCAAGGCCGGTAGCAAGGCCAAGCTGGAAGTGATTCGCGAAGGCAAGCGCCAGAACGTCGAGCTGACCGTAGGTGCCATCCCGGAAGAAGGCCAGGCGCTTGATGCCCTAGGCAGCAAGTCCGGCGCCGAACGGAGTAGCAATCGCCTGGGCATTGCCGTGGTCGAGCTGACCGAAGAGCAGAAAAAAAGCTTCGACTTGAAAAGCGGTGTGGTCATCAAGGAGGTTCAGGACGGCCCTGCGGCGTTGATCGGCCTGCAGCCGGGGGATGTCATTACTCACCTGAACAATCAGGCGATCAACTCCACCAAGGAGTTCACCGACATCGCCAAGGCATTGCCGAAGAATCGTTCGGTGTCGATGCGCGTCCTGCGTCAGGGTCGTGCCAGTTTCATTACCTTCAAACTGGCTGAGTAAACCAGCCCAGTAAAAAGCCCTGCTCTCGATGCAAGAGAGCGGGGCTTTTTATTGGGTGGAGGAGAGGGCTAGGGTGAGGGGCCGACCATCAGCAACACCGCTAAAGCCAGTTCTGCAATGACTGTCTGACAGACCACTCCAGCCGCGAGGTAAATAAATATCGGTTTTCATGGTGGGAGGTTTCTGAATGTTACCCAGCCACCTAAATGTGTAACCCGCTGCCCAAACATGAGGCAAAGTGCTACGCCAGCACCCCTTAAACGCCCATTTTAGATACGCCCGAAAATAAGATTAAACGCCAGACTTGCCGGACTAGAAGGGTTTGCGAATAATGGGCCTGTAACTTGCAGTGATAACAGGTTTAATATCTTTAGCTCCTGCATAAAATCAAGGGGCTGTCAATGCGCTGGAACCGCTTTCTCGGTGCTTCTGTAAGTTGTTGTCGCATTGAGGAAATATCGGCTTCCGCCCTGTCGTTAGAATGCCGATCACTCGCTCGCCGTCGCTGCTGTTGAATTTGCGTAGGACGAAGCGCCGCTATTCGGTTTCACTCAGTTGCATCGTGGGCCATGGCTCATACTGCTGTTTTTGCCCTATACCGATGGAGTCCCAAGATGAAGAAACTCGTGCTGTTGGGCGCCCTGGCGCTGTCCGTCCTGTCGATGCAGGCCTTCGCCGCCGATGAAAAACCCCTGAAGATTGGTATCGAAGCGGCTTACCCTCCGTTTGCCTCGAAAGCACCGGACGGCAGCATCGTTGGTTTTGACTACGACATCGGCAACGCCCTGTGCGAAGAGATGAAGGTCAAGTGCACGTGGGTCGAGCAAGAGTTCGACGGCCTGATCCCAGCGCTTAAAGTGCGCAAGATCGACGCGATCCTATCGTCCATGTCCATCACTGATGACCGCAAGAAGTCTGTGGACTTCACTAACCGCTACTACCTGACCCCAGCGCGTCTGGCGTTGAAGGAAGGTACCGTTGTCAGCGACAGCCTGGATGAGTTGAAAGGCAAGAAAATCGGCGTGCAGCGCGGTTCGATCCACGACCGTTTCGCCAAGGAAGTCTTGGCACCTAAAGGCGCCACCGTGGTTCCTTACAGCTCGCAGAACGAAATCTACCTGGACGTGGAAGCTGGTCGCCTTGACGGTACCGTGGCAGACGCCACCCTGTTGCAGGAAGGTTTCCTTGATACGCCAGCCGGTAAAGGTTATGCGTTTGTCGGCCCATCCTTCACCGACGTCAAATACTTCGGCGACGGCGTAGGCATTGCAGTACGCAAAGGCGACAAGGCCAATCTGGACCGGATCAATGCTGCCATTGACGCGATCCGCGCCAACGGCAAATACAAGCTTATCCAGGACAAGTACTTCAACTTCGATATTTACGGCGCTGACACAAAAGCGGCCAACTAACTTATCGCAGCGGTCTGTCTGAAATGGCGCAAGCAACAGGGTCTCTGAAGTTTGCGCCATTTTTTCATCCCCCCCTTTTCGAGGACCTGAATCATGTTGAAAGGCTACGGGGCTGTCATCCTCGATGGCGCATGGTTGACGCTTCAGCTCGCCTTGTCGTCCATGGCCCTGGCCATTGTTCTGGGTTTGATCGGGGTCGCGTTACGCCTGTCGCCGGTGCGTTGGTTGGCCTGGCTGGGCGATTTGTATTCGACGGTGATCCGTGGGATTCCCGACCTGGTGCTGATCCTGCTGATTTTCTACGGCGGTCAGGACCTGTTGAACCGCGTCGCGCCGCTGCTGGGCTACGACGACTATATTGACTTGAACCCCTTGGTCGCCGGTATTGGCACCCTGGGTTTCATCTTTGGCGCCTACCTCTCGGAGACTTTCCGTGGCGCCTTTATGGCAATCCCCAAGGGCCAGGCCGAAGCCGGTCTCGCCTACGGCATGAGCAGTTTTCAGGTGTTTTTCCGGGTGATGGTGCCGCAGATGATTCGTCTGGCGATCCCCGGTTTCACCAACAACTGGCTGGTACTGACCAAGGCCACCGCGCTGATTTCCGTGGTGGGCCTGCAAGACATGATGTTCAAGGCCAAGCAGGCGGCCGATGCCACCCGCGAACCTTTTACCTTCTTCCTCGCAGTGGCGGCGATGTACCTGGTGATCACCAGCGTCTCGTTGCTGGCCCTGCGTTATCTTGAGAAGCGCTACTCGGTAGGCGTAAGGGCGGCTGATCTATGATCTTCGACTACAACGTCATCTGGGAGGCTATGCCGCTGTACCTCGGCGGTTTGCTGACCACCCTGAAATTGCTGGCCATCTCGCTGTTCTTCGGTTTGCTCGCTGCCTTGCCCCTGGGCCTGATGCGCGTGTCCAAGCAGCCGATTATCAATGGCGTCGCCTGGCTCTATACCTATGTGATCCGCGGCACGCCGATGCTGGTGCAGCTGTTCTTGATCTACTACGGTCTGGCCCAGTTTGAAGCTGTGCGCGAAAGTTTCCTCTGGCCGTTGCTGTCCAGTGCGACCTTCTGCGCCTGCCTGGCCTTTGCCATCAACACCAGCGCCTACACCGCCGAGATCATCGCCGGCAGCCTCAAGTCCACGCCCAATGGCGAGATCGAAGCGGCCAAGGCCATGGGCATGTCGCGTTACAAACTGTATCGCCGCATCTTGTTGCCGTCGGCCTTGCGCCGGGCGCTGCCGCAGTACAGCAACGAAGTAATCATGATGCTGCAGACCACCAGCCTGGCCTCCATCGTCACGTTGATCGATATCACCGGTGCCGCGCGCACGGTGAACGCCCAGTATTACTTGCCGTTTGAAGCCTACATTACCGCTGGTGTGTTCTATCTGTGCCTGACCTTCATCCTGGTGCGCCTGTTCAAGTTGGCCGAGCGCCGCTGGCTCAGCTACCTGGCTCCACGGAAGCATTGATATGGAACGTATCGATCATCTGTTGCCCTGGGGTCACCTGGGTTGTGAACGCCAACTGACGGTGTTCCGTTTCGGCAGCGGCGAGCGCAAGGCCTACATCCAGGCCAGCCTGCACGCCGATGAATTGCCCGGCATGCGTACCGCCTGGGAGCTGAAAAAGCGCCTGACCGAACTGGAACAACAAGGCGCCCTTAACGGGGTGATTGAGTTGGTTCCAGTGGCTAACCCGATGGGGTTGGGCCAGTTGCTGCAGGGCGGTCATCAGGGGCGTTTCGAGGCGGGCACCGGCAAGAATTTCAACCGTGATTTCGTCGAGTTGAGTGAGTCGGTCGGGCGGTTGCTGGAAGGTCGTCTGGGTGATGACCCTCACGCGAATGTCCGGCTGATCCGCCAGGCCATGACCGATGTGCTCAACGCTTTGCCGCCGGCTGCCAGCCAGTTACAGGGCATGCAGCGGCTGCT
The DNA here is from genome assembly GCF_008369295.1 of Pseudomonas sp. ANT_H4. GTDB lineage: Bacteria > Pseudomonadota > Gammaproteobacteria > Pseudomonadales > Pseudomonadaceae > Aquipseudomonas. The sequence continues at coordinate 95,274 of NZ_VOBG01000018.1, read as the reverse complement.
GCTCAGTCATGCCTGCACCGCCGATGTGGTCCTCGACCTGCATTGCGATTGCGAAGCTGCGTTGCACATGTACGCGCTGCCGCAGCATTGGCCGCAGTGGCGTTCGTTGTCGGCGCATTTGAATGTGAAGGTCGGATTGCTGGCGGAAGACTCCGGTGGCAACTCCTTTGACGAAGCCTGCTCGGTGCCGTGGTTGCGTTTATCCCGGCAGTTCCCCGAGGCGCAGATTCCCCTGGCGTGCATGTCCACGACCCTGGAGCTGGGCGGCCAGTCCGACACCGGTCGAGACGAGGCGATCTTCCATGCTGAAGGCATCCTCGCGTTTCTCGCCGAGCAAGGCTTGATCAAAGGTGACTGGCCAGCGCCGCAGCACGAACCGTGTGAAGGCATGCCGTTTGAAGGCACCGAAATGCTCTTCGCGCCCCACGCTGGCGTTATCAGCTTCCTGCTTGCGCCGGGTACTTGGGTGGAGGCGGGCGAGCCGCTGTTTGAAGTGATTGACCCCTTGTCCGATCAGGTCAGCATTGTTTGCGCTGGCACGTCCGGAGTGCTGTTTGCCGTTGAACGGCTACGTTATGCCCAAGCAGGTTTTTGGCTGGCCAAGGTGGCGGGGCGCGAAGCGCTGCGTCATGGGCCCTTGCTGAACGACTGACCCACTGTTTTTGTGAGAACCGATCGCATGTACAAACTTGAAGTCCAAGACCTGCATAAACGCTATGGCAGTCATGAAGTGCTCAAAGGTGTGTCCCTGGCCGCCTCGGCAGGTGATGTGATCAGCATCATCGGTTCCAGTGGCTCGGGTAAAAGTACCTTTTTGCGCTGCATCAACCTGCTGGAGCAACCCCACGCTGGCCGGATTCTGCTTAACAACGAAGAGCTCAAGCTGGTGGCCAATAAGGACGGCGCGATGAAGGCCGCGGACCCCAAGCAGCTGCAACGCATGCGTTCGCGACTGTCGATGGTGTTCCAGCACTTCAACCTGTGGTCCCACATGACGGCGATGGAAAACGTCATGGAGGCGCCGGTCCACGTTCTCGGCATGTCGAAAAAAGAAGCTAGGGAAAAGGCTGAGCATTACCTGGCCAAGGTTGGCGTGAGCCATCGCAAGGATGCTTTCCCCGGCCATATGTCCGGCGGCGAGCAGCAACGCGTGGCGATTGCCCGTGCCCTGGCGATGGAACCCGAAGTGATGCTATTCGACGAACCCACCTCGGCCCTCGACCCTGAATTGGTAGGCGAAGTGCTCAAGGTGATGAAGGACCTGGCCCAGGAAGGTCGGACCATGGTGGTGGTGACCCACGAAATGGGCTTTGCCCGCGAAGTCTCCAACCAGTTGGTGTTCTTGCACAAAGGTATCGTCGAAGAACGTGGCGACCCGCGCGAAGTGCTGGTCAATCCGCAATCGGAGCGTCTGCAACAGTTTCTTTCCGGCAGCTTGAAGTAATCAAGACTGCCGTTGTGCACCCATTTAGGGCATGCTTCGCGCTTCGCGCCACATGCACTATGTTGGTGGTTGCCGCTTTCGGCCTTTAACACTGTTTTTCGTTTCGGATAGCACTCCATGACCGCCCATCGCATTGGTTTCCTGATTTGGCCCAGCACAAAAGCCCTGACGCTTGCGCTGGCTGAGGAGGCCTTGCGCGTTGCTCAGCGGGTGCATCCGGACGTGGTTTACGAGCTGTCGTTCTTGCAGGCCGAACCGCCGGTCGACGGCGCTTGGCAATTGCCGGGTGAGCCTTGGGCCGGCAAGCTGGAAGGCTTTCAAAAGCTGTTCCTGCTGGCCGATGAGCCGCCGATCGTTATCGCTTCACCGCTGAGTAGCGCCCTCAAGCAACTGGTTCGCGCCGGGTGTGTGATTGGTGGCTTGTCAGCGGGCGTCTATCCGTTGGCCCAGCTTGGTCTTCTTGATGGTTATCGCGCCGCCGTGCATTGGCGCTGGCAGGACGATTTTGCCGAACGTTTCCCCAAGGTTATCGCCACCAGCCATCTGTTTGACTGGGACCGTGATCGCCTGACCGCCTGTGGTGGCATGTCGGTACTCGATCTGTTGTTGGCGGTATTGGCCCGTGACCACGGCGCCGAACTGGCCGGTGCCGTCTCGGAAGAACTGGTGGTGGAGCGCATCCGCGAAGGCGGCGAGCGCCAACGTATCCCTCTGCAAAACCGCCTGGGTTCCAGCCATCCAAAGCTGACCCAGGCAGTGTTGTTGATGGAGGCTAACATCGAAGAGCCGCTGACCACCGACGAAATCGCCCAGCACGTATGCGTGTCGCGACGACAGTTGGAACGGATCTTCAAGCAATATCTCAACCGCGTCCCCAGCCAGTATTACCTGGAGCTGCGCCTGAACAAGGCCCGGCAAATGTTGATGCAAACCAGCAAGTCGATCATCCAGATCGGCTTGTCCTGCGGCTTCTCCTCGGGGCCGCACTTCTCCAGCGCCTACCGCAACTTCTTTGGCGCCACCCCTCGCGAAGACCGAAACCATCGGCGCAGTAGCAGCCCGTTCGAGTTGTCGTCGGTACCGTCCGAACGCGGTTGATCACTCTTCCATTGGCTCCTGTTTGCTGGTAGTGGGCGCGCAACAGCTCAAGGCTTTGTGCTGGCAGCGGATTGCCGCTCACGTTGGAGTCGTCATTGAGTGGCTATTTCCAGCAACTCGCGGGGCAGGGGCTCAATATCGTTGTTGCTGCCCACAAGGCCCACACACGGTTTAAACTGCGCCATTGCGACGCTATTTGTCGCATTGGCGTAAACCCGTGTAAATCGCGGGTTGGCGCTATAAGAAGTTGTCGCTTGGCGGCAAGGCCGCGCTGAAAACTGTCCTTACAATCCCTGCATCGCCCGCCAGTTTCAGGCAGGCGTTCCTCTTCAGGAGACTCCGATGTCCGTTGAGCAAGCCCCGGTGCAACGTGCCGATTTCGATCAGGTCATGGTTCCCAACTACGCACCTGCCGCTTTTATCCCCGTGCGTGGCGCAGGTTCCCGTGTGTGGGACCAGGCGGGCCGAGAGCTGATCGACTTTGCCGGCGGCATCGCGGTCAACGTATTGGGCCATGCCCACCCGGCGCTGGTCGGTGCATTGACCGAACAGGCCAACAAGCTGTGGCACGTGTCCAACGTCTTCACTAATGAGCCGGCCCTGCGCCTGGCCCGCAAGCTGATCGACGCCACCTTTGCCGAGCGTGTGTTCTTCTGCAACTCCGGCGCCGAAGCCAACGAGGCCGCCTTCAAGCTAGCCCGTCGCGTAGCGTTCGACCGTTTCGGTACCGAAAAATACGAAATCATCGCTGCCCTGAACAGCTTTCACGGTCGTACCCTGTTCACCGTTAACGTTGGCGGCCAGTCGAAGTATTCCGACGGCTTCGGTCCGAAAATCATCGGTATCACCCACGTTCCATTCAACGATCTGGAGGCCCTGAAAGCCGCCATTTCGGACAAGACCTGCGCCGTGGTGCTGGAGCCGATCCAGGGCGAAGGCGGCGTATTGCCGGCTGAACTGGCTTACCTGCAAGGCGCCCGCGACCTGTGTGACGCCAACAACGCGTTGCTGGTGTTCGACGAAGTGCAGACTGGCATGGGCCGCAGCGGCGAGCTGTTCGCCTACCAGCATTACGGCGTGACCCCGGACATCCTTACCAGCGCCAAGAGCCTGGGCGGCGGCTTCCCGATCGCAGCCATGCTGACTCGCGAAGACTTGGCCAAGCACCTGGTGGTTGGCACCCACGGCACCACTTACGGCGGTAACCCACTGGCGTGCGCAGTGGCGGAAGCAGTGATCGACGTGATCAATACTCCTGAAGTGCTGGCCGGTGTTAACGCCAAGCACGACTTGTTCGTTTCCCGCCTGGAGAAGATCGGCCAGCAATACGGCATCTTCACCCAAGTGCGCGGCCTGGGCCTGTTGCTCGGTTGTGTGCTGAGCGATGCCTGGAAAGGCCGTGCCAAGGACATCTTCAATGCCGCCGAGCGTGAAGGCCTGATGATTCTGCAAGCCGGTCCCGACGTGGTGCGCTTCGCCCCGAGCCTGGTGGTGGAAGATGCCGATATCCAGGAAGGCCTGGACCGTTTCGAACGTGCTGTGAAAAACCTGACGCAAGCCTGATTCATCCCCTGTAGGAGCGAGCTTGCTCGCGATGGTCGTTAACGATAACGCGGGGTACCTGATGCCCTGTGGTGTTTTTGAGACCGTCGCGAGCAAGCTCGCTCCTACAGAGGTTTTGAGCCCCCTATTTTGTATTTTCTGGAATTAAGGAGTGACACCATGCTGGTGATGCGCCCCGCGCAAATGGCTGATCTGGGCGAGGTACAGCGTCTGGCTGCGGACAGCCCGATTGGTGTCACCTCCTTGCCGGATGATGTCGAACGCCTGAGCGACAAGATCGCCGCAAGCGAAGCGTCCTTCGCTGCCGAAGTCAGTTTCAACGGCGAGGAAAGCTACTTCTTCGTCCTCGAAGACACCGTCGCCGGCAAGCTGGTGGGCTGCTCCGCCATCGTCGCCTCGGCCGGCTACTCGGAACCGTTCTACAGTTTTCGCAATGAAACCTTCGTTCACGCCTCCCGCGAGCTGAAGATTCACAACAAGATCCATGTGCTATCGCAGTGTCACGACCTGACTGGCAACAGCCTGTTGACCAGTTTCTACGTGGTGCCAGAATTGGTGGGTTCGGCCTGGTCGGAACTCAATTCCCGTGGTCGCCTATTGTTCGTCGCCAGCCATCCCGAACGGTTCGCCGATTCGGTGGTGACCGAAATTGTCGGCTATAGCGATGAGAACGGTGAATCGCCGTTCTGGGATGCCATCGGTCGCAATTTCTTCGGCCTCAACTACGCCACCGCCGAGCGCCTGTGCGGGCTGAAAAGCCGCACCTTCCTCGCCGAACTGATGCCGCACTATCCGATCTACGTACCGCTGCTGCCGGACGAAGCCCAGGAAGCCATGGGCCAGGTGCACCCACGGGCGCAGGTCACCTTCGACATCTTGATGCGCGAAGGTTTTGAAACCGATCACTACATCGACATCTTCGACGGCGGGCCGACCCTGCATGCGCGCGTCTCGGGCATTCGCTCGATTGCCCAGAGCCGCGTGGTGCCGGTGAAGATCGGTGAGATGGTCAAGGGTGTTGGCCGCCAGTACCTAGTCAGCAATGCGCAGTTGCAGGATTACCGCGCAGTGTTGCTGGAACTGGACTACGCGCCAGGTAAGCCAGTGACCCTGGACCTGGAAACGGCCGAGGCCCTGGGTGTCGGCGAAGGTGCCAGCGTGCGCCTGGTTGCGGTTTAAAGTCTTACAGCAGCGAGTTTCGCGGGTGGCTGGAATCAGCGGCCCGTTTGAGGAGATAGCATGATCGTTCGTCCCGTACGCAGCAGCGATTTACCGGCCCTGATTGATCTGGCGCGCAGCACCGGCACCGGCCTCACCACTTTGCCGGCCAACGAAGAGCGCCTGGCCCATCGGGTCGGCTGGGCTGAAAAGACCTTTCGCGGCGAAGCCGGGCGCGGTGATGCCGACTACCTGTTCGTTCTCGAAAACGACGAAGGCCAGGTGGTGGGGATTTCCGCCATCGCTGGTGCCGTTGGCCTGCGTGAGCCTTGGTACAACTTCCGTGTAGGCCTGACCGTCAGCGCTTCCCAGGAATTGAACATCTACCGCGAGATTCCGACGCTGTTCCTGGCCAACGACCTGACCGGCAACTCCGAGTTGTGCTCGCTGTTCCTCCAGGCCGATTACCGCACCGGCCTTAACGGTCGCATGTTGGCCAAGGCGCGGATGCTGTTTATCGCCGAATTCCCGCAACTGTTTGGCAACAAGATCATCGCCGAGATGCGCGGCATGTCCGACGAAGCTGGGCGTTCGCCGTTCTGGGAAAGCCTGGGCAGGCACTTCTTCAAGATGGAATTCAGCCAGGCCGATTACCTGACGGGCGTGGGCAATAAGGCGTTTATCGCTGAGTTGATGCCCAAGTTCCCGGTGTATACCTGCTTCCTCTCCGAGGACGCGCGCAACGTGATCGGCAAGGTTCACACCGACACCGAGCCTGCGCTGAGCATGCTCAAGAGCGAAGGTTTCAGCTATCAGGGCTACGTCGATATCTTCGATGCAGGTCCTGCCGTGGAATGTGAAACCAGCAAGATCCGTGCGGTGCGAGACAGCGAGGCACTGGTGCTGGCCATCGGTACGCCGGGTGACGACGCCACGCCGTTTCTGATCCATAACCGTAAACGTGAAGAGTGCCGCATCACCGCTGCACCGGCACGGCTGGCGGCGGGCACCCTGGTGGTCGATCCAAAGACCGCCAAGCGTCTGCAACTGACGGCCGGTGATCAAGTGCGTGCCGTACCGTTGTCTGCTGCCCGGGAGCTGAAATAATGAATTCGCTATACATCGCTGGTGTTTGGCTGGCCGGTCAGGGTGAGCGCTTTGAGTCGCTGAACCCGGTGACCCAGCAAGTGCTATGGGCTGGCAATGGCGCCACCGCCGAGCAGGTCGAGTCCGCCGTGCAGGCCGCGCGCCAGGCGTTCCCTGCATGGGCCAAGCGATCCCTGGAAGAGCGCCTCGGCGTGCTCGAAGCCTTCGCCGCAAGCCTGAAAAATCGTGCCGACGAGCTCGCCCGCTGCATCGGTGAGGAAACCGGCAAGCCGCTGTGGGAATCGGCGACGGAAGTCACCAGTATGGTCAACAAAATCGCGATCTCGGTGCAGAGTTACCGTGAGCGTACCGGCGAGAAGAGCGGCCCATTGGGCGATGCCACTGCTGTGTTGCGCCACAAGCCCCACGGTGTGGTGGCGGTGTTTGGCCCTTACAACTTCCCCGGTCACCTGCCTAACGGTCATATCGTGCCAGCCTTGCTGGCGGGCAATACCGTGCTGTTCAAACCCAGCGAACTGACGCCGAAAGTCGCCGAACTGACGGTGCAGTGCTGGATTGAGGCTGGCCTACCGGCTGGCGTCTTGAACCTGCTGCAAGGCGCGCGGGAAACCGGGATCGCCCTGGCGGCCAATCCGGGCATCGACGGTTTGTTCTTCACCGGTTCCAGCCGTACCGGTAATCACCTGCACCAGCAATTCTCCGGGCGCCCGGACAAGATCCTCGCCCTGGAGATGGGCGGCAACAACCCGCTGGTGGTGGATGAAGTGGCTGACGTGGATGCGGCGGTCTATACCATCATCCAGTCGGCGTTTATCTCTGCCGGCCAGCGTTGCACCTGTGCCCGTCGCCTGTTGGTGCCGCAAGGTGCCTGGGGCGATGCGTTGCTGGCGCGCCTGGTGTCGGTAAGCGCGACCATCGAAGTCGGTGCGTTCGACCAGCAGCCGGCGCCTTTCATGGGTTCGGTGATTTCCCTGGGCGCGGCCAAGGCCTTGATGGACGCTCAGGAACTGTTGCTGGCTAATGGCGCAGTGGCACTGTTGGAAATGACTCAGCCAGAGAGTCAGGCCGCATTACTGACGCCGGGCATTATTGATGTCACGCAAGTGGCCGAGCGTGCTGACGAAGAACTGTTCGGCCCGCTGTTGCAGGTAATCCGCTACGCTGATTTCGAAGCGGCGATTGTCGAGGCCAACAACACCCAATATGGGTTGGCGGCAGGTTTGCTGTCGGATTCCGAAGCGCGCTACCAGCAGTTCTGGCTGGAAAGCCGTGCCGGGATCGTCAACTGGAATAAACAACTGACCGGCGCTGCGAGTAGCGCGCCGTTTGGTGGGGTAGGGGCGTCGGGCAACCATCGCGCCAGTGCGTATTACGCGGCGGATTACTGCGCGTACCCGGTGGCCTCGCTTGAGACCCCGAGCCTGGTGTTACCGGCCACGCTGACGCCCGGTGTGCGGTTGTCGTAATTGCTATTGATGCCTATAAAAACAGATGTTCGTGGAGCCTCGCCGATGAAATCCTATGAAGTCAATTTTGACGGTCTAGTGGGGCCGACCCATAACTACGGCGGTTTGTCCTACGGCAACGTCGCGTCCCAGAGCAATAGCCAGCAGTCTTCCAACCCCAAGGAAGCGGCGCTGCAAGGCCTGGCGAAAATGAAAGCGCTGATGGAGATGGGTTTTGTCCAAGGCGTACTGGCCCCTCAGGAGCGCCCTGATGTGGCCGCCTTGCGCAACCTCGGTTTTGCTGGCACCGACGCGCAAGTGATCCAGCAAGCGGCCAAGCAAGCCATGCCATTGTTGGTGGCAAGCTGTTCGGCATCGAGCATGTGGGTGGCCAACGCCGCAACCGTCAGCCCAAGTGCCGACACCGCCGACGGCCGCGTGCATTTCACCGCTGCCAACCTTAACTGCAAATACCACCGCAGCATCGAACACCCGACCACCAGCCGAGTGCTGGGGGCAATGTTTGCTGACCAGAAGCACTTTGCCCACCACGCCGCGTTGCCGGCCGTGGCGCAGTTCGCAGACGAAGGCGCGGCCAACCACACTCGTTTCTGTCGTGACTATGGCCAGGCCGGCGTGGAGTTTTTTGTGTTCGGCCGCAGTGCCTTCGACACCCGCTACCTGGCGCCGCAAAAGTACCCGGCGCGCCAGACCCTGGAAGCCTCCCAGGCGGTCGCCCGCTTGCACGGCCTGCGGGATGACGGCGTGGTCTTCGCCCAGCAGAACCCGGCGGTGATTGATGCAGGGGTGTTCCACAATGACGTGATCGCGGTGGGTAACGGCGAGGTGCTGTTCTATCACGAGGATGCGTTCCTCAATACTGAACAGATGCTCGCGGAGTTGCACGGCAAGCTCGGCAAATGTGGCGGCAACTTCCAGTCCATTTGCGTGCCCCGCGCCCAGGTCAGCGTCGAAGACGCGGTGCGTTCCTACCTGTTCAATAGCCAGTTGCTGACTCGAGCTGACGGCTCGATGCTGCTGATCGTTCCGGAAGAATGCCGCAGCAACGAACGTGTCTGGCAGTATCTGCAAGGCCTGATCAGCTCCGGTGGCCTGGTCCGCGAAGTGAAAGTCTTCGACCTCAAGCAGAGCATGCAGAACGGCGGTGGCCCGGCGTGTCTGCGTTTGCGGGTGGCCTTGAATGAAACCGAACTGGCGGCGGTCAACCCAGGGGTTATCATGACGGCGCCGTTGTACGACACCCTGACCCAGTGGGTCGACAAGCACTATCGCGATGCCTTGCGGGAAACCGACCTGGCTGATCCGCAATTGCTGCTTGAGTGCCGCACGGCATTGGACGAACTGACGCAAATCCTTAAACTGGGCTCGGTTTATCCTTTCCAGATCAATTAAGACTCCAGATGAGAACGAAGCCATGAGCGACAAAAGCGACAACCTGAACGACACCCTCAAGCTGATCCTTGAAGACACCGACGGCACTCAACTGGAAACTTCCTGCACCCGCGTCGCCGTAATCTGGCAGGGCAAGGAAGTCTGGATTCAGCACGACGGCCGTGGCCAACTGCTGATCGGCGTTGACGTGGAAGAAGGCGATACTGAATACGCCAACCTGCTGATGCGCCCACTGGCCACCAACCTGATGAGCCTGCAACTGGAAATGGAACCAGCCGACGCCGGCGACGACGAAGACCACGTCCACGGTCCTGGCTGCAACCACTAAGGAAGCCGCTCTATGCTCGCCCTCGGCAAACTGCTTGAACTGACCCTCGCCGGACGTGAACCGGCTTCGATTACTCAAACGACTGTCGACGGCGTGCGATTGCGCTGGCTCAGTGAGGGCGCGCTGGAAGTTCGGCCGCCCGAAGGCCGGGACAATGGCAGCGATGTGTTGCTGTCATCCGGCATCCACGGCAACGAAACTGCACCGATCGAATTGCTCGACCGGTTGCTGAACGACATTGCCCGGGGTGACTTGAAGCCACGGGCGCGAATTTTGTTCCTGTTCGGCAACCCCGAAGCCATGCGTCGGGGTGAGCGTTACCTCGAACAAGACGTCAACCGGCTGTTCAACGGTCGTCACGAACACAGCAGCGGGCCCGAAGCCCTGCGCGCAGGCGAGCTGGAGCAACTGGCTAGAAACTTCTTCAGCCAGCCCGGACGCAGCCGGCTGCATTACGACCTGCACACCGCCATTCGTGGGTCGAAGATTGAACAGTTCGCCCTGTACCCGTGGAAAGACGGCCGTCAGCATTCGCGCCGCGAACTGGCGCGGCTGCGTGCCGCCGGCATGCAGGCGGTGCTATTGCAGAACAAGGCGTCGATCACCTTTACAGCCTTTACCTACGAGCAGTTGGGCGCCGAGTCTTTCACTCTGGAACTGGGCAAGGCTCGGCCGTTCGGACAGAACCAGGGCGTGGACGTGTCTCGCCTGGAAGTCCGCCTCAAGCAGATCATCGAAGGCAATGAACCGACCACCGAGAGCCTGGACGGCCTGCAATTGTTCAGTGTCGCCCGGGAAATCATCAAGCACAGCGATGCCTTCATCCTGCACCTGCCGGCGGATGTAGAAAACTTCTCGGAACTGGAAAAGGGCTACCTGCTGGCCGAGGACATCGCCAAGACGCGCTGGGTGATCGAGGAGGAGGGCGCACGGATCATCTTCCCCAACCCGAAGGTGAAGAATGGCTTGCGGGCAGGGATATTGATTGTGCCGACGACGGATGCCGGTCTGGCATAAAAAACTCGGTTTTTACACCGGGTTTTTTGTTGCACCTTGGCGTAGCAGTTGTCGAGCTTTAGCGAGGCTACGTTGGCCCCGCCACAGCCACCAAGTCAGGCTCCAAAACCGAGCCGCTCTCGACACAGCCTAGCTAAAGCTCGATAGCTGCTACGGAAGTCATCGCAATCGGATCCGCTTAAACCGCCACAGCCCGTGGTTCATTGCGACGCAACAAACGAATCTTGTGCAGCGTATCCGCGCAGGTCTTCGCCGCTTCCTGGCCCTTGTGCACAAAGTGCTCCAAGAAGAAGGTGTGGTGTTCAACACCCGAGTGGAAGTGGTGCGGGGTCAGGGACACCGAGAACACCGGCACTTCGGTTTCCAGCTGAACCTGCATCAGGCCGCTGACCACTGATTGTGCGACGAACTCGTGACGATAGATCCCGCCGTCCACCACCAGGGCAGCCGCGACAATGCCGGCATAACGGCCGGACTTGGCCAGTAGCTTGGCGTGCAGGGGCATTTCAAAGGCGCCGCCAACTTCGTAGAAGTCGATGTCTGATTCCTGGTAGCCCTGGGCGATCATTTCGGCGAGGAAACCTTTACGGCTCTGATCGACAATATCCTTGTGCCAGCAGGCCTGGATAAACGCGACACGCTCGCCGTGGTGGTTTTTGCTTTTGCTGTCAATTGCAGTGGGTTGCATGTTCTGACTCCTGTTTATGAAAAAAACAGGGCGTTATGAATCGAATGGGATTTAAGGGTACGGACAAAATGAGCATGCAAGGCATGGACGTTCTGCGCACGGCCCTTAGGCGCCAATCCCGTTCTCTCTTCATCCGGACTATGACCGTCGGCCCCGGGATCACACCGGGTCTGCTGACCTTGTCGCCGTCCTGCCTAGGCAGTTCGAGGCGCCAAGCGCTCGCGGGCTATACGCATTACGCGTAATTACCGCCGGTGGGGAGTTACACCCCGCCCTGAGAACGTTGCCACCAGAACGCTGGTGGCGGTGAGTTTTTACCATATATTTCTGGAAACTGCATGGCTCCATTTTCGATATTCACTATTGGCTTTTTTGCTTGGTATTGAACGGAAAGCTGGGGCTGTCTGGCATTTTTCATGACCCGTTAGCTTGATATTCACTCTCCATGCCCGCAGTAACCTGTAATCAAAAAACAAATTCCAACCCGTTAGCCGGGACTTTTGTCCCTTCGCCGAGGCTTGTTTCATGACCGTGATTGACCTGCGCAGCGACACCGTGACCCAACCGACCCCAGGCATGCTCGACGCGATGGCTACCGCTGTCAGCGGTGATGATGTCTACGGTGAAGATCCCACCGTCAATCGCCTGGAAGCCGAACTGGCCAAGCGCCTGGGGTTTGCCGCCGCGTTGTTCGTACCCACCGGCACCATGAGCAACCTGCTGGCGTTGATGGCCCATTGTGAGCGGGGCGAGGAATATATCGTCGGCCAGCAGGCCCACACCTACAAATACGAAGGTGGCGGTGCGGCGGTGTTGGGTTCGATCCAGCCCCAGCCGCTGGAAGTCCAGGCCGATGGCTCGCTGGACCTGGATCAGGTGTTGGCGGCGATCAAGCCAGATGACTTCCACTTCGCGCGTACCCGGCTGTTGGCGTTGGAAAATACGATGCAGGGCAAGGTATTGCCGATGGAATACCTGGCTGCTGCGCGGGCGTTTACTCGCGAGCATGACCTGGCCTTGCACCTGGACGGCGCGAGGATCTACAACGCGGCGGTCAAGCTGGGTGTCGATGCGCGAGAGATCGCCCAGTATTTCGATTCAGTATCGGTGTGCCTGTCCAAGGGCCTCGGCGCGCCGATTGGCTCTGTGTTGTGTGGTTCGACTGCGCTGATCGCCAAGGCCCGCCGTTTGCGAAAAATGGTCGGTGGCGGCATGCGTCAGGCAGGTTCGTTGGCGGCGGCGGGGTTATATGCCCTCGAGCATCAAGTCCAGCGCCTGGCCGAAGACCATGCCAACGCCCAATGGCTGGCGGATGGGTTGCGCCAGGCCGGGTACGAGGTAGAGCCAGTACAGACCAATATGGTCTACGTGCAGGTGGGTAGCCTGGCCGAGGAGTTGAAGGCCTTTGCCGCGACGCGCGGTATCAAGTTGAGCGCCGCCCCGCGCCTGCGTATGGTTACGCACCTGGACGTCAGTCGGGCGCAGATCGAGCAGGTGGTCGCGACATTTGCCGAGTTTTCCCGGAAACGACAGTGCAGACCGTCTAATTGACTGTTTCTATCACATAAACACGCTGTACCACGGGCCAAGGGCCGATATAATGCGGCCCTTTGCCGTCGCTCCGTCTGATGACGTTTAGCACTGGCCTTTGGCCGCAGCCTCCGTGGAAGAACCTAATGAAAAGCGCAGAAATCCGTGAAGCCTTCCTTCGCTTCTTCGAAGAGCAAGGTCACACCCGTGTTGCCTCCAGCTCTTTGATCCCAGGCAATGACCCCACCCTGCTGTTCACTAACGCGGGGATGAACCAGTTCAAGGACTGCTTCCTAGGCCAGGAAAAGCGCGCCTACACCCGCGCCACCAGCAGCCAGAAGTGCGTACGCGCCGGCGGCAAGAACAGTGACCTGGAGAACGTTGGTTACACCGCTCGCCATCACACTTTTTTCGAGATGCTGGGTAACTTCAGCTTCGGCGACTATTTCAAGCGTGATGCCATTACCTTTGCCTGGACCTTCCTGACCGGCGTGCTGAAGCTGCCCAAGGAAAAGCTCTGGGTCACTGTCTACGCCTCCGATGACGAAGCCTACGAGATCTGGACCCAGCAAATCGGTGTGCCGGCCGAGCGCATGATTCGCATCGGCGACAACAAGGGCGCGCCTTACGCCTCCGACAACTTCTGGACCATGGGTGATACCGGCCCATGCGGTCCTTGCACCGAGATTTTCTACGATCACGGCGCCGACATCTGGGGCGGCCCACCCGGCTCGCCGCAAGAAGATGGCGACCGTTACATCGAAATCTGGAACAACGTGTTCATGCAGTTCAACCGCACCGCCGATGGCGTGTTGCATCCGCTGCCAGCTCCGTCGGTCGACACCGGCATGGGCCTGGAGCGGATCAGTGCGGTGATGCAGCACGTTCACTCCAACTACGAAATCGACCTGTTTACCAACCTGCTGAGCGCTTCGGCCGCGGCCATTGGCTGCGCCAACGACAGCCAGTCTTCGCTCAAGGTTGTGTCTGACCACATCCGTTCTTGCGGCTTCCTGATCGCCGACGGTGTGCTGCCGTCGAACGAAGGTCGCGGCTATGTACTGCGCCGGATCATCCGTCGCGCCTGCCGTCACGGTAACAAGCTGGGCGCCAGCGGTAGCTTCTTCTACAAGATCGTTGCCGCGCTGGTGGCCGAGATGGGCGAAGCCTTCCCGGAACTCAAGCAGCAGCAAGCCAACATCGAGCGTGTGCTCATGGCTGAAGAAGAGCAGTTCTCCAAGACCCTGGAGCACGGCCTGAAGATCCTGGAGCAGGATCTGGCTGAGCTCAAAGGCACCGTGGTGCCGGGCGACGTGGTGTTCAAGCTCTACGATACCTACGGTTTCCCGATGGACCTGACCGCCGACATTGCCCGCGAGCGCGAGCTGACCGTCGATGAAGCCGGTTTTGAGCGGGAGATGGAAGCCCAGCGCGTGCGCGCCCGTTCCGCCAGTTCCTTTGGCCTGGACTACAACACCTTGGTCAAGGTTGACGTGGCCACCGAATTCACCGGTTACACCGCCACCCGCGGCTCGGCCAAAGTGATTGCTCTCTATAAAGAAGGGCAGTCGGTCGACATCCTGAACGAAGGCGACGAAGGTGTGGTGGTCCTGGACCAGACGCCGTTCTACGCCGAGTCCGGTGGTCAGATTGGCGACTGCGGTTTCCTCAAGGCGTCGTCCGGTCGTTTTGACGTGCGCGACACCACCAAGACCGGCGGCGCGTTCCTGCACCACGGCGTGTTGGCCTCGGGCAACCTGACCGTCGGCGCGCCGGTGGAGACTCAGGTCGATGCTGACGTGCGTCACGCCACCTCGCTGAACCACTCGGCCACTCACTTGCTGCACGCGGCCTTGCGCCAAGTGCTGGGCGAGCATGTACAGCAGAAAGGCTCGTTGGTCGACAGCCAGCGCCTGCGTTTTGACTTTAGCCACTTTGAAGCGATCAAGCCTGAGCAGCTCAGGACGCTGGAAGATATCGTCAACGCCGAAGTGCGCAAGAACACCCCGGTTGAAACCGAAGAAACCGACATTGAGACCGCCAAGGCCAAAGGCGCCATGGCGCTGTTCGGCGAGAAGTACGGCGACAACGTGCGCGTGCTGAGCATGGGCGGCAGCTTCTCGGTGGAGCTGTGCGGCGGTATCCACGCCAAGCGCACCGGCGACATTGGCCTGCTGAAAATCATCAGCGAAGGCGGTGTGGCGTCCGGCGTGCGTCGTATTGAGGCGGTCACTGGTGCTGCGGCCCTGGCTTACCTCAATGCTGGCGAAGAACAACTCAAGGAAGCGGCCAGCCTGGTCAAGGGCAGTCGCGACAACCTGATCGACAAGCTCTCTGCAGTGCTGGAGCGCAACCGTCTGCTGGAGAAACAGCTGGAGCAGTTGCAGGCCAAGGCCGCCAGTGCGGCGGGCGACGACCTGTCGGCTTCTGCCCTGGACGTCAAAGGCGTGAAAGTCCTGGCCGTGCGCCTGGACGGTCAGGACGGCAAGGCGCTGTTGGCGCTGGTGGATCAGTTGAAGAACAAGCTCGGTCGCGCAGTGATCCTGCTCGGCAGTGTCCATGAGGAAAAGGTCGTTCTGGTTGCCGGTGTAACCAAAGACCTGACTGGCCAACTCAAGGCCGGTGATTTGATGAAACAAGCCGCTGCGGCAGTGGGCGGGAAGGGCGGTGGTCGCCCTGACATGGCGCAAGGCGGCGGTATCGACGCTGGTGCTTTGGACGCGGCCCTTGCCCTGACCGTACCGTTTGTCGAAGCGGGTATCTAAGACGCTGCCTGGGTATGTGGTCTAGTCACCTGCCCGGGCAGCGCAGTTTGATTGATTAATAGGCGCCCCTTTACGGGCTGAGGCGGCTTAGAAATGGCTTTGATCGTACAGAAATTTGGAGGCACCTCGGTAGGTTC
This sequence comes from Pseudomonas sp. ANT_H4, assembly GCF_008369295.1. Lineage (GTDB taxonomy): Bacteria > Pseudomonadota > Gammaproteobacteria > Pseudomonadales > Pseudomonadaceae > Aquipseudomonas. The sequence continues at coordinate 79,581 of NZ_VOBG01000018.1, read as the reverse complement.
GGTTGAACGAATCGAGCAGGTCGCCGACAAGGTTAAGAAGTTCCGCGATGCCGGCGATGACCTGGTGGTGGTGCTGTCGGCCATGAGCGGCGAGACCAATCGTCTGATCGAGTTGGCCAAGCAAGTCAGTGGTGAACAACAGCCGGTTCCCCGTGAGCTGGATGTGATCGTTTCCACCGGTGAGCAAGTGACTATTGCGCTGTTGGCCATGGCGCTGATCAAGCGTGGCGTGCCGGCAGTGTCGTACACCGGCAACCAGGTACGAATCCTCACGGATAGCGCGCACAATAAAGCGCGCATATTGCAGATCGATGATCAGAAAATTCGCGGTGATCTGAAGGCGGGTCGCGTGGTAGTCGTCGCTGGTTTCCAGGGCGTCGACGAACACGGCAACATCACCACCCTCGGTCGTGGCGGTTCCGACACCACCGGTGTGGCCCTGGCGGCAGCCCTGAAGGCTGACGAATGCCAGATCTACACCGATGTGGACGGCGTCTACACCACCGATCCGCGCGTTGTGCCCGTGGCTCAGCGCCTGGACAAGATCACCTTCGAAGAGATGCTGGAGATGGCCAGCCTCGGGTCCAAGGTGTTGCAGATCCGTGCGGTGGAGTTCGCCGGCAAGTACAACGTTCCGCTGCGCGTACTGCACAGCTTCAAGGAGGGTCCGGGCACCCTCATTACTATTGATGAAGAGGAATCCATGGAACAGCCGATCATTTCCGGCATCGCTTTTAACCGCGATGAAGCCAAGCTGACCATCCGTGGCGTGCCAGACACCCCGGGCGTGGCCTTCAAGATTCTCGGGCCGATCAGTGGCGCAAACATTGAAGTCGACATGATCGTGCAGAACGTTGCGCACGATAACACCACCGACTTCACCTTCACCGTGCACCGCAATGACTACGACGCAGCAGAGAAAGTCCTGCTGAAAACGGCGAGCGAGATTGGCGCCCGTGAAGTGGTCGGCGATACCAAGATTGCCAAGGTGTCGATCGTTGGTGTGGGCATGCGTTCCCATGCCGGAGTTGCCAGTCGCATGTTTGAGGCCCTGGCCAAGGAGACCATCAACATCCAGATGATCTCCACCTCGGAAATCAAAGTGTCGGTGGTCATCGAAGAGAAGTACCTGGAACTGGCTGTACGCGCACTGCATACCGCATTTGAGCTGGACGCTCCGGCCCGACAGAGCGAGTGATGTGTGACTGGAGGGCGCGGTTGATCCGCGCCTTTCATTTTTCTGTCTGGTGCCTGTGGAGAGCTGTTCTTTTGCGTGTGCTCGACAATACTTAGGCGGGTAGAGCTATGGCCGTTGGGTTGTAGGTCGAATGCCTTTTTTTGCAGACTGTTATCCCTGAACTGAAATGCGTGAGGAGAAAGGTATGTTGATTCTGACTCGTCGATGCGCAGAAAGCCTGATTATTGGTGATGGCGAAATCACCGTGACCGTGCTCGGCGTCAAAGGCAATCAAGTACGGATTGGGGTTGATGCCCCGAAAGAGGTGGCTGTCCACCGTGAGGAAATCTACCTGCGGATCAAGAAAGAGAAGGACGAAGAACCAAGCCATTAATTTTTATCGTTTTTTATGTTTGCAAACGGGGATGAAGCTGGTTAATATACGCCCCGTGTTGCGGAGAGCTGGCCGAGTGGCCGAAGGCGCTCCCCTGCTAAGGGAGTACACCTCAAAAGGGTGTCGGGGGTTCGAATCCCCCGTTCTCCGCCATTATTTGCTTAGTACGTTGCAATCTGGATTTTTTCGGTAAGTTGTTGAAATCACTAGAAAAAATCGCTTTACATAGAGATTGAACGGGCTATAATGCGCGGCAACAAATGCACTCGTAGCTCAGCTGGATAGAGTACTCGGCTACGAACCGAGCGGTCACAGGTTCGAATCCTGTCGAGTGCACCATTTAAGAGTTAGTTGCAGCAATGCAGGTAGCTTGGCTCCAACCAGTTGTGATCTGGTCTAAAAACACAATCTGCACTCGTAGCTCAGCTGGATAGAGTACTCGGCTACGAACCGAGCGGTCACAGGTTCGAATCCTGTCGAGTGCACCAAACAACAAAAAGCCCGCCTAGTGCGGGCTTTTTGCCGTCTGGGGTTTTTATTTTTCTTGTCTGTGACCACGACGTGTAATCGCCCTCCGGGCTTTTCTACCTGCCCCCATGTGTTTTCTTTTCTGCCTGTGTCGTCGCAGTTTCATGAGTGTGCCCGATACTCGGCGTTGTCGCGCAAGCGTTTGTTCTTGCCAGTTTTTTAACGTTTTAAGCAGCTGGGCGGTGTATCATTGCGCCCGTCAGCCCCGCCGGGGCTTGTGGAATACCTCCATGGACTTACCCAGTAGTAACTCAGTACCCCGTTTTACCAATCATGAATTGACTGATTGATCCTTCCGGCGTGCCCCGCTGCTGGGAGTGGAGTTCGCCTATGACCGAAGTTGAAGTAAAGAAAACACAAGAAAGCCTGCAGGATCGCCTCGCTCAAGTTGTTGAGCTGCTGCAGCGCCAGCGCGTGGTCGAAGACCTGACTCACCGTCAGGAAGGCCCGAATCATGACCGGGTAGAGAGCCTGGTCCACCGGCAAAACCTCGTCGAGTTGCAACGCAAGCTCGATGACCTGCACTCCGCCGACGTAGCCTACATCCTTGAAGCTTTGCCCCTGGGTGATCGCCTGACCCTCTGGCAACTGGTCAAGTCTGATCGCGACGGCGACATCCTCCTCGAAGTATCCGATTCGGTTCGTGAAACCCTGATCGCCGACATGGACGATCATGAGCTCCTGGCTGCAACCAAGGACATGGACGCCGACGAACTCGCCGACCTGGCCTCCGAGCTGCCGCGTGACGTCGTCCATGAGCTGATGGAGACCCTCGACGGCCAACAGCGTGAGCGTGTGCGCTCCGCGTTGTCCTACGACGAGGAGCAGGTTGGCGCGCTGATGGACTTCGAGATGGTGACTATTCGCGAAGACGTCAGCCTGGAAGTGGTGTTGCGTTACCTGCGCCGGTTAAAAGAGCTGCCAGGCCACACTGACAAACTGTTTGTGGTCGACAACGAGGGCATTCTCAAGGGCGTGCTGCCGATCAAGCGTCTGTTGGTCAATGACCCGGACAAGAAGGTCGCGGACGTCATGGCCAGCGACCCGGTCAGCTTTCATCCTGACGAAGACGCCTACGACGCCGCCCAGGCATTCGAGCGTTATGACTTGATCTCGGCCCCGGTGGTCGACAAGAACGGCAAGCTGATCGGCCGCTTGACCATCGATGAGATGGTCGATCTGATTCGTGAAGAGAGTGAAAACGAAGTCCTCAACATGGCGGGTCTGCGTGAAGAGGAAGATATCTTTGCGTCAGTCTGGAAATCTCTGCGTAACCGTTGGGCCTGGTTGGCCGTCAACCTGATTACCGCGTTTATTGCCTCTCGGGTGATCGGCCTGTTCGAAGGTTCCATCGAGAAGCTGGTGGCGCTGGCGGCTCTTATGCCTATCGTGGCCGGGATCGGTGGTAACTCCGGTAACCAGACCATCACAATGATCGTGCGGGCCATGGCCCTGGATCAGGTGAGCACTGGCAACACCTCGCGGCTGATGCGCAAGGAGCTGGCAGTGGGCCTGATCAATGGTCTGGTGTGGGGTGGCGTGATTGGCGTGGTGGCTTACTTGCTCTATGGCAGTTGGTCCCTGGGGGTAGTGATGACCGCCGCCATGACCCTTAACCTGCTATTGGCTGCGCTGATGGGGGTATTGATCCCCATGACCTTGGTGCGCCTTGGTCGCGACCCTGCCATGGGCGCCAGTGTGATGATCACGGCCATGACTGACAGTGGTGGCTTTTTCATCTTCCTGGGGCTGGCGACCATCTTCCTACTCTGATTGCCTTCTCCCGAGGCAAGCACCGCTGGGCCTTTAACCAAGTCACAGGCAAAAAAAAGCCAGCATGCAGCTGGCTTCGGCTTTCAGTCGCCAATCAGTTGGCTTCGGCGGCTGCCTCAACATCATGAGCGATAAGTGAGACAAGAGCGTTTTGCTGGCGGTGGGAGAGCTGACGAAAACGCTGCAGCAGTTCGCGTTCGTGCAGTGACAGCTCGGGGCTGTCCAGGCGCATGCTCAACGCTTCACCCAGCGCACCTTCCTGAATAAGGCTCTGTTCCAGGCGCGCGATGATTTCGGAGTTCATGCTGCGGTGATGATTGCGAGCCACCTCGGCAATGCGTTCCCGCATTCCGTCTGGCAGACGTACGACGAACTTGTCAGCCGTACGGCTGGAATAAATTGCCTGTTTCAATGGGCGCATATATTTAACCGGTTAGTTCAGGGGAGCGGTTTTTGGAATTGGCCGCAAGATGTGTGTTAGGACAAGGTCTGCAGCCAAATGTTCAACCTGAATTGCAAAGAGGCCGCATCATGCCTCAAATTTGCCAGTTCCTTGGCGTCAATTCTGTGACAAATATTGAACTGGCTACAGGCTTTATGCCAGCACTCATTTTCAAATTTGCGGACTGGTTGGAAAACTTTTCTGCAAGGCATCCATGCGATGCTTTCTACTCGAAAACCCAAGTTACAAAGGGTTTTGGGGCGCACATCCTATAATGGTGTGGCCTTTTGCCCTTAACTTTAAGGCTAGTGGCAAACTGCCGATTTACTAGGGTAGGGCGACGTAAGGTAGGGCGGCTGGACAACCGGGCTCGGAGCACAAGCAGGCTGCAGGGCCAGGAACAGCCACGCGGACTTGGACATTGAATACTCCTGTGTTTGGTTCAGAAAACCCAGTGTTCAGAAGAGTGTGCGGCTTGGTTGCCTTGGGTCAGTTGAATAGGTGATTGCGCATCGGCCGTCATGACCGCCAGCTGCGGACGCTGTTGGTGTTGCAAATGATGGGGAACAGCTTGGCTGGCTTGTGCCACATCATCACCGGTAGCGGATTGAAAATGGAACATCACCAGCGTGGCCAATGCCACGGCATTGAGGGCTACTAGTAGAGGCGTGCTGTTCATGGGCATATTCTCCGCAGGTGGCGTGGCCAGACTGAATTTGTAGGATAAAGGATTGCAGGTGTCATGCCAGTCTATATTTTGATTAAATCCTTTTAAATCAAAGTCTTAAAGACTAATCGTCAGGCCGGTTTGTTGCAATTTGCAATGATGGCATTTTGGGGTAGTGCATTTTGCACGACGGCCATGGATAGCCCTTGGTTGTTGCCCGAAACACGACTAGGCATTGCAAGGCTCGGCCTACACTCAAAAAGCCTACGGACGACATGACAAAACGCACCTTGGCCGTTAACATGCACGCCGTCCGCCGCTGTGCCTTTGGCCCGATGGTTGTCATTTGTCCCAGTAGCTCAATTGGATAGAGCATCCCCCTCCTAAGGGGAAGGTTGGCCGTTCGAACCGGCCCTGGGACACCACATTAGAGTTGCGCTCCTTTAAAAGAGCCGCGATACGCAAAAGCCCTGTTCAGAACACTCTGGCGGGGCTTTTTTGTGGGTTGGCGTTGGCCGCAGAGGATGGGATGCGTCTGGGGGGCAGGTCTTTTTGATCGTATTGCGAACCTTGCCGGAGTTTGAGGTTCACAGGGGAGTGAGCGGTGGGGGCGTGAATTTTTGTCACCGCCTTGTACCTTGTATGCCGTCGTCGAGCGTCTGAGAGGTAGCCAATTGGCTTGACGAAAATAATCCCCTGGTACAGCGCGTTTTGGCTGTCCGGACCTGACGACGCCGGACTATCATGCTGGTAGCCTGACACCCACTGCAAGGAGCCGCTCGGAACGCCGATGCGCCAAATCTGGAAATCTTTTCGAGCCCTTTATTTTTCCTCGTTGATGATGCTGATCGGCTCCGGTCTGCTCAGTACGTACCTGGCTTTACGCCTGGCCGCCGATAATGTCGACAGCCTGTGGGTCGGTGCTTTGATGGCTGCCAACTACTTTGGTCTGGTGTTGGGTGGCAAGATCGGTCACCGCTTGATAGCCCGGGTCGGCCATATTCGCGCCTATGCCACCTGCGCCGGTATCGTCGGTGCGGCGGTGCTGGGCCATGGTTTGATCGACTGGCTGCCGGCCTGGATCGTACTGCGAATAATCGTCGGCCTCGGCATGATGTGCCAGTACATGGTCATCGAGAGCTGGCTCAACGAGCAGGCGGACGCCAAGCAGCGGGGCTTGGTCTTCAGTGGCTACATGATCGCTTCTTATCTGGGCCTGGTATTGGGCCAGCTTATTCTGGTCATGCATCCGCAGTTGGGCCTTGAGCTGCTGATGCTGGTTGCGCTGTGCTTTGCCCTGTGCCTGGTGCCGGTGGCGATGACTCGACGTATTCACCCGGCACCGTTGCATCCGGCGCCGATGGAACCGCGCTTTTTTATCAAGCGAGTACCGCAGTCCCTCAGTACCGTGCTGGGCGCCGGGTTGATTGTTGGCTCGTTCTACGGTCTGGCGCCGCTTTACGCTTCTCAGCAGGGGTTGAGCACTCAACAGGTCGGTCTGTTCATGGGTAGCTGCATTTTCGCCGGGCTGGTGGTGCAGTGGCCTTTGGGCTGGCTCTCGGATCGGTATGACCGGGCGCTGTTGATCCGTTGCTTCGCCTTGTGCCTTGCGGTGACGGCGCTGCCGTTGGCGATCATGACCCAGGTGCCGTTGGAAGTGCTGTTTGTGGCCGGGTTCTTCTGCTCCCTGGTGCAGTTCTGCCTTTACCCGTTGGCGGTGGCGTTTTCCAATGACCACGTTGAGGGTGATCGCCGCGTATCGCTGACAGCCATGCTGCTGGTGACTTACGGCGTCGGCGCCAGTATCGGGCCGCTGCTGGCCGGTGTGCTGATGAAGCTGTTTGGTAGCCAGATGCTCTATGCATTTTTCAGTTTGTGCGCGGTGATCCTGGTTTGGCGCATCCGTCCCAAAGCCGTGACCAACCTGCACCAGGTGGACGATGCACCGCTGCATCACGTGGCGGTACCTGACAGCATGTCCAGCTCGCCGCTGGTGGCCGCCCTTGACCCACGGGTGGATGAACAGGTGGTTCAGGATCAGATGCAGGCGCCGGTTCCCGAGCCAGACCCAGAGTCTGAAGCTGATCCTGATTCGGTGGAGCAGGGGCCTGCAGAAGAGTCGCCAGAGCCGCCAGAGCATCCGGACCCGGATGATCATCCCCACGATCTGAGCAGGGCACGCCCCTGAAACAAAAAACGGGCAGTCCCATAAGGGGCTGCCCGTTTTTTATGCAGATTGTTACCGCTTAAAGATCATCATCCTTGTCAAACCGCCGCGCCTCGCGCTGCAGCTGGTAGACAAAGCGTTCAACCTGGCGCTGCACCAACCCGCTCATGTTGTGAAAACGCACGCCGGCAAAGGTGGTGTCGATTCTTTCTTCGAAGTGCAGATAACGCAGCTCTACGGCGGTGCTCATGTTGCCGAAGGGCAGGGCGGCAATAAAGCGATCGTAGACCTGGCCCAGTTGCAGGCGCTGGGAGATATCACCGTCAAAGCGCAGCTTGCAACCGGTGGCGGAAATATCCAGCAGTTTGCCGCCAATGGGCAACTTGAGTTTCTCTCCGCCCATATCGACATTGACCAGTTGCGCCAATTTCAATGCTGCGCGAAAGGCGTTGCGCCGCTGATGGTAAACCACCTCGTCAGGCATGCCGCCCCGATAGATGCGGTGGCCGTCCTTTTCGCTGATGGTCAGGCTGCCGTTACTCTCCCAAGCCACCCGCACGCCGTCGTGGAAGCCTTCGATACGGAAGGCTTCGCCATTCTCAAGGTAGCGTTCGCCCTCCCGTGGGATCATTTCGTCCAGGCTCAGCGTCTTGCTGTCCCGGTCGACTTCCACCAGATAGCTTTGAAAGCGCTGGTTGCGCTCATGGAAGGTAATGATCAGGGGGTCGTGGCTCTCTTGCAGCAGCCGTAAGGTGCCGGCAATTTCCAGAGGCGTAGTGAGGACCTTGGGTGGCTGCGGAGCATCTTCCGCGTTGAGGGCGTTGAACACGGTTCTTCCATCTCCAGACAAAATACGACTACACGCAAGAACCGGCATTTTGCCAGTATGTTGCGCGCCTTGATAGGGCGCGCGATAAACCGGCGTCAGGCTTGGCTGATGGTGCTGGGCTTGACCAGTCGCGAGGTGGAGCCTTTGGCGTTATAGAGCGTCGGAGGTTCTCCGCCGTGAAGGATGCGCAGCTGGTTGGCGGTAGTGGCTTGCTGAAGCTGGATCGACTGGCCGTTGAGCGTGTTGGCTTCCTGGCAAGTGATGAGCAGCTGGTTGAGCTCCTGGCTCTGGGCCCGTAACTGGTCGCCTACCGACGAGTGGCTCGCCAGTTGCTCCAGGCCGTCGTGATCGGCAGGCAGTCCCAGGCTGACAAGAATCTGGCTGCGTTTCTTGCCATGCTGTTCCAGCAGAATGATCAGCGATTGCTTGCGCGCCAGAATATCTTCCAGCAGGCGCATGTCTCGGCCGTGCAGGGCGATCGACTCTTCCTGAAGCAGCTCAAGCAGATGCTGTGCTGGAGCCAGGTCTTCAATGATCAGTTGCAGTAAATTTTCGTCGTGCATGGCTGGCCTTGGGTTTTAAGCGTCCAAAAGCCTGGCGCAGGCCTTTGCCTAGCGCTCGGCTTCGAAGTTAAGCAGTTTGCTGGCTACACGGTTGCTGTCGACTTTGTAGCTGCCATCGGCAATCGCTTGTTTCAATTCGGCCACACGGGCTTTATTGACAACCGGTTGATCGCGCAGCGAGTCAGTGACCTTTTGCAACTGTTGAGCCTCATTGCTCAAATGTACCGATTCCCCGCTCTGGCTGGCGCCGGCCTGGTCTGCCTTGACGGGCAGTGGCTGGGACTTACCGGCCTCAACGCTTTCCTTGGCACCGTTGGCGCGGGTGCTGACGAGCTGTGAGGGGGCGTTATTTAATCGACTGAAATCAATGACCATCATGAAAACCTCTGGGTATTTGGACGCTTGCCATGTTTTCGGCCATACCCGGACAAACTTTAGGCTCGACTGACAATAAACCTATACGTGATGACGTCTTGCGCACAGTGTAGGAAAAGCTGGCCTCCCGCGCCAGTGATCTATAACGCTACCTCGACCTGGCCGGGTGCAGTCACTCGCGCCTTGATCACCCGCTTGGAGTTGAGGTTCTTGACCCGAATCTGTTCGCTCATGCCGCCATTGGACAGAGCCTCTCCCGGCATTTTTACATTCAGGCCGCCGCTGCTGGCGGAAATCACCACTTGATCACCCTTGCGTATGACTTCCGCCTGTTCCAGGTGAGCCAGGGTGATGACCTGATCTGTGACCATTGGTCGGGTAAGTTTCTGCCCGATCGCTTGATCCACGGAAGTAAGGTATCCCTGACTGATCTGGCCGATGTCCCGCTCGCGTAGGGCAACGTCCTCAAAGCCGATAATGCCCAAGCGTTTCAGCGGGCGGGTGACGGCGACCACTTCGCGAAACAGGCGGACTTGAGCCGGTACGAACACCGTCCAGGGCGAGGCGCCGTCGCAGCGCACGCGCACGGTCACACGGCCGATGGGTTGTGCGGGGCTTTCCAGGGTGGCTGTCAATTCCTTGTCACACATGGGCAGGCGCAGGCGTGGGTCCAATTGGTTGACCTGGATTTCATAGCGTCCTGGTGTCTGCGTAGTGGCCAGATAATCTTCTACAGTGAACTCAAGAAAGCCTTGAGTGACGCCGATAAGTAGATCAGGCAAGGTGACGTTGTCGGCACGGGCCTGTTGGCCTGCAGCCAAGGCAAGCATCGTTAGCAAGGCGCAGAGCAATCTGCGGTACTGTTTAAAGTACGGCAGGGGGAGAAGGCGTCGGGAAACTGTCGTTTTGATGTCCATGGCCAATAAAAAAGCAAAGCTCGTGCCGTTTAGTGTTGGGTACGCGTCGTACCCGTAGGTTTTGTAGTGTAGGAGTCTGGGCATGGCGGGAGTAATGGATTCAGTGAACCAGCGCACGCAGCTGGTAGGGCAGAATCGCCTGGAGTTGCTGCTGTTTCGTTTGGATGGCAAGCAGCTTTACGGCATCAACGTCTTCAAGGTGCGGGAGGTGCTGCAATGTCCCAAGCTGACCGTATTGCCCAAGTCCAACCCTGTGGTGTGTGGCGTGGCCAACATTCGCGGCTCGACCATTCCGATTCTTGACTTGGCGATGGCTACGGGCTCGTCCGGCTTGCAGGATCGCGAGAGTCCGTTCGTGATCATCACCGAGTACAACACCAAGACCCAGGGTTTCCTGGTGCGCTCGGTGGAGCGCATCGTCAACATGAACTGGGAAGAGATCCATCCGCCGCCCAAGGGCACCGGTCGCGATCACTACCTGACGGCAGTGACGCGGGTCGACAACCAGTTGGTGGAAATCATCGACGTGGAGAAAATCCTCGCGGAAGTGGCGCCGACTTCGGAAGCTATTTCGGTGGGTGTAGTAGACGCGGAGACGGCGCACAAGGCGATTTCCCTGCGGGTGCTGACGGTGGATGACTCCTCGGTAGCGCGCAAGCAGGTCTCCCGTTGCCTGCAGACCGTTGGTGTCGAAGTGGTGGCACTCAACGATGGCCGCCAGGCCCTGGATTACCTGCGCAAGCTGGTGGATGAAGGCAAGAAACCGGAAGAAGAATTCTTGATGATGATTTCCGACATCGAGATGCCGGAAATGGACGGCTACACCCTTACGGCCGAGATACGCAACGATCCACGCATGCAAAAATTACATATCATCCTGCATACTTCATTGTCCGGTGTATTCAATCAGGCGATGGTCAAGAAGGTCGGTGCCGATGACTTCCTGGCCAAATTCCGTCCTGATGACCTGGCAGCCCGGGTAGTCGACCGGATCAAGGCAGCAGATCACGGCTAGGGGCTTTTTCCCTGGCGGTCACACGATTTAAGAGGCGGTACCATTGTCTACGGGTAATTTGGATTTCGAACAGTTCCGGGTCTTCCTGGAAAAAGCCTGTGGCATATTGCTCGGTGAAAACAAGCAGTACCTGGTATCAAGCCGTCTCAATAAACTGATGGAGCAGCAAGGGATCAAGTCCCTCGGCGACCTCGTTCAGCGGATACAGAGCCAGCCACGCAGCGGGCTCAAGGAAATGGTGGTCGATGCCATGACCACCAACGAAACCCTGTGGTTTCGTGACACCTATCCCTTTGAAGTGCTCAAGAACAAGGTCCTGCCCGAAGCGATCAAGGCCAGCCCCGGCCAGCGCCTGCGCATCTGGTCGGCGGCCTGCTCTTCGGGGCAGGAACCGTACTCGCTGTCGATGTCCATCGACGAGTTCGAGCGGACCAACATGGGCCAGTTGAAGGCCGGGGTGCAGATTGTTGCCACCGACTTGTCCGGCACCATGCTCACCAACTGCAAGACAGGTGAGTACGACAGCCTGGCCCTGGGGCGAGGCCTGTCTCCGGAACGCTTGCAGCGTTTCTTCGACCCCAAGGTTGCCGGTCGTTGGGCAGTCAAGGCGCCGATCAAGAGCCGGGTGGAGTTTCGTTCGTTCAACCTGCTGGACAGCTACGCCAGCCTGGGCAAGTTCGATATCGTGTTTTGCCGCAACGTACTGATCTACTTCTCGGCTGAAGTGAAGAAGGACATCCTGTTGCGCATCCACAGCACGCTCAAGCGCGGGGGGTATCTGTTTCTTGGCGCTTCTGAAGCGTTGAACGGGTTGCCGGATCATTACCAGATGGTGCAGTGCAGTCCTGGGATTATTTACCAGGCCAAGTGATAGGCATGCGTCGCATAAAAACCGGGAGGTCCTGCAAAGGCCTCCCGTTTTTTATGGGCGCAAAGCGGCAATGCGTATTGCCGCTTTACTGGCGTTTGGCGGAAACCCCTTGCCGCTTTTCTGGCATTGCCACCGGCAATCTCCCGGCAAACCCTTGATTTACAGGGATTCGATGACTTGGCATGCCACTTGCTATATCCAGATTACGAAAAGCAGGTCAGCCCCTAAAGGTTTCCGCCATGAGCATCAGCTTCGATAAAGCGCTCGGTATCCACGAACAAGCCCTGGGCTTTCGCGCCCAGCGTGCCGAAGTCCTGGCTAACAACATCGCCAACGCCGACACCCCGAACTACAAGGCTCGGGACCTGGACTTCTCCGCCGTGCTCGCCGCACAGCAGGACAAGACCAAGAGCGGCTCCTTCGCCTTGAACATGACCAATAACCGTCATATCGAAGCGCAAGGCCTGGGCAATGGCGACGAGTCGCTGATGTACCGCACGCCGATGCAGCCATCGATCGACCAGAACACCGTCGACGCGCAGTTGGAGCAATCGAACTACGCCGAGAACTCGGTGAACTTTCAGGCCAGCTTCACCCTGCTCAACAGCAAATTCAAAGGGCTGATGTCAGCCCTGCGCGGAGAGTAAGTCATGTCTCTATCCAGTGTTTTCAATATTGCCGGTAGTGGCATGAGCGCCCAGACCACCCGTCTGAACACCGTCGCCAGTAACATCGCCAACGCCGAGACCGTGTCGTCGAGCATTGACCAGACCTATCGCGCCCGTCACCCGGTGTTCGCCACCATGTTCCAGGGTGGCCAGAGTGGCGGCAGCGATTCGCTGTTCCAGGACCAGGATGCTGCGGGCCAGGGCGTTCAGGTGCTGGGTGTGGTCGAAGACCAGAGCAACCTCGACGCGCGCTACGAGCCGAACCATCCCGCCGCCGACGCCAAGGGTTATGTGTTCTATCCCAACGTCAATGTGGTCGAGGAAATGGCTGACATGATTTCCGCCAGTCGCTCGTTCCAGACCAACGCGGAAATGATGAACACCGCCAAAACCATGATGCAGAAGGTCCTGACTCTGGGTCAGTGATAAGGGGCGCCAAAGAATGTCCGTTACCAACGATGTGTCGAGTAACTCGACGATCCAGGACTTGTTCAACAACAAGGTCAAGGATGCCGCAGCCAACCAGGATAGCCTGGCGGGTGCTACCAAAGAGGCTTCTGGCAGCCAGGCCTTGGGCAAGGATGCGTTCCTGCAGTTGCTGGTCACCCAGCTGAAAAACCAGAACCCGCTGTCGCCCCAGGATAACGGCGCGTTTGTCGCGCAACTGGCGCAGTTCAGCAGCCTGGAAGGCATCAACACCCTGAACGACTCGGTGAATGCCATCTCCAGCAACTACAAATCGTCGCAAGCGCTGCAAGCGTCGTCGCTGGTGGGTCGTTCGGTGATCATCGAGACCGACAAGGCCATGGTCGACACCAGCAAGAGCTTCACCGGTTCCGTGGCAGTCACCTCGTCGGTGGGCAACGTCACCATCAAGGTCTCCGACAAGGACGGCAAGCTGGTCAAGACCATCGACTTGGGTGCTCAGGCAGCCGGCAAGTCGGACTTTATCTGGGACGGCAAAAACGAAGCCGGCGAGAAAGTCGACTCCGGCAACTACACCTTCGCGGCCACCACCAAGAGCGATGCCGGTGATGCGATAGCGTTGAAGACCTCGCTACCCGCCACGGTCACTAGCGTGACCTTGAGCCAGACGGGCGGCGAAATGCTGCTCAATCTTTCTGGCGGCATGGGCAGCATCAAGCTGTCGCAAATTCAGACTATCGGTACATAGAGCCGGCTAAATTCGGCAAGAGGAGAGAAACATGTCTTTTAATATCGGCCTTAGCGGCCTCTATGCGGCCAACAAACAGCTGGACGTGACTGGCAACAACATCGCCAACGTTGCTACCACCGGCTTCAAGTCGTCCCGTGCGGAATTCGCCGACGTCTACGCCGCCTCCAAACTGGGCAGCGGCCACAACGCTATTGGTAGCGGTGTGAGCCTGGCAGCGGTTTCCCAGCAATTCAGCCAAGGCGAAATCACCGGCACCGGTGGTTTGCTGGACATGGCGATCAAGGGCGGCGGCTTCTTTGTGCAGAAGGGCAGCGACGGTTCCTTGGAGTACACCCGCTCTGGTACTTTTAAACCGGACAAGGATGGCTACGTCACCAACTCCACCGGCACCTCGCGCCTGCAAGGTTACGCGGCAGACGAAAACGGCAATATCATCAAGGGTGGCCTGGTAGACCTGCGCATCGATCAGTCGAACCTGTCACCCAAGGCGTCCACCAAGGTGGACTCCACCAGCAACCTGAAGTCCTCGGAGCCAGTGATCGACCAGGCGCTCAACCCGTTCGATCCGACCAAATCGGACAGCTTTACCACCCAGTACACCACCATGTTGTACGACACCCAGGGCAACTCGCACCCTATGGTGCAGTACATGGTGAAGACCGACTCCAATACCTGGAAGGCCTACACTCTGATCGACGGCCGTAACCCCAACGGTACGCCTATCAGTGGCGCCGGTGCCGTCGCGCCTGTGGCGTCGACCGTGACCTTCGATACAGCTGGTGCGCTCGAGGGCATCGTTACGCCGCCAAGTACTGTTTCCAACACCACCCTGACTATTGCCGACTGGAAGCCGGGCGTCATGAAAAATGACGTGTGGGTAGATAACGGCGCGGCTGCCAACCCGACTGGTATTGCCGTCAATATGGCCAATATCACCCAGTACAACTCTGCCAGTTATCGCAACCCGCCGGTCACTGATGGTTACGCTACTGGCGAAATCACCGGGCTGAAAATCGACAGCAGCGGCGTCATGTTTGCCACGTTCAGTAACGAGCAGAGCAAGGCGATCGGCCAGATCTCCCTGGCCAGCTTCAACAATGAACAGGGCCTGCAGCCGAACGGCGGCACTACCTGGAAGGAGACCTTCGCGTCCGGCCAGCCAGGTTATGATGCGCCGGAGTCCGGTACTTTGGGTTCGGTCATCGCCAACTCCCTGGAGAACTCCAACGTCAACCTGACCAGCGAGTTGGTGGAGCTGATCAAGGCCCAGAGTAACTTCCAGGCGAACTCCAAGACCATCTCCACCGAAAGCACCATCATGCAGACCATTATTCAGATGACCTGATGTTGTCGATTTAGCGCCTGCACCGAAAGCCCCTCAATGAGGGGTTTTTTTTGCGCGCTATTTGGCAAGTGGGATGCTTCCTGGTGTTTCGTTTTGAGTGGTCGAGGCTGCTCTGCACTGACTGGAGGGGAGGTGTGTTGAGTTCACAGGTATCAGGCCTGGCGGACGTCATTTGCTCCGCGAAGCCCCTATGAAAAAGCCCCCGATAAACCCAACTGCAGCCAGGGTCTATCGGGGGCTTTTCAGTCCTGGGTGATTAAGCCCAGGACCTGCTCAGCTTACTGGCAAGCTTCGCAATCCGGCTCGTCAATCGCGCAGGCTTTTGGCACTGGTGCAGGGCCGGCCGGAGCCGCAAGAACCGAATCATCACCGTGGTTGCCGCTGGATACAGCGTTCAGCTTACCGGTATTGATGGTCGACTTCTCGGTGCTGGTCGCAGCTAGCGCACGGAGGTAGTAAGTGGTTTTCAGGCCACGGTACCAAGCCATGCGGTAGGTCACGTCCAGCTTCTTGCCCGAAGCGCTGGCGATGTACAGGTTCAGCGACTGAGCCTGGTCGATCCACTTCTGGCGACGGCTGGCGGCGTCAACGATCCACTTGGTGTCCACTTCGAAGGCAGTCGCGTAGAGCTCTTTGAGTTCTTGCGGGATGCGCTCGATCTGTTGCACCGAACCGTCGTAGTACTTCAGGTCGTTGATCATGACCGAGTCCCACAGGTCGCGGGCTTTCAGGTCGCGAACCAGATACGGGTTGATCACGGTGAATTCGCCCGACAGGTTCGATTTCACATACAGGTTCTGGTAAGTCGGTTCGATCGACTGCGACACGCCAGTGATGTTGGCGATGGTGGCGGTCGGTGCGATGGCCATGATGTTGGAGTTACGAATGCCTTTCTGCACACGGGCACGTACTGGCGCCCAGTCCAGGGATTCGTTCAGGTCAACGTCGATGTACTTCTGGCCACGTTGCTCAATCAGGATCTGTTGCGAATCCAGCGGCAGGATGCCTTTGGACCACAGCGAACCCTGGAACGTCTCGTAGGCGCCGCGCTCGTCAGCCAGGTCGCAGGAAGCCTGGATCGCGTAGTAGCTGACCGCCTCCATGGACTTGTCAGCGAACTCGACGGCTGCGTCGGAGCCGTAAGGAATGTGCTGCAGGTACAAAGCGTCCTGGAAGCCCATGATGCCCAGTCCAACCGGACGGTGCTTGAAGTTGGAGTTCTGCGCCTGTGGCACCGAGTAGTAGTTGATGTCGATAACGTTATCGAGCATGCGTACTGCGGTGTTGACGGTGCGCTCCAGCTTGGCGGTATCCAGCTTGCCATCCTTGATGTGGTTCGGCAGGTTGATCGAACCCAGGTTGCAAACGGCGATCTCGTCCTTGTTGGTGTTCAAGGTGATCTCGGTGCACAGGTTCGAGCTGTGGACCACGCCCACGTGCTGCTGCGGGCTGCGCAGGTTGCACGGGTCTTTGAAGGTCAGCCATGGGTGGCCGGTTTCAAACAGCATGGAGAGCATTTTACGCCACAGATCTTTGGCCTGAATGGTCTTGAACAGCTTGATCTTGCCCGGGTACTGGGACAGGGCTTCGTAGTACTCGTAACGCTCTTCGAAGGCCTTGCCGGTCAGGTCGTGCAGGTCCGGTACTTCGGACGGCGAGAACAGGGTCCACTGGCCGTCATCGAAGACGCGCTTCATGAACAGGTCAGGGATCCAGTTGGCGGTGTTCATGTCGTGGGTACGACGACGGTCATCACCGGTGTTCTTGCGCAGCTCAATGAACTCTTCAATGTCCATGTGCCAGGTTTCCAGGTAGGCACAGACAGCGCCTTTGCGCTTGCCACCCTGGTTGACCGCTACGGCGGTGTCGTTCACGACTTTGAGGAACGGGACGACGCCCTGGGACTTGCCGTTGGTGCCCTTGATGTACGAACCCAAGGCGCGCACTGGCGTCCAGTCGTTGCCCAGGCCGCCAGCGAATTTGGACAGCATGGCGTTGTCGTGGATCGCGTGGTAGATGCCCGAGAGGTCATCCGGCACGGTGGTCAGGTAGCAGCTCGACAGCTGTGGACGCAGGGTGCCGGCGTTAAACAGGGTTGGCGTCGAGGACATGTAGTCGAAGGACGACAACAGGTTGTAGAACTCGATCGCACGGTCTTCCTTGTTCTTCTCTTCGATCGCCAGGCCCATGGCCACGCGCATGAAGAAGATCTGCGGCAGTTCGAAGCGGATACCGTCCTTGTGAATGAAGTAACGGTCGTACAGGGTTTGCAGGCCCAGGTAGGTGAACTGCTGGTCACGTTCGTGGTTGATTGCCTTGCCGAGTTTTTCCAGGTCGAAGGTGGCCAGGATCGGGTTCAACAATTCGTATTTGATACCCTTGGCGATGTACGAAGGCAGGGCCTTGGCGTACAGGTCGACCATTTCGTGGTGGGTCGCGCTGTCGGCGACTTCCAGGAAGCTCAGGCCTTCGGCGCGCAGGGTGTCCATCAACAGGCGGGCGGTGACGAACGAGTAGTTCGGCTCACGCTCGACCAGGGTACGGGCAGTCATCACCAGGGCGGTGTTGACGTCGCTCAGGGCCACGCCGTCGTACAGGTTCTTCAGGGTTTCGCGCTGGATCAGGTCGCCGTCGACTTCTTCCAGGCCTTCACAGGCCTCGGTGACGATGGTGTTCAGGCGGCCCATGTCCAGCGGCGCGAAGGTGCCGTCGGCGAGGGTGATGCGGATCGACGGGTGAGCGTTTACCGCTTCCTCGGTCGGAGCGCGGGTCGCACGTTCCTTGGAGCGACCGTCGCGGTAGATCACGTAGTCGCGAGCCACTTTCTGCTCGCCGGCACGCATCAGGGCCAGTTCGACCTGGTCCTGGATTTCTTCGATGTGGATGGTGCCGCCCGATGGCATGCGACGCTTGAAGGTTGCAGTGACTTGTTCGGTCAGGCGGGCAACGGTGTCGTGGATTCGCGACGAGGCAGCAGCGGTGCCGCCTTCAACTGCGAGAAACGCTTTGGTGATGGCGACGGTGATTTTGTCATCGGTGTAAGGAACGACAGTGCCGTTACGCTTGATCACGCGCAATTGGCCGGGTGCGGTGGCGGACAGATCCAGATTCGAATCGGCGGCCTGCTGCACGGAGCCCTGCGGGTTCTCGCGAGTTGTGTCGGTTTGCATGGGGGGTTGTCTCCACATTCTATATTTATTTGGGCACCATCACGGTGCCCACCGTTCCGTCCTGAAGCACTTACAGCAGGCCTGGGCCTGGCATAACAACTTCGGGACAGGAGGAAGGGAGCTGATCGCGCCGCTTCCATGCCGAAGTCTTCGGTGCAGAGCCTTGGCTCTAAACCGTATTCCTGATGGGTGACAGTTTTGTACTGCAACACCCGTACCGTTTCTCCCGGTGTGGGCTGAAACGGCTGCCATCCGCGTGCGCGGTTTGGTCTTCTGAAAACGTCTTAAGTTCAACCAAACAGGAGCAAGAAAGGGCTTGAGTTTCTTGTCTGATTTGTGTTTGGTCTTTTTGCCGAAAACCCTACATGTAGGGTTTTTTTGGCGGCGAGCTACAAGATAATGCGTTTTGGGGGGCTTAGCAACGCACTACCTGTGGATAACGCTGTGGGTAAAATGTGTATGAAAGAGCGAATCGCCGTGTAGGCCGCAGTACTGCGGCATTACACCGCTTGTCACCGAATATTCAAAGGTGAAAACACCCGGTTGGTTTTTTGAGGGCGCGAACCCTATCATAAAAAAACGCGATTACCGAATGCATTTCCAGGCTTGTGTTCGAGGGCTGGCCCGTTGCTACAATCGGCTTGGATACACGCTGTGTTATGCCCTCTCCACATGACAAATATAGGGGCGAGGGGGGGACGCCTAGTTCTTGCTTGCGAAAAACGGCAGAGCGCCGCTGGGTGTCAAATTTCACGCGTTATCGTTAACCACCATCGCGAGCACGCTTGCGCCTACATTATTTGAATAGAGGTAACGCATGGAGCATGAAGCCTGGCAGGTATTGATTGTCGAGGACGACCAGCGCCTGGCTGAATTGACCCGTGATTATCTGGAAGGCAACGGCCTGCGGGTGTCGATAGAGGGCAACGGTGCCCTGGCGGCGGCACGGATCATTGCCGAGCAGCCCGACCTGGTGATTCTCGACCTGATGCTGCCCGGCGAAGACGGCCTGAGCATCTGCCGCAAGGTGCGTGAGCGCTACGATGGGGTGATCCTGATGCTGACCGCCCGCACCGACGACATGGACCAAGTGCAGGGCCTGGACATGGGTGCTGACGACTATGTCTGCAAGCCGGTGCGCCCGAGGTTGCTGCTGGCGCGAATCCAGGCCTTGCTGCGACGCAGCGAAAACGTCGAGCCGGCGATCCCCGAAAAACAACGACGCCTGCAATTCGGCCCGTTAGTGGTGGACAACGCCCTGCGCGAAGCTTGGCTGCACGACGGAGGCATCGAACTGACCAGCGCCGAATTCGACCTGTTGTGGCTGCTGGTCGCCAATGCCGGGCGCATCCTGTCTCGGGAAGAAATCTTCACCGCCTTGCGCGGTATCGGCTATGACGGTCAGGACCGCTCCATCGACGTACGCATCTCGCGGATACGTCCGAAAATCGGCGATGACCCGATCCATCCGCGCCTGATCAAGACCATCCGCAGCAAAGGTTATTTGTTCGTCCCTGAAGCTGCCGCCGACCTGCAACCGTGAACTCGATCTTCCTGCGCATCTACGGCGGCATGTGTGCGGCGCTGATCCTGGTGGCGCTGCTCGGCGTTCTGGCATTGCACCTGCTCAACGAGGTGCGCAGTGACCAGTACCGTGAGCGCCTGGCCCACGGCACCTTTGCCCTGATGGGCGACAGCTTGCAACCGATGAGCGCCATCGAGCGCCGCCGAGCCCTGGCGGTGTGGGAGCGCTTGCTGGGGATTCCCCTGCAATTGCAGGCCGTGGCCGATGCCCAGCTCGACTTGGGCCAGCGTAATCGCCTGCAACGGGGTCAGGTGTTGGTAGAGCAGACCGGGCCCCATGCCGCCAAGGTTCTGCGACTGGTCAGTGAAAAAGAGCAATTGTTGCTCACCGGGGAAGTGCAGCAAATCAGCGAACAACTGGCCCGGGCGACTATCTACCTACTGGCCGATGAACTGGTGCGCTACCCGGTGGCCGAGCAGCCCAAACGCCTGGCAGACCTTAAAGAAGCCAAGGGCTTTGGCTTCGAGCTGCACCTGATTACCCTCGACCAGGCCGATATGGACGAAGACCAGCGCCGCCGAGTAGCGGAAGGCGATACGGTGATGGCGCTGGGCAAGGGTGGTGATTCGATCCGCGTGTTTGCCGGCATGGTTGGCACGCCGTGGGTCCTGGAAATCGGCCCGCTGTACCAGATGAATCCTTATCCGGCGCAATGGCTGATATTGATTGCGCTGATCGGTCTGACCCTGATCGGCTTGATTGTCTACCTGCTGGTGCGGCAACTGGAGCGTCGCCTGCACGGCCTTGAATCCGCCGCTACGCGCATCGCCAAAGGCAACCTGGAGGCGCGGGTGCCAGCGCGCGGTGCTGACTCGGTAGGGCGCCTGGCGGCGGCCTTTAACGGTATGGCCGAGCATCTGCAGCGGTTGCTGGCGATCCAGCGCGAATTGGTGCGAGCGGTGTCCCACGAGCTGCGCACCCCGGTGGCGCGCCTGCGCTTTGGCCTGGAGATGATCGGAGACGCCGCCACCCCTGAAGCCCGGCGTAAATACATGGAAGGCATGGACAGCGATATCCAGGACCTCGATGGCCTGGTGGACGAGATGCTCACCTACGCGCGGCTGGAGCAGGGTTCGCCGGCACTGAACTTCCAACGGGTCGACCTCAATGCCTTGCTCGATCAGGTCATTGGTGAGTTAGCGCCGCTGCGCCCGGCAATCAATGTGGCGCGAGGGATTTGCCTGTCATCGGCCCACTTGGATGACGCCTGGGTCGAGGCTGAGCCGCGCTACCTGCACCGGGCCCTGCAAAACCTGGTGAGCAATGCCATGCGTCACGCGCAGTCACAGGTGTTGATCAGTTATCAGGTGGGCCAGGTACGTTGTCGCATCGACGTCGAAGACGATGGCCCCGGCGTGCCGGAAAATGCCTGGGAACGGGTCTTCACCCCGTTCCTGCGCCTGGACGACAGCCGTACCAGGGCCTCGGGTGGGCATGGCCTGGGGCTTTCGATTGTGCGCAGGATTATCAATTGGCACGGCGGGAGGGCGTTGATCAGCAAGAGCAACAACCTGGGCGGGGCCTGTTTCAGCTTGAGTTGGCCGAGGGATCAAGAGAAACCTTGAGACCCTGTTGCGAGCGGGCAAGCCCGCTCGCCACAGGGATCTGTCAGGCGCTGATCGCCACCAGGCTCAACAACTGCCCCTCATGCACGGCAAACTGCGCATCCAACTCGCTGCCGTGGCGCCACTCGCTGGACAGGTCCGTCAGCAACCGCAATCGCGCATGCCCTGTCTCAGACCAATCCAACAGCTCGGCATGTTCAAAGTAGAAGCGCTTTTGCACGATGGGGTAGAGCGCCTTGAACAAGCTCTCCTTGGCCGAAAAGGTCAGGGTCACCAGTTGCGCGATTTGCTCCCGAGGCCCTGCGGCCATGCGCTGCAACTCATTGTGCGTGAGGATTTCCCCTGCCAGACGTTCGGCTCGCTCCAGCGCCAGCACATTCTCCAGATCCATCCCCAGCCCGCGCCACTGCGCCTTATGGGCGACGATAGCCGCCGCGTGGCCGGTGCTGTGGGTGATCGAGCCACTGATATGGGCCGGCCATACCGGTGCTCGATCTTCGCCAATGGCTGGAATGCAGTCCAGCCCTTCAAGCTGTTGCAAGGCAGCACGGGCACATAGCCTCCCGGCGAGAAATTCGGCCTGACGCTTGGCTACCGAACGCTGGATGCTGGCCGGGGGCGGTACGGCGCAGCGCTGGAAGTCGCCGGCGACCAGCAATGTCGGATCGAAGCGGGTGCTCAGAAATACCGTGCCCGGCAAGGGGACGGGCAGCGGCCAATGGGCGTCGAGTGGGGTGCAGCAGGCGGGGAGCGGATTCATACCGGGTATTTTGCACCGGTTACCGCGAGCATGGGTAGCCTGGAACAGGCTCGACTTAACTGACGTGTTACAGACTGGACGATCCGGTTCAGCCCAGATTCAGAGAGTGTTCAGGAGAAGTTCAGGGGCGCCTGCGTAGTCTGGGACTACGAAAACATATCTGCCCGTTTTAACGGCGTTAAACTGAGCGAGCAAGACTTGCAGGGCCGCTATGATGTACCCAGCTGGAAAGTTGATTTGCCTTGGAGAGCTTTATGAAACTGCTGGTTGTCGAAGATGAGGCGCTGCTGCGTCATCACTTGCTGACCCGACTCACCGACAGCGGTCACGTGGTTGAAGCCGTGGCCAATGCTGAAGAAGCGTTGTACCAGACTGGGCAATTCAACCATGACCTGGCGATCATCGACCTGGGCCTGCCGGGCATGGGCGGCCTGGACCTGATCCGCCAGTTGCGCACCGAGGCCAAGACCTTCCCGATCCTGATTCTCACCGCGCGCGGCAACTGGCAGGACAAGGTCGAAGGCCTGGCAGCCGGCGCCGACGACTACGTGGTCAAGCCGTTCCAGTTCGAAGAGCTGGAAGCACGGATGAATGCATTGCTGCGTCGTTCCAGCGGGTTTACCCAGTCGACCATTGTTGCGGGCCCGTTGCTGCTGGACCTCAATCGCAAACAGGCTTCCCTCGACGAACAACCCCTGGCGCTGACCGCCTATGAGTACCGAATCCTCGAATACCTGATGCGTCACCATCAACAAGTGGTGGCCAAGGACCGCTTGATGGAACAGCTCTACCCCGATGACGACGAGCGCGATCCAAACGTGATCGAAGTGCTGGTGGGCCGCCTGCGCCGCAAGCTGGAAGGGCCTGCGGGATTCAAACCGATCGACACCGTGCGAGGCCTGGGCTACCTGTTTAACGAGCGCTGCCGTTGATTCGCTCGTTACGTGTGCGCCTGATGCTGGCGGCCACCACCCTGGCCGTGCTGTTTATGCTGGCGTTGCTACCGGCCATGCAGGGCGCGTTCAGCCTGGCCTTGCAGGACGCTATCGAGCAGCGCCTGGCGTCAGACGTGACGACGCTGATCTCTGCGGCGCGGGTCGAAAAAAACCGCCTGCTGATGCCGGCGCAATTGCCGGACGAGCGCTTCAACCTCACCGACAGCCGTCTGCTGGGCTACATCTATGACCGTGAAGGCCACCTGGTCTGGCGCTCGCGGGCGACCCAGGAAGAAAACATCAACTACAAGCCGCGCTACGACGGGCGCGGCAACGAGTTCGCGAAGATTCGCGAGGCCAACGGCCAGGAATTTTTTGCCTATGACGTCGAGGTCAAGCTGCTGGGGGGCAAGAGCGCGGCATTCAGTATTGTCGCCCTGCAACCGGTGCGCGAATACCAACTGACCCTCGAAGGTCTGCGGGAAAACCTCTACTTGGGCTTCGGCGCCGCCTTGCTGGTGCTGCTGACCCTGCTCTGGCTCGGCCTGACCTGGGGCCTACAAGCCCTGCGTCGCCTGAGCCAGGAACTGGACGAGATCGAAGGCGGTACCCGCGAAAGCCTCAGTGAACAACACCCGCGGGAGCTGCTGCGGCTGACCGGCTCCCTCAACCGTTTGCTCCACAGCGAGCGTGAGCAGCGCACCCGTTACCGCGACTCCCTCGACGACCTGGCCCACAGCCTGAAAACCCCGCTGGCGGTGTTGCAGGGCGTGAGCGAAGACATGGCCCAGCGCCCCGAGGACCGCGAGCAAGCCTGGGTGCTGCAATCGCAGATCGAGCGCATGAGCCAGCAAATCAGCTACCAGTTGCAGCGCGCCAGCCTGCGCAAAAGCGGCCTGGTGCGCCACCAGGTACGGTTGCGGCCGGTGCTGCAAAGCCTGTGTGACACCCTGGACAAGGTCTACCGCGACAAGGGCGTGCGAGTGTCCTTTGACCTGCCGGAAGAATGCGACGTGCCCATCGAGCGGGGCGCTCTGCTCGAATTACTCGGCAACCTGCTGGAAAACGCCTATCGCCTGTGTCTGAGCGAAGTGCGCATCACCCTGTATGAAAGCCTCGAAGGCACCCAGCTGTGCATTGAAGACGATGGCCCTGGCGTACCGCCGGACCAGCGTGCGCGGATTCTGCAAAGGGGCGAGCGGCTGGACCGTCAGCATCCGGGGCAGGGGATCGGGTTGGCAGTGGTCAAGGACATCATCGAAAGCTACGGCGCGCGGCTGACCCTGGGGGATTCACCCTTGGGCGGGGCGGCGTTCAAGATCCACTTTTCGGCAGTCTAAATACTTCTATGGTCAGTGAGCTTTCTGTGGCGAGGGAGCTTGCTCCCTCGCCACATTAATCACTCTTGTCTCAGGACAGTGTTCGGCCTTAGCTTTCTTGCGATCTATAAGCACCGGGCGTCAGCCCCGTCCACTTTTTGAACGCGCGATGAAACGCCGAAGGCTCGGAAAACCCCAGTTGCTCGGCGATCTCCTGCAGTGACAAATCCGCCCGGCCCAAGTGAAAAATCGCAATATCTCGGCGCAGTTCATCCTTGAGCGCCTGAAAGCTGGTGCCTTCTTCGCGCAAATGCCGGCGCAGTGTTTGCGGGCTGATATGCAAATGCTGGGCGACGGCTTCCAGGTCCGGCCAGGGCGTGCGGTCGCGACTTAACAAACGGCGCAACTGGCTGCTCAAGCTGTCGCCTTCGTCCGGGCGTGACAGCAGGTCGGCGGGTGAACGCTCCAGGAAATGCTTGAGGGTGCGCTCGTCCTGCAACAGCGGCAGGCTCAGGTAGCGGCTGTGGAACACCAGGCTGCTGACAGGCGCGGCAAATACGTGGGGGCAGGGGAACAGCAAATCGTATTCGCCACTATGGGCCGGCATCGGGTAGCTGAACGTTGCCTGCTCCAGGCGAATACGCTGGCCGATCAGCCAACTGCCGAGGCGATGCCAGATCACCAGTAGGCACTCACTCAAAAAGTGATCCGGGTCCCACAGTTGAGAATCGTCCAGGCTCAAGCGGGCCATATCGCCTTCCCGTGTCAGGTGCCAGCGCGGCCCCTGCGGGAATAGGCCATAAAATAACAAGCCGCGTTCCAGAGCCTTCTCCAGGGTGCGGCAGTGGATCAGCGCGTGGCACATCATGGCGAAGGTGCCGCGTTTGCTCGGGCCATCGGCGAAGCCCAGGTATTCGTCGTCCAGCGCCAGCCACAGCATCTGCAACAGCTGGGTGAACTGTTCCGGCGCGATACGGGCACGAGGTTCGCTAAGCAGTTCGGGGGTGATGCCCAGTTGCTGCAACAACCCCGAGTAATCGTAGCCGGCCCGGTGCGCACCACCCAGGGCGGCGCGGGCATAGTGACTGGCAATGGTACGTTCACGCATGAAGGGGCCTCGTCCATTAAGTGGCGAATGGTAGCCATCGTACAGAGAAGCGACAAGGCGGATATCCGCCAAATTGTAGGACGAGGCTCGGGCAGTGGGCGGAAATCCGCCACTTGTACCAACGTTTGAATGGTGCCCGAAAACCACAGGGCCTGATCTCTAAAGGCCTTTAGCGGTTTTCAGTAAAGTGGCATGGCGTTTGCGATAGGAAACGCAGATCTGCCCAGCGCAGCTCGCCAAAACAAATCCCTCCAGTGCAGGAGGGTTCGCAATTCAAGTGTCGTGGGCAATGGCGGATATTTGCCACACGAGGCTCTTGAGGAAACTTTGCAATGACGACTCGTCAGCCGTTCTATAAAAGCCTGTATTTCCAGGTGATCGTTGCCATCGTTATCGGCATCCTGCTCGGTCACTTCTACCCGCAGACCGGTGTGGCCCTCAAGCCCCTGGGTGACGGCTTTATCAAGCTGATCAAAATGGTCATCGCCCCGATCATCTTCTGTACAGTCGTCAGCGGTATTGCTGGCATGCAGAACATGAAATCGGTCGGCAAAACCGGCGGCTACGCGCTGCTGTACTTCGAAGTCGTTTCCACCATCGCCCTGCTGATCGGCCTGATCGTGGTCAACGTCGTGCAACCGGGCGCCGGCATGCACATCGACGTAGCGACCCTGGACGCTTCCAAAGTGGCGGCCTACGTGACCGCGGGTGCAGACCAGAGCATCGTTGGCTTCCTGCTTAACGTGATCCCCAATACTATCGTTGGCGCCTTCGCCAACGGCGATATCCTGCAAGTGCTGATGTTCTCGGTGATCTTCGGTTTCGCCCTGCATCGCCTGGGTGCCTACGGCAAGCCGGTCCTGGACTTCATCGATCGCTTCGCCCACGTGATGTTCAACATCATCAACATGATCATGAAGCTCGCGCCAATCGGTGCCCTGGGCGCCATGGCGTTCACCATCGGTGCCTACGGCGTAGGTTCGCTGGTGCAGTTGGGCCAGTTGATGATCTGCTTCTACATCACCTGCCTGCTGTTCGTCCTGGTGGTATTGGGCGGCATCTGCCGCGCCCACGGTTTCAGCGTACTGAAACTGATCCGCTACATCCGTGAAGAACTGCTGATTGTGCTGGGTACTTCCTCCTCGGAATCGGCCCTGCCACGCATGCTGATCAAGATGGAACGCCTGGGTGCGAAGAAGTCGGTAGTAGGTCTGGTTATCCCGACTGGCTACTCCTTCAACCTCGACGGTACTTCGATCTACCTGACCATGGCTGCCGTGTTCATCGCCCAGGCGACTGACACCCACATGGACATCACCCACCAGATCACCCTGTTGCTGGTGTTGCTGCTGTCCTCCAAGGGCGCTGCTGGCGTGACTGGTAGTGGTTTCATCGTACTGGCCGCCACCCTGTCGGCTGTTGGCCACCTGCCGGTTGCCGGCCTGGCGCTGATCCTGGGTATCGACCGCTTCATGTCCGAAGCCCGCGCACTGACCAACCTGGTCGGTAACGCCGTAGCTACCCTGGTAGTTGCCAAGTGGGTCAAGGAACTGGACGAAGACACCCTGCAAATCGAGTTGGCTTCCGGTGGTCGCGGTATCTCCGACACCCGTGAAGAAGACGACCTGGGTGTGGCTGAAGGCCCGACACCCTCTGGCGTCAAGTAACACTGCACCGCTCATGAAAAACCCATCTTCGGATGGGTTTTTTTTGTGGAGAGGGAGCTTGCTCCCGTTGGGCTGCGCAGCAGTCCCTGAAATCACAACGGTCACTGTCGATGATGGTTTATGTAATTGCCGCTTACCCCCAAGCCTGCCTACTCTGTGCCCAATCGAATCGGAATCGGAGCTCCCATGTCAGGTCCCTTGGCATCCCTCAAAGTGCTGGATTTCTCCACCTTGCTGCCTGGCCCGTTTGCCTCATTGCTGCTGGCGGACATGGGCGCCGAAGTGCTGCGTATCGAATCCCCCACGCGTATGGATTTGCTGCGGGTGTTGCCGCCCCATGATCGGGGAGTATCGGCCAGCCACGCCTACCTCAATCGCAACAAACGCAGCCTGGCCCTGGACCTCAAGCAGGCCGAGGCGCTGGAGATTGTCCGGCAGTTGGTGAAGGACTACGACATCGTTCTGGAGCAGTTTCGCCCTGGCGTCATGGACCGTCTGGGCCTGGGGTACGAGGCCTTGAAGGCCATCAATCCGAAGCTGATCTACGTTTCCATCACCGGCTACGGCCAGACCGGCCCCTACAAGGATCGCGCCGGCCACGACATCAACTACCTCGCCCTGGCTGGGGTCGCCAGCTACACCGGGCGCCAGGACAGTGGGCCGTTGCCGTTGGGCGTTCAACTGGCGGACGTCGGTGGCGGCTCATTGCACGCGGCGATCGGGCTGCTGGCGGCGGTCATCGCCAGGCAGCAGAGCGGGGTGGGTCAGTACCTGGACGTGAGCATGACCGACTGCGCCTTCAGCCTTAACGCCATGGCCGGTGCCGGTTACCTGGCTTGTGGCGTGGAGCCTGCGCGGGAAGACCAGATGCTCAATGGCGGCAGTTTTTACGATTACTACCGCTCGCGGGACGGGCGCTGGCTGTCGGTGGGCAGCCTGGAGCCAGGTTTTATGCAGCAGCTGTGTACGACCCTCGGGTGTCCGGAACTGGCGCCCCTGGGGTTGTCGCCCAAGGCTGAGCAGCAGAAAGCGCTTAAGCAGGCGCTGCAGGTCGAGTTTGAGAAGCGCAGCTTTGAGGAGTTGTGTGGGTTGTTTGCGGGGGTGGATGCTTGTGTCGAACCGGTCCTCAGCCTTGGTGAAGCTTTGAAACATCCACAGCTCAAGGCTCGGGATCTGGTCAGCCAAGTGCCTCGGGGGGATGGTTCCAGTCAGGCGCAAATGGCCTGCCCGTTGAAGTTTTCAGAAGGGTTGCCGGCGCCCAGGCATATCGGGGTAGGGCTCGGAGCCCACAGTGATGAGGTGTTGGGGGAGTTGGGGTTCAGCACCGAGCGGATTGCACAATTGCGGGGTGCCAAGGTGGTGGGTTAGGGGCTGGTCTGCCGTTATTGCGGTATGAGGATCTACATATTGTTGCGGGCAGGATTCTGGGGTTGTGGGCTGTGGCTGGGTTGGGTACATATCCGTTATTTTGGTCAGGGCGGATTAGGGTTACGCCCTTACGGCGTGTCACTTTGAAAAGCCCAAAGTAACCAAAGGCTCTTGCCCCACCACTTGGTGCCTCGCTGTGGCTCGGCATGCCTTCGTTCGGGTACGCCGAGCCACAGCGAGGCGCCGATAGGTAGGGCAGGAGCGCTTTGCTTACTTTCGCGCCTTTCGAAAGTGAGTCGCTGTAAGAGCGAAACCGCCAGCAGCCGTTACCGCAACAACGGATATGTACTCAACAGCCCCCCTAGAGCCGGGGCCCTCAGCCATCAGCAACCTCAAGAAATGTGTAGATACCTATGGTCATCGCAGGCACCACACTACCTCACTCCACCCGAGTCTCCCCGGTAAACACCAACGTCTCCCGACACCGCCGGCACAAATACCGCCGCCCCTGACTCACCAGCCCATGGCGCTGGGACGAAAACGGGAAATCACTGTCCGCACACGGGCAACGGTAGATATACCGGGTAACCCGGCGCCGCTGGATCTCATAGGTGTGGCAGCGGTTGGGCGGCAGTTCGTAGACCCCGCGCATGATCAACTGCCATTCCTCGCCATGGGGCTGGATGCGCTCGCCGAACAATTGGTGGGCAATCAGGTGCGCCACTTCATGGGCGACGGTCTGTTTGAGGAAGTCTTCGCTGTTTTCCCGGTACAGCTGCGGGTTGAAGCGCAACAGGTTCTCGTGCAAATGCGCGACACCGGCCTTCTGGCCACGCAGCTTGAGGCTGACGTGGGGGCGTTTGAAACTTCGTTTGAAAAAGGATTCGGCTTGTTGGAAACAATCTTCGACGCGAGTATTGAGTTGCTCGGGCATGCTGTACATATCTCCAGAGACGTCCAGTATGCCGCAAACCTGGGTGTTTCCGAATCTGTCAGGCGCCGAATGGTCATGCGGAACGCATAAAGCCACCTTGCGGTGGCTTTTCCTGCAATTTGGAGAGGGCTAGCTGGTGTAGATCGGGCCGATGCCCAGGCCCCAGACGATCACGGTAAAGGCCATGATCGCCACCAGCACCACCAGGCCCACGGCCAGCACCGAGCTGGAGAACAGAAAGCCTTCGTCCGGGTTGATGTTCATGAAGGTCGGCAACCCGACATACAGCAGGTACACCGTGTAGCTGATGGCGGTCGTGCCGACGACCATCCCCAGCCACATATGCGGGTAGAGCGCCGCCAGCCCGCCGACAAACAGCGGTGTCGCGGTGTAGGTGGCAAACGCCACGCAGCGCGCCATGCTCGGGTTGGCGTCGTAGGTGCGCGCCATCCAATGAATGAAGGCGCCCATCACCGCAACGCCGCCGAGCATCGCCAGGTACGACATGATGGTCATCCACAGCGCGCTTTCCTGGGTCAGCATGACCGGGGACCGATTGCCGATGACCCAGCCGACCTGGGTGGTACCGATAAAGGCTGCTACGGCGGGGATCGCCGCGAGAATCAGCGTGTGAGTGAGGTACATGCGGCTGATGCTTTCTTCTTTATCGCCACGAATTTCCCGCCATTGCTGATCGGGGTGGGTGAAAAGTCCCACGACGTGATGGATCATGCCAGTCACTCCTGTTGTTATTACCATCGCCCCCCAACGGAGCGCCCACGGGCCAATTGGCCTGAAAGGTCTGGATATATGTGCGCGACCTTATGTCGGAGTATAGGAAGTGATGACCGGAAAAAGGGTGGAGCTTTAGAGCAAATCGCGCTGTAAACACAGAGGTTAATCGCAATGACTTCTGTAAATGGCTCACCACACAAGCGCGCTCGCCACTGTGCCTGGATTTTTGCGTAAAATACCCCGCTTTTCGTCACACACCTTTCACGGGTCCAAGCGCCATGGGCACTTTTACGGTCAACCAGAACAAGCTGCAAAAACGCCTGCGTCGCCAGGTTGGTGAAGCAGTCGCCGATTTCAACATGATCGAGGAGGGCGACAAGGTCATGGTCTGCCTGTCCGGTGGCAAGGACAGCTACACCCTGCTCGACGTGTTGCTGCACCTGCAAAAGGTCGCACCGATCACGTTCGACATCGTTGCCGTGAACATGGACCAGAAACAGCCTGGTTTTCCCGAGGAAGTGCTGCCGGCCTACTTCAAGACACTGGGGGTCGAGTACCACATCGTCGAGAAAGACACCTATTCGCTGGTCAAGGAACTGATCCCGGAAGG
The DNA here is from genome assembly GCF_008369295.1 of Pseudomonas sp. ANT_H4. Classification (GTDB taxonomy): domain Bacteria; phylum Pseudomonadota; class Gammaproteobacteria; order Pseudomonadales; family Pseudomonadaceae; genus Aquipseudomonas. Next base: position 48,917 of record NZ_VOBG01000018.1, on the reverse strand, counting down.
CAAGACCACCTGTTCACTGTGTTCACGCCTGCGCCGTGGCACGCTCTACACCTTTGCCGACGAGATAGGCGCGACCAAGATGGCCCTCGGTCATCACCGTGATGACATCGTCGAAACCTTCTTCCTCAACATGTTCTTTAATGGTTCCCTCAAGGCCATGCCGCCCAAGCTGAGGGCCGATGACGGGCGCAACGTGGTGATTCGCCCGCTGGCGTATTGCAACGAGATGGACATCCAGGCTTACTCCGACTTCAAGCAATTCCCGATCATTCCCTGCAACCTCTGCGGCTCCCAGGAAAACTTGCAGCGCCAGGTGGTCAAGGACATGCTTCAGGATTGGGAGCGCAAGACGCCGGGGCGCATTGATAGCATCTTGCGCAGTTTGCAGAACGTGCAGCCGTCGCAACTGGCCGACCGCAACCTGTTCGACTTCACCAGCCTGCGGATCGACGAAAGCGCCGCTTCGCGCTTCGTCAACGTAGTGAATCTCTGAGCATTTTCAACGCTCTGATTGACGGCGCTTGCGGGCGCCGTTTTCATTTCAATTCTTAGGAGAGGGCATGCGCGATTACAAGTGGCTGCACGAATACTGTCTGAACCGTTTCGGTTCGGCGGCCGAGCTGCAAGCCCATCTGCCTGTCCCCAAGACCCCGGCGCAATTGCGCGAGATCAGCGATGACCGCTACCTGTCGACCTTGTCGCTGCGGGTGTTCCGCGCCGGGCTCAAGCACAGCGTAGTGGACGCCAAGTGGCCGGCGTTCGAGCAGGTGTTCTTTGGTTTCGATCCGGAAAAAGTGGTGCTGATGGGGGCCGAGCACCTTGAGCGGCTGATGCAGGACACGCGAATCATCCGCCACCTGGGCAAGCTCAAGAGCGTGCCGCGCAATGCGCAGATGATCCTGGATATCGAGAAAGAGAAGGGCAGCTTTGGCGCGTTGATCGCCGAGTGGCCGGTGACCGATATCGTTAGCCTGTGGAAGTACTTGAGCAAGCACGGCCACCAGTTGGGCGGGCTGTCGGCACCGCGTTTTTTGCGCATGGTCGGCAAGGACACCTTTGTGCCGAGCTATGACGTGGTGGCGGCGTTGAGTGCGCAGAAGATCATCGACAAGGTGCCCACCAGTCTGCGAGACCTGGCAACGGTGCAGGACGCGTTCAACCAGTGGCACACGCAGAGTGGTCGGCCGATGTGTCAGTTGTCGATGATGTTGGCCTACACAGTCAACCACTGACACTGTGGCGAGGGGGCTTGCCCCCCTCGCCACAAAAAACCTCTTCAGCCCGACAATTCCATCAGGCCGGCTGACCTTCCCCCGACAACCGCCGATCCAGCTGGAATCGCCAGCGCACATACAGCAGCGCCGTGCAGAACACCGCCAGGCTCGCCAGCATTTCCAGCACACCGAACCAATGCCGGTTCGGATCGTAGGCGGCCAATGCGCCTTTGATGAAATACAGGTTCACCACAAAACACATCCACGAATGCCCGCGAGCGCTGCCTACGATCATGCCCGGCGCCAGCAACAGCAACGGCACCAGTTCGATCAGCAGTATCACCCAGGGCCGGGCGCCGTGCAGGTCGGCAAACACCAGATAATAGGCGCACAGCAAGCCGATCAGGCCGAGGAAACTCACCAGACTCAGTACCTGCATCACTCTGACTCGAGGTTCCAGCCAGGCTTGGGGCGGCAGGACTTTAGGCTTCTTGGCCACGGCCACTCTCCAGTTTCAAGGCGGTTTTCGCCAGGCGCAGGCCAAGGGCTCGGCACAGGGCGATTTCATGTTGATCCAGGGCACGCTTGCCGTCGGCGCCGGAATGATGGCTGGCGCCGTAAGGGGTGCCGCCGCCCTGGGTGTCGAGCAATGCCTGTTCGCTGTAGGGCAGGCCGGTGATCAGCATGCCGTGGTGCAACAGCGGCAACAGCATCGACATCAGCGTGGTTTCCTGGCCGCCGTGCAGGCTGGCGGTGGAGGTGAAGACGCCAGCCGGTTTACCGACGAGGGCACCGGTCAGCCACAGGTTGCTGGTGCCATCGAGAAAGTACTTCAGCGGTGCCGCCATGTTGCCAAAGCGAGTCGGGCTGCCCAGGGCCAGGCCCGAGCAGTTTTTCAGATCATCGAGGCTGGCGTACAACGCGCCTTCGGCCGGAATGCTCGGGGCCACGGCTTCGCATTCGGTGGAGATTGCCGGCACGGTGCGCAACCGCGCTTCCAGCCCACCTTGCTCGATGCCCCGGGCAATCTGCCGGGCCATTTCACTGACTGATCCGTTGCGGCTGTAATACAGTACCAGTACGTACGGCGTGCTCACGGCAGAATCTCCAGAATTTTTTCCGGCGGACGGCCGATCACAGCCTTGTCAGCGGTTTCCAGGATCGGCCGTTCCATCAGCTTGGGATGAGCTGCGATAGCGGTAATCAACTGGGCTTCGCTGAGGCTGGCGTCAGCCAGGTTGAGGGCCTTGTACTCATCTTCGCCGGTGCGCAGCAGTTGTCGGGCGCGGATGCCCAGCTTGCCCAGCAATGCCTGCAATTGCGAGGCGTCCAGCGGAGTTTCCAGGTAGCGCACTACGGTCGGCGTCAGGCCGCGGGCTTGCAGTAGTTCGAGCGCACCGCGGGATTTCGAGCAGCGCGGGTTGTGATAAAGCGTCAGATCGGTCATGTGCGGGTCGCATCTTGCGTAAGGTGGCGGGTATTCTACCCGCGCTGCGCCCAGTCCTGAACCTTGAGAGGCGATAGGCCGCAGCCAACGTTCACTTTTGCGAAGGATTACCCATGACAAGGCGACTGATCGGTGCATTGGCGATCATCACAACCCTGCTGCTCAGCGGCTGCGGCAATGACTATGGCGTTGACCAATACGGCCAGAAAGTGGCGTCCGAGCGCCTGGACAAGCAATGGTTGGTCATCAACTACTGGGCAGAATGGTGTGGCCCGTGCCGCACCGAGATTCCCGAGCTGAATGCCTTGGCCGAGCAGCTCAAAGGCCAGTCGGCGGGGGTGTTCGGGGTCAACTTCGACAATGTGCAGGGAGAAGAACTCAAGAGCGCCAGTGACAAGCTGGGCATCAAGTTCACCGTGCTGGCGCAGAACCCGGACGGGATATTCGACATTCCGCGCAGCGAAGCCTTGCCCGTGACCTATATCATCGATGACAAGGGCAAGGTGCGTGAACAGTTGATGGGTGAGCAGACAGCAGAAGGGGTGTTGGCGAAGTTGAAGGCGTTGCGTGGCTGATTAATGTCGGAGCCGGTTAACCGGCTCCTGCAGGTCTTTCAGCCTTCTTCCAGCCACAACCGCAAAGGTTTGCCTTCAGCCGGCCAGAAACGGGTCTGCTCGATGGGCGAAATATCCCAGCGCTCGACGGTTTCCAGGGCCTTGAAGAAGCGGTGTTCCTGCTCCATCAATGCTTCAGGGCACAGCTTGCGTGTGCTGCCGACCTTGCCGAAGCTGAGCTTGTCACCGTCCAGGGTGTAGGGTGCAAACCAATGATTGCAGCCGCCATTACCGTAGGCCCGGCCGTCAGAGCCGAGGGTTACGGTTAGATGCGCGTAATCCATCAGCGGCCGTTCGCCGATCCACTCCAGCACGTAGCTGTGGTCCTGCTTGAGCTTGACGGGTTCACCGGCGCAGCCCGCGAGGCCTGCACCCAGGACGGCGAGCACAAGCAAGGCCTTCATTGAGCAGCCTTCTGGCATTTCGGGCAGCGGTGTTTGTCGCCGTCAGTGGTCCAGCCCAGCTCGGTGATCCGCGCGTTGGCGGCCGGTTGCAGCGGCGCTTTGGTCAGCTTGGTTTCTACCGCGAACTCAAACTCCAACACCGTGTCACAGCTGTCGCAGTTGGCCTTCCAGGTGTGAATCTCCAGTTCGCCAAACTTCGGGCCCTGGGCCATGGCGACCCATTGGCCGGCCGGACTGATAGAGTAGCGGGCGTCGCCTTCGACAGTCAGGCGCATCGACAAGGTTTTACTGCCGCGCAGGGTGACGATCAGGACATCGCCGTTCTTGATCGAGCCGCCGTTGCCGGTGACTTGATAACGGCCCGGCACCAGGGCGCGGCATTCGATTAGGGTGTGTTGCGGGCTCAGCAAGCTGAAGCGGAAATCGTGTTCGGCCATGGATCCTCCAAATAGGCGCGGCATCCTATCACGGGCCGCAGCCCATCATGGCCCCGGTATGTGACCGCTGATCAGCCTTGTACCTGGTTTTGCGGCCGATCGTCTGCCCACGCCGTGATATTGGCCAGGGTGGTTCCGGCAATCGATGCCAGTGCTTCCTGGGTCAGGAACGCCTGGTGGGCGGTGATGATCACGTTGGGGAAGGTCAACAAGCGCGCCAGCACATCGTCTTGCAGCGGCAAGTCCGAACAGTCTTCGAAAAACAGCTGCGCCTCTTCTTCGTAAACATCCAGTCCCAGGTAACCCAATTGCCCATCCTTGAGGGCTTCAATCAGTGCCGGTGTGTCTACTAGCCCACCGCGTCCGGTGTTGATCAGCATGGCACCGGGCTGCATATGGGCCAGGGACTGCACATTGATCAGGTGTTTGCTTTCGCTGGTCAGCGGGCAATGCAGGCTGATGATTTGTGCCTGGGTCAGCAACTCCTGAAGGCTCATGTAACGAGCGCCGAGGGCTTCGACCTGCGGGTTGGGGTACGGGTCGTAGGCCAATAGCGTGCAGCCGAAGCCGTTCATGATTTTGGCGAAGGTGGCGCCGATCTGCCCGGTGCCGACCACGCCGACGGTCTTGCCCACCAGGTCGAAGCCGGTCAGGCCATGCAAACTGAAATCGCCGTCGCGGGTACGGTTGTAGGCGCGGTGCAGGCAGCGGTTGAGGGCCAGGATCAGGGCGACGGCATGTTCGGCCACCGCATGGGGCGAGTAGGCAGGTACCCGCACGATGGTCAGGCCCAGGCGTTTGGCGGCAGTCAGGTCGACATGGTTGTAACCGGCCGAGCGCAGGGCAATCAGTCGCGTACCGCCTGAGGCCAGATGTTCCAGTACCGGGGCGCTGAGATCGTCGTTGATGAAGGCACAGACCACTTCGTGGTTGTCGGCCAGAGCCACGGTATCGAGGTTTAATCGAGCGGGCTGAAACTGCAGCTCCATGCCTGCCGGCAACGACTCGCCAAGAAAACTGTCGCGGTCGTAGGTCTGGCTGCTGAAGAGGATGACGCGCATCAAATTGTTCCTTTATTGATAGGGTTTAGGTGCTGACCCGGGCCTCACTGGCCAGCCGTGCAATCGCCATGTCCAGCTCATCTAGAGCTGCCATGGCCTTGGCGTCGTCCTGCTTAAGCAGGGTCTCGGCCCGTTGGCAGGTCGCCCGCAATTGCGGTACGCCGCAGTAGCGAGTCGCGCCGTGCAGACGGTGGACGCGTTCGATCAGGGCCTGGTTGTCGTTGGCATCACGGGCGACACGAATGGCTTCGCGGTCGGCCTCCAGGGACGCGAGCAACATGGCGAGCATATCCGCCGCCAGGTCCGCCTTGCCGGCCGCCAGGCGCAAGCCTTCCTCGTGGTCCAGGACCAGCAGTTGCGCGGCCTGGCCGACACTTTCGGCGCCCCGTTCCGGGCCTTGATTGCGCAAGGCCAGGCCGGTCCATTTCAACACCACCTGGGCCAGTTGCCGTTCGCTGATGGGCTTGGTCAGGTAGTCATCCATGCCGCTTTGCAGCAAGGCGCGTTTTTCGTTGGCCATGGCGTGGGCGGTAAGGGCGACGATCGGCAGCGGCGTGCCGTGGCGCTCGTTTTCCCATTGGCGAATCGCCTCGGTGCTCTGGCGACCGTCCATGCCTGGCATCTGCACGTCCATCAGCACCAGGTCGAAGGTTTCCTTTTTTACCGCCTCGATGGCTGTATAACCGCTGTCCACCGCCTGGACCTTTGCGCCCATATCCTCCAGCAGTGTCTGCACCAGCAACAGGTTTGCCGGGTTGTCGTCGACACACAGCACCCTTGGGGCACGGCTGGACAATGGCTCGCCGGGCTCGCTGCGCAAAGGACGCGGGCTGATCAGGTCGGACAGGGCACGACGCAGCTTGCGGGTGCAGGCCGGTTTGGCCTGCAACTGACTGTTGGGGTTGGGGACCGACAGGTTGAACAGCATCTGCTCGGTGGTTGGGCACAGCACCAGCACTTTGCAGCCCAGGTGTTCGAGGTCCCAGAGGTGCTGGTTCAGGCGCTCCGGCGGAATATCATTGGCGGTGATGCCCAATACCGCCAAGTCAATCGCCTGCTCAGTCTGGTGGGCGCTGGTGATGCCGTTGGTCAGGCTCTCCAGGGTGTTGAACGGCGTGACTTCCAGGCCGCAGTCTTCCAACTGGTGTTGCAGGGCCTGGCGTGCCAGTTCGTGATTTTCCAGTACCGCGACACGGCGACCCAGCAAAGGCGCAGAGGGCAGGTCTTCGACATCGTCGCGAGTTTTTGGCAGGTTCAGGCTGATCCAGAAATCCGAGCCTTCGCCTGGCGTGCTGTCGACGCCAATCTCGCCGCCCATCTGTTCGATCAGGCGCTTGGAAATCACCAACCCCAGGCCGGTGCCGCCCGGCTGTCGTGACAGTGAATTGTCGGCCTGACTGAACGCCTGGAACAGCGCCCGTACGTCCTGGCTGGACAGGCCGATTCCGGTGTCCTGGACGCTGATGCGCAGTTGCACGCTGTCCTCCTGCTCGTCTTCAAGCATGGCGCGGGCGACGATGGTGCCTTCGCGAGTGAACTTGATGGCGTTGCTGACCAGGTTGGTGAGGATCTGCTTGAGGCGCAGCGGGTCGCCCACCAGGGATAGCGGCGTATCGCGATAGACCAGGCTTACCAGTTCCAGCTGCTTGGCGTGGGCGGCCGGGGCGAGGATGGTCAAGGTGTCCTGCATCAGGTCTCGCAGGTTGAAGGGGATGCTGTCGAGCACCAGCTTGCCGGCTTCGATTTTCGAGAAGTCGAGAATTTCGTTGATGATGCCCAGCAGGTTGTCGGCGGATTTTTCGATGGTGCCCAAATAGTCCAGCTGACGGGGCGATAGCTCGCTTTTCTGCAGCAGGTGGGTGAAGCCGAGAATGCCGTTGAGTGGCGTGCGGATTTCATGGCTCATGTTGGCGAGGAATTCCGACTTGATGCGGCTGGCTTCCAGGGCTTCCTTGCGGGCCAGGTCGAGTTCGATGTTCTGGATTTCGATGGTTTCCAGGTTCTGCCGCACGTCTTCAGTGGCCTGGTCGATACTGTGCTGCAGTTCTTCCTGGGCGTTTTGCAGGGTCTCGGCCATGCGGTTGATGCCCGACGCCAGTTGGTCCAGCTCCTGGCTGCCCAAAGGTGGCAAGCGGGTTTCCAGGTTGCCGTCCTTGAGTTGCGCCACCGCTTGCTTGATCTGGCCGATGGGCGAGGTGATCGTGCGGCTTATGCGCAGGGCCAGCGAGGCGGTGCAGACCAGGCCAATGGCGATCAGCAGCAGGCTGGCGAACAGGCTGCGATAGCCACGCAGCAGCATGCCGTTGTGGGACAGTTCCAACTCGACCCAGCCCAGCAGGCGATCGGATTCATCAGGGATCAGCTCACCGGCGAGGTTGCGATGGCGGCCAAAAACCGGCAGCAGATAACGGGTAGCGTCATTGCCGGTACGCTGTAGCAGGTGGGAACTGTTACCGATGGGCGGCTGATTGAGCATGGTCGGGCCGGCATGGGCCAGGGGCGAGCGGTCCGGCGCCAGGAAAGACACGGCTCGTACGTCGGGTTGCTCCAGGTAATGGGTGGCAATGCGCTCCAGCAAGTCGGTGTTCTTGTTACCCAACGCCGGCGCCACTAATGGCGCCAGTTGCTCGGCAATCATCTCGCCGCGATTGAGCAGCTGGGTTTGCAGCTCCGACAGTTGCATCCAGGTGAAATAACCGCCCAGCAGTAACGCCATCAAGCTGGTAGGTAATAATGTCAGCAACAGTACGCGGCCTTTTATCCCCGTTCGTCTAAACACGCCACTCTCCTGCTACCACATGGTGATCGAAATTCTTCGCGGGCGTCCGGCTCGCGACACTTGCGCAGTGTAGCCATTCGCAGGGCCGCAAATCTTGCAAAATGAATATGCGAGACGAAGAACGAGCCATTGAAACTCGATGACGGTGCAGGGGGTGCGAGCGAATCGAGGAGAGATCTTTGCCTGGCTACAGGTTGCGCTGTTTGCGCTTTTTCCACTGGCGGCCAACCCACCACCGCCAATAGGCCATGGTCAAACAATAGGCCAACGCTCCCAGTACCAACCCCAACACCACCGAGCCCAGCAGAAACGGTTGCCAAAGCGTCGATAACTGCTCGCTGATCCATTCCCAGGTCAACTCGTCGGGAAGGCCGCGCGGCGGTACGTTCATCAGCCAGGTACCGGTCATGTAGGTGCAGAAGAACACCACCGGCATAGTAATCGGGTTGGTCAGCCAAACAAGACTAACGGCGAGCGGCATATTGCCGCGCACGGCAATGGACAGGACCGCGGCCAGCAACATCTGCAAGGGAATGGGGATAAACGCGGCAAACAGGCCCACGGCCATGGCCCGGGCTACAGAGTGCCGATTGAGGTGCCAAAGGTTTGGGTCATGCAGCAGCGTGCCAAGAAAGCGTAAGGATTTGTGTTCCCTGATGCTGGTCGGATCGGGCATGTACCGTTTGAATAAGCGCCGTGGCATAAGGGGTCCAGGTCAGTTCGAGGGGCAAGTATGCCCGTATTCCATGAACGGGAAATTCAGACTTTGTGACAAAAGATCATACTCCGCGTAGTCGGCTCGGCTAAGACTCAATGGGTCACTTTCAAGGAATGACTCATGCGCACAGGGATGTTCGCGCTCGCGTTGGGGCTACTTGCCTTGCGGTTCTTGCCGGCGTTGCCGCCGGTTGGTTGGCTGCTGGTCCTGCTGGTCCTGGCGTTGATGCTACTGCCATTTCGCACGTATCCATTGGCTTTTTTTTTGCTGGGGTTGAATTGGGCCAGCTTCAGCGCGCAGTGGGCGCTGGATGACCGGCTTGCACAGGAACTGGATGGCCAGACCCGTTGGCTGGAAGCTCGCGTCACCGGGCTGACGCAACAAAATGGCGACGTAGTGCGCTTTGAACTGAGCGATAGCCGGTCGCGCAAGGACAAGCTGCCCAAGCTCATTCGCGTGGCCTGGCATGGAGGCCCCCCGGTTCACAGTGGCGAGCGTTGGCGCCTGGCTGTCACTCTCAAGCGTCCGTCCGGCTTGCTCAATGCCCATGGTTTTGACTATGAAGCCTGGCTATTGGCCCAGCGCATCGGCGCCACGGGTTCGGTCAAGGATGGCCAGCGCCTGGCGCCTGCCCGGCATGCCTGGCGCGATTCGATTCGCCAGCGCCTGTTGGCCGTGGATGCCCAAGGCCGTGCAACAGGGCTGGCTGCACTGGTGCTGGGGGATGGTTCCGGGTTGGCGCCCGAGGATTGGCGCATATTGCAAGACACCGGCACTGTGCATTTGCTGGTGATCTCCGGCCAGCACATCGGGCTATTGTCGGGATTGATCTATGGACTGGTCGCCGGGCTGGCCCGTTACGGTTGTTGGCCGAGACGATTGCCGTGGTTGCCCTGGGCTTGTGGCCTGGCGTTCGCCGCAGCACTGGCCTATGGCTTGCTGGCGGGTTTTGAAGTGCCGGTGCAACGGGCCTGTGTGATGGTCGGGTTGGTATTGTTGTGGCGCCTGCGGTTTCGTCACTTGGGCATCTGGTGGCCGCTGTTGCTGGCGCTCAACGCTGTCTTGATCCTGGAACCATTGGCGAGCCTGCAACCGGGGTTCTGGTTATCCTTTGCCGCCGTGGCGGTGCTGGTTCTGGCGTTCAGCGGGCGGCTGGGTCCCTGGCGAGCCTGGCAGGCCTGGACCCGTGCCCAGTGGTTGATTGCTATCGGTCTGTTCCCATTGTTGCTGATCCTCGGCTTGCCCATCAGCTTGACTGCGCCCCTGGCTAATCTGTTTGCGGTACCGTGGATCAGCGTGGTGGTGTTACCCCTGGCACTACTGGGTACGGTCTTGTTGCCAGTGCCTTATATTGGCGAATCCCTCTTATGGCTGGCGGGTGGCACCCTTGATTGGCTATTCAGGGCCCTGGCGCTGTTGGCGGAGCATTTTGCGGCCTGGGTCCCTGTCGAGGTGCCTTTCGGGTATTGGCTGGTGAGCCTGGTGGGGGCGGTGCTGTTATTGATGCCCAAAGGCGTTCCGTTTCGCCTGCTGGGCTGGCCGATGCTGCTGTTGGCGGTGTTCCCACCCCGTGAATCGATCTCCAGCGGGCAGGTCGATGTGATGCAACTGGATGTCGGGCAGGGGTTGGCGATCGTGCTGCGTACCCGCAACCACACCCTGCTGTATGACGCCGGGCCTCGGTTTGGCGAGTTCGACCTTGGCGCACGCGTGGTGCTGCCTTCCCTGCGCAAGATGGGTGTATCGCAGTTGGACTTGATGCTGCTCAGTCATGCCGATGCTGATCACGCCGGTGGCGCGGTGGCCGTTGCTCAGGGGTTACCCGTCAAGCGTGTGGTAGGCGGAGAAACCAACGGGTTGCCCGCTTTCCTGGGCACTCAACCTTGTGTCAGCGGTGAGCAATGGGAATGGGATGGGGTGAGGTTCGAGTTATGGCAGTGGCTGGATGCCCGCAGCGGCAACCAGAAATCCTGTGTGCTGCAGGTAGTGGCCAACGGCGAGAGACTGCTGCTGACCGGAGATATCGACCGCGATGCAGAGAGGGCGCTGCTGGCCACGTCACTGGCGGTCAGTACTGACTGGCTGCAAGCACCTCATCATGGTAGTCGCAGCTCTTCTTCATGGCCTCTATTGCAGCGGCTCGCGCCCAAGGCCGTGCTGATCTCTCGTGGTCGCAGCAACGCGTTTGGCCATCCGCATCCTCAGGTGCTGGAGCGTTACCGGGTCTTGGGCAGTGCCATTTATGACAGTGCCGAAATGGGCGCCCTGCGCCTGCAATTGGGCACCTTTCAGAAGCCAGTAGCCGCTCGCGGCCAGCGCCGGTTCTGGCGAGAGGTTCCGACAATGCCAGCGGTAATCGACCGTAACCAAAGACCGGCGCCTGCGACATGATGGCCTCGGGCAGGTAGGCCCTTGCGCGCAACCCTATATGCTAAAGTGGCGCACTTTTTCGAAGGGGCGTTCACTGTGTGGGAATTGGTCAAGTCCGGCGGCTGGATGATGTTGCCGATCATTATGAGCTCCATCGCCGCACTCGGTATCATCGCCGAACGCTTGTGGACCCTGCGCGCTAGCCGCGTGACCCCGCCCCATCTGCTGGGGCAGGTCTGGCGCTGGATCAGAGACAAGCAACTGGGCAAGGACAAGCTCAAGGAGCTGCGGGCCAACTCGCCCTTGGGCGAGATCCTGGCCGCGGGGCTGGCCAACTCCAAGCATGGCCGCGAGATCATGAAGGAATGCATCGAAGAAGCTGCTGCCCGGGTCATCCATGAACTGGAGCGCTACATCAATGCCTTGGGCACCATCGCCGCCATGGCGCCGCTGCTTGGGTTGCTCGGCACGGTGCTGGGGATGATCGACATCTTCAGTTCCTTTATGGGCTCTGGCATGACCACCAACGCTGCAGTGCTGGCCGGGGGTATCTCCAAGGCCTTGATCACCACGGCCGCAGGCCTGATGGTCGGTATTCCGGCAGTGTTCTTTCACCGATTCCTGCAACGCCGGATCGATGAGCTGGTGGTGGGCATGGAGCAGGAAGCCATCAAGCTGGTGGAAGTGGTGCAGGGCGACCGTGATGTCGATCTGGTTGAGGGCAAAGCGTGAAATTTCGCCGCAAACAACGGGAAAACGTCGATATCAACCTGGCGTCGTTGATCGACGTGGTGTTCATCCTGCTGCTGTTTTTTGTCGTGACCACCACCTTTACCCGGGAAACCCAACTGCGGGTCGATCTACCGGAAGCCGTCAGCGGCTCGCCGGCGCCAGACCCGCAGGCCAAGCAACTGGACATTGCCATTAGCGTCGATGGGGTGTTTTCGGTGAATAACCAGTTGCTGGAGAAAAACGATCTGGCCAGCCTGATGGATGCACTCCAGAAAGAGTCCGGCGGTGATACGCAGCTGCCGCTGTCCATCAGCGCTGATGGCAAGACCCAGCACCAGGCCGTGATCACCGCGATGGACGCCGCCGGCAAGCTCGGCTTCAGCCATTTGCGCATGACCACCGTCGAGGCGGCGGGCCAACCCTGATGAGCATGTCCGATCGTTTGCTGCGTGCCTGGTACACCGGCCATCCCGCCCTCAAGCTCTTGCAGCCGCTGGAATGGCTGTATCGCCGGGTTGTGCGGCGCAAGCGTGAACGCTTCCTGGCGGGCGAGGGCGAGATCTACCAGTCGCCGGTGCCGCTGGTGGTGGTCGGTAATATCACTGTCGGTGGCACGGGCAAGACGCCGTTGATTCTCTGGTTGATCGACCACTGCCAACGCAGCGGTTTGCGGGTCGGCGTGGTCAGCCGCGGTTACGGCGCCAAGCCGCCGCAGTTACCCTGGCGGGTTGAAGCTAGCCACAGCGCCGAGGTCTCGGGCGACGAACCACTGTTGATCGTGCAGCGCAGCGGCGTCCCGCTGATGATCGACCCCGACCGTAGTCGCGCCGTGCAGGCGCTGTTGGCCAGCGAAACACTGGACCTGATTCTTTCCGACGATGGTCTGCAGCACTACCGATTGGCCCGTGACCTGGAACTGGTGCTGATCGACGCGGCCCGAGGCCTGGGCAATCGCCGGTGCCTGCCGGCGGGGCCGTTGCGCGAGCCGGTGGAACGCTTGCAAAGCGTCGATGCGCTTCTTTATAACGGCGCAGGCTCGGATCGTGATGATGGTTTTGCCTTCCGTCTGCTGCCCACCGCGCTGGTCAATTTGCAAACCGGCGAGCGCAAGCCGCTGGATCATTTTCCGCTGGGCCAGCGCGTCCACGCTGTCGCTGGCATTGGTAACCCGCAACGTTTCTTCAATACCCTTGAAACGCTACACTGGCTGCCGATACCCCATGCTTTTGCCGACCATGCGCCCTACAGCGCCGAGGTTCTGAGTTTCACGCCGTCACTGCCGCTGGTCATGACCGAGAAGGACGCGGTGAAGTGCCGCGCCTTTGCGCAAGCCCACTGGTGGTACCTTGCGGTGGATGCGGCACCGTCACCGGCGTTCGTCGCCTGGTTCAATACGCAATTGATGCGTCTGCTGCCTGCTCGCCTTTTGCCTTAAAACGCTTTTATCCAGGAAACATTCATGGACACCAAACTGCTCGACATCCTCGCTTGCCCTATCTGCAAAGGCCCGCTCAAGCTCAGCGCCGACAAAACCGAGCTGATCAGTAAGGGTGCCGGCCTGGCTTACCCGATCCGTGATGGCATCCCGGTGATGCTGGAAAGCGAAGCCCGTACCTTGACCACCGACGAGCGCCTGGATAAATGACCACCGCCTTCACCGTTGTCATCCCGTCCCGTTACGCCTCCACCCGTCTGCCGGGCAAGCCGCTGCAGATGATCGGCAGCAAGCCAATGATCCAGCTTGTCTGGGAACAGGCCTGCAAAAGCAGCGCCGAACGGGTGGTGGTGGCCACTGATGATGTGCGCATCATTGAAGCGTGCAAAGCGTTCGGCGCTGAAGCGGTGCTGACCCGTGAAGACCACAACTCCGGCACTGACCGCTTGGCCGAAGTGGCCACGCACCTGGGGCTGGCGCCTGACGCCATTGTGGTCAACGTGCAAGGTGACGAGCCGTTGATTCCCCCCGGTGTCATCGATCAGGTGGCGGCCAACCTGGCGGCCCACGCTGAAGCACGTATGGCGACCTTGGCCGAGCCGATCGAAGACATTGAAACGCTGTTCAACCCGAACGTGGTGAAAGTGGTCAGCGACATTAATGGCCTGGCGCTGACGTTCAGTCGTGCCATCTTGCCGTGGGCGCGCGATGACTTTGCCAAAAGCCGTGACGTATTGCCGGCGGGCGTGCCGTATCGCCGCCATATCGGTATCTACGCTTACCGCGCCGGTTTCCTCCATGACTTTGTCAGTTGGGGCCCGTGCTGGCTGGAGAGCACCGAATCCCTGGAGCAGCTGCGTGCACTATGGCACGGCGTGCGTATTCACGTGGATGATGCCCTGGAAGCGCCGCCGGCCGGTGTCGATACCCTTGAAGACCTTGAGCGCGTCCGCCGCCTGCTGGGGGCCTGATGGAGGTTTTGTTCGTCTGCCTGGGCAATATCTGTCGCTCGCCCACCGCTGAAGGTGTACTGCGCCATAAATTGCGCGAAGCCGGGCTGGCTGGGCAGGTTGAAGTCGCCTCGGCTGGCACCGGCGAATGGCATATTGGCAAGGCGCCGGACAAGCGCAGCCAGCGCGCGGCGCTACAGAGGGGCTACGACCTGTCGGCTCAGCGCGCGCAGCAGGTGTCGCGTGCTGATTTTGTCCGCTATGACCTGATCCTCGCCATGGACCAGAGCAACCTGCATAACCTTAAGGCCATGCAGCCTGCTCAAGGCAAGGCGGATCTGGACCTGTTTCTGCGCCGTTACGACTCGGCGGTGGACGAGGTGCCAGACCCGTACTACGAGGGCGAGCAAGGCTTCGAACGGGTCCTGGACCTGATCGAGCACGCCTGTGATTTGTTGGTGATTGAATTGAAGGGGCGGTTATGACCTTGCAAGTGCAGGCGCAGGTTTCGCTCAAGGCATTCAACAGCTTTGGTATCAATGTGCGTGCCCAGTTGTTTGCCGAGGCCCGCAGTGATGCCGATGTCCGTGAAGCCCTGGCCTACGCTGCCGGGCAACAATTGCCGTTGCTGGTGATTGGCGGCGGCAGCAACCTGCTGCTGACCCGGGACATTAAGGCCATGGTGTTGCGCATGGCCACCCAGGGTATTCGGGTGGTGCACGATGATGGCGTTCATGTGGTTGTCGAAGCCGAAGCTGGTGAAGCCTGGCATCCGTTTGTGTTATGGACCCTGGAGCACGGTTTTTCCGGCCTGGAAAACCTCAGCCTGATTCCCGGTACGGTCGGCGCGGCGCCGATGCAGAACATTGGCGCCTACGGTGTGGAGATCAAGGACATGTTTGCCGGCCTCACCGCGCTGGATCGCCAGACCGGCGAGTTGCGGGATTTCAGCCTGGACGAATGTAACTTTGCCTACCGCGATAGCTTGTTCAAACATGAAGTCGGGCGCTGGTTGATCCTGCGGGTGCGTTTTGCCTTGAGTCGCGCTGTGCACTTGAAGCTCGAATATGGTCCGGTGCAACAGCGTTTGGCCGAGCAGGGGATTACCCAAGCGACGCCAAGCGATGTCAGTCGGGCGATTTGCAGCATTCGTAGGGAGAAACTGCCTGACCCGGCGGTGCTGGGCAATGCCGGCAGCTTTTTCAAGAACCCCTTGGTTTCCCAGGCCTTGGCTGCCCAGTTGCAGGCACTGTACCCGGATCTGGTGGCCTACCCTCAGGCGGGTGGGCAGATGAAGTTGGCAGCTGGCTGGTTGATTGATAAGGCCGGTTGGAAAGGCTTTCGCGACGGCGACGCCGGCGTGCATCGCTTGCAGGCCCTGGTGCTGGTCAATTACGGCGGGGCAACGGGCCTGGAAATTTCCAATCTGGCGCAACGAATCCAGCAGGACATTGCCCAGCGCTTCCAGGTTGATCTGGAAATGGAGCCCAATCGCTATTGAGCTACGCTTCTTCAAGAGTGAATCAAGCCCTGCATTGCAGGGTTTTTTTTACTCTTCACACCGCTCTGCTTGCTGGGTTAACTTAGCTGGCTAACGATGTTTGTTTATCGCTCTATAGACGCTGTTTATAAAAGGCCCGGTGAAGATCCGTCTTCACAAGAGAGCCTGACTAGCCTGAGTCAATCTGCGTGTACCAACTCTACTCTACCCCTGGCGGCAGATTGCTCGACCCCATAACCCATAAATATGCGGGCGTGCCCATGATTACCCTGAAGCTCAACGGTCAAGACCATCAACTGGACGTCACCGAGGATATGCCGCTGCTGTGGGCCATCCGCGATGTGGCCGGTTACAACGGCACCAAGTTTGGCTGCGGCATGGGCCTGTGTGGCGCGTGCACCATTCATATCGACGGCTCGCCCGCCCGCAGTTGCATCACCCCGATTGGCGCGGTCAAGGGCCAGAACATCAGCACCATCGATAACCTGCACACTGACCCTGTCGGCCAAGTGGTTCAACAAGCCTGGCTGGACACCGCCGTGGCCCAATGCGGCTACTGCCAGGGCGGCCAAATCATGTCCGCCACCGCGTTGCTGAAAACCAACCCCAATCCCAGCGACGAGCAGATTGAAGAGGCGATGGTCGGCAATATCTGCCGTTGTGGCACTTACAACCGGATCAAGACCGCGATCCGCCAGGCCGCCACGCACCTGCAGGGAGCCAAGGCATGAGCCAGTTGCCCAATGATTTCAAACTGAACAACCTCAGCCGCCGTGGCTTCCTCGCAGGCGTTGGCGTCACCGGTGCTCTGGTTATCGCCGCCAGTTGGGGTTTGCCCGACGCGTTTGCCGAAGACGCGGTGAAGAAATACGGTGGCGACGCCATGCCCAATGGCGTGATCGACGACCCCAAGGTCTACGTCAGTATTGCCACCGACGGCACCGTCACCGTGATCTGTAACCGCTCGGAAATGGGCCAGGGCGTGCGCACCAGCCTGACCCTAGTAGTGGCCGATGAATTGGACGCCGATTGGGCGCTCGTAAAGGTTCAGCAGGCCTCGGGTGACGAAGTGCGTTTCGGCAACCAGGACACCGACGGCTCACGCAGCATGCGTCACTGGTATGAGCCAATGCGTCGGTGCGGCGCTACCGTGCGGACCATGCTGGAGCAGGCCGCTGCCGAGCAGTGGAAAGTCCCGGTGGGCGAGTGCCGCGCGCAATTGCATAAAGTCATTCACCAGCCCAGCGGCCGCGAGCTGGGCTATGGTGCCCTGGCCGCTGCCGCCGGTGCGCTGGCGGTGCCGGCTCGCGACGGTTTGCGGCTCAAGCAGCCGTCGGAGTTTCGCTACATCGGCAAGGAAGGCACCAAAGCCATCGACGGTGCCGACATCGTCAACGGCCGCGCGGTGTATGGTGCCGACGTGCATTTCGACGGCATGTTGTTCGCCACCATTGCCCGTCCGAAGGTCTATGGCGGCAAGGTCAAATCCTTCGATGCCAGCGCGGCATTGAAGGTTCCGGGTGTGCTCAACGTGCTGGAAATCGAAAGCCGGCCTTTGCCGTCGGAATTCCAGCCTTTGGGCGGCGTAGCAGTTGTCGCCAGCAATACCTGGGCGGCGATCAAGGGTCGCGAAGCCTTGCAGATTGTTTGGGATGACGGCATCAACGCCGGCTACAACTCCATCGACTACCGCAAGGAGCTGGAAGCGGCCGCGTTGAAACCCGGCAAAGTGGTGCGCAACACCGGCAGTATCGATCAGGCCCTGAGCGACGCCGACAGCACCCTCGAAGCCGCTTACTACTTGCCGCACCTGGCTCAGTCGCCGATGGAGCCGATGGTGGCCATCGCCCGATTCGACAAGGGGCAGTGCGAAGCCTGGGCGCCAAGCCAGGCACCACAAGTCAGTCGTGAGCGAATCGCTGAGCGGCTAGGGCTACCGTTCGATAACGTCACGTTGAATGTCACGCTGTTGGGTGGTGGTTTTGGTCGCAAGTCCAAACCCGACTTCATCGTTGAAGCGGCAATCCTGGCCAAGGCGTTTCCTGGCAAGGCGGTGCGCGTGCAGTGGACGCGTGAGGACGATATCCACAATTCCTACTTCCATACCGTGTCCGCCGAGTACCTCAAGGCCGGCCTGAACAAGGACGGCATGCCGTCGGGATGGCTGCACCGCACGGTGGCGCCGAGCATCACTGCGCTGTTTGCCCCCGGCATGAACCATGAGGCCGCATTCGAACTGGGCATGGGATTTACCAACATGGCCTACGCGATTCCCAATGTGCGCCTGGAAAACCCTGAAGCGGTGGCCCATACCCGGGTTGGCTGGTACCGCTCGGTATCAAATATCCCCCACGGCTTTGCAATTCAGAGCTTTGTAGATGAATTGGCCCACAATGCGGGTCAAGACCCGTTGAAGTACCAGCTGAAATTGCTGGGCCCGGATCGTCAGATCGATCCCAAGACCTTGAGTGATGAGTGGAACTATGGCGAATCGCCAGAGCGCTACCCCATCGACACCGCACGCTTGCGTGGCGTACTGGAAACCGCTGCCAAAGCCGCTGGTTGGGGCCGCAAGCTGCCCAAGGGTCGTGGGCTGGGGCTGGCGGTGCACTACAGTTTCGTTACCTACGTGGCAGCGGTGATCGAGGTGGAAGTCAAAGACGACGGCACCCTGATCGTGCACAAGGCGGACATTGCCGTTGACTGTGGCCCGCAGATCAATCCGGAGCGCATCCGCTCGCAGTTCGAGGGGGCTTGCGTGATGGGGCTGGGCAATGCGGTGCTGGGAGAAATCAGCTTCAAGGACGGCAAGGTCCAGCAGGACAACTTCCATATGTACGAAGTGGCTCGCATGTCCCTGGCGCCCAAGGAAATCGCCGTGCACCTGGTCACGCCAAAAGGCGATGTACCGTTGGGTGGTGTCGGTGAGCCGGGTGTGCCGCCGATTGCACCGGCGCTGTGCAATGCAATCTTCGCCGCTACGGGCAAGCGTATCCGTAATTTGCCGGTCCGTTATCAATTGCAGGGTTGGCAGCAGGAGACGAAGGGCTGATGGACAGTGTCGATCTGAACGTCTTGCGCAGCGTGCTGGAGTGGCGCCGGGCTGGGCAGCGGGTGGTGCTGTACAGCGTGGTCCAGACCTGGGGCAGTGCGCCGCGCCCACCGGGGGCCATGTTGGCCTTGCGGGGCGATGGGGTGGTGATTGGTTCGGTCTCTGGCGGGTGCATTGAAGACGATTTGATCGCCCGTTTGCAGGACGGTCGCTTGCCCGACGATGGGCCGCCAGTGCAACTGGTGACGTATGGCGTCACGCGAGATGACGCAGCACGTTTTGGTCTGCCTTGTGGCGGAACCTTGCGTCTCACGCAGGAGCGGGTGACCGATGCGGGTTGGGTGGCCGAGTTGCTGGCACGCTGTGAGGCCCATGAGGTTGTCGCCAGAGAGTTGGACCTGGCGACCGGCGAAGTCATCTTGAGCCCCGCAGACAAGACCGACACCGTGAGTTTTGACGGTGAGCGCCTGCGGGCCATTTACGGCCCTCGCTGGCGCTTGCTGTTGATCGGTGCCGGACAGTTGTCGCGCTACGTGGCAGAAATGGCTCGGTTGCTGGATTTCGAAGTGCTGATCTGCGATCCGCGCAAGGAGTTCGTCTATGGCTGGGAAGAACAGCACGGGCGCTTCGTGCCAGGTATGCCCGATGACGCGGTGCTCAATATCCAGACTGACGAGCGCACGGCCATCGTCGCGCTGACCCACGATCCGCGCCTGGACGATATGGCGCTGCTCACGGCGCTGAACTCTAGGGCGTTCTACATTGGTGCTTTGGGTTCGCGGGTCAACAGTCAGAAGCGTCGGGACAATTTGGCAGCCCTGGGGTTGACGACGGATGCGATCGCTCGCCTGCATGGCCCTATCGGTTTGCATATCGGTAGCCATACCCCGGCGGAGATCGCTTTGTCGTTGATGGCGGAGATTGTCTCCATCAAGAACGGGATTGATTTGTTGCAAAAGAAACCGTTGCAGGTGGCAGTCAGTTGACGGGCTCAATCACAGCCATTGTCCTGGCAGCAGGACAAGGCAGCCGATTTCGGGCTGTGGCGGATCAGGACAAGTTGCTGGCGCCTTGCGTGGGTCGTGATGGGGTGATACGACCGATGATTGAGCAGGTGCTGGTAAATCTACCGCCCAGCGTTGCAAGGCGTTGGGTGGTGACGTCGCCGGATCGAAGCGAGGTTATTCGTCTGGCACAGGCTTATGGTTGTGAGGTGCTCCTTTTGCGTTCAGCAGGCATGGGCGACAGCATCGCAGCGGCGGTGTCGGCCAGTGCTTCAGCCACTGGCTGGCTGGTGGTGTTGGGGGATATGCCGTTTATCCTGCCGTCGAGTATCGAGCAGGTGGTTACGGGACTTGGGCAAGATGGCATCAGTGTTCCCGTTCAGGGCGGTGAGTACGGTCACCCGGTTGGCTTTGGTCGCTCCTTTGGTCCTGCATTAATGGCATTGACTGGCGATCGTGGGGCGAAACCGCTGTTTGCCCAGGCATTAGTGCGAGAAGTGCCGGTCGATGATCCTGGGGTATTGTGGGATGTAGATGTGCCAGGGTTGCTGCATTTCCGGTAACAATCGCCAGACATAAAAAAGCCCCGCCTGATCACTCAGTCGGGGCTTTTTAGTGGCCGATGGAATCAGGCGAGGGGTTTAGGCTCGTGCTCTTCTTCCAGGGCTTGTGGGTTGTGCTCTACCACTTCCTCAACGGAACGCAGGTTCTCGTCGATGGCGGGGGTAGTGTGCTCAACCACGGCTTCGGCTGCCGGGGCAGGAGCCTCGACCACTTCAGCGACAACCGGTGCAGCTACTGGAGCAGCAGCGGCAGCCAGTTCGGCTTCCTTGCGGCGACGACGCACTTCACGCGGGTCGTTTGGTGCACGGCCATTTTCGGTCAGGGCGCTGGCCGGAGCTTCAATCACCGGAGCGGCAACTTCGGTAACCACTGGCGCTTCTTCGACGACCGGAGCTGCAACAACTACTGGCTCGGCGGCGATGACTTCAGCAACTGGCGCTGGAGTTTCTTCTACCGGGGCAGGCGCTGGTGCTTCGAAAGCGGCGGCGGGTTCGGCAGTCCATTGGAAGGCAGTCTGTTCTTCGCGAACTTCACGCACTTCTGGGGTTGCTTCGACCACTGGCGTTTCGACAGCGGCTTCAACGGCCGGCTGTTGTTCAACAACAACGGTAGGCTCGGATACCACTTCGGCTTCAGGCTGAGGCTCGCGAACTTCGCGAATTGGCGCAACTTCCACTTCAGTAGCCGCAGGCGTCGAGGCTTCAACGACTGGCGCTTCGACGACTGGCGTCTCAACTACAGCGTTTTCCTGTACGGCAGCAGTGGCGCGTTCAGCCTGCTCGTTGGCTTGGGCTTCAGCGGGTGCGCTGATGACCGAGCGGGCAACGGCAGCGGTAACGGCCAGGCCAGCGGCCAGTTCGGCACTGGTTGGTTCGCTGTCGTCGTCGTTGGCTTCGTTAGCCTCGCCGGTTTCTTCGGAGCCTTCGATCACGTTGCCGTTGGCATCACGTTGACGCTCGCGACGGTTGCTGCGACGACGCTGGCCACGGGAGCGGCGGCGTGGACGATCGCCTTCGGCGTTGTCCTGACCGTCTTCCTGCAGTTGCTCTTCGTTGGACAGCAGTTCTTCTTCTTCGCTGGCGGTAACAGCCTGCTCGGCGTGAGGTTGACGCTCTTCACGCGGTGCACGTGGAGCACGTTCTTCACGCGGCTGGCGAGCTGGGCGTTCTTCGGTCGAAGCAACAGCGGCGACGGCCGGAGCGGCATCCAGCGGTTCGCGCAGTTCACGCACACGTTCTTCACGCTCGCCACGAGGCTTGCGGTCTTCACGAGGTGCACGAGGTGCGCGCGGTGCACGTTCTTCACGAGGCGCACGTTCTTCGCGGGCTACGACCGGAGTTTCTTCACGGGCTTCACGTGGCTGGCGCTCTTCACGTGGTGCGCGTTCTTCACGCGGAGCACGTTCTTCGCGAGGCTTGCGCTCTTCGTCACGGCGACCGTTACGGTTGCGGCTCTGCTGGCGACCGTTGCGACGCTCTTCATTGCGAGCAGGGCGTTCGGTGGCCGGCTTCTCGACGACAACTGGAGCAGCAGGCTCTTCCTTGGTGGCGAACAGGCTGACCAGCGACTTCACCAGGCCCTTGAACAGACTTGGCTCCGGCAGGGCGGCAGGTGCTGCAACCGGGGCGACATCTTCAACCGGAACCGGTGCGTTGGCACGGGCCGGTGCGGTCTTGACGGCCGCTTCCTGACGAACCAGGGTGCGGGTCGCGGCGGCTGGCTGGACTTCTTCCACTTCGGCAGCGGCAGCAGCGATTTCGTAGCTGGACAGATTGACGTGTGCTTCCGGGCTGTCATCACGCAGGCGCTGCACTTCGAAGTGCGGCGTTTCGAGGTGATCGTTCGGCAGGATGACGATGCGGGCACGGGTGCGCAGTTCGATCTTGGTGATCGAGTTGCGTTTTTCGTTGAGCAGGAAGGCTGCAACCGGGATCGGCACCTGGGCGCGGACTTCGGCAGTGCGGTCTTTCAGGGCTTCTTCTTCGATCAGGCGCAGGATCGCCAGGGACAGCGATTCAACATCACGGATGATGCCGGTGCCGTTGCAGCGCGGGCAAACGATGCCGCTGCTTTCGCCGAGCGAAGGACGCAGGCGCTGACGGGACATTTCCAGCAGGCCGAAGCGCGAGATGCGGCCAACCTGTACGCGGGCACGGTCGGCTTCCAGGCATTCGCGGACTTTCTCTTCCACGGCGCGCTGGTTCTTGGCAGGGGTCATGTCGATGAAGTCGATGACGATCAGGCCGCCGATGTCGCGCAGGCGCAACTGACGGGCGATTTCTTCGGCGGCTTCAAGGTTGGTCTGCAGTGCGGTTTCTTCGATGTCGCTGCCTTTAGTGGCGCGCGCCGAGTTGATGTCGATGGACACCAGGGCTTCGGTCGGATCGATAACGATGGAACCACCGGAAGGCAGTTCAACGACGCGCTGGAAAGCGGTCTCGATCTGGCTTTCGATCTGGAAACGGTTGAACAGCGGGACGCTGTCTTCGTACAGCTTGATCTTGCTGGCGTACTGCGGCATCACCTGGCGGATGAAGGTCAGGGCTTCGTCCTGGGCTTCAACGCTGTCGATCAGCACTTCGCCGATATCCTGGCGCAGGTAATCGCGGATGGCGCGGATGATCACGTTGCTTTCCTGATAGATCAGGAACGGCGCGGAACGATCCAGGGACGCTTCTTTGATAGCGGTCCACAGTTGCAGCAGGTAATCGAGGTCCCACTGCATTTCTTCGCTGCTGCGGCCCAGGCCGGCAGTGCGCACGATCAAGCCCATGTCGGCCGGAGCGATCAAGCCGTTCAGTGCTTCACGCAGTTCGTTGCGCTCTTCACCTTCGATGCGGCGGGAAATACCACCAGCACGTGGGTTGTTCGGCATCAGAACCAGATAGCGGCCAGCCAGGCTGATGAAGGTGGTCAGGGCGGCGCCCTTGTTGCCACGTTCTTCTTTTTCCACCTGAACGATGACTTCCTGGCCTTCGCTCAGGACGTCCTTGATGTTCACGCGGCCTTCAGGGGCTTTCTTGAAGTATTCGCGGGAGATTTCTTTGAGGGGCAGAAAGCCGTGGCGCTCGGAGCCGAAATCGACAAAGGCAGCCTCAAGGCTTGGTTCGATACGAGTAATCCGGCCTTTATAGATGTTGGCCTTCTTTTGCTCGCGTGCACCGGACTCGATGTCCAGGTCGTAGAGGCGTTGGCCGTCTACCAGTGCAACACGCAACTCTTCGGGTTGAGTTGCGTTAATCAGCATTCTTTTCATGTTATACCGTCGGTTTCCGGGCTGCCGGAAACGGCGTTCGGCACACACGACTTCTCACGGTCGGTGTCAGGTGCGTCAAGAGTGGTTGGCCACTCCAGTGTCCAGCGACATCTGTCCAATGGGACAAAGTCGCGACGGACGCGTCCTGCTTGTTTGCTGTGGTGACTAACGCACCACTTAAACAAAAGCTAAGGTCAGGAGGAGGAATCAACCGGCGACTGTGGACGAGATGAAGCGTCTAAATATAAGCCTAGTGCTACACAGTCCGACGGTTGTGCATCTCCACCCTACACGTATCCCTGATAAATCGGGTGCTGCCGCGCGCAGAATCCGCAGCGGGTTGGCATTTACCGTGTTCTCCAATGGGGAGACCACGCTCATGGCTAAACAAGACCGGGTGTGGGCAACTGTGCTCTCACTCAGCTCGTAACAGGCGTTGTTTCCGAAGCATTCGCCGTGGTCTGGTTCAAGACTGACTGCACTTTGTGAACTGGCCGTAAATATCGGCGCAAAAGGCGAGTAATTGCTCTGCTCTTTGCACTCGCTTCAGGCCTCATGTCACCTGCGCTTGTTACAATCTTGAGCCTTCCAAGGTGGCGAAAGCCCCGTAGGACGGCCTCGCGTCCTGATGAATTGCGATGGTCAGGGCCGGCTGTTTGCCGTTAGTCCTCTGTCCAGGCCGCTTTTGGCGACGTTCGCGACTATAGCAGCAATGATTAAGTGCTTCAATTCCATAAAAAATTGTTATCATTCTCGCCATGACGACTACCGCCCCCCAGACCCCCAGCGTCCAGCTGCTTGAGGTCTCGCCGGAATATGCCGGCCAACGCATCGACAACTTTCTTCTTGCCAGGCTCAAAGGCGTGCCCAAGACCTTGATTTATCGCATTTTGCGTAAAGGCGAAGTGCGCGTGAACAAGGGCCGAATCAAGCCCGAGTACAAGTTGCAGGCGGGCGATATCATCCGTGTGCCGCCGGTACGGGTGCCTGAGCGCGACGAGCCCGTTCCCTTGGCTCAGGGGCTGTTGCAGCGCCTTGAGGCGTCGATTATCTTCGAAGATAAGGCGCTGATCGTGATCAACAAGCCTGCCGGCATTGCTGTGCACGGGGGCAGCGGCCTCAACTACGGGGTGATCGAAGCCTTCCGTCAGTTGCGCCCTGATACCAAGGAGCTGGAGTTGGTCCATCGCCTGGATCGTGACACCTCCGGCCTGCTGATGATCGCGAAAAAGCGCAGCATGTTGCGCCACCTGCACGCCGCCCTGCGCGGTGACGGTATCGATAAACGCTACATGGCCCTGGTCCGTGGCAACTGGGCGACGTCGATCAAGAGCGTGCGAGCGCCGTTGCAGAAGAGCAACCTGCGCTCCGGCGAGCGCATGGTCGAGGTGAACGAGGAGGGCAAGGAAGCGCTGACCCTGTTCAAGGTGCTGCGTCGCTTTGGTGACTTCGCAACGATGGTTGAGGCCAAGCCCATTACGGGTCGTACCCACCAGATTCGCGTTCATACCCTGCATGCGGGTCACTGCATTGCCGGCGATACCAAGTACGGTGACGAGGGTTTCTCCAAGGAAATCCGTGACCTGGGCGGCAAGCGCTTGTTCCTGCACGCCTATATGCTGACTGTGCCGCTGCCCGATGGTGGCGAATTGAAGCTACAAGCGCCTGTCGATGAAATGTGGGCCAAGACCGTGGAGCGCCTGAGTGTCGCGCCTTGACTACAAGCTGCTGATCTTTGATTGGGATGGCACTCTGTGCGATTCCATTGGTCGGATTGTGGAGTCGATGCATGCGGCTTCGGCGCGTTCTGGGTATGAGCTGTGCAGCGACCTGGCAGTCAAGGGCATCATCGGCCTGGGCTTGCCGGAAGCAATCCGCACCCTGTACCCGGAGATTGGCGACGATGAGCTGGTAGCGTTTCGTCAGCGCTATGCCGATCACTACATGGCTCTGGATGCCCAGCCTTCGCCGCTGTTTGAGGGGGTGGTGCAGTCCATGGAAGCGTTCCGTGCCGAGGGCTATCACTTGGCGGTGGCCACCGGCAAGGCCCGTCGAGGCCTGGATCGGGTGCTCAAGGCGCATGGTTGGGAAGATTATTTTGATGTCACTCGTGCTGCGGATGAAACCGCCAGCAAGCCTCATCCTCTGATGCTTGAGCAGATCCTCGCTCATTGTGGCGTGTCGCCCCGTCAGGCATTGATGGTGGGTGATGCGTCGTTCGATCTGATGATGGCGCGTAATGCCGGGATGGATTCCGTGGCGGTCAGCTACGGCGCCCAGTCTGGCCAAGCCTTGCAGGCGTATGAGCCAAGGCTGACGATTGACCGTTTTGCTGAATTGCAGGCCTGGCTCAGTCGGGCTAGTTAAGTATTTGCTGGGGTAGATGGCATGACCGATGAGTGGAAAGCGCCTGAGAAGGCCAGTGCCGATAGCGGCGATGACAAAAGTTGGAAGCTGCTGGAGAAAACCTTGCTGGCCAGTGTCCAGGAGCAGCGTCGCTCCCGGCGTTGGGGGATCTTTTTCAAGCTCCTGACCTTTATTTACCTGTTGGGAATGCTGGCGCTGTTCAGTCCGCTGGTGGATATGGAGAAAAGCGCCACCCGTAGCGGTAATTACACAGCATTGATCGAAGTGCGCGGGGTGATTGCCGACAAGGAGTCTGCCAGCGCCGACAACATCGTCAGCAGCCTGCGGACGGCTTTCGAGGACTCCAAGGTCAAGGGCGTGATTCTGCGCATCAACAGTCCGGGTGGTAGTCCGGTGCAGTCGGGTTACGTGTATGACGAAATTCGTCGCCTGCGCGCCTTGCACCCGGACATCAAGCTGTACGCGGTTATTTCCGACTTGGGGGCTTCTGGTGCCTACTACATCGCCAGTGCCGCTGATCAGATTTACGCCGACAAGGCTAGCCTGGTGGGCTCCATTGGTGTGACGGCGGCCGGCTACGGCTTTGTTGGCGCCATGGAGAAGCTGGGTGTTGAGCGCCGCACCTACGCGTCTGGCGAGCACAAGTCGTTCCTGGATCCGTTCCAGCCGCAAAAGGCTGACGAAACTCAGTTCTGGCAGGGCGTGCTGGATACCACTCATCGGCAGTTCATTGCCAGCGTCAAGCAAGGGCGCGGTGATCGGCTCAAGGATAAAGATCATCCGGAGCTGTTCTCGGGGTTGGTCTGGTCGGGTGAGCAGGCGCTACCGCTGGGCTTGATCGATGGCCTGGGCAGTGCCAGTTCAGTAGCGCGCGATGTGATTGGCGAGAAAGAGCTAGTGGACTTCACCGTCCAGGAGTCGCCGTTTGATCGCTTCTCGAAAAAGCTCGGCGCTAGTGTGGCTGAGCAGTTGGCGATGTGGATGGGCTTTCAAGGGCCGACCTTGCGCTGATTGACACCGCTTAATGGAAACCGGCCCTTGTGGCCGGTTTTCTGTTTTGGCGGGTTACGGAATCTGTATGCCTTCGGCCAGCAACATATCTACCAGTCGAATCAGCGGCAAACCCACCAGGCTGGTCGCGTCAGGGCCTTCAGTGCTTTGAAACAGGCTTACCCCCAAGCCTTCGGCCTTGAAGCTGCCAGCGCAGTCGTAGGGCTGTTCAATGCGCAGGTAGCGCTCGATGCGTGCTGCGTCGAGCGTGCGCATGTGTACGGTAAAGGGGATGCAGTCGACCTGGCAGTGGCCGGTGTTGCTGTTCAGTACGGCTAGGCCGGTGAGAAAACTGACGCGCTTGCCACTGGCTGCCAGCAGTTGCTCGCGGGCGTTTTCGAAGGTGTGGGGCTTGCCGATGATTTTTCCGTCGAGTGCAGCTACCTGGTCCGATCCGATGATCAAGTGGCCTGGATGGCTGCCAGCAAGGGCGCGGGCTTTTTCTTCGGCCAGGCGCTTGACCAACTCTGCGGCGGACTCGTCCGGTCGGTGGCTTTCGTCGATATTGGGCGAGCTGCAGATGAACGGCAGGTGCAAGCGGTTCAACAATTCCCGGCGATAAATCGAGCTTGAAGCAAGTAATAAAGGCAGCATGGGCGTCTCCTCAAGGCAGTCGCGGATTCTAGCGAGGTGGTCGGGTGACGCACAGGGCTGAATTTCCTTTGACATGGCTGGGTGCATCCCTATAATGCTGCGCCTATGTTGAATGACCCGATTCCACCTCACGTTGACCCGCGCAAATTGGCTGATCGTGGCACCACCCTTCAAGGTGAACTGCTGCTGGCCGATTTGGAGAGACTCTGCGACCCGCTTTCCGACACTGTCGGTACGGTGCAGGCTAAATTTATTTTTGAGCGAGATGAACGTAAGTCTGTGGTGATCCACAGCTTTATCGACACCGAGGTCAAAATGGTTTGCCAGCGTTGTCTTGAGCTGGTCACCCTGCCGATCCACAGCGAATGCAGTTATGTTGTGGTGAAAGAGGGTGCGAATACCCAGTCGTTGCCGAAAGGTTATGACGTTCTGGAACTGGGCGAAGATCCTTTGGATCTGCAGTCACTGGTTGAGGAGGAGCTTTTGCTTGCCTTGCCCATTGTGCCTGCTCATCATCCGGAAGAATGCCAGCAGCCGGCGGGTCTCGATGAGCCCGAACCGAGCGAGGACGAGGTAACGCGGTCCAACCCGTTCAGTGTATTGGCGCAGTTAAAGCGTGACCCAAACGTTTAGGAGTTAATCAATTATGGCTGTTCAGCAGAACAAAAAATCCCGCTCTGCCCGTGACATGCGTCGTTCGCACGACGCCCTGACGGCTAGCACTCTGTCTGTAGAAAAAACCACCGGTGAAATTCACCTGCGTCACCACGTATCGCCAGAAGGCGTATACCGTGGCCGTAAAGTGATCGACAAGGGCGCTGACGAGTAATCACTTGTCTGCTCAAGTCATCGCGATTGACGCAATGGGCGGGGACTTCGGTCCCCGCAGCATTGTTCAGGCCAGCATTGCTTGCCTGTCTGCCACGCCCTCGCTGCACCTGACCCTCGTCGGTCAACCCTCCCTACTTGAAGAACTGATTGCCAGCCATTCGGCTGTGGATCGCGTGCGCCTGACGATTACGGCCGCCAGCGAAACCATCGGCATGGATGAAAAACCTGCGCAGGCCTTGCGTGGCAAGCCTGACTCTTCCATGCGCGTAGCGCTTGAGTTGTTGCGTGATGGCAAGGTCCAGGCCGTAGTCAGCGCCGGCAATACCGGGGCCTTGATGGCCTTGTCGCGCTATGTGCTGAAGACCCTGCCAGGGATTGATCGACCGGCGATGGTGGCGGCGATTCCGACTCAGCGTGGCTATTGCCAATTGCTGGACCTGGGGGCGAATGTCGATTGCAGTGCCGAGAATCTGTTGCAGTTTGCTGTGATGGGCTCAGTGGCGGCCGAAGCGCTGGGTGTTGTCCGGCCTAGGGTTGCCTTGCTGAATATCGGCACCGAGGACATCAAGGGCAATCAGCAAGTCAAGCTGGCCGCCAGCCTCCTGCAGCGCGCGCGGGGCTTGAACTACATCGGGTTTATCGAAGGTGACGGTTTGTATCGCGGCGAAGCGGATGTGGTGGTGTGCGACGGTTTTGTCGGCAATATCCTGCTCAAGTCCAGCGAGGGGCTGGCCACCATGATTGCCGCGCGCATCGAGACGTTGTTCAGGAGGAACCTGGCTTCGCGCCTGGTGGGCGCCTTGGCGCTGCCGTTGATGCGGCGACTGCAGGCAGACCTGGCGCCAGCGCGGCATAATGGCGCGAGTTTTCTTGGCTTGCAGGGGATAGTGGTGAAAAGTCACGGTTCAGCAGGGGTGCAGGGCTTTCAAAGTGCCATTCAGCGTGCATTGATCGAAATCCAGGAAAGCCTGCCGCAACGCTTGCACGGCCGTCTTGAGGATCTGCTGCCTTAGGCGAATTGGTCCGGGAATGCTTACAATGTGACCGGCCAGTTCAATTGACCATCCAATTTGTCAGTTTCTTGCGCTCCCACCTGTGGGGCGTCAATTCTCCGACGACCAGATCATTAGGGGCTTGTTACATGTCTACATCCCTCGCATTCGTCTTTCCAGGGCAAGGTTCGCAGTCCCTCGGCATGTTGGCCGAGTTGGGCGCGCAATATCCGCTGATTCTGGAAACCTTCAAGGAAGCTTCCGACGCCCTGGGTTACGACCTTTGGGCGCTGACCCAGCAGGGGCCGGAAGAGCAGCTCAATCAAACTGACAAGACCCAGCCGGCCATTCTCACCGCCTCTATCGCGCTGTGGCGTCTTTGGCTGGCTGAAGGTGGTGTGCGCCCGGCCTACGTCGCTGGCCATAGCTTGGGCGAATACAGCGCCCTGGTGGCGGCTGGAAGCCTGACCCTCGGTGAAGCGGTCAAGCTGGTAGAGCGTCGCGGCCAACTGATGCAAGAGGCTGTTCCAGCTGGGCAGGGCGGCATGGCTGCCATTCTCGGTCTGGAAGATGCTGACGTGATTGCAGCCTGCGCCGAAGCGGCCCAGGGCGAAGTGGTCAGCGCCGTCAACTTCAACTCGCCAGGCCAGGTGGTGATCGCCGGTGCCAAGGCCGCTGTCGAGCGCGCCATCGAAGGCTGCAAGGCTCGTGGTGCCAAGCGTGCGCTGCCGCTGCCAGTCAGTGTGCCGTCCCACTGCGAATTGATGCGCCCGGCTGCCGAGCGCTTTGCGCAGGCAGTCGCCGCGATCAACTGGCAGGCGCCACAGATCCCGCTGGTGCAAAACGTTAGCGCTGCTGTTGCCCCAGACTTGGAAACCCTCACGCGTGACTTGCTTGAGCAGCTGTACAAGCCAGTCCGTTGGGTTGAATCGATCCAGGCCTTGGCTGCTCAAGGTGCCACGCAGTTGGTCGAATGTGGTCCAGGCAAAGTCCTGGCCGGCCTGAACAAGCGCTGCGCCGAAGGCGTGTCGACTTCCAATCTCAATACCCCGGATGCCTTCGCTGCCGCTCTTGCGGCACAGGCCTGAAATAAGGAGAAGCCTGCATGAGTCTGCAAGGTAAAGTTGCACTGGTGACCGGCGCAAGCCGCGGGATTGGCCAGGCTATCGCCCTGGAGTTGGGGCGCCTGGGCGCTGTAGTCATCGGCACCGCGACCTCCGCCGCCGGCGCCGAGCGTATCGCCGCGACCTTGAAGGAAAACGGCGTTCAAGGCACGGGCCTTGAGCTCAATGTGACCAGTGACGAATCAGTCGCAGCGGTATTGGCCGAAATATCGGCGCAATTCGGTGTGCCGGCTATTCTGGTCAACAATGCCGGTATCACCCGCGATAACCTGATGATGCGCATGAAAGACGACGAGTGGCATGACGTTGTCGACACCAACTTGAACAGTCTGTTTCGCCTGTCCAAGGGGGTTTTACGTGGCATGACCAAGGCGCGTTGGGGCCGAATTATCAATATTGGCTCGGTAGTAGGTGCCATGGGCAACGCAGGCCAAGTAAACTACGCAGCCGCCAAGGCAGGTCTGGAAGGTTTCAGTCGTGCATTGGCGCGTGAAGTCGGCTCGCGGTCGATTACGGTCAACTCGGTGGCCCCTGGGTTCATCGATACCGATATGACCCGCGAATTGCCTGAAGCACAGCGTGAAGCCTTGCTGACGCAGATTCCGCTGGGCCGTCTGGGCCAGGCTCAAGAGATCGCGAATGTGGTCGCTTTCCTGGCATCCGACGGTGCGGCATACGTGACTGGAGCTACAATTCCGGTGAACGGCGGGATGTACATGAGTTAAATTGTGACGGATTGCTTCAAAAAAATGTCATACGTGCTGTCTAAAATCCGTTATAAAGCTGCAATCTATTTATAGTCAGATGGCCGATAGGGTAGGAGGGTGAAGCTTTCAGTTGAAAAACTGAAAAGCCTTTCTATACACTTACCCACTGGCCAGCTGCCTGAATTTGTCCATTAGGAGTGAAAACAAGGTATGAGCACCATCGAAGAGCGCGTCAAGAAAATCGTTGCCGAGCAACTGGGCGTTAAAGAAGAAGAAGTGACCAATAGCGCTTCCTTCGTTGAAGACCTGGGTGCCGACTCCCTTGACACCGTTGAGCTGGTGATGGCTCTGGAAGAGGAATTCGAGACCGAAATCCCTGACGATGAAGCTGAAAAAATCACTACCGTTCAAGCTGCTATCGACTACGTTACTGCTCACGATAGCAAGTAATTTGTAATCGTCGCTTGCTGTGATGGAAAAACCGCACTGCCCTATGGCGTGCGGTTTTTTCCTTTAGGCCTGATGCAAAGTGTCGTCATTAGAAAAAGGAGAGTGCTGTGTCGCGTAGACGCGTCGTAGTCACCGGTATGGGTATGTTATCGCCACTGGGCACGGATGTGCCGAGCAGTTGGCAGGGCATTCTGGCTGGCCGCAGTGGTATTGGTCTGATTGAACATAGGGACCTTTCTGCCTATTCCACCCGTTTTGGCGGCTCGGTAAAGGGCTTCAATGTCGAGGAATATCTCTCGATCAAGGAGTCCCGTAAACTCGACCTGTTCATTCAATACGGTTTGGCAGCAGGTTTTCAGGCGGTGCAAAATGCCGGCCTGGAAGTAACCGACGCCAACCGTGAGCGCATCGGAGTGGCTATGGGTTCGGGTATTGGTGGTCTGACCAATATCGAAGAAACCAGCCGCACCCTGCACGAATCCGGGCCTCGTCGAATTTCACCATTCTTCGTGCCAGGTTCGATCATCAATATGATTTCTGGTTTCCTGTCCATCCACCTGGGTGCGCAGGGGCCTAACTACGCCATTTCCACAGCCTGCACCACAGGTACTCACTGCATCGGCATGGCGGCGCGCAATATCGCCTATGACGAGGCGGACGTGATGATCGCCGGTGGCGCCGAGATGGCCGCCTGCGGGCTGGGCATGGGCGGCTTCGGTGCTTCCCGTGCGCTGTCGACTCGTAATGACGAGCCGGACCGTGCCAGCCGTCCGTGGGACAAGGGCCGTGATGGGTTCGTGCTGTCCGACGGTGCCGGTGCGCTGGTCCTCGAAGAGCTGGAGCACGCCAAGGCCCGTGGCGCTACCATCTACGCCGAGTTGATCGGATTCGGCATGAGCGGTGACGCCTACCACATGACGTCGCCACCGGCTGACGGTGCGGGTGCAGCGCGCTGCATCACCAATGCGCTGCGGGATGCGAAGATCAACGTCGACCAGGTGCAATACATCAACGCCCACGGCACTTCAACGCTGACTGGCGATTTGGCGGAAGCCGAGGCCATCAAGTCGGTGTTCGGCGAGCACGCCTACAACCTGGCGGTCAGCTCCACCAAGTCCATGACCGGTCACCTGTTAGGTGCGGCGGGCGCGGTCGAGGCGATCTTCAGCGTGCTGGCGATCAAGGATCAGGTCGCACCGCCGACCATCAACCTTGATGAGCCAGACGAAGGCTGTGACTTGAACTTCGTGCCTCACGAGCCGCAGAAGATGCCGATCGATGTGGTGTTGTCCAACTCGTTCGGTTTTGGTGGCACCAACGGTTCTCTGGTGTTCCGCCGGTTCGCCGAGTGATGCACAGCTGGGTCGACGGTCAGCCAGCGGACACAGTGCCTCTGAAAGATCGCGGCCTGGCATACGGCGATGGCTTGTTTGAAACCATTGCCGTCAAGGCTGGGCGCCCCGTGCTGCTCGACCGCCACCTGCAGCGCCTCGCCGAAGGCTGCAGGCGTTTGGCGATTGTTGCGGATCAGGACCTGATCCGCAGCGAATTGCTGAGTTATGCCGCCGCACTGGGTGATGGTGTACTCAAGCTGATCCTGACCCGAGGCGACAGCCAGCGCGGTTATGGCATTCAACCTGGCGCAACAGCGCGCCGTATTCTGCAGGGCAATCCGCCCGCCACTTATCCAGAGACGCATGCTTTATCGGGCATACGCCTGTTTCCGTGCGCCATCCGTTTGTCCGAGCAACCCGTGCTCGCGGGTCTCAAGCATCTCAACCGCCTGGAACAGGTGATTGCCCGTTCCGAGTGGCAGGATGCCGATCACGCCGAAGGTTTGATGCTGGATATCTCCGGTCGAGTCATCGAAGGCGTCTTCAGCAATCTGTTCCTGGTTCGTGACGGCATGTTGCTGACCGCTGATCTGAATCGCTGCGGTGTCGCCGGCGTCATGCGGGCCGAGGTGTTGGCCCAGGCGGGTACGTTGGGTATCCCGGTGAATGTCACCGATATCAGCCTTGAACAGTTGCAGCAGGCGGACGAAGTCTTTGTTTGCAACAGCGTATATGGCATTTGGCCGGTGCATGGGTGTGGGGTGATGAGCTGGTCGATTGGGCCACTCACCCGTAAACTGCAAGGCATTGTTCGCGCGCTATTGGATATTTGATTTGAGACGTAAATTTGTACTGCTGCTGGAGATTGGTCTGGTCCTGGCAGGTTTGCTGCTGGGTGCTTCGGCCTGGAAGCTCAATAGCGCCCTTGAGCAGCCCTTGAGCCTGACGCAAGAGCAGTTGCTGGATGTGCCCGCCGGATCGACACCGACAGGCACCTTCAATCGCCTGCAAGCTGATGGTGTGATCCAGGACGCGTTCTGGTTGCGTCTCTACTGGCGCTTCAACCTTGATGGTCAGCCACTGCACAGTGGTGAGTACCGCATGTCTCCCGGCATGACTGCGCAGGGCCTGATCGGCCTGTGGCAGCGCGGTGAGGTGGTGCAATACAGCTTGACCCTGGTGGAGGGCTGGAACTTCCGCCAAGTGCGCGCCGCCCTGGCCAAGCATGAAAAGATCGAGCAGACCCTGTCAGGCTTGAGTGACAGCGAGGTGATGGACAAGCTCGGCCATCCGGGCGTCTTTCCGGAAGGGCGCTTCTTCCCCGATACCTACCGCTTCGTGCGTGGCATGACTGACGCCGAACTGCTGAAGAAGGCCTACAGCCGTCTGGACGATGTCCTTGCCCAGGAATGGAGCAAGCGTGCCCCGGCTGTTCCCTACACCGAACCTTATCAAGCGCTGATCATGGCTTCTCTGGTGGAAAAAGAGACCGGAGTGCCTGAAGAGCGCGGGCAGATTGCTGGAGTGTTTGTGCGACGCATGAAAATCGGCATGCCGCTGCAAACCGACCCGACCGTGATCTACGGCATGGGCGAGCAGTACAACGGTAAGCTGACCCGCGCTCATCTCAAGGAGCCTACGCCCTACAATACTTATACGATTCCCGGTTTACCGCCGACGCCGATTGCCATGGTCGGCCGCGAAGCGATTCATGCTGCACTGAACCCGGTGCCTGGCAGTAGCCTGTATTTTGTTGCCCGTGGCGACGGTAGCCATATTTTCTCCGACAACCTGGATGCGCATAATTCTGCTGTGCGTGAGTACCAGATCAAGCGCCGCGCCGATTATCGTTCCAGCCCTGCGCCGGCAGCGAAGCCGGTGGACAGTACGCCGCTCCCTGCTGACGCACCGCCCGAAGTCCCGGCGGAGCAATCCCCGGCACCTGACGCCGCTGCGCCACAAAGCCCGCAATGACTCTGACTAAGGACTGCCTGTGACTGGCTTGTTTATTACCCTGGAAGGCCCGGAAGGCGCAGGCAAAAGCACCAACCGCGAATACTTGGCCGAACGCCTGCGGGCCGAAGGCATCGAGGTATTGCTGACTCGCGAGCCGGGCGGTACGCCCCTGGCCGAGCGGATCCGCGAGGTGTTGCTGGCTCCGGGCGACGAGCAGATGAACCCGGACACCGAGCTGCTGCTGGTGTTTGCCGCCCGCGCCCAGCACCTGGGCGAAGTGATTCGCCCGGCCCTGGCCCGTGGCGCAGTGGTGATCTGTGACCGTTTTACCGATTCCACTTACGCCTATCAGGGCGGCGGCCGTGGCTTGTCCCTTGAACGTATCGCGACGTTGGAAACCTTTGTCCAGGGCGACTTGCGCCCACACTTGACCCTGGTGTTCGACCTGCCGGTGGAAGTCGGTCTGGCCCGAGCCAGCGCTCGTGGGCGCCTTGACCGCTTCGAGCTGGAAGGCCGGGTATTTTTCGACGCCGTGCGCAGTGCCTATCTCAAGCGCGCCAAGGCAGACCCGGCGCGCTATTGCCTGGTGGACGCGGCGCAGCCTCTGACTCAGGTTCAGCGGGCACTGGATGCCCTGATGCCGAAACTGTTGGAGCTTTACCGTGGCTGAAGCCTACCCATGGCAGGACAGTCTGTGGCAGCAACTGGCCGGTCGTGCCCAGCACGCCCATGCCTATTTGCTCCATGGGCCGGTGGGCATCGGCAAGCGGGCGTTGGCCGAGCGCTTGATGGCCAGCCTGCTGTGCCAGAGTCCGCATGGCCTGGAAGCCTGCGGCGAGTGCAAATCGTGCATGCTGCTCAAGGCCGGCAGTCATCCGGACAACTACGTGCTGGAACCGGAAGAAGCCGACAAGGCAATCAAGGTCGATCAGGTTCGTGACCTGGTCAGCTTTGTGGTGCAGACCGCACAGATGGGTGGACGCAAGGTGGTGTTGATCGAGCCGGTAGAGTCGATGAACATCAACGCTGCCAACGCCTTGCTCAAAAGCCTGGAGGAGCCGTCTGGCAACACCGTGCTGCTGTTGGTCAGTCACCAGTCCAGCCGTTTGTTGGCGACCATTCGCAGTCGCTGCGTGCAACAGGCTTGCCCGTTGCCGAGCGAGGCCATGAGTTTGCAGTGGTTGGGCCAAGCCTTGCCGGAGTGCAGTGCAGAAGCGCGTATCGAGTTGCTGACCCTGGCTGCCGGCTCGCCATTGGCCGCAGTCAAGTTGCAGGCTCAGGGCGTGCGCGAGCAACGGGCGTTGGTGGTCGATGGCGTGAAAAAACTGCTCAAGCAAGAGCTATCCGCCACGCAACTGGCCGAAACAGCCTGGAAAGATATTCCACTGCTGCTGCTGTTCGACTGGTTCTGCGACTGGTCCAGCCTGATTCTGCGCTACCAACTGACCCAGGATGAAAGCGGTCTGGGCTTGATGGATATGCGTAAGGTTGTGCAATACCTGGCGCAAAAGAGCGCTCAGGACAAGGTCTTGAATATTCAGGACTGGATACTCGCCCAGCGCCAGAAAGTCCTGGGCAAGGCCAACCTCAATCGGGTGCTGCTGCTTGAGGCGTTGCTGGTGCAATGGGTCGGGTTGCTCGGCCGCCGCTGATTTTTTCGGGGCCCACGGGTTTACCGTTGGTCAGACACTCCCAGTGACGCAAGTTGTAACTTCCTATGCTCGTAGATTCCCATTGTCACCTTGACCGTCTCGACCTTACTGCACACAACGGTTCCCTGGACGCCGCTCTCGACGCTGCTCGCCAGCGCGGGGTAGGGCACTTCCTGTGCATTGGCGTCAGCGCCGAAAACGCCGCCGATGTCAAAGCCTTGGCCGAGCGCTATGCCGATGTCGATTGCTCGGTGGGTATCCATCCCCTGGACCTCAAGCCCGGCGAAGCGCCGGCCCTGGATTGGCTGCTGGGTGAGCTCAATCACCCCCGAGTAGTCGCGATCGGCGAGACAGGCCTGGATTATCACTACGAACCGGAAGCGGCCGAGTTGCAGCAAGCGTCGTTTCGCCTGCACCTGCAAGCCGCGCAACAGACCGGCAAACCGGTGATCGTTCACACCCGTGGCGCCCGTGCCGATACCTTGGCACTGTTACGGGAAGCCGCGCTGCCCCAGGCCGGTGTGCTGCATTGCTTCACTGAAGATTGGGACATGGCCAAGGCTGCCTTGGACCTGGGCTTCTACATCTCCTTGTCGGGTATCGTTACCTTTCGCAATGCCGACGCCCTACGGGATGTGGCACGCCAAGTACCGGCGGACCGCCTGCTAGTGGAAACCGACTCGCCTTACCTGGCGCCTATCCCTCATCGTGGCAAGCCGAACCTGCCGGAATACGTGCGGGATGTGGCGGACTATCTGGCGATGTTGCGGGGCGAGTCCTACGAGCGCTTTGCCGAGCAGACCACAGAGAACTTCAAGCGCCTGTTTGCGCAGGCTCACGTTGGTTAATGCGCGCGGGTTAAATCCCAGGCAAAAAAAACCCGGGTTCTGGGGGGTGAATCCGGGTTAAGACCATTAGGAGTAAAACAAGGGCACACAGTCCGTCGGTGCCCATATCGGCGCGTCACTTGGGGGAGATGTCACGCCGACATTTCAAGTATTGATCAGTATCCCGTTCAGTCCAGCCGCATCTGATCGTTTTTTAAACAGATTTGGAATACGCCCGCTTCGGTTGAGTTCTCATTGAGACGATGCACGCTGCAGGGTGGTGCGTATTATTTCTGACCCATACAGCTCCAATCGTTGGCGGGCTGTAAGTTAAGTGCAAGGGTTGTTCATATAGACGTTGCCCAACGACCGTACAGTCCGGATAATCCCTCGGACCGGGTAAAACGTTCCGTCACGCATCGCCAATCGAAGCATGCGGTACGTAACCCTTCCATTACTGACCTCTGCAGACCTTTTTCTTATGCACAAAGAACCCCGTAAGGTCCGTGAGTTTCGCCGCCGCGAGCAGGAAATTCTCGACATCGCACTCAAGCTGTTCCTCGAACAGGGTGAAGACAGCGTCACTGTCGAGATGATTGCGGATGCCGTGGGTATCGGCAAAGGCACGATCTACAAGCACTTCAAGTCCAAGGCCGAGATCTATTTGCGCCTGATGCTCGACTACGAGCGGGATTTGAATGAGTTGCTGCACTCGGCCGATGTCGACAAGGACAAGGAAGCCTTGTCCCGAGCCTATTTCGAATTCCGCATGCGCGACCCGCAACGCTACCGCTTGTTTGATCGTCTGGAAGAGAAGGTGGTCAAGGGCAACCAGGTGCCCGAGATGGTCGAGGAACTGCACAAGATTCGTGCCTCGAACTTCGAACGCCTGACCCTGTTGATCAAGGGCCGCATCAGCGAAGGCAAGCTCGAAGACGTTCCGCCATATTTCCATTACTGCGCCGCTTGGGCGTTGGTGCACGGCGCCGTGGCGCTGTACCACTCGCCGTTCTGGAGCAACGTGCTGGAAGATCAGGAAGGGTTCTTCCAGTTCCTGATGGACATCGGCGTGCGCATGGGCAACAAGCGCAAGCACAGCACCGAGCTGCCGAGTGCCGAAACGCCTGCCGCCTAAGTCAATTGCCAGATAAT
The DNA here is from genome assembly GCF_008369295.1 of Pseudomonas sp. ANT_H4. Classification (GTDB taxonomy): domain Bacteria; phylum Pseudomonadota; class Gammaproteobacteria; order Pseudomonadales; family Pseudomonadaceae; genus Aquipseudomonas. The sequence goes on along the minus strand of NZ_VOBG01000018.1, from coordinate 10,343 downwards.
TTACTGCTAGGTGCAGTAACCCAGGAATATACTCAGGTAAGGTTCTTGCTAAAATCTGATTTATCAGTCAGGTTTTAGTGTGCCCGAATTATCCTCTGCCGGAGTGATCCATGATCGTTGATCGTCAAGGCAGGCGTTTTCGCAATTTGCGAATCAGCCTGACCTCAGCCTGCAACTACGCCTGTACCTACTGCGTGCCAAACGGCAAGCGGCTGGTGGCTGCGCAAGACGAGCTCTCGGCCGAGGCCATGGCGCGGGGCGTCGCCTATCTGATCGAGGCTGCCGGCATCGATCGCCTGCGTATTACCGGTGGCGAGCCGCTGGTCAGCCCCAAGCTTGAAGCCTTTATGGGCGCGGTAGGCAAGATGGGCCTGAGTGATATCAGCCTGACTACCAACGGCCAACTGCTGGCCCGCAAGCTGCCGTTGTTGGTGGATGCAGGGATTCGCCGGATCAACGTTTCTCTCGATACCCTGGACGCTGATGCCTTTCGCAGCATCGCCCGTGGCGGCGACTTGGCCACCGTGCTCGATGGCATGGACCAGGCGCGCGCCGCAGGGATCAAAATCAAGGTCAATATGGTGCCGTTGCGCGGGCAGAACCTGGACCAGGTTCTGCCGCTGCTCGACTATTGCCTGGAGCGTGGCTACGAGCTGCGCTTTATCGAATTGATGCGCATGGGCCACCTGGCCAGCGACTCCAATGCCTTCCTCCAGCAGTTCGTCAGCCTGCAGCAGTTGCTGAGCCTGATTGGCGCCCATCACGACTACCTGCAAGCCGACGCTCCGGTGGATGCCACCGCGGTGCGTTATGAAGTGCCCGGCAAAGGCTTCTTCGGCGTGATCGCCAACGAAAGCGTGCCGTTCTGCCGTACCTGCTCACGGTTGCGCCTGTCGTCCACCGGTTGGCTGCATGGCTGCCTGTCGTCGAGCAATCGCCACTATGTCGGCGACCTGTTGGACAAGCCGCGTCACCAGGCTTTGCCGGCCTTGCAGCGCTTGCTGGTCAAGGCCTTGGGTGACAAGCAGGAAGTGGCGTTTTCCGGCGGGGCCACGATCATGAAGATCATTGGCGGCTAGTCGCTCAAGCTGGCGCAAAATCTGCATCTCGTGCCTATTCGCCGGTTTTCCGTCACCGGCCTCTGGAGGATAGGATGCGTAGTCTGGTTTTGTTGCTGGCGTCGTTAGCGCTGGGCGGCTGCATGACAGTCAGCGATATGGCCGAAGGCACTCGCTATCAGATGAGCGATGCCGGGTTGCTGGATCACAGCAATACCCGCCGTTCCAACTCGATCCGCATACAGCCGGACTCCTTTATCTTTATCGCCCAAGGTGCATTCACCCCGCCGGGCAGCGCCTATCCACGCCCCAACGTGGTGGCCGAAGAAGCGTTCAACGGCTTTATCGAATACTTCCCCATGGTCCGCCGCGCCCGCTCGCCGGAAGGTCTGGAGGAGGCGATGGCCGAAGCCCGCAGCGTCGGCGCCCATTACCTGCTGTATACGCGCTTTGCCAAGGCCGACGACCGGATCGGCAATGCCGACGAATGGACCGACCAGCAGGCCGTGGACCGGCTGGGGATCGACAGCGGCGTCATCCAGATCATGTTGATCGAGACCAGTACCCAGTATTTGATTGATACTGCACGGATTCGCAGTCGTGGCGGTTTACTGACGTTGCACGACAACAAACCCGAAGATCTGCTTGGGCCGCCGCTTGCGCAATACGCTCGCAGTCTGTTGGGCATGAGTGATCAGTAAGTCAAAGGAGACAGCATGAGCGATTCGGCCAAGGCCAACGACCTGTTGGCACAACTGCCCAAGGGCAAGGGACCGGCGCCGGTTCACCTGTGGAACCCGGATTTTTGCGGCGATATCGACATGCGAATTGCCCGTGACGGTACTTGGTTCTACATGGGCACGCCCATCGGCCGTAAACCCATGGTCAAGCTGTTCTCCAACATCATCCGCCGCGATGGCGATGATTACTTCCTGATTACCCCGGTGGAAAAGGTCGGGATCAAGGTCGACGATGCCCCCTTCATCGCCTTGACCCTGGAAGTTGAAGGGCAGGGCGAAAGCCAGGTCCTGCGCTTTACCACTAACGTTGAGGATCAGGTCGAGGCTGGCCTAGAGCATCCGCTGCGGGTGGTGATTGATCCAGATACTCAAGAGCCGGCACCTTATTTGCGGGTGCGCACCAACCTAGAAGCCTTGGTTCATCGCAACGCTTTCTACCAGTTGGTGGAGCTGGCGGTGTCTCGTCCGATCAACGGTCAGAACTGGCTTGGCGTATGGAGTGGCGGGGTATTTTTCCCCATCGGCCTGGAACCCTGAGACCGATTTCCCCTTTCCCTTGAAATAATTTGCTTGCTGCAGCGAGGCGCTTTCGGTTATCAGTTTGTACATGATTAGACATGTACGATTTGATAAGAAAAAACGCGTCGTCGACGAACTGATCCGCCGTATCGAGGGCGGAGTCATGGCCGACGGTTTCCTGCTGCCAGGTGAGCATCAACTGGCCGAAGAGTTTTCGGTCAGTCGCGGCACGCTGCGTGAGGCACTCGCGGAGCTCAAGCGTCGCAGCTACATCGCCACCCAGAGTGGTGTCGGCTCCATCGTCACCTTTGACGGCATGGTCCTTGACCAGCGCAGCGGCTGGGCCCAGGCCCTGGCCGATACCGGTGCCTTTGTGACCACCGACGTCCTGCGCCTGGAAGCGGTAACCCGCCCGGATCTGCTCAGCCGCTACGGCAGCGATCAGTTCATCGCCCTCGACCGCCGCCGACGCACCGCTGATGGCACCGCCGTGTCCCTGGAGCGTTCGTTGATGCCCGCCTCCGGTGGCCTGGAAGGCCTTCCTCGGGTCGGTCTGATCGACAACTCCCTGACCATCACCCTCGCGGCTTACGGCTATGTGGGTGCTGGCGGCGATCAATGGATCGGCGCCGAGCCCTTGAGCGACACCGACGCCCAGTTACTGGGTCGTCCTGCCGGCACGGTTTTCCTCAAGACCCTGCGCACTACCTACGACCGTCAGGACCGTTTCATGGAGTACGTCGAAAGCTGGCTCGACCCTCTGCATTTTCGTTTGCACCTTCAATTTTGAGGTTCGTAATGACCCCGCATACCCGCGCCCTCGGCGCTTTCTATGGCCTGGCATTGGGCGATGCCTTAGGCATGCCTACCCAGTCCCTGAGTCGTGAACAGGTCAAGGCCCGCTTCGGAGCAATCACCGCCCTGGAAGATGCCGGCGCTGATCAGCCGATTGCGCCGAACATGCCCAAGGGCTCAATCACCGATGACACCGAGCAGGCGATTCTGGTAGGTCAACTGCTGGTGGACGGCCAGGGCAAAATCGACCCGACCGAACTCGCTCAACGCCTGATCGACTGGGAAGCGGTGATGCGCGCCAAAGGCTCCCAGGACCTGCTGGGTCCGTCGACCAAGCGGGCCATCGATATGATCCTGGCCGGCCACACCCCGCAAGAATCCGGACGCTACGGCACCACCAATGGCGCGGCGATGCGCATCACGCCGGTGGGTATTGCGGCGGATGTCACTGACCCGCAAGCCTTTATCCAGTCGGTGATCCAGGCATGCCAGGTCACGCACAACACCACCCTGGGTATCGCCAGTGCCGCCGCAGTGGCAGCGGTGGTTTCGGCCGGCATCAACGGCGTTGATTTGGGTGAGGCACTGAACATCGGCACGCAGATCGCGCAACAGGCCGAAAGTCACGGTAACTGGGTCGCCGGCGGACGTATCGCCACCCGCATCAGTTGGGCGCGGACGTTGAGTGTCGGCAGTAGCGACAAGGCCCTGTTCGCCGACCTGCTCTACGAATTGATCGGTACCTCCGTTGCCTCCCAGGAATCGGTGGTGGTGTCCTTTGCCCTCGCACAGCAAGTGGCAGTGGGCGAGATGGATGCTTTCGAAGCCCTGTGCATGGCCGCCAGCCTCGGCGGCGACACCGACACTATTGCCGCGATTCTCGGCGCGATGCTTGGCGCTTGCCTGGGGATGCAGTGCTGGCCTGAGTCGCTGATTGAGCAGGTCAAGCAGGTTAACGGCCTGGACTTGCAGCCGCTGGTCCAGGGGCTGCTGGCGTTGCGCTGAGCGCCACAGACCCCATGCAGTATCCGGTTCCATGTGGGAGCCGGGCTTGCCCGCGATGCAGGCGACTCGGTCTCTAAGGGATACCGAGATGATGCCATCGCAGCGCTGCAGCGACCCGACAAGCCTGCTCCCACAGGAATGCCGGGATGTTGATTCAACTTGCGAAACTGCCACAACCACAACAAAACAGGCATCAGGAGCACCCCGTCATGAGTTCGACATCTTCCGGCCAAAGCGCCGGGCAGTTGGAAACGCGCGGTATCGAGCCGGTCCCGGAAGGCGAGTGCAACGGTCATCCGCTGCAACTGTTTTGGGTCTGGTTCGCCGCTAATATCAGCATTCTCGGCTTGCCGCTGGGAGCGACTCTGGTGGCGTTTCGCGGCCTGGCCATCTGGCAGGCAATCATCGTTGCGATCCTCGGCGCTGCTGGCTCGTTTGCGGTGGTGGGGATCATCTCCATCGCCGGCCGTCGTGGTCGCGCACCGAGCCTGACCCTGTCCCGGGCGATCTTTGGTGTACGCGGCAATATCGGCCCGACACTGGTGTCGCTGATGTCGCGCCTGGGCTGGGAAACCGTCAACACCACCACCGCCGCGTTCGTGCTGCTGTCGTTGTGCTCGATCCTGTTCAACTCGCCGGTGGCCGCAAAAAGCGCACCGCTGCTGACCTTGCTGTTTATCGGCATTTTCGTACTGCTGACCCTGGCCGTCTCGGGCCTGGGCCATGCCACCTTGTTGGTGATCCAGAAGTGGGCGACCTACGTGTTCGGCGCGTTGAATATCCTGGTGGGTGGTTTCCTCTGCGCCACCATCGACTGGAGCGCCGTATTCAACGCCACCCCGGCACCGCTGAGCGCGATGATCATCGGCGTCGGCACCATGGCCGCCGGCACCGGGATTGGTTGGGCCAATGCCGGTGCCGACATGTCCCGCTACCAGCATCGCAGCGTCAAGGCCGTGCGCCTGGTGGCGTCCGCAGCCTTCGGTGCGGGGATTCCGCTGGTGCTGCTGATTACCCTCGGTGGCCTGCTGTCGGTGGGCAACAATGACCTGGCCTCGGCCACTGACCCGGTCATCGCGATCCGCGACATGCTGCCGACCTGGATGGCCGTGCCGTACCTGATCACCGCGTTTGGCGGGCTATTGCTGTCCAACAACCTGTCGGTGTATTCGGCAGGCCTGACCACATTGACCCTCGGCTTGAAGGTCAAGCGCGTGCATGCCGTGATTGTCGACATAGTCGCGATTTTCGCCGGTTCTATTTACTTCATGCTGATCGCCGACAGCTTCTACGGCCCGTTCATCACCTTTATCTCGTTGCTGGCAGTGCCAATCACCGCCTGGGTGGGGATCTTTGTCGTCGATCTGATCCATCGCCATTACTACAGCCCCAAGGATTTGCTGGACGTCACACCCAGCAGTGCCTACTGGTATCGCGGCGGTATTGAATGGCGCGCGTTTGGTGCCTGGGTGATCGCGATTGTGCTGGGCTTCAGCTTCACCACCATCGGCACCACTGCCGAGAACATCTGGTTCGCCGGGCCGCTGTCCGATTCCTGGTTGGGGCATAACGGCCTGGGCTGGATCGTCACTTTCCTGGTGGCCGGCGGAATTTATGCGGTATTGGGTGGCGCTGCGGATCGTCGCCCTGCTTTGTTAGAGAACGCTAATGTCTAGATTGCTTCACACAGGCCAGGTCATCGTCGACCTGGTCATGTCCCTCGACAAGCTGCCCGCGTCAGGCGGCGATGTGCTGGCGCAATCCGCCAGCTTCGAAACCGGTGGCGGCTTTAACGTGATGGCAGCCGCCCAGCGCAACGGCTTGCCGGTGGTGTACCTAGGACGGCACGGCAAGGGGCGTTTCGGCGACCTGGCCCGTGCGGCGATGCAGGCGCAAGGCATCGAAATGGCCCTGGCCGCCAGCGAGGGCGAGGACACCGGCCTGTGCGTGGCACTGACCGAAGCGACCACTGAGCGCACCTTCATTTCCCATATGGGCGCCGAAGGTGAACTAAGCGCCGAGAACTTGGCCCGTACGGTCCCCCGCACCGACGACTATGTTTACGTCAGCGGCTATAGCCTGTTGCTTGAGGGCAAGGCTCAGCCTTTGCTCGACTGGTTGCTGGGGTTGCCGAGGGAGATCGCGGTGGTGTTCGATCCGGGCCCGTTGGTCAATGCGCCGGGCTCATCGCTGATGGCCGTCTTGCTGCCCCGTATCGATATCTGGACCAGCAACGGTCCAGAGGCACTGGCCTTTACCGGCACCGCGGCTATCGCTGACGCGCTGCTCAAACTCAACGACCACCTGCCTGCGCAAACGCTGCTGGTGGTGCGCGATGGGCCCAACGGCTGCTGGATCGGCCGTAACGGGCAGACCGAACATGTGCCAGGGTTCAAGGTTAAGGCGGTGGACAGCAACGGTGCGGGCGATGCTCATGCCGGGGTGTTTATCGCCGGCCTGGCTAATGGATTGACGCCAGCCGCGGCGGCGCGCCGAGCGAATGCGGCGGCGGCACTGGCGGTCACACGTTGGGGGCCGGCAACTTCACCGGGTACCGCTGAAGTGGATGCGTTGTTGGCGGGGGCCTGAGTCGGCAGAATAGGCACCACTCAGCACGGAGCGATCCCATGACCCAGAACATCTACGACACCCCGGCCTTCTTCGAGGGCTACAGCAAGATGGGTCGCTCAGTGGAAGGCCTCGCCGGCGCGCCGGAGTGGCCCGCCTTGCAGGCATTGCTGCCACCCATGCCAGGTTTGAAAGTGGTGGATCTGGGCTGCGGCTATGGCTGGTTCAGCCGATGGGCCCAGGAGCAGGGCGCTGATCAGGTATTGGGGCTGGATGTCTCGCAAAAGATGCTGGCGCGGGCAACCGAGATGACTTCATCGCCAGCCATTACTTACGCCATTGCCGACCTTGAGCAACTGGACCTTCCTGTCGCTACCTTCGACCTGGCCTATAGCTCGCTGGCCTTGCACTATATCGTCGACCTCAAGGGCCTGTTCGCTCGTGTCCATGAGTCGCTGGTTCCTGGTGGTTGGCTGGTGTTTTCCATCGAACACCCGATCTTCATGGCGCCTCGTGGGCCGGGTTGGCTGATTGATGACCAGGGGCGCAAGAGCTGGCCGGTGAACGGCTATCAGCAGGAAGGGCCGCGGGTCACCCATTGGCTGGCGGAGGGTGTGATCAAGCAGCACCGCACCTTGGGCACCTTGATCAACCTGTTGATCAAGGCAGGTTTTACCTTGAGTCATGTCGAGGAGTGGGGGCCAAGTGAGGCGGACCTCAAGGCCCGCCCGGAGTTGGCGCAAGAGCAGGAGCGGCCGATGATGTTGATTGTGGCTGCGCAGCGCTTGGGCAGTTGACCTGATAAAGATCAAAGTGTGTGGGCGGACTTGTCTGCACTTTACCTCTCGTCCCCTTTATTATTTATCCAAAGTAATTGGTTCTCGGATTTGGTTATATCTTTTCAGCGTCATAGTCACCTGCCACTACTATGAAGATCACTTCTCCTCCGCGACTCGAAGTGAAGCAGTAGTTTTTTCCAGTCTCATTTGAATTAACTCTCATCGCTTCTCCAGAGAGACTTGTCTCGGATGCTTCGTACATTTCAGATATTTCAGAACCAACGGCGCCAATACCTTGGAAGGCAATCAAATCTTGAAAAGATATGATCCATGATTGCTCTTGCCAATCTGTAAACTCCATTAGCAATGTGTTTCGGTTGCACGTTATTTTTTCGATTGTTCCGTCTGAAACGGGAAATTTTTTCATTTTAAGTTCCTGGGTGCTTTTCGCCTGGCAAGAAACCAGTTCCATGTCCGGGTTGATAGTTTTCGGGTTTTACTTTCAAGAGCAGTTTTTGTTTTTCGGCTTGCTTCCAGCTCAAATTATTTGGCTTAAGTTCGATGTGATAGTGCTCCCCGTGATGTCTTGGACTGAAAGGGCCTAAGTCTCCTGGGTGGCTTTCAAAGCGTATTAGAGTATCGGTATTAGGCCGCCATTCCATTCTTTGGGTGCCGTGTTTTGTTGTAGAGGCTTTGGGGGGCACCTAAAACCTTTGTTAAATAATTGGGGTCGTTTAGTACGGGGCCTTACTGAAGGTCTGCGTAATCCATGTAGCCCTCAAATGCTAAACAGCCTATCCAGCATAGGTTTTCAGGGAAGATATATGTATGTTGAGGGACCTCTGAAAAAATCTCAATTGCTTTTTTGATGTCGGTGATGTTGATGGAGTAAGCGTGATCAATAGCTGCGTCGCCCAAGAAAATCACATTCTGAATAGTCAGGCTGCTCAGCCTTTTTGATGTTTCGGTTAAAGCGCTGTCTTTTTCTAAGGTGCTAAGACTGATTGGATTTTGCAGAGTTGCCCAATGGATTTTATTCCCGATAAAAGTGACTTTTTTTTGTAGTTCATTGACAAAGAGCTCCTGGTCACTGCTCGACAGTTGCATATGGTGAATGCATTATTTCTTTAGCGTGCATATCAAATGTTCATCGAAGTAACTCATTTTTTTGAAAACCTTCTATTTATCCTAAGTACAAGCTCTGGTGGGCCTTCGAAAAGGTAGTGAGATCCTTTTTTCTTCCCATACCAAACGTTTATGTGAGCTCCACTTGAACGCACGTTGCGAACCGATGTGCATCAACAGGCGCTTGCATTGGAGTAGATTTGTGGGGGGGCTTCAGGATTCGTCCCTTTTTTCGTTTGCACAAAACTAATTACATCATCCATTGCTGCTTCTTAGAGGTAGTCTATGCCCAGCTTACGCAGTCATGGTCATCCATGTGGACTAAGAACGTTAGGTCTCGGTCAGTTACCCAGAAAGGATAGCCCGTTGTTTCAGATAAAATACGAGCAAGATTTTTGGAGCTACATATCTCCCAAGCTCTGTGGGCTGAGTCGAAAACAATAAAAATCAGCCTCTCACTATGAATATGGGATTGTATCTCTTTCCAAAAATTTGGATTGTGTTCCTCGCTTTTTATGTTGAGATCAATAGGGTTAAGTGTTTTTTGTTTGGTTTTAAAAAAACTCTCACTAAGAGATGTGATCAGGGCGCTGAGCTCGTTCGAGTCTAGCTTTCTGCCCTCAATGTCTAAAGCTATTAAAGTTTCATCGATTTCTTCTTCTAAATAATTCATTGAGATGTGCCAATTTTTGAACGGCTAACAGGAAGTAGTTCAAGCAATATATGCCCTCTTTTGGCTCCGCCATAGCCTCTTTTTCCTACTGTCTGGTAACCGGCATGTGGTGAGGCAGGACCTTTAGTAGTTGGGATCAGCGCCGGATCGTCGATGTTTACCTCTGCTCCCTTATTCGGACCTCTTAATACTCTCCACTCTGCCGGCCACGACTTACCATATTGGTCTTTTCCCCACTTAGTCACGGTGTAGTCATCCTTTGATATGCCTGTCCTGTGAAATGCCTCGTCCAGCGCTTTACGCATTTGTTGATAAGAACTCCCCTTTACTGTTCTCCAATCAAGATCCACATCGGAATTAAATTTCCATGTTCCGCCAGCGGCCTGTGGGCAGTCTGTAGGTGCACATGCTAACCCCAACGGATCCACCCACCCCGTAGGGTTGGGCACGTACTGGTATCCGTTCAGCCCGCCCGCCAGTTTCACCGGGTCGGGCGTCAGGTAGCGACCGTTGTCCGGATTGTAGTAGCGATGGCGGTTGTAGTGCAGTCCGCTTTCTTGATCGAAGTACTGGCCCTGGAAGCGCAGCGGGTTGTTGACGGTGTTAACGTCAAGCTTCGCGATTTGGCCGTAGGCGCGGTAGTGGGCGGACCAGACGATTTCGCCGTCGGGATTCGTCAGTTCCTGGGGTGTGCCGAGGTGGTCGAGTTGGTAATGGAAGGGTTTGACGTTTTCCGGGCCAAAGCCTTCCAGCAAGGCTAACGGGCGGAAGCTGTCGGGTTCGTAGACGTAGCTGCGGTGTTGTTCCTCTGAGTGTTCGGCAATCAGGGTGTCGCCTTGCCAGAAGAATTCGGTGCTCTTCTCATCGATGGTTTTTCTGATGCGCCGGCCAAGCGGGTCGTAGCGGTAGCTGGCTTGTCGGCCATCCGATTGAGTGACGGCGATCAGCCGATGCTGGCAGTCGTAGCGGTATTCGGTGACCAGTTGCTGGGCGCGACCTCGGCGTTCGCGCAGGAGGTTGCCGAAGGCGTCGTAGTCGTAGTGGCGATCGCCTTGCATCAGCAGGCGGTTGCCTTTGATCA
>NZ_VOBG01000017.1 GCF_008369295.1 Pseudomonas sp. ANT_H4 | reverse complement strand
GACTCAGTAGCCCACAGAAGCTCCATCTACTCCCCCTAACCTATGACCTGAACTAACGATTCGATAATTATTTTCTAATTTATTGTTTATAAAATACTTATGTCCTAACGTTTATCAAGCCCCAGAATATTGCCTTCTATGGCTCGTACGCACTGGGCGCCGAGCACTTCTGGTGGTCGTACACGCTGCTGGTGATCGCCGGGGCTTGCATGTACGCGCCTTATGGACCGTTTTTCGCCATCGTCCCGGAGATTCTTCCGGCCAACGTTGCCGGCGGCGCCATGGCGCTGATCAACAGCATGGGGGCGCTGGGTTCGTTTGGCGGGTCGTATCTGGTGGGTTATCTCAACAGCAGCACCGGTTCCCCTGGCGCTTCGTACCTGCTGATGAGCGGCGCATTGATGCTGTCGGTGATCTTGACGATCTTTCTCAAGCCCGGTGCCAGTGACCGTGAACAGCCTCAGGCGGCTTCTTTGCGCCCCCTCGAATTGAAGGTAAGAACCTGATGAAAAAGCATGTCGTGCTCTACAAAAAACTCTCCGCGCCACTGATGGCCCGCCTGCATGAACAGGCGAACGTCACGCTGATTGAATCGCTCGACGAAGGCGGCCTGGCGCAGCTGCGCGACGCCTTGCCCAGCGCCCAGGGGCTGCTGGGAGCCAGTTTGCGCCTGGACGCAAAGTTGTTGGACCTGGCGCCACACCTGGAGGCAGTGGCCAGCGTGTCGGTGGGTGTCGACAACTACGACATCGACTATCTGACCCAGCGCGGCATCCTGCTCAGCAACACCCCTGACGTGCTCACCGAAACCACCGCCGACACCGGTTTCGCGCTGATCCTGGCTACCGCCCGACGGCTGGTGGAGCTGACCAATATGGTCCGCGCCGGCAACTGGAACCAGAACATTGGCCCGCTGCATTTCGGCAGCGACGTGCATGGCAAGACCCTGGGCATCATCGGTATGGGCCGCATCGGCGAAGCCTTGGCCCAGCGTGGGCATTTCGGTTTCGGCATGCCGGTGATCTACCACAGTCACTCGCCAAAACCCTTGGTGGAGCAACGTTTCGGCGCGCAGTACCGCAGCCTGCCGCAGCTGTTGGAACAAGCCGACTTTGTTTGCCTGACGTTGCCGCTGACCGCTGAAACTCAGGGTTTGATTGGTGCTAAAGAGTTCGCACTGATGGGCCCAAAGACAATCTTTATCAACATCTCTCGCGGCAAGGTGGTGGACGAAGCGGCGCTGATCGATGCCCTGCAACAACGCACGATCCGCGCCGCCGGGCTGGATGTATTCGAGCGCGAACCGTTGAATCACGATTCGCCGCTGCTGCATCTGAACAACGTGGTCGCCACCCCGCACATCGGCTCGGCCACCCATGAAACACGGGAGGCAATGGCGCGATGTGCGGTGGACAATCTGCTGACGGCGCTGGCGGGAGAGCGGCCGAAGAATCTGGTTAACGAAGCCGCCTGGAAACACTGACACCAGGAACAATACTTTTAAAATCAAGGGGTTGGTATGGTCGTCTCACCACGGGCTGACCATCTCATTAACGCTCCTGCCCTACCTATCGGCGCCTCGCTTAGGCTCAGCGTGCCCGAACGAAGGCATTGCTCCGTGGGTCGCCGCGATGGGCCATCCTTGGCCCAGCGCGGCTAAACCGGCGTCCTGCCGGTTTACCCACTGCGCAACACCTGCGTTCGGCCTCTGGTTTTATGGGCAGGCAGATCAAGAGCCAGCGCCATCCGCTTTTCTGTAGGAGCGAGGGGGACGCCTAGTTCTTGCTCGCGAAGAACCTGAGGGCACCGCGGTGATTCAGGAAGCCAGCGTTATCGTTAACGACCATCGCGAGCAAGCTCGCTCCTACAGTGGACAGTGGGCAGTAGATCCGCTTTTGCTTCTCACCACTCAGGTCGGCTACCAGGCCGCCGTGCTTTTGCTTTTGATCTTAGGCGCCCCGTTAACCACGATGGCTGAACGCAGGCATTGATCCGTGGGTAAACCGGCAGGACGCCGGTTTAGCCGCGCTGGGCCAAGGATGGCCCATCGCGGCGGCCCACGGAGCAATGCCGGAGTGAAGGCATGCCGAGCCTAAGCGAGGCACCAAGTGGTGGGGCAAGAGCGCTTTGCTTACTTTCGCGCTTTTCGAAAGTGAGTCGCTGTAAGAGCGAAACCGCCAGCAGCCGTTACCGAAATAACGGATATGCCCCCAGCCAGCCAGCCCAGCCCGCTCCCACCTGTTGATCTCTGTTCGGCTTAGTACCCGCGCTGGGTATCGGCCAGGTTTTCCAACCGCAACCCACTGAGATACCGCTCCAGATTACCCAGGAAACTGTCCGCGATATCGTTGCGACTATTCGTTGAGATCGCCGACGTATGAGGCGACAGCCGCACGCGGGGATGGGCATAAAGCGCATGCCCATCCGGCAACGGTTCGGGCTCTGTCACATCCAGGGAGGCCAGGCCGATGCTGCCGGTTTCCAGGGCTTCCAGCAGTGCGCCATGGTCCAGCAGGCCGCCACGGGCGATATTGATCAGGTGCAGGCCCGGCTTGGCACTGGCGAGCACATCGCGGTCGACGATATGCCGGGTCGACTCCGTCAATGGTGCGGCCAGCACCAGGTGATCGGCGCGGGAAAACAGGTCATGGATATCTCGCGCCGCCTCAACACCTTCCACTTCGAACTGCGCCTGGCTTTGCCGCAGCGCTACGACCTTGATGCCCAGGCCCAGAGCCTTCTGCGCCAGGCTGCGGCCAATGGCGCCGAAGCCGAGAATCCCCAGGGTCGTGCCCTTGAGCGGTGTCAGTGCAGTGAAATTCCACTGCGAGTCATGCACCCAGATATCCGGCAAATGCTTGGTGCCCGCGAAGATCGACGCCAGAGCGAACTCGGCAATGTTCTCGGCGGCGCTGCCCCGGGAGGTGCTCACCGGCGGGCCGTTGAACAGCCATTTTGGGTAGAAGTCGATACCTGACGACACCACTTGAATCCAGCGCAGCCCATACGGCCAACCCGGTGGTGGCGTGTTTGGAGCCTCATAGCCACGCACATTGATGGGCCGTGCCAGCAAAATAGTGACCTGGCCCGGCAAGTCGCTGGGCACCCCGGCCGGTACACCGATCACCTCGGCGTCGGGATGGGTTAGGGCCAGGCGTTGGCGGATAACCTCGTTGAAGTCCTCGTCCAACTGGCTGGCGATAACGATCTGACTCATGAACGTTCCTTCTGGCGTTGAGCGAATACGGCTTTGCCGACCCCTTGCAGCACGGCGTCGTTCTGCGGTGTGTGTACCCGGCTGCACAACACGTCGCGGTAGTGCCGCTGCAGCGGGCTGTGGCGTGACAGGCCCGGATTACCCGACGCCTCGATGGCCAACTCGACGGCGCGGATGGCGTTGCCAGTCACCAGGAATTTCAGTTGTGCTGCGTTGGCGGCCGGTGTGTGGCCTTCGGCAGCGGCATCCAGCAGGCTGCGGTTGGCGAATAGCAAGGTGTCGATATGGCCGACGGTTTCCTGGAAGCGCGGCAAGGTCGACAGTGCGGCGCCGAGGTTGGACGGTGTGCGCTGTTCCAGAAAACCCACCAACCAATCCCGTGCGGCCTGGGCCACGGCGTCATACACCGAGGACAGCAACACCGACATCCACAGGAAGCCGTCGCCATCAAGTTCCGCTTGCGGCGCGCTCCAGGGACTGACGCTGACGGCGTGGTCCAGCGGCACCAGTACGTTGTCGAACACCACTTCATGGCTGCAAGTGGCGCGCATGCCCAGGTGATCCCAGGTGTCGATGATGCTGATGCCGGGGGTGTCCTTGCGCACCAGCCAGGCGCCCACCAACGGGTCTTCATCACTGCTGCGTGCCCAGACGCTGAGCCAGCTCAGGCCGTGGCTGCCGGTGGAGTAGATCTTGCGGCCGCTGATACGCCAACCGGCAGTGGTGCGCCGGGCGATGGTCGCCGGCAAGCCGCCGCGTGCGGGCGTTCCCAGGTCCGGCTCGACCCGCAGGGCATTGATCAGCGCACCCTCACGCACCGCGTCTTCGGCGACTTTAAGGCGCAAGGCTTGCGGCCAGTTTTTGCTGTCTTGCAGGCGCGTGTGTTGCAGGTACTGCATCACCAGAATCAAGGCTGTGGAAGGTTCTCCCTTGGCAATCGCACTGATGGCCTTGCGCGCCTGGGCCAGGTTGGCACCGCCACCGCCCAGGGCCTTGGGCACGGTCAAGGCGACCAGGCCGTGCTCGTGCAGCAGCTTGAAATTGTCGTGGGGGAAGGCGCCACTTTCGTCATAAATATGGGCGGTGGCGGCCAATTGGGCGCCGATGCTTTCCAGCAGGGCTTCGAAATTGGCCACTTCCACGGAGCGTAATGAAGGTTGAGAAGAAAGGCTCATGGTCGGTTCACTTCATCAAAAGGTGGGTGTTGGTTCATATCGGCAACAACTTGAACTGCCGATCCCACAAGGGGCTGACATCCAACCGCTCGTTCAACACGCCGGCATTGAAGAACAGATCCGCTACTTCCTGCTGGGACGCGATGGCCTGGTCATTGACCTCGGTCACGCTGTAGGGCTGGCTGCGGCTGTTGTACATGTCGAGGAACACCGCCTTGTCCACCCCCAGCAACTGTGCCGATTTCGCGGCCCAGGGCTCGGGGTTGTTGTTCATCCACTCTAGGGTCCGGGCCTGGCGCTGCAAGTAGTCCTGGATGGCCTGTTTGCGCAGCGGGTCTTCCAGCGCGGCGGGGCGGGCGGCGATCAAATAGTTGCCGGACAAGTAGCCCAGTGCGGTTTTCAGTACGCGGGCGCCGCTGCGGAATTTCGCCAGTTGGATAAACACGCCATAGATCACCCAGGCATCCAGCTGGCCACTCTGGAACGCGCTGAAACCGTCCTGGGGCGTGAGCGGTACGGCGGTGATGTCGTTCATGGTTAGCCCTTGCTCCAGCAGGGCCTTGATCAAAAAGTAATGGGATGTGGTGGAACGCACGTAACCCACTCGCTTGCCCTTGAGTTGCGCTACCGATTCGAGTTTCGAGTCCTTGGGAATCAGGAACACCTGGTTATTCACGTCGCCTTGCAGCACTGCAATCAAGCGCGGCTCGCGGTGGCTCTGGATCGAGAAGATCGGCGGGATCTCACTCATGCCGCCAATATCCAGGCTGCCGGAAGCCAAGGCTTCGACGATCAGGTTGCCGCCGGCAAACTCGGCAAAGTCGACTTTGTAGGGCCGCTCGGCGGTGCCGGCGTCGTCGCTGAAGTACGAGTCCTGGCCACGGTAGGTGGCGACTGCCAGCGTCAGGTCGGACAGTTTTGTCGGTGCCCCGAAGGCCCGCGGCGCCAGCCCCAGTGATGACAGGCCCAGCGCCCCAAGGGCCAGCGAACTGGCGGTGAGAAAGCCGCGACGATTGAACTGTCCCTGTTTGATCGTATGGGTCATGGTCAGGTCCCGGTCAGATGGCGATCGGCAGGGGCGCTTGCCCCAGCAGCTGTTCAACCACGCGCAACACCGGTTCGGCTTCGGTGCGCACCAACCAGTCCGGGCTGACCTGGGTAAAGACCACGCGGCCGTCCTTGGCGATCACCACCACCGTCGGTTGCGGCAATTCCCAGGTCCCGGTACCGGTGGTTTCGCCGATGCCCTTGCCCTTGGTCAGCGCGGCTTTGCGCGAGGCTTCGTCGAAGCTGTAGAGGACGCCCAGGCTGCGCCCAAGGGTGTTGTCCGGGTCGCTGGCCACTTGCAGTTCAAGGTTGTGGCGGGTCTTGATTTCCACCAGGCGCTCAGGCACCTGCGGGCTGACAGCTATCAGTGGCACCCCCAATTCCCGCAGGCGTGGGTAGAGCTGGCGCTGGTAATAGGGCAGGGCGATGTTGCATGCCGGGCAGCCGGCGAAACGGAAGAAAATCAACACCGCCGGGCCGTCTGCGAGCAGCAGTTCACGGTTCAGTTCGCCGCCTTCAACCTTCAATAATGTGAAGGGCTCCAGCACATCACCGACCTTGACGAAATCCTTGCCAGGGGCTTCATCCACCAGGCGTTGGCGTTGATTGATATTGACCTGCAGCGCTGCCGGCGCCCAGGTTGCCACGCGTTCGGCGTGCAAGTCCGCCAACTGGCGGTTGAGGGATTCGCTCATGCCACTGCCCCCTGCTTTTCTTCCACTTCAATGGCCGTATGACGATTGGCCGGAACATCCAGGCCCAGATTGTCCCGCAGGGTGACGCCGCTGTATTCGTCACGAAACAGCCCACGCTGTTGCAGCACCGGCACCACCAACTCGGTGAAGTACTGCAAGCCGTCCGGCAGCAGCGAGTTGATGATGAAACCATCGGCCGCGCCACCTTCGAACCAGGACTGGAGGGCGTTGGCGACTTGCTCCGGTGTGCCGACGAAATCTCGCCGTGGCCGGGAGAAACGCAAGGCCACTTCCCGCAGGGTCAGGCCTTCGTCCTTGGCCAGTTGCTTGATGCGGTCGCAGCCGCCTTTCTGGCTGTTGGAACCCAGGTCGCCCAGTTCGGGGAACGGTGCGTCCAGGGGGTATTGGCTGAAGTCATGGTCATTGAACGGTCGGCCGAGGGCGACGATGGCGTCCTCCACGGTCACCAGTTCCACCGCTTGCTGGTAGCGGCTTTCCACTTCGGCTTCATCACGCCCGACAATCGGGCGAATGCCTGGCAGGATCGACAGGTTGTCGGCATCACGGCCGAAGCCCTTGGCACGGAGCTTCAGATCCTGGGCGTAGGCACGGGCTTCTTCAAAGCTCTCACCGTGGACGAAAATCGCATCGGCATTCTCGGCGGCAAAATTGCGTCCAGCCTCGGACGTACCGGCCTGGAAAATCACCGGCTGGCCTTGGCGGGAGCGGGCGATATTCAGCGGGCCCTTGACCGAGAAAAACTCGCCCTTGTGTTCCAGGGCGTGCAGCTTGCCAGGGGTGAAAAACTCGCCGCTTTGCTTGTCGTAGGCAAAGGCGTCGTCTTCCCAGGAATCCCACAGGCCCTGGACCACCTTCACGTGCTCCTTGGCGATGCGGTAGCGCACGGCGTGGGGCGGGTGTTCAGCCTTGCCGAAGTTGTCGGCGGTGCCGCTAAGCCACGATGTCACCACGTTCCAGCCAGCACGACCGCCACTGATATGGTCCAGGGAGGCAAACTGGCGTGCCACCTGGAACGGTTCGGTGTAGCTGACGGTGACGGTGGCCACCAGGCCGATATGCGAGGTCAGCGCGGCGAGGGCCGAGAGAATAGTCAGCGGCTCAAACCGGTTGAGGTAGTGCGGGCTGGACTTTTCATGGATATGCAGGCTGTCGGCGATAAATACGAAATCGAACTTCGCGCCTTCGGCCAGTTGCGTCTGTTGTTTGTAGAAACCGAAATTGACGCTGGCATTGGCCAGGGCCTGCGGATGGCGCCATTCGCCCCAGCCATGGCCGACGCCATGGACCATTGCACCGAGTTTCAGTTGGCGTTGCTTGCTCATGGTTCTGCTCCTTTAGCGGGAAGCCTGGTTAAGGGGAACACGCTTTGCGTTGAAGCTTTTGTCGAAGCCTTGGGAGACCTCGATATGTTTGGTGAGGATGCCTTCCTGCTGATAGATGTCAGCGGTGGTTTGCAGGCCGCTGATCACCGTGTCGTCAATCTGTACCGGCTCCATTTGCGTGGCCTTGGCGACGGCCACGTGCACCGCCAACGGCAGGCCGGTGACTTTGGCCTGGGCGGTGGCGTATTCCTGGGGATGGGCGTTGGTCCAGCGGTAAGCACGGTCGACCCTGGCGACAAAGTCATCCAGTTGTTGACGCTTGCTGGCGATCGCCTGGCTGGTGGCCGCCAGGTACAAGTGGTTGGTCAGCAGGGTGTTGCCGCTGGCCAGGACTTTGGCCTGGCTTTGGGTGGTGACGATGGTGGTGTAGGGGTCCCAGGTCGACCATGCGTCGGCGCTGCCGTTGTCCAGCAAAATCCGCGACTCGCTGGGCAGCAGGTAAATGAACTGCACATCCGCAGTGCTCAAGCCGACACTGCGCAGGGCCTTGATCGCCAGGAAATGACCGATAGAGCCACGGGTGGTAACGATGCGCTTGCCCTTGAGGTCGCGGGCATCGTTGAGCGGCGAATCCTTGAGGGCGAGAATGGCGGTGGTGTAGCGCCCCTCGGCGTGGATGATACTCACTACCTTGAGCGGTGCACCGGCACCGAGGGCAAACACGTAGGGCGCATCCCCCAAGGCACCGATGTCGACGGCACCCGCGTTCAGCGCTTCACCCAAAGGGGCGGCGGCGGGGAATTCGGAAAACTGGATCTCATAGGGTACGTCCTTCAACTCGCCGGAGACTTCCAGCAGCACCTTGATCGAAGACTTCTGGTTGGCTACCAGCAGCGGTTGCAGGTCGGCGGCCTGTGCCGTCGTAACCAGGCTCAGGGCGAAAGTGCTGCTCAGGAGCAAGTGTTTGAGGGGCGTGGTAAATACCATGAGGTGAAGGCTCCAGGCTGATCTTGAGGTGGTTCGGTTACCTCCGCCTGGAGAAGGGGTCGGTGAGAGAGGTAACGTTATTCCCATAAAAACTGGCTGTGAAGTTCTTTTTGGTTATAAGTTAATTATTAAAATTACTGATTATCTGTAATTTGATTATTCTATTTATGCATTTATAAGGGTTTGGGATGCTTCCTGCGTGACGCTCGGAGCTCGTCACCTAAGCAAGGTGGTTTGCGCGGTGGGTGTCGGCATGAACCTTCAACTTTTAGCGGCTTCAGCAAGCCCCCGAGCCAGCACAAACACCCCATCCATCCGCCAATGCTCATTGATGTACCTGGGGTCACCAGCCCATTCATTCCACCCCGAATCCCGCCGGTACTGCCCCAGCAACCCGGCCTTACGCACTGCTTCAGGTTCGGGATGGCGTACTTGCTCGCAATCCGGGTCCACATATAACGCATCGCTGGCGCAATACAGTTCGCACATGAAACACGTCTGGCAGGCCTGCTGGTGGATGATCTGCGGCTTGGCCTGTGCGTCCAGGGTCAGGACGTTGGTGGGGCACACTTCAACGCACTTGCCGCACCCTGTGCACAGGTCCTGATAAATCAATTCGATCATTGGGCGTGGCCTTGTAAAGAAGGGGTGAGAGGGTCAAAACGCGTGCGCAGTTGGTCCACGCCGGCAATGCGCAAATGGGCGTCGAACAGCGGATTTTGGTTGGGTGTATCGCTGCGCTGGTGCATGCCACGGCTTTCCTTGCGTAGCGCAGCGGCGCTGTAGCACCAGCGGGCGGTGGCGGCCATCGCGGCGATTTCGCGGGCGCGCAGCGGGTTGGTGGGGTCGGGTGACAACCCTGTGTGGACTTGGTCCCAGACGTTTTCCAGAACGTGCAGAGATTGATCGAGCTGATTGCCGGAGCGGAACAGGTTTTTCTCCAGCGGGTGGACTTCGCCCTGGATGCGTTGGATCAAATGATCGAGCTGAGTGACGCCAGGACGAGCCTGCAACCCCGCACCGCCAAAGCCTTGCAGCGCAACCTCACGGCCTGACTTCTGCCGAGCCAGTCGGGCCGCGCCACGCCCGGCCCATTGTCCCGAAGACAGCGCCCAGGCCGAGTTCTGCGCGCCGCCGCCGGAAGTCGCCCCAGCGATCAGTTCACGGCTGGCGGCATCACCCGCAGCAAACACGCCGGGCACGGTAGTCTGGCAATCATCGTCAATCACTCGCAGGCCGCCGACGCCGCGGATGGTGCCTTCGGGGTGCAGGGTGACGGGGAATTTGTCTCGCCAGGGATCAATGCCGTGCCGGTCGAAGGGCAGCATCAGGTTTGGCTGAATGCTCGGCAGTTGCGCGCGGAGATACGCCGGTACCCGATTCAAGCGGCAGTACACCGGGCCATTGAGCAAGGCCTTGGCCAGGGCGTCGGTGAAGTCGGGACCGATGGCGATGTTCAACGGCCGGTCAGCGGCGTCGAAATACTCGCCGAAGCTGTACACCATCGAGCGGGTCATGCTGCTGCCAGCCGCCGCGATGCAGTAATAGCTGGAGAACTCCATGCCGGAGAGTTCCGCGCCAGCTTCAGCGGCCATCAGGTAGCCGTCACCGGTGTTGGTGTGGCTACCCAGCAATCGTGAGAGAAACGCGCAGCCACCACTGGCGAGCACCACCGCTGGGGCCCGAACCTGCCAGTTACCGCCTGCCTGGCGACGCCAGCCACGGGCGCCGGCGACGCTTCCTTGATCGTCGCGCAGCAGCTCCAGGGCTGGGTGGTGGTCGAGGATGATCACGTCGTTGTCCAAGGCCAGGCGGCGCATGCCGCGCAGGTACTCCGGGCCGCGCAGGCCGCGGTATTGGGTGATGCCTTGTTCGTTTTGGGGAAAGTCGTAGTGCCCGGCCAGAGTGGGCAGGCTGGCCCAGGTGGTGTCGATGATCCGGGCCATCCAGCGGGCATCGGCCAGGCCATAGGCGCTGCCCAGGCGTTTGTCAATGGCGGCCTCCCTTGCGCCTGGGGTGGGCGGCACCCACCAGTGGCCGGGACCAGCGGTGGCGGTGACGCCGCTGGTGCCGCAGTAGCCTTTGTCCACCAGCATCACCCGGGCGCCTTCGCGGGCGGCGGCGACGGCGGCCCAGGTGCCAGCTAGACCGCCGCCGATTACCAGCACGTCGGTGGTCAGGTCGAGTGTGGTCAATGTCATGGCCAGGCCCTCAAAAGTTGTACGCCAGTCGCGTGTAGTAATAGGCGCCACCAAAGCCGAAGGGCGAGAACTGGCCGTATTTGTAGCCGCCGGCCCAGTCCTTGATACCGTTTTTATCCGGGTAGACGTTGAACAGGTTGTTCGCCCCCAGCGCCACGGTCAGGTGCTTGGTGAGGTCATAGGCGGCGTCCAGGTCGCTGATCCATTTGGCGCTGAATTTGCGGTCGTTCACCGGGTTGTTGTCGCCCTCGGTGTAGCTACCGAAGCGGGTCAGCGCCAGGTTAAGGGTGTAGGTGCTAACTTTCCAGTTGGCCGCCAGGATCAGTTTTGACTGCGGGGTGGCGACGGTCAGGTCCTTTTGCAGGCGGCGGTCGAACAGTTGGTAACTGGAGCCTAAGCTGGCGAGTTTGGCTGGGGTGTCCTGCAGTTTCTCGATCTTGGTCTGGTTCCAGTTGTAGGCGGCGCTCCAGTGTACTTGCCCGTACCCCTCCAGTTGCTGGCGGTACTCGTTGACGATGTCGATGCCTCGGGTGCGAGTGTCCACGGCGTTGGTGTAGTACTGGGCAAACAGGCCGGGAGACAGGCCGTTGGCGGCGAGAATCTGCGAGACAGCCGGGCCGCCCAGCAGGCTAGTGGAGACGATACGATCGCGGATGCCGATTTGGTACAGGTCGGTGGTCAGCCGGTAGTTTTGCGTGGGCTCATAGGTGAAGCCGAAGCTGTAGTTCAGGGACTTTTCCGGCTTGAGTTTTTCCGCGCCCAGGGCTTGGGCCTCGGCGGTGTCCACCGGCAGCACCTTGACCGGCACCGAGACCTGCTCGCCATTGATCACGCCGCCGGAGGTAAAGGTGGATGAGGCATAAATCGTCTGTGCCAGTGACGGCGCACGAAAACCATTGTTGATAGTGCCGCGCAGGGCGAACTCGGGGGTGATCTTGTAGCGCGTGGACAGTTTGCCGCTCCAGGTGCTGCCGATGTCCTGGGTGTAGCGCTCGTAACGTGCCGCCGCACCGACGTACCACTTGTCCGTCACATCCAGACCCAGGTCGACATAGCTGGCGACGTTGCTGCGGCTGATCTCGCCGGCATCGGCTGGGCTGGTGCCGTTGTAGGAGGCCAGGCCCGGCAGCGGTGTACTGCCGGCAAACGGGCCGCTGGGGATCACGTAGTTGCCGGGTGTGTAGGAGGCGTAGTCACCGGCCTCGATCTGGTATTTCTCCCAGCGATATTCAAAGCCAAACGCGGTTTGCAGAGGATGGCTCAGGCCAATGTCAAAGGTGCGACTGAAGTCCAGGTTGTTGGTCCACTGATCGAAGATCTGCGAGGCCAGGTTGAACGAGGTTGGGCTGGTCGGCCCCCAGGACGGGTTGAGGGTGTTGTTGGCATTGAGGGTCGAGTCGTCTTCGCCCCAGGTCGAACTGACGTCGTAATCCCAACCGCCCACCAGCCCCTTGAAGCCGGCCGCCACCTGGAAATCCTTGGTGCGGTTACGGCGCTGGGCGTGGATACCGTCGGGGTAGGGCGTGTTCGGGTCACCGGCCAGCGAGTAGATGTCATTGGGGCGATAGTTGCCGGTGACCTTGGTAGTCTCCATGTAGCTGGCGGTGGAGAACGAGTAGAACTTCAGGTCATCCTGGATCGGCAGTTCGAGATTATAGCTGGCGTTGGTAACCTTCTCCCTGCCCAGTCCATAACTGGGGTTCCAGCCGTGGCGATTGACGCTCTGGTCACGGCTGTCGGGGCGCCCGGCGCTGCCGTAGAGGTTGCCGGTGGCGCTACCTGTGCGGTCGAAAGGCTCCTGTTCCTTGCTGTCCAGTGAGAGGCTGGCGAAGCCGTCGTTGGGCAGGGCCAGGCCGTAATTGACGGTCTGGTGCACGGTGTCGCCGTCGCCACTGCCGTAGCGGCCGAAGGAGGTTTCGGCGCTGCCACCGCTGTCGTTTTCCTTGAGGATGATATTGATCACCCCGGCGATGGCGTCTGAACCGTATTGCGCCGAAGCACCGTCGCGCAGCACTTCAATATGGTCGATGGCCGACACCGGAATCAGGTCCAGGTTGACCGGTACCGCCGCCGTGCCGATACGCGCCAGGTTGTTGATCAGTGCGGTGTTGTGCCGGCGCTTGCCGTTGACCAGCACCAGCACCTGATCCCCGGACAGGCCGCGCATGGTCACCCCGCGCACCGACCACGAGGTGCCGCCGCCGTTGATTGCCGGCAAGTTGACGGAGGGCAGCAGCCGGGCGAGCAGTTCCTTGAGGCCGACCTTGCCGCTGGCCTGCAATTGCTCGGCGCTGATCACGTCGATGGGCGAGGGGCTGTCGGCGATGGTGCGCATTTGATTGCCGCGATTGCCGGTGACCACCACGGTGCCGAGGGTCTTGTCGGGGGCGTCGTCGGCCTGGACGCTCACGGTCAGCAAGCTCAAGACTGCCGCCGCGCAATAATCGAATCTAAAAGCACTCATGACACAAATTCCTGAAAGATCTTGCGGCGAGGGAGCTTGTTCCCTCGCCACAGAAAAGCCCTCTAGCGACAAGGACTGGGCCAGATAGAAAGAGTTGCAGGGAGGCTTGTCGATCAGGCCGCGTTGGCGGTTCTTACCCGATGGGGAATGTCGTCATAGGCGATCAGTACCCGCTCCATGCGGCGCGGGTAGTCGCCGTAGTTGTAGACCGGGTAGTGCAGGGTCGAGCGGTTGTCCCAGAATGCCACCGAGTTCTTGCGCCATTTGAAGCGCACCTGGTGTTCTGGTTTGTTGAACTCCAGTAGCAGGCGGTCGATCAGTTGCTTGCTGCGCTCGGGCGTCCAGCCAATCACCGACGGGTTTTGCGAGAAGTTGATAAACAGGCCGTCTTCGCCGGTTTCCGGGTGGGTGCGAACCAGCGGGTGGGCGAGGATCGGGTAGTCGTAGCCGACCTTGTCCAGGGCTTTCTTGAAGTCGTGGACCACGTGCAGGGTGTCGATTTCTGCGCGCAGTTCATCGGGCAGGGCGCGATAGACCGCACCGGTGTCGGCCCACAGCGTGTCGCCGCCTACCTCTGGCAAATCTACTGCGCGCAACACGGCGCCGAGAGTCGGGCGCAGTAGCCAACTGGTGTCGGTGTGCCAACGGCCGCTAATCCTCGGGCCGTAGAGCTTGCGTTCGTCCTGGGCTTCGATCAGGTGAGCTTGTGGGCGGGCTGGATCGTTTTGCTGGGTGGTTGGGTGCACATACAACTCGCCAAATTGCTGGGCGAAGGCGATCTGCTGTTCGGTGTTGATGGCCTGGTCGCGAAAGAACAGCACCTTGTGCTTGAGCAGCAACTGGCGCAGCTCATTGCGCAGCACTGGCGTCAGGGGTTGGCGCAGGTCGATGCCAGCAATTTTGGCGCCGAGGGTGGGTTCCAGGCGGGTGACGTGCAGGGTGGCGGACATGAATAGCTTCCTCTCGATCGTGAGTTCAGCCTCCGCCTGGAGAGGGGTCGGATGTTCAGGGTGTTGCCCCGGCGATTTTCACAATGCCGGGGCGCGGATTGTTCAGATCACATAAAAGCCGTGGGTACCGTCGCGGGCCAGTTGGTCCACCAGGCCATATTCCCAGTCGAGGTAGGCTTGCATGGCTTCGCGGGGGTTGTCGGTGCCTTCATAAGGCCGGCGATAGCGGTCGATGCGCGGTGAGGCGAGGTAGCTTTCGCCTTCTTCCAGGGGCAGTTGCGCGGCGAGCCAACTGGCGGTGCCGTTCTGCAGCAGGAACACTTGCTTGCCGGTCAGCGCCTCGACTTCGGCCACCGCCAGGCGCGCCAGCTGGCTGCTGCCGCAGGTCAGCACATAACGCTGGGCCGACGGTACCTTGGCCAGGGCGGCGGGCAATTGCCCACGCAGGGCCCACCATGCGCCGGGGATATGACGTTTGACGTAATTGACGCTGCTGGTGAAATCGAGCACTACGGTGTCGCCATGGTTCAGCCATTCAGCCAGGGTATGGGGGCTGATGGTCTCGGCCTGTTGCGCGTCCGGCACCGGTGCCTGCCATGGGCCTTGGGCGCTGAAGTGTGCAGGTTGCAGGTCATCCAGCACATGCACCTCCCAACCCAGTTGCGCGAGCCAGGAGGCGGACATATTGGCGCGCACACCATCGTCGTCCGCCAGCACCAGGCGGGCACCCCGCACGCTGGCGACGTGATCGGTTTCCTGCACCAGTTGGCCGCCCGGCGTGGAGCGGGCGCCGGGCAGGTGGCCGGCTTCGAATTCTTCCGGGGTGCGTACATCAAACAGGTAGGTGGTGCGCGCCGGTTCCTGCTGCCAGCGTTGCAGGTCGGCAAGGGTGGCGCGGCCGACGCGGGCCTTGTCGGCAACGCCACGGGCGTCCTTGGCAGCGACCTGGCGATGTTCTTCCGAGGTGGGCGCAAAGCACCGAGCCTGGCCGTGTTGCAGGGCCTGACCGGCCAGGGTCCAGCCGATGGTGCCGTTGCGCAGCGCCGACACCGGGTTGGCGATGCCGGCGTTGATCAGTGACTGGGTGCCGATGATGCTGCGGGTGCGTCCGGCGCAGTTGACGATGATGCGGGTGGACGGGTCCGGTGCCAGTTCACGGGCACGCAGTACCAACTCCGCGCCCGGCACGCTGATACCGGTAGGAATGCTCATGGTCTGGTATTCATCGAAGCGCCGCGCATCGAGCACCACCACGTCGGCCTTGCTGTCGAGCAGGGCCTGGACTTCTTCAGCGGCCAGGGATGGTGTGAGGCGCTGGCTTTCCACCAGTTCGCCAAAGGACTTGCTGGGCACGTTGACGTCGATAAACAACTCACCGCCGGCGCTGCGCCAGCCGTCCAGGCCACCCTCCAGCAGGCTGACCTGGGTGTAGCCGAGCGCCTGTAAACGCCCGGCAGCAATACCCGCCAGGCCTTCGCCGTTGTCATAGACAGTGACGTGGGTATTACGCCGGGGAATGCGCGAGTACACCTCAAGTTCCAGCTTGGACAGCGGGATGTTGGCGGCGAATAACGGGTGTGCGTCGGCAAAGGGGGCTTCTTCACGCACGTCGATGAGCGCGACTTCTTCATGGTCCAGCAGTGCCTGGCGAATCTGGGCGAAGGAGCGGGTCGATGCAGTACTCATAGGGCATGGCTCTCTTTGGACAAGTCCCAGATGTTGGGGAGAAAAGCGTTGGAGTAACCGGAGATAAACAGTTTCTCGCTGCCGTCAGGCTGGTACACCGCGCGGCGCACCGCACCGATGTTGGCGCCGTAGACGTGGATGCTGATGGACACCTGGTCACTGAAGGCATTGCTGACTTGATGGATGTCGCCGATCTTCGGCGACACGGCTTCCACGTGGCCCGGCGCAAGCTGTATGCGCTTGCCCTCGGCGATCAGGGCACCGTTGGCATCGCGCTCGAAGCCCTGGGAGTACTCGGAGCCGCGCAACATGCCGATCAATCCCCATACACGATGATCGTGAATCGGCGTACTTTGCCCCGGCCCCCACACGAAGCTGACAATGCTGAAGCGCTGCCGCGAATCGGCATGTAGCAGGTATTGCTGATAACGCTCGGCGCTGGGTTGGGCAAATGCCTCCGGCAGCCAGTCGTCATAGCTGACCAACTGGGCCAGCAGCTTGCCGCCGCGGTGCAGCAGGTCGCCTTCGCGGGGGTTGCCGTCGATCAATTCCGCCAGGGCACCTATGAATGCCCTGAGTCTTTCCGGGTGTCGGTCCTGGGTCATGACAATTCCATTGTGGGTGATTCGTGGCGGTGACTTTATCTAAGCATAATGTTTGTTTGTAATATGCTATTTTTTAATGATTAGGTTATAGCTGAAAGGAATTTAGAACCCATTTGAATAGCGTTAGACGTTATCGATAGGCCTCTGGGCTATCCAGATACCCCTAATGGAACTATGCTTTCGGACTATGTTTTTCACACATCTTAATGACTGATCTCTATGTGCGGACCAAATGAAAATTGACGATATCGATGCCTTTGTCGAAGTGATTCGTTGCCAGTCCATCAGCCATGCCGCCGAGTCGCTGCAGCTGACCCAACCCGCTATCACCCGGCGGGTGCAGAACTTTGAACAGGCCCTGGGCGTGGAGTTGTTCGACCGCAACACCAAGCCGCTCAAGCCGACGCTGATCGGTACGCGGGTGTATGAACAGTGCCGCTTGATCCTGCGGGAAATGGATGCCCTGCGCGAGTTGGTAGCGACCGACGCGCCGCCCACCGGCCTGTTGCGCCTGGGCGTGCCGCAAACCATCGGTGACGTGGTGCTGCTTGATGCCCTCAAGCACTTGCGCACCGAGTACCCCGAATTGCGTGCCCAGGTCGCCACGGGCTGGGGCAGCCAGTTGGTGGGCAAGATCGAGCGCGGTGAATTGGACGCAGCGGCGGCGCTGTTTCCCGCCGGCAAGATCTTCCCGGACAACATCGTCGGTGAGTCCATCGGCAAGATGGAGCTGGTGGTGGTCTGCGCCAAGGCCCAGTTGCCCAAGCGCCCGTGCAAGCTGGCGGATATCTACCAGAGCGGCTGGATTCTCAACCCCGATGGCTGCGGTTTCCGCGCCGGGTTGCAGCGCACCTTATCGGACCAGGGACTGGCTTTGCGGGTCAACCTGGAAACCTTCGGCACCGAGTTGCAACTGGGCCTGGTGGCCGATGGGTTGGGCTTGGGATTGGTGCCACGCCCATTGCTGGATCGTAGCGCCCACCGCGATCAACTGGCGGTGATGCCTCTCAAGGACTTCAAACCGGTGATGGACCTGTGGCTGATCTACCCGCGCTTCCTTGGCAACCTGCAAGGCCCGGTGGACGCCTTTGGCAAACTGGTGGCCGGTTCCCTGCACAAGATCAAGAGCGCTGCATGAGCATTTTGCAGGAGCGAGCTTGCTGGCTCCTGCAGGGCTTGCACCGCCTCATTGATGTATGCAAAAAAATGATAATTAGCTTAGATTAAAATGTGCTTTTTATTATTTTTTTCCTTGCCATAGGCTGCCTGGAGATCCTTAGGCCATCCAGGAAGTTTTGCCATGAGCAGCGTCAGCCCATTAGCCAGCGTCTCGAAAAATGTCCGTCAGCGGGTCAGCCCTGAAGAGTGGGAGGTTCGTGTCAAGTTGGCCGCGGCCTATCGCCTGGCTGCCTTGTACAAGTGGACGGATCACATCTATACCCACTTCTCCGCACGGGTGCCGGGCCCGGAGGAGCATTTTCTGATCAACGCCTTCGGGTTGTTGTTCGATGAAATCAGCGCCTCCAATCTGGTCAAGGTGGACATCGACGGCACCCTTGTCGATGACCCTACTGGCCTTGGCATCAACTACGCCGGCTACGTCATCCACAGCGCCATCCACGGCGCCCGTCCCGACCTGCAAGCGGTGCTGCACACCCACACCCGTGATGGTATTGCGGTATCCGCGCAGAAGGATGGCTTGTTGCCGATCTCCCAGCACTCCATCGGTTTTTCCGGGCGCGTGGCGTATCACGGCTACGAGGGTGTGGCCCTGGATTTGGATGAGCGCGAGCGGCTGGTGGCGGACTTGGGGGATAAAAGCGTGATGATCCTGCGCAACCACGGGCTGTTGACCGCCGGGATCAGCGTTGAGCATGCATTCCAGCAGCTGCAGGGTTTGGAACGTGCCTGCAACATTCAGATCGCGGCGCAGGCAGGGGGCAATGCTGAGTTGATCTTCCCGCCGGCCGAGGTGGTGGCCAAGGTCGAGAAGCAGGCCGAGGTGTTTAAAAGTGGTGACGGGCCTGGGGTGGCCCGGCACTGGAATGCGTTGATCCGGCAGTTGGAACGAACTGATACCGACTACAAGAACTAAGGTAGGCAGTAACGCAGACCAAGCCTGCGATAGCTGCGTGTCAGTCAATACACCTGGCTCGCAGCATAGGGACAACCGCCGTAGCAGTTGTCGAGCCCCCGCGAGGCTACGTCGGCCACACCACAGCTATCAGATCAGCCCCAAGCACCGAGTCGCCCCCAACGCAGCCTCGTTTTACTCGACAGCTGCTACGAGAACTCAGGCGACTTTTTCGGCAGCCTGGCGCTCCCGCTCGGCCACTAATTGACGGGTCAGTGGGATCAGCCGTTTGCCATAGTCGATTGCATCATTGAGCGGATCGAAGCCGCGAATCAGGAAGGTGGTGATGCCCAGGTCGTAGTAATCGAGTAGGGCCTCGGCCACTTGCTCGGCGGTGCCCACCAGCGAAGTGGAGTTGCCTTGGGCGCCCAGCAGGCCAGCGATTCCTGTCCATAGGCGCTTGTCCAGGCGTGACCCCTGGGCGGCGGCAGCGAGCAGGCGGCGCGAGCCTTCGTTGGGCGGTTCGCGGCGTACAAAGCCATTCTGTTCGGCGAGGGCGGTGGCCTGCTCCAGGATACGCTCGGCACGCGCCCAGGCCAGTTCTTCGGTCTCGGCCAGGATCGGTCGCAACGACAAGCTGAAACGAATGGTGCGTCCATGCTTGGCCGCCTCAGCACGCACTTGAGTCACCACTTCCCGCACTTGCTCGTAGGTTTCCCCCCACAGCGCATACACATCGGCATGCTTGCCGGCCACGGCGATGGCGGCGGGTGATGAGCCGCCAAAGTACAACGGAATATGCGGTTGCTGCGGCGACTTCACGGTCGAATGCGCGCCCTCGACCTGGTAGTAGGTGCCGTCAAAGTCGAAGGGCTTTTCGCTGGTCCATTCCTGGCGTACCACGCTCAGGTATTCATCGGAGCGGGCGTAGCGTTCGTCCTTGCCGATATGGCTGCCGTCAGCGCGCAACTCGCGGTCGTCGCCGCCGGTGATGATGTGCACGGCGGTGCGTCCGCCGTTGAATACATCCAGGGTGGTGAACTGCCGCGCGGCCAGGGTCGGTTGGGCAAAGCCCGGTCGATGGGCGATCAAAAATTGCAGCTTCTTCGTCACGCTGGCGGCGTGGGAGGCAATCAGCGTGCTGTCCGGGCTGTTGGAGTGGAACGCCACCAGGGCGCGATCGAAGCCTGCCTCTTCATGGACGCGGGCGACTTGCTCCACGTACTCGGGTTGCAAGGTAGGGCCGCTGCGGGGATGAATCTCCGAGGCGTGGTGGCCGCCGATATAACCGATAAATTCAATGCTCATGGTCAGTTCCTTGTCGTTGGTTGATGGATCAGAAGTCATAGGCCAGCTTGCTGTACCAGAAGCCACCGCCGGGGTAGAACGGCGGGTTGCCGTACAGGTTCAGGCCCACGGCCGAGGGCACGGCGTTCTTGTCCGGGCGCACGTCGAAGATGTTGGTGCCGCCGATGCTCAGGGTGATGTTGTCCAGCAGGGTGTAGGAGATATCTAGGTCGGTGATCCACTTCGCGCCGAACGTGCGGTCGCCGCTTTCCAGTTGTTGCAGGGTCTTGACCTTGCCGTAGCGGGTGGTCTGCAGGTTGATGGCCAGGTCGGCCAGCTTCCAGTTGCCGCCCAGGATCCACTTGGTCCGAGGCTGGGCTTCGGTGAGGTCGCCCTGGCGCGCGCGGCCTACCCACGTCAGGCTGCCGCCGCTGTTGTTGCCCAGCCCCTGGAGTGCGCCTGGCGGCTGCTTGAGGTCGGTGATCACCGTGTCGTTGTAGTTGAAGGCGGCGTTCCAGCGCACTTCGCCCCAGGCGCCCAGATTGGTGAAGTGATCGGCGACGACGTCGACGCCACGGGTGCGGGTGTCGAAGGCGTTGGCGTAGTAGGAGGTCCAGGTCGAAGGGTCGATGCCCAGGTCGGTGAGGACCGGCGTCAGCGCCGGGCCGTAGAGGCTTTCGGTGCGGGCGATACGGTCGGCAATTTCGATCCAGTAGGCATCCACCGTCAGGCTAGTGCGCTTGGCCGGTTGCCAGGTGATGCCGATGCCTGCATTGCGCGATTTTTCCGGGTCCAGGCTGGTAGCGCCCAACGCTTTGGCCAGGGCCGAGTTGACCGGGGCAATGCGGGTTACCGCCGGCACGATGGTGCCGTCAGGGGCGGCGCCGACCCGGTTGTCGGTAATGCTGTAGCCGATCTGCGTTAATGATGGCGCGCGAAAGCCGCTGCCGACGGTACCGCGCACGGCAACCGTTTCGGTCAGTTCATAACGGGAATTGACCTTGGCGCTGACGGTGTCGCCCGAGTCATCGTCAAAGTGCTCGGCCCGTGCCGCTACGTCGATAAACAGGCGCTCCACGGGGGTTATACCGAAGTCGATATAGGCCGCGTAGTTGTTGCGCTTGATATTGGCTTCGTCCTGGGGCGCGATGGTCGCGGCGGCTTGGGCGGCAATCGATGCCAGTTGCCCGGCCAACGGGTTGGGTTGGCCGTTGGGCAGCGTCGCCGGGAAGCGATAACCGCCCACTGTATAGGCCTGGGGATCACCGGCAAATGTGCTGAAGCGCTCCCAGCGATGTTCCAGGCCGGCAGACACTTGCAGCGGAAAGCCGAACACCCCGTCGAAGGCACGGGTAATGTCCAGGTTATTGACCCACTGATCGAAGCGGTAAGTGGCCAGGTCATCAAAGGACGTCGGCGAGGCTGGGCCCAGGGACGGGTTGATCGTCAGGTCGCTGTACTGGTGGTTGGTGTTGCGCCCGTAGGTGGTGCTCAAGTCCCAGTCCCAACCGGCCGCCAGCCCTTTGGCGCCGAACAGGAACTGGTAGTCCTTGTCGTTGAGGTTGTTGAGCGGGTAGTAGCCGTCGGGGAATAGCTCGGGGATGTTGGCGTTGCCGTTGGGGTAGCGAAAATAGTTATTGATGATTGCTTTGCGCTCGCCATAGGTGGCGTAGGAATACAGTTTGGTTTGTTCATCCAGGGGCAGTTCGGCGTTGTAGCCGAGGTTGAAAGCCTTGATCTGCGGGTCGCCGTTTTTCACCCCGACCCGGTCCCAGGTGGCGTTGCGCGGGTCGCCGGGGAAGTACGCCTGGTTGGTGGCTTTCTCGTTCCAGCTGGCATCGCCGCGCTGGCGCGCATCCCCCGACAAATGCAAAAACCCACCGTCGCCCAGGGCAAAGCCGATATCGCCCTCGGTCTTGGTCACTTCGCCTTCGCCGTTGTAGAGCTTGCCGTAGGTCACCCCTAAATGGCCGCCCTCGGCGCTGGACTTGAGGATGATGTTGATCACCCCGGCAATCGCGTCGGAGCCGTATTGCGCCGCAGCGCTGTCCTTGAGCACCTCAATCCGTTCCACGGCGCTGATGGGGATCATGTCGATGTCCACCGAGTTGGCGCCGCTGCTGTCGGTGGAGCCATTGGCGGGCAGGGCGCTGTTGTGCCGGCGCTTGCCGTTGACCAGCACCAGGGTGTAGGCCGGCGCCAGGCTGCGGTTGGACAGGGGGCGGATGGTGGAGTTGTAGCCGGCGACGTTGGTGCCGTAGTTGAACGATGGCAGCAGCTTGGAGATGGCCTCAGTGAGGTCGGCGCGACCGGTTTTCAGCAGTTGCTCGCCGCTGACCACATCGATGGGCGCAGGGCTCTCGGCCACGGTGCGTTGGGTGCCGCGTACGCCGGTGGAGATCACCGTGACTTTTTCCAGTCGGGTGTCCTTGGTGTCCACCGTGTCCTCGGCCTTGAGTGACGAACTTCCCAGCGCCATGCCGCAGGCGGCCAGGCTAATGAGCAGGGGCGATCGATAACGTACAGAGGGTGTTGCAGGCATGGAGACGACTCTCGTTCAGGGCAGGATAGGCGTGATTCAAAGCCTCCACCTGGTATCGGGGTCGGTCTGTGGGTCGAAAGTAGGGGCAGCGGGCCAGGCTGTAAAATGCCGTTTTGTTCTAAGTTAATTATTAATTTAACGAATCTTAATTAATAACTGATATCAGTAATGCGCATTTTAAAGTGACGGCTGCAGTGCAGGCAGCGAAGGGCGGGGCTTGAGGCGTTTTATTATGCAAATAATTTATCTGGATAATTTTATATCTGATTTTTAATCATATTAGGTTATTCCCAAAAAGAATTTCACTGAGGTTTTTTATGCGATTAGCATGAAAAACCGAAGCGGCGCCCCTGGCCGTGTTCTTGATGAGGAAGCAAGCCCGATGACTGAAAAGACCCTCGATGCGCAGAGCGCCGCCAGCTCGTTTTCCGTCAACAAGGCCGCTCGCCTCACTGGCGACCTTGAGGGCGCGTCACGGCTGATCCCTAACTGGCTGCGTAACTGGCGCACCCCTGAGGTGCTGTTGCGCCTGGTCAGCCCGATTGTCCTGCTGTTGCTGTGGGAGTTGGCATCCCAGGCGGGTTTGATCCCGCAACGGGTCATCGCCGCACCGTCGCAGATCGGCGGCACCCTGTGGGCAATGATCGTCTCCGGTGAGTTGGGCAAACATCTGTTTGTGTCCTTGCAGCGAGCGCTGCTGGGTTTGAGTATCGGCGTCAGTATCGGCGTGGTGGCGGCACTGATCACCGGCCTGTCCAAGCGCGGCGAAGTGATCCTCGACTCGCCCATGCAGATGCTGCGTACCATTCCTTCCCTGGCCCTGGTACCGCTGTTCATTCTCTGGTTTGGCATCGGTGAGTTCACCAAGATCGCGCTGATCGTCACCGGTACTACCTTCCCGGTGTACCTCAACCTGTTTGCCGGCATCCGCAACATCGACCCCAAATTGATTGAGGCCGCCAATACCCTGGGCCTCAACCGTCGCGAGTTGATCTGGCATGTAATCCTGCCGGGCTCCTTACCTTCGTTTTTTGTCGGCTTGCGCTACTCCCTGGGAATCTCCTGGCTGGCCCTGGTATTCGTCGAGCAAATCAACACCACCGCCGGCATCGGCTACCTGGCCAGTGATGCGCGGGACTTTATGCGCACCGATGTCATCGTCATTTGCCTGCTGATCTATAGCGTCCTCGGTCTGTTGATCGATGGGCTGATCCGCACCCTGGAACGTTTCGCCCTGGCCTGGCGCCCATCTTTTGTGAGGAACTGATATGTCGAGCATCGAATCTTCAGTGGCACCCGTTCAGTTACGCAATGTGGTGCGCCAGTTCGGCGAGCAGCGGGTCATCGATGGCCTGGACCTAGACATCGCACCGGGAGAATTTGTCGCCTTGCTGGGGGCCAGCGGTTCCGGCAAGACCACCTTGCTGCGTAGCCTGGCCGGGCTGGATAGCATCGACAGCGGCCAGTTGCGGGTGCCCAAGGCTCGGGCTGCGGTGTTCCAGGAGCCGCGATTGATGCCCTGGAAACGCGCCTGGAAAAATGTGGTTCTCGGCCTGCGCATTCCCGATGCCAAGGCACGCGCGGTGCAGGCCTTGACCGAAGTCGGGCTGGCCCATCGCCTGGAAGCCTACCCGGCCACGCTCTCCGGTGGCGAGGCTCAGCGTGTGGCCCTGGCCCGTGGCCTGGTGCGCGAGCCCAAGCTGTTGCTGCTGGACGAGCCCTTTGCTGCGCTGGATGCGTTGACCCGCATCAAGATGCATCGATTGATCATCGAGCTGTGGCGCAAGCACACGCCAGCGGTCCTGTTGGTGACCCATGACGTCGACGAAGCGATTCTGTTGGCTGACCGCGTTATCGTCCTGGCCGATGGCAAGATTGCCGAGCAGTTGATTATTGATCTGCCACGGGCACGGGACACCGGCCAGGACGGTTTCCAGGCGATCCGGGCACGGTTGTTGAGCCTGTTGGGGGTGGAAGTGGACGTCCCTGCGCCGGTGGCGCAAGCCGCTACCAGCAGCGTACGGCGGTTTGCCCATGGTTGAGTTCAGAGCGTTATTACTGGCGGGCGCCGCCTTATTGCTGGGCGGCTGCGATAAAACTGCCGAAGCACCGGTCACTACACAATCTGAATTATCTGGCGTGACCCTGATCCTGGGTGATCAAGCCAAGGGCTTGCGCACCGTAGTGGAGGCTGCCAACGCCTTCGAGGGCATCGGCTACAAGGTCGAATGGGCCAACTTCCAGGGTGCCGCGCCGTTGTTCGAAGCCTTGCGGGCCGGCGCGGTGGACCTGGGGCCGGCCGGAGATACACCGGTGCTGGCCGCCGCCACTGGCGGCACGCCGTTGCGCATCGTCGCGGTACGCCGCAGTCAATCTCGTGGCATCGGGATTTTGGTGCCACCTGACTCGCCGATCCGCACGGTGGCTGATTTGAAAGGGCGCAACGTGGTGGTGTCGTCGGCCCGTGGCAGCATTTCCCAGTACCTGTTGATTCGCGCCCTGGCCAACGCCGCAGTGGATGAAAAAGACGTCAACGTTGGTTTCGTCCTGCCCACTGATGCCTTGCCGGCCTTTAATGCCGGGAAGATCGAAGCCTGGGCTACCTTCGGTGTGTACCAGGCATTTGCCGAACAGAAGGGCGCGCGGGTACTGATCAGTGGTGAAGGCATCAATACCGGGCTGACCTTTATTACCGCGTCTGATGAAGTGCTGGCCGATCCGCTCAAGCGCAAGGCCTTGAGCGATGTACTGCAACGTTTCGCCAAGGCCTTTGAGTGGGCCCAGCAGAACCCCGAGGAGTACGCGCGGGTATTTGCCAAGGTCAATGACATTCCCCTTGAGGTTTCGCAGTTGCTGCGTAGTTGGGGCGATGAGTCGTTATTGCCGGTGGAGGCGCGGGATGTTCAGGCGTTGCAGCAGGTGGATGATTTGTTTGTGCAGAAGAAGATCTTTCCGCATCGGGTGGATGTGCAGCAGTTGACGGATACGCAGGTGTTTGCCGCGCCATTGCGCTCGGCGGCAGCGCCTTAGCGAATATCCACCCCACCTAAAAGCAAAATGCGCCCATTCGGGCGCACTTTGTCATGTGGCAGCTACCAGGCGATAGCATCCCACGCGCGATCACCATTCTCGTCTTTAATCCGAGTCGGCAACCCCATCATATCCAGCGCCTTGAGGAACGGCCCAGCTGGCAGTTCTTCAACGTTGGCCATGTGTTTCACGTCCCACTCGCCACGCGCAACCAGCAGCGCGGCAGCCACAGGTGGTACGCCTGCGGTATAGGAGATGCCTTGGCTGTCGGTCTCGGCAAAGGCTTCTTCATGGCAGGCCACGTTGTAGATGAACAGCTCGCGGGGCTGACCGTTCTTGGTGCCCTTGACCAGGTCACCGATGCAGGTCTTGCCGGTGTAGCCCGGTGCCAGGGAGGACGGGTCAGGCAGTACGGCCTTGACCAGTTTCAGTGGTACCACTTCCAGGCCTTCGGCGGTGGTGACCGGTTTCTCGGAGAGCAGGCCGAGGTTTTTCAGCACGGTGAACACGTTGATGTAGTGTTCGCCGAAGCTCATCCAGAAACGCACGTTGGGCACGTCGAGGTTTTTCGACAGCGAGTGCACTTCATCGTGGCCGGTCAGGTACAGGTTCTGTTCGCCGACCACGGGCAGGTCGTCGGTACGCTTGACTTCGAACATGGTGTTGCTGGTCCACTGGCTGTTCTGCCAGCTCCACACCTGCCCGGTGAATTCGCGGAAGTTGATTTCCGGATCGAAATTGGTGGCGAAATATTTGCCATGGGAGCCGGCATTGACGTCGAGAATGTCGATCGAATCAATGCGGTCGAAATACTGTTGTTGCGCCAGCGCTGCATAAGCGTTGACGACGCCCGGATCGAAGCCCACACCGAGGATCGCGGTGATGTTCTTCGCTTTACATTCTTCGAGGTGATTCCACTCGTAGTTGCCGTACCACGGTGGTGTCTCGCAGACCTTGCCCGGTTCTTCGTGAATGGCAGTGTCCAGGTAGGCCACGCCGGTATCGATGCAGGCACGCAGCACCGACATGTTGAGGAACGCGGAGCCGACGTTGATGACGATCTGCGATTGGGTTTCGCGGATCAGCGCCTTGGTCGCTTCGACGTCCAGGGCGTTCAGCGCGAAGGCCTGGATGTCGGCGGGCACTTTGAGGCTGCCCTTGGCCTTGACGCTGTCGATGATGGCCTGGCATTTGGAGATGTTGCGCGACGCGATAGCAATACGACCGAGTTCATCGTTGTGCTGCGCGCACTTGTGGGCCACCACCTTGGCGACACCTCCTGCACCAATGATAAGAACGTTCTTTTTCAATTTTTTTATCTCTCCTTTATCCGTCAGCTTACGAGAGGCTAGACAGGTAGTCGTCGTAACCAAATTCACGAACCACCTCGACTGTACCGTCGAGTTGTTTCACTACGATGGACGGCATTTTCAGGCCGTTGAACCAGTTTTTCTTGACCATGGTGTAGCCTGCCGTGTCGATGAACGACAGTCGATCGCCGATGGTCAGCGGACGATCAAATTGATATTCGCCGAAGATGTCTCCGGCCAGGCACGACTTGCCGCACACCATGTAGGTGTGGTCGCCTTCGCTCGGCGCCAGCTTGGCGTTGAGGCGATAGATCAGCAGGTCAAGCAGGTGGGCTTCGATAGAGCTGTCCACCACGGCCAGGTGCTTGCCGTTGTACAGGGTGTCGAGCACGGTGACTTCCAGCGAAGCGCTGTTGGTGATCGCCGCTTCGCCCGGTTCCAGGTAGACCTGCACGTCGTACTTCTGCGAGAAGGACTTGAGGCGCTGGCAGAAGGCATCGATGGCATAACCTTCACCGGTGAAGTGGATGCCGCCGCCCAGGCTAACCCAGTTGACTTTGTGCAGCAGCGCGCCGAAGCGTTCTTCGATGGTGTTGAGCATCTGGTCGAACAGGTTGAAGTCGCCGTTCTCGCAGTTGTTGTGGAACATGAAGCCGGAAATCTGCTCGATCACGCCCTCGATCTTCACCGGGTCCCACTCGCCGAGGCGGCTGAACGGGCGCGCCGGATCGGCCAGCAGGTAATCGGAGCTGCTCACTTGCGGGTTGACTCGCAGGCCGCGGGTCTTGCCTTCGGAGCGCTCGGCAAAGCGTTGCAACTGGCTGATGGAGTTGAAGATGATCTTGTCGCAGTTAGCCAGCATCTCTTCGATTTCATCGTCGGCCCAGGCCACGCTATAGGCGTGAGATTCACCTTCGAACTTCTGGCGACCGAGCTTGAGCTCGTACAGCGACGACGACGTGGTGCCGTCCATGTACTCCTCCATCAGGTCGAACACCGACCAGGTGGCGAAGCACTTGAGCGCCAGCAAGGCCTTGGCCCCGGACTGTTCGCGCACGTAGGCGATCTTCTGCATGTTGACCAGAAGCTTCTGTTTATCGATGAGGTAATACGGCGTCTTGATCATTTTCAGAGCCTCCGGCAGGGCCAGCCAAAAAAGGACACGCATTGTGCCCGCACTTGGTCCGGATCGAAAGGTTAGTCAGCGGATTTTGCTGGCTCGTGCCCGAAGATGGCCTGGCAATGTGACGAATAATCGTTAGCTAGCGAAGTAGATGAGACTGGCGCTGAGTTCCATCGGGACGGTTGCGCTGACGTCCAGGCCCACCCGCACTTGCTTGGCCACGATGCTGGCGTCGTGGCCGTTGGCGCGAATACTGCCATTGCCCATGCGCTCAAGGCCGGTGATGTCGCAATGCTGTTCACTTAAGAAAATCTTGAGGTGAGCAAGAAACCTGTGGCGAGGGGGCAAACCCCCTCGCCACAAATGCGGATGTACCTGAAGCACCGAGCTTAAGTGAATAGCATTGCCGCACCAGATCGCCGCCTGATAGTGACTGGTTCCCAGTTTTTGCCGCAGTTGTTCACCTTGCAGAAACTGCGCAGTAGCGCCCAACCCCCACAGTGTCGCCAGCTTGGCATCGATATGGTTGAGCTTGTCGGCATCGTGAACGGCAACCCACCCCGCATGTGCGCAGGTTATGCAATGGTTTGCCGAGCAAGCGCTTATCATGAGTAGAACTTGTGATCATCCTTAATAAAATGAGTTTGTCTCACTATTAGGCGAAGTCGACAATAGCTCCCATCAAACACATTGGAGTTGTATGTCATGGCTTTTGCCCATTCCCTTGGATTTCCGCGCATTGGACGTGATCGTGAACTGAAAAAAGCGCAGGAAGCGTTTTGGAAGGGCGAGCTTGACGAAGCTGGCCTGCGCGCCGTTGGCCGTGAACTGCGCAAGACCCACTGGGACTTGCAGAAGAAGGCCGGTATCGAGTTGCTGCCCGCCGGTGATTTCGCCTGGTACGACCAGGTGCTGACCCACTCGCTGATGTTCGGTGTGATCCCCGAGCGGTTCCGTCCAGCCGATGGCCAGGCCACCCTGCAAACCCTGTTCAGCATGGCCCGTGGCGTCAGCGATAGTTGCTGTGGCGGTGCTCACGCCCAGGAAATGACCAAGTGGTTCGACACCAACTACCACTACCTGGTCCCGGAATTCAGTGCTGACCAGCAATTTCAGCTGGGCTGGGATCAGTTGTTCGAAGAAGTCGAAGAAGCCCGCGAATTGGGCCACACCGTCAAGCCGGTGGTGATCGGTCCGCTGACGTACCTGTGGTTGGGCAAGGCCAAGGGCGGCGACTTTGACAAGCTCGACCTGTTGGATCGCTTGCTGCCGTTGTACGGCCAGATCTTCCAGCGCTTGGCAGCCCAGGGCGTTGAGTGGGTGCAGATCGATGAGCCGATCCTGGTGCTCGACCTGCCACAGGACTGGAAAAACGCCTTTGAGCGTGCCTACAACCAGATCCAGCGCGAGCCGCTGAAGAAACTGGTTGCTACCTACTTTGGTGGCCTGGAAGAGAACCTCGGCCTGGCGGCAAACCTGCCGGTGGACGGCCTGCACATTGACCTGGTGCGCGCTCCCGAGCAGTACCCGACCATCCTGGATCGCCTGCCGGCCTATAAAGTGTTGTCCCTGGGCTTGGTCAACGGCCGTAACGTTTGGCGTTGCGACCTGGAAAACGCCCTGGCAACCCTGCAGCACGCTGCCGAGCGCCTGGGTGATCGCCTGTGGGTCGCGCCGTCCTGCTCATTGCTCCATAGCCCGGTGGACCTGGGCCGCGAAGACAAGCTCGACGCTGAACTGAAAAGCTGGCTGGCCTTCGCCGTACAGAAGTGCGAAGAGGTTGCTGTCCTGGCCCAGGCTGTCAATGAACCTGAAGCCGCATCGGTACTGGCAGCCTTGGCGCAAAGCCGTGCCGTGCAGGCCAGTCGTGCTGCTTCGCCGCGTATCCACAAACCGGCTGTGCAAGCTCGGGTTGCCGCGATTACCGCCAAGGACAGCCAGCGCCATTCGCTGTTTGCCACCCGTATAGAGAAGCAGCGTGCCGGCCTGAACCTGCCGTTGTTCCCGACCACCACCATCGGTTCGTTCCCGCAAACCACGTCGATTCGCCTGGCGCGCCAGTCGTTCAAGCAAGGCAAGCTGAGCGAAGCCCAATACACCGAAGCCATGCACAGCGAGATTCGCCATGCGGTGCAAGTCCAGGAGCACCTGGGCCTGGACGTATTGGTACACGGTGAAGCCGAACGTAACGACATGGTCGAGTACTTTGCCGAGCAACTGGACGGCTACGTATTCACCCGCTTTGGCTGGGTGCAGAGCTACGGTTCGCGCTGCGTGAAACCGGCGGTGATTTTTGGTGACCTGAGTCGCCCCAAAGCCATGACCGTGGAATGGATTCGCTATGCCCAAGGCCTCACCGATAAAGTGATGAAGGGCATGCTCACCGGCCCGGTGACTATGCTGATGTGGTCCTTCCCCCGCGAAGACGTGAGCCGCGAAGTGCAGGCTCGGCAACTGGCCCTGGCCATTCGTGACGAAGTGGTGGACCTGGAAGCCGCGGGAATCAAAATCGTGCAGATCGACGAAGCGGCGTTCCGTGAAGGCTTGCCGTTGCGCCAGGCGCAGTGGCAGCACTACCTGGATTGGGCCACCGAAGTGTTCCGCCTGTGCGCCTCGGGTGTGCGTGACGAAACGCAGATCCACACCCACATGTGCTACAGCGAGTTCAACGATGTGATCGAGTCCATCGCGGCGATGGATGCCGACGTGATTACCATCGAAACCTCGCGCTCGGACATGGAGCTGCTGGATGCGTTCGAAGCCTTCGCTTACCCGAACGACATCGGGCCGGGTGTCTACGACATTCACTCGCCACGTGTGCCGGATGCCTCGGAAATGGCCAATTTGTTGCGCAAGGCCGCCAAGCGCATCCCGGCTGAGCGCCTGTGGGTCAACCCCGATTGCGGGCTGAAGACGCGCGGCTGGCCAGAAACCGAAGCGGCGTTGATCCATATGGTCAGTGCGGCGCGGCAACTGCGTAACGAGCTGGCGTAACCCCTGATCTGTAGGACCGAGCTTGCCTGGCTTAAAAATATTTGAGCCAGGCAACATCCCGCCGCCGTGCCTTCAGCCCGGCAAACCAGCGCACCGGCAGGTACAGCGCCGCCGTCAGCAAAAACGCCGTCAGCCACATCGCGTCAACGCTGTCGAAACCGAAGTAACTGCCCTGGTTCAAGCCAAAAAGCCCCACACAGATCAGATACAGCACTTTCAGTACATACAAGTGCAGCAGGTAGAAGAACATCGGCGCAGCGCCAAACACAGCAAGTACGCCAATCCACGGACGCTGTTGCGCACGCTCGAAACCCAGCAGCAATAACAACCCAACACCCAGGGTCAAGGCGAGAAACAGCAGCGAAGGCGGGTACTTGGTGATGTTGAAAAAGCTCATCAAGGTTTGCACATCACTGTCATAGGTCAGCCATTGAGCCTCGCCATACCCGTTAAGCAGGCGCACCGCAACGAAGCCAATCAGCGCGCCAGCCCCCGCCAGCAGTAGATAACGTTGGCGCACGGCAGTGGATATCGATCTGGCAAACCACGGACCGAGGCAATAACCCAGGGCAATCACGCCAATCCACGGCAACACCGGATACGAGGTGCGCAAGCGCAGGCCGTCGGTGAATTCGATCCAGCCGCGATCATGCAAAATCGCCCATGGAATATGCATCGCCGAGCCTGGGGCGAAATGCACACTGTCCAACAGGTTATGCCCGGCAATGATTGCCGCAGCCACCGCAAACAGCAGTGGCCGTGGCAACCAGACCAGCCCGGCCAGCCCGATCATGCTGACGCCGATGGCCCAGATCACCTGCATGTAAATCACGCTGGGCGGCAACTGGAAGGTCCAGGCGAAGTTCACCAAGGTGAACTCCAGCACCACCAGAAACAGCCCGCGCTTGAACAAAAACGCTGAGACATCGCTACGCCCCTGATGCCTGGCGCCGTACAGGTAGGCCGAAAGCCCCGTCAGCAAGACAAACACCGGTGCACACAGGTGGGCGAGGGTGCGGCTGATAAACAGCGCAGGTTCGGTGGTGTCGATGTTCATCGGGTCGGCCACTTGCCGGTGCAGCAGGAAGGTTTCGCGCACGTGATCGAGCAGCATGAACAGGATCACCAAGCCCCTGAGGGCGTCGATGGACAGCAGGCGTTGGCCCAATCGGGCAGGGGAAACAGCATCAGTCATGAGGGAGGATCGCAAGGCCGGGTAGGGAGTTTGTGGTTATCTTATAACATCATATTCGCGAATGCTGTCCTTCAAACCCTTGTGCCTGACTCAGGGCGAGCCGCGTACGGTGAAGCTGTCAGCGACGGTGGATTTCTAGGCACGCGCGCGGGCTGATGATGTTTCCAGGTGTTAGGGTAGGGCGCATAGCCTTTAACGACCCTGGCACCCCTGGAGGGCATCATGAATGGTTCAATAGGCATCATCGGTGGTACCGGCTGGTTGGGCCGGGCAATCGCCACGGCCCTGGTAGACACCGGCTTTGTGGGGCCTGAGTCGCTGACCTTGTCCAGCCGCACGGGCCAACTCAGTGAGCCCAAAGGCGTGCTCGATGGCGTCCAGGTTACCGACGACAATCAACGCCTGGTGCTGCGCAGTGACGTGGTGATCCTTTCGGTGCGGCCGCAGGATCTGGGCGGCGTGCATATCGACGTGGGCGAACGGTTGTTGATCTCCCTGGTGGCCGGGGTCTCGCTGCGGGACATCGAGGCGCTCACCGGCGCTCGAAGAGTGGTACGGGCAATGCCCAACGCGGCCCTGGAAATTCGCAAGTCGTACACCCCTTGGCTGGCCAATGCTGAGGTCGACGGGGCCGGCAAGACTTACGTCCAACAACTCTTCGAAACCTGTGGCGAGGCTGACGAAATAACCAGCGAGCAGGACCTCAATTACCTCACCGGCCTGGCCGGGACGGGGCCTTCCTATCCGGCATTGCTGGCCCGCGCGT
Source organism: Pseudomonas sp. ANT_H4 (assembly GCF_008369295.1). Classification (GTDB taxonomy): domain Bacteria; phylum Pseudomonadota; class Gammaproteobacteria; order Pseudomonadales; family Pseudomonadaceae; genus Aquipseudomonas. Next base: position 90,441 of record NZ_VOBG01000017.1, on the reverse strand, counting down.
TGTACAACTGCGCCATTGAATATGGCTTGCCTGCATCTGTCGCAGGGCGTGCGGTGCACGGCGTGGTGGTCGATGCCAGTCAGTTGATTGGAGAGCAACGCGGGTTCGACGCGTTGCTTAACACCTTGATCGGCTACCGTGGCGTCAGCGCGGCCGGCATCGAAGGGATGCAGGCGGGCGGGCTGGAGGCTAGCGTGAAGGCGGGTCTGGATCGCGCCATGACCGTGGCTTCATCCAATCTGTCGGCCCCTGCCGAAACGGCGACAGTGAGCGCGTCGCAGGCCGTCATTGCCTTTTGGAAACAGGCGGGGCCCAAGCGCTGGTTCAAAAAGGATGAGGCGTTCGATAACGCGTTTCGCAACAAATTCCAGGTGGCCCACTTTCAAGCCGCCAGGGGCGAACTGGAGCACTGGCTGGCAACGCCGCAAGGGGCTTTGGCGTTACTCCTGCTGCTCGACCAATACCCGCGCAACACGTTCCGGGGCACCGCCCATATGTTCGCCACCGACCCGCTGGCGCGCGCCTACGCTCGCCGAATGGTGGAGGCTGGAATGGACAGGTTGATCGAGCCGTCATTACGGGCGTTTTGCTATTTACCCTTTGAGCATTCGGAGTGTATGGAGGATCAGTTACTGTCCCTGGCCCTGAACAAGGATCTTGATGCCAATACCTACAAATGGGCCAAAGAGCACGCCGACATCATCGATCGATTCGGCCGCTTTCCGCACCGCAATGACGTCATGGGAAGAGCGTTTACCGACGAGGAACGGGCTTTCCTGAAGGCGGGAGGGTTTGCTGGCTAGGGAAGTACGCCTGTCAGTCATGAATTAGATCGCGGGTTCCGTTATCGCCGCACAAACGTTGCTGGCCGACGGCCGTCAGTGCAGGCGTGGGTCAATCTGCCGCGGCCTGCGCTGTAGCGATTTCCAGCAACTGCCCAACCCGGCGATCCAGATCTTCCCAGTCCGCCATGCCGAGCACCCGGGTTGTGTTCAGGCCGCGCAAGTAGCCGCGAAGTTGCTGGGCCGCTGCGCTGGTTTTATCAGGATCAGCCGCCGCGTCCTGCAGCACGGTTTCATACTCGATCAGGTAGTCGGCAACCCGTTCGCGATACTCCGGCAGCACTGCTTCGCGGATGCGGTCAAAGGTTCTCTGGTAGGGCTTCATGGATTGATCCTTATAAGTTTTGTGTGGTGTGCAGCCTGCGCGACAGTATCGGTTTAGATAATAGTCACCATCAAGGATTGCTAGTTCTGTTTTTGCGGGAAAGGCGGAAAATCGCCCCATCGAAGATGCCGCCCAAGGAACTGCGCGATGAGGATTTTTGCCCAACTGGTTTTGATGGCCCTGATGCTGGGTCATGCGTTGGCTGCCAACGTGGCCTTTGCCGATGACGCTCGGTCCTGGCATCTATTGCCCATTGCCGGCAGCGTTGCCTTCCTGCAACACGGGCAGTCAGTAGGTGTGCTCTACAGCGAAAATACCGTCGACAACCTGCACTATCTTGAACGCTATCACGCCATGGCAGTGAACGGCGCCAAAGATGCGCTGGATGGACGAATTCGCCAGGCCTTCGTCAACAGCTCCGACCCGGAGCTGGCCATCGACTGGCTGATGAATTCGCTGCAGAGCACGTTCCTGTCGGTGACGGCCTACGACAACCTCGATGCATTGGTGCAGGCTCACCCGGATGTGGTGGTGATGCTTGACACCTACAATCAACTGCTGACCCCGCGCAACAGCCAGGTCCAGGCACGTTTCATTGCCCGGTTCTACGACGCCAACTTGCAATACATCGCCAAGGCTGAAGGTTCGGTCGAGCAGCAAATGCCTTCGGTTTGGGTGCATGACAAGGCCGCGCCGGAAATCGCCATGCAAATCGATCAGCAACGTGATGTGCAACTGACGGCGTTGAAACAGTTCGACGCCTCGCTCAAAGCCTTGGTGACGGCCAGTTAATCGAAGCCTCAGCTCGGATTCTGCTCCCGACTGAACGTATCCACCGCCTGCGCCAGCCCCTTGGCCGCCAATGCGACCAATTCACCGCCTTTTTCCGGCGTCGCCAAACCCGGGTCTGAGCCCATGCGCCCATCCGGGAAGCGTGCACGGAAGTCCAGGGCTTCGCGGATAGGTCCTGAGCCTGCGATTTGTGGCGAGTAGGCCGCCGACTTGATCGCCTCTGGGTAGGCCCATTGCGTGACCGCGATCTCCGAAGGCGTGGCGTGGCTGCCGTGGCCGGTGGGGAATTGCTTGTGAGCCAGTGCGCTGACGCCTTCCAGGTCCCACCAATTGACCAGCTTCAGGGCGAACCCGGCCGGGCGGCGGGCGAAGCTGGCTTCGGCGTAAAGCTGGGAGAACGCTGCCTCAATCGAGGCGATATTGCCGCCGTGGCCATTGAGAAAAAGGATTTTCTCAAAGCCATGTCCGGCCAATGAGTGCACCCAATCGCCAATGGCGGCGATAAAGGTGGAAGGGCGCAGCGAAATGGTCCCTGCAAACCCGAGGTGATGCTGGGCCATGCCGATATTGAACGTCGGGCCGATCAGTATGTCGGCGTTTTTCTGGGCGTGATGGGCAATGATTTCCGGGCACATCCAGTCGGTCCCCAGCAGGCCGGTAGGGCCGTGCTGCTCGTTGGAGCCGATGGGAATCACGACAGTGCGGCTGCGTTCAAGGAATTGGCCAATCTCGATCCACGTTGACTGGTGCAAAAGCATTTGAGGTTCTCTCTCTTGTCAGGCTTGGCCTGACGGATACTACCTCAACCGGCACTGGCTATCTGGCGTGGCTTGCAATTGAGGTAGGCCGAGGACTTCAACCAGCGCTGGTCGGGGTACCAGGAAAACATGAACTGACCATCCTTGAGTTTATCCACCACCTGGCGCGCCACTTGCGGGCGCACGGCCGGGCAGCCCTGGCTGCGGCCGATGCGGCCTTCGCGCTTGCTCCAGAGCGGGCTTACGTAGTCGGCGGCGTGAATCACAATGGCGCGATCGCGGGCCAGATCATTGAACCCCGGCTCCAGGCCATCCATGCGCAGTGAGTAGCCATGGGCGCCCTGATAGCTTTCCTGTGTGCGGAACAGCCCCAGGCTGGACTGATAGCTGCCTTCGCGGTTGGAGAACGCCGTGGCGAAATTTTCCCCGGACTTTTGCCCGTGGGCCACGAGGTCGCGCAGTACCAGGGTCTTTTTACGCAGGTCGAAGATCCACAGGCGACGGGCGGTCGAGGGCTGCGAATAGTCGATCACCGCCAGGCGTTCGGAACGTTCAATGCCATTGTTGACTGCGCATTGCATCGCGCTCAGGGCGCTTTTAAGCACTTGGGGATTGAGTTCTGGAGCCGTGCGCGCCAGGCTGCTATACAAGGTGTGAGGCTTGGCGCTGTCGGCGAGGGCAGCATTGCACAGCGCGGCCAGGGTGACGGCAGTCAGGGCGAGTCGGCAGCAAAAAATCAGCATCTACAAAACATCTCCGCCATGGAATGGAGCAACGTCATTGTTCAAAAAACACGCATATTACTTGAGCATTTGCCTGCTCGTTGCACCATTGGTCGCGACAGCCGAAAACCTGCTGGTGGAATCGTCCGCCCCGGTGCAGTTGGCGCTCGGGCAATTGTCCAGTGTTTGTCCTGGCTTGGCCGGGCCGATCGATGCCGCCGACCAGACGCGGTTGCAGGCGTTTTACCAACAGCAGGGCAATGCTTCCCTGTGGACTGCCAGCGAGCGCCGGTCGGCATTGCAGGCGCAGTTGCGGCTGTTGGCCGATGATGGCCTGGACCCGGCTCACTATCGTCTGCCCCTGGATACGGCGACCAGCAATGTCTTGTGTACTGATATCGAGATTAGCTGGAAATATCTGCAAGCCTTGCACGATCTGCATTATGGCCGCTTGCAGCAAGCTCATTTCGAGCCCCTTTGGCATGCACAGCCGCCGACGCAGGACCCAAGTATCGAAGTCCTGGCCATGGCCGGGCAGCAGGACATCGCCCAAGCGTTTGATCAGGCCCGGCCCAGCGCTGAGTTGTATCGCACCCTGCGCACGGCCTACGCCGCGCAGCGTCAACAACCGTTGCCGCAGTGGGATGCAATCGCCAGCGGTCCGTTGTTGCGCCCAGGCAAGGATGATCCAAGGGTTCCCGAACTGGCGCGGCGGCTGTTCAGCGAAGGGTATCTGGCAGGTCAGCCGACCGGTTCCGGGAAGCAATACAGCGAAGACCTGGTCAATGCCGTGAAAAGCTTCCAGTTGAGCCATTCCTTGCAGGCCGATGGCGTTATCGGGCCGGGCACTGTCACGGAACTGAACATCAGCCCGGCGGTACGCCGCGAACAACTGCGCATCAACCTCGAACGCTTTCGCTGGCTGGCCCAGGATTTGGAGCCCGAGGGCGTACTGGTTAACGTCGCGGCTGCGCAACTGAGCGTCTATCAGGGCGGTGTGCCGGTGTGGCAGACCCGTCTGCAAGTAGGCCGCGCCGAACGCCAGACACCGTTGCTCAAGTCTCGCATCACCCGGCTCACCTTGAACCCGACCTGGACCGTGCCGCCAACCATCATGCGCGAAGACAAACTGCCCGCCATTCGCCTGGACCCGGCCTATCTGCAGCAGCAGAACATGCAGGTGCTGGACAGCGAGGGCCATCCGCTGGACACCAGCACCATCGATTGGGATCGCCCCGGCAATATCCTCCTGCGCCAGGACGCCGGGCCACGAAACCCCTTGGGCAGGATCGTCTTGCGCTTTGCGAATCCGTATTCGGTGTACCTGCACGATACCCCCAGCCAGCCGCTGTTCACCAAAGGCCCGCGAGCGTTCAGTTCGGGGTGTGTGAGGGTTGAGCAACCGTTGTTGCTGCGCGACCTGCTGGTGAGCCCGGCCGAGCGTGCGCGGACCGAGGAACTGCTGGCCACCGGCGTGACCCACGAATTCCGGCTCACCACGCCGGTGCCGGTGCTGTTGGGCTATTGGACGGTACAAGTGGACAGCCAGGGCGCGCTGCTCTACGCACCGGATATTTATGGGCGCGATCCAGCGTTGATAAAAGCCATGGAGAGCCCGCTTTAGGCGCGGACGAACCGCTTGATGACTGCGGGCTTTTTCAGCAGATCAAACCTTGCCCCGCGGGGTTAAAAGTTCCTCGGTGATCGCTGCCACTGCTTGCGCTGCAGACTTCAGCGCGGTATCGATGGTCAGCGCAGCGTTATCCCACGGCTCATACTCATGAGCCAACACCGACTGCCAGGTGGGCGGAGTCAGGCCGGGAATATCACTCGTGCGTGTCTCCACACGTCGCTGGTGTTCCTGCCTGTCCGAACAGATCACCTCAATATTGACCAACGCAGCTCCCGCGCGAATGGCGACCTCACGCCACGCCTCCCGGCTTTCGCTGACCGGATTGACGCAGTCAACGACGACCCGGTGACCCAGGCCAAGATTGCTCGCCGCCAGCCCGTGGGCAACCCGGTAACCGCTGGTGCCCACATCCCGCGCCAGAACCCCGGCATCACGGATGGCCTGTTCGATGGTGTCGATGCGCAGGTACACGGCGTTTGTCTGGCCGGCAAGGTCTCTGGCAATGGAGGTTTTCCCGGTGCCGGGGAGGCCGCTGAAAACAATGAGCATCGTCGAACCTTCAAATATTGATAAAAGGGTGGCGGTCGCCAATTTCAATAAGCTGCTGTTTCATCGCGGTCTATTCTCGGTTGCTTAATATCCATCACCATCTCATGCCAAACCATGCCGCCATGGTCAGAAGCCGAGGGCTGAACATAGCGATAACCCATTCGCTTATACAACTCGACATGGCGCTCTTTACACATCAGATGAATCGTCTTCTTGTCCATCACCTTCATGCGCTGGACAAAAGCCTCCATCAGTTTGCGTGAATAGCCTTGGCCCTGGTGAGCTGGCTCAACCACCACCGACATGATCACCACGTTCGGCGCATCCGCCGAGTGCCCCACCAACTCCTTGAACGACTCATCCGACATGACCACGTCGTGGGCGCATCCACAGTTGATAAAGCCCACCACAACCCCATCGACCTCCAGGATCAGAAAGCCTTCCGGGTACAGAGCAATCCGCGTGGCAATCTTCTCCTGGGTAGCCGCTTCATCACCTTCGTAGGCCGAGATTTCGATGTGGTAACAGCGAGCGGCGTCTGTTGGGATGGCGTTGCGAAAGCTGAGGGTGGGCATTGCGATTCCTGAATGCTAAAAAGGTTGATTGGGTGCGAAGAACATAGACTACTTGATAAGCTCAATGCAGGCGTATCAAACCCGGTCAGCCAACAACCCCAGGCCCAATCCAATGCCCAATATCCGTGTCATGGCCCTGGCCGATTACGACGCCGTCCTCGACCTCATGCAGAACACCCCCGGCATTTCCATGCGCGACGCCGATTCTCGCGAGTCCACCGCCAGGTACCTGGCGCGCAACCCCGGCATGAGCTTCATCGCCGAAGTCGACGGCACGCTCTGCGCCTGCGTCATGTGTGGTCACGACGGTCGTCGCGGCTATCTTCAGCATCTGCTGGTGCTGCCCGACTACCGTCGCCAAGGCCTCGCCAACGCGCTGGTGGCGCGCTGCCTTTCAAGTCTTGCGCAGCAGGGCATCCACAAATGCCATCTTGACGTATTCAAGACCAACGACAGCGCCGCCCGCTATTGGCAAGGCCAGGGCTGGCAGTTGAGGACGGATATTGACCGCTATTCGTTCACCCAGCGGGGTAACGAGAACGCATGAATGCGCGCGCCAGGATTGATAGTCTACGGAGATTGAAATGTTAGAGATCAGACGAGCCACCCCAAACGATGGCCAGGTGGCGTTCGATATTCGCCTTCAGGCCATACGCAGCCAATGCATCGGTGCCTACACCGAAGAGCAGATGCTGGCCTGGACCAGAGGTTCGGCTGAGGACGGTTACGGCGCGCTGATGGACAAGCACTTTTACCTGGGCTGTATCGAGGGTGAGGAGGTAGCCACGGGCATGCTGGATCTGGATAACGACGAAGTCGGTGCGTTGTTTGTGCTGCCCGGTTTTATCGGACGGGGCATTGGCAAAAAGATCCTCGCTCACCTTGAGTCCCTGGCGCGGGAGCTGGGGCTCAAGAAGGTCATTCTGGACGCGACACTGAATGCGGGGGACTTTTATCGGCGCTGCGGTTATACGGGTAGCGAAAAGGCTATCTATCATTCGCCTTCGGGGTTGCAGTTGGCGTGTATTCCTATGGTGAAGTCACTTCTTTGACGAGGATAACCCGGCAACGCCGACACCAGGTGATGGTTGACGAGCCAGTGCTCGGTTTCGTGGAGGATGAAGGCTGGATCGATTTTCACAAGCGGGCGTCCATGCAGGTTGACGCGTGAGGATACCAAGCACGCCCTGTATCAAACAAATGCAGGCTATCTGTGTCTATCCCGCGAGCCATCGGCTGGATACCGTCCTCCGAGGCACTTTTATCGCGGAGGCAACCATGGATTTGACGGCAATCCCCTTTGGTACCACCGACTGGTCGACCATCGAACCGGTCCTTTATCCCGGAGAAACAGGTAGCGCCTGGTGGCGCACCTGTCAGTTCGGTTCGACCCGTGTGCGGATGGTCGAATACACCCCCGGCTACCTGGCCGATCACTGGTGCTGGCGAGGGCATATCCTGCTGTGCCTGGAAGGCGAGTTGCACACCGAACTGGAGGATGGCCGCCAGTTCATCCTGACGGCTGGGATGAGTTATCAGGTGGGCAATGACATGGAGGGGCATCGCTCATTCACCACCACCGGTGCGAAGTTGTTTGTGGTGGATTGAGGTCAGGCAGCTCAGTGCATCATGCTGTGGTCGGAACTGCTCAAGGCACGGGCCGGAGCCTTGACTTCAATCGACTGTTTTTCGCCCTTGGTATTTTCCACGGTCAGGGTCAGTGGCACCAAGTCGCCTTCCTTGATCTGGCCCTTCAGGTTGATCAGCATCACGTGATAACCGTCCGGATCGAGCTTGACTGGCTTACCTGCAGGCAGGGCCACGGAGTCTACCGGCCCCATGCGCATCACGTCGTCCTTCATGCTCATTTCATGAATTTGTACCAGCTTGGCCACCGGCGACTGCACGCTCAGCAACTTGCTGTCGCTGTCGGCGGTGACGGTCATGAATGCACCGCTCGATTGCTGCCCCGGTACCGTGGCGCGCACCCAGGCGTCGCTGACCTGAGCCTGGGCGTTGGCGTGTGCCGCCAGGCCCAGCAGGGAAAGGCCGAGGGCGATGCGCTTGAGGTGTTGAACGGCAGTCATTAGCAGACCTCCATGACGGTGAGCAGGTCTTCTGCGCACTCTTTGGCGTTAAGGGATGCCGACAAGCCCAAGCGCAGATTGCCCCGGGTGTCAAATACAAAACTGGTGGCGGTGTGGGACAGGGTGTAGCTGTCGCCTGCGGGGATCTTTTCATAAAAGATCCCGAACTCCCTGGCGGCCACGGCGACTTCTTCCGGGGTGCCGTAGAGGGCTTCGAAGCTGGGGTCGAAGGCCTTGACGTAGGCGTCGAGCACTTGCGGCGTGTCGCGCTCCGGGTCAAGGGTGATAAAGATCACCTGCATGATCTCGCCGTCTCGACCCATCATCTTCTTGGCCTGGGCCATTCTCGCCAGGGTGGTCGGGCACACGGCCGGGCATTGGGTGAAGCCGAAGAACACCACCGGCATCAGGCCCCGGAAGGAGCTGAGAGTGACTGTTTCGCCCTGGGTGTTCTTGAGCTTGAAGGTACGGCCCATGATCTTGTCGCTCAGGTCCTTGCCGTACTTGAAATTCAGCTTGGGGCTGGTGTCACAGCCGCTGAGCAGGCCCAGGCCTAGCAAGCTCATGCCGGCGAGGACTTTGCGGCGGGTAAATAACATCGTCATGCAATGTGCATCCTGTGAAGCGCCTGAAGATTGCGCAGGGCTTGCCAATCAGGCCTTGAAGAGCGAGAGCGGGGAAGGCAGGAGGGCTGCCGACGCGGCTCGTACTCGATCATCTGCGACTTAACGCCACAGAGCGGTGCGTTACCTTAACAGGCCGGGGCGGTGGGTGAGTCTGCGGCAGACTGTCGCACGAGGTGAGCACTCCAGCACAATAGGACGAGCACGCGCTGTCAGGACACCGCCATCCTTGACCCGTATCAAGGCGCGCGCCGCGACGTATCTGGCACAGTGGTTGGCATAAGGGCCAGTTCACCTGCGAGGTTTTGATGCTCTATTTTCTGTTCCTGTTGGCCCATCTGTTCGCTGCACTGATCTTTATCGGCACGGTGTTTTTTGAAGTGCTGATCCTCGGCCGCCTGCACAAACAGCTGCCGGTGCGAGTCATGCTGCTGGTGGAACAAGGCATTGGCCGTCGCGCCAGGGCCTTGATGCCGTGGGTGTTGCTGGTGCTGTTCGGCGCCGGGGGCGGCATGGTCTGGTTGCGATATCTGCCGGCGCTGGCTTCGCCTTCGAGTTCTTCATTCGGCGCCTTGCTGACCCTCAAGCTGATCCTCGCCACCAGCGTGCTCATGCATTTCCTGCTGACCATGTTGTTGATGCGGCGCGGGCAGGTGACTGCTGCTTACTTGCGGTTTGTCCACTTGAGCCTGTTTTGCCATATGGTCGCCATTGTGCTGTTGGCCAAGGGCATGTTCTACCTGACCTGGTAGCCGTCGGTCCGTTTCATGCATAGATTCTTGCAGCCTTGATGCATATCAAGGTGCGCTGTCCGGTCGCACCGGACAATGGCCTACCGTAGCCAGACCCGGAGACAGCCATGCTCACCGTCATTCATCCCCGCCGCGAGTGGCGCCTGCGCCGTGACCCAGCTGTGCTGGATCAGGGCAAGGCGGACATCGGCAAGTTTCACAGTGGCATCGGCTCCCTGGACCTGTTGCGTGCCTTGCGCGACAGCCGCCAGCACCAGCGACCCCTGGCGCTGAACCTGCAATGGCCGACGTCCCACTCTTGCGACGACTACCTGCGTTGCCTGGAGCAGGAAATCCACCTGATCGGTTGCCACCTGAGCAGCCGTCAACCGGTAGATCAATTCCATCTGGGTGGCGCCACTCCGGCAATAGCCGAGCTGCAACGCTTGATGGCGCACCTGCGCAGCCGTTTGCATTTTCTTGACCATGATCAGGGTGACTACAGCATCGACCTCGATCCCCAGCGCATCGACTGGGCCACCATGGGCCTGTTGCGCGACCTGGGCTTCAACCACGTCAGCATCGGTGTGCCCGATGCCAGTGACGACGTCAAAAATCCACCGGCTGGCTACCAGGACCCGGCGCCGATCCAGTCGCTGATTGACGCGGCGCGCACTTTCGGTTTTCGCTCGGTAAACGTCGACCTGGGCTACGGCCATGCCTGGCAAACCATCGCCAGTTTCGAGGCGAAGCTTTCGAGTCTGATCGCCCTGGAGCCAGACCGTCTACAGGTGTTCGACTACGCCCAGGCATCATGGCGCTATCAGCAACAGGCACCGCGAGCGCTGTCGAGCGATGCGGATAAAAGCGCCATGCGCCAAAGCGCTTTCCGGCTCCTGGAAGCGGCGAGTTATCACTACATCGGTCTGGGGCAGTTCGTGCGGTCCGACGATGACCTGGCGCTGGCCCAGGAGCGTGGGCGCCTGAGCCGCAATTGCCAGGGCTTCACCCGCCATGGGTACTGCGATCACATCGGTTTTGGCCTGGGCGCGATCAGCCAGATCGATACGTTATATGCCCAGAACAGTGACGATCCGCAGGTCTACCGGCAGCAGTTGGACAACGGCCTATTAGCCACCGTCCGCGGCTGGCGCTGCGAGGCCGGCGATCAGATTCGCCAGCACATCATGGAGCGCCTGACCTGCGACCTGGAGCTGGACATCCAGGCAGTCGAGCGCCGTTACGGGCTGATTTTCCCTCGCTATTTTTCAACGATCTGGCCGCTGCTGGAGCAGTTGCACCGCGATGGCCAGATCGACTTGTCCGAACGCTTCCTCTGTGTGTTGCCTGCTGGCCGCCGCCAGGTGGACGCGCTCTGCGCGCTGTTTGGTCGCACCGGCAGCGTTGTCCCTCCTTGCTCCAATGACGAGACCATCGACCATGACTGCGTTTGAGTTCAATCGGGCCCTGGTGCAGAAATACGACCGCCCGGGGCCGCGCTACACCTCGTATCCGACTGCACCACAGTTTCACTCAGCCTTTGCCCTGGATGACTACCACCAGGCGGTGCAGGCCAGCAACCAGGCCGTGGCGCCCAAGGCGCTGTCGGTGTATATCCATATCCCGTTTTGCCAGAGCCTTTGCTATTACTGCGGCTGCCACAAGATCATCACCCGCAAGACCCATCGTGCGGTGGAGTACCTGACTTACCTTAAGCGGGAAATCCAGATGCAGGCTGCATTGTTCGACCGTTCGCGGCCCCTGACCCAGTTGCATTTGGGGGGAGGCACGCCGACGTACCTGGACGATGAGCAGTTGGCTGAGTTGATGGCCAGCCTGGGGGAGGGCTTCAACCTGGATGACAGCGACCAGCACGAGTTTTCCATCGAGGTCGACCCGCGCACCATCAGTGTTGAACGCATCGAAAAACTGCGCCGGCTTGGCTTCAATCGCCTGAGCTTCGGCGTGCAAGACTTTGACCCGGATGTGCAGGCGGCGGTCAATCGCGTGCAAAGTGAGGAGCAGATCCTGCAACTGGTGGCTGCGGCCCGCGAGGCGCGGTTCAAGTCCATCAGCGTCGATTTGATCTACGGTCTGCCACTGCAAACCGTGGCCAGTTTCGACGTGACCTTGAGCAAACTCATCGCCCTGCGCCCCGACCGCGTGGCCGCGTACAGCTACGCCCATTTGCCGACGCAGATCCGCGCCCAGCGCATGATCCGCCCCGAAGACATGCCACCACCGGAGCGCAAGCTGGAGCTGCTGGAACTGACCATCCGCCGCCTGACGGAGGCCGGCTATGTCTACATCGGCATGGACCACTTCGCCTTGCCCGAGGATGAGTTGGCGTTGGCTCGGGCCAATGGCACCCTGCAGCGCAACTTCCAGGGTTACTCGACCCATGCCGATTGCGACCTGATTGGCCTGGGCGTGTCGGCCATTGGCAAAGTTGGCGACAGCTACAGCCAGAGCGTCAAGGAACTGTCCCAGTACTACGCACGTATCGACGCGGGTTTGTTGCCAGTGCAACGCGGTTATCGGTTGAATGCCGATGATGTGCTGCGCCGCGAGGTGATCAATGGCTTGATGTGCCACGGGCGTATTGAGTTTGCCGGGGTCGAGGCGGGGCATGATATTCGTTTTACCGAGTATTTTGCCCAGGCGCTTTCACTGCTGGATGAGCAGGTAGGGGATGGCTTGTTGCAGATCCACGATGACGCGGTGCAGTTGCTGCCTCAGGGGCAGTTGATGGTGCGCAGTGTGGCGATGGCGTTTGATGCGTATTTGGGGGGGGAGCAGAAAGGCCAGTTTTCTCGCACGGTTTGAAGGCTGTCGCAGATCAAAGGCGTGAGTACCTATCCGTTTCTGCGATAACGGATAGGTACTCAATACCCCCAGGCTGGTCTTCAGTGCGACGTCCCCTGCGCAAACTCAATCTTGTTCCCCACGTTGTACTTGCCTGACGGCTTGTTCATGGGAATGCGCTTGATCTCCTTGAGCGTCTGGCTGTCATAGACAATCAGCGCACCTTCAGTGTCCCAAATGCTCAGCAACAGATACCGGCCATCACGGGTGAACTCAACGTGGGCAGCAGTCTTGCCGGGCATCGGGCGCAGGGTGTGGGCGATTTCCAGGGTCTGTTTGTCGATCAAGTGAATGGCGTCATTGTCCGGCCCGAAGAACACGTCGCTCCACACATAGCGCGAATTGATATGGCTGCGCATGAAGAAGCCAGGCCCCAGGGTGGGGATCTCCTTGATCAGCTTCCAGGTCTTGAGGTCCAGTACCGAAATCTGGCCCTTGCTGATATTGGGCGTGGCAAATACCCATTGGCCATTGCGCTGCCAGTAGGTGCCTGAGCCCAGGTGCGGCATGCCCGCCAGGGGAATGTCAGTGACCACTTTGCCTGAATCCAGATCGATCACCTGACCACCGCCGGCCTTGCGCGACGTCGCGAGCAACTGGCGGTAATCCGGGGAGAAAGAGAAGTCGTCGAGCACGTCCTGGGCCTGGATGCGCCGGGGTTCGAAGCTGGGCTGGGCGTCGGCATAGGACAGCTCCCAGACTTCATTCACGTCTTTGAGGGCGACGACAAAACTGTTGCGCGGCGGCGCGGTGTAGACGGCACTGACCCGTGAATTCGTGGGTAATGTCTTGACCAGCGACAGGTCGCGCGCATCCAGCACCACCAAATTGCCCGGCAGGTAGTTGCCCACCAGTACCCAGCGGCCGTCCTTGCTCACCGCCAGGTTGCGGGTGTTGAGCCCGGCACGGATTTCGGCGATCAGCTTGAGGTTGTGCAGGTCGTACAGGCTGATCCAGCCGTCACGGGAAGCAAAGTAGACAAAGCGGCCATCGGGAGAAAACTTCGGCCCACCGTGCACGGCAAAGTGCGAGGCGAAGCGGTCCAGTACTTCAAAGCGATCACCGTCGAGGATGTCGATATGATGATCGCCCGATTCCACCACCACAAACAGGTTCAGCGGGTCGGCGTGGTGTTGCGGGGTGCTCGGCAGTTGCCGCAGATCGGCCAGCAAGGCGTGGCTGTTGCGGATGTCCTGTTCGTTCCAGGTGGCAGGCGTGGCCGGGGGTTGTTGCAGGAAACTCACCAACCCGTCGATTTGCGCAGGTGCGAGCACCGGGGCGAACGCCGCCATTTGGCTGGCCGGGCGACCCTGTTGGATCACCTGGCGGATTTCGGCCGGTTTGATCCGCCCCAGGCTTTCCGGAAACAGGGCCGGGCCTGTGCCGCCGACGCGATTGATGCCATGGCAGCTTTCGCAGTGTGCTCGATAGTCCGCGGCGGCATCCGGTGCGCCATGGGCGCCACTTGCCCACAACAGAGGTACCAGCAGCAGGCGTTTCATACCGCCACCTTGGACTTGGGCGGTTGTCCAGGTGCAAGGCTGGCCGGGTACTGCAGGGCCGCGCCGGCAAACAGATTCACCACATGACCGATCACCGTCAGCGTCGGCACGCCGGCTTCGCACGCCATGGCCATGGCCGGTAGCTGGCGCAAGTTGCCGCGATTCACCTGTTGATCGGCGCGAGCGCCATTGCTGATCAATGCCGCTGGGGTGTCAGGGGGTAAACCTGCGGCGATCAATCGGTCCGAGATCATCGCCAGGTTCGACAGCCCCATGTAGAAAACGAGGGTCTGGCTGCCGTCTGCCAGGCTGTCCCAGGGCAGATTCAATGCTCCATTGCGTTGCAGGTGCCCGGTGACAAACCGGCATGAATTGACCAGGTTACGGTGGGTCAGCGGGATGCCGGCATAGGCGCTGCAGCCGGCTGCGGCGGTGATGCCCGGCACCACTTGGCAGCAAATGCCCCGCTGCAGCAAGTACTCCAGTTCCTCGGCGCCACGGCCAAAGATAAATGGGTCGCCGCCCTTGAGCCGCACCACGCGCTGGCCCTGGTCAGCCAAATCCGCCAGCAATTCGTTAATCTGTTCCTGGGGCAGGCAGTGGTAGCCGCTGGCCTTGCCGACGTAGTGGCGGGCGCAAGTCGGGGGGATCAGCGTCAGCAGTTCGGCACTGATCAGCCGGTCGAACACCACGGCGTCGGCCTGCATCAACAGGCTCCAGGCCCGCAGGGTCAGCAGGCGTGGGTCGCCAGGCCCGGCGCCCACCAGGGCCACTTCGCCGGAGCTGAAGGAACTGTGCAGGGCGCTCGGTATTACAAGGGGAGATGAGTGCATGAGACTTCCTTGGTTCATCATCAGGTTTGCCGCCCCCGGCTGTTTCGCCAGGTGGTCGGCCGGTGGTTCAGCATGCCGAGCAAGGAATGAGGGTGGGCGGTGTTCGGGTGATTTCTGTGTCGCTGAGGTGGCAACCGGGGTCCTGGCCCCAGAGGTCGCCGTCGGCCCAGGCGCGGGTACGTGTGTTGCCATTGCAGATGTCCAGCCAGCGGCAGTCGGCGCAGCGGCCGCCCACCACCCGTGGGTGTTCGCGCAGGCGCAGCAGCAACGGGTCAGGTTGATCCAGCCACAGGCTGCGAAACGGCGTGGTGCGCACATTGCCCACTGAGTGTTGCCACCAGTAGGTGTCCGGATGCACCTCACCGGTGTTGTCGATATTGGCGATGCCGCTGCCCGAAGCGTTGCCGCCCCAGGCGTGCAACAACTGTTCAAGTTGCGGGTAGTGTTCCGGCAGATGGCGGTGTACCCATTGCAGCAACAGCACCGCATCGGCGTCGTTGTTGCCGCTGACGAAATCGCTGTCCACGCCGTTTTGGATATCGCCCCAGGCCTGCTGGAAAATCAGTTCCATGGCATCGCGGCTCATTTGCCGGTGGGCATCGAGCTGACGGCTGCGTTTACCGCGCCCGCTGTAGTTGAGGTGCGACAGGTAGAACTTCTGCACATCGTATTCACGCATCAGCGCCAGTAATTGCGGGAGCTGGGCATGGTTTTCCTGGGTCAGGGTAGTGCGCAGGCCAACACGGATACCGACCTGGCGGCACAGGTTGATGGCGTGCATTGAGCGCTCGAAACTGCCCTGTAGCTGGCGGAACGCATCGTGGGTCGCCTCCAGGCCGTCAATGCTGATGCCCACATAGTCGAAGTGGGCGTCGGCGATCTGCTGGATATTCTGCTCGTCGATCAGCGTGCCGTTGCTCGACAGGGCGACAAAAAAGCCCTTCTTGCGGGCGTAGGCGCTGAGTTGGAACAGGTCGTCGCGCAGCAGTGGCTCGCCGCCGGAGAGGATCAATACCCTGACCCCAGCTTCATGCAAATCGTCGATCACCTTCAGGGCGGCGGCTGTGTCCAGCTCATCGCGAAACACACTGTCGGCGCTGGTGGCGTAGCAATGCTTGCAGGTCAGGTTGCAGCGCCGCAGCAGATTCCAGATCACCACCGGGGCACGGTTGCTGCCAGGGGGCGATAGGCGGGGCGGCGGGCATTGGCCGACGAGGGTGCGCAGGTAATGACTGATCCTCAGCATAAGATGTTCCTTCTAAAGCACGCAATTCAGCATGGCGCAGGCGTCAGGCGCAGGCCGGTCTTTTTCAGGATGCGGCTGCTCACCAGCATCTCATCGGCGGTACAAGCATCCCCCAGCAAAAAACGCAGATGTTCGCGGTAGCTGTCGATTTCTTCGCGGCTGCGGCCGTGGACCATGGCGAACAGGTTGTAGCGCCAATCGGTGCGCCGTGGCCGACGATAGCAGTGGCTGACAAAGGGCTGGGCGCCGATCAATTCACCGAGGCGTGGCATCTGCTCATCGGTCACGTCCCAGACGGTCATGCCGTTATGGCGATAGCCGATGCGGTAATGGTTGGGCACCGCTGCGATTCGCCGGATCGCCCCTTCGCCTTGCAGGCGCTTGAGCAGGTCGAGGGTGGATTCGACGCTGATGTCCAACTGTTCGGCGAGCCAGGCCCAGGGATCTTCCAGTAACGGCAGGCCGGTCTCGGTCAATTGGATCAAGCGTTGCGCCAGGGTTTCGTCAAACCGGGAAATATAGACCGACATGATAGGTTTGCTCCTTGGGCAGGTTGAGGACCCCCAGCCCGGTGATGGTTTCGATATGCGACAAGGTCTCGGCCAGGTCCTTGGCCGTGCTGCAGGCCAGCACGAACCACATGTTCCAGGGGTGCTCTCGGCGGTAGTTGTGGGCCACTTGTGGCAGTTCATTGAGCTGGGCGGCCACCTGCTCGAAGCGAGGTTCTGGCACCGCCAGCGCGGCGAGGGTGAAGGCGCCGCCGAGACGCTCGATGTCGAACATCGGCCCGAAGCGGGTGAGCACACCGTCTTCCAGCAACAGGTGGACACGGTCGAGCAATTCATCCGGTGTGCTGTGCAGTTCCTCGGCCACGACTTGCCAGGGATGACGCACCAGCGGCAGCCCCAGTTGCAGACGATTGATCAACAGCCGGTCGAGGTCATCCATGGGCCCATACCTGTGACGATGGCGGTGCAAAACGCCCGCCGCATTGCTTGAACGCTTGAGTGGTGAACAGCAGTTGATGGGGCAGGTCGCCCAGCAATTGCTCTTTCAAGACTGCCTGGATGTGCGCTTTAACCGCTTCGCGCTCCCGACCGTGGACCATGCAGAACAGGTTGTAGCGCCACTCGGGCAGGCGTCTGGGACGCTGATAACACAGGGCGATGCCCGCTGCACGGCCCAGGCGTTGGCCGACTTCATCAATCAGCGCATCGGGCACGTCCAGCACCAGCATGGCGTTGGCGACAAAGCCCAAGGCGCGGTGGTTGAGCACCAGGCCGATCCGGCGAAACAGGCCTTGCTCGTGCCATTGCTGTACCTGCTGCAACACCTGATCCTGATTGGCGCCGATCTGTTCGGCGAGGTCCTGATAGGGCCGTGAAACCCTGGGCAAACCCCGTTCCAGGCATTGGCGCAGGTCGAGCAGTTGTTCGTTGTTGAGCGGGGTGATCACGAGTGGACTCCCAGGGAAAATCCCAGGTCGATGCGGTAGGCGCTGAGCATGGGCAGATCGAGGGGAGTAAGACCGGTGTCTTTTTCCAGCTCGTCGAGGACCTGCTCCAGGTGCTGGCGGTTAGGCCCGGTCAATACGAACCACAGGTTGTAGTGATGCTCGCGGGCATAGTTGTGGTTGACCTCTGGATACTGGCTGACCCGCGCTGCCACTTGTTCCAGGCGCTCGGCGGGTACCGCCAGGGCGGCCAGGGTGCTGGCTCCGGCGCGGGTGTGATCGAACACGGGGCCGATGCGTGACAGGGCACCGGTCAGTTCCAGGCGTTGCAGGCAGGCCATGACCGCAGCCTCGCTGCAACCCAGGCTCTGGGCCATCTCCTGGTAGGGTTCGGTGCACAGCGGCATGTCGTGTTGATAGCGGTCGATCAGGCGACTGCTAAGTTCATCAAGTTCCATCTTCAATACCCCATTTTTTGTGCGCGACTGCTGAAGAAAATTCCACTGGGACTCTCTGCCGGTAGGGTCTTGACCAAGGTCAGGCGATAAGGGTCCCAGACTTGCACCTGCTGGCCGTCGCGCACGGATAACCACAGTTGCTCGCCGCGTCCGGTGAATTCCATATGCAATACGCCAGGGCCGGGACGCAGGTCGGCGACTATCTGGTGGGTTTCGCTGTCGAGTACTTGCACCCGGTCATTGTCCGGGTAGGCGAAGTTGACCCACAGTTGGCGGCCGTCGGGGCGGGAGGTGACAAAAATCGGCTGGCCGGCCACCGGGATCGCGGCAGTCTGTTGCCAGGTGCGGGCATCCATCACCAGCACCTGATGCCGACCCACGGCGGGCACGAACGCCTGGTTGTCGGCCACGGCCCAGCCTTCCAAGTGGGGCATTTTGTACACCGGCAGCTTTTCCTGGCCCCGGCCGTAGTCGGCCAACACGCGCTTGACCCCGCGTTCCGGGTGCCACAGGTCGAGCTGGGCCATGCCGTCTTCGCCAAACAGCCCGGCCATGTAATAGCGGCCGTCGGCGGTGATCAGCGCGTCATAGGGTTGCTGGCCGATACCCTCGAAACGGGTGATGGTCGGGATGTGGCCTTGGCTGAAGTCGGCGCTCCAGATTTCGCCCGTATCAAACAGGCTGAACACAAAGCGCTGGCCTGGCGCATCCACCAGGCCCACCACCCGCGAGTGCTTGCCGTCGGCCAGGGGCGTTGCCGGAATGTCCGCCACTTGCTGCAAGGTCACGGCGTCGAACACCTTGACCCCGCCCGGCTGGTAATTGGACACGGCGATCAAGCGGCCATCCTGGCTGATGGCGCCGCCGATGCTGTTGCCGCCCTGGATGATGCGTTTATCGATGCGCTGCCCCAGAAGATCAACCTTGGTCAACCCGCCGTCGCGCCCGAAGATATAGGCGTAGCGCTGGTCCCGTGAGAACACCGCCGAGGCATGGGACAGATCACCCAGGCCGTCGATGTGTGCCAGCGTGGTCAGCCCACTGCTTTCAATAATTTGCAGGCTGCCCGTAGCGCGTTCTACCACCAAGCCCAGGTCACCGGAGCCGCGCAACGGCGGTTGCACACAGGCCGACAACAACAGGCCTGCGGCCATTGAGACAAGCAGTGGACGGATCATGGTGCAGAGGTTCCTTGCAGGAGGCGATCCACCAGCCAGGCAATGTCATCGCTGCTGAGCAGAGGTGCCCAACCGGGCATCGCAAGGGCAGGGCGACCGTAGGTAACGGTGGCAATCAATGAATCGCGGGTTTGCCCGGCCAAGGCCTGGCGAGTCAGGGCTGGGCCCAGGCCACCGGTCAGGTGCAGGCCGTGGCAGGCGCCACAGTCCTGGGCCAGCAGGTGTTCCAGCTGGACTTGGCGTGACGGCGCCGGTGCTCCATGCACCGGCGCAGGAATGAGGAAGAGCAACGCCATTGCCGAACCGATCATCGATGTTTTCATGGCGTGCTCCTTGTGCTTATTTCAGGGTCAATACCCACTTGGCCAAAATCAGGGCTTCGTCATCCGTCACCGGGTTGGCCGGCATAGGAATCGGGCCCCAGTTGCCCTGGGTGCCGTTTTTGATGTGGCTGGCCAGGGTGGTGGCAGCATCCTTGACGCCGGCGTTCTTCGCGGCGACTTCCTTGAGCGCCGGCCCTACCATCTTGGCGTCGATGGTGTGGCAGGCCGCGCAGGGTTTGCTCTTGAACAGCGCTGCGCCGTCCTGGGCGAATGCCGATGGCAGGCTCAGCGCAGCGCCGAGGGCGCACAGTGCAAGCAGGATATTTTTCATTGGGTTACCTCTTGTTGATAAAGCTCAATAAATGTCGAATTGGGTGTTGTAGACATTGAATTTTCCGGTCGGCGTAATCAGGCGCTTGTCCTTGATCACGTTCTTGAGCTTCAAGGTCTTGTCATCGATCACTACCAGCGCCGACTCCTCTTCCTGGCCGCTCCATACCGAGAACCACACTTCATCGCCGGCCTTGTTGTATTCCGGTTGCACCACGCGCAGGGCGCCTTGCTTGATCCCGGACCACTCGGCAATCGGCAGCACGGTATAGCCAGCGTCCAGCTTGTCGATATTGAACACGGCGACCGACTGGCTGAGCTTGGTATCCGGGTTCAGGGTGGTGTCGACGTACAGGTGCCGCGAGTTGGGATGGGTCTTGATAAACAGCGAACCGCCGCCCTGGCCCTTGAGCGAGACCACCTGTTTCCAGGCGTACTGGGCGTGCTTGACCGGGTCGGTGCCGATCACCGAGATGCCGCCGTCACCCAGGTGGCTGGTAGCCCAGACTGGACCGTATTGCGGGTGGATAAAGTTGGCGCCACGGCCGGGGTGCGGGGTCTTGCCGACGTCCACCAGGGCGGTGAGCTTGCGCTCCCTGGAGTCGATCACCGCAACCTTGTTGGAGTTGTTCGCCGCCGTCATAAAGTAGCGGTGAGTGCTGTCCCAGCCGCCGTCATGAAGGAACGGTGCGGCGTCGATGGTGGTGATGGTGAGGTTCTTGATGTCCTGGTAATTGACCAGCATCACCTTGCCGGTTTCCTTGATGTTGACGATAAATTCCGGCCATTCATGGGAGGCGATGATCGCCGCCACACGGGGCTCGGGGTGATATTCCTGCTTGTCGACGGTCATGCCACGGGTGGAGACGATCTGCTTGGGCTCCAGGGTTTCGCCGTCCATGATGGTGAACTGCGGCGGCCAGTAGGAACCGGCAATCGTGTATTTGTCTTCATAACCCTTGAACTTGGAGGTCTCCACCGAGCGCGCTTCGATGCCCACTTTGATCTCGGCCACCTTGGTCGGCTCGGCGGGCCAGAGGTCGATCATATCGATCTTGGCGTCGCGGCCGATCACCAGCAGGTAGCGCCCCGAGGCGGATATCCGCGAGATGTGCACGGCGTAGCCAGTGTTGATCAGCTTGACGATTTTCTTGCTGTCGCCATCGATCAGGGCGATTTTGCCGTCGTCGCGCAGGGTCACGGAGAACAGGTTTTCCAGGTTCAGCGTGTTGAGTTGTTTCTTCGGGCGGTCTTCGGGCTTGACCAGTACTTTCCAGGTCTTGAGGGTTTCGGCCATGCCCCATTCCGGTGGCGTGGGCGCGGTGTGCTGGATGAAGCTGGCCATGCTGGTGATCTGCGCCTTGGTCAGCGCATTGGAGGTGCCCCAGTTCGGCATGCCGGCGGGGGAGCCATAGGTGATCAACGCTTCCAGATATGCCTGGCCACGGGCCTGGGTGATGTCCGGAGTCAGCGGCTTGCCGGTGGCGCCCTTGCGCAACACACCATGGCAACCGGCACAGCGCTCGAAGTAAATCTGTTTTGACGCGTCGAACTCGGCCTGGCTCAAATCCGGCGCGCCGGAGCTTTTGACCATGGGCATGGCAGCCGCGGTTTGCTCGGCGAAAGCGTGCGTCGAAAGGGCCAGGGCCAACGCGCAGCTCAGGCTGGCGAGGCTCAGGGCGAAGGGGTTTCTGTTGCGAGTCAGCATTCCATATCTCCTCAGGCAAGACCTTTGCGATGCCCGGCGACGGCAGGGTAGAGCGCAGGTTCTTAGTGCCAGAGGAGACTATGACGAGGCGGGTGATTGCTCGCTTGACGGCGATCAAGTTTGCTTGGTGTACGACTTGCCAGGTTGTCGCAGGCGCCCGTAGCGTGGTCCTCAAACCCGCGTCGATCCAAGGTGTGCAATGACTCTCCCCGAACCGCTTGAACCCTTCTACCAACCGCTGAACAACGAACAGGTCCTGTTCGAACACGCCTGGCGCCACGGCATGCCGGTGCTGATCAAGGGCCCCACTGGCTGCGGCAAGACCCGCTTTGTCCAATACATGGCGCACCGGCTGAAACTGCCGCTGTACACGGTCGCTTGCCACGACGACCTCAGCGCCGCCGACCTGATCGGCCGCCACTTGATTGGCGCCCAGGGCACCTGGTGGCAGGACGGCCCGCTGACCCGCGCCGTGCGCGAAGGCGGCATTTGCTACCTCGACGAGGTGGTGGAGGCTCGGCAGGACACCGCTGTGGTCCTGCACCCGGTGGCCGATGATCGCCGCGAGCTGTTCCTGGAACGTACCGGCGAAGTGCTCAAGGCACCGGCGTCGTTCATGTTGGTGGTGTCCTATAACCCCGGTTACCAGAACCTGCTCAAGGGCATGAAACCCAGTACGCGGCAGCGGTTTGTGGCGATGCGCTTTGGTTATCCGCCGACGTTGGAAGAGGAACGGATTGTGGCACGTGAGGCTGGTGTGGATACCGCGCTGGCTGCCCAGGTGGTCAGGTTGGGTCAGGCATTACGTCGCCTTGATCAACATGATCTGGAAGAAGTCGCGTCCACGCGCTTGCTGATTTTTACTGCGCGCCTGATCGCCGCCGGGATGAACCCTCGCGAGGCCTGCATGGCCTGCCTGGCGGAATCCTTGAGTGATGATCCGCAGACTGTGGCGGCGCTGATGGATGTAGTTGATGTCCACTTCGCCTGAGGGCACGGTCCAGCGGCGGCTGCCGGGGGATTTGGCTATGTGGTTTTTCATCCTCGCTGAACTGTCGGTATTTGCCATTCTGATCCTGGCGTTTGCCGTGACCCAGGTGTTGCGGCCCGAGGTATTTGCCGAGGGGCGGGGGCAACTGGATACCTCTACCGGGCTGGCAATGACCTTGAGTTTGTTGACGGCGGGGTTGTTGGCGGCGTTGGCGCAGCAGAAGGTTCGTCAGGGGCGCTCGCATCTGGCTGGCGGGTTGTTGGTCCTAGGCCTGCTGGTGGCCGGTGTTTATGTGGGGATCAAGCTCGGTGAGTACGGGCACTTGGTTTCGATTGGACTTGGGTTGGAATACAGCACTTTTTTCACGCTGTATTGGATTTTGACCGGGTTTCATTTTTTGCATGTGTTGTTGGGGATGGTGATTTTGGGCTGGATGGCGCTGGGCTGTTGGCGAGGGGCTTATCCGGCGGGGCGGCAGACGGGGTTCGAGTCTGGCGTGCTGTATTGGCACATGGTGGATTTGATATGGGTGGTGTTGTTTCCGTTGGTGTATGTGATTCGTTGAGGTGCCGATGTCTGTTTCTCAGTTGGTGATGGTTTGCTGGGCCGCGCTAGTGGTCCTCAGTGTGGGGACTGTGATGCTGGGTGCTCCGGGCCTATGGGAGGCGGTGCTGGTGTTGGCGGTGGCCAAGGCCTGGGTGATTGCTGACGGGTTTATGGAGTTGCGGCATGCGCCGGGGTTGTGGCGGGGGTTGCTGTTGGGGTGGCCGGTGGTGTTGGTGGGGGTGATTGCGGTGACGCGATTTTAAGAGGGTGGCGATCCGACAAGCCCGCTCGCCACAGGTGTGGGCTCATCAGAAGATGTGTAGATACCTATCACACATTGCTGATGGAATTACCCCGTCAGAAAGTGTACTCAACCACCCCCATCACCGACGTCTGCAACCTGCGCTCGACAATCGGGCTCTTGCCTGCGTCATTGGACAAATACTGCACATCCAGCAGGGTGGAAAATTGGGTGTGGTCGTTGATGGGCAGGCTCCAGCTCAAGTTCATGCCCCGGCTGACTAACCCGCCCTTGGCGTCATAAGCGCGAAAGCGGCTTTGCGCGGCTTGCCCGGTGGTGACGCCGTACCAGGTCTGCACGTAATTACCGTCACCAAAAAGACTGTTGAGGCTGGCGTCCACGGTGCCGTAGTCGCCGTCATACAGGTTGGTGCCGATGCTCAGTTCCAGGCTGGTGAAGGCTTTGCCGGCGTCTTTTTTATCGTCCTCCTCCAGCGCATGTTCCAGGGTCGCGCCGAGGATCACCGAGCTCAGGGTATAGCTGGCGCTGAGGCCCAGTTGCGCCCGTGACTTGATCTCGCCCATGCTCTTGAGTCTGTCAGAGCCGGCATGACCGCTTTTCTTTTTGTCCTTGCGCCCGGCGCTGGGGCCCACGTAGGCGCTGAAGCTGGCGTTATCCCCTTCATACCCCCAGCCCAGGCCCTTGTCGGTATTGAGGAAAATCCCCCAGGGGCTGACGATTTCACCTCCCAGCAGCGGCGTGGTCACGCGCTCGTTACTGCCGCTGTAGCGGGGCAGGTTGGCGACACCGCCTTTGAGGCTGTATTGCCAGTCTTCGGCCAGTAAGGTCTGGGCGCCGGTGGCCAGGCACAGTGAGGTCAGGGACAGGTAGATCGTTTTTGAACGCATGATGACCTTCGTTTTGGGTTAGAGGTTCAAGGGGTTGTGGGGTGTATCGGTGCGCTTGAAGTGGTAGCCGGAGGCGCTCAGGCCATTGATCTGGCGGCTTACGGTGTCGCCCAGGCCATAGCCGTTGCCGGCGAGCACGGCATGGGCGTTGTCCACCGGTATCAGGATGTAGTCGGTCAAGGGCTGGTCGTGCAGTTGGCCGCGAATCACCAGGAAGCCTTCTTCCAGGCGCACGCTGATGCCACTGAGCGGTGCGTCGGCTTCATGGGTGCTGAGCACCTGATAGGTGCCGATGGTGCTGGCCCAGGCGCCGGTCAGCGGCGTCGGTTCAATGCGTTCGCCCACGGGCACGAGTTGGCCGTGGCTGCGGGCGGTGAGCATCTGCCGGCCTTGAAGGGTCACTACGTCCAGTTGCACACGGCCCAGGTCACCCAGGTCCTTGAGCCAGAAGCCGAGGAGTTTTTTCTGTGCCCGCAGCCAGCCGCTGCCGTCGCGCAGCAGTTCGAAGCGGTCGTCGGCCAGCTCACCGTACAGCTGGTTGTTCTCTTCCTTGATCTGGAAGATGCCCCAGGCCGTGGCGTAAAAACCGGCCAGTCGCTTGCGGTCCATGGCGGCCGGTACGTGGCGATGGTCAAGGCCGCCGACGGGCGCCTGGCAATCAGCCGGGCAAATGGCCTCGCCACTCTGGGCCTGGAGCATCAGGCGCAGGGTTTGGGTGGTGAGGGTGGCGACCATGTCTTCGGCGTTGCTGTCGTTGCTCATGACGATCACCGCCAATTGCTGGTCTGGCAGCATCGTCAACTGGGCGGCGAAGTCGTCGCTTGCGCCGCTGTGCTGGAAGGTTCGCACCCCGGCGCTGACCGGTTCGTCGCCACAGGGCGCGAGAAACCAGGCCAGGCCGATCTGGCAGTCGAAATCCAGGGCGTTGCCGGTGTTTTGCTGGCTGAGCATCTCGTTGATCGATGCACTGCTCAGCAGCCGTTTGTCTTTGTAGGTGCCTTGGGCGAACAGCATCTG
This sequence comes from Pseudomonas sp. ANT_H4, assembly GCF_008369295.1. Lineage (GTDB taxonomy): Bacteria > Pseudomonadota > Gammaproteobacteria > Pseudomonadales > Pseudomonadaceae > Aquipseudomonas. Next base: position 65,205 of record NZ_VOBG01000017.1, on the reverse strand, counting down.
CACGTAATGACTGAGGTCCTTGGGGCTGGCCCACAAGCCGCTGGCGGCTAGGTCGCGGACCTGGGCATCGGGGCTGATGGCGCCGTCCTGATAGCCTTGGGCCCGGTATACCTGTCGCGTGGTGGTGCCGACAAAACTCGATTGCTCCATCTCCAGGGGCTTGAGCAGACTGTGTTGCAGCTGGTTTTCGAAGTCTTGACCTGCACTGCGCTCGATGGCCGCGCCCACCAGCGCATAACCCAGGTTGGAATAGGCCACCTGGGTACCCGGTGGCGTACTCAACCAGACCCCCGAGACGCGCATCGGCATCTGGCTCATGGCGAAGCTGCTGCGCAGGTCCCGCAGGTGCTCGCTGGGCAGCCCGGACTGATGGCTGAGCAAACGGCGCAAAGTGATGTCGCGGTCGGCGGCGCTCTGGTCGGCATGAAAGCGCGAACGTACGTGGAACTCCTTGAGGGTGTCCTGGATCGGCGCATCGAGGGCCAGCCGCTGTTGCTCTACCAATTGCAACGCAGCGGTGGCGGTGATCAGCTTGGACAGTGGCCCGGCGCGGAACGCCGTGTTCGGCGACACCGGCACGCCCCGCGCCTTGTCGGCAAAGCCGAAGCCACGGGCCCAGATCAGCTCCTGGCCGTTGACCAGGGCGATGGAGAGTCCCGGCACGTTATGGCGAGCCATCTCCCAGGGAATGCGGGTTTGCAGGTAGCGAATGATTGCGCGGTAGTCGCCCTTGAGAATCGGCGGCGCAGCCGGTGGTTGTCCGTGGCACCCCATACTGCCCAGCAGACAACCCAGCAGCGGAAGACTGCGCAATGTGCGAAACATGGCAAGCACCCAGCAGGTAATTTGGATGCTTGAATGCTAGGGAAGGGGTGTCCAGCAGTCTTTGAGAGCTTTGTCGGGAAACTGTCAAAGACTGTTAAGTGGGCGCCTGTGGCATCAATGTCGCAATCAACGCCCTGATGGTTCCCGGCAACGCTTCCAGTTCGCGCACCAGGATACTGCGTTCACGTATGGCCCAGGTTTCGTCGAGCTTGACCGTCACCAGCTGCATGGTCCGGCTGTGCCGAACGGCAGCAGACTCGGGAATGATGCCGATGCCCACGCCAGCCTCGATCATCCGGCAGATAGCCTCGAAGCTCGACACCTGGATGCGCAGTGACAAGTGCTTGCCGAGGCGCTCGACATGCTCACGCAAGAAACTCAACAGCGTGCTGCCTTCGTGTAGGCCGATGTGTTGGTAGGCGAGGGTTTGTTCCAGCGTCACCGACGACTTGTCCGCCAGTGGATGCCCCACCGGCACCATCAGCACCAGGTGGTCGGTGCTGAAGTGCAACACCTGCAAACCCGCAGCTTCCACGGGGCCGGCGATGATGCCCATGTCGCTGGTGCCGTCGAGCACGCCACGGACGATGTCACGGGATAGGCGCTCCTGCAGGTCGACGGTCACGCCAGGGCGCTGAGACAGGAAGCCGGCGAGGATTTCCGGAAGGAATTCAGTCACCGCTGTGGTGTTGGCAAAGATGCGGATATGCCCGGCCGAATCAATATCGTATTGGGTGAACTCGCTTTTCAGGTAATCCACCTGGCGCATGATCAGCCGTGCATGGTGCAGCAGCCGTTCGCCCGCCGGGGTGATCTCCACGCCACGGCTGTCGCGGTACAGCAGCCGTGTGTCCAACTGGCCTTCCAGGGTCTTGATCCGCGCACTGGCGGCGGCAGGCGAGAGGAAGGCGCGCTTGGCGCCTTGGGTGAGGCTTGGGGACTCGGCGATATGGATAAACAGGCGCAGGTCGGTCAGATCGAAGTGCATGCAAGGCTCCCGAAAATAATCATGACTCCTCGTAGCAGCTGTCGAGCCCCGGCGAGGCAGCGTCAGCGGTGTATCTGACGCATCGCTGACGCAGCCTCGTTTCACTCGACATCTGCTACTGGGGAGAGGATTTGGCGTTCAGCATAGCCGAACGCTGCTTTATTAAAATGCAAATTCCCGGAACGACCACGGGCTTGCATGATCCGGTGCAGATTCCCTGCCCAAGGACATGCCCCCCGATGAGCGCCACAGACTGGATTGGCCGTAGCGAAACAGCCCACGACCACTTGAGCCACAACTTGCTCAAACGTATCGCCGCGACGTTGGGCGAGGAGGTTCCGGCCGATGGTGGTTCCGTTCCCGCGTTATGGCAATGGTGCTTTTTCCAGGACCCGTTGCCGGAATCGGCGTTGGGTGGTGACGGTCATCCAGCCCGTGGTGGTTTCCTGCCTCCCGCCGAAAATCGCAACCGCATGTGGGCCGGTGGGCGTATCGAGTTTTTCCATGCCTTGCGCGCCGGTGAGTCAGCCACTCGCGTGTCCACCATCACCCAGGTGGAAGAAAAAACCGGCCGTACTGGTTCGCTGCTGTTTGTCACCGTATGCCATGACTACACCCAGGACGGCCGCCTGGCGATTCGCGAAGAGCAAGACATCGTCTACCGCGAGCCCACGTCACCCAAGCAGGGCAGCGGCGAGGCGCTGACGCAGGGCGACTGGCGCGAAGCTGTCGACCCGACGGCCATCCTGCTGTTTCGCTACAGCGCCGTGACCTTCAACGGCCATCGCATCCACTACGACTACCCCTATGTCACCGGCACCGAAGGCTATTCGGGGCTGGTGGTACACGGCCCGCTGATCGCCACCTTGAGCCTGCGCGCCTTTTGCCGTGCCCACCCCGACGCGACCTTGCGCCGGCTTTCTTATCGCGGCGTTCGCCCGCTGATTGCGCCGCAACCCTTTGAAGTCGGCGGGCGCATCACTGCAAAAGGTGTCGCTGAGCTGTGGGCCGGTAACGCCGATGGCCTGGCCCAGCGTGCAGAGCTGCATTTCGAATAAACCACCTCCAAGAACAATAGGCGCAGAGCCCCATGATGAACCCGAACGACAGCGAAGAACTGAATGCCATCCGCGAAGGCGTACGCGCCCTTTGCGCCGAATTCGATGCCGCTTACTGGCGTAAGGTCGATGAAGAAAAGGGCTTCCCCGACGCCTTCGTCAAGGCCCTGACCGACGCCGGCTGGCTGGCGGCGATGATCCCGGTGGAATACGGCGGCTCGGGCCTGGGCCTGGCCGAAGCGTCGGTGATCCTCGAAGAAGTGAACCGCTGTGGCGGCAACTCCGGCACCGTCCACGGCCAGATGTACAACATGTTCACCTTACTGCGCCATGGCAGCGAGGCGCAGAAAAGTTTCTACCTGCCCAAGCTGGCCAGCGGTGAATTGCGCCTGCAATCGATGGCCGTCACCGAGCCCACCACCGGCACCGACACTACCAAGATCAAGACCACCGCCATCAAGCGCGGCGACAAGTACGTGATCAACGGTCAGAAAGTGTGGATTTCCAGGGTCCAGCATTCCGACCTGATGATCCTGCTGGCGCGTACTACGCCCCTGGCCGAAGTGAAAAAAAAGTCCGAAGGCATGTCGATTTTCCTCGTTGACCTGCGTGAAGCCATTGGCAACGGCCTGACGGTCCAGCCCATTGCCAACATGGTCAACCACGAAACCAACGAGCTGTTCTTCGACAACCTTGAATTACCCGCTGATAGCCTGATTGGCGAAGAGGGCAAGGGCTTTCGCTACATCCTCGACGGCCTCAACGCCGAGCGCACCCTGATCGCCGCTGAGTGCATCGGCGACGGCCGCTGGTTTATCGAAAAGGCCAGTGCTTATGCCCGCGACCGCGTGGTGTTTGGCCGGCCCATCGGGCAGAACCAGGGTGTGCAGTTCCCGATTGCCCAAGCCCATATCGAAATCGAAGCGGCAGACCTGATGCGCTGGCGTGCCTGTGAGGAGTACGACAGCGGCGCCAACGCCGGGGCAAGCGCCAACATGGCCAAGTACCTGGCGGCCAAAGCCTCGTGGGAAGCAGCCAACGCTTGCCTGCAAACCCACGGCGGCTTTGGTTTTGCCTGCGAATACGACGTCGAGCGCAAGTTTCGCGAGACCCGCCTGTACCAGGTGGCGCCGATCTCCACCAACCTGATCCTGTCCTACGTGGCCGAGCATTTGCTCGAACTGCCACGTAGCTTCTGAGGGCCTGACCATGAGCCATACCCAAGCCCTCTGCCGCTTTCTGGCGGCACTGAATTACGAGCAATTGCCGGATGCGGTCCTGGCTCGCACCGAAGACCTGTTTCTAGACTGGCTCGGTTCGGCGCTGGCAAGCAAAGGCGCGCATCCGATCCCGTTGTTCGAACGTTACGCTTCAAGGATGGGCCCGGCCACGGGAGCTGCGCAGGTCATCGTCAATGGTGGCAGTAGCAGTGCTTATTTCGCCGCCCTGGTGAACGGTGCATCGTCGCACCTGGTGGAGCAGGATGACCTGCACAACAGCTCGGTGCTGCACCCGGCCACCGTGGTGTTTTCGGCGGTATTGGCCGCGGCCCAGGATCTGGGTAAATCAGGCCCTGAACTGCTGTTGGCCTCGGTGGCCGGCTACGAAGCGGGGATTCGCATCGGCGAGTTCATGGGCCGTTCCCATTACCGGATCTTCCACACCACCGCCACTGTCGGCACCCTCGCGGCAGCGGTGGCGGTGGGCAAGTTAATGGACTTTAACGAAGAACAGTTCATCAACCTGCTGGGCAGTGCCGGCACCCAGGCGGCTGGCCTTTGGGAGTTCTTGCGCGATGCCGCCGACTCCAAGCAATTGCACACCGCCAAGGCTGCGGCCGACGGATTGCTCGCCGCCTATTTAACGGCGGACGGGCTGACTGGTGCGCGCAATATTTTGGAGGGTGACCAGGGCCTGGCTGCGGGCATGTCCAGCGATGCTGACCCACGGCAGTTGTCTGATCGCCTGGGCAGTCGCTGGGCATTACTGGAAACCTCGTTCAAGTTCCACGCTTCTTGCCGCCACACTCATCCGGCGGCTGATGCGTTGCTGGAATTGATGCGGCGCGAAGGCCTCACTCATGAACAGATCAGCCGTGTGCAAACCCGTGTCCACCAAGCCGCCATCGACGTGTTGGGACGGGTAAAAGTGCCGCAGACGGTGCATCAGGCCAAGTTTTCCATGGGCACCGTGTTGGGCCTGATCGCCGTGCATGGCAAGGCCGGTTTGACCGAGTTCCACGAATTGGCGCTGCACGATGCAAGCGTGTCGGCCTTTAGCGACAAGGTCAGCATGACCCTGGACGCGGAAGTCGACGCCGCTTATCCCCGGCGCTGGCTGGGCCGGGTCATTGTCACCACGGTTGATGGTCGCGTATTAAGCGGCGCCATCGACGAACCCAAGGGCGACCCGGGCAACACTCTGAGCCGCGAGGAACTGGCCGAAAAATTCCAGCGCCTGGCGCAATTCAGTGGCGCCCGCACGCCGTCGCAGGCCGACGAGCTGGTCCGCAAGGTCTGGGATTTGCGCAATGCGGTGTCCATGGATCACTGGCTCTGAGGAATTGTCATGACTGTTAATCAACGACCGCTGGACGGCATAACCGTTGTCAGCCTTGAACACGCGATTGCCGCGCCGTTTTGCACCCGTCAATTGGCCGACCTTGGCGCGCGGGTGATCAAGGTCGAACGCCCTGGCGCCGGTGACTTCGCCCGTGGCTACGACGAACGGGTACGTGGCCTGGCCTCGCACTTCGTCTGGACCAACCGCTCCAAGGAAAGCCTGACCCTGGACCTCAAGCAGGATGAGGCGGGTGCCATTCTGGAAACCCTGTTGGCCGATGCTGATGTGCTGGTGCAAAACCTCGCACCGGGTGCAGCGGCGCGTATGGGGCTGTCATTCGAAGCGCTGCACGAGCGCTTTCCACGGCTGATCGTTTGCGACATCTCCGGCTACGGCGAGGGCGGCCCTTACGAGAAAAAGAAAGCCTATGACCTGCTGATCCAGAGCGAAGGCGGCTTCCTCTCTGTGACCGGTGGCCCTGGCGACGACCAGATGGCCAAGGCCGGTTGCTCCATCGCAGACATTTCCGCCGGCATGTACGCCTACAGTGGGATTCTTTCGGCACTGCTGTTACGGAGCCAGACTGGGCAGGGCAGCCGCATCGACGTCAGCATGCTGGAAAGCCTGGTGGAGTGGATGGGGTACCCGATGTATTACGCCTTTGACGGTGCGCCCCAGCCACCGCGCGCCGGTGCGGCCCACTCGACGATTTACCCGTATGGGCCGTTCCCCACGGGTGACGGCGGCACGGTGATGCTCGGCCTGCAGAATGAGCGCGAGTGGGCGGCATTTTGCGACAAGGTCCTGCTGACCCCGGCGCTGGTCGCTGACGAACGTTTCTCGGCCAACTTCAAGCGCTCGGCCAACCGCGAAGTGCTGCGCCAGATCATCGTTGACAGCTTCTCGCAGCTGAGTGCCGAAGCGGTGATCCAGCGCCTGGAAGATGCGCAGATCGCCAGTGCCCGAGTCAATGACATGCAGGGCGTGTGGGACCACCCGCAACTCAAGGCCCGTGACAGTTGGCGCCAAGTTGACAGCCCGGCGGGCCCGTTGCCGTCGCTGTTGCCACCGGCCCGCAACAGCGCGTTTACCCCGCGCATGGATAGCGTGCCAGGGCTGGGGCAACACAATCAGGGGATTCTGGGCCAGTTGGGCTACTCCACCGAAGCCATCGAAGCCCTGCGCACACGCGGCGTCATCTAATAAGGAATTGATCCATGCCAAACCCAATTGTGCGCTCCGCGCTGTTCGTTCCGGGCAGCCGCCCTGAGCGGTTTTCCAAGGCCCTGGCCAGCGGCGCCGACGCGGTGATCGTCGATTTTGAAGACGCGGTGGAAGAACCTCTCAAGCGTCAGGCCCGGGACAACCTCGGGGTATTTTTGCAAGGCACGCCAGAGGCGCGTGTCTGGGTACGCGTCAACGCCCCGGGCCACCCTGAACATGCGGCGGATCTGGCGTTCTGCAAAGCCCATCGCGGTGTCGCCGGGGTGCTGTTACCGAAAGTCGAAAGCGCTGCGCAGGTGGCCTTCGTGGCGGCCACCGGCAAAGTGATTTGGCCCATTATCGAAAGTGCGCGGGGTTTGCTGGCGGTGGCTGAAATCGCCCATGCGCCACAGGTTGAGCGACTGTCGTTTGGCGGCCTTGACCTGGCGCTGGACCTGAACCTGAGCAGCAACTCCAGGGCCGCCGAGTTTGCGTTGGACCAAGCCCGCCTGGCGCTGATCGTGCACTCGCGCGCCGCCTGCCTTGTGGCGCCGTTGGACGGCGTACACCCGGCCATCGACGACCCCGATGGCCTGCGCCGTTCGATCCGCCATGCCTACGAAATGGGCTTTGCCGGGGCGCTGTGTATCCATCCCAAGCAAGTGGCCGTGATCCACCAGGCCCTGGCCCCCAGCGCTGAAGATTTGGTCTGGGCTCAAAGAGTGGTGGATGCGGGGAGCCACGGGGCAGGGGCCTATCAGATTGATGGGCAGATGGTGGATGCGCCGGTATTGCTGCGGGCGCAGCGGTTGTTGGCTGCACAGCTTTAGCGTTCGTCCACACCGAACGCAGGTATCAAAAAATCGAAATTCTCTATACGCGTGACATCAGGCACCTTGCCCTATAACACAACAATAAGAAGGTGATTTCCATGCTCAAGCTTTCCCGAGCGCTGTTCTGCGCCGCTTCCTTGTGTGCTGCGGGCCTGGCCCATGCGGCCGACCCCATCGTCATCAAGTTCGCCCACGTCGTTGCCGAAAATACCCCCAAGGGCCAGGGCGCGCTGCTGTTCAAGAAACTCACCGAAGAGCGCCTGCCGGGCAAGGTCAAGGTTGATGTCTACCCGAACTCGTCGCTGTTCGGTGACGGCAAGGAGATGGAAGCACTGCTTTTGGGTGATGTTCAGATGCTTGCACCATCCCTGGCCAAGTTCGAGCAATACACCAAGAAAGTGCAGATCTACGACTTGCCGTTCCTGTTCAGCGACCTCGCCGCTGTCGACCGTTTCCAGGCCGCCCAGGGCAAGGAACTGCTGAGCGCGATGCAGGACAAGAACATCCTGGGTCTTGCTTATTGGCACAACGGCCTCAAGCAGCTGTCGGCGAACAAGGCCCTGCATGAACCCAAGGACGCCCGCGGCCTGAAGTTTCGCGTGCAAGCTTCAAGCGTGCTGGAAGAGCAGTTCAAGGCCATCCGCGCCAACCCGCGCAAGATGAGTTTTGCCGAGGTGTACCAGGGCTTGCAGACCGGCACTGTCAATGGCACCGAGAACACCTGGTCGAACTATGAAAGCCAGAAGGTCAACGAGGTGCAGAAATACTTCACCGAGTCCAACCATGGCCTGATCGACTACATGGTGATCACCAACGCCACGTTCTGGAACGGTCTGCCGCCGGATGTGCGCACTGAGCTGGACAAGATCATGGTCGAAGTCACCGTCGAGGTGAACAAGCAGGCCGAAGCGCTGAACCAGTCGGCCAAGCAGAAGATCATCGATTCCAAAACCAGCGAAATCATCGAACTGACCCCCGAGCAGCGCCAGCTGTGGCGCGAGGCCATGCGCCCGGTGTGGCAGAAGTTTGAAGATGAAATCGGTGCCAACCTGATCAAGGCGGCGGACGAGTCCAACCAATAATGGCCACGTGAAGGTACAACCTTCTTAGCAGCTGTCGAGCTCCGGCGAGGCTGCGTCTGCGGTGTACCTGATACTCCGCCGAACGCTGCCTCGTCGGGGGCTCGACAGCGGCTACGCGATGTTGAGCCTTACCGTCATTTCCCCTCCAGTTTCGCGAGGTTTTGCCATGCAATCGCTAAGGCGCGTCTGGGAGCACCTGGAGGAAGGGTTTATCGCCTTCCTGCTGGCCGCCATGACCCTGGTGACGTTTGTCTACGTCATGCTCAACAACACCTACACCCTGTTCTTCGCCCTGGCAGACAAGTGGGCGATCAGCAGCAACTTCTTCAACGCCTTGGGCGACGGCACCATGACCTGGGCCCAGGACATGACCTGGAGCGTGGCGCTGACCAAAGCCATGTTTGGCTGGCTGATTTTTTTCGGCATCTCCTATGGCGTGCGTACTGCTGGCCACCTGGGCGTCGATGCATTGGTCAAACTGACGCCGCGCCGGGTCCAGCGCCTGCTGGGCATGCTCGCCTGCTTGTGCTGCCTGGCCTACGCGGGGCTGTTCATGGTTGCCAGTTACAAGTGGATGAGTGCGGTGATGAACGCGCATATCGGCGCCGAAGACCTGGATAAGTTCGGAATCGATGTCGGTCATATCGTACTGATCGTGCCCATCGGTTTTGCCCTGGTGCTGATTCGCTACCTGGAAATTTTCTACCGACTGTTCACCCACCGTCAGGTCGGGTTGGGGCTGGCGGATGAAGCCGGTGAAGCCAGCAAGTTGGCTAGCCGCCATGAGGAGCGTCACTGATGGCCGTTCTTTGTCTGTTTTTGCTGCTGTTTGTGTTCATGTTTCTGGGTGTGCCGATTGCCATTGCCCTGGGCTTGTCGGGGGCGGTATCGATCCTGATGTTCAGTCCGGATTCGGTCAGTTCGCTGGCGATCAAGCTGTTTGAAACCTCGGATGCCTACACCTTCCTGGCGATTCCGTTTTTCCTGCTGTCTGGCGCATTCATGACCACTGGTGGCGTGGCGCAACGGCTGATCGATTTTGCCAACGCCTGCGTCGGCCACATCCGTGGCGGTTTGGCGATTGCTGCGGTACTGGCGTGCATGCTGTTTGCAGCGTTGTCCGGTTCATCGCCAGCGACGGTGGCGGCAGTGGGTTCGATTGCGGTGGCGGGCATGGTGCGTTCGGGTTATCCGAAGGAATTCGGTGCCGGGATTATCTGCAACGCGGGCACCCTGGGCATCCTGATTCCGCCGTCCATCGTAATGGTGGTGTACTCGGCGGCAACCGAGACCTCGGTGGGCAAGCTATTCATGGCCGGTGTGATTTCGGGGTTGTTGTTGGGCCTGATGCTGATGATCGCGATCTACATCGTCGCGCGTATCAAGAAGCTGCCAGCGCAGCCACGGGCGACCTTCCGTGAGTGGCTGACCTGCGCGCGCCGGGCATTCTGGGGCCTGCTGCTGTTGGTGATCATCCTTGGCGGGATCTACAGCGGTATGTTCACCCCGACAGAAGCCGCGGCGGTGGCGGCGGTGTATTCGGCGTTTGTCGCGCTGTTCGTCTACAAGGACATGAAGCTTAAGGACTGCCCGAAAGTGCTGGTGGAGTCTGGACGCCTGGCGATCATGCTGATGTTTATCATCGCCAACGCCATGCTCTTCGCCCATGTGCTGACCACCGAACAGATTCCCCAGGAAATCACTGCCTGGGTGATCTCCGAAGGACTGACGCCAATTGGCTTCTTGATGATGGTCAACGTGGTGTTGCTGGTGGCGGGCAGCTTTATGGAACCGTCGGCCATCGTGCTGATCCTGGCGCCGATCTTCTTCCCCATTGCGATGAAGCTGGGTATCGACCCGATTCACCTGGGAATCGTGATGGTGGTGAACATGGAAATCGGCCTGGTACATCCACCGGTGGGCCTGAACCTGTTCGTGACCTCAGCGGTGACCGGATTGACCCTGGGCGAGACTATTCGCGCGGCGTTGCCGTGGTTGATGATCCTGCTGGCGTTCCTGATTCTTGTGACCTATGTGCCGTTTATTTCACTGGCGTTGCCGGGATGGTTGGGGATGTAAACCCGATCCAGAGCGCACCAAAAAACAGTGTGGGCGTCGGGCTTGCCCGCGATGGCGGTATGTCAGTCAGTACATCTGGCGATTGACACGCCCTCATCGCGGCATAGGTATCTACACATCGTTGAGGCTGGCATTGCGTAGCAAGCTGTCGGCGTGCACGGTGTATCTGACACACCGAGGTATCAGGTTTACGACTGCTTCGTCGGGGCTTATTGGTCCAGCGCCTTCAAGATAGCGTGGGCCGCCTTCACCCGTTCCGCATTCGGGTAGTTCTTGTTCGCCAGGATCACGATGCCGATGCCTTTGCTTGGGACATAAGCCACGTAGGCGCCGAAGCCACTGGTGGAACCGGTCTTGTTGACCAGTGTGTCGGCCCGAGGGGGCTGCGGCGGTGTCAGCCAGTTGACCTTATGAGGTTCCAGGATCATGGCTGTCGAGTTGCCGGCGAGCAAGGCGTCCAGTGTGATCGGGTAGGGGTACATCTCCCAGCCCAGGCCTTGGGTGGTGCCGTCGACGGTATAGAAACCGGTGTGGGTGGCGGCGATGGCCTGTTGCAGCGGTTTTTCCAGATTGGCCGGGTGCATATTCACACCGACGTAGTGGATCAGGTCCGATGGGCTGGTTTTCATGCCATAGGCTTCGCTGTCCAGCGCGCCAGGGCCGACGCGCACCGGCTTGTCGTCCTTGCCATAGCCTTGGGCGTACAGGTTCATTTGCGCCTTGGGCACGGTGATGTAGGTGTGCTTGAGGCCCAGCTTCGGGAACAGGGTCTGTTCCATCAGCCGGTCGAACGGCTGCCCCAGGCTTTGCGCTGCCAAATAACCGAACAGACCCAGGCTGGGGTTGGAGTACAGGCGGTGGGTGCCAGGGGTGAAATCGGGCTTCCAGTGCTGGAAGTAGCTGATCATCCGGTCGGCGTTGTCGGCATCGCGAGGAAACTGCAACGGCAGGCCGCCAGCGGTATAAGTCCCCAGGTTGAGGACGCTGATGTGGTCAAATTTGCTACCGCGCAAGGCTGGTAAGTACTGGCTGGCCGGAGCCGACAGCTTCAGTTTTCCGGTGGCCTGGGCGTAGCCGGCCAGGGTCGCGGTGAAGGTTTTGCTGACCGAGCCGATTTCAAACAGGGTGTTTTCGGTCACCGGTTGCTGGCCGTCTTTTGACGCAACGCCGTAGTTAAAGTATTGAGCCTTGCCGTTCTGCACGATGGCCACTGACAGGCCAGGGATAGCCTGTTGCCGCATCAGCGGTTCAATGGTGTCATCCACCACCTTGCGCAGATCGGTGGCGGCCATGCAGTTGCCTGCGCCGAGCAATAAGGCGAAGATCGCGACGTTGTGCATCCGAAACAAAGTCTTTTCGTACATGATTGTGTCGCTTCCATGAGGTTGAACTTGAATACTGCTACCTGCGCAGGCGCTGCAAATCTAGGCACTTTCCCCCCGATCGACAAACGATGATATCTCGCATCAGCCATTAGAAAAATTTGGGGTTAAGTCATGCTTCGTTCTCATCTGCCCCTCAATGCCCTGCGAGCCTTTGAAGCCTCGGCACGGCATTTGAGTTTTACCCGCGCCGCCATCGAGTTGTGCGTGACTCAGGCGGCGGTCAGCCATCAGGTGAAAAGCCTGGAGGCGCAGCTCAATGTCATCCTGTTCAAACGCCTGCCCCGTGGCCTGATGCTCACCCGTGAAGGCGAAACCCTGTTGCCGGTGCTGCGCGAATCCTTCGACCGTATCGCCCACACCCTCGGCCAGTTCGAAGGCGGGCATTATCGCGAAGTGTTGACGGTGGGCGCGGTGGGTACCTTTGCCGTGGGCTGGCTGCTGCCGCGCCTGGGGGATTTTCAGGCACGCTACCCGTTTATCGACCTGCGCTTGTCTACCCACAACAACCGCGTCGATGTTGCCGCCGAAGGCCTGGACTACGCGATCCGCTTCGGTGCAGGTGCCTGGCACGGTACCGACGCGGTTGAGTTGCTGGAGGCGCCGCTCACGGTGCTGTGCGTACCGCAGATCGCTCGGCAATTACACACGCCCGCAGACCTGTTGAAGCACACCTTACTGCGCTCTTATCGTGCCGACGAATGGACTCAGTGGTTCCAGGCGGCGGGATTGCCTGCCGACACGTTAGTACCTCGTAGCGTCGTCTTCGATTCCTCATTGGCGATGATGGAGGCTGCGCTGCAAGGTGTCGGTGTGGCCCTTGCCCCGGCGATGATGTTTTCCAGGCTACTGGTCACGGATGCGATCCAGCAGCCGTTCGAGGTGGGGATCACCACGGGCAGTTACTGGCTGACGCGCTTGCAGTCACGGGCCGAGACGTCGGCGATGCTGGCGTTCAAGGAATGGTTGCAGGAGGTGGTAGAGGCGCCACTATAGGGACCCCAGAGCAATTTTTATGGCGAGCGTGCTTGTTGTGGCGAGCGGGCTTGCCCGCGTTGGGCTGCGAAGCGGCCCCAGTAAGGTCACTGCATTCCTTTAGACAGAACTAGGTGTCCGGTTTTAGGGCCGCTTCGCGCCCCAACGCGGGCAAGCCCGCTCGCCACAACAAGCCTGCCTGCCACAGATTCTGTGTCAGCATCTGATTGAGCCTAAACCAGGTACTTGCGAAACCACCCCAAGGTCCGCTCCCAGGCCAGGTTCGCGGCTGCTTCGTCATACCTGGGCGTGGAGTCGTTATGAAAGCCATGGTTGGCGCCCTTGTAGATAAAGGCTTCATAGTTCGTGCCGGCCGCTTTCAAGGCTGTTTCATAGGCTGGCCAACCCTCATTGATCCGCGTATCCAGTTCGCCGAAGTGCAACATGATCGGCGCCTTGATGTTGGGCACATCCTTCGCCTGCGGCTGGCGGCCATAAAACGACACCGCTGCCCCCAGTTCCGGATAGGCCACGGCCGCCGCATTGGTCACGCCGCCGCCATAACAGAAGCCGGTAATGCCGACCTTGCCGGTGCTGGTGTCATGGTTCATCAACCATTCGATGGCGGCGAAGAAGTCGTTCATCAGTTTGGTCGGGTCGACGGTTTGTTGCAGCGCCACGCCTTTTTCGTCGTTGCCGGGATAACCGCCTACCGAGGTCAGTCCATCAGGTGCCAAGGCGATAAACCCGGCCTTGGCCAAGCGCCGGGCGACGTCTTCGATGTAGGGGTTTAGCCCACGGTTTTCATGCACGACCACCACAGCCGCAAGCTTACCGGTGGTTTTTGCCGGGCGAACCAGGTAGCCGCGGACCTCGCCATTGCCCTTGGGTGAGGGGTAGGTGATGTAGTCGGCGACGATGTCCGGGTCAGTGAATTTAACCTGCTCGGCCAGGGCGTAATTGGGACTCAGGGAGGCGAGCAGGGCCGACGCGGTCAACCCGCCGAAGGTGAACAGCGCCGCACGGTCGAGAAACTCTCGCCGGTTGATCTTGCCGTGGGCGTAGCCGTCGTAGAGCTCCAGCAGTTCAGGGGCAAAGTCTTTGGCGGTCAGACGAGTCATCGGTGCATTCCTCTTCACAGGGACCGTTCAGCAGATGGCATTGAATGTAGACCACTATCAGGCTTGCCGAGCATGGGCCGCAGTTGCCAACTGTCCGGTATCGACCTGCACGAAGATTGAGTCACCAATCGCCGTCAGCACGCCATCGGCATACACCTCGCAGACCACCCGGCTCTTGCGCCCGACTTCGCCTTCGACTTTGGCCCGCAAGGTCAGTGGCACGCCCATGGGAGTCGGTTTGATGAACTTGATGCCGAGGTTGCCGGTCACGCAGTCGATGCGCGGCAGGCTGCCTGGGGCGCGATGTTCAGCCTGGTAGTGATAGGCCATGGCGGTCCAGTTGGAATGACAGTCCACCAGCATGGCGATCAACCCGCCGTAGACCAGGTCTGGCCAGCCGCAGTATTTGGCGTCGGGCTGGTGTTCGGCGATGACGTGGACGCCGTCTTCGTCCCAACGGCTCTTGACGTGCAGCCCGTGTGGGTTGCTGGCGCCGCAGCCATAACAGACGCCGTCCGGCGCGGTGGTGTCTTGCAGGGAAGGGGTGTGCATCGTGGTTCCTTGTTTTTGTGGGTGAATGTGACTCCCATCATCCGACGAGCCTAATGCCAGGCACTGGAATAAATCCAGCAACCTGAGCTAGCGGGCAAACTTCTTCGCCCCGGCCACGCACACAATCACCGCCACTGTCACTCCCAGCATGCCCAGGCTGACCTGCTCATGGAGCAAGGTGGCCGCCAGCGCCAGGCCGAAGAACGGTTGCAGCAACTGCAACTGCCCCACCGCAGCGATGCCACCCTGGGCCAGCCCGCGATACCAGAATACAAAGCCAATCAGCATGCTGAACAGCGACACATAGCCCAGGCTGAGCCAGGCCGGCAGGCTGATGCCCGAGAATGAGTCGGGTGCCAGCACGGCGGTCAGTGGCGCTACCACCGGCAGCGACAGTACCAGTGCCCAGCAAATCACCTGCCAGCCGCCCAGGGTTTTGGACAGCTTCGCCCCTTCGGCATAACCCAGCCCGCAGGCCAGTACCGCCAACAGCATCAGCAGGTCGCCGATGGGTGCCGCGCTGAGCCCTTGGGACACGGCGTAACCCATCACCAGCAGGCTGCCCAGTATCGAGAATAACCAGAACACCGGTCGCGGCCGTTCGCCGCCGCGCAGCACGCCGAATACGGCGGTGGCCAGGGGCAGCAGGCCGATAAAAACGATGGAATGGGCGGAGGTCACGTACTGCAACGCCAGGGCTGTCAGCAGCGGGAAACCTATCACCACGCCCAGGGCGACGATGACCAGTGGCATTAATTGGCTACGCGCAGGGCGCTTTTCCTTGAACAGCCAGAGCAGGCACAGCCCAAGCAGGGCGGCGATGGTCGCTCGGGCGACGGTCAGAAACACCGGATCGAACTCCAGCACCGCCACCCGCGTCGCCGGCAGCGAACCGCTGAAGATCAGCACGCCGATAAAGCCGTTGATCCAGCCGCGGGTGCTGTGTTCAGCGGTGCTCAGGTGAGAGGTACGTTCCATGGGAGTTGCGCTCGATAGGTGGGTTGCATTCAGTGCATCCTATGATCGAAGATTAAGACAATCAAAAAATTGTCATGGATACATCACCTATGCCTCGCGCTCGTTATAAGTCGTTGGTCGATACGTTTGCCAGGGATATCCGCAGCGGGCTCCTGGCGCCTGGCACCCGCTTGCCGACACATCGGCAGTTGGCTGCCAGCCATGGATTGGCCTTGGTCACGGCGAGCCGGGTGTATACCGAACTTGAGTCCATGGGCCTGGTCAGCGGCGAAACCGGGCGCGGCACCTTTGTCCGGGAGATATCGCTGTCGCCGGGGCAGGGCATTGGCCAGGTCGCCGTGGCAGCGGGCATGATCGACCTCAACTTCAACTATCCGTCGGTACCCGGCCAGGCCGATCTGCTGCGCACGGCGTTGCGTCAGTTGGCGCTGTCCGGCGACCTGGAATCCCTGTTGCGCTACCAGCCCCATGGCGGGCGGCCGCATGAGCGGGCAGCGATGGCGCGTCATCTGCGCAGCCGAGGGCTGACCGTTGCCGCCGAGCAGGTGCTGATCGTCAGCGGTGCCCAACATGGGCTGGCGGTGGCGATGATGGCGTTGCTCAAGCCCGGTGATGTGGTGGCGGTGGATGCGTTGACCTACTCGGGCTTTAAGGTGCTGGCCGAGACACTGCACCTTGAAGTCGTGGCCATACCAGTCACTGCGACGGGGCCTGATCTTGTCGCCCTGGAAAAGCTTTGCCGCACCCGCTCAGTGCGAGCCGTGTACAGCATGCCGACCCTGCATAATCCGCTGGGTTGGGTGATGGGGGTCGAGCCGCGTCAGCAACTGGTAGCTATCGCTCGCGAGCATGATTTGATCCTCATCGAGGATGCGGCCTACGCATTTCTGGTGGAGGATGCGCCGCCGCCACTGGCGCAGTTGGCACCGGAAAGAACGGTGTATGTCTCAGGGCTGTCCAAGAGCGTGGCCACCGGTTTGCGGATCGGGTTTGTCAGTACGCCTGCGCAGTGGGTGTCTGCTCTGGAACGCACCCTCATGGCCACCGTCTGGAATACCCCAGGGGTGATGACGGCCATTGCTGCCGCCTGGATTGATGACGGCACCGTCGCCCAGCTTGAAACGCATAAGCGCCAGGATGCCCAGGCCCGGCAAGCCTTGGCCGCCGAAGTATTGGGCGACCTGCATTACGTTAGTCATCCGTCCTCGTATTTTCTGTGGCTGCCACTGCCGGAAGACGCGCGGGCCGACCAGATCGCCATGGCGCTGATGCGCGAAAATATCTCGGTGTCGACGGCCGAGCCGTTTGCGATCTCGGCCCATGTGCCCCATGCACTACGCCTGGCGCTGGGGTCGGTGGGCATGGCTGCATTGCGAGAGGCGCTGGTAAAGGTGCGGCGGTTGGTGCAGGCGTACTAGGCCGTCTGCCGGCGTATCGTCAACAGCATCGTCCCGAAAAAGATAAAGGTGGAGCCGATCACGCGATTAACCCATTTCGAAAACTCCGGCCGGGCCAGCAGGCCTTTGGTTTGGGAGGCGAGCAGGGCGTACAGGGTCAACGACAGCGCCGACAGCGTCATGAAGATCAGGGTCAAAACCAGAAACTGCGGCACCAGGGTCGAGTGCCGGTCAATGAATTGCGGGAACAGCGCGGTGAAGAACAGCACCGCTTTAGGGTTGGTGGCGGCGGTTAAAAAGGCTGACTTGAACAACTTCATGGGTGACGGGCTGCTGACACGCATCGGGACTTGCGGGTTATCTGAAAGCGTCGAGTTTGTCTTCAACAGATTCTTCGCCCCCAGGTAAAACAGATAGCCGGCACCCAAGATCTTCACGGCACTGAAGATCCACTCGGAACTGACGATCAGTGCTCCCAGCCCCAACATCGCCGCCGCTGATATGCAAAACAGTCCGCTGACATTGCCCAGGGAAGACCACAAGGTGGATTTGGCTCCGTAAGTGAGGCTGTTATTGAGCGCCATTAGAGTCGCCGGGCCAGGGCTGGCGATGGCAATGCCGGCGACGAGGGAGTAGGTCAGTATCGAGTGAATGTCCATGTTCAGTCTCGTGGATGTTGAAGCGCAGATAGGAATAACAGATTGGCAGTATAAGTCCCTAAACGCCCCGTGGAAACGCTGTTCACTGCCCGGAGTTTCGCGTTCGTCGATATGCACGTGCGCTTCAGATCACTGACAACGCCTGCCAAAATAGCTGAGGCCGTCGTAGCGTGGGGTTAAGGCGTGTCCTTCACGAACTGCGTCTGCCCCTCGCTTTTGATTAGCCCGGCCTTGGGCACTTGCAGCGTGTGGAAGGACTGGCCCGACGGGTCTCCCGGTTCGCGTTTGAGCAGGTAGAACATGTCGTCTGATTCCGCTACCTGGCAGGCGGTGTAACGGTCCAGGTTACTGAAGGTCAGCGTGCGTTCCTGGCATTCTTTTGCTGTTTCTAGGGCTGCATTTTTACCCGACTCCAAAGGGACGCTGACGGTGAAGTACCAGGCGGAGTAAGCCACGGCGGCGAGGGCGACACACACCCCAAGGAGCTTGAAAGGTGTGCTCAATTCGCTGGCGCGTCGACGTCGGTTGTCGATCCATGTGGGCAAGGTTCTGGCCGGTGGAGGTTGTCTGCCGGGTTTTTCGCTCAGGGCGATGAGCATCGTCATGGCAAATACCAGAGCAATCATGAACAGGATGGCCGCGATGACTGAACTCAGCCCAGCGCCACCATAAACGGCCAGTTTTTGCGCGCTGAAGTTCAAGCGGTCAATGGGCACGTCCAGTACCAGGTAGTATTTTTCCAGGTGGGCATAGCCGTTCAGGATGAACGCGCCCAGCATGCCGGCGATCAGCAGCGCCGCCTCGATCTTCAGGTACTTTCTATAGCGAGCCAATACGGGTTCATCCGGACTGTCCATGTTTTTATCTCCTTGTTTAATCCGCTGGCTTGCGGCGCGCTATGATTGCCCGACTCAGGACGTAGCAGGGAAAAAAGATGGATTTTGACTGGCACAGCAGCTCTATCACTCGCGATACCGCGGTCTCCAAACACTATAAAAACACCCAGAATGTGCGCCGCTTCATGCTTGAACACTGCGGCGCAGGGTTCAAGTTCGACCGGGCGTTCATGGCGTGGATTGGCAACGATATCCCCAAGACCATGGGCGATGTCGTTGACGAGTGGCAACGGCGGAACGGCAGTCCACAACCGTCTGCTGGCCGGTAGTTCCGGCACAATCGGCATTGAGCACTCAGATTCGCAGGCTTGAAGAGTTGCTCGGCCAGCGGCTGTTGCGCAGAACCGCTGCTACAGAGTGTGTAGCAGCGGTGCCAGTCACGTTTAGAAGCTGTACTTCGCCGTCAATCCATAGCTGCGTGGGTTGCCGTAGGTTTCGGTAGACCCCCAGGTAGGGCTGGTGCCAATCGCTGCGTAATAGACGCGGTCGAAGATGTTGTTGGCGTTCAGTTGCAGGTCCAGATGCTTGTTGACCTGATAACCCGCCATCAGGTCGGCGACGGCGTAGCTGCCTTGTTCGAGGCGATAGGTGCTATCGGCCACGGCCACGTCGTTGTACATGCGGCTCTGCCAATAGACGTTGCCACCGATACGGAGTTTTTCCAGAGGGCCCTGGAGGTGGTAAACGGTCGAGACTTTGAACAGATGCTCAGGCGTGTCGGGGTCGAAACGCTGTTTGTTGTTGGCCGGGTTGGTGTCCTTGATGAAGTGGGCCCGGGTGTAGGTGTAGCCGGCACCGACTTGCCAGTTCTCGGTGAGCGCGCCTTGCAGCTCCATATCGATCCCTTGACTGCGGACCAGGCCGGACGCTTCGTAGCAGGTGAGCACCGGGCAGCCAAGCTGGGTAGCCGCTTCGGTGGCGCGGTTTTTCTGGTCGGTCTGGAACACCGCCAGGCTGGCGTTGAGGGCACCGTTGAAGTACTCGCCCTTGATGCCGATTTCGTAGTTTTCCCCCACGATCGGGTCCAGAATTTTTCCGGAGAGGTCCTGGTTTGATTGCGGCGTGAATATGTCGGTGTAGCTGGCGTACACGGAATGGTGATCATCAAGCTTGTAGATCAGGCCGGCGTAGCGCGTGAGGTTGCGGGTAACCTTGTAGTCGTTGTTGCCTGCGCGGTCATCGGAGTCATACCAGTCCAGGCGGCCGCCGAGTATCAGTGTGAGCGGGTCGGCCAGGCTCAATCGGGTCGTCAGGTAGACAGCGTCCTGGGTGGTGATGGTGTGGCTTTTACCGTCGCGCACGAAGTCCGGTTTCGGTGCGCCGATCGGCAATCCGGTGTCGTAAGGGCTGTAATCCTTGGTGGTGTTGTCGTAGATGCGCTTACTGGCGCCGACCACTACTTCATGGGTGCGACCGAGGGCTTCGACCGGGCCGCTGGCATAGGTGTCAAAAGCGCTTTGCTTTTCGTCTTGCCTCGATTGATAGGCGGTGGTCTGCATCGGGCCGTTGTAGCGCGACAGGTAAGTACCCGAGAACAGGCCGTCCAGAGTCGAGGTGGAGCCTGCTACGTGCAGTTTCCAATCGTTGTCGAAACGATGTTCCACGTCACCGAACACGGTGTCGACACGCAGCTTCTTGTTTTCCCAATCGGTGCCGGGGTAGGTGGAGCGGGGCAGATTCAGGTGGTGGCCGTCGGTGCCGATGGGCAAGCCGCCCCAGAAGAAGTTGGTCTGGTCTTCCTGACGGGAGAAGCCCATGCTCGCGGTGGTGCTGTCGCTCAGGTCGGCTTCCACGATCCCGTAGAACAGGCCGTGATCGCTTTCTTCCTTGTCGCGAAAGCTGTTGGCATCGCGATAGGAGCCCACCACTCGCCCGCGCAGGGTGCCGCTATCGTTCAGCGGGCTGGAAGCATCGAATTCGCCGCGGTAATCATCCCAGCTACCGGCGGCACCGGTCAGGGTGACCTGTTGGTCGGCAGTGGGGCGCTTGCGCACCATGTTGATGGCCGCCGAAGGGTTGCCAGCGCCGGTGACCAGGCCGGTGGCGCCGCGAATCACCTCCACGCGATCAAACATCGCCAGGTTCGGCTGCACGCCCATGGTCCAGCCCGAATAGGCGCTTGGCAGGCCGTCATACATGATGTTGTCGATATCGAAGCCGCGAGAACTGTAAGTCTGGCGGCCGGGTCCGCTGGCCTGGCTGAGAAACAGGCCGGGCGTGTTCTTGACCACATCGTTGACGCTGGTCATGGCCTGGTCATCCATGCGCTGGCGCGTAATGACCGTCACTGCCTGCGGGGTTTCGCGCATGGTCAGTGGCAACTTGGTTGCGGTCTGCATGGCGCCGGTGGTGTAGGACCCGGTGCCTTCGGTAGTGGTACCCAGCTGTTCACTGGTGATATTGGTGGCGCCCAGTTCCAGCGTGGCGGATGGTTGTCCGGATGGGGCTTGGGTAGATTGGGTTTCGGCGGCAATGGCTGCCTGAGTGCTTGCGATGCAGACGGCCATGGCCAGAAGACCAGGTGAAAAACGCATACGGCTTTGCAGTTGATGCCCCGGCATGAATCTGGCTCTCCCCGAAGCCGTCCCTGGCAAATAGCAATAGTGTTGATAAGTATTCTCATTAGTGTGGCAGATTGTTTCGGCTCAAAAAAGACTCTGCGCACAGATACTTAACAAAGTTTTCACATTTGCCGGGAGCGGTGGCCTGTTGTCGCAGAGGGGTAACTGCGTATTGACCTTGATTTCAGAGGAGAAGCAGCATGGATCGATTCACGGGTGGTTGCCTGTGCGGCAATGTTCGAATTGAGGCGGCGGGACGGCCATATCGAGTCGGCCTTTGTCACTGTCTCGACTGTCGCAAACATCATGGCGCGCTTTTTCATGCGTCTGCGGTGTTCCCTCAGGATGCTGTGACGATAGACGGCGAAACACGTGATTACGCCGGACGGTTTTTCTGTCCACGCTGTGGCTCACCAGTTTTTGGCCGCACCGGCGACGAAATCGAAGTGAACCTGGGCTCCCTGGATGCCCCGGACCAACTGGTACCAACCTACGAAAGCTGGATTGTTCGTCGCGAGTCCTGGTTGCCGCCGTTTGCACTGACGAGACGATACGATCGCGATCGTGACGCCACGGGGCGCGTTGAGGAGTAGGTCGTTGCTCAAGATCGGTCTTGCGCTAGCCATCAATGAATTGCTCAAGCGTCGCAGCGCTGCTCAGGAGCCCACGGAGCCGGTTTTTCTTACCTTGCCGTGCGGGTTACCGATTGACGTCAGGATGATACGAACCGCCATGACCACGCCTACGAGAACGGCAGCAAGACCTGACGCTTCCCAAGGCGTTGGCACGGGCCCACCAAAAATGACACCTGCGGCAATACAGGCGCTGTAACGTCGGCTTTCGACCCGAAGCAGACATCCGGCAAATCATGAGGCCGACGCCAGAAGGACTTAGACGCCTGCAGCCCCTTGCCGCAGAGTTTGCATCAGCCGTCCAACAACGATGGCTTCGACAGCACCTTCACTGGCGCCCACCTCAAAAGCAGCGCAGCAAGCCAATGCGTCGCCGTCGCTAATACGGTAAACAGCGATGGCACTGCCTGGCCCGCAGCCTGTGTGCTCGCATAGGGAATGTCTGCCATCAATCGACCCCTGCATCACACCAAGACCATAACCGGGCGTGATCCATGGGCGCCCGGGAATCGGTCCGCCCAATACCCGTGCTGTCTGCATTTCCTGGAGCAAGCCGGCGGAGAACAGGTCTCCCCGATGGAGTCGATCCAGAAACAGCGCTGCTTGCGAAATTGGGCCGATTAACAGGCCGTGATAAACCCAGGCCGGCTCACCGTTCGTAACAGCGGCGTGATACTCCGCTTCCGGGCCTTCTGATACGCCGAGGAAATCCTCGATTGCGACAATGCCACCGGGGCCAGCCCATACCAGGTCAACGAAACGACCACTACAACCGCCAACATCGAGGCGGAGGTGCTGACCGAGGCATGGGCGGGAGCTGCTGCTGAAAACACAGCGGCATAAAACGCCATCGATTTCGGATTGCCGATGTTGTTCACGATGCCCTGCAAGAAACATTTCCAGACGCGGCCAGCCGCGTCCTCAGGGCCGACGCATCGCGCAGACAATTATTCCCGATGCGGGAGCCCAAAAAATCGTCCTGATAGGGGGCGGCGGCATAGGGAGAATTCCGGATTACATGGCTGCACCCGCAGTAGCCAGCGAGCAGCTCGTGAGGATATTTCCGGACCTCAAAGGTGAACTGATCGAGATCCACGCCCTTTATCCCAGCCACCGCAGCCTGTCGGCCAAGGTGCGCGTGTTCATCGACGCATTGAGGCAACATATTGTGAGTGAACGTGCATCGCTTTGAGGATCCGCAAATCGATTGAACAGGTCTTTCGGCGTCGTTGACATATGTCGCGGCGGGCTGAGATCTGGCCCGAGGCGTCACGCATGGGTACAGCGTGTTCAGATACTTACGACAGCGCTGAGTGCCCGATCAATGCAGGCGCCTGTGCCTGGTAAAGTCAGGCACTCAAACCTCAGCTTTTCGCGCTGGCGAGGATGGCGAGCAGCAATACGTTGGCGCCTGCTTCTGCCCAGTGAGTGTGGATATGCTCAGCTTCGTTATGGCTGAGCCCATCGACACATGGCACGAAGATCATCGACGTCGGCGCTACGGTGCTGAGGTAGCAGGCATCATGTCCGGCCCCTGAGATCATGCGGCGCTGGCTGTAGCCGAGCGCCGTGGCGGCCTGCTCAACCTGTTTGATACACGCGGCATCGAAGGCAATCGGTGCGTACTGAAAGATCTGTTTGAGCGTGTGCTGCAAGCCGATCGTCTCGGCGATGGACTGAACCTCCTGGCGCAGTAGTGTGTCCAGTTTTTCCAGCGTCGCCTCGTCCGGGTGACGAAACTCGACGCTGAATACCACGCGTCCAGGCACCACATTCCGTGAGTTGGGAAAGACATTGACCCAGCCCACGGTCGCACGTCCTTCATCACCCTCGGCAATGCCCAATGCGTGCACGGCTTCAACCACACGCGACAGGCCAAGCAGGGCGTCGAGGCGATGGTTCATGGGCGTGGTGCCGGCGTGGGCACTGCGGCCGGTCAGTTCGATTTCATACCAGCGCTGCCCTTGGGCACCGGTGACCACGCCGATGGCGATGTCTTCGGCCTCCAGTATCGGCCCTTGTTCAATGTGCAGCTCGAACGCGGCATGGATGTCACGGCCGCCCATCGGTTCATCGCCTGCATAACCGATGCTGTCCAGAGCCTGGCCCAGCGTGATGCCTTGGGCGTCTGTGCGCGACAAGCCGTACTCCAGGTCGAACACGCCGGTGTACACCCCTGAAGCAATCATCGCCGGAGCGAAGCGCGAACCCTCTTCGTTGGTCCAGTTGACCACCTCGATGGCGCGGTCGGTCTGGATGTCATGGTCATTGAGCGTGCGTATCACCTCAATACCTGCCAGCACGCCGTAGATACCGTCGAACTTGCCGCCGAAGGGTTGTGAGTCTGCATGGGAGCCTGTCAGTACGGGTGCCAGGCTGTCGTCGCGTCCGGGGCGGCGGGCGAACATGTTACCCATGGCGTCGGTGCGCAGCGTGCAACCGGCGTCGGTCGCCCAGCGCGCGAACAGATCACGGCCGCGTCGATCCTCCTCCGTCAGCGCCAGCCGCGAAACGCCGCCCTTGGCCGTGGCCCCGATTTGCGCCATTTCCATCAGCGAATCCCACAGCCGGGCAGCATCAATGCGTGGCGAAATACTCATTGCCCTGGCTCCCGGTCTTTGACCTTGTAGCGAAAATTACAATGTGAGGCGCCCTGCATGAGGGTTTGCGTGCGGGTCAGCTGCACGTTGGGGTCGTAACCGACAATGAACACTTCATCGCGGTTACAGGAGAGCAGGTGCCCGATCTCGCCAAGGCCCATTTCGTGGTACATCTCGGCGTAGCGGCAGCGATGCACGTCGTAGTCGTAGTGGGAGGCGTCGCTGGCAATGATCTCGACTTTCAACGCGTCGTCTTTCTCCCAGAGTTCCTGCAGCGCAACGAAACCTTCGAGCGTCGGCCCATCGGGCTCGCGCGCGGCGAAGTATTCGCCGGCTTTCACTGCCGCCTGAGACACGGCCTCGCCAATGACGGCCTGGGCGCTCTGTTTACCGTAGTCGCGCACCAGTATTTCGTAGATGGGTTTGATGATTTCAGCTTCGATCCGCCGCCGGGCTAGGATGCCCAGTTCACCTTCGACAGCGCTCATGTCAGTACTCCTCGGTTCACTGTAAAAAGAGGCAGCGCGAACGATGCGCGCTGCCCCTGGATGACATCGGCTTCTCACGTCACGGCTTGCCGCCCGCGACGCTGACCGGTTGCCACTTGTTGGCCTTGATCTGGTACACGGTGAAGGTCGGGTTTTTCAGGTTGCCTTCGTTGTCGAAAGCGATCGGGCCAGTGACGCCCTGGTAGTCAATCGTGCGCAGCACGGGCAGATATTTTTGCGGGTCGGTGGACCCTGCTTTTTCCAGCGCCGCAATCAATATGCCGACGCCGTCGTAGGCGAAAGGCGCATGCAGCTCGATGTGGGTCTTGTAGCGGTCGACATACGCTTGCTCGAACGCTTTGCCGCCAGGCATCTGCTCGATAGCCAGCCCGGGCTCCAGCGCAGTCACGCCTTCGCCATCCTTTTGTGCGAGGGTGAGGAAGGTCTGGCTGACGAAGCCGCCGGCCCCCATCAGCGTAGCCTTGATTCTCAGCTGCTTGATGCGACGAGCCAACGGGGCGGCCTGAGCGTCCACGCCGCCAAAGAAAATCAGGTCAGGATTCTTGCCACGCACGTTGGTCAGGACCGCACTGAAATCCACGGTCTTGTCGTCCACGTACTCGCGGGAGACGACGCTGCCGCCGCCTGCTTCGATGGATTTGACGAACTGATCCGCCAGGCCCTGACCGAACGCGGTACGGTCATCGATAACCGCAATGCGTTTGGCCTTCAGCGACTCCAGGGCGTACTTGCCCGCAACCTGGCCGCCGTCGTCGTCATGGCCCATGATCCGGAAACTGGTGTCGAAACCCTGTTGGGTGTAGGCATGCCCGGTGGCGACGGGTGCTACCTGTGCAATGCCAGCGTCGTGATAGACACGGGCCGCCGGGATACTGGTCCCGGTGTTCCAGTGCCCGACCACGCCGACCACGCCTGCATCGACCAGGCGCTGGGCAACCGTTACCGCCGTGCGAGGATCTGACTGATCATCTTCTGACACCAGCTTGTAAGTTACAGCCTCGCCGCCGATTTTTGGGTGGCGCGCGTTGGCCGCATCAATGGCTAGTTGCCCGCCATTTTCCAGGTCTTTGCCGATACGCGCCGACGGCCCGGTCAATGGGCCTGCGAGTCCAATCAACACCTGTTGATCGGCTTGCGCCACGGCGGCGGCCAGGCTGGATATAACGAGGCCAGTCAGCGCGGCGTGTTTGATAAGCGCAGTGAAGTGCATATGGTGTTTCCTGAGTGTGATCGCAGCTTCTTGTGGCCGCGATGCCTGTGGTTACACGCCGGAAGCCCGGTAGCGTTGGGATTTATTCGCCCAGGTACGCAGTGCGAACCTGGGAGTCGTTGATCAAAGTGGACGAGGCGCCTGTCAGACTGATGCGTCCGCTGTCCATGACGTAAGCCCGCTCGGTCACCTTCAGGGCGATCCGGGCGTTCTGCTCGACCAACAGCAAGGTCATGCCTGTCCGGCAGACCTCGCTGATGACTTCGAAAATCTTCTCGACCATCACGGGTGCCAGCCCCATCGAAGGTTCATCGAGAATGAGCAGGCGAGGGCGAGACAGCAGTGCGCGGCCCAGAGCCAGCATCTGTTGCTCGCCACCGGACATCAAACCGGCCGGCTGCTGCAAGCGGCGTTTCAAGTGTGGAAACCAGTCCAGAATCTGTTCGATCTCGTCGTTGATTGCAGCCATGTCGCGGCGCAGGTAAGCCCCGGCCTGAAGGTTTTCCAGCACGCTCATGCGCGCGAAAACCCCTCGTCCTTCGGGCACCATGACCAGCCCCAGTGCCGTGCGTTCATGGGCGGCCAGCCCCATCAGCGAATGGCCGTCAAACCGGATGTTTCCAGCGCTGGCCGGGATGAGGCCAGTCAAGGCCTTGAGCGTCGAGGTCTTGCCGGCTCCATTGGAGCCGATCAGCGTCACGTGCTCACCAGCCTCCACCCGCAAATCCACCGACTTGACTGCCTGGATCGCGCCGTAATGCACGTCCAGCGCAGCGATGTGCAACAGGGATTCAGTCATGGGTGCCCGCTCCCAGATAGGCTTGGATGACGGCAGGATGGCTGCGCACTGTCTGGGGTGCGCCCTCGGCAATTACCTCGCCGTGATCGAGCACGGTGATGCGGTCGCACAGGCCCATGACCAGTTTGACGTCGTGCTCGATGAGCAGCAGCGTGCGCCCGTCGTTGCGGATCTTGTCGAGCAAACCGCGCAGCTGGATTTTTTCCGCGGCGTTCATCCCGGCCGCAGGCTCGTCCAGTGCCAATAGTTTTGGCTCGGTCGCCAGCGCCCTGGCGATTTCCAGGCGGCGCTGGTGGCCGTAAGACAGAGTGTCCGCGCGTCGTTCAGCCAGGTCGCCGATCCCGACATAATCCAGCCAGTGACGGGCAATGCGCCGTGTCTCGGCTTCCTCGGCGCGGGCCTGCCGGTGGCGACTCAGTGCTGCCCACAGGCCATTACGCGTGCGCACGTGGCGACCAATCATCACGTTTTCCAGCACGCTCATGGCGTTGAACAAACGAATGTTCTGGAACGTCCGAGCGATGCCCGCTTGAGCCACTTTGTGTACCGACGTCGGTTCGTAGGGCGCACCGTCCAGCACAAAACGTCCGGCATCTGCGCGGTACAAGCCGGTCATCACGTTGAAAAACGTCGTCTTGCCGGCGCCATTGGGGCCGATCAGCCCGTGTACGGTACCGGGCGCGATGCTCAGGTTCACATTCGTCAGGGCGCTGATACCGCTAAACTGCTTGCTGACGCCTTCTATCTGCAGCAAAGAAAGACTCATCGCAGGCGCTCCCGGCTTGCAGGCCACAGACCGGCGGGGCGATACAGCATCACCAGAATCAGGGCCAGGCCGTAGAACAACTGTCGGATGATCTCCGGGTCCACCAGCACCTGGCCGAACAACGACTGCTGGAGGCTGCCCATGGTAGCGCGCAGGATTTCCGGCAGTGCTGCCAGCAATAGGCAGCCCAGAATGACGCCGGGGATATGGCCCATTCCGCCCAGCACCACCATGGCCAATACCGCTACAGACTCATTGAGACTGAAGGACTCTGGTGACACGAACCCTTGGAAGGAGGCGAACAGTGCGCCGCCGACGCCGCCAAAACTGGCGCCGATGGCGAAGGCCAGCAACTTCAAGCGACGTGTATTCAGGCCCATGGCTTCGGCGGCATCTTCATCTTCGCGAATGGCCATCCAGGCCCGTCCGATCCGGGAATCCTGAAGGCGCAGACACGCCCATACAATCAGCACGGCCAGCAACGCAAACAGGTAGTAATAGAGATAGACCGAAGGCACTCGCACGCCAAATACGTCTTGCGTACGGGCCAGGCTAAAGCCGAACAGCTGAATCGGATCGACCGAGGAGATGCCTTTTGGGCCATTGGTAATGTTGACGGGCCGGTCGAGGTTGCGCAGGAAAATCCGGATGATTTCGCCGAAACCCAGTGTCACGATGGCCAGATAATCGCCGCGCAGCTTCAGTGTCGGGGCGCCCAGCAGAATGCCGAAGCCCGCCGCGATCAATCCTGCCACCGGCACGATCAGCCAGATGGAGGTGTGCAGGCCGTGGGGCAGGACGGCGACCAGCGCCGGGAATTGCGTAAGCAAATGCGGTGATGACAACAGCGCCGCGACATACGCGCCCACCGCATAGAACGCGATGAAACCCAGGTCCAGTAGCCCGGCATAACCGACCACAATATTCAGGCCCAGCGCCAGCATGATGTACAGCAGGGCAAAGTCCAGTGTGCGCACCCAAGCGTTGCCGCCGGCATGGCCGACAATCCACGGCGCCAGCAAGAGCGCAGCGGCAAACAGCAGGGCGCCCAAACGGGCACGATGAGCGGGGCGTGCAATGGCGATCATGAGGTTCATGCGCGTGTCGCCAATCGTTCGCCCAGCAGCCCGGACGGGCGCAGCACCAGCACGGCAATCAGCACCAGGAAGGCGAACACATCCTGGTAGTTGCTGCCGAAAACCCCGTGAGTCCATTCGCCCATGTAGCCGGTGCCCAACGATTCGATCAGGCCCAGCAACACGCCACCGAGCATCGCGCCCTTGAGGTTGCCGATGCCGCCCAGGACGGCGGCGGTGAAAGCTTTGATCCCCGGCAAAAAGCCCATGTAGAAATGCGCGCTGCCGTAGTTGCTCGCCATCATGATGCCGGCCAGCGCAGCGAGCGCTCCGCCGATGGCGAAGGTGAGGACGATGACTGCGTTCGGGTTGATGCCCATCAGGCTGGCCACTTGCGGGTTCTCGGCAACGGCGCGCATTGCGCGGCCCAGTCGTGTGCGATTGACCAGCAACAACAAACCGCCCATGACCACTATCGCGATGGCTACCGTCGCAATGGCCGTCAGGTTTGTAATAGCGGGGGCGTGGGTGGCGTCACCTTGGGTGACTTCAATCGGGTCCAGTGGCAGCAACTGCGGAAACGACAGGGGGTTGCGACTCCAGACCAGCATCGCCACTGTCTGTAACAGCAGCGATACCCCGAGCCCGCTGATCAGCGGAGCCAGGCGCGGTGCATTACGCAGACGTCGATAGGCCACACGCTCGATCAATCCGGCGAGCAACGCGCAGGCGATCATGGCCACCACCGTCGCGGCGATCAGCACTGCCAGGCTCGGCATACCGGGAAAGGTACTTTGCAGCACATGGATAACCGACAGGCCGATCAGCGCGCCCATCATCAGCACGTCACCGTGAGCGAAATTGATGATCCGCAGGATGCCGTAGACCATGGTGTAGCCAAGCGCGATCAGCGAATACAAGCTGCCGAGCACCAGACCATTGAGTAACTGTTGGATCAGGGTATCCATAAACGATAAAAGGCCTTGAGTCTTGATGTCGCGGTCGGCGACTGGAGCAGGGCTCGCACACTAGGCAATCATTCTATATTTATCAAATATCATTAATTCATAACCCTATAACCACAAGAGCGACGTCATGAAGTACCGGTAATCCAAGGCTTTTCATGGTGTGAAAACGGATATAAACTCAACACATGAATAAAAAAGAACAGTTAGATAATGATCCTCCGCTACGGGCAGTGCGCACGTTCGAGGCGTTCGCTCGTCATGGCGGGGTCAACACGGCGGCGCGGGAGCTGGATGTCTCGGCCTCGGCCATCAGTCATCAGTTGCGTGTACTGGAAGAGTTCCTGGGGCAGTCGCTGACTTCCCGGCAGGGGCGCAACCTGGTGCTGACAGACGAGGGGCGCGAATATTACCGTGCGATTCGTTCCGCCTTCGCGGTGTTGCGCAGTGCGACAGAGCATGTACGGGAGAAGTCGGCGACCCGGCAAATCACCATCAGCTTGATTCCGATGTTTGGCATCAACCTGTTCATTCCTCGGCTGGGCGAGTTTCTGGGCGAGAACCCCGGGGTGGACGTCAACGTGACGTACGCCAACCACCGCAGCTACCCGAGCGACGCAGCCGATATCTCCATCCGGTTTGGCACCGGGCACTGGCCGGGTTATCACAGCGAGCCGCTGATGTCGGGGGAAGTCACGGCCTGGTGCAGCCCGGCGTTCGTAGCCCATCACGGCGTGATCGAAGCCCCCGAGGCGTTGATCGATCTGCCGCTGTTGCACGACGAGGAGCGCGGTACTTGGGCGCAATGGCTGCAAAGTGTTGGCGTGAAACACCCCGCAGCACTGCAGGGCCTGTTGTTCGAAGACGGCCAGCTGGCGCTGACCGCCGCGCTCAATGGTCTGGGATGCGCGTTACTGCGCGAGCCACTGATCGCGCCGCTTCGAGACCGGGGCGAGTTGGTCAAGTTGTTCGAGCATGCACTGGACGACGGTCGCGCGTATTACCTGTGTCGCCGTGCCGACGGCGAGTTGTCACGGGAAGGCTTGAACCTGTACACCTGGCTCAAGCGGGGGCTTGTTCGGTCGGCGGTTTGAGGCGCCGGACTGTCTCTTGTCTCACCCAACGTTCAAGACCTGCCGACGCGGTATTGGCTGCCCGAGTTGGGCGTGGGTAGGCTGGTAGGCGACGATGAAGTCGCCGTCCAAGCCAGACAGGAAGCGCCAGTCAACGATAAGTCCACCTGGAGCACCCAGATCAGTGCCATACCACGTCTTCGACGCGGATCTTTTTCGGCAGCAAGTGATTCTCGAAGAACAGGTCGGCGGTAGCCTGCTGGGCGGCGATGATTCTTGCGTCAACCGGCAGGATTGGAGAGGGCGGCCGGTTATCCAGGTAGCGCGCGATCACGGCTTCGGGCAGGCCCATGGAGCGGGTCAGGATGTCGATACTTTGCTGACGCTGGCTACGCGTCGTCGCCTCGGCGGCAGTTAACTGCTCAAGAACCGCGTTTACAAATGCCTCATGGGTTTTTGCATAGTCGCGCCGGGCGGTGTAGATCGGGCCGGACAAACCCAGGCCTTCACCATTGGCCAGCAGGCGGGTATGGCCTTCGAGCAACGCCAGAGAAGCATAGGGGTCCCAGATCGCCCAGGCATCGACGCTGCCTTGTTCAAAGGCAGCGCGGGCATCGGCGGGGCTGAGGTAGATGGGCTGGATGTCCTTATAGCTCAAGCCAGCCTTGTTCAGGGCCCGCAGCAGCAGGTTGTGGGAGCTGGAGCCTTTCTGGAAAGCGACTTTTTTGCCCTTGAGGTCGGCCACGTTTTGCAGCGGACTGTCTTTGCGCACGAGGATCGTTTCGGCGGCGGGCTTGGCTGGCTCGGCACCCACATAAACCAGATCAGCCCCGGCAGCCTGCGCGAATAAGGGCGGGATATCGCCGGTGGAACCCAGATCCAGCGCGCCGATGTTCAACGCTTCAAGCATCTGCGGCCCGGCAGGGAATTCGATCCACTGCACCTTGGTGTCAACGAAGCGCTTCTCCAGCAGGCCTTGTTCCTTGGCAATGACCAGCGCGATGGAGCCTTTCTGATAGCCAATGCGCAGGGTTTGCGGGTCATCTGCCAGGGCAGCGTGGGCCGATAAAAGGCTGGTCAGGCCTGCGAACAGGAGCGTGAGGCGTTTCATTTTGGGGGTTTGCTCGTAGCGGGTTTCGGCAGCGATATAAGTCATTGTAAGTCTCGACGGGAAGCGGAAGACGGGGCCACCTGCGCGGGCCAGTGATAAAACTCCAGGCCCAGCGCGCTGCGGTTCTTAAAGCCCTTCCAATAGCTGTGATCGGGTTTTTCATGTCCGCTTTCGTCTTTCGACCATTTGCCCGCAGAGGCCAGCGGCACTAGGCTAAGCCAGGACTGGCGGTCCAGTCCCTTGAGCTGCTGGTCGAGAAAAGTGAGGACAAAGTGCTGATTGATATTGTTGATTCGGCTGGAATCCCAAACCGGTTCGGCATAGGCGGAGAAATCCTCGGGATGGCTGCTGGCAGCCTGTGGCGGCGGATTGGGCGCAATATTGTGCCGTGCATTCTGGTAAACCAGCAGGTAGCGATCGGCATTGATTGCGCCTTCTGCCAGCCGTCTGACGCCCCGGGCGTAACCCGCTACATCGTCCTGGTCACCGGCGATGAACAGGCTGGGGACACGCAGGCTTGCCAGCCCCTTTTCATCGAACAGACCTTGCTCGCCACCCCAAGGCGCAAAGGCAACCACGGCTTTGATGCGGCCATCCTGTCGGGCTTCAAAGTCGGGGTTTCCCGCTTGTCTGGCCTGCAATAGGTTGCCAGGTACAAAGCGCGACGCCGTTTGGCTGGTGCCAACGCCCGCTGCGTTCAGCACACCGTAACCCCCCATGGAATAGCCAACCAAAGCGGTGTGGGTGACATCGATTTTGCCCGCAAGGGGATTACCACTTGCCGGTGCCGACCACTGCGCGACTTGATCCAGCACGAACAGAATGTCCAGCGGGCGGTTGAGCAGGGTACTGGCAAACCCGGCCTTGTCGGCGCGGGTGGATTCCGTGTGATCGATGGCCACCACCACATAGCCATGGGAGGCTAGGAACTCGGTCAGGTAACTCATCTGTAGGCGTGAGCCCGGGTAACCATGAGACACAATGACCAGTGGATAGGTCTTGTCTGCCAGGGGCTGCGCGTCTCGTGCTGCGCGGCCTTCAAAGGTGAAAGCGGTATTGGGTCGGGCCGGGTCGTTGGCACCGGCACCCAGCACATCGTTGTAAGTGGTCAGCTCGGACTGGGTTTTGCCCAACTGCGCCGGGTACCACACCTCCAGACGCAACGGTCGGTCGTAACGGGGATCGCTGGCCGTGGCGCTGACCGCCAACACGTTGAGCTGGTCACGATGCACGACGTTCGCAGTGTGCACGCCAACCTTGTAAGGCCCCCGTGCAGCCAGCTCGGGCGCGTCCGGGCGCGCATCCCCATTGAGCGCAAAAGCACTGGACGACAGGGCCCAGGCCAGCATCAGGCAAGCGGTCTTCGAGGTTATGAAATTCACCTATACACTCCCGGCGAAGCGGTGACGCGGTCGTTGCAGGCCCAGGTTTTCCCGCAGCGTATGGCCGCTGTACTCGGTGCGGAACAAGCCACGGCGCTGCAACTGCGGCACCACATGAAAGGCAACGTCTTCAAGCCCTCCCGGCAGATGCGGCACCAGCACATTGAAGCCATCTGCGGCGCGCTCTTCGAACCAGACCTGAAGTTCATCGGCGATCTGCGTCGCGGTGCCAACCAGGCTGTAGTGACCACGGCCCCCGGCGATCCTGCGCCCCAGCTGCTCCAGCGTCAGGTTTTCATCCTGTGAGAGCCGGGTCAGCAGTTTCTGCCGGCTTTGCTGCCCACTCTCGGTCAATGGCAAGGCGGGCAGCGGTTCATCGAGGCGGTAACCGGACAGGTCAAAGTTGCCCAGCATGCGCCCCAATAAGGCGACACCGACCTTGGGCTCTACCAGCGCCTGAAACTCCTCGAACTTCTCCCGGGCCAGTGCTTCGCTGTCGCCGACCACGATAAAAACACCCGGCATGATTTTCAGCGCGTCCGGGTCGCGGTCAAAGCGCGCCATCCGGCCTTTGAGGTCGGCATAGAATTGCTGCGCATCGGCCAGAGAGGTCTGGGCCGTGAACACCACTTCTGCGGTTTCGGCTGACAGCTCGCGGCCGACTTCCGAGGAGCCGGCCTGGACAATGACGGGCCGACCCTGAGGGGGACGGGCGACGTTCAACGGACCTTTGACCCGAAAGTGCTCGCCCTGATGATCCAGCACGTGCAACTTGGCCGGATCGTAGTACTCGCCACTGGCTTTGTTGCGGATGAAAGCATCGTCTTCCCAGCTGTCCCACAAGCCGGTCACCACTTGATGGAACTCCCGCGCCCGGCTGTAGCGCTCGGCATGGCCGATGTGTTCGTCGCGCCCGAAATTCTGCGCTTCTGCTGCGGCATCGGAGGTCACCAGATTCCAGCCAGCGCGACCGTCGGACAGGTGATCCAGCGAGGCGAATTTACGCGCTACATGGTACGGCTCGTTGTAGCTGGTGGTGGCGGTGCAGATCAGGCCGATATGCTCGGTGACGGCACTGAGCGCTGACATCAGTGTCAGCGGCTCGAAGTGATCGGAGCGGGCCATGTGGCTGGCGCTGGCACCGGTGGGGGCAGCGACGCTGTCGGCGACGAACAGCGCATCGAACTTCGCCGCTTCGGCCACCCTGGCCAGGTGCTTGTAGTGTCTGAAATCCAGCCCGGCGTCGGCCGGGACATCCTTGTGGCGCCAGGCGGCCACGTGATGCCCGGTGGCCATGAGAAAGGCGCCGAGTTTGAGCTGGCGGGGCGGGGTAAGCATAGTTTGGTCCTTGTTGAATCAGTGGCAGATCCACAGGGTTTGTGTCTGACCCGGATCCTGTGGAAACGGTGCTGCCGGCGATAAAGCTGGACGCGGTTCGATGTCGATCGCGGTCTCCTTCGCGCGGGCAAGCCTCGCTTCCTCTGGGATGGCGGTGTGGTTACGTTCAAAAATCCTTGCGCACCTGCACGCCGAAATAACGCTCATCATCACGGGGCACAGAGCGATAGATGTAGCCGCTGCCGCTTGCCAGTCCGGGCGAGTAGGATTTGTCGGCGAGGTTTTTCGCCAGCAGCGCTACACGCCAGCCTTGGTTGTAGTCGGCCAGGGCGACGCTGGCATTCCAGATGCCGTAGGCGCCTTGTTTGGTGTCCGGGTTCTGGCTGATGTCGTACTGCACTTCGCTCTGCCAGTTGTAATCGGTGCCCAGTTCGATATCCAGGCCGTTTTCCAGCGGGATGCTGTAGTCGGCGCGCACGTAGCTTTTCCAGTCCGGCGAGAAGGGCAGGGTTTTGCCGTCCACATTGCAGGATGCCGCTGCACCTGCCGGGCAGGAGAAAGTATCGATACGCGCCCGGGTGTAAGCCAGGGCACCGGACAGCTTCAGGTTTTGCGTAGCCTGCAGGGCAAGGTCCGCTTCAACACCTTCAGTGCTGACGCTGCCTGCGTTGATCAGTCGGGTGACCACCTGACCGGCCACGGTATCGAAGAAGTTCGCCTGGTAGTTGTCGTAATCGCTGTGGAAGACCGCCACGTTGGTGACCAGTCGATCATTCCAGCTGGTGGCTTTCACGCCCAGCTCCCACGTATTGGAGGTTTCCGGTTTCAGCGGGTCGGTGTCCCGGGGCTGCATGTTGAAGAACACGTTATAGGCCGGGCCTTTGTAGCCACGGGAATAGGTCAGGTATGTCATCACGTTGTCGGTCAGGTCGTATTGCAGGCCTAGTCGCCCGGACCAGCCGTCTTCATCCACTGAGCCGGAGCTGCTGGTCGCGGGTTGAATGCCGCTGACGGTCGTGGCTGACGTCGACAACCTGCGGTGGTCGTATTCCAGTTCGTCGTGTGTCCAGCGCAGGCCGGCGATCCCGCGAAATGCAGAAGTGAAGTTCAGCGTGGATTCGCCAAATACCGAATAGCTGTCGCTGGTGGTGCTGTAGTCCGCTACGCCGACGTCGGTGCGGGTAGTCGTCACCAAGGCGCGGCGATAGGTTTCATCATCCTTGCCATGCATGTAATACAGCCCGCCGACGTACTCCAGAAACTGGCCTTTTGGCGAGGCCAGGCGCAACTCCTGGGAGTATTGATTGAAATCCAGATCGCCCTTGTCTTCGGTGCCGGGGAAAGTCGCACTAATGGTCGCCAGGCGGTCGCCGTCCTGCCATTGCGTGTTGTTCCAGCCGCGCCAGGCGGTGATCGACGTCAGGGTGTAATCCCCCAGGCTCCAGTCCAGTTGCGCCGATAGACCTTTGTTGATGTCTTCGACGTGGCTGCGGTAATCGCTGAGGATATCGCGGTTGTCGCTGCTGGCACGCACCGGTGCAAGGGCACCCGCGAAGGCTGGGGTCAGCGCGGAACTGATCACGCCATTGGGCGCGTCGTCATGGGACTGCATGTAATCGGCGATCACTGTCAGTGTGACGTCGTCGTTAGGGATGAACTCCAGCTTGCCCCGCGCGCCTTTGCGGTTGTAGCCATTGACTTCCTGACCATTGGCCTTGTTGTCGACGTTGCCGTCGTAGCTGCCGAACAGAGTGGTCAGCGAGGCTTTGAGGGTGTCGGGGATCAGGCTGCCACCGATACCAAACCGGGTGCGGCTTTCGTTGCCGCTGTAGTACGACTGATCGATATAGCCGTGTGTTTCGGCGCTCGGCGCCTTGCTGATGACGTTGAGCACACCTGCCGATGCGTTTTTGCCAAACAACGTACCCTGTGGGCCGCGCAACACTTCGATGCGCTCCAGGTCCAGCAGGTCCAGAGTGGCCTGGCCGGGGCGCGCGTAAACCACGCCGTCCACTACTGTAGCGACGGTCGGCTCCACGCCCGGTGAGGTGGATATCGTCCCCACGCCGCGGATGAATAGCGAGGTGTCCTTGTTTGACGCACCGGTGCGGAAGTTCACGCTGGGAATCTGCTGGACGATGCTCGACACGCTGTTGCGGTTGTCTCGCTCCAGCTGCTCGCCATCGACGACCGAAACTGCCACCGGCACTTTCTGCAGGGATTCTTCCCGGCGGGTGGCGGTTACGGTCACGGCCTGCAAGGTTGCGGTTTGCGCATCGCTGCTGTCCGCGGTGCTCTGCGCCGCCTGACCGTACAGTGACGTCAAGGCCAGTGCCGCAGCGACGGCTTGCGCGAGGCGCGTTGGTTTGATGATTTCCCCAAAGGTGTGTTGCATGTCGATGCTCACTTGAAAGATGCTCTGGTTGCCGTGACTCTTCGGTCACTGCGCCTGATAGGTGCCTTGGCTGTCCGGCGGCATTCGCTCAAGCGAGTAGCTGACAAGATCGTTCCGTTAGCGCTAACATCGCCAGTATCGATAAGGCCGTGATAGATCGTCAAATACTCAAAAATTACTTTTATATTCCTTTTTGTTAGATAGGCCGAAATCTTGAGCGATCAGAAGAACCCGCCGCGCAAACGGCGTGGGGCAGGGCGCATCACGTTGCAGACCGTCGCCACGCATGTTGGGGTTTCGACGATGACGGTTTCGCGTTATTTCAATCAGCCAGATCAGGTGTCTGAAGAACACCGGGAACGCATCGCCGCTGCTGTTGCAGAGCTGGGTTATGTGCCGAATCTCGTGGCGGGCGGCCTGGCTTCGGCGCGAGGCAGGATCATCGGCATGGTGGTGCCGAACATTTCGGGGCCGATTTTCGCCAATACCATCCAAGGGTTCAGCGACACCCTCAGCCGCCATGGCTATCAGTTGTTGCTGGCATCCAGTTACTTTTCGATGGAGCAGGAAGAAAGTGCGGTGCGGGCTTTTCTGGGTTGGTCCCCCGCGGCGTTGGTGGTCACCAGTCACTTTCACAGCGCTGCCACCGAAAAGATGCTCGCCGATGCGGATATTCCGCTGGTGGAAACCTGGGACTACCAACCGGACCGGGCACCTATTCAGATCGGTTTTTCGCACTTTGAGGTCGGGGTCACCGCTGCGCGGTATCTGCATGGCAAGGGTTATCGGCGCATTGCGTTCGTACAGAACAGCGCGGCGGGTGACTTCAGTGCGCTGGAGCGGCGCGATGGTTGTTCGGCGGCGCTGATCGAGTTGGGCCTCGAGCCCATAGAGTTTGCGCCGGACCCTGATTGCGCGCCCTTCGAAGCCGGCAAGCAAGCCATGCAGGCGCTGATGAGCCGGCCGGACAAGCCCGATGCCATCGTGTTCGCCAACGACAATCTGGCCGCTGGCGCACTGCTCGCCGGCCAGCGCGCCGGACTGCGAATCCCGCAGGATTGCGCAGTGCTGGGTTTCGGTGATTACGCCTTCGCCGAGATGCTCTTGCCGAGCCTGAGCACGATCAAACCTCCAGCGCTGGAAATCGGCGTCCTGGCCGCCACCCGTCTGCTGCAAAGTCTCGGAGTGGTCGAGCGAGAGGGTGAGTTGCAGCGCCTGAATTTGCTGGCTTGTGATGTGATTGAACGCGAGAGTGCATGATAGCCTGGCGTTTCTATCTGGTGCCTAACGGGTCGGCCACCGCCGAAGCGCTCGATTACCGCCTGCAACGCTAGGTAGCACTGACGCGCTACCTGAAAGATGGGGCAGTGCCCATTGATAACAACCAGGTCGAGAACCAGATATGCCCGTAGGCACTTGGGCGCTCCGATTGGTTGTTCGCCGGGTCGCCGCGCACTGGGAGACGGGCGGTGGCCGTCATGAGTTTGATCGAGTCTGCACGCTTGAACGTGCATGATCCGTACCTGTATCTAAAGACTCTTCCCTGTTAATCCGGCCCCCAAAGCTCCGCTAAAGAAGGGCATTTTCAAGGATGCTGAGCCACACTTGGCGCTACTCGGAATAACCCCCGAACAGCTTAAGCTGGGTATTTCTGGGGGCCTGCTACGAGTCGCTGATGTCAGGCGGCGGCCTAAAGTAACAGTCCGCTCCTGGCCGATTGCTGCCTGTCCCAAGGGGCTGTGATCGACCCTTGGCCGCCCGTCATACATAGGTACATCAACCTGCCCTCTATACAAGCAAAGGGACAAAAGCCCCGGCCCAGAATGACTACGTTGTATGACTTGCGGCTTCTAGGTTACTCAGCAACCACTTGCTGAAGCTTTGCGCATTGCTCTCACTGTCACGATGGGTCAGCAAGGCCCAGTTCGGGCCGCGAATGGTTTGCTCCACCAAGGGTTGCAACAATCCGTTGGCGCGCGCCTGGCGACTCAGTAATTGGCTGACCAGGGCGATACCGAGTCCTGCGCACGCGGCGTCCAGCAGCAGGCCGGGATCGGAGAAGTTCAGCCCCTGATCCTTCTGACCCACATCGATGCCTGCCTCCACCGCCCAGTGATTCCAGTCCATTTCACGCTCGCCGTGAAGGGTTGTGCGCTGTTCGCGTGGTAGCGCCAACAGGTTCGGGTGACAAGCCGGGTAGAGGCGGTCTGCGTGCAGCACCTTGAAGCTGCATTCGGCTTGGGAACTGATGTCATCGCGCACAGCAATGTCGATGGTCTGGCTGGCCATGTCCGGGACTTCATCGGTACTGAAAATCCAGAGATCGACTTGAGGATGCTGACGGCGAAAATCCCCCAGGCGCGGCAGTAGCCAGTGACGGGCGAACGCCGGGGTGGTGTTGAGGACCAGTTGGTTGGGTTTCTGATATTGCCCAAGGCGGCGAATGCCAACGGCCAGTTGCTGTAGCAGCGCCTGGGTGGTGCTGAGCATGTCGTGACCCGCATCGGTCAGGCTGACGCTGCGCCCACTGCGAAAGAACAAGGGTTGTTCAAGGTACGCCTCAAGGCCGCGGATCTGCTGACTAATGGCCGACTGGGTGAGGTGCAACTCGGCGGCGGCCTTGTGGAAACTGCCCAGCCGGGCGGCGGCTTCAAAGCCGCGAAGGGTGCCGAGCGGTGGCCAGTGTTTGAGCATATTGATAAGTTCTCCTAATCATTTTTCTGCAAAATCCATCGTTTGTCCCCCCTGTATTTACAGCCGTAGCATACATGCCAAGACCGCCAAGGCAGTTTTCATTGAACACAATTACTTAACTTAAAGGGCTTTTTATCATGCCGCAGAATGAAATTCAAAACAGTGGTTGGTGGATGCCGGCAGAGTGGGTCAGGCACGCCGCGACCTGGATGGTTTGGCCACATAACAAGGCTCTTTGGGAGTCGGGTTGGGGCGTGACATTGGCGCTGGTGCAAGAGGACTTCGCTCGCGTGGCCAACGCCATTGCCCGTTTCGAACCGGTGAAAATGGTTGTCGACCCCTCTGCTGTCGCGAGTGCCAAAGCGTTATGTGGACCCAACATCGAACTGATCGAGTTGGCAGTGAACGACAGTTGGTGCCGTGACTCCGGCCCGAGCTTCGTCTGCCACCCGCAACAAGGCTTGGCCGGTGTGAGTTGGCGTTTCAATGCGTGGGGCGGCAAGTCGGCGCATGACTTGGATGAAAGCCTGGCGCGCCGTGCACTCAACCACCTGGGCGTACAGTGCTTTGGCACACCCTTGAGTAACGAAGGCGGCGCCATTCATGTCGACGGCGAGGGCACGCTGATCACCACCGAGTCGGTACTGCTCAACCCCAATCGCAACCCGGGCATGAACAAGGCTGAGATGGAGGAAATCTTTACGCGTCTTCTGGGCGTGAAGAAAACAATCTGGCTGCCGGGCGATCCGGACTATGTGACTGGCGATATGACTGATGGCCATGTCGATGGCGTGTGTGCGTTCGCGCGCCCTGGGGTTTTGCTGGTGGACGCCACCCACGACAGGAGTTCGGTGTATGCCGAAGTTGTCCGGGAAAACCGTCGCGCGCTTGAACTGGCCACTGATTCCCTGGGCCGACATTTTGACCTGATCGAGTTGTATGAAGCCTCCGAGGCCGTGGACACCGACGCTGAAGTGTTCTGTGCCTCCTACACCAACTTCTATATTGCCAACGACGCCATCATCATGCCGGCCTATGGCATTGATGCCGACCAGGCGGCTGCCAAAGTTTTGGGTCAGGCCTTTCCGGGCCGTGAGGTGGTGCCGGTGCGGATCAATCATCTGGCGCATGGCGGCGGCGGTGTGCATTGCATCACCCAGCAACAGCCTGCATGGCTATTGGAGGGTTGATGCCGATTGCCACCGCGAAATGGATGCAGGCCGATGTCCAGACTTCGCAAACCATGTAATAGCAACAAACATTCAGGGAACAACACATGTCGACTCGTCGCGAGTTCATTAAGCAGGTCTCGATGGATGTGCGATATCGGGGCCAACTTTGTCATCGATGGGGAAGGCGGGCTCAGCGCCGTGGATTTCAACTTCAACGGCTGGGGCAACAAACAGCAGCATAGCGAGGATGCGCAGTTGGCCGCTTTGGTTGCCAGCACCGTGGATGCCCGTTATCTGCGTAGCGAGTTGGTGGGCGAGGACGGTGGTATCGAAGTCGATGGTCACGGAACCGGGATCATGACCGAAAGCAGCTGGATCAATACCAATCGCAACCCCGACTGGAGCAAGGCCGAAGTCGAGCAAGAGCTGAACGCGCGCCTGGGCTTGCGCAAAATAATTTGGCTACCTGGCATTAAAGGCAAGGACATCACTGATGCCCACGTCGATTTCTACGCCCGGTTCGTCAAGCCAGGCGTTGTGATCGCCAACCTCGACAACGACCCCGAGTCATACGACCACAGAGTGACGCTGGCCCACCTGGATATTCTCAAAAATGCCACGGATGCCGATGGCCGCAAGCTACAGGTGCATACCGTGTCGCCACCGCTCAATCCGCGTAAGAGCACGTTCAGCAACAACAACCCGGACTTTGCGGCTGGCTACATCAATTATTTTGTAATCAATGGGGCGGTCATTGCGCCCGAGTTTGGTGACAGGGCGGCAGATACAAGAGCCTTTGATCTGTTGTCTGAACTCTACCCGGACCGTGATGTGGTGCAGCTCAACATCGACGCAGTCTCGGCCGGTGGTGGCGGTATCCACTGTGTGACCAGCCACCAACCGTTGGTTTAGCCTGTTTCAAGGTTTCTTCCTCTGGAAACGCAAGTGCCAGAAGCGAACAAAGCATGCAAGGTGCCTTGTTACCCAAAGCAGACAATTAGACTGCCTTACAAACATGGCCATTACGCCACCATCAACGGGTATGTTTGCAATGCAGCGTCAGACTGCGTCTCGGTAACTCGCTATAGGGTGTACCATCAGGCTCTGTCCATCAGATATTAGGCAGTCATGCCCACGCTAAGCGAAGAGAGCCGCCAGATCGTAGCTTCTCTGGCGCACCGTGTTGGACCCAGCGCTGATATTGCAAGAATCGCCGATGCGATCGTTTCGATATTGCAGGATATGGACGCAGCACTTGCGCCCATCATCGGCCAGCCAGGGGTTGTCGCGCTGTATCGCCGCAGCTTCCATCTGTGCGCCTCTACCCATCCCCGACTGGCCCGCACTTACGACAGTGCGCAGGCCGTGCTGGACCTGATTGCCCTTAAATCCGTACTGGTCAAGCAAAGCGAAGTCGATGCACTGTTTTTCGGTGAAGTGCTGCTGACGACGTTTTACGAGTTACTGACCTCGCTGATTGGGCCATCTCTCACTGCCCGTTTGCTTCGTGGCGTGTGGGAACTCTCTTTGAGCGACACCCCTTCGCAGGAAAAAACGCCATGAGCACCAAAGTGACTATCAACCGCCTGGCCACCGGCGTGCCAGGATTGGACGAGGTGCTGGGCGGAGGATTGCCAGAGTTTTCGTTCAACCTGATCGCTGGCCCCCCTGGCTGCGGCAAGACCACCCTGGCGCATCAGATGATGTTTGCCCTTGCGACGCCTGAACGCCCCGCGCTGTTCTTTACCGTACTCGGCGAGCCGCCGCTGAAGATGCTGCGTTATCAGCAGCAATTCGACTTTTTCGACAGCGAAGCGATCAACCAATCGATTCGCTATATCAACCTGGCCGACGATACCCTGGCTGGGAATCTGGACGAGGTATTGCGGCGCATCGTCAGTGAGGTGGAGGCTCACTCTCCGTCGCTGGTGTTTGTCGATTCGTTCCGCTCGGTGGTGCTGGCCAGCCAGACTCAGGACAACCCCAACAACAACCTGCCGCAGTTCGTTCAGCAACTGGGTATGTTGATGACCTCCTGGCAGGCGACGACTTTCTTGATTGGTGAGTATTTCACCGAAACCGATACGAACCCGATTTTTACCGTGGCCGACGGCCTGATCTGGCTGCGTCAGAGCGTTGAGCGCAACTCGATGGTGCGTAAGATGGAAATCATGAAGATGCGTGGCCAGCCGACATTGCCAGGCCTGCACACCTTTCGCATTGCAACTTCCGGGATCAAGGTTTTTGCACCCGCAGTACTCAGCCCGGCTGAAACGCGGCTGAAGTTCCCGATCAGTCGCCTGAGCGTGGGTGTGCCGAAGGTTGACGAGATGCTCGGCGGTGGCTTGCCTAGAGGTTATTCGTTGCTGGTGGCCGGGCCGTCG
Source organism: Pseudomonas sp. ANT_H4 (assembly GCF_008369295.1). GTDB lineage: Bacteria > Pseudomonadota > Gammaproteobacteria > Pseudomonadales > Pseudomonadaceae > Aquipseudomonas. The sequence continues at coordinate 21,948 of NZ_VOBG01000017.1, read as the reverse complement.
GGCTCGGGCAAAAGTATTCTGGCGGCGACCTTCCTGGCTGAAGGCGCGCGCAATGGCGAAACCGGTGTGATCGCGGTATTCGAACAACGCCCCAACCACTCGCAAAACGCCACGCTGGCCAATTTGATCAAGAGCGGCAAGGTAGGCTTGGTGGATAGCCGGGCACCAGACTTATCCATTGACGAAATCGTTCACTTGCTGATCAGCGAGATCACCCGACTGAAAGCTACTCGTGTGGTGATCGACTCGTTGTCGGGCTTTGAACTGGCGTTGGCGCCAACTTTCCGTGAAGACTTCCGTGAGTCGCTGTCGCGCATGGTCACCGCGTTGACCCGTGTCGGGGTCAGCGTGTTGATGACCTCGGAGCTGGAAGACCGCTACACCGACCTGCGTTTCAGTCCTTATGGCACGGCGTTTCTCACCGACGCGATCATCGTCCAGCGCTATATTGAAGTACAGAGCCGTTTGTTGCGGATCATGGCCGTGGTCAAGGTGCGCGCCAGCGCCCACTCCGATGAGTTGCGCCAGTATCACATCGACGATAATGGCCTACAGGTCGGCGAAATGCTGCCGGATCAGGAGGGCTTGCTCGGTGGTCGACCAACAACAGGGAGTTTAGGTGTGGTATGCACAGGAGATAAAATATTTGAGCATAACGCATGAGTAAAATCGACGACAAGAATGAGCGTGAGGTGGCCAGTGCCGCTCACGAACTCTTCCTTCTGGGCCAAAAAACTGTTGAAGCGCGCGCCATATTAGCCGCACTGCAAAAGCAGTTAAGCGACGCCAGCAGCCGGTTGGTGGATACCCAGCAGGTCGAGCAAGTGATCGAGGCCAATCAGCAGTTGGTGTTGGCGATGCTCCTGGCGCAATCAGACGCTGTAACACCCCCTCACGTGGAGGAGCAGCGTTTGTACCAGGAACTGCGCGAGGCAAACGCGCAACTGGTCATCGCTGCGCTCAGCGCTCAAGACCTTCAGGCTACCGCCGAGCTCGCACTGAGCCAGCAGAAAAGCATACTTGCGATGGTGGCCCATGAGCTGCGAAACCCACTAACACCCATCAGCATGATTGCAGAACGTATGGTACGACTGCCTAGCGATCAGCTGCCGCGGATGCGTGAGTTGATCGAGAGCCAGGTACAGCATATTTCACAGCTGGTCGATGATCTGCTCGATGTCTCCCGCGCCAGCACTGGCAAGCTGCGAATCAATCGCTGCGATGTCGACATGATGAAAATTCTGAGTGGCGCTATTGATGCGTGCGGCCCTGTGATGGTTGCGCAAAAGCAGCATTTCGACGCCCATCTTCCCGATGGTGTCTTGATGGTGAGTGGTGACCCAGGACGCCTGGCTCAGATTCTCCAAAACCTTCTGGCCAATGCGGCCAAATACACGCCAGCCAACGGCAGAATCAAGCTGTCTGTAACCGTAGAAACCGACGTTTTGAGGATAAGTATTTCCGACAATGGAATCGGCGTTACGGCTAAAGCACTCCCTTTTATTTTTGACCCTTATGTTCAAGACGCACACGCCATAGGTTTCAACGGGGCCGGCTTGGGCATTGGGTTGACCGTAGTTCGGGAGCTGGTCGAAGCTCACGGTGGCACTGTGACCGGCATGAGCGAGGGGGACGGTAAAGGAAGCGAGTTTGTGGTGACGCTACCGCTTCTGATCGAATACGCCGGGCGGACCTAACCGGCGTCGTCCACTCTTGGCCAGGTCAGCCGCGCAGACAGGCGTTACCAGCCTTTCACTCCGCTCATATCCGGCAGCTTGTGAGCGATGCCCTTGTGGCAGTCGATGCAGGTGGCCTCACCGCTGGCCAGAGACGTCGAGTGCATGGCCGCGGCGCGCTTGCTCTGGCGGGTGAAGTCCATGAAGTCGAAGTTGTGGCAGTTGCGGCACTCGCGAGAGTCGTTGGCCTTGAGCCTGGCCCACTCATGTTCGGCCAGTTCGCGACGCAGGGTAAGAAATTTATCGCGCGTATCAATGGTGCCGAAAATTTTGCCCCACACCTCCTTCGAAGCCTGCATCTTGCGCGCAATTTTATGGGGCCATTCGTGGGGGACGTGGCAGTCTGGGCAACTGGCGCGCACGCCGGAACGGTTGGTGTAGTGAATCGTGTCTTTCAACTCGACGAATACGTTGTCCCGCATCTCATGACAGGAGATGCAGAATTTCTCGGTATTGCTCAGCTCAAGCGCGGTGTTGAATCCGCCCCAGAAAATAATCCCGGCAACAAAACCCCCAAGCGTTAGAAAGCCCAGGCTGTAGTAGATGCTCGGACGACACAGGATGCCCCAGTAATCCTTAAGCAGGGCGAACAGTGCTTTCATGTTGCCTCCTCATGGTTTCTGTGCAGCGTTGGCGTCGTCCTGCAGTATTTTGTCGATGGTCTCGAAGTTGTTGCCCACCAGGGGTTGCACGTCTTTTTGCGTCACATGGCATTGGTTACAGAAGTACCGGCGCGGTGAAACCGCCGCCAGCGCCTGGCCGTCGCGGTCCATGTAGTGGGTGATGCTGATCATCGTCGCCTGGCTCCGCGCGCTGTTGGCACGGCTGTGACAGGAAAGGCATTTGTTGCCGTTCTTGTCGATCTGATAACCGCGAATGCTGTGGGCGATGGTGGGAGGCTGGTCGGGGTAGTTGCGTTCGCGCTTCAGGTCCTTGTTTTCATCGTTGGCAATGGGCGGGGCCGGCATGCTTTGAGTCAAGGTGCCGCCGGGTCGACGCCCATCCGGCCCGGACGCATCGAGGGGGTAGTCGATTTCTGCAGCGATCACCACGCCAATCGCGGCGAGCAGGAGCAACGGCAGGATTCGAAAAGGCATGACGGTTCTCCTCAGGCCACGCTGATCAACTCAATTCGTATCGCGCATTTTTTGTAGTCGGTCTGCTTGGATATCGGGTCGGTGGCATCGAGCGTGACCTTGTTGATCAACTTGTTGGCATCGAAAAACGGCACGAATACCAGCCCTTGAGGGGGTTTGTTACGCCCGCGAGTTTCGATGCGTGCACGGATTTCACCGCGCCGGCTGATCAATTTCACTTCACTGCCGCGCCGTGCCTTCAATGCCTTGGCATCTTCGGGGTGCATGTAGACCAGCGCGTCCGGCACCGCTTTGTGCAGTTCTTCGACGCGTTGGGTCATGGTGCCGGTGTGCCAGTGTTCGAGGACGCGCCCGGTGCTTAGCCAGAACGGATAGTCGGCATCCGGGGCTTCGGCTGGCGGCTCGTAGGGGAGGGCGAAGATGATCGCCTTCTTGTCGGGGTAGCCGTAGAACTGCACCTCGCTGCCTTTCTCCACATAGGGGTCCAGCCCCTCGCGGTAACGCCAGCGGGTTTCCTTGCCGTCGACCACCGGCCAGCGCAGACCTCGTTCGCTGTGGTAGCGATCGAATGTGGCAAGGTCATGACCGTGGCCGCGACCGAACTGGGCGTACTCTTCGAACAAGCCTTTTTGCAGGTAGAAGCCAAAGGCCTCGGCTTCATCGTTTTTGTATCCGGCTTCCATTTGCTCGACCGGGAACTGGTCGACCTGGCCATTCTTGTACAGCACCTCGAACAGGGTCTTGCCCTTGTGCTCAGGCGTCTTGGCCAGTAACTCGGCGGGCCAGGTTTCATCGGTGGTGAAACGCTTGGAAAACTCCAGCAATTGCCACAGGTCCGATTTGGCGTCTCCCGGCGCGGTCACCAACTGATGCCAGAATTGCGTACGCCGCTCGGCGTTGCCAAAGGCGCCTTCCTTTTCCACCCACATGGCGCTAGGCAGGATCAGGTCGGCGGCTTGAGCAGAAACGGTGGGGTAGACATCGGAGACAATCACGAAGTTATCCGGGTTGCGCCAACCCGGCAGGACCTCCTGCATGATGTTGGCCCCAGCGTGCATATTGTTACTGGCCAGGGTCCAGTAAACGTTGAGCACGCCGTCCTTGAGCATGCGGCTCTGTTCTACCGCGTGAAAACCAGGCTTCTCCTGAATGGTGCCAGCGGGCAGCTTCCAGATTTTTTCGGCGATGGCGCGGTGCTTGGGGTTGGTCACGACCATGTCGGCGGGCAACCGGTGGGAGAACGTCCCGACTTCGCGCGCCGTTCCACAGGCCGACGGCTGTCCGGTCAACGAAAAAGGGCTGTTGCCCGGCTCGCTGATCTTGCCCGTGAGCAGGTGGATGTTGTAGATCAGGTTGTTGGCCCAGACGCCACGGGTGTGCTGGTTGAACCCCATGGTCCAGAACGACACGATCTTGCGCTTGGGGTCGGCATACAGCTCGGCCAGGGCCTTGAGCCGTTCAGCCGGAACTCCGGTTTCCCTGGCGGTTCGCTCCAGGGTGTAAGGCTTGACGAAGGCGGCATATTGTTCGAAGGAAATATCAGTCCAGGTGTTGGCCTTGCCGGCATTTTTTGCCTTCATTTCCCGCGGATCGTCAGGGCGCAGGCCGTAGCCGATGTCGTCAGCGCCTTTGGCGAACCGGGTGTGTTTAGTGATGAAGTCCTGGTTCACCGCGCCGCTTTCAATGATGTGATTGGCGATGTAGTTGAGGATCATCAGGTCGGTTTGCGGCTTGAACACCATGGGGATGTCGGCCAGCTCGAAACTGCGGTGCTCGAAGGTGGACAGCACCGCCACTTTCACGTGAGGCTGGCTCAGGCGCCGGTCGGTGACCCTGCTCCAGAGCACCGGGTGCATCTCGGCCATGTTCGAGCCCCAGAGCACGAAGGCATCGGTGGCTTCGATGTCGTCGTAGCACCCCATCGGCTCATCCATGCCAAAGGTTCGCATGAAGCCCATCGCCGCCGAGGCCATGCAGTGGCGAGCGTTGGGGTCGATGTTGTTGCTGCGAAAACCGCCCTTCATCAGCTTGTTGGCGGCATAGCCTTCCCACACGGTCCATTGCCCCGAGCCGAACATGCCTACCGATTCGGGGCCTTTGCTCTTCAAGGCTTCCTTGAATTTCGTTTCCATAATGTCGAAGGCCTTCTCCCAGCTAATCGCCTGGAATTCGCCCTGCTTGTCGTACTGGCCATTCGTCATGCGTAAAAGCGGTTGGGTCAGGCGATCGACGCCATACATGATCTTTGAAAGAAAATAGCCCTTCACGCAGTTCAGCCCGCGATTGACCTCTGCCTTGACGTCGCCATGGGTGGCGACCACCAGGTTATCCCTGGTCGCGACCATCACGCTGCAACCGGTGCCGCAGAAACGGCACGGCGCCTTGTTCCAGTCCAGGGTGACCATGTCCGCTTCAGTCACCAGGTTACTGGCGGTGGTAAAAAACGGCAGGCCGGCAGCGGCGGCTGCAATGGCGGCGGCCTGGGCCTTGGTGAACTCGCGGCGCGTCATACTCATTCGATATCTCCTGCGGGGTCGAGGAGTTCGTGATAGATCAACGCGGCGTTGAGTACGCCCGGCATGCTATTGATCTGTTCGATGCGTTGCAGTATCTGGTTTTCGTGTGTGGCCTCAAGTACCACCACCAGTTTTCCGGCAGCACTTTCCTGATGCAACTCCAGGCCGTCCAACAGGCGCAGGTTTGCTTTAACCGCGTCAAAATATTCAGGCCGGGCAAGTACTACCAGGCTGGCGATATGCAGGGCTTCGTCCATGCGCTGGCTCCAGGAGATTTCAGGAGAAGGGCTGTCAGCTGGGTGGCCCGTAGAGCATTTGGGAAAACCAGATGATAAAACCGTAACTGCCGACGATAGCGACTGACAGCAACGGAAAGAGGCAGGCGACAAGAAAGACGAACAGCCGGGTCTCCTTGCGGCGCTCAGATTTTCGTTCTTTATCCAGTGACATGGAGTGATCTCCAGCCGAACTTGCATTGATACTAGATCACGAGATTTTGTAGAGGTCCCTGTCATGATCTTTCTCGACCGACGGTTAACCTTCATGCCCCGGTGCGAACCACGTAAAGGCTATGTACGAGTGGGATCATGTTCGGGCTGGACGCGATTGCTCTGCCTATGGCAAGGTCGAAAAATAACAGGGCATATAACAGCTGAGACCAGAACGATGTTGGGAGGTGATGAGTCCGGAGCAAGGACGTCGATGGGAACGCTGAAAGCATTCAATCTTTGCGTACTCCAGCTTGCTCGTCTCGCTCGAGAGCGTGGCGGGTCTCATTTCATTGCAGACGGCCTGCAGGTATTTCGCCAACTGGTGCCCTTCGTTTCAGCGTGGTGGGGCGAGATGTCTGTGTCAGATGCCAGTATTCCCCCAAAAAGCTGGATGCATGGGCGTATTGATCTGCCCGAGTCGTTTGCCAGCGAATGGCACAAGGTGGCGAGCAGTGACAGCTTCTCCCATGACACGTTGACTCAACCAGGTGAGGTCGTGCGCGCAAGTGAGTACACCGACCCCTGCGAGGAGGTGAACGAGTTTGCACGGCGCCACGATCTTTACCACTTGATGTGCATCACCTTCGAGTTGCCCGAAAGCGGCTTGATGTTCTTCGTCTGTCTCTATCGTGGCATGCATGCACCGGCGTTCAATGACAGCGAAGCTGATTTGTTTTCGGCCTTTTGCGACCATCTTTTGCAATTGTGGCGATTCCAGGTGCAAGACATGATTCGGTTCGACACCGACAACGGGGTGACAGACTTCGGTGTCGCACGTATGGACGGCAGTCTGCTGTACGTGGGGGCAAGGCTGTGCGCAGCAATCCAGCGCGAGTTGCCCGGGTGGAATGGCTCAGTCCTTCCCGCAGAGGTGATCGCGCAACTGCAAAAGGCTCCCTGCGTGATACGCCTGGGCCGCTCTGCACTGACACTGTGCCCTAACGCAGAGCATGTGATCCTGTCACTCGAAGTGCAGTCGCGCGGCGCGGTGCTTGCACCGCGCGAGAGAACGGTAGCCCTGCTGTTCGCCGCCGGCCATTCCTACAAGGAAATTGCCAAAATCCTTGTGCTGAGTCCTGCGACAGTGCGCACCTATCTGCGCAACTGCTACTTGCAACTCGGCGTCAAGAGCAAGGTGGAGCTCGGTTCGGCCCTGCGATCGCCGACCCCACCTGCGGATGCTACGCGCCGCGATTAATTGCGGCGGCCTGGGCCTCCAACTAATTGCCTCACCCTCCTCATTTGCAGAGGTCCATACGACTCCTGCGCTCTATATGGTGTGCCTTGCATATTGAGGGGTTGTACGGCACAGGCTCATACCCGTGTGAGTCGTAATCGGCGATGCGTAGCGAGGACTCACTCATCTCGTCGCTAGCCCAATAAAAACAATAAGGGGTTTCGATGCAACGATTTATTCCAAGCGTGTTGGCTGCTGCACTGGCCTATTCCTCGCTGCAAGCCATGGCCGCTGCCGATCTGGTACTCACCAATGGCAAGATCTTTACCGGTGTCCCCGGTCAAGGCCTGGTTCAAGCCGTTGCGGTGGAAAACGGCAAAATTCTTGAAGTTGGCACCGATGCACAGATCAACGCACTCGCTGATGCACAAACTCAACGGATCGATCTTGCCGGCAAGGTCTTGATGCCGGGCATGATTGACACCCACAGCCACCCGGTGGTGGCGGCCTTCGACGGTCTGGGGGCCACACTGCTGGATGAGGAAAAACCGTTGCCCGAGCTTGAGCAATGGATCATCGAACAGGATAAAGCCGGTAACGCACGCGCCGGGGACGTCATTGTTATTGCCGGCACCAGCTCGGCCTATTGGGATAAAAGCCGTGACCTGGGCAAGATTTTCAACCAGGGCCGCTGGGCCGACCAGCCGCTGGTGCTGAGCGGTATTGACGGTCACACCGGCTGGGCCAACAACGCCATGCTCAAACGGGTAAAAATCGACGCTGCCAGGGTCAAAGGCCTGCCAGAAAACGAGCGTGCCTATGTGGGCCATGAAAAAGACTTTACCCCCACCGGTTATTTTGCCGAGTCTGTCTGGGACCAGGTACGCAGCCAGATTCCAACGCCAACCAAAGCAACCATGATGAAGGCCGCCCGCGAAGCGGTGAAAGTCAATAATGGTTATGGCGTCACCGCCTGGATGGATGCCGCGTCGAACGCTGGCGGTTCCGACTCGCTGTTCGACTTCACCGCAACGGAGCAGAGTTACGGCGTACTGCCGTTCTACCGTGAACTGGCAGAGAGCGGCGAACTCAGCGCCCACGTCGCCGCCTTGATGCTGACCAACTCCAAGAGCAAGCCGGCTGACCTGGAAGTCCTGGCCAAGGTGGTGAAAAAATTCGAGGGCGTGCCCAATCTGACGTTCCCTGGTATCAAGATATTTGGCGACGGCGTTCTGGAGTTTCCAGGACAGACCGCAGCCGTCATCGTCCCTTACAAGAACAGCAATAAAAACGGGCAGTTGTTGATCGAACCGGAGCATTTTGGCGAACTGGTGGTCGCGGCTGAAAAGCGCGACTGGATCGTGCACGTGCACGCGGTCGGCGACCGTGCCGTACGTGAAGCACTCAACGGCTTTGAATACGCGCGCAAGCTAAATCCTGTGCCAATGGCCCATAGCATCAGCCACCTGCAACTGGTCAATCCAAAAGAGTTCCCGCGCTTCAAGGAGCTCGGCGTCATCGCCTCCATGCAACTGCTGTGGGCCACCAGCGAGAGTTATACCGAAGCGCTGGTAAAGCCTTATATCAGCGCGTTTGCCTACGGCTACCAATACCCCGCCAGGTCGCTGCATGACGCGGGCGCAATCATCGCGGGCGCCAGTGACTGGCCGGTGTCGAGCCCCAACCCATGGAACGCCATTGCTCAGGCCAGCACTCGCAAAGGTCCATTGGGCGTGCTGAATGCCAAGGAAAGCATTGATCGCCAGAGCATGTTCTATGCCTACACCATCAACGCGGCCAAAACCCTGCGTCTGGATAAGCAGATTGGTTCCTTGGAGCCCGGCAAACAGGCTGATCTGATCGTCCTCGATCGGGATGTGTTCAACGTCAGTGACGATGATCTGTACGAAACCAAGGTCCTGAAAACCTTCTTCGCCGGCAAGCAGGTCTACGCCCCCGACGCCTGACCCCTTACGCCAAGCAACCTGCCTGACGCCGCTCTCTGCGCGGCGCTGGGCACTGCTGTGCCTGAAATACCCCACAAAACTCCATAACAATAAGAGAAACCCCATGAAAGCACTTTCCATCTTCATGCTGGCCGGTCTCGCCCTGACGCCACTGATAAGCGCCCAGGCCCTGGAGCTCAATGACAACTTCGAGCTCATCATCACGCCAGCGCTGACCACTGACTATCGCGTCAGCGGACTCTCGCAAACCCTGGGCGACCCTGCCGCGCAACTGGCGGTAACCCTTAGCCACTCCAGCGGTTTGTACGCTGGCATCTGGACCTCGAATGTCAACTTTGGCTACGGCTCGAAAGCGCGCCAGGAGATCGATTATTTCGCAGGCTACTTCTGGCAGATCAACGACAACATCAGCCTGGACACCTTCTACACTCAGTACGAATTTCCCCGTGAAAGCGGATACAACCAGAGCGACATCCGGACCCTCCTTGATGTGTACGGCGTCCTGCTCGGCGGCAAATACGTCAAGAACATGAAAGGCCCTGACTACGAAGATGAGGAAGGCAACTTCCACAAGGGCAAAAAAGATGAAGACCTATCTTCGATACTGATTGGCTACCGCACCGTACTGCCCTCCGAGTTTGGCCTGGAAGCACGCTATGAATACGTCGACTATAAGGACGACGTATTTTTCAAGGAGAACGGCAAAAGTCGCGCCGACTACTACAACTGGGAAATCAAACTCAGCCGTGAGTTTGTCGGCGTGAACTGGGCGCTGAGCTATATCGACACCGATCTCTCAAAAGAAGAGTGCTTGAGCTTTACCGGCTTCGACGACACCTGTAACGCTACCGTCGTGGCCAGCGCCAGCAAGACCTTCTAACAACAAAAACACCCGTCTGCCCCTTAAAGGAAAGCACCGTTATGACCAAGGCCTGCGATAGTCAGCAGCGAAGTTCGCTGATCGAGACCCGTTCGATCGATTACATTCCCGAGGCCGAGCGCCACGGCAGTCTGTACAGCCAGTTCACCCTGTGGCTCGGCGCCAACCTGCAGATCACGGCGATCGTCACCGGCGCCCTGGCCGTAGTACTGGGCGGCGATGTGTTCTGGTCACTTATCGGCTTGCTGATTGGCCAGCTGTTTGGCGGTGCGGTGGTTGCTTTGCACGCCGCACAAGGGCCCAAGCTTGGACTGCCGCAGATGATCTCCAGTCGCGTGCAGTTTGGCGTCTATGGTGCGGCGATCCCGATTGTGCTGGTGTGCCTGATGTATCTCGGCTTCAGCGCCACCGGTGCGGTCCTGTCGGGGCAGGCCATTGCTCAGTTGATCGATGTCAGCGATAGCACCGGCATCCTGATGTTCTCTGCCGGCATCGCGTTTCTGACCATCTTCGGTTACCGGGTCATCCACCTGGTGGGGAAGGTGGCCAGCGTGCTGGGCATTATTGCCTTCGCCTATCTGTTTACCCGGTTGATAACGCTCAACGATATCGGCCTGTTGCTGGAGAACCGCCACTTCGGCTGGAGTTCCTTCCTGCTGGCGGTGTCGCTCTCCGCGTCCTGGCAGATCGCCTTTGGCCCCTATGTAGCCGACTACTCACGCTACCTGCCGAGCAAGACCTCGTCCTGGAAGACCTTCACCGCCGTCGGCCTTGGCACGGTCGTGGGCGCCCAGGCGTCCATGGTGTTGGGGGTGTTCGCTGCGGCGTTGGCGGGTGCGAATTTCCGCGGTCATGAAGTGGCCACCATCGTCGGCCTGGGCAGTACCGGCGTGATGGCCTCCTTGCTGTATTTGAGCATCATCTTCGGCAAGGTCACGGTGTCGACCCTCAATGCCTACGGCAGCTTTATGTGCATTGCCACCATCCTTAGTGGCTTCAGGAGTCGCCTTGAAATCACCGCCAGACAGCGCATGGTGTTTGTGCTGGTGATTGTCGCGGCGTCCACCACCTTCGCCCTGTTGGGCCAGGACTCGTTCCTTAACACCTTCAAGTACTTCATCCTGTTCCTGCTGACCTTCTTCACGCCCTGGAGCGCGATCAACCTGGTGGATTACTACTTCATCAACAAGGGCCGTTATGACATCAAGGCATTATCCGACCCACAAGGTCGCTACGGTCGCTGGAATGTATTGGGGATCAGCGTGTATGCCGCCGGCGTATTGATTCAACTGCCCTTCGTCGACAGCCACTTCTACTCCGGGCCGATGGTCGCGCAGCTCGGCGGTGTGGATATTTCCTGGATTGTGGGGTTAGTGGTGCCTGGTGTTCTCTATTACCTGCTGGCCAGGACATCAGTCCAAGCCGTGTCGCCCAAACTCGTAAAGCAGCCTGAATGAAGCACAGGTTGTAAAGCTCACTCGCTGAGGCCAAGGCAAGTGGTGTTACTCGATTATCGGGCAGCGTCATCGCGGCGGGAGGTTTTCCTGGGCGCTTAGTGGATATTTTAACTAGCATTCCTGCTGAGACCGTTTGAATGATTGCTTTTGGCCGATTGCTGCCTGTTGTGAAGGGCTACTTTCGGTCAGAAGCGGGCACTCACGGGCGGCATTTGTTGTTCGCGCTGTCGAACCTGTGGATGGCACGCCGATACTTGTTGGCGTGCGCAGTAAATGGCTGCTGCGAAGCGCTTTTCTGTGGCCCGGAGGGCTGAAAAATGAAGAGGTTGGATCAAGTTTCGACATGCGTCTTTTTTTGAAAATTGCTGGCGGCTCGATAGCCAGAAAATATCCGGCTACTTCAGAACATCCTTAGCCGCCTGAATTTCAGTGGGTAAGGGAGCCTGCGACCTTACCTTATTGATTCACCAACGCCGATAGGGAGCTTAAGTTCGCTATAATCGGCAGGCATTGGCGTTTTACTTTCAGGCATGCCTTTAATCTTGTGTAACATATCTTTGGTTGGCAATATAAATTGCCCATCGTTTCGGGACAATATCAATTTATCGATACTTTCACCCTGTTTTAAATGCTGAATGACCTCGTCAATGCCAAATGCGCGCGACTAATTTAAGGGATGATCCCCTTTGTTTACCCAAATATGCAGATGCAAGGTAGCAGTTGAAGGTGCTACCGGGAAATGGAAAAATAAATTAACCTTGTCTTTTTCAGCAGATACCCCGTAGATATCAACTAAATGCTGAAAGCTATCCAGCTTTAGTTTTTCCAGCATCCCGACATCACCCTGCTCTAAATCCAATATAGAAGTTAATGATTTCGCGCCTGATGTTAACTCAGCGCGATGTTGATTTAGCTCTTCCTTCTGGTTAGTCGGTGTTTTTCCTATTGAAAGATCACCATTAATTTCCTGGATTAAATCATGTGGCACTGTAGGGTGAACGGCCCAGGCCGTCAGCTGGATGCCTTCTGACCTAGTAGCCAAATCCGTGATTTGTCCAGCGGTGTAGGTTTGCGACATGTAGGGAATATTCGGGTAAATTAGAAACCCATTACCCGTTCCCAATGGGGCAGAGTAATGGAAGATATTAGGATTTTCTTTATACACCTCATTATATACCTTGTCGCCTGGTTCTCGACTGTTACCGCGTAGCAGTTCAACCAAAAATTGGGTGGCATTTGTATTTTTGTATGTTTCCTGGAGTTGTGCCAGGTTTGTTGTTGTCAGTGTTACCTGAGCCAGGTCGTTAGTTTGATATTTTTGCAAACCTTTTGGGTTTAGCCATCTAAAACTGCCATAGTCGTCTTCAGATTGTTTGGATATATAGACGCCATGGGTCAAGTCGGCGGTACCTGATTTGTTTTGTTTGATCAATACATGATATTTGTCTTGATTTAGCTGGCTCAGGGTTTTCCGATTATCATCTATACCATAAACATCCAATGTTCTGCGGATCGCAGAGCTTTCGTGTTGCTTCAGGTTGACCTGAGAGTTACGTACTGCCTGTACATCCAGGGTCTGATGGCGTGAGTGACCCGAGTCAGCGGGCATAGTCGCAGCAGAACGCTGTAATGCCTGAATTGAAATCATTAGTTATCTCCTGTAATTGTCATACTGCAAGTTTCAGGTACGTTGGCTGCGCTCAGTAGCTAAGGCCTGCCTGATCGTACTGCAACGTGCAAAAGAACGGGCATAATCGATTACAAGGGCAGGTTTAGAATATTGTCGTGCACACCTTTAAATGGAATGCCGCTAATATTCTTAATGGAATCCGAGGTAGGTAAAAAATAGGATCCTTCATTTCGGTTAAGGACAAGATCGCTGATCTCTTTTCCAGACTTAAGTTGCGCAATAATCGTATCGAGATCGAAAGACCTAGGCTCATTTAGCGGATGATCGCCTTTGTTAACCCAAGTGTGCAAGTGGAGCGTGGCGGTTTTTTCTGCGACGGGAAAATGAAAGAACATTCTGGTATTACCATGTTCATCTACAGCATAGACATTTCGAAGATGTTGCAATGTCCCTTGCCGCAATTTTTCGAGCTGCGGAAGATGTTCTTGTTTTAAACTTAAAATGCTGGTCAAGGAGTCAATCTGTGTTTTTTTATCGATCGTCTTTTGTGGTGTCTGCTGGCTTGCTTCAAGCCTTTCGGAGCCAGATTGATGATGTCGCGCCTCCAGAAACGAGGACTGGATCCCGGATGAATCGCGTAGGTACACAAAATGATGCCATGTTTGCTATTTTTGAGTGTCTCGGGAGCATTGACATAGGTATCTAACACTTTTGCATCACAGTACGGTGTATTGGGGCTAATGAGATAGCCATGCTGCGTGTGATCGATCGGCGAGATAAACTGAGCCAGACTCGCATTCCGGCGATAAAGATGAGTATCCAGACAGGCTTCTGCATTGAGTGTCCTAATGAGAAAATCCGGCAAGGGAGTCTCCGAGTAGGTATCGCTGAGCTGTGTTAGCTGATCTTTATTCGTAAAGGTGATAACAGCGACATCTTTGGTTTGATATTTCATCAGGCCCTTTGGATTTAACCAGTTAAAGTTGCCATAGTCATCTTCACCCTGTTTAGATACATAGGCGCCGTGGGTTAAATCAGGGGTGCCTGAGCGGTCTTTTTTAACCAATACATGATACTTCTCCTGATTTAGCTGGCTTAACCTTCTCCGATTATCATCTATACCATAGGCGTCCAGCGTTCTGCGCATCGGCGAGTTTTGAGTGTTGTGCACCGCCTGTACCTTTAGGGTCTGATTGCGCTGATGACTTTGCTCAGTCGGTATAATAGAGGTAGAACGATGCAATGCATGGATTTGGGTCATTGCCTATATCCTTGATAAATATAGTTGAGTTGATTGGATTTGTATTATTAGGTGCCTTCTTGGTAAGCAGCAGAGTTAGCGAGAATACTGCCTCACTAGTGCTTTTATATCATTCTGCGCGATATGCTTGGCGTGGATATCGAGTTCGTTGATATTGACGCCTTGTGCCGCCAATCGAGCTAAAAGATGTTCGAGTTGAGGTCGCTGCGGCATATAGTGGCCGGAATCCAGATAAAATGATTTCGCTTTTCCTTGCTCAATGAGTATCATACCCGCTGATAAAACCGGCTTACCTTCTGTCGTCGAAGTATGTTGCCATTTCCCTTTTTCATACGGGTGAACAAAGATATTTCCGTCGCGATGGATAACGATAGCAGCGTGGCCCTCCATCCCGGCCTTGCTTGGTAGATGTGTCGTATTCAATAATTTATTCCCGGTTTTCCATTCACCTTGTGAAATAGTTACCCAATAGTCAGTGGCCTGGTCTGGGGACAGATAATTGATATAGCCGACATCCAGAGATAGAGGGTGCTTAGGTTTATTCTTGAGCGTATTGATTTCAACATCGGGATGTTGATCAATCCATTGGAATAGCCCAGTCTTGTTATTAACGTCTTCCAACCATGCACTTAATGCACCGGACTGTGCATCAAGGCCGTTCAGCGAAATACGATCGCGATGCTTTGGATCTTTAATTTCCAGCCAGTACTTTTGGCTAGCACCTGCTTCCCCATAATTTTTTCTTGGCATCATTTCTATTATGAATTGTGCGGTCTCTTTGAAACGCATCATGCTTGGGGAATTTTTTATAGTTTTAACCGGTAGTGATGGTGGTTTATCCTGCTGTTCTGCTTGGTGTACGCTGACCTGAGCGATGTGATTGACTTTAATTTCCAGCATTAAATATCCTCTTTCATCGGTGGTTAGATATTATCTTCAGTGCGCTATGGAAGTTATAGATGACTTGGCTGAGTTTGTTTTCAACTAATGCAAGCGGATTAACTAACGCTTTTAATTCGAAGCCATCATTGCATTTACCTAGCGTTAAGTGGCCCGTTTCAATGTGCTCCATTGCGGTTGTAATGACGGGTATGATGCTCTTGGAATTGTCTATTAATAGCTCTTCGCTAATCGGGATAAATGACCAAATGAAGAGGCGATCGTCGACCAGTGAAATATTAATAGATCGCTCTTCATTCATATCAATAGCTATGGTTGAGTGTGAGTCAAAATCGTGCAATAAGCGGTCTGGAACTCCCAGTTCGGTCAGTGCATCGCGAACCAACAAACTAAGTTCATGATGAATATTTTGAGAGAATGATAATGGGTTGTAGGTCATGAACTTCAACGACCTGCCCAAGGAGTGGGTTTGACGATCAATTTTTCTGTTCATGGTATTACCTTTAAGAAAAAATATGCCATATATTTTGACCCGATAAGCATGAGAGGTCTTACGGAAATTGTTTTTTTCTATTGAAATCGGTACAAAGGTTGGCCTTCCGTAACTTAGGTGATCCTGTTTGCAATAGTGTGCTGTTCTCGAAATAATTTACCCATTAGCCTGCAAGGCCATTGCCTCTCGGGCTCGCTGTATCTTGTTCAAGATATCCTCTCCCTTTGCATTCCAGATGTAGTGGCCAACTAACCCCGGACACGATGTTGAGTTTTTCCTCGGCCCACGCTGGCGCCAGCCCGCCGTTGAACTGATGCGGTCGAATCCAGTTGTACCGATGCATAAAAAAATGGCTTATGTCGCGCTGTGCTTCCTGCGTAGCTCTATAACCTAAGGTCGGTATCCATTCAGTTTTCAAACTCCGGAATACCCGCTCCATCGGCGCATTGTCCCAGCAATTTCCCCGGCGACTCATGCTCTGACGTATGCGGTATCGTCACAACCGCTGGCGAAATAACCGGCTTGCATATTGCGATCCTTGATCCGAGTGGAACAGCAGATCCGAAGGTCTGCCACGCTGCTCGTAGGCCATATGCAGGGCCCGGATCACGAGTTAGGCGTCCGGTTTTTCCGACAGCGCCCAACCCACTATCCGGCGCGTACAAAGATCCAGGACGACGGCCAAGTAATGCCACCTTCCTTGCACCCAAATGTAGGTAATGTCTCCACACCAGACTTGATTGGAAGCCGGCACATCAAACTCTCGGTTCAAGGTGTTTGGGATATCGAGTCTTTCTACTGTCGCTCGTTTATAGGTATGTGAGCCGGGTTGTTTACTGACTAAATCAAGCTCACGCATCAAACTGCGCACTTTGAATCGACCGAGTTGCTCACCGTCTTCAGTCCGTTCGACAGCTCGGCAACCGATTGCCGAGTGGCATGGAAAATAGCTTGGCCATCTCCTGGTTGTGCAGTTCGGAGGGTAAACTCCTATTTCATGTCCACTACTCTTTTTTGTTTGGATTTATGGTGCCCTCGAATCTTGTCCGAGTATCCGCTTCTGGCCGAAAGCCGCCCCTCAATAAAGGCAGCCTTCAACCATCCCTCAGATCCGTGCCAGTGCCTGAGCCAAGTCCGTCCGCAAATCCTCAACCGCTTCCACGCCCACCGACAACCGCACCAACCCATCGCCGATGCCCAACTGCGCCCTGGTTTCGGCCGGGATGCTGGCATGGGTCATGATAGCTGGATGTTCGATCAAGCTTTCCACGCCGCCCAGGCTCTCGGCCAAGGCGAAGATCTTGACGTTTTCGAGGAAGCGCCGGACCCCGGCCAAATCGCTGTTCAGGTCCACCGAAATCATCCCGCCGAAGCCGCGCATCTGCCGGCGAGCCAGTACGTGCTGCGGGTGCGAAGGCAGGCCCGGATAGTAGACGCGTGCTACCTGCGGCTGCTGCTCCAGCCATTGCGCCAGTTCCAGGGCGTTGCTGCAGTGGCGCTCCATGCGCAGCGCCAGGGTCTTGACCCCGCGCAGGGTGAGGAACGCGTCGAAGGGGCCGGCGATGGCGCCCACCGAGTTTTGCAGGAAGCCCAGACGCTCGGCCAGTTCCGGGTTTTGTCCGACTATCGCGATGCCACCGATGACGTCGGAGTGGCCGTTAAGGTACTTGGTGGTCGAGTGCACCACGATGTCGAAGCCTAGTTCCAGCGGGCGTTGAATCCACGGGCTGGCAAAGGTGTTGTCGGCGACACAGAGGATGCCCCGGTCGCGGCAGATGCGTGAGATGGCGCCAAGGTCGGTGAGGCTCAGCAGGGGATTGCTCGGTGTTTCGACCCAGACCATGCGCGTGTCGGCCTGCAATGATGCTTCGAAAACCGCCAGGTCCGTCAGGTCGACGAAGCTGAAGTGATGCCCGGCGCTGCGTTGGCGCACCTTGTCGAACAGGCGGAAGGTGCCGCCGTACAGGTCATTGCCGGAGACGATATGCGAGCCTGCATCAAGCAGCTCAAGCACGGTGGAAATCGCCGCCAGCCCGGAAGCAAAGGCGAAGGCCTGGGTGCCGCCCTCAAGGTCGGCCACGCAATGCTCCAGGGCAAAGCGCGTGGGGTTGTGGGAGCGACCGTAGTCAAAACCCTTGTGCACGCCGGGGCTCTCTTGCAAATAGGTGGAGTTGGCGTAGATCGGCGGCATCAGCGCGCCGGTGGTGGGGTCTGGCGTTTGCCCTGCGTGGATGACGCGGGTGGCGAAGGCGCTTTTATCGTGCTGACTCATGCAAGGGATCTCCGTAAATGATTAAGCAGGTCGACGCGGGTAATCAGGCCATGGAAGCCTGTAGCGTCGGCGATGATTGCCACCAGGCCGCGGTCCAGTTCTGCCTGCAGTTGCGCCAGGCTGGCGCTGGGGGCCAGGGTTTGCAGGGTGTTGGTCATGGCGCTGGCCACGGTCATGTGAAAGTGCGAGGCGTCGTGGTGGATGCCGAGCAAGATGTCTGACTCGTCGATCACGCCTACCAGCCGCTGGCCGTCCACCAGCACTGGCAGTTGCGAAACATCCGCCAGGCGCATGCGCTGAAAGGCGGTGAGCAGGGTGTCGTCCGGGCCTACGCTGATCACCCGGCCATCCTCGAAGCGCCGGGCGATCAGGTCGCGCAGGTCGCCGTAGTGCTTGTACTGCAACAGCCCCTGATCGTTCATCCATTGGTCGTTGTAGACCTTGGACAGGTAGCGAGTGCCGGTGTCGCAGACGAAGGTCACAACACGCTTGGGCTCGGTTTGCTCGCGGCAGTAACGCAGTGCGGCGGCGAGGAGGGTGCCGGTGGAAGAGCCGCCGAGAATGCCTTCGGCGCGCAACAGTTGGCGGGCATGGTCGAAGCTTTCTTCGTCGCTGATGGAGTAGGCCTGGCGCACACTGGACAGGTCGGCAATCGACGGAATGAAGTCTTCGCCGATGCCTTCTACCGCCCATGAACCTGGCGTGCCGAGGGTGGCGCTGCGGCTGTATTCGGCAACCACTGAACCCACCGGGTCGGCCAGTACCATGGCCAGGTTCGGTTGCACGCGTTTGAAGAAGCGGGTCAGCCCGGTTAGCGTGCCGGCTGAGCCGACACCGACGACGATAGCGTCCAGGTCATGCTGAGTCTGCGCCCAGATCTCCGGCGCGGTGCTGGTCTCGTGGGCCAGCGGGTTGGCCGGGTTATTGAACTGGTCGGCGAAAAATGCGTCGGGAATGCCCCGCGCCATCCGCGCCGCCACGTCCTGGTAGTATTCGGGATGGCCCTTACCGACGTCGGAGCGGGTAATGTGCACCTCGGCGCCCATGGCCTTGAGGTGCAGGACTTTTTCCGTGGACATTTTGTCCGGTACCACCAGCACCACTCGATAACCCTTGGCCCGGCCCACCAGGGCCAGGCCCAGCCCGGTGTTGCCAGCGGTGGCCTCGACGATGGTGCCGCCGGGGCGCAGCCGACCATCGCGCTCGGCGGCATCGATCATCGCCAGGCCGATGCGATCCTTGATCGAGCCGCCGGGGTTCTGGGATTCGAGCTTGAGGAACAGGGTGCACGGGCCAGTATCGAAACGGCTGACACGCACCAGCGGCGTATTACCGATCAGTTCGAGCACGGCGGGGCGGGAATCGTTCGGCATGTCTTTACCTCACTACGGGGGTAATCGTATTGGATCGACAGCAGCCTGCGGGTGGTGGTTGCAGACAATGCACTGTCTGGAACATAGGCCGGTATCGCGCCACCTGCAACCGTATGGGTTCTCCATGCTGCACCGAAAGCAGGCCTTACTGTTTCATTAGGGGGCTTTACCTGAGATGCCAACGTTCTTTAGTCTGGCCAAAGCCTGTATTCATTGACTGTTTAGCCGTTGGCCACGGCTTGCTTTAGAGGACTCCAGCTTGGATACAAGATGGAGTCCACCATGCAGAACGAACAGTGCCCCTTTTTTGGTCGGAGGTGAACCCATCTTGCTTTTTATCGTCGTGGGTTCGCAGCTTCAGAGATAGCCAAAGCAGCGCTTTCTGCAGTCGCGAAAAAATGGCTTAAGATAATCGAAGGCTGGAATGGAACATCTCGACTAAAGGACGCGACATTTATGGAAACCCCCTTTTCTCAAATCAGCGAGCGTTTGAACAATCGCCGATTTACGGTAGCGGACAACACCCACGGGCTATCCGGTGCAGGCACAGTATTTCATTACCATGTCGAGGAAAATGCCATTTCGGGCACTTACCAAGGCGGCCGGATCCGCATGGGTAATCAAGTCGGGCGTGCAACAGGCCCCGATACCATTGAGCTTCTTTATCAGTGCTTAACTACGGATGGCGAGATTCTTGCCGGCTGGTCTCGTGGCAAGGTAGGCGTTGATCACGCAGGACGTACCACTCTGACCTTCATATGGGGTTGGTTGTCGGGCGCGACTGGAGGAGGGGAGTCAAGCTACGTCGAGCTTGCCGCATAGCGGTTAACGGACTAAAGGGGACAGTCCGTGCTCAAACGGGCGTATATGTCGAAGGTGCCTGGGTTGCCGCGAACCATACGAAATGACCTAAACCTCCCTTCGTAGTGGAATTTGCAGCGTCCAGCACCCGAAGAGAGCGACGTTGACTGCATTGTTCGGCCGCGTTCTCGCGGTACGTGCCATCGCAATACCTAAGATCAGCTCTCAGAGGAAATGATTGAGTCGTGACTGGATTCAGCAGCTAGTTTCAATTGGTCAGCTTTACTAATGTATTTAGACTTGCTTGGCGGTGCCAATTTGGCACTAGCCTTTTTGGCGTGAGCCTTTAATAGCTGCTTTATTTTTTTACGACGATTCATGTTTTTCTACTCAGCTTGTAAGGTCTTGATTGACTGGTTAGCCGGCATTAGTAAGGGCGAAATTCTTCTCGGTTCTTAGTGCATCGGCATCGATCTTGGCAGCGCTCGTTTCGAGGGGACTGATGTATGCCTCGGGAAGCCCATGCTCTTTGATCCCGTAGAACAGTACCAAGGCCGGCAGTCGAGGTTTATCGGCTGCCAGCCGCAGATTTCTCAGCAACCGCCCAACGCCAATTACCGACGCTCGGCCCCAAAGAAAAACGGCCGCAGACGCACGCCCACGCTATTACCGATAAACGCAGCCACTAACCACAGCCAGCCATGCAGGCTGCCCGAGGCGATGCCACTGAAGTACGCGCCGATGTTGCAACCGTATGCCAGGCGCGAACCATAACCGAGCAGCAGGCCACCAATCACCGCCGCGAACAGCGAACGGGCCGGAATTTTCAGGTTGGGTGCAAAACGCCCGGCCAAGCCTGCGGCCAATAGCGCACCGAGGATGATGCCGATGTCCATGACGCTGGTGATGTCTTCCCACACCGGCGCGGCCAGGGCTTTGGCATTACCCGGGATCTGCCAGAACACCCAACTGCCGACATCGACGCCCAACCCGCTAGCAGCCTTGGCGCCCCACAGCGCGAACGCCGAAGTAATGCCCCACGGCCGCCCGGCCAGCGCCAGAGTGGCGTAGTTGAGCAGGGCCAATCCAATTGCACCCCATACCAATGGCCACGGCCCGCGCAAGAAGCGGCGCAGACCTTGGTGCTCGCTGGTCACGCCCTTTTCAAGCTGCCCATGACGGCCCTTTTCCAGCCGTACGGTCACAGCCGCAATCATCCCGAACACGGCCAGGCTCACGAGCAATGCCGGAACCACGCCGAAACTTTTGACGATGGAAGTCGCCGGGAACGAGGGCAGAGAAAACCACCAGTCAACGTGGTGAGTGGCGATCAACGAACCGCAGATAAAGAAGAACAAGGTCACCAGCATGCGCGCATTACCGCCGCCCACGGTGAACAAGGTGCCTGACGCACATCCGCCGCCCAACTGCATGCCGATGCCGAAAATGAACGCACCGAACACCACCGAAATCCCGGCCGGCGCCACCAACCCGACCACTGGCTGACCGAACAGAGTGCCCGCCCCCAGTGCAGGGAAGAACAGCAGCACCGCCACCGCCAGCATCACCATTTGCGCACGCAAACCCGCGCCACGCCGATCATTGATGAACACCCGCCAGGCCGACGTAAAACCGAAGGCTGCGTGATAAAGCGTCAAACCCAGCGCCGCGCCGACCACCAGCAACAGCACTTGGCGCGAGCCGACGCTGTTTTGCAGGAACGCGGCGCCAACTAACAGGAATACAAAAGCCACCAGTGGCGCGACCAGCGTAAGCGCCTCATAAACCCCACATACCAAACGATGGGCTTAATGGTTACCGTGGCATTTCTGGCGAGCAGTTCCACGGCAGCAAGGCTTCGAAGTCTTCTACCGAAGTAGCTTGCGGTAGGCGTTCA
>NZ_VOBG01000016.1 GCF_008369295.1 Pseudomonas sp. ANT_H4 | reverse complement strand
AGAGCAAATCCTGCCTTCAGGAGCGATCGGCCTCCCCCAGAAACGCACTTGCTGTTGTATGAGTCCTTGAGCGTAACCTCTCTCTTTGGACTCAGGGTCAACATACAAGGAGCGAGCTTGCTCGCGAAAAACGTTAACGATGACGCGGGCATCCTGAATGCATGCGGCGCCCTTGGGTTTTTCGCGAGCAAGCTCGCTCCTACAGTTGAGGGTTAGAGGTGGTAGAAATCGAGCACCGAGTTGATGGTGTCGTTGAGCAGCAGCGCATGCTTGCGCGTGATCAGCCAACTGTCACCATGGGGCTTGAGGCTGTAAGTGGCGCTGCCATAGAACTGCTCCGAGGTGGCCAGCCGATAAAACAACGTGTGCCAGTTCAACCGCACTTCCAGCACGCCCTCTGCCTGCTGGGCAATGCGCACGTTGTTGATCAAGTGCAAGGTGCGCGGCATCGGTGTGGCAGACGCCGCCTTGCCGGTGCGCAGGCGAAACACTCGGTCTTCCAGGCCCGAGCGGTTGGCGTAATAGATCAGCGACATCTCGCGCTTGGGGTCGCGGGTGTAGACGTGCTCCGAGTCCCATTGCGGCAGGTGAAATTCACTCTGCGGGTCGAACAACTGTACATAGGCGTCCCAGTCCTGGGCGTCGCACAGCTCGGATTTGCGGTAGAAGAACTGCTCGATCTGGTATTGCAGTTGCGCATTCATCATCACACCTCACGCAGTTTCAGAGATTGCTGGTCGAGACCGTCCAGCAAAAACTTCTGCCAGTTGCGGTGCTGGTTGACGTACAGCCCTTCGTGGGTGAATTCGGTGCCGGTCATGGCTGGCTGGATGCCGATGGCTTCGCTGTTGGGGGTAGGCCCGTTTTCCCAGCGATGGCTGCCACGGGAGATATCGCTCCAGCGCTCCAGGCGGCCCTGGAAACCGCGCTGGGCTTCGCGAAATTCCACCAGGTCGTCCGGGGTGCCCATGCCGGACACGTTGAAGAAATCTTCAAACTGGCGAATACGGTTTTCCCGGTCGGCGTCGGATTCGTTCTTCACGCCCAGGCACTGGCTGATGATCTCGGTCTTGTTCCAGGCCAGTGGGCGGATGATCCGCAGCTGCGAGCTGATTTGGTCGAGGAAGAACAGGCTCGGGTAGATGTTCAGGTTGCGCAGGCGATGCATCATCCACTCGGCCTTGTCCTGGCCATGTTCTTCCACCAGCCGCGGCATGATGGTGGCGTAGCCGGAGCGCACTGTCGGGTTGGGCATGTCGCTGAACAGCAGGCTGTGGCCGTTGTTGAAAGCGAACCAGCCATCATCGGTATTGGCATCGCCGGCGCCGAGCTTGCTGTAGTCCAGCGTGGTACCTACGCCTGCTCCGTTTTCCGTGTTGACCTGCTGGCGATGCTGCACCGTGGCCACGTAGTTATAGTGCACGGTGCTGACGTGGTAACCGTCCAGGCCGTTTTCGTTTTGCAGCTTCCAGTTGCCATCGTAGGTGTAGGCCGACTTGCCGGGCAGCACTTCCAGTTCACCGGTGGCGGACTGGGCGACCATCATGTCAAAGAACACTTTGGCGTCGCCGAGAAAGTCTTCCAGGCTGTCGGTGCCATTCACATCCAGGCTGATAAACACGAACCCCTTGTAGCTCTCGATCCGCGCCTTTTTCAGCCCGCGGGTGGCCTTGTCGAAGCCTTCCGGGTATTCCCCCGGGGCCTTGACCTTCACCAGCCGGCCATCGCTCTTGTAGCACCAGGCGTGGAAGGGGCAGGTGAACGTCGACTGGTTGCCCTTGCCGACCCGAGTCAGGGTGGTGCCGCGATGCTGGCAGGCGTTGATCAGCGCATTGAGCTGGCCGTCGCCGTCACGGGTGATGATCATCGGCTGGCGCCCGGCGCGCATCGTCACGAAGTCGTGGTGGTTGGCCAATTCGCTTTCGTGGCAGGCGTAGATCCAGTTTTTTTCGAAGATCAGTTCCATCTCCAGTTCGAACAGTTCCGGCTCGGTGAACATCGCCCGGGCAATGCGGAACACTTCGTCCACCGGGCGAAAATCCAGGCAGCCTTCGATAAACGTTTTCCACTGTTCGACGCTTCTTGCACCACTCATGGGAGGCACCTTTTTGATAATGGCTAATCGGGTAGGCCATTAAGAGGCTGCGAAGGGGCGGCGGGCTATCCGGTTAATGGGGGAAGGTGGGCCGGATAGTTGGGCAAGAAATACCCACTGCGGTGCAGGGCGGTGGCGTAATGCGCTACTGTCTTGCAGGGCAATTGTCGGAAAAGTCTGCTTGTTATCCACATAGTCGACGGTTGCTATCCACCCAGTGGCAATGCCGCTGGCGTGGCGCAGAACTTGCTCTCTTCCACTAGAGAGCTCAGCCAAGACGCGCCGTCAGAGCGCGCTGGCCACAACCGCCGTGGGTGCCCGTGATGACTAGCAATACACGCGATATATGTATCGAGCGCTTCGACCTTGAAGGCGCCCGCAGCTGGATGTCCGGTATTTGCGGGCCGCACCGGCTGGAGACGGCGACACCGGAGCGCATCCGCTTCCACCACAGCGCCAATGTGTTCAAGTCCCGCGCCACGACGCTGGGGATTATTGAATACGGCACCGACGTCACCATCGACATCGAAGACGCCGAGCACTTCAGCAGCTACAGCCTCAGTCTGCCTCTGGTGGGCGAGCAGGAACTGAGCAAGAACGGCGAGCGGCTCAGTTCCAACCGCGACCAAGGCGTCATCATCTCGCCCAATGAGCACCAGGTGCTGGCGATCTCTGGCGACTGCCGCAAGCTGCAAGTAGTGATCACTCGTGCGGCCATGAGCGAATCCCTGGAAGGCCTGTTGCAACGGCCGATTGAAGCGCCTTTGCAGTTCGAGTCGGTGATGGACGCGGTGGAGGGCGCCTCGGCGTCCTGGTGGCGCATGGCGCGTTACTTCATCGCGGAGCTGGAACGCAGCAGCGAACTGTATGACCAGGCGGCCTTTACGCGGGATTTGGAAAGCTCGCTGATCAAGGGCCTGATCCTCGCCCAGCCGAACAACTATTCCGAAGAGCTGCGGGACGTGCTGGGGGTGAAGCTGCCGCACTATTTAATTCGCGCCCGCCAGTACATCCACGACAACGCCCGGGAGGCGGTGCATCTGGAAGACCTTGAAACGGCCGCCGGAGTGTCGCGATTCAAACTGTTCGATGCGTTCAGGAAGTACTTCGCCCTGTCGCCCATGGCCTATCTGAAAAAGTATCGCCTTGGTGCCGTGCGCCAGGAAATCCTTGAGCACGGCTCAACCCGAACCATTTCTGAAATCGCCCTGGGCTGGGGCTTTACCCACTTGGGGCGATTCTCTGCCGAGTACCGCAAACTGTTCGATGAGTCTCCCAGCCAAACCCAGCAACGTAACGACGCCCGGCGCATGCGTGGCTAGATCAACTCTTCCACCAGTTGCAGGCAATGACTGAGCCCCGGCGACTGGTCATTGACCCGCCGGCTGAGAATGATCGGCGAGGTGGCGTTGGCCTCCACAATCGAGGTGTAGCCTATATCCGCACGGTGCAGCATTTGCACCGAAGCCGGCACCAGCGTCACGCCCATACCGGCACCCACCAGGCCGATGGCGGTCTGCAATTCATTGGTCCACTGCGCCACCGTGAGGCTCAAGCCATGGGCATCGAACAGCGCGAGCACATGGTCGGCGTAACTGGGGCGCGGGTTGCCGGGGTAGAGCACGAACGGCTCCGCGGCCAATTGCGCAAGGGTCGCCGGGGCGCCCAGCAGCGGGTGGCCGGCTGGCAGTACGGCCACCAACCGATCTTCCACCAACACCCGCTGCACAATTGCCGGATCATCGATGCGAATCCGCCCGAACCCCACATCAATCCGCCCGGCCTTGAGGGCTTCGACTTGTTGCAGGGTGGTCATCTCCGACAATCCCAACTCCAGCTCCAGCTCATCGTGGCTACGCAGGCGACGAATCAAATCAGGCAGCACGCCATACAGCGTCGACGGCGCAAAACCGATGCCCAGCCAGGTCTTTTCGCCAAGGCCAATACGGCGGGTGTTGTCGCAGACCTTGCCCAGTTGTTCCAGCAACACATTGGCGTGTTCATAGAAAAACCGTCCGGCTTCGGTCAGCCGCAGGGGTCGACCGCGTTCCAGCAACACCACACCCAACTCTTCTTCCAGTTGCTGGATCTGCCGGCTCAACGGCGGCTGGGCGATGTGCAGGCGTTCGGCTGCGCGGGTGAAGTTCAGGGTTTCTCCCAGCACCTGGAAGTAACGTAAATGGCGAAGCTCCATTGGGATTCCTTTCATACCTTAAGGGTATTGTTCGAGACTAATTCTATATTGGAAGCCATTAAAGATGCGGGACAGAATCGGGTCAAATCTATAAAGAACCCAATGGGTATTACCATGCCGATTTGTACCATCGAGTCGATCGAGACCATCATCGTCGACCTCCCCACCATCCGCCCGCACAAACTGGCGATGCACACGATGCAGAACCAGACCCTGGTGATCATCCGCGTGCGCTGCGCCGACGGCATCGAAGGCATCGGCGAGGCCACCACCATCGGTGGCTTGAGCTACGGCAATGAAAGCCCCGACAGCATCAAGACCAACATCGACAAACACTTCGCACCGCTGTTGATCGGCCAGGACGCCAGCAACATCAACGCGGCCATGTTGCGACTGGAGCGCAGCATTCGCGGCAATACCTTTGCCAAGTCGGGCATTGAAAGCGCCTTGCTCGATGCGCTGGGCAAACGCCTGAACTTGCCCGTCAGCGAACTGCTCGGTGGCCGGGTGCGCGATGCCCTACCGGTAGCCTGGACCCTGGCCAGCGGCAACACCGAAAAGGATATTGCCGAAGCCGAGAAAATGCTCGATCTGCGCCGCCACCGTATTTTCAAATTGAAGATCGGAGCGGGCGAAGTCGGTCACGACCTGGCCCACGTCATCGCCATCAAAAAAGCCCTGGGTGACCGCGCAAGCGTCAGGGTCGATGTCAACCAGGCCTGGGATGAAGCCGTGGCCCTGCGCGCCTGCAAGGTGCTGGGGGACAACGGCATCGACCTGATCGAGCAGCCGATCTCGCGCCATAACCGCAGTGGCATGGCTCGTCTCAACCTGTCGAGCCCGGCGCCGATCATGGCCGACGAATCTATCGAATGTGTCGAGGACGCCTTCAACCTGGCCCGCGAAGGTGCGGCTTCGGTGTTCGCCCTGAAGATCGCCAAAAACGGCGGCCCGCGTGCGGTGTTGCGCACGGCGGCAATTGCCGAGGCGGCAGGCATCGGCCTGTACGGCGGCACCATGCTCGAAGGTGGCATCGGCACGCTGGCCTCGGCCCATGCCTTCCTCACGCTGAACAAGCTGGCGTGGGACACCGAGCTGTTCGGACCGCTGCTGCTCACCGAAGACATCCTCAGCGAGCCGCTGGTGTACCGCGATTTCCACCTGCATGTCTCGACCGCGCCGGGCCTGGGCCTGGCCATCGATGAGGAGCGCTTGGCGTTCTTCCGTCGCGACAAACACTAAGAGGAACCTGCCATGTTGTTCCACGTAAAAATGACCGTGAACCTGCCCGTCGACATGAACCCCGAGCGTGCCACCGCCCTCAAGGCCGAGGAAAAAGCCCTGGCCCAGCGACTGCAACAAGCGGGCAAGTGGCGCCACCTGTGGCGCATCGCCGGGCTGTACGCCAACTACAGCGTGTTCGATGTCGACAGTGTGCAAGAACTGCACGACCTGTTGATGCAACTGCCGCTTTATCCCTACATGGCCATTGAGGTGAATGCCCTGTGCCGGCATCCGTCGTCGATCCATGAGGATGATCGCTGAGTCTGTTTTTCCAACTAATAATTACAAGATGAGGATTGCACCATGTCCATCCGACTTTCCCAAACTGCCCACGCCCAACAGTTTCTCGAAGAAGCCAGCGGCCACCACCATGACGGCGGCAACCCACGGACCAAGGCGCTGATTTACCGAATCCTGCGCGACACGGTAAACATCATCGAAGACCTGGAAGTGACCCCAGAAGAGTTTTGGACGGCGGTCAACTACCTCAACGAACTGGGCAAGAACCAGGAAGCCGGACTGCTCGCCGCCGGCCTTGGGCTGGAGCATTACCTGGACCTGTTGATGGATGCAGCAGACGAAGAAGCCGGCAAGTCCGGCGGTACACCACGCACCATCGAAGGCCCGCTGTATGTCGCTGGTGCGCCGCTGTCCAAGTTTGAGGCGCGACTGGATGACGGACTGGACCCAGGCGTGCCGCTGTTCATGCAGGGCCAGGTCCGTGACACTGATGGCAAGCCATTGGCGGGGGCGATTGTCGATGTGTGGCAGGCCAATACGGGCGGCACCTATTCGTGGTTCGACGGCACTCAAACGGAGTTCAATTTGCGTCGCCGCATCGAGACCGATGCCCAGGGCAACTACCGCTTTCGCAGCATCGTGCCGTCAGGTTACGGCTGCCCGCCGAGCGGTCCTACGCAGCAGTTGCTGGACCAGTTGGGGCGCCATGGCCAGCGGCCGGCGCATATTCACTTCTTCATTTCGGCGCCGGGTTATCGGCACCTGACCACGCAGATCAACCTGTCGGATGATCCGTACCTGCATGATGATTTTGCCTACGCGACGCGCGATGAGTTGATTGCCGAGATTAGCTTCAGCGATGACCAGGGGCTGGCGCGGGAGTTTGGGGTAGAAGGTCGGTTTGCGCAGATTGATTTTGACTTTGAGTTGCAGCCGGCAGCGGCGCCTGTCGAGCAGAAACGCATGCAGCGGGTTCGAGCGCTGGAAGACTAAACCCCCACACCCTTTGTAGGAGCGAGCTTGCTCGCGAAGGTATTTCAGGCGCATTGCTGCGGTGGATGTACCTTTTTCGCGAGCAAGCTCGCTCCTACAGAGGGCGCGTTGTCGGCAGGGGCTATTTGCGCACTACCAAGTCCAACAAGTCATCCCGATCCTTGATCTTCTGCAAGACAATCTCCGAGCGTATATCCATCACCCCCGCCGTGCGATTCAGGTGATTAACAATGAAGTCCGAAAAGTGCTTCAGATTGCGCGCCTGCACCCGCAGCACATAGTTGCTGGCGCCGGTGATCACATAAGCGCTGGCCACTTCCGGCCAGCCCTGAACCTTCTTGATAAACGTCTCGTGCCAATCCTCCACATCCTGGCGCAATGACAGGTGGACGATGGCTTCCAGCTCGATCCCCAACTGCTCGGCATTCAACACCGCACGATAACCGCTGATGATTCCCTCGCTTTCCAGCAGGCGCAAACGGCGCAGGCAGGCGGACGGCGACAGGGCGACTTTCTCCGCCAGTTCCTGGTTGCTGATACGGCCATCCTGTTGCAGAAAATGCAGGAGGCGCAGGTCGGTAGCGTCGAGAATCATGATTGGAATAAATCCGCGTGTTTTGGAGTTAAATTCGAATTTCCTACAGCTTAATTAGCCTGTTGCCCACCACTTTGCACGAAAATTCTCTAAAACTTCGTTCATTATTTGCTTCAGCGTGCAGGACACGTCATCGATAACAACAGGATTGACCATGACTACAAGAAACCATTGCCTGGCCCTCGACGCCCAAGATCCGCTGGCGCCTTTGCGCAAGCAATTTGCGTTGCCGGAGGGTGTGATCTACCTCGACGGCAATTCCCTCGGTGCGCGCCCGGTGGCGGCATTGGAACGGGCGCAAGCGGTGATTGCCGAGGAATGGGGCAATGGTTTGATTCGCAGCTGGAACAGTGCCGGCTGGCGCGATTTGCCGGAGCGCCTGGGCAATCGCCTGGCCCCGCTGATCGGCGCCCGCGACGGCGAAGTGGTGATTACCGACACCACGTCCATCAACCTGTTCAAGGTGCTCAGCGCGGCGTTGAGCGTGCAGCGTGAGCGCGCGCCGCACCGCAAGGTCATCATCAGCGAAACCAGCAACTTTCCCACCGACCTGTACATCGCCGAAGGCCTGGCCGAGCTGCTGCAACAGGGCTACTCCCTGCGTCTGGTGAACAGCCCCGACGAACTGCCGCAAGCCATCGACCAGGACACTGCGGTGGTGATGCTCACCCATGTCAACTACAAGACCGGCTACATGCACGACATGCAAGCGCTGACTGCGCTGAGCCATGAGTGTGGTGCCCTGGCGATCTGGGACCTGGCGCACTCGGCGGGCGCAGTACCGATCGACCTGCATCAGGCCTGCGCGGATTATGCGATCGGCTGCACCTACAAATACCTCAATGGCGGGCCTGGCTCCCAGGCGTTCGTGTGGGTCAATCCGGCGCTGGTGGATGTGGTGACGCAGCCGCTGTCGGGGTGGTTCGGGCATACCCGGCAGTTCGCCATGGAATCGCGTTATGCCCCGAGCAACGGCATCGCCCGCTACCTGTGTGGCACTCAACCGATTACCTCGCTGGCGATGGTGGAGTGTGGCCTGGAGATTTTCGCCCAGACCGATATGGCCAGCCTGCGCCGAAAATCCCTGGCGCTGACCGATCTGTTTATCGAGCAGGTAGAAGCCCGCTGCGCGGCCCACGAACTGAACCTGATTACTCCGCGTGAGCATGCCAAGCGCGGCAGTCATGTCAGTTTCGAACACCCGCAAGGTTATGCAATCGTCCAGGCCTTGATCGCCCGAGGCGTGATTGGTGATTATCGCGAGCCGCAGATCATGCGCTTTGGTTTTACGCCGCTGTATACCAGCTTCACCGAAGTCTGGGATGCGGTGGAAATTCTCGGCGAGATTCTCGACCAGAAGACTTGGGACCAGCCGCAATTCCAGGTTCGCCATAGCGTCACTTAAGCGGCAGCTATCGATCAACGTAGGAGCTGTCGAGCCAGGGCGAGGCTGCGAAGGGATCACCTCGGTGCAACTGACAGACCGAGGCGCCTGCATCGCAGCCTCGCCCGGGCTCGACAGCTGCTACGAAGGGCAAGCAACAAACAGTGCAATCACAATAATAAAGGGGCACGCCACGTGACCATGCCAGACAAAGGCTTTGCTGAAATAACCAACCGCGAACTGGGCCTGCGGCGCCAGCTCACCTGCGGCCAGATGAGCATGATCGCCATCGGTGGCGCCATCGGCACTGGGCTGTTCATGGGCAGCGCCTACGCCATCGGCTATGCCGGGCCCAGCGTGCTGCTCAGCTATGCCATCGGTGCGCTGATCACCTTGCTGTTGATGGGGTGCCTGGCGGAAATGACGGTGGCCCATTCCACCTCCGGCTCTTTCGGCGCCTATGCCGAGTTTTACATCAGCCCCCTGGCTGGTTTTCTGGTGCGCTACGCCTACTGGGCGGCGATTGTGCTGGCGGTGGGCGCTGAGGTCACGGCGGTGGCGATGTACATGAAGTACTGGTTCGCCAACGTACCGGAATGGGTGTGGATCATCTCGTTCTCCAGCGTGCTGATCGTTCTCAACGCCATCAGCGTCAAGGCTTTCGGCACCTTCGAGTACTGGTTTTCCACCATCAAGATCAGCGCCATCGTCGGCTTCATCATTCTTGCGGTGTATGTGGTGTTCGGCTCCGGCAACCCGGATTACGGCGTGCAGAATTACAGCGCCCACGGTGGTTTTTTCCCCAACGGCCTGAGCGGCATGTGGATCGCGGTGATCGTGTCGATTTTCAGCTACCTGAGCGTCGAAATGATCGCCGTGGCGGCGGGCGAAGCGGCAGACCCGGAGCAGGCGGTGAAGAAGGCCTTTCGCGCCACCATCGTGCGCCTGGTGGTGTTCTACCTGCTGACCCTGGCGCTGATGCTGGCCATCGTGCCGTGGAACCAGGCTAGCCATGCTCAAAGCCCGTTCGTCACGGTGATGCAGACCATCGGCATTCCCGGCGCCACCGGGGTGATGAACTTCGTGATTCTGATCGCCGCGCTGTCGGCGATGAACAGCCAGCTCTACATCACCACGCGCATGATGTTCAGCCTGTCCCGCGCCGGCTTTGCACCCAAATCCATGGGCGCCTTGAGCAAGAGCGGCATCCCGCTCAATGCCTTGCTGCTGTCCAGTTCCGGCATCGCCCTGGCCACACTGCTTAACGTGGTGTACCCGCAAAGTGCGTTCACCCTGATGATGGCGATCTCGATGTTTGGGGCGATCTTCACCTGGTTCATGATCTTCCTCACGCACCTGTTTTTCCGCCGCTACCGCAAGCGCCACGGCGGGGCGAAGTTGTCGTTTCAACTGCGTTTGTTTCCCTACAGCACCCTGCTGGGATTGGTGTTGATGGGGGCGGTGATGATCACCACCTACTTCACCGAGGCGTTCAAAATGACCTTGGTGTTCGGTGTGCCGTTCCTGCTGATTCTGTCGGCGGTGTATTACGGGTTCTTCCGCAAGGGGCGCGACAAGGCGTCGAGCAAGGCCTTGGCGTAACCTGGCAACTGATCGAACACCCGCGCGCATAACAGCAACTTGCGACAGGCCCATTCCTCCTCCAGAGGCTGGGCCTTGAAGCGGTGCTCCTGGGGCCAACGCTCCAGCGCCGCCAGCGGCACGATGCCCAGGCCGGCACCTCGGGCGACCATGCGCATCACCCCGTCAAAACCTTCGGCGCGAATGCGTGTTTGCAAGCGAAAGCCTGCGTGCAAGGCCTGCTCTTCCAGATAAACCGCCAGGGCACTGTCGGCGGCCAGCGCCACATAGTCATGCTGCAGGCTGTCGACAAAACTCACCGGCGGCCCTTCAGCCAGCGGATGGTCCAGAGGTAGGATCAACACCAGCGGATCATCGCGAAAGGGCAGGGTCTGCAAGCCGTGGGTGTCGACGGCATCGGAAATAATCCCTAGGTCCGCCGCGCCCTGGCGCAAGACGTGGGTGATGCGCAGGCTGGGCAGTTCCTGCAGGTCGATATCGAGGTTGGGATGCTCGCGTAAAAAATCCGCCAGCAGTTCCGGCAGGTATTCGCTGATCGCCGTGGTGTTGCACAGCAGGCGCACCTGGCCTTTGACGCCGTTGGCGTATTCCGCGAGGTCCTGCTGCATGCGTTCGGCTTGCTGCAACAACAGCCGGGCATGCTGGGCCAACGCCTTGCCCGCCGCTGTCGGCGTCACACCGCGGCGGCCACGCTGAAGGAACTCGATGCCCAACGACGCTTCCATCGCCCGAACCCGCGCACTGGCCGCCGCGAGGGACAAATGGCTGCGGCTGGCGCCGGCGGTGATATTGCCGGTGTCGAGAATGTGCAGGTAGAGGCGAAGGTCGATCAGGTCAAAATGCATGGCCAAATCCTTTATCCATAGCCTCTATCCAGGCAAGAGGCTGGCTCAGTATATGGTGAATTTCCAGCCTCGACCCAACCCTTCAAAATCAGCCGATGAATACATTCCTGGCGTTCTACCAAAACCTCGGTCCAGCCCTGACGTTGCTGGTTATCGGTACTTTCCTGCTGGCGGGCACCGTCAAGGGCGTTATTGGCCTGGGCTTGCCCACCGTCGCCATGGGTATGCTCGGCTTGGCTATGTTTCCGGCGCAGGCTGCGGCGTTGCTGATTATTCCCTCTATTGTCACCAACCTCTGGCAACTGGCGTTTGGCGGGAATTTGAGTGCCCTGATCAAACGGCTATGGCCGATGTTGCTGCTGATTTTTCTCGGCACGGGGCTTGGCAGTTTGTGGTTGGGTATGGATGGCGAGGCGTGGGTGGTGCGAGCGTTGGGCGGGGCGTTGCTGGTATACGCCTTGAGCGGTCTGTTCTTGCCCAACTTCAAGGTGAGCACGGCGACGGAGCGTTGGCTCGGTCCGCTGTGCGGCGTGCTGACCGGCATAATCACCTCGGCCACCGGCGTCTTCGTGATCCCGGCGGTGCCCTATCTGCAAGCCTTGGGCTTGAACCGTGATCAGTTGGTCCAGGCGCTGGGCCTGTCGTTCACCGTGTCCACCCTGGCGCTGGCGGCGGGGTTGTTCTGGCGTGGCAGCCTCGGCGGCGGCGAAATCAATGCCTCGCTGCTGGCGCTGGTGCCAGCGCTGCTGGGCATGTGGCTGGGCCAGGCCGTGCGCCAACGCATCAGTGCCGTGCTGTTCAAACGGGTGTTCTTTATCGGCATGGCGGCGCTGGGCAGCCACCTGCTGATCAGCGGCTAGCGGACGAGGCGCTGAGCATGTCGATGACGCTAAAGCCTACTTGCTCGATCATCTGGGTGAATCCTTAAAGGTGTTTGGAAATTTTAAGGCAATAATCCCCTGTCGATTCGTGCGGATCAGTCAAATGTGTTTTGCCCCGCCAACGCTTATTCCCAAGGGTTATTGTCGATACCCTGCCTCCAGATATTTTTAATCTTTCGAGGCTCCCCGTGAAAAAAGTCCTGTTGCTCAACGGCGGTAAAAAATTTGCCCACTCCGACGGCCGCTACAACAACACCCTGCATGACGCTGCCCTGGCCGTACTGGACCGTGGCGGCATGGACGTCAAAGTCACCCACATCGACGCCGGCTACGACCTGGCCGAAGAAGTGGCCAAGTTCCTCTGGGCCGATGTGATCATCTACCAGATGCCAGGCTGGTGGATGGGCGCGCCGTGGATCGTCAAGAAGTACATCGATGAAGTGTTCACCGAAGGCCACGGTAGCCTGTACGCCAGCGATGGCCGCACCCGCTCCGATGCTTCGCAAAAATACGGCAGCGGTGGCCTGTTGCAGGGCAAGCAATACATGCTGTCGCTGACCTGGAACGCACCGCAGCAAGCCTTCGACGACCCCAGCGATTTCTTCGAAGCCAAGGGCGTGGACGCCGTGTACTTCCCGTTCCACAAGGCCAACGAGTTTCTTGGCATGACCAGCTTGCCGACTTTCCTCTGCGTCGACGTGATGAAACGCCCGGCCATCGAGGCTGACGTGGCGCGTTATGAGCAGCATCTGACTGAGGTGTTTAACCTGGCTCGGTAATGCGGCTAGTATCCAGGCAGCCGCTTAAAGAGGATTCACGTTGAAAGCCCGATCCGATGAGCTACAGATCTTCGTCTGCGTGATTGAATGCGGGTCGATTTCCGCCGCCGCCGAACAGGTTGGGCAGACGCCCTCGGCGGTCAGCCGCACCTTGTCGCGGCTGGAAGCCAAGCTCGACACCACGCTGATCAACCGCACCACGCGGCGCATGGGCCTGACCGAAGAGGGCAAGTACTTCTTCGAGCGGGCCAAGCTGATCCTGGAACAAATGGATGACCTGGAAGAGCGCCTGTCCTCGCGCCAGCAAACCCCGTCCGGGAGGCTGCGAATTAACGCCGCCTCGCCGTTTATGCTGCATGCGATCGTGCCCTACATCGCCGAGTTTCGCGGCCTGTACCCGGACATCCAGCTGGAACTCAACAGCAACGACCTGATCATCGACCTGCTGGAACAGAGCACCGACATCGCCATCCGCATTGGCACCCTGGCTGACTCGACGTTGCACGCCCGCTCACTGGGCTGCAGCCCGCTGCATATCCTCGCCAGCCCCGCGTATCTGGAAAAGTACGGCACACCGACCACGGTTGCCGAGTTGGCCGATCACACACTGCTGGGCTTCACCCAGACCGAAACCCTCAACCACTGGCCGCTGCGCCATGTGCACGGTGATCGCTGGCAGATCCAGCCGAGTATTTCTGCCTCCAGCGGTGAAACCCTGCGCCACTTGACGTTGGAAGGGCAGGGCATCGTTTGCCTGTCGCACTTCATGACTAACGATGACATCAATGCCGGGCGCCTTCAGCCGATCCTAGCGGAGTTCAACAGCGGTTATCGCCAGCCGATCAACGCGGTGTACTACCGCAACTCGCAGTTGGCCTTGCGCATTCAGTGTTTCCTGGACTTTATCCAGGGCAAGTTGGCCAGCTACGCCGACTGATTCGTGACTCCTGCGCAAGATTGAATTGGGCAATACAGACTTATTCGGCATGGATAAGTCCTTGATACTCGATCCAACACTTAGCTCCTTTCACAAAGCCATGCAGGAGATGCTTTCCATGAACGTATTTATTACCGGTACTGCCGGCTTTATCGGTGGCTCCATTGCGACTGGCCTGGTCAAGGCCGGCCACCACGTAACGGGTCTGGTGCGCAGCGCCGAACAGGCTGAAGTAATGACTGCACTGGGCATCGCTCCGGTGATTGGTACCTTGGACGACAGTGCCCTGCTGACCGAGCAAGCGAGCAAAGCCGATGCCGTGATCAACGCCGCCAGCAGCGACCATCGCGGGGCCGTTGAAACCCTGATCAAGGCGCTATGCGGCTCCAACAAGCCGTTCCTGCACACCAGCGGTTCGAGCATCGTTGGCGATGCGTCCGGCGGCAAATCCAGTGATGTCATCTATTTTGAAGACAACTTGCCGGAACCGACCGCCGACAAGGCCGCTCGCGTGGCTATCGACAACTTGATCCTCGCTGCCGCCCAAGACGGCGTGAATTCGGCGGTGATCTGTAACACCCTGATCTACGGCCACAGCTTGGGGGTCAAGCGCGATAGCGTGCAATTGCCTCGCCTGCTGAAACAGGCGCGCAAAAGCGGCGTGGTACGCCATGTCGGCACCGGCCAAAACATCTGGTCCAACGTGCACATTGAAGACGTGGTCGCCCTGTACCTGCTGGCGCTGGAAAAAAACGTCCCCGGCACCTTCTACTTTGTCGAAAGCAGCGAAGCGGCCTTCGTCGACATGACTACCGCCATCGCCGAGGCGCTGAACCTGGGTAAACCACAGGATTGGCCACTGGCTGATGCCGAAGCCGAGTGGGGCTATGAAATGGCCAACTACGGCCTGGGCTCCAACAGCCGCGTGCGTGGCAAGCATGCCCGTGAACTGTTGGGTTGGGTGCCGAAGCGCACCAGCGTGGTGGAGTGGATTCGCAACGAGATGGTTTGATAGGTCCCTGTAAACACTAAACCTTGTGGCAGCCCTAACGCCGGTAAATTAAGGAAATGGAGCACCTGACATTACCTTGTGGCGAGCGGGCTTGTTATGGCAGGCCCGCTTGCCACAGGTCATTCGTCGACCCTGAAAACCTGGCCCCACCCCCTGCATTTGCGTACCATCCTAAGCCTTATTTTCGCTATTCCCCCGGTAACCCCATGAACCTCACCCGCCTGCGTGCCGACTCCCTGGCCGGCCTCACCACGTCTTTTGCCTTGCTGCCCGAGTGCATCGCCTTCGCCCTGGTGGCGCACCTCAACCCGCTGATGGGCCTTTATGGCGCGTTCATCATCTGTACCCTGACCGCGCTGTTCGGCGGTCGGCCAGGCATGGTCTCGGGCGCGGCGGGTTCGATGGCGGTGGTGATCGTCGCGTTGGTGGTGCAACACGGCGTGCAGTACTTGCTGGCCGCTGTATTGCTGGGCGGGCTGATCATGATCGCCTTTGGCCTGCTGCGCCTGGGCAAGCTGGTGCGCATGGTGCCGTACCCGGTGATGCTCGGTTTCGTCAATGGCCTGGCAATTATCATTGCGCTGGCGCAGTTGGAGCACTTCAAGAGCGGTGAAACCTGGCTCAGCGGCACGCCGTTGTACGTGATGACGGGGTTGGTGGCTGCGACGATGGCCATCGTCTACCTGCTGCCGCGCCTGACCCGCGTGGTACCGCCGGCGTTGGTGGCGATTCTAGGCGTGGGTCTTGCCGTGTACCTGCTGGGCCTGCCGACCCGCACGCTGGGCGACATGGCCCACATCGCCGGTGGCCTGCCCACGTTTGCCCTGCCGCAGATTCCCTGGACCCTGGAAACCCTGCAGATCATCGCCCCTTACGCGATCCTGATGGCCATGGTCGGCTTGCTGGAAACCCTGCTGACCCTCAACCTTACCGACGAAATTACCGAAACTCGAGGCTATCCGGACCGTGAAAGCGTGGCCCTGGGCGCGGCGAATATGGTCTCGGGCGTGTTCGGCGGCATGGGCGGCTGTGCGATGATCGGGCAAACCGTGATCAACCTCAGCTCCGGCGGGCGCGGGCGCTTCTCCGGGGTGTTTGCCGGGGTCATGATCCTTCTCTTTATCTTGTTCCTGTCACCGTTGATCGAGCGGATTCCGCTGGCGGCGCTGGTGGGGGTGATGTTCGTGGTGTCCCAGCAGACCTTCGCCTGGGCCTCCTTGCGGGTGATCAACAAGGTGCCACTCAATGACGTGCTGGTGATCATTGCGGTGACGGTGGTCACGGTGTTTACCGACCTGGCCACGGCGGTGCTGTGCGGCATTGTGATTGCGGCGCTGAACTTTGCCTGGCAACAAGCCCGTGAGCTGTACGCCGACGAGCATCTTGAAGCCGACGGTAGCAAGCTCTATCGCTTGCACGGCACGCTGTTCTTCGCCTCGACCACACCGTTCCTCAACCAGTTCGACCCGGCCAGCGACCCGGAACAGGTGACGCTGGATTGTCGCCACCTGAGCTTCGTCGACTACTCGGCCATCGCCGCGCTGATGACCTTGCGCGAGCGCTACACCAAGGCCGGCAAGCATTTACGGGTACTGCACTTGTCCGAACGCTGCAAAAAACTGCTCAAGCGTGCCCGCGTTCAGCACGACTAGCTAGAGCGACGGATCACTTCACGGGCCTACAAGGTTTTCCAGTTCCTGCGCGCGGGTCCGGGTCATGTCCAGCCAGCAGCTGGCACCGTTGACTTGGTCGATGGTGCCGCCGGTTGCCGAGCCTGCGAACCCGCAATTGGCATCCCGATATTTGATCCACA
The DNA here is from genome assembly GCF_008369295.1 of Pseudomonas sp. ANT_H4. Taxonomy (GTDB): domain Bacteria; phylum Pseudomonadota; class Gammaproteobacteria; order Pseudomonadales; family Pseudomonadaceae; genus Aquipseudomonas. Next base: position 114,809 of record NZ_VOBG01000016.1, on the reverse strand, counting down.
GGCGCTGCACATCCTGCAGCTTCTGTTTGCGATTGCCTTCCTGGGCTGCCATGGCTGTCTTGTAGGCGGTGTTCAGGCACGTGTCCTGCACCTTGGCTTCCTTGGTGTTGCAGTTGACCATGTCCGCGGTCGTATTCGCGCCATCCATGCATTTTTTCAACGCCGCACTGTCGGCGGCCGACGCGGTGCCGCACAAGGCCAGCAACAAGGCGCTGGCGGCGAAGGGGGCAAGCAGGGCTTTTCGATTCATTGTCGGTTTTTCCTGATCAGGATTCGGTCCTCTGTCTATGACCTGACACCGGCATTTGAGTTTCCAGCGTCCCTCTCAATCCTCATGTAAGAATGCACCTTCGATTTTCATTCTTTGTCTCTGGGCATATCTCAAAGCGACAGCGCTTATCTGTGGGCGAAACTTACTTTCATAAAAATTGAAAATAATCCTCGGTAATGATTTATGAATTTCACAACCTATTCGACGTGACCCTTTCCGAGGAGTACCGCATGGCCGCATCACCGGGCGTTTGGCTATTGGCATACGCAGCCATCGCCATCATTGCATTGATCGTGCTGATCGCACGCTACCGGCTCAACCCGTTTATCGTCATCACCCTGGTGTCCATCGGCCTGGCGCTGCTGGCCGGGATGCCGGCGGACACGATCATGGGCTCCTACGAGGCGGGCGTCGGCAAGACCTTGGGCCACATCGCCCTGGTGGTGGCGTTGGGCACCATGCTCGGCAAGATGATGGCCGAGTCCGGCGGCGCCGAGCAGGTGGCGCGCACGTTGATCGACCGCTTCGGCGAACGCAACGCCCACTGGGCGATGGTGTGCATTGCCTTCCTGGTTGGGCTGCCGCTGTTTTTCGAGGTCGGTTTTGTGTTGCTGGTGCCGATTGCTTTCACTGTAGCGCGGCGGGTAGGCGTTTCGATTTTGATGGTCGGCCTACCCATGGTTGCCGGCTTATCGGTGGTACATGCACTGGTTCCGCCCCATCCGGCGGCGATGATGGCGGTACTGGCCTACAACGCCTCGGTCGGGCAAACCGTGCTGTATGCGATCTTGATCGGCATCCCGACGGCGATCATTGCCGGCCCCGTCTACGCCAAGTTCATCGTGCCGCGCATTCACCTGCCGGCGGAAAATCCGCTGGAACGCCAGTTCATCGACCGCGAACCACGCACCCGGCTACCGAGCTTCTCGCTGACCATGGGCACCATCCTGTTGCCGGTGGTGTTGATGATGATCGGTGGCTGGGCCAACCTGATTTCCACCCCCGGCAGCGCCTTTAACCAGTTCCTGCTGTTTATCGGTAACTCGGTGATCGCGCTGCTGGTGGCGACCCTGGTGAGTTTTTGGACGTTGGGCCTGGCTCAGGGCTTCAGTCGCGAATCAATCCTCAAGTTCACCAACGAATGCCTGGCGCCGACCGCCAGCATCACCTTGCTGGTGGGGGCGGGCGGTGGCTTGAATCGGATTCTTATCGATGCCGGCGTCACCCATGAGATCCTTGGCCTGGCCCATGCTTTCAACCTGTCGCCACTGGTGATGGGTTGGTTGTTCGCTGCGTTGATGCGCATTGCTACCGGCTCGGCCACCGTGGCCATGACCACCGCCTCAGGCGTGGTGGCGCCCGTTGCCATGGGCCTGGGTTATCCACACCCGGAATTGCTGGTACTGGCCACCGGTGCCGGTTCGGTGATCTTTTCCCACGTCAACGACGGCGGCTTTTGGCTGGTCAAGGAATACTTCAATATGACGGTGATCCAGACCTTCAAGACCTGGACCGTGCTGGAGACCCTGATCTCGGTGGTCGCCTTCGGTCTGACTTACGGCCTGTCACTTTTGTTATGAGCATCATTCTGTAATTCGGAGCCCAATTGATGGACATCCTCTACCAGATCCGCGCCCGCCAGGATTCCTTCAGTGCCGGCGAAGGGCGTATCGCCAAGCTGATGCTCGACGATGTCGGCTTTGCCGCGTCCGCCAGCCTGGAAGAGTTGTCCCAAAGGGCTGAGGTCAGCACCGCCACTTTGTCGCGGTTTGCCCGCAGCGTCGGTTGCCGTGACTTGCGTGACCTGCGCCTGCAACTGGCCCAGGCCAGCGGCGTCGGCAGCCGATTTCTCGACCCGGCGGGCTTGCCCGAACAGTCGGCGTTTTACCGGCAGATCCTCGGCGATATCGAGGTGACCTTGCGTCAGCACTTGTCCGGCTTCAATCAACGTTGTTTTGTCGATGCCGTGAGCCTGCTGGGCAAGGTGCGGATGATCCATGCGTTTGGCATGGGCGGCCCGTCGAGCTTGTGCAGCGACGAGTTGCAAGTACGCCTGGTGCGGCTGGGGTACCCCATTGCAGCCAGTCACGACCCGGTGATGATGCGCGTGACCGCCGCCACGCTGGGCCCGGAACACGCGCTGATCGTCTGCTCGCTGACCGGCCTCACCCCGGAGTTGCTGAGCGTGGTGGAGCTGGCCCGTAACTACGGCGCCCACATTATCGCCATCACCCTGCCTGATTCACCGCTGGCGCAGTTGGCCGATGTGCTGCTACCGCTGCAACCGGCGGAAACCAGTTTTATCTACAAGCCAACGGCGGCGCGCTACGGAATGCTGTTGGCCATCGACGTGCTCGCCACCGAGCTGGCCCTGGCCATGCCGGACGACAACCAGGAACGCCTGCGACGGATCAAGCTGGCCCTGGACGATTATCGCGGCGGCGCTGATTGCCTGCCGCTTGGAGACTGAAATGAAGTACGACACGCTGATCCGCAACGCCCTGATCATTGATGGCAGCAATACGCCGGGTTATGTCGCCGATGTGGCCCTGCGCGAGGGGCGCATCGAAAAGATCGGCGATTTGTCGGCAGCCCATGCCGAGCATGAAATCGACGCCACTGGCCGGGTGCTGGCGCCGGGGTTTATCGACGTCCATACCCACGACGATACGGTGGTGATCCGCCAGCCACAGATGCTGCCCAAACTCAGTCAGGGCGTGACCACGGTGATCGTCGGCAACTGCGGCATCAGCGCATCGCCGGTCAGCTTGCGCGGCGATCCGCCAGACCCGATGAACCTGCTGGGCAAGCGCGACGCGTTCGTCTACCAGCATTTTGCCGACTACCGCGCAACGGTGGAAAACGCCCACCCGGCCGTCAACGTCGCCGCGTTGATCGGTCATACGGCGCTACGCAGCAACCATATGGATGACCTGCATCGCACCGCCACGCCCACTGAAATCGCCGCGATGCGTGAACAGTTGCAGGAAAGCCTGGAGGCCGGCGCCCTTGGCTTGTCCACAGGCCTGGCCTACGCCAGCGCCTTCAGCGCCGAGACCGACGAAGTGCTGCAACTGAGCGAAGAACTGACCGCGTTCGGCGCGGTGTACACCACCCATTTACGCAGTGAATTCGAGCCGGTGCTGGAGGCGATGGACGAGGCGTTTCTGATTGGCCGTCACGCCAAGGTGCCGGTGATCATCTCTCATCTCAAATGCGCCGGTGCCGGCAATTGGGGGCGCAGTCCGCTGTTGTTAGCGTCCCTGGAACAGGCGGCCAAGACCCATCCGGTGGGCTGCGATTGTTATCCCTATGCCGCCAGCTCTTCGACCCTGGACCTCAAGCAAGTCACCGATGCCTTTCGTATCACCATCACGTGGTCGACGCCGCACCCGGACATGGGCGGGCGCGATTTACAGGACATCGCAGCCGACTGGGCGGTGCCGCTGATGGAGGCAGCACGGCGCCTGCAACCGGCGGGGGCGGTGTATTACGGGATGGACGAGACGGATGTACAGCGCATCCTCGCTCATCCGCTATCGATGATTGGCTCGGATGGCTTGCCGGAAGATCCGTTTCCCCATCCGCGTTTGTGGGGGGCGTTTCCACGGGTGCTCGGGCATTTCAGTCGTGATCTGGGTTTGTTCCCGCTGCATACCGCCGTACACAAGATGACCGGGTTGTCGGCAGCGCGGTTTGGCCTGGCCGGGCGCGGTGAGGTTCGCGAAGGGCACTGGGCGGATTTGGTGTTGTTTGACCCGTTACGGGTGCGCGACGTAGCGGACTTCAAGGAGCCTCAACGCGCGGCGGAAGGGATTGACAGGGTGTGGGTCAACGGCGTGTTGAGCTACAGCGACGGGCAGGCAAACGGGCAGCGGCCGGGGCGGTTTTTGGCGCGTAGCGGGGATTTGCACTTGGGGTTTGCTGCTCTATAGTGGCGGCTCTTAAACAGGGAGTCAGCGCTATGCACTTAGGAAAAGTTACCCCTATCCTGCGAATCTTCGACGAGGCCAGGGCCGTTGAGTTCTACGTCGATTTCCTCGGGTTCAAGATCGATTGGCAGCACCGCTTCGAAGCGAATTTTCCGCTGTACCTGCAAGTGTCGCTGGGAGATTGCGTGTTGCACTTGTCCGAGCACCATGGCGATGGTTCGCCAGGTGTCGGGGTGCGGATTCAGGCGCAGGGGCTGGAGGCGTATCAGCAGCAATTGCTGGCCAAGGACTACCGCTATGCCAAGCCAGAAATTGAAGAGACGCCTTGGGGTACGCGGGAGATGACCCTCCGTGACCCGTCCGGCAATCGGTTGGTGTTTGTCGAAGAAATTTAAGGCTGACGCATACTCTGTGGCGAGGGGGCAAGCCCCTCGCCAGAGTTGAGCGTGCTACACCCGAAAGTGACTAACCATCTGCTGCAACTGCCCGCCCAATCGCGCCAGTTCCACGCTGGACTTGGCCGTCTCATCACTGGCCGCTGCGGTCTGTTCCGACACATCACGCACGTTGACGATACTGCGGCTGATCTCTTCAGCTACGGCGGTTTGCTGTTCGGCAGCGGCGGCGATCTGCTGGTTCATCGACTGGATGTTCGACACCGTACGGGTGATGTTTTCCAGTGACACACCGGCCTTGCGGGTCAGCTCGACGCTGCTGTCGGTAAGGTTGCGGCTGTTGTTCATCACAGTGGCCACTTGCTGGGTGCCGTTCTGCAAACCGGCTACCAGGCCTTCGATTTCTTCAGTGGATTTTTGCGTGCGCTGGGCCAGGCCACGTACTTCGTCGGCGACCACGGCAAAACCGCGACCGGCTTCACCGGCACGGGCGGCTTCGATGGCGGCGTTGAGGGCCAGCAGGTTGGTCTGTTCGGCCACGGCCTTGATCACGTCCATCACGCTGCCGATTTTGTTGCTCTCTTGTTGCAGGTGCGCCATGGCGTCGGTGGAACGAGCCACTTCGGCAGCCAGGCGTTCGATTTGGGCGATGGCTTCAGCCACCACTTTGTCGCCTTCACGAGCCTGGCCGTCAGCATCCGAGGCGGCCTGGGACGCTTGTTCGGCATTGCGCGCGACTTCCTGCACGGTGGCGGTCATCTCGTGCATGGCGGTGGCCACTTGATCGGTCTCGATCTTCTGGCTGTTGACCCCGGCGCTGGTCTGCTCGGTCACGGCCGACAGCTCTTCGGCGGCGCTGGCGATCTGGGTGACGCCGTCGCGGATACCCGCGATCAATTCGCGCAAGGTGGTGCCCATGCGCTGGATGCCTTGTTGCAGAACTCCCAGTTCATCACGGCGAGTCACTGCAATGTTATGGCTCAGGTCGCCGGAAGCGATGCGTTCCACTACGGCCAGGGTCTCGCGCAGTGGGCGGGTGATCTGGCGGGTGATGATTAGGGCGGCGATGATGCCAACGAGCAGTGCCAATAGGGTGCTGATCAGTTGCAGGCTGCGGGCCTGGGCACTTTCCACGTCGCGGCGTTGCAGCTGGATATCGTACAGAGCGTCGCTGCGGGCGAGAATGTCTGCACCCTGGACGGTCATCTCCTGGCGGGCGAGGACGATATTGGCGTTGGCAGACTTGTAGGTTTGCATCGCGCTGCGATAGGCACCGAGGGCTGTTTCCAGTGCGGCCAGCTCGGTTTGTTGGCTAGTGCCGAATATCGTGCTCAGCTCTTTCGAACCTTTGATTGCAGCCTCGATTTGCGCAGCGGCGCGGGCTTCGGTGTCCGGGTTGGTGTTGCCGGTGTAGCCGCGCACTTCATAGCGGGCCACTTGAAACTGTTCCTTGGCGTGGTTGACGGCATCGAACTCGGCGAAGCGTTCAGGGCTTTCCGGCATCTGGCGCATGTTGCGGTCCAGGGTGGTAATTAGCGCGCCCGCTGCGTCAGCCCGGTCGCCCATGGTTTGGCGAGCTGCGTTGCCAGCACGGTAGGCCTCGCGCATTTTGTTCAGGGACTGCTGGTAGGCGGTGATGATGCTTTTCTGCTCGTTGAGCAGCTTGAGGTTTTCCGGGCTCTTGAAACTGTTCAGAAGTTTTTGCTGCTGGGCGACAAAGCCGTCGAGGCTGGTCTGCACGTTTTGTGCCACGGTTTCGTCGCCGTTGGCCAGCATATATTGCAGGCGGACGATGCGCAGTTTGGTCAGCGAAGCATTGAGCTGGGTGATGTCGCTCATCCAGTTGCTACGGTCAATCAGGCCACTGAGGCTGGTCCAGCCGGTGAGGGCCAGGATCGAAGTCAGGACCAGTACCAAGCCGAAGCCCAGTCCCAGTTTCAGGTTGACGCTGATGTTACCGAACCACTGGTTCATCGAATTCCTCCAGGAACAGATTACGTGTACGACAGTTGCTGGAAGTTCGCCCAGCCCATAGTTAGTCAGGAGGTATCGGCAGCCAGGGCCAGAGCTGAAACGGTTTTTACAAGAAGGCATGATGCGCGGATGGGAGGCCATTAAAGGCAAGCGCTCCGAGAGGGCGCTTGAGGGGCGGTCAGAGGTCGGCTGCGGCGCTCGCAGGAAGAATCGTCAGGATCAATCGCGACGCAAAATCCCGGCTCAGATGTACCCGGTTGTGGGCCAGTTGTGGGCGCCGAGCTACGCAAGGCGACGTACCGTTCGACCTATGCCAGCGACCGGGATAACTATCGGGTCTATCTGACTTACGATTTGGCGTTGTGGTAGGCGTTCTGACTGATCACTGCTCGACAAAGTAGTAACGCTGTCGGTTCACCGCCATCTCCTTGACTACCGTCACCGGCGCCGTCAGTTGATCGGTGCGATCCAGCATCGCCACGTTGCCCGGCTTGGCTGCGAGGAACGTTCGCAGCTCAGGCTCCGACTGCACAATTGTCAGATACGCCTGGGTATAGAACACCGTGGCTCCGGCGATTCGTTCGTTCGGTTGATACAACACCACCTGCTTGCCCTCGGCTTGCAGCGCCTGGATCTGGCTGACCAGCGGCACGAACGATTGGCGCACATCGGCCTTGGGCGCAAACCAGCACGCGGCGACCAGGTAGCTGGCAATCACCAGGGCAAAAAAGCTGCTGATCAGGCCGCGCCGATGGTCATAAAAGTGCTCGGCGAAATTCGATGTGCGTGCGCGGTGTTTCAACCAGTCCAGTAGTACGCCAGCGTACTCCGCTGCCAGCACGGCGGCGGCCGGCGTCAGTGACATCAGGTACACCGTACGCTTGCTCGATGCCAGGGTCAGCAGGGTGAATTGCGCCACCAGCCACACGCAGAAGAACAGTCGATAACGATTGCGTGCCAGGCTTTTGCGAAAGTGCCACAGCCCCAGGTACACCAGGATGTTCCACGGCAGGAACGCCTCGGGCAATTTGACGAGGTAATAGTAGAAGGGCTCGTAATGCCCGGCTTCGACAAACGAGCCACTGAAGCGTCCGACGCTGTTGGTCCACAGCACCGCACCGACCGCCTGCATCCCGTCGCGTTGAAACAGAAAGCCCAGCCAGATCAGCAACGGTACCAACGCTAATAATGTGAACAGCCCCGGCCGCAGCCAGTCGCCGATCCGTAGGCGCTTGTCCAACAGGCTGGTGCAGGCCAGGTAGACGAAGATCACGATGCCCGGCATCGCGAGGCCCAGCACGCCTTTGCTCAAGGTGGCGATCACCATTCCCAGCGTAAACAGGCCCCACATGGCGGATGATTGTTTCGCCTCGGGGCGGGTCGCCTGGTAAAACGCCAGCAGTGCCATGGTCACGCCCAGGCTGAGCAATGCGTCTTCACCGACACCGCGTACGTTGCTCCAGTAACTGGCCATGGTCGCCAGCATCAGGGCCGCGACGAATGCCAGGGTCTTTGGCCTCCCGAACTTGCGCAGCATGCCGTACAGCAGCATCACACTGAACAACCCGGCAAGCGCCGAGGCCAGCCGCACCGCCCAAGTGCTGGCGCCAAACAGGCGAATCGCACCCGCGTCGAGCCACAGGCTCAAGGGCGGTTTTTCCAGGAAAGGCTCACCAAACAGTCGCGGCACTACCCAGTCGTTATCCAGGTGCATGGCCATGGCGATCCCGGCCACCCGGGCCTCGGTCGAGCCTTGCAACTCGTGATTGCCAAGGGCAAAAAAGAACAACAGACAGCCAAGTAGAAGCAGCAGAGGAGCAGGACGCGTCATGGGTTCTGGCTACCGGGGCAGGGGAGCGTTCGGGGGAACGTTCCAGGCAATCGGCGAGTATACGAGGGCGATTCTTAACGAATCGTGAATGAGTGAGGGGTTTTTGTAAGGCTAGCCTGCTAATGCCGGCAAGTTAAGAAAATGGAGCGCCTAAGATTACCCTGTGGCGAGCGGGCTTATTGCAGTGAGTGGACTTGATTGTGGCGAGCGGGCTTGCCCGCGTTGGGGCGCGCAGCGGCCCTAAAACCATCGACTGCGGTCTTTCTGACAGATCGCAGTGACCGGCCAGGGAGTGCTCCGCACTCCACGCGGGCAAGCCCGCTCGCCACAGGTACCAGCACTCACAAAAAGAGGTGTCGATGCCTATACAGCGATGGGTTCAGCTCGGTCTCCCACCTTTGACCGAGCCCGACTGGACGTCACCGATCAATGTGGAGACTGGCTTCCCAGCGATGTTTCTCTTTCATAGATGAACGGGAACATTTAGTAAGTCATCCGCATATCGTGGTTCAGACGATACTCTGGACTGATGATGACCGAGGTCATATTCCCCTTTCAGCAATCTGCTAAGGTCTAAAGCCCCTGAAACTTCCACGGAAGGCTAGATTTCAGTCCCCATGACAACGGATTGATGATCGGAGCATTCACGTTGAAGAGCTGGCACTGTATCGTCGGTATATTGCTAATCACCACCCTTACTCTGCTGATTGATGTCCCTGTCGATACCTGGCTGACCTCGGCGACCCTGAGCCTGGTCCTCGGTACTACAGCGTTGGTTTATATGGCAGCGTCCTGCCTATTGGCCAGTCGCTGGCGTGTGGTCGAGAGCCTATTTGGCGGCCTGGACCGGGTCTATGATTCGCATAAGTGGCTGGGAATTTGGGCCCTGGTATTCGCCACGTATCACTTTGTGTTCAAGGCCAACCTGGACGTCTGGAACAGCGTACCTATTCTGGAGCTCCCCAAGTACTGGACGCGACTGGTACGCCAACTGAGCTACGTCACCTTGGGCCTGATTGTGCTGCTCGCCTTAAACCGTAAGATCCCGTACAGCCTTTGGCGCTGGTGGCACAAGCTGTCCGGCCCGCTGTTTCTGATCGTAATTTTGCATTGGCTGAGCTTCAAGTCACCCATCACCCTGGCCAGCCCTTCAGGCATTTGGTTGATGCTGTTCTGCGGGCTGGGTGTGGTGGCAGCACTCTATAAACTGATGCTCTATCCATTTGTCGCCCGTGCTGGGGAATACCGAGTTACGGCAGTTTCCAGCGACAAGGGCGCGCTACATTTGACACTGGCAGCCGTGCATAAAGGGTTTCCCTTCAAGGCCGGGCAGTTCGCTTTTCTGGCGATGAAGCAAAAGGGTCTGCGTGAGCCGCACCCGTTCACCATTGCCAGCGCCTATGGGGAAAATGGGCAAATTGAGTTCGTGATCAGGGCCCTGGGGGATTACACCCAAAAGCTGCGCGAGCAGGTCAAAATTGGCATGCTCGCGGATATCTACGCCCCTTATGGACGCTTTAAACGCCAGCCCCAGGCCGAACGAGAAATCTGGATTGGCGCAGGTGTGGGTATTTCACCTTTTATTTCCTGGTTGCAAGACCCGGGCGGCCAAGACTTCGACAAAGCCACCTTGGTCTATTGCTTCAACCCCTCACGCGCCTTCCCGCCCGCCGAACAGTTACAAGCCATGGCCGAGGTACGTGGAGTGCAGTTCGTAGGCAATGTCGGTGGCGTCGATCAGTTGGCCGAAACCCTGCGTCAGGCAGTAGCCCAGACCGAACCCCACAAGGTTCAGGTCAGTTTCTGTGGTCCCAAGGGGTTACTGGCTCAGGTTCGTGAACTGATGCGGGCCATCCAGATTCCGGAAGCCAACCTGCACATCGAACTCTTCGAGTTCCGTTGAGCCGGCGGGCTGCCGTTTACTGAGTTGACCCTGGTTTTGTCACCCGCCTCAACATGGCGCCCGAGCAGCAATGGCAGTCCGCCATCGCCACGTCCGGGGACTACCGACACTGGGTCGATGTGAGGGGCAGTCCTATGCCCACACCATGAACCTGGCCACCAGTGCACCGTTCAACCTGCTTGCGGCCGTCACCGTGGTGGTGGCCTCGTGCATGCATCGCCGATGCTTGGGCCACGGCGCTGATGGTGCTGGTCGAAGTTGAAGGCCCACGCCTGGCGCAGGAGCGCATGACTGCGCGAGCTAGGTTGTTCATTTCCTATCCGCACGAGCTACATATATATCCTTATCCCATAACTCGCCTCGGCGTTAGAACTCAAGGCAGGAGCCGTATGCGGTAATTGCGCACGTACGGATCTGTGCGGGTGGGGGGAAAGTGACTGCCATTCCTGCCGCGACCAAAGGTCTGTCAGTGTCTTGCGTTATTCATACGGGTAACGGAAGACACAACTAGTCAGAGACTTGATCCTTGTCATATTTGTGAGCGTATTCAGGTTTATATTGTACGTGTTTGCCAAGCAACCCAATTTGCCACGCAATCCACGAAGTCCCAGAAAAAGCGGAGTATTATTATGAGTGGCTATAACGCAGTATTGGCAAGAAATACGAAAAATGCTGCAAGAAGTATAGGTCCATATTCACAAACTGTAGCGTTCTCTCATTATAACAATCTGTCAGCTCAATTGCCGATCGACCCAAAATCTGGAAAATTGGTAGCTGGCGGTGTAAAAGAGCAGGCGCTGCAATGCTTTGAAAATATCAAGGCAATTCTAGAAAGTATCGACCATGTTATGGATGATATTGTTAAAGTCAGCATATTTCTTAAAAATATTTCAGATGCTGACACTGTAAATAAAGTTTATGCAGCATTTTTTTCTGGCTATGTTCCTGTACTGACGACCGTCGCAGTTTCAGCTTTACCTATGGATGCCTTGGTGCAAGTTGAAGTGCTTGTGTCGAACGGCGAGGGTACCATTCCAAACGCGCCACAGGCAGGCGATCTAATAAAGACTACAAAGAATACGGAAAACGCACCAGTAAGCTCTCTGTCTACGCAAGCTGTAGCTTTCTCTCATTATAATAATCTGTCAGCCCAATTACCTATCGACCCAAAATCTGGGAAATTGGTAGCGGGTGGTGTGAAAGAACAGGCAGGTCAGTGCCTGAAGAATGTCAAGGCAATTTTAGAAAGTATCGACGTTCCTTTTGATGATATTGTTAAAGTAAGTATTTACCTTAAAGATCTCTCGGATATTGAAGCTGTAAACGAAGTTTATACAACATTTTTCCCAGACTCAGCTATCGCTAGGACCGTAGCCTATGTTCCTGCACGGACGGCAGTTGCAGTTTCAGCTTTGCCTATGGATGCTTTGGTGCAAATCGAAGTAGTAGTGTCACACGGAGATGGCACACCACCGCAAATTGTTGAAGATAGACATGGCCTCGTCATCAGGGCAAACAATACAGAAGACGCACCAAAAAGCGCTCTATCTACACAAACAGTAGCTTTTTCTCATTACAACCATCTTTCAGCTCAATTGCCTGTAGACCCAAAAACGGGTGAAGTGGTTGGCGGTGGTGTAAAAGAGCAGGCTGGGCAGTGCTTGAAAAATATCAAGGCAATTGTGGAAAGTATCAGCCACGTTATGGGTGATGTGGTTAAGATAAATATCTTCCTCAAAAATATCGAAGATATTGACGCTGTAGATGAGGTTTACACGACATTCTTCCCAGGCGGTATTCCTGCACGAAGAACAGTGGGTGTATCTGCTTTACTTCAAGATGCTTTGGTCCAAATCGAAGCGGTTTTGTCACACGCTGAAGGCACGCCTCCAAACGCATAACAGACATTTATTTGTCAGCGCAGAAACCGTCATGATTGCTTATTAGTGTCGGCGGTTAATGCGAGATCGCATGTAAGATTATAAAAGGAAACTGGAAGTGGTGTTCGGTTTCCTTTTTTAATAGTGCGAGGATGGTACTAAATGGTACATCTAAAACTAAATCCCCCGTTTTTCTAGAAGCGGGAACTGTCCATTGCAGGTCGGAAGCAGTCCTCTGCGAGCGTCCGCTTCTGGCCGTTTTCTGCCTCATGCGATGGGTTGCTATGGGTCCAGATTGTGTGAAAACGCATGCTCCGTTTTGCAGTCTGCGTGGCTAACCGTTTGATGAAGGCACTGTCGGCGTAGAAAAGGCTGAATTTTGCCCATCCGAGAGGCTGTAAAACAGCGTTGACGTGTTCTAGGTCGCTACCTGCGAAATTGCATCTCACTTGAGCACTCAATTGCATTGCCACGGACCAGTCGTTTGCATTCGCGCTGACCGGTCATTTGCATTCGACTTGACCACCCCGCCGGTTGGCGGAGTGGTCGGCGGTCTTTAGCTTTTCCTACTCTTGAGTTTGCGCATTGATTCGCCCTTTAGCGGAATCACATGCGCCTTGTGAACGATTCGGTCCAACACCGCATCGGCAATCGTCGGATCCGTGAAAAGGTCGTACCATTTTTCATTGGGGTACTGGCTGGTGATCAGCTAGGAGCCATTGCATGACTGCTGATCGATGACATCTCGAAGGAAGTGGCCGAGCGGGCGTTCGCCGAAGAAACATTCTGAACAAACGAAAGTTCTTATGCAGTTTAGGATGTTTCCTACATCTATTCGTTTGTCGCTTTGTTAGCGTGCTCGGAAATTTAAGCTTGTTCAGGCTAGGTATGACCTGACATCGCGTTTTTGCCTCCTCTCTCAGCTTAAGGATAAGCGTATGTTCGCACCGGCCAATGCTGCGCACTTCACGTTACTGATCCCCTCTGTTCGCAACGACTTCAAGGTACTGGCCTTTCACGGCTCTGAAGCTATCAGCAGCTTGTACGCGATCCAGGTTGAACTCGTCAGCGAGTCCCCTGATTTCGATTTGGAAAGTCTGCTCAGTCAGCCAGCGTTTCTCCAGTTCGGCCTGAATGGCGAAGGTATTCATGGGCGTATCGAAGATGTGTTTGTAGGTGAAGGGGGTAAGCGCCTGACCCGTTATCATCTGACCTTGGTGCCGGCTCTGCACTATTTGCAGTTCAGCCACAACCAACGGATATTCCAGCACCTGACGGTGCCGCAGATCGTGGCCCAAGTGCTCAACGGACACGGCATCCAGGCGGATGCGTATACCTTTCATGTCAGCACTAGCCCAGAGCGCGAATACTGTACCGAGTACGGGGAAAGCGACTTCGAGTTCATCCAGAGGCTGTGCAGTGAAGATGGAATTTCGTGGCACCACCAGCACAGCCAGGATGGCCATCAGTTGGTGTTCACTGACGATCAGACCTATTTCCCCAAGCTGGGGGGCACACCGTATCAGCAAGGCTCCGGCCTGGCCGCGGATCACCCGGTCGTCAGCCAGTTCTGGATGCGTTTTAGCACCCGAACCAGCACAACCACCCGCCGGGGCTATGATTTAAAACGCCCAAGCCAGTTGCTGGAAAGCCAATTTACCGCCGAGTTCAGTCCTGCTCTCGAAGACTACCGCTACCCGGTGCTGATCGAAAATGAAAAGCTCGGCAAACAGATTGCCCGGCAGGCCCTGGAGCGGCACCGTACCGACTACCAGTTGGCCGAGGGTAAAAGCGACCAGCCGATCCTGCGCAGTGGCCACTTCTTCGACCTGACCGAACACCCGCGTCAGCAGTGCAACGCGTTGTGGCTGCTGCTGAGTGTGACGCACTCAGGCAAGCAACCTCAGTCACTGGAGGAAGCAATCACCAGCGACGTCAAGTCCGAAGACGGCTTCACTCAAGGTTACCGCAATAGCTTCAGCGCCATCCCCTGGGACGTGTTTTACCGTCCACCGCTGGTCACGCGTAAATCGGTATTGGTCAGTCAGACTGCCCGAGTCACCGGGCCTGCTGGGGAAGAAATCTTTTGCGATGAGTACGGGCGAGTTAAGGTTGAGTTCCATTGGGACCGCGCCGAACTGGGCAGCGACAAGAGCAGTTGCTGGCTGCGGGTGTCATCCAGCTGGGGGGGGAAGGTTTCGGTTCGGTGACCATACCGCGCATCGGCATGGAAGTTGTGGTGACCTACCTGGAAGGTAATCCCGACAATCCGTTGATTACGGGTTGCGTGCCTAACAAGGTCACACCTGTGCCGTACCTCTTGCCAACGAACAAAACCAAAGCCGTGCTGCGCAGCCATAGCTCCCCGCACAGTGGTGGTTACAACGAGCTGTCGATTGAAGACCGTGCGGGACAGGAACTGATCTACCTGCGTGCTCAGCGCGATATTGAACAGGTGATCCTCAACGACAGCGACACCAAGATCGGTAACGACCGCAGCGAGCAAATTACTCGCGACAGTCACAGCCTGATCAGTAATGACCGCTTTGAGCAGGTAGATAACAACAGCTCCAGTCTGATCAATGGCGACGAGCTACACACTACCCAAGGCCTGCGTAACACGGTGATCGGTGGCAATGAACTGATCTCCATCGCCGGCAATAGCAGCACCGTGGCGGATGGAACGCTGGTGATACAGGCTGGGCCACACGCTCATGTCAGCGCCGCCAACGTGGTAATTAATGCGGGCATGAGCCTGACACTCAAGGCTGGTGGTCAGCACATTGTCATCAGCGCAGGCGGGATCTTTAGCAGCGTACCGATAGTTGTAGGCGGCGCACCGGTTGCGGGTGCAGCGGCTACGCCCGCCCTGTCGGTGATTCCTGTGGCCGCGCTGACAATGATCGTCAACACCCTCCCCATGGAAGCGCTACTCAAACAAAACGCTGTTTTCCGTGAAGCGACCTCCGGAATTTGTCCGGTGTGTGATGCCGCCCAAGAGCAGTTGGACGCCGAGGGGGCTCAAGCATGACGTCCATGACCCCAAAAAATGGACTGCTCCTGCTTGACGGCGCTCAGTATGACGACGCTTTTGATTGGTTGAACGAGCACTACGGTCTCGACAACCCCCTGCCACTCTTCAAGGGAACACCGTACGAGCCTATTGCCGGGGCCGGACCATTTTTACTCAATGCTTCATACGGCAGTGCCGCCTATACCGAGTGGTGGGGCGGCGGTGACTTGCAACGCGGCGTATGGCTGGGCTCTCTTAAAAGCGCCAATCAATTACTTCCAATCCTGCAACGACGCTTACGCATTTTTGATGAACAGCGCCGCGAATTTTGGTTACGCCTGGCCGATGGCCCCGCGCTGAATCGCGCACGGTTGGCCGGCGCCCAATGGCCTGCTGGTTTTTGGTGTGGCGTGGATAGTGTCTGGTTGCGACATGGCGGCGACTCAGTGCGTGCATGGACGAACGAAACACCTGAGCGTGATTCTGCTATCGCGGATAAAGGTTTAGCGGCACAAATCATCTTGCCCAATGCGCTCTTGCACGCGCTCAGCTTACCCGCCAACACGGAACAGCATTCATGAACCCACCCAATCAAGCGCCCTACGGGACGTGCCCGCTTTTCGCCGCTGTTTTGCCTCTGCGCTATGCCTTGGGTCCCACGGCAGCTGTCGATATCAGTGCCCATGGTCTGCCCCCGCTGAGCGGACAGTTTCCAGATCTTGGGCCGCGCCATCCTGACCTGGCCGAGCAAGACCTTAATTACACCTCGCGCTTGCTGCGCGATGGTTGGCTCTACGTCTGGGAAAGCGCTCCAGCCAAGCTGGTGGAGTATCAGGTCGAATCAGCGCAACTCACGCAAACCTCACGGGCAGGACGGGTGATTGACACCCGAACCCAGCCACACCTACTGCTCAGAGCTGGCGATTCTGCCGGTTTGGTGTGGTCGCCAGTTCGATGGAGTGAGCCGCAGTATCAGGCAGCCAAAAAAGACCCCGCCGTGCGCCAGCGCGTCATGCGCAGTTTTGTGCCGGGTACTGCACCGTTCAGTGGCCAAGTGGACTCTATCAACAAGCAGATTGGCGAATACAGCGATGCAACTCGCTATGGCTGGAGCAGTGAGCCCGAAACGGAGCACGCGCCCAACTGGCTGAAAGTGCTCAAGCAGATGGCACGTTGCGAACAGCACACTTATGCTGTCATTGATGATGCTTGGGGCGTGCTGCTCGATCTCGCTGCGCTGATGCGCGCCCGTAAAGCGGGGTTTGACAGTTATCAGGAACATCACGCGGAAGAGTGGGCCATTGCGGGTGTTTTAAAGTCCTTGAGCGATAATGACGCGCAACTAAAAACGCAGTTGCCCTCAATCACTCGCTATGACGAGTTGAGTCTCGCCTGGGAAGACCAGAACACGCAGGAAGACCGCTATACCGCCGACATGCGCCGGCTGGCGCAGCTCTGGGTCGATTGGTTCAAAACCTTGCAAGTGAATGGCCCCTCCAGCATGGACACCGCCTGTGGCCACTTCGATATCACTCAGCCAGCCAGTCGTGAGACCTTGGAGTTGCATTTTGCTGCCGCCTGCCTAGGCCCGGCGAATACCAGCGCCGGAGCCAAGGCCATAACGCTAAGCCTTGAAGGTGATGCGCAAGGCAAACCCTGGTTGCTCTGGGCATTGCTTGGGTTACCCAAAAGGCTTGGCATTGGAGAAATAAAATACCTGATCGATTTGAGCGATGCTGCCCACGACAATGGCGCATCGCTGAAAGAAGGCGCCACTCAGTTGGCTAAAGCCTTTGGTTATGCCGAAGCGATGAACAAGGCGGCTGAAAAGCTGAGTCAACGGGCTCCGGCGTCCAGTATGGAAGCTTTATTTCTGTCCCTTGCGCCGGCTGCTGGGCTGCACTTGCACCAAGCGGAAAATGCCGCCAGCACCGCTGGGCGCATTTACATGGCCGCCGCGTTAGCTCGCAGTGGCCAGCGTATTCAGACCTTGGGTATCACACCGCGCCAACTGGGCGAGTGGTACAGCGACCTGATAGGCACCCGCAACACACTGCCTGCCAGACTCAACGTGACGCCTCTGGCCGGTGCCGTGAGCGAAAGCATTCCGTTTATGCACCTGGTACCGGCCAGCACCAAGCTGCCGCCGTTGCCGGCGAATCTGGCGGCGAGTGCTGAGTTGGGCAGTGTGTTTGATTTGAAGAGCGCATTGGGTAAAGCGCCGATCAAGTGTTTGGTAACACTGATGGCGGGGGTGAATTTTGTTTGGGCGACGGATCAGCTTTTTGAAAAGCGGACTTACCAAAGCGCATTTAGTACCGCTGGGGCAGCATTTGGCATTGGTGCTGCGGGCGCAGCGGTTGTTCAGCGAGTGGCCGAGGTTGACTGGGCTTCGGCTGTCCGCCAAAGCGGAGGCACGTCGATTTCATCACGGCTACTTTTGGCCAAGGCTTTGGGGCGCGCCGCCACTACTGCTTTGGCGCAAGGCGTCTTTCTGGCGTTCGACGTCGTGCTTTATGGGGTAGACGCCTTTGAGGCCTACAAAGCGGGCGACTTTGACACCATGGCCGTGAACTTGGCAGTCGTTGGCGCTTCGCTGGCCAGTATCAAAATTCAGGTCCAGGCGTTCCGGGCGCTACGGGTCGCACGGGCCGCGGTGATAGCCGGGGATGCGGCGACTATTGCCAGGGGGCTCAACGTAGTGCCACACCTGGGAGCCAAGCTACTGGGTCTCGCGGTGGTGATTGTGGGTGGAGTGATTACCCGGATCTATACAAAAGACACGCCGTTGGAACAGTGGGTCAAAAATAGCTATTTCGGCATTAGGAAGGATGAAGAATGGGCCCACAGCTATGCCCAATCCATGGATAGGCTCTACCCCCTTCTTTTCCCAATTAGCGTCGAGGCTTATCGGTTGGCTGAACTCAACCCTTACCAAGGGCAAGTTGTCTCCACTTACCTGTTGCTAAACCTGCCCGGTGAAAACGTGGAGCTGACCGACGGTATGATTCATTTCACCGGCCAGGAAGTTTGGGGCGACACACTCGGATATCACTCCGATAAAATCCAAAAGGTCGAGTGGACAGGTAAAGACTTTGCTCGGCATAGCGGTACCCGCGTTCCTGTGCCAGCCGGCATCACCCCTTATCGTCGTGTGTACCATGAGGACGGTGTTAGAGACTTGCGGCGCATCGAGGGCGATTTGATCTATTCCCCTCGTGAAGGACTGACGCTGCCTTCAGTGAAGATCATGGAGCGAGCTTGGATATGAATACGCCAGAGCAACCCCTTAGTAACGCGGCATCAGCAATAAAACTCGAACCGGACAAGCCCACTGGCGAACAGCCAATGGAGCTGTTTATTACTGACGAACATACCGAGTATTACCTCGCGCTAAAAGCTGGGGGAGATTCGGATCGAGGGTTGCTCACCGGTGTATTAGGTGGAATAGGTGGCTGCGCATTGGTGGGACTTGGCCTTATAGGAGCAATGCAAGGTAAGTTCGATATCACCTATATGACGTTTTCTATAGGCATACCTTTATTTCTGGTGCCGTTCCTATGGGAAACACTACGCCCATTACCTCTGCCCATCCTATTTAACCGCCGCACCCGCGAGGTGTACTTCGATCATGAAGGCGAACTGTTCCACACCCCATGGGATGGCATTAGCGCTGTTGCCAATGAGTTTCAGCTAGTGGGCACCCAAATCGGTGGAATGCAAAGCGCTTCGCTTGAAATTCGAGTGTGGAAATTTGAAGAACCGGAAAACGCACTGATGATCAGCCTTGGTGCGCCGTTCGGTAAATCACTGGCGATGCAAAAAGGTTTTTGGGAGTACATCCGTGCCTACATGAACAACGGCCCTTACTTCGACGAACACGGTAATCACAGTGAATCGGATGCGTTCGTAAAAAGCCAGCTGGACGTGCGATTTAAAATGAGCGATAGCTTCAAGCAAACCCTGGCGCAGTTAAAACAGGCGAAAAACGAGGCGGACGGCAAGAATTACTTAGGCGCCAGTGATGTTGCAAAGCTGATATTAGAGCCAATGCTCTACCCTCAGGATCGAATCCAGGAATTCACCTACAGCATTGCAAAACGCCGCTCTCGCAACCGCTGGCCAAACGTTGTTGCTGAGCGTTTGAAAACCAATGGACCTACCACGCGTCTTGTCGATTTGGAATGCGAGATCGCGGCGAACCAATAATGTATCGGTGTGCTGCTTTCGTTTTCGAAGTTTTGCTATGCGTCGTTCTATTTACCTAAAAAATGCAACAGGTAATGGACCTTGTCCTGCCTAATATTAAAATAAAGGAAAAACATGCAAGCTATTTTTAATTTGAAAGTTTCCCTTGAAATCATGAGTTGGGCGTGTGGAAGCTTAGTCGTGACTTCGATTCTTCTTTTTTTTCCGATTCTTCAGTTCCAGAATTATTTTGGGTTGTGGTTGGTAGGCGCGTCGATCTTGGTAGCTGTAATACTTTTCGTCACTTGCTCCTTCGCAAGGCGTGATCATAAAGTGAGCATTTCAATCGTTCCGGAAGGGTTGATGTTTCGCGATGAGGCCGATGGTTATAATCGCCAAGATCTGATCCAATTTGAAAAAATACGTTCGATCCACGCTCGCCGGAATCCATTTTTTCAATCACTTATTATTGACTTGAAAGAACAGAACCAACAATTTACGCTGAGTAATGTATTGCTCCCCAAAGATTTTATTTCGCAGGTGCAGGCGCGAATTGGCGGTACAATCTCTCACGTTTGACGCCGTGCTATTTTGGGATAGAAGGTGATGTTGCGGTTATTAAGTGGGAATGCCTGTTTTGGTGCTTGTCTGGTACACGCTAACCAAAACTTGTTGAAGTTGAAAGTAAAATATTAAATCAAAAAATAAAGGCATGGAAAACTCCATGCCTTTGTTTTAATTGATTCCGATTGGCTTATCATTTTTGTCATAGCAAATTGGATACTCGCAGTGCCCGCCTGCATTGAGTACTTCTAGTTCGTAGACTGCTGGCAGGTATTGCTTAAGCTCCTCCTTTAGCACTTTCTTACCGTTGATCGTGCATTCATCATCTGCGCGCGGGTTGCACCAGGCTTCTTTTACGTCGATTGTTTGTGTGGGTTTTGTCATGGGCGTTTTTTCGATCTGTGGCTCGTCATCGACTGACTCACCACTCGTTACATTCGCATCCAACGAGTAGGCAGCAATAGCGTCTTTTGCGCTCGTTTTGCTGATGCCGTGATCTAGCAAAAAGTCCTGAAGTATTTTTCGGGATTGAGCGTAGGTAACCTCTTGAGTAAGCCGACACCTATTAGATACGCCCTTCCGGTAGCTGGGGTGCTATTTCACAACACAAAAGCGACTGAAAACATTCGCGAGGACGTGAGGCGGAGAGTGGTTCGCAGGGTAAGTATAGAGGCTGTCATAAAACTGGCATAACCGAGCCAAAACCACCCAATCAGACACAAAAAAGGCACTTGCGATAAACGCTAAGTGCCTGATTTGTATAGCTTATTTGGTGGAGCCGGGGTAATTTGAATTGGATTGTTAGGGGCTTGATTTAACTAAATTATGTGAGTTCGAAAAAAACTTTGGAATACCAAATGGAATACCGTGAGCAACTGGGTCGAGCACAATGCATTGTATCCGTCTCTTTTTTGATGAAGGCCGAAAGCAATCTCTGTTTACTCGAAACCGGGCAAACTGAGCATGCCGCCAGTGGTGCGTTTGCCAAAGCCGGTGGGCATTAGGATTTTGTGCTTCTTCATCTCTGCGAGTACCGCCAACCATTCGGTTTTGCCAAAGCGCAGCTTGGTGTCGTTCCAGCTATGCATGACTTCGTCCACGATGGCTTCATCAGAAGCCGGGCGGCCTTCGAGAATAAAGTCGTTCCAGGCTGCGTAGAGGGTCACTATCATTTCGCAGCGATCCGTATCCCAGTCCCGCATCAGCTCGATGACTCGCTCTATGGCGGCTCGCTCAGTGGCTGACCAAGCGGTGTTGTATGCCTGCCGATGCTGCCCAGCTTTGGAAAGTGGGCGGTAGGAGTGGCCCTTAGTCTCGCGCTCTATGCGCTCATACCACTGGTTGTTTTGCAACCCAGCTTCGACCTGGTTCATCAGTTGGCGATCATGGGGGCCGGCTACGTTGCGCAGGTAACTGCCCTGAATCGCCTTGAGCCTGGCCGCATGCTCGGCCAGGTAAATCACCTTCTGCAGCTTACGTTGGCCGAAGGTGCGCTGGGCGTGAAGCCTGTGAGTGACTTCGGCGGCGAGCAGGGTGCGAGTGGCTTTTTGATCCGTGGTAATAGGGAGCGACTGGCCATCTTTGACAAGGGCGCGCTGGATCAGCGTTCCGGTCAGTTGTTCGTTTAGTTGGCGCGCCTGGATTAGGCGGGTTTTGAGTTGGTCGCAGAGTGCCATTAGCTGATCGACCTTGGCGACGATGCGGTGTTGTTCTGCCAGAGGCGGCACAGCCATCAAAAGCGAAGTCGACTGAGCCAGATATAAGCCGGGCTGCGCACTCTGCTTAACCCCTGCCCATATGGCGCTTTGCAATTGGGGAGATCGGATCATCAGTGCCAGAAAATTGGCATCAACAAACAACGGCCTAATCAGCGTGACGCTTCGCACGATGACCATATCCATGTTTTCTTTAATAACAGTTAAGCGGCCTAAGGTCGCACCAACTGAAACCATCATTATATCGCCTACTTCTGGCTTGCAGCGGCTCCAGCATTTTTCAGCAATGCTGCGCTCTACATAATCGGTGTTTCCATAATCCATAAAGCCATCACGAACATTTTTCGCTGTAACCAGCGGAATCTGAGTACTGTCACTTGTCCGCTGCGGTGTTAAGTGCTCCCCATCTGTAATCAACAGGGCACAGTCAAGTAGGCGCGCCCATTGCCACCCCGTGGCCAATTCAAAAGGCTTTTCACCTGCTGCAATTTTGTGCGGAGGCTTCTGCTTTTTCAGTTTGCCTTCCGCCATAAGCCGCTGCTTTTTCGTTGCAATTCGCGTGAGCAGTTCGCTGGCCGGTTCATCGTCGGGATCTTGCGGCACCAGTTTGCCCATAACGGCCAGCTGCAGCAGGGTTTGTTTGAGGGCGTCGATGCTTGGTTCTGTGGTGAACAGTGTTTGGAAATGTTCTGCCAGGCGTTGCCAGTTGGTGGCGAAATTGGTCGCGTCGCTGGCTTGGGTTAGGCTTTCGAGCAGCTCTTTTACCAGTTGAGCGTGGACGCTTTCGGCATTAGCCTGCTGGGCTTCCAAGCGGTCGCACAGGACCATCAGCGCATCGACTTTCGCGACGATGCGGTGTTGTTCGGCTTCGGGTGGGATGGGTATTAGGAATTGAGCCAGCTTCCCGATGCTGAGTCCTTCACGCGAAACACCGACTTGCACATCCATTACAGTCTGTTGGACCAGTTGTGAGATCAGCGCCACATGAAGGAACTGCTGAGTATTGTCTGAAACTGGTCGAATAATAGTTACGTGCTGACTTACGTTACCTGTATCAAAGTCAGAAGGTACTGCCGCACAGCGCCCAATAGATGCACCGGTGATGTTGAAGAGCAGGTCACCTGATTCAACCTGTGTTCCTGACATTTTTTGGTGTGTCGCTTCAGGTATGAAGGCGACGTTATCAAGGCGAAGCCCTTCATTCCAAACGTTTTGAGACCGAAGAAATTTGACACCGTCCGTGACGTAAGCCTGTTTTCCTCCTAATGGAGTGCTACCTGCCCCAATTTTCTTAAGTAGAGCATCAAGTCGTACCCACTCCCACCCAGAAGGCAGCTCAAAGGGTTTTTCTTCCACATTAATCTCTGTCAACGGCTTTTGCTTTTTGATCTTGCCCTCAGCCACCAATCGCGCCTTTTCCTCGGCAATCCGCTTCAGCAACTCACTGGCTGGTTCATCGCTCGGGTCCTGCTGCACCAACTTGCCGCGCACCGCCAGCTCGAGAATCAGCTCACGCAGCTTATTGATGCCATTGGGCGCGCCAGCCAGCAATGGAAGGTTATCGGTAAGCAACTCCGTCATACTTGGCGCTCCAAGGCTTCAGCCAGTACAGCCTTAAGCTGGTCGCGCAGATCGCCGATCTCGCATTGCAGGCTGGCGTAGTCGCGAAGCAGTTCGTCTGGATCGTGGCTAATCTGCTCTCCGATGTGCGGATTCTTGCAGTCCAGGTTCCAGTTGCGTGCTCGCAGCTCGT
Organism: Pseudomonas sp. ANT_H4; assembly: GCF_008369295.1. Lineage (GTDB taxonomy): Bacteria > Pseudomonadota > Gammaproteobacteria > Pseudomonadales > Pseudomonadaceae > Aquipseudomonas. The sequence continues at coordinate 91,390 of NZ_VOBG01000016.1, read as the reverse complement.
CGATGCTGGCCTTCCAGGCAAATTCATTCTCCACGCGCGCGACAAAGCTATCGGCTTCGCTGCCCCACCAGGCTTCTTCCACGGCGAATTCTTCGACGTGCATTGGGCGGGTCTTGGAGTAGTTCTTCACTCCGGCCGGGTACTGGTGCTCGTAGAACCACACCTGTTTGGTCGGTGTGCCTTTGGTGAAGAACAGCAGGTTGGTCTTGATGCCGGTGTAGGGGTTGAAAACACCGTTAGGAAGACGAACGATGGTGTGCAGGTTGCACTCGGTCAGCAGCTTTTCCTTGATACGGCTTTTAATCCCTTCGCCAAACAGGAAGCCGTCGGGCAGCACTACGGCGGCGCGACCGCCGTCCTTGAGCAGGTGCATGATCAGCACCAGAAACAGGTCGGCGGTTTCGCGGGTGCGGAAAGCTGCGGGGAAGTTGGTTTCGATGCCGTCTTCTTCCATGCCGCCGAACGGCGGGTTGGCGACGATACAGTGCACGCGCTCGCTCGGGCCCCAACTGATCAGAGGTTTGCTCAGGGTGTTGTCGTGGCGAATCTGGTTGGGTACCTCGATGCCGTGCAGGATCATGTTCGTGGTCGCCAGCAGGTGCGGTAGCGGCTTTTTCTCCACGCCGAAAATGCTGGCCTGCAGGGTGCGTTCGTCTTCGGCGGTTTTTACGTAGCGGCTGCGTTTGTGTTCGATGGCGCAGGTGAGGAAGCCGCCTGTTCCGCAGGCCGGATCCATGACCTTCTCGTCTAGCTTGGGGTCGACCATGCGCACCATAAATTCAGTGACTGGGCGCGGGGTGTAGAACTCGCCGGCGTTACCCGCGTTCTGCAGGTCTCGCAGCAGTTGCTCGTAGAGGTTGCCGAACTCGTGGCGTTCCTGGGCTTTATTGAAGTCCACGCCTTCCTGAATCTTATTGATCACCTGGCGCAGCAACTGCCCGGACTTCATGTAGTTGTACGCGTCTTCAAACACGCTGCGTACCACAAAGGCCGAGGGCGTGTTGCTGTACTCGTGTAGGTTCTGCAGTTGGGGGAACAGGTTGTTGTCGATAAAGCCCTTGAGCGCATCGCCGGTCATGCCTTCCGGATCGGCGGCCCAAGTACGCCAGCGGCAACTGTCGGGAATGGGCGAGCGATAGTTGTCGTCCATCAGCTCCCATTCCAGCTCACGGTCATCAAAGATCTTCAGGAACAGCAGCCAAACTAGCTGGCCAATGCGCTGGGCGTCGCCGTCTACGCCAACGTCTTTGCGCATGATGTCTTGGATGGACTTGATGGTGGAGCTAATGGACATGAAGTTCTCTCAACGCGTACCGCAAGGGGGCGAAATTCTACAGGATAGTGTGAACGACTGCTTTGGCACGTCGTCAGCAGTTGACCGTTAGCTTGCGTAAAGTTCGTCTTCCAGCTCGTGGATAGCCTTGTTGTAGCCAGCCTTGCCGCCAAAGGCTTTGACCAACTCCATAGGCGCACCGAACTGGCTGAATGGGTCGAGCTGCAGGATTTTGATGTCCTCGATATGCTCAACGCCGGTATCGGCGTATTTATCCACTAAAGCCTCCAAAACCTGGCGGGCCGCGCCGGAATACTTGGCGAAATAGTTGCGCTTTTTCACCTGCTCAGCCCGCTCGCGGCGTGATAGGGCAGGCTGATCGAAGGCAACGTGGCAGATCAGGTCGAATGGATCGAGCTGTTTACCCTGTTTTTTTTCCACTTCCTCTGCCAAGGCTTCCCACATCACGCCCTGGACGGCCATCTCCTCAATGATGACTTTCTTTTGCTCGGAATCACTCCAGCGCCGAAGGAAGTCATCCAGTGAGGCAAACTGCTTTTGTACGCAGGTGCGGGTGTAGTCGTGGAGCGACTCTGTGATCAGGCGGCCATCCGGGCCGTAATACTGCACACGTTCGGCGATGACAGAAATCGTGACGTTGTCGATGACATACTTGATGCGTTTTTTGCCCTCATCTTCGCTAGTAAAATCCAAGTCATCGCCCTCATTACCATCGCCCGCGCTAATGCCATCTTCGTCGGCAAGCGGGTCATCCGGTGGTACGGGAGAGTCATCACCTTCCGGGGCGTAGATCACCACCGGGTCGCCGTCGAAGGCCGGGTCGGCAAACAGCTCGGTGGCCTTTTTGAAGTCCATGATGGTGAACCAGTACTTGCCGTAGTCCTCGTTGATGCGCGTGCCACGACCGATGATTTGCTTGAACTCGGTCATCGATTTGATGTGCTGGTCGAGCACAATCAGCTTGCAGGTCTGAGCATCGACGCCAGTGGTCATCAGCTTGCTGGTGGTGGCAATCACCGGGTAGCGCTCTTCCGGGTTGATGAAGTTATCCAGCTCGGCCTTGCCTTCCTGGTCATCGCCGGTGATACGCATGACGTATTTGCGATTCTCGGCCACACGCTCGGGGTTGAGGTTGACCAGTGCCTGGCGCATGCGCTCGGCGTGGTTGATGTCGTCGCAGAAGACGATGGTTTTCTGAAACGGATCTGTGGCCTTGAGGAGTTCGGTAACCTTCTGCGCCACCAGTTGGGTGCGGGCCTCGATAACCAGGGTGCGGTCCATATCCTTGAGGTTGTAGATGCGGTCTTCGATCAGCTCGCCATTTTTATCGAGCATGCCTTTGGGCGGCCGCCAGCCTTGCAGGTCTTTATCGAAGTCGATACGCACCACTTTGTAGGGGGCGAGAAAGCCGTCTTCGATGCCTTGCTTCAAGGTGTAGCTGTAAATCGGCTCACCGAAGTAAGTGATGCTGGAAACCTCTTTGGTTTCCTTTGGTGTGGCGGTAAGGCCAACATGGGTGGCGCTGGAGAAGTAGTCGAGGATTTCACGCCAGGCGGAATCCTCGGAGGCGCTGCCACGGTGACATTCGTCGATCACGATCAGGTCGAAGAAGTCGCGGGAGAACTGCTTGTAGATGTTCATCTCTTCATCAGTGCCGGTGACGGCCTGATAGAGCGACAGGTAGATCTCGTATGAGGTATCGATCTGACGTTTGGCGATTTTGGTCATCGCCTGGCCGAAGGGCTTGAAATCGTTGTTCTTGGTCTGGTCGACTAGGATGTTGCGGTCGGCCAGAAACAGGATGCGTTTCTTCTGTTTCGATTTCCACAGACGCCAGATGATTTGGAAGGCGGTGTAGGTCTTGCCGGTGCCCGTAGCCATCACCAGCAGGATACGGTCTTGGCCGCGCGCAACAGCCTCGACGGTGCGGTTGATGGCATTCATCTGGTAATAGCGCGGCATGCGCCCGGAGCCGTCGTCGTAGTAGGGCGCTTCGATCTTGTGTTGGGCTGTTGTATCCAGCCCCTTCCACTGGCAGTAGCGGTGCCAAAGTTCGGCAGGGCTGGGGAATTGATCAAGGGTGAGTTCGGTTTCTACCTGGCTGCCTGTGCCACTGCGGTCGTGAAACAGGAAACCATCGCCATTGCTGGAGAACACGAACGGTACGTCCAGCGCCTCTGCATAGCCCAGGGCTTGCTGCATGCCGGAGCCAACGGAGTGCTTGTTGTCCTTCGCCTCGATTACAGCGATAGGTAGGTTGGCCTGGTGGTAGAGGATGAAGTCTGCGCGGCGTGCTTCACCACGGCTGTGAAGTTTGCCTCGGACGATAATGCGGCCTTTGGTAAAGCTGACTTCCTCGCGCATCTGCTTGTGCATGTCCCATCCAGCTTGCTGAACGGCTGGGGCGATGTACTTGCTGCAGATGTCCCGCTCGGAAAGCGACTTTTTGTCCATAACCCCAATTCCCTTTCAAGCCGGCCTGGTCGCTCCATTCCGGCACTGCTGATCGTGCTCGATGGGCGTAAATGTACCTTGTTTGATAGTGGCACGGGGGAAGATCAGATTTTGGTGGTTGAAGCTGTAGGCAAGATGAGTCGAGGCCATGACAGCGCGAGTGTTTTGCGTCGTCCCGATTCCTTTATCTTGGATCGTTCTCTGCAGCGGGCTGAAGATGGCTAGGGTGGATAGGACCACAAGCGAATCGTTGGTACTGAATTAACTTCCGTCGGCGTACATCACCAATTTGGCGGAGCATGTTCGGTCGTTCCCGATCCATGTAGGCCGCTGGAAACAGCTCCGGATCGTAGGGGATGGCGTCCAGCACGTCGATTCCATATTCGACATAAACACGCTTGCCTAGCGGTGTCAGGGCCAAGGCCTTAATTCGATGGATATGCTCTGATATGACTCGATACCCATCATGAACCAGCAAGTCGCGCAGGTAGTGGTTCGATGCGCGTAGTGCGATCTTCACTCGCACTGACTCCCGGTGCTTTCGATCCTGCCAGTAAGCGAATAGATTGAACAATCGGGACTTTAAACACGTGATGGGATCGATGACGGCGACCTGCACACCTTCGATATCCAGGACGGATAAATACTTGAAAATCTCTTTTTTGGGCGCGCCCCCTACGCTGTCCATTTCCAGGATATCGACGATGACCTCTTTACCGTCAACCCAGTCAATGTACGCGGCGGCAATATTTATCGTGTTGTCGTCCATCTTCGCCTTGCGAAAAGGGACGCCCATCATCTGGGCGCAATAATCAATAGAGTTGGGCTTGCCGATAAAGTCCAAGTCATCGCTAGTGACGAATCCGACATCCTCGCCTGTCATTTCGTCGATGAGGTATTGCCGGGCCCAAAGCGTAAGCGATTGCCCGCCAACGATCACAAGGCCGTAATCGGTGACAGCTGATTGAATTGAGGGACGGTAGACGCGCTGAATTAGATCGAGCAGGAAAGTGAAGAGCTCTGAACGTTCAAGTAGGGCGAACGGAGCGTCTTCGTTTACCGCTTCGGGCATCAGTTGCTAAGCGCAGAGAATCGTTGTGGGCGAGCGATTGAAGCAGAGTTGCCACGAAGGGCAGCTTTGGCACGGGCAGCAGCCATTTCAAGCATCTGAGGGTCAGCTGCATAGACAGCATCAACCTGACGGTCACGTGAGCTGCTTTTAAGGCTCATCATTTCCGCAAAGCTAAGGTCTTTTGAATGCTGGTGGCTGCTGATCATGGCGAAAGTACCCATAAGGGTGGAGATATAGACTTGAATTTGAGGTTAGCACATTCAGTCTGCGCATTTACAGGTGAAGGGCTGTGATTGCAAGGCTTTAACCGACGAAATGCATTACCTAGTGAGCCTTTAACGCATTAAAAGACGATCTTTAAGAATCTAATCAGTTGTCAAGTGAAATGTCAACAGTGGTGTGGGTACTGTAGCGTTAGCTAAGCCTATCAGCTCCGGCATTGAGACGCGCTGACCCACATTGGTGATCCGTAATCGAAAAATTGCATGCACCGAAAATAGGTTGCCCGATGACCGTGAAGGTGAGGATCTCGCTGAGCACGTAGCCCTACGATTTTTGAGGGCGGGCCGGAGGGCAGTCCATAGTGTAAGCCGTGGAGTCTATTGCAAAAGAATTCGTGATTAAAAAACATGAGGCTGAGCTAGACACCTGATCGACTCTGGGCGCAATCTCACTTGAGAGTGGTATCTGAACTCCGAAGCTGGAGGAAGCGTCAAAATCCAACTGATAGCGCTGATGGCCAAAAATAGGTTGGTAATGTTCAAAAAGTCGATGAAGTGCTATTGAGATAGCTTAATGCTATCTGTAGAGTTCGGCCCCCAGAGAACATGACGGTACTGAGCATTGGAAGCGGACGTTAATCCAACCGGTGAGGTTGATGAGGTTGTTGAGGCTGAAGAGGCCATTCAACCCCGTCTCAGACTTGAGCTTCCAAATGAGATTTCAGCTGAAACGGTCGATCCCGTCGTTGCTTTCTTGAAGGACGCTCCTGAAGGGACTGCGATTGAGCTTCACCTGCGACATAACGCAGGTGGGCGAGTGGACAAAATGGTCGCTTTGATCGATGCTCTTAATGAAACGAAGGCAACGGTCGAAATAACCTATAGTCGATACATAATGAGCGCAGCAGCAACCGTATGGCTTCATTTTCTGCTGAGAGCCACGACGAATGTGCAGTCGCTGATGCCGAAAAAACCTGGCGTCGTCATGTATCACCGTCCACGCAAGACACAAGGTGACTATTTGTGTTTTGCGGACGAAGTAAAAGATGATCATCCGCTGAAAGGGCCCTTGGCGAAGCAGATGAAAATTTTTGATGACTTGTTTGAAACTATGTATTTAGCCTTCCTTAGAGTTGGTCCTGACGGCCAGCTGAGGGATGAGCCCGCTGAAAGTATGGTTCATGAGCCCGATGGCCTGACCTACAGGCATTGGGTGATGCGGCTCAGAGATTGCTACTACGGGAACCAGGACTGCCTGATTCCTGTCTAAACCTACAACGGAGTGGAGACGGCGATATGACTGGTAAATCGTTAAGGTATCTCAAACCTGCTTCAGTAGAGCAGCGTAAGCAGAACGCCGAGCTTACTCGCGAGGCTGTGGCCAGTTATAAGAAGGCCACCCAAGACATCCATGAAATTTGTGCAGCGAAAGGTTTGGTTGAGCCCATCCTTACTGCGTGAATTAGCTGAAGTCAAAAAACCCGCCTATTGGCGGGTTTTTTTGTGGGTTTTATCCAACGCTGGCCCGGGCCCACACGGCAAGGTTGTCTATTAAGCTGGCATAACCGAGCCGGTTCATCCGCAAGAGAATATCCACGCACAGATAGATGAAGGTGGGCAAACGAGCCTGGAGGGTTGCCTATCCACGATTCGAGCGTTAGATCGGCATTTCGCGGTCATTTCCTAAGCGTTTCCAGATCAATAGGGTGGTGAGTCGATAGTAATGCTGGGTGGCGTCGGAGTGGTCTTTCAGGTGCTGAGTGAGAAACCAGCGCACATGCTTGAGTTGCCAGGTCCAAGGGTTGTCTCGCTGCCATCGCTGTTGAATGGCCGTTTGCATGATTCGGGCTTGGCGTAGATGTCGTTGCTGCGTGACCTTCGAGCCAGTCAGTACGCCGCTCAGGAACAAAGCCATATCAAACGGTTTGCTCATGATCGGCCACCAATGTAGGCCGATACCACATCAATCCGGTTGTGTCCGAGTTCATGGCTGATCTGCTGACGCGCCTGTCGATCCAGTTCACGGTCAATGCGATAGCAGTGGCCGCCATTGACCGGTGCGGCGTGGCCCGTGAGCTGTTCGTAACGCTCGCAGGCGTAGGCTGCGCGCAGTTCATGAAAGCCCTTCAGCCCGTGTTCATGCAGCGTTTTGCGGGCCGGGAGTACGGTCTGTTGCAGGAACGCGGCATAGCTTTCGTCTCGGGCCAGCAAGTTGCGGCTGCGGGGCGGCGATGCATGACGAGCAAGTTGCAGTGCAGCCTTCACCGCCTCATTGGCCACAACCCATCGCGGCGCTGATACCCCTGAACGGCCGCCTTTGGTGCCGTCCTGGATGTTGATGCGGCCGAAGTGTTCGGCTTCGCGGTGCAATCGTGGCAGGTCAGCCAGGATCGCTTCACGCAGGCGCATACCGGTTGCTCGGGCCAACCGGACAATCGCGGCCACCCGCTCGTGTTGCTGTTCGCCAAGCGCCTCGAGTACTCGCCGCACCTGTTGGTGGTCTTGGCCATCTGGCGCGCGGGTGCGTACGGTCGAGCGCTTCTGTCCCAACGCCTGACTCGGGCCGGCGATCCTCACGTCTTGATCACCGCGCAGCGCAGCGAGGGTGCGGTTGACGCTGCTCAGGCGGTTCTGCGCGGTGGCGATGCAGAGTTCACCTTGCAGGATCTGCTGGCGCAGATACGCGGCGTAGTCTTGTAGCGTCTGTCTATCGATCTGGCGCGCATCGTTGTAACCGGGGCCGTCCTCTGATCGACACCAACGCACGAACGCTTGCCAGCGATCACTATGCGCTTTGACCGTGGCGAAGTGGCCGCCGGCAAACAGATCCTTGAGCGCCTGTGGACCGGCGTAGCTCAGCTGGCGGCCATAGCCAAAGTTGCGACCCTCACGCCGACCGACCAGAGCCATCGTCATCACCGTTTTCGTTTGTTTGCAGAAAGCGCAGCAGGGCTTTCCAGTGGGGGCTGAGCCTGTCCAGCTGCTGCCAGTGTGTCGGGCGGATCAGGAGGGCATTTTCGTAGTGCAGCAGCAGTGCCCCTTCCTCACGCAATTGCTCGATCAGTCGGGCGAGGTGGGTAGGCTCCAGGGGTGGTGTGGCGACAGCGGCGACAGTGGCGACAACCCGCGTCGTTGCTGGCCTGGCGCGTGGCGACAGGGTGGCGACAGAAGCGGCGACACGCCGCAATTCTGGCTGTGGTTGATGTTGCGCTTGGTAACGGCGTACCGCGTCATTGAGGCGGAACATGACGGACCTCGAACGTTTTTCCATCGCGGCTGTTCAGCCAGCGATGCGTGATCAGCTCGACGAATAAAGAGGCGGTATGGTCAGCGCTCTTGCGGGCAAAACGAGGACCGTTGCGATTGACGTCGCGGACGGTGAAGTGGGTCCAGCCTTTCTGCGCCAGCCAGCGCAGCAGCCGATCCGCTTCCTCGCGTCGGCTATGGATCGGCTCTTGTTCGGTCAGGCGCTGAATCTCGGCCAGGTAGTAATCCATCAGGGTGGAGGCGCGCTGGATGTGTGCTTCGTCCAAGGCACTGGCCTCTTCAACCATGGCCAGCACGCCCGCGATGCGCAGCACATTCGCCGCGGCCTTGCCCGCGACAGACTGGACGCCGGCCAGCTCACCGAACTCACCAGACTGGCACTCGATGGTGTCGTGAATATCAATCCAGGCCCGCCGGGCGCGGGGAGTTAGCTCCAGGGTGGCGGGATTGAGTGAGCCATCCTGGTGAAGCGACCAGGGCTGTTGCAGCAGGGCGGTGATCCGCTGTTGGTAGCGCTGGACGTTGGCATCTCGGGTCAGGTCGATCGCCTGGTAGAGCCGCTGGCCGGCCAGGCGCTCGGGCCAACTGATCAGGCAGCGGCCGAGGATGCCTTGGCCATTGATCACCGGGTCTTTGAACAGTTGGTTGGCCAGGTAGGGCTGCAGCATCAGATGCAGGCTGAGGCGGCGGTCATAGGCACGCAGGCTTTCTCCGGCCATGGAGCGCGCCCGATCGATCGGGCTACCATCCCACAGTGTCGACAAGGTGGTGATCGCCTTGAGCAGATTCTCTTTGCTCATGGTGCTGCTGCCCAAGAACTGGCCACCTTCATCATTGAACAAGCCCATGCTGGGCAAGCCCTGGCACAGGCTTTTGACCAGAGCCTCAATGGTGGGCTCGGCAATGATCAGTCTCGGTGATACCGGCTCGGACAGCTCGCCGCCTTCCGCCTCCGCGTGTTTCTTTGAGGTTTTGGGTTTGGCCATGATGCTGGTCGCGGCGCGATAGGCTTTGAGTTTTTCCGCATACAGGGTCCACTGCTGCCGTTCCCAGTCGCGCGCCGCCTTCAGTGCCAGATGGTCCACCGCGCTTTTGCGATCACCCGAGGACGCCACCGTCAGTAGGTAGAGGGACAGCGGATAGGTTCGGCCGTCGAGTTGGACATTGGCATGACCCTGGCTCACCAGGGCAGCAGTAGCCAGCACCGATTGCGCGGCCATGGCGCAGGGCACGCCGATCACCTCGGCCAGTCGTTCGACCGCAGGGCCCAACAGATCCCCGAGTGCTTCGACCGGGTAGGGCAGTGGCGCCTGCTGGTATTCCAGCAATGGCTGTGGTGGTTCGAACGCTTCGCACAGTTGCATCGCCATTCTCCTGAGATTATCGACTCCGTCCTCACTCATCCCGCCACGGTTGTTGAGTGTTATCAGGGATCAAGGCCCCTGCGACCTGTGAGGTTTGTCCACTAGCGCGGGACTGACGGCTCTTTATGACCGGGAGCTTGGGCATCTCATGATCTGGCCTCCTGAACACTTCCGCAGAAGTGGGCGGGTGGAGGCCGCACTGGCTGACGAGACCGGCGCCGCGAGATCCTGAGTCGGGTGAAGGCAGAGAGGCGACGACCGGGGCATGCCTGACTGTCAGTCAGGTGCAGTCCATTCCGTGGGCTGCGGCACCATCATCGGCATCGCTGTGGCGAGTGATCATTCGGTGTTTGTCACGCCGATTGTCACCAGGGAGAAAGCCGCAAAGGCCCGTGCGAGCAGGGCTGCAGCAGTGTGATATGCGCCCGTCTCTTTAGGGGGTAAAGAGACGGGCAAAAGGTTGGCGCAAGAACTGGCCAAGCGAATAAGTTGCTGCAGGACAGCTGGGTAGGGTGGTTTTGCCGCAGTAGGCAAAGCTAAGAAGTGGGCATCCATCACATGGGTAGTGACCGTGCGAGCCGCCGGACGCTAATCGCACTTGGGAAGAACCACCACGTTCGTGGCGTAGTCTTGAAGGTTCTGGCTACCTGGGTGCTGTCGAGGACAGCGCTTGTACGGTTCTGGTGTAGCGCTCGTTCTGCTCGCGGTCAACCGTATTTTGGGGGCGACTCTTGCGCCAATCGGTAGCGCTGGAAGACCTTGGAGGCCGGTGGTTTGCCATGGCCGGGCGGTCGTTCGTCGGGTTTTAATGTGAGCCCATGCAGGTGGGAATGCGGAGCCTTCCCGCCTGCATGGGCTTGGTCGATAAAGCCCCAAGAGCGAGGATTGCAACGGCGACAGTCGCCACTTTTGTCGCCATGCTGCAGGCCAGGTATTACACGGGTTGTCGCCGGTGTCGCCGCTGTCGCCAAATCAACCATCACTCCATCTGGGGAGTCATTCTCGGTTACCGGTAGCGTCCGGTGAGCGCTCACCGTATCGGTACGACGTTGCGGCCCCTGGTTTGATTGATGGCCGATGCCGACAGGCTGCCGGTGGCCGCCTTCTGGATATGTTCACTCCACCAGGCCATCATCGGACGCCGGCGTTCGATGTAATCCGCCCGGTTGTAGGCGCTTCGAACTTCGTCTTTATCGACATGCGCCAACGCGACTTCGATTAGCTCCGGATCCCATCCATGCTCGTTCAGGATTGTGCTGGCCATGGAGCGCATTCCGTGGCTGACCAAGCGGTCCTGAAAACCCATTCGTTTCAACGCCATGTTGGCTGTTTGGCTATTCGCGTGGGTGCGCGGATTTCTATCTGACGGGAACACATATTCCCTGTGGCCGCTATGGGGCTTAAGCGTCTCCAATAACGAGAGTGCATGTTCGGTCAGCGGGATTGTGTGCGGACGACGCTTTTTCATTCGCTCCGGAGGGATGGTCCAGATGCGTTTTTCGAAGTCTATGTCTTCCCATCGGGTAGTCGCCGCTTCGGCAGGGCGGGTCATAGTGTGTAGCTGCCATTCGATCAGGCAGCGGGTCGTCCGCTTGATGCTGGCGTTCGCGATTCCCATCATGAGCTCCGGAAGCTCATCTGGTAGTAGCGCTGCCATGTTCTCTTTCTTAGGTTTCTTGAACACCGCTCGAATGCCGCTGAGAGGGTTGGCAAAAATCATTCCGGAATTGACCCCGTAGGTCATGATCTCGTTAAGGCGCTGGCTCACTCGCTTAACTGTCTCGAGGCTACCTTTGGCCTCAATCGGACGAAGGAGCTTGATGACCATTGGGGCGCTGACTTCGGAGAGAGGCGTTGATTTCATGCTCGGAAAAACATGCAGTGTGAGGGAGCGCCAAATGTCTTCGGCATACGCCGGCGTGACGGAGTCCTTCTTCAGCTCGAACCAGGCGGTGGCCACGTTCTCGAAGGTGTGTTCCGTTTCCGCTCGTTTGGCTTCCTGTAGCTCATTGCGCTGAGCTTTTGGATCGATGCCCTGTGCAAGCAGCTCTCTGGCCTCAACGGTTTTCTTCCTCGCTTGCGCAAGAGAAACCTCGGGATAAGAGCCGAGTGCCATGTTGATTCGATTTTTGGTGACGGGATGCCGGTAGTTGAAATTCCACTGCATCGAGCGATTGACCCTGACTCGCAGTTGGAGCCCGTCGCCATCCGTGAGGACGTAATCCTTGTCTTTCGGTTTGACCGCCTTGAGTTGGTGGTCGGAGAGGCGGGTGGTTTGAGCGCACATGAGAAGTACTCCATGACACCTTTTGGTATTCCCAAGATTAGCGCCGGGGAGCCGGGAATACCATTGGGAATACCAAACTGCCTGGAACTCAAAAAGCCTGGAAAGCCTCCCGTGGCCCTGAAACCCCCGTATTTACTGGATTTCAGGCACAAAAAAAGACGTCCGTGGACGTCTTTAGATGTTGAAGTGGTGGAGCCGGGGGGATTTGAACCCCCGTCCGCCAGTACTCTGCTGTCGGTACTACATGCGTAGCCGTGTCTATTGAGTTAACCCTCAGCCGCCCGACGGGCAGGGTGCATTGGGCGAGTTGTGTAAGTTTTAGCCGCTTCGTCCACAACGTACTGCACGGCGATTCTGTTCTATATGACAATCACTTTGGGTTTACAGACATCCCCTGATGATTGCTGGACCCGAAGGTACCAGGAGGGAAGGGCTAAGGCTGCTTACGCAGCGAGAGCGTATTCCCCGTAGGTTTCGTCATTGGCAACTATAGAAAGTTGCAACAGTGGATTTACGAGTTCTGTTACCAACTCGGCATGCACCTAAAGGTTCGCAACCAGCGTCGAATCCTAAACGGCCCCGTGCTTGTTGCTCGGTGTTTCTTAATGAGCGACAAGCCTGCGCAGTGTACGTCAAACGGTCACAGAAGGCCAACCCGAAGGTTGGCCTTGAGCGGTTGGCGAATTACTTGCCGCCTTTGTCGCTGTCCTGCAGATCTTGCAGGGCCTTGGAGGTGATCTCGATACATCTCTTGTCGTCCCCCGCTGCATGGGCGGCTTTGGCTTGGGAGACGGCCGTATCAATTTCGCCGCTTTTGCCGCTGGTGTCAGTGGCGAGCAACGCTTTCCCGTTGTTGATTTTGTCCAGATTGATCTGGCACAGGTCATCGGTTGTACCGGCTGCAAACACCGGGGAAGCCAGCATTGCAGCGGTAACGAACAAACCAGCAAGAGCGGAACGCTTCATGGGTATCTCCTTGTGCAAAGAGGGCTCGATGCCGCCGGATTTCCGTGCAGCCAGCGAGGTCACTGATGAGCCTCGTTCGCCGAGGCCTATGCAGATGACTACGTTGGCGCGCAGGGGTTCTGTTTTATTGCCGGATTAGTGACTTCGCGCCTGAGTGACACGATCCACCAGGTACACCAAACCGTGATAATCAATCCCGCCATGCTGGCTCAGGCCGATCTCGCAGGTACGGCTGGTGGAGATGCCCTCGCTGCAATATTGCACCGCCTCTTTCAGGGATCGCAGTGAGTGAGCGTTCAGCTCGGGTGTGGTGAAACCCTTGTCACCGGCAAAACCGCAGCAGTGAATGCCTTCGGGGATCACTACGTTTTTGCTGCATCGCCGGGCCAGGTCGATCAAGGCCTGGCTTTCACCCAGATGCTGGGTGCTGCAGGTGACATGCACGGCGATGGGCGCGTCTTGAGGCGTGAAGTCGAGGCGGTCCATCAAGTGTGTGCGGATGAAGCGCACCGGGTCGTAGAGGTCCAGGCGCGTTTCGCCCAAGTCTTGAACCAGGCGCAGGGTGCAAGGGCTGGTGTCGCAATAAATCGGGTCAAGGCCGCCACGGCTGGCGTGAAGCAGGGCGCCGATCAGTTCCTGGCGCTTGTGCTCGGCTTGCTCGGCGTAGCCTTTGGACGCGAAAGGCTGGCCGCAGCAGAGGCTGTCCTGATTGTCTGGGAAGACTACTTGATAACCGGCCTTTTCCAGCAGGCCACGGGTTTTGTCGTACAGCGACATCTGTTCCTTGTCGCTCGCCGCCGGCCCCATGGTTCGGGATACGCAAGCCGCCAGGTAAACCACTCGTGGCCGTTCATCGTTGACGGTCGGACTGAAACGAATGGCCTTTTCCGGCTGCGGCATGGCGTTGGTCCATTGGGGGATTTGCCCCTTGGACAGCTTGGTCACCGTGGCGGAAAGTTTTGCCAGGCGTTGCGCGCCCAGCAACATCCGCGCACCGTTGGCTACGTGCAGGGTAAAGCGTGCGCCTTGCAATACTGTTGCAAAATGCGTCGCCAGCCACTCCGCTGTTTTCGTGTGGTCGGCGTCACGGCTGCGCAGCTTTTTCACCAGGTCACCGGTATTGATGCCTACGGGGCAGCGTTGAGCGCAAAGCCCGGTGGCGGCGCAGGTGTCGATGCCCTGATAGCGGTAAGCCTCTTCAAGTTCGGTGGTGTCGATGCCGGCGCGTTTTTTCGCCTGGATATCGCGCCAGATCACAATGCGCTGGCGCGGGCTCAAGGTCAGGCCTTTCGATGGGCATACCGGTTCGCAAAAACCGCACTCGATGCACTTATCCACCAACTCGTCGGCAGCCGGCAGAGGCTTGAGGTTTTTCAGGTGGATTTGCGGGTCTTCGCTGAGCACCACGTTCGGGTTGAGAATGCCGTTGGGGTCGAGCAGGCGCTTGAGTTGCCACATCAGTTGATAAGCATCGCTGCCCCATTCCAGCTCGACGAAGGGCGCCATATTTCGGCCAGTGCCGTGTTCGGCCTTCAGCGAGCCGCCGAACTCCACCGCCACCAATTGTGCCACGTCGTCCATGAACGCCTGGTAGCGTGTGACTTCTTCGGCACTGTTGAAGCCTTGGGTGAAGACAAAGTGCAGATTGCCTTCCAAAGCGTGTCCGAAAAGGATGGCTTCGTCGTAGTGATGTTTGTCGAACAACTTGATCAGGCGGTTTACGCCGATAGCCAGTTGTTCCACGGGGAAGGTGACGTCTTCGATGATTACGGTGGTGCCGGTTTTGCGTACGGCACCGACGGCAGGGAAGGTATCTTTTCGGATGGCCCAGAGGCGGGCGTTTTCCAGCGGATCTTCAGTGAAGTCGACTTGCTTCTCCACCGGGAAACCGGCCAGGGATGCCATGATCAGCGCCAGTTGTTCATGGAGCAGCGAGGACGATGCAGCGCGGGATTCGATCAATAGCGCGCAGGCGTTTTCCGACAGTTGCTGTACGAAAGCCGGCATGCCGGGTTTGTCCTGCACCGAACGCATACTGCGCCGATCCAGTAGTTCGACCGCTGAAACCGGCTGGGTTTTCAGCACCGTTACTGCGTTGCAGCAAGTTTCAACGTCTGGGAATACGATCAGCGCCGAGGCTTTGTTCGGGTGGTCGATGACTGTGTCGTAAGTCACTGCGCTGATAAACCCCAGGGTGCCCTCTGAGCCCACCAGCAGATGGCTGAGGATATCCAGTGGTTCGTCGAAGTCCACTAACGCGTTGAGTGACAGGCCGGTGGTATTTTTCAGACGGTATTTGTGGCGAATTTTTGCGGCCAATTCAGCATTGGCCCGGGTCTCGCGGCCCAGGGTCGCCAGGCGTTCAAGCAGGTCACCGTGCTGCTCACGGAATGCCGAGACGCTGACCCTATCTTCGGTGTCGAGGCGGCTGCCATCGGCCAGCACCAGGCGGATTCCGGCCAGTGTGTGGTAGGTGTTCTGCGCCGTACCGCAGCACATGCCGCTGGCGTTGTTGGCGACGATGCCGCCGATCTTGCAGGCGTTGATCGACGCAGGGTCAGGGCCTATCTTGCGTCCGAACGGTGCCAGCCAGGCGTTGGCCTGGGCGCCGATTACCCCAGGTTGCAGGCGGATTTGCATACCTTGGCCGCGAATCTCGCGACCGTTCCAGTTGTCGCCGAGCACGATCAATACTGAATCGCTGATGGCCTGACCGGAAAGGCTGGTGCCAGCGGCGCGAAAGGTCACCGGTACGCGGTCGCGCTGGGCCAGTTGCAGCAGGTCGACTACTTCCTCTTCCGACTCTACGCGGATGACCAGCTGTGGGATCAGTCGGTAAAAGCTGGCGTCGGTGCCAAATGCCAGAGTGGAAAGCGCATCGTCGAAGCGCCGATCTTTCGGGATCAGCCGTGCGACATCATCAAGGAACGCTGCGGGCAGACTCATTGGTCCTCCAGGATCAACACCACCAAGTCTTTCGGGCCGTGGGCACCGTAGGCCAGTACCTGTTCGATGTCGGCGGTCTTCGACGGACCGGATACCAGCAGGGCGTTGGTGGGCATGCCTTGGGCCCAGGCGAATTGCTGCTGGACCTGATAGAAATTATCGTAAATCTCACTGGCCTTGAGCAGGGCGAAATGCACCGGCGGCACCAGGCTCATCAGGCGCGGCTCTTCCCGCGTTGGCCAGAGAATCAAGCTACCGGTTGCGGCGATAGCGCCCAGGGTTGTTGTAAGACTGGCTGGGGTGTCATTGAACAGCTCGGCTTTCCACTCTTCTACCGGACGGTTGTAGGCTTTTAGCACCGGCAGATGCGGATTGTTCGCCCAGTGTTCGGTAACACACCGGCCGTGGGGCGTGGTTGGGGCGATCAGCAGGCTGGGCAATGTTCGGTCTTGCAGCAGTTGCGCCAGCAACGTTGGCCAGCCGGCACCAGACGTCAGGTGGATTTCAGTGTGTACCGCTTCCATCAGCTTGCGCAGTTGCGGGATACGTTGCTCGGCAGTGTAGGTGTAGATCTCCGTCACCAGGGCTTCGTCGAAGTTGTCAGGCACCGGCGTGGTGCCCGTCAGACTATGGCGCAATTTGGCGAGGATGTTGTGCTTGGCGCTCATCAGCGATCTCCCTGTTTGGCCAGATGCTCGCGGGCCAGGTCATGCAGTGAGCGTGCGGCGGGTTTCGGCGCACTGTGGTTTTGCGTCCACGGCCCGAGGTTGTTTGGCGCCAGGGCGCGCAGACGGGTGGCGCAGAAGGCAAACAGCCGGTACAGCGTCGGTGAACTATTGAGTCGGGCCCACGCATTCCAGATAAAACGTTCCTTGCGCGAGTACTTGCTGCCTTGGCCGCGCATCACCTGATGAGGGCTATCGGGGGCTTTGACGTTCTCTTCCCGCAGGCGACGCAGCAGCGCAGGGATTGGTATTTTTACCGGGCACACTTCACCGCAGGCGCCGCACAACGACGAAGCACTGGGATGATCGGGGACTTTCGCCAGGCCGACCATATGTGGGGTGATGATTTTTCCGATAGGGCCTGGGTACACCTCGCCGTAGGCATGGCCGCCGATTCGCGTGTACACCGGGCAGTGATTCATACAGGCGCCGCAGCGGATGCAGTTGAGGGTCTGACGCAGTTCGCTGTCGGCAAAGGCCTGGCTGCGGCCGTTGTCCAGCAGTACCAGATGCACGTGCTCGGGGCCGTCCAATTCATCGGCCTTGCGCGGGCCGGAGATCATGTTGACGTAGGTGGTGATCGGCTGGCCAAGGGCCGAGCGGGTCAGCAACGACAACAGCGGTACCACATCCCGCAGGTTTTCGACGACCTTTTCTATGCCAGTGACGGCAATATGCACTGGCGGCACGGTGGTCGACATGCGCCCGTTGCCTTCGTTTTCCACCAGCAGCAGGGTGCCGGTTTCGGCCACGGCGAAGTTGACACCGGAGACGCCAATGTCGGCTTCGAAGAATTTTTGCCGCAAGACTTTACGGCCAATCTGGATCAGTTGATCGACGTCCTTGGTGTACTCCACGCCCAATTTTTCGTGGAACAGCGACGCGACCTGGCCGGCGTTCTTGTGAATGGCCGGCATGATGATGTGGGAAGGCTTCTCGTGGTCCAGTTGAACAATGAACTCGCCCATGTCCGACTCCAGGCATTCAATGCCCTGGGCGGCGAGGACGTGGTTCATGTCCATCTCTTCACTGACCATGGATTTGCCCTTGATCACCTGTGTGGCTTGGCGCTCGCGGATGATCGACAGCACGATGGCGTTGGCCTCTTCGACTGTTTGCGCCCAGTGCACCTTGACGCCGTTGCGGGTCAGGTTCTGTTCAAGCTGCTCCAGCAGGTCAGGCAATTTGGACAGCGCCCGGGCACGCACAGCATTGCCCAGGGCTCGCAGGTGTTCACGTTCGTGGGCATCGCTAAAAGACGCTGCCCGTTTGGTCATCAGCGAATCCATCGCGCTGCGAAAGTTGTTTCGCAGTTGTGCGTCACCCAATGCCTGATGGGCACGGGTGCGGAAATCTTCCGACACGTCGACGGTGGGGATCAGCGTGGCGGTGTTCATTGTGCACCCCCGGTTCGCTGCCAGAGAAAGCTGGCCAGGTGCTGACCGCGCAATGCAGCCTGCTGTTTCTCCAGGGAGCCATTGATGTTCATCAGGCAGCCGCAATCGGCGCTTAACACTTGGTGGGCGCCGGACTCTTTCAGGGCTCGGGTCTTGTCGGCGACCATCGCCCCGGAAATATCCGGCATGCGCACGCTGAACGTCCCGCCGAAACCGCAGCATTCGCTTTCGTGGCTGTGATCGACCCGCTCGACGTTGTTCAGTTGCGCCAGCAGTTCACGGCCATGCAGGTGGGTGTTCATTTCCCGGCGTGCCGAGCAAGAGGTATGCAGCGCCACCTTAACCGGTGCACCGCTGTCCTTGAGCTGGACCTTGCACACGAACAGCAGGAACTCCGCCAACTCGTAGGTGCGAGCGGCGAGGGCCTGCACCTGTTTGAGCGTTTCGGGCTCGTCCTTGAACAGGTCGGCATAGTGCTCGCGCAACATGCCCGCGCAGGAGCCTGAAGGCACCACCACCGGGTAGTCATCGGCAAACAGTGCCAGTTGTGAGCGTGCCACTTGTCGGGCCTGTTCTGTGTAACCCGAGGTGTAGGCTGGTTGCCCGCAGCAGCTTTGTCCCTGGGGGTAGTTGACGCGAATGCCTTCGCGCTCCAGCAGGTGAATCGCGTCCATCCCGGCTTCGGGATAAAACAGGTCCACTACGCAGGTACCGAACAGGTAGACCTGTTGAGGTTTTACTCCGGGGTACTGGCGCGGTTCGGCCAAGGGCGGCGCGACACGGGTGGCATTAGGCACGGCATTGTAAAAAAGCTCGCTCATCAGGCGCATTCTCCGGGTGGTCCCGGTTATCCGTCCGTGTTGGCCGCTGATTGCTCGGCGGCCTTACAGACCGGGTTGTGAATAGCTGACGCCGGAATCGCTGTCCGGCGTCGGTTCTTACCCTAATCCCTGCACGGCTTAGTGCACCAGCATGCCGGTGAGCCAGTAGGCCTGGGCCAGGGTGATCAGCCCGACAATCGTGGCGAAGAACAGGCTGTGCTTGAGGGTGAAGCGGAACAGGTCGGACTCTTTGCCCACCAAGCCTGTTGCTGCGCAGGCCACGGCGATCGATTGTGGGGAAATCATCTTGCCGGTCACGCCGCCGCTGGTATTTGCCGCGACCAGCAGGGTGTCGCTGACACCAATCTGGTGGGCGGTGGTGGCTTGCAGGGAGCTGAACAGGGCGTTGGACGACGTGTCGGAACCGGTCAGGAATACCCCCAGCCAACCGAGGAATGGTGAGAAGAAGGGAAATGCTGCGCCGGTACCGGCCAGGACCAGGGCCATGGTCGACGACATGCCGGAGTAGTTGGTAACAAACGCGAACGCCAGCACCATGCCGATGGACAGGATTGGCCAACGCAACTCGTAGAAGGTCTCTTTCAAAGTGGTCAGACCAGTTTTGAAATCGATTTTCAGCACTGCCATAGAGATCAGTGCCGAGAAGAAAATGGCCGTGCCGGTGGCGGAAATAGGGTCCAGTTTGAACACCGCAGGAATGGCGGTCGGGTTGGTGACGATCGGGGCAACCTTGACCACCAGTTGGTCCAGGTGGGGGATCGCGAAATTGAAGACCCAGCTGTACATCGAGCCGCCAGCAGCGAACATCGCCTTGAATGGTTTGAGGGTCCAGATGGTGACCAGTACCGTCAGAATCAGGAACGGTGACCAGGCTTTGAAAATTTCCCCAAGGCTGTAGGGCGAAGCCACGGAAGTACGAGGTTGGCCGAAACCGCCGACGCGGGCAGTGACGGCTGCGCTGGAGGTTGCCCCGGCAATTTGTGCGCCTGCGGTGCGCTTGGGTTGCCAGACTTTCAGGAACAGGGTCAAGGAAATCAGGCTGGCCAGGGCCGAGGTGATGTCCGGCAGTTCCGGGCCGATGAAGTTAGAGGTGAAGTACTGGGTGATGGCGAAGCTCAGGCCCGCCACCAGTGCTGCCGGCCAGGTTTCTTTGACGCCGCGTAGGCCGTCCATCATGAATACTAGCCAGAACGGCACGAACAGCGACAGCAGCGGCAATTGGCGACCGGTCATGGCGCCAATCTTGAAGGCGTCGATGCCCGTCACCTGGCCGGCAACGATGATCGGGATACCCAGCGCGCCGAAGGCCACGGGCGCGGTGTTGGCAATCAGGCACAGGCCGGCGGCGTACAGGGGGTTGAAGCCCAGTCCTACCAACAGTGCGGCGGTAATCGCTACCGGAGCACCGAAACCGGCTGCACCTTCGAGGAATGCGCCGAAGCAGAAGCCAATCAGCAGCACTTGCAGGCGCTGGTCGTCGGTAATCGACAGCACGGAGCTGCGGATAACTTCGAACTGGCCGCTCTTGACCGTCAGTTTGTAGAGGAATACGGCGGCGACAATGATCCAGGCGATCGGCCATAGGCCGTAGGCAAATCCATAGCCAGCAGCGGCGAGCGCCATGTCTACCGGCATCTGGAAGGCGAAGATCGCCACCAGGATCGACAGCGCCAATGTGATGCTGCCCGCGACGTGGCCTTTAAGGCGAAACACGGCCAGGGCCAGGAAGAAAAATACGATGGGAATAACGGCGGCCAATGCGGACAAGCCGAGGCTGCCGAGTGGACTGTAGAGCTGTTGCCAGGTTTGCATATGGGGTGGCCCCTAATTGTTGTTGGTCATGCACTGTGCAGCTGATTTGGTTAATTGGTAATACCAATATACAATCGCTGTTGGCTAGGTTAAAAGCCTTGGGGCCGATGTGTCAATTTGTCGCTTGTGAAACTTTGGTCGAATGCTGGGGGGGCAAATGATCTGGGCGGCTAAATCAAAGGGGCTCTGATAGGTGCCGGTAGCGCGGCAATAGGCCAGAATAGAGAGCTCGGCGACTTGGTCGGGATGGTGGAGAGTGAGTTATGGGGTTTGATCAGGTGCGTCAGCGCCGTTTGTCTGACGATATTGTCGAGCAGCTTGAGGGGATGATCCTTGAGGGCACGTTGAAGTCGGGCGAACGCTTGCCGGCCGAGCGCGCACTGGCCGAGCAGTTCGGCGTGTCACGCCCGTCGTTGCGTGAGGCGATTCAGAAGCTGTCCGCCAAAGGTTTGTTGGTCAGTCGCCAGGGCGGTGGCAACTATGTGGTTGAAACCCTGGGCTCAACCTTCAGTGATCCGCTGCTGTGCCTGCTGGAAAATAACCCGGAAGCCCAGCGTGATCTGCTGGAGTTTCGCCAGACCCTCGAAGCGTCTTGCGCCTATTACGCTGCACAGCGCGCCACCGAAGTGGACCGCGAGCGGCTGACCGCCGCCTTTGAAACATTGCAGGATTGCTACACGCGGGTTGATGAAGTGAGCCGGGCGGAAGAGGGGGCGGCGGACGCCAGGTTTCACCTGGCCATCGCCGAGGCCAGCCACAACGCAGTGCTGCTGCACACCATTCGCGGCCTGTTCGACCTGCTCAAGCGCAACGTGGTCACCAACATTGGCGGCATGTACCAGCAGCGCACAGAAACCCGGGACATGCTGATCAGTCAGCACCGGGATTTGTACCTGGCAATTATCGAGGGGAGAGCCGAGCAGGCGCGGGAAGTCTCCACGCGTCACCTGCTGTATGTGCAGGAAGTGTTGGAGGAAGTGCGTCAGGAGGTTCAGCGCATGGCTCGGGCGGAGCGGCGTAAAGGGGTGTGATTGTTTAATGCAAAAAATCGCAGCCTGCGGTAGCTCTTTCAGGAGCGGCCGCTGGCTGCGATCTTTTCAATCGCGCCACATATTTAGAGCGAAAGATTAATCTTCCTTGCCCTTGTTACGTACGGCACGCTGCAATTCTCGGTCGGAATCGCGCTCGCGCTCGGTGTCACGCTTGTCGTATTCCTTCTTGCCCTTGCCCAGAGCAATTTCGCACTTGACCAAGTGCTTGCTCCAGTACCACGACAGGCAGATGCACGCGTAACCCTTTTGTTGCACGGCGGCGGCCAGCTTCTCCAGTTCGCGGGCATTGAGCAACAGCTTGCGGGTGCGTACCGGGTCGGCGATGACGTGGGTGCTGGCAGCGGTCAGCGGCGTGATATGGCTGCCGAGCAGCCACGCTTCGCCATCCTTGAGCAGCACATAACTGTCGACCAGCTGTAGCTTGCTGGCACGCAGACTCTTTACTTCCCAGCCGGCCAGGACCAGACCAGCTTCGAACCGATGCTCGATGAAGTAATCGTGTCGCGCCTTTTTATTTTGCGCGATGGTCCCTGTAGGGTGTTTCTTTTGTTTAGCCATAGGGGCGGCATTATAGGGAGTTGCGAGCGTATCGGCTACGGTCAACCTGCGTGCTTGAGCGTGTTGGCTGAATCCCGGACAATACGCGCTCTTCTTTAGATTTCTTTCTTTCGCGAATCATGTAGTTCTTTCGCGATGTTTGCCGCTCAGCTGTGGAAATAACGCTCACATGACGACGCATATTCAACGCTCGGCCCTGTTGCCCTATCCGGCGCAAGCGCTCTATGACCTGGTTAACGATGTGGAGCGTTACCCGGAATTCCTGCCCTGGTGTTCGTCTGCCGAGGTGCTGGAGAGCAGCGATGAACACATGCGTGCCAGTCTGGCAGTGGCCAAGGGCGGGCTCAGTCAGCATTTCGTTACACGTAATACGTTGGTGCCGGGCCACTCCATCGAGATGAATCTGGAGGAAGGGCCGTTCAGCCAGTTGCATGGCGTCTGGGTGTTCAAGCCCTTGGGGGAGAAAGCCTGCAAGATCAGCCTGGACCTGGCGTTCGATTATGCCGGTCCTATCGTGCGAGCTACGCTCGGGCCGCTGTTCAATCAGGCGGCGAACACGTTGGTGGATGCGTTCTGCCAACGGGCCAAGCAATTGCATGGTTGAGTCATTGATCGAAATTGAGGTGGTATACGCCGCCGTGGATCGTCAGGTGTTGTTGATGCTGGCGGTTGCATCGGGCACGAGTGTGAGGGCGGCAGTGCTGGCGTCGGGGGTTGCGGCGCA
Source organism: Pseudomonas sp. ANT_H4 (assembly GCF_008369295.1). Classification (GTDB taxonomy): domain Bacteria; phylum Pseudomonadota; class Gammaproteobacteria; order Pseudomonadales; family Pseudomonadaceae; genus Aquipseudomonas. The sequence goes on along the minus strand of NZ_VOBG01000016.1, from coordinate 68,409 downwards.
GTTTCCTGAGCTGGATCTGACGGGCTGTCCATTGGGAATCTTTGGGAAAGTCGTAGCCGACGCCGATGTTCGTACTGTGCAAGCCGGGGATCGCATTGAGATATACCGGCCTTTGATGGCTGATCCGAAAGAAGTTCGCCGGTTGCGTGCGGCCAAGGCCGCCAGCGCGAAGCAGCAGACTCGGTGATTTGTGAAACCACAGGCAACAAAAAGCCCGGCATGCCGGGCTTTTTGTTGGGCGTTTAAACTTACTGCGGGCTGGAATCCAAAGGTTCTGGAGTTGGCACCGGAACAGTTTGCACACCGTCGACGTCTTTCTGGATTTTATCCAGCAAGGAGCCTGGCTTGGCTGGCACCTCGGACTTTGGCTGTTCGCCATTCTGCGCAGGCGCAGTGACGTTGGTGCCGCTGTCCTTGCCCAGCAGGGCTTCATCGCGGCTTACGCCAGGCATGAAGTCACCGGACAGGCTGCTGAGCTGGTCATTGCCATTGAAGATGACACTGACGCGCTCCTGTTGGCGTTCCCCGCCTCCAGGCTGCAGGCTATAGAGATAATCCCAGCGATCGGCATGGAATGTGTCAGTCAGCAGGGGATTGCCCATAATAAACCGTACTTGCCGTCGGGTCATTCCCGGGCGTAACTGGTCTATCATGTCCTGCGTGACGACATTGCCCTGCTGGATGTCGATTTTGTAAACCCCGGGGAATGAACAACCGGCGAGTGCGAGCAGTCCCACAAAGGTGAAACTGGTTAGCAAGAGCTTGGTGTTTTGCATCGGTGGGCGACTTCCACTATCTTGGCTGGGACAACGTAAACGCCGATCATACCCGTATTAAGAGAAGCTGCGAAGCAGCATCCGCGAGAAAGCTGACCATGGTTGAAAATAGCGAACTTCGTAAAGCCGGCCTTAAAGTGACCCTGCCACGGGTCAAAATTCTACAAATGCTCGATTCTGCTGAGCAGCGCCACATGAGTGCTGAGGATGTTTACAAGGCGCTCATGGAGTCTAACGAGGATGTCGGCCTGGCCACGGTTTACCGTGTACTGACCCAGTTTGAAGCCGCAGGGCTGGTAGTTCGTCATAATTTCGACGGCGGTCATGCAGTATTCGAATTGGCTGACAGCGGCCACCACGACCATATGGTCGATGTGGAAACTGGCGAAGTTGTCGAATTCGTCAGCCCGGAAATCGAGAAGCTCCAGAATGCTATCGCCGAGGCGCACGGAGTCGAATTGGTGGATCACAATTTGGTTCTGTACATCCGTAAGAAAAAGTAAGAAAACTACGCAGATTCGCTTTGCGAAACGATCGAAGGCGACCTTAGGGTCGCCTTCGTGCTTTGTGTCGGGAGGGAAATGGTCTGTAAGGCTTGGCTCAGGCCTTCGCGGTAACGACCATTTTTTTCGCGTGGGCCAGGGATTCCTTGGTCAGGTCGATACCGCCGAGCATGCGCGCCACCTCTTCCACCCGCTCGGTCTTGTTCAGCTTGGACACGGCAGTATGGGTTGCGTCGCTGCCTCGCACCTTATGTACAAACAGGTGCTGATGCCCTTGCGCAGCCACCTGTGGCAAGTGGGTAACGGTCAATACTTGCCCGCGATCACCCAGCCGGCGCAGAAGTTGGCCGACAATTTCGGCTGTCGGCCCGCCGATCCCCACGTCCACCTCGTCGAATACCAGTGTCGGAACCCGTGAGGTCTGAGCGGTAATGACCTGGATCGCCAGGCTGATCCGCGATAGCTCGCCACCGGATGCGACCTTTGCCAGCGCTTTCAACGGTTGGCCAGGGTTTGCGCTAACCAGTAGCTCCACCTGCTCCAGGCCATTGGGCAGCAATTCATTACTGGTATTGGCGTGCAGTTCAATGGTGAAGCGCCCGCCAGGCATGCCCAGGCGTTGAATCTCCTGCTCCACCGCGCAGGCCAGGCCGGTGGCCGCCTGATGCCGCAGATCGCTCAGTTCACGGGCTTTCTCTTGATAATGACGTGCGAAGGAGGCCAGTTCGTCCGCCAGGCGTTCGATGGATTCATCGTTGGCATTTAGTGTTTCGATTTCATCCAGCAGCTTCTGCTGCATGGTCGCCACTTCGGTTGGCTGGATTCGATGCTTGCGCGCCAGTGTGTAGATAGTGTCCAGGCGCTCTTCTATCTCTTGCAGGCGCGCTGGGTCGGCGTCGAAATGGTCAAGGAACCGGTTCAGCTCACCCACGGCCTCTTCCACCTGAATCTGCGCGCTGGTCAGCAGGGTCGTGGCTTCATTCAGCGAGCCGGAGGAATTGTTCACGCTCGACAGGCGATTGAGGCTGGCGGTCAGTGCGTTAAGCACATTTCCGGAATCGCTCTCGCTGCACTGCTCGACCACTTGTCGGCAAATACCCAGCAGGGTTTCTGCATTGGTCAGATTCTTGTGCTCTTGCTCCAGTTGCTCCAGCTCTGTGTCGCCCAGCCCCAGGCTTTCCAGTTCTTCCAGCTGATAGCTGAGCAATTGGTGGCGGGCGCGCTGCTCGTCGCCGGAGTTGGAGAGGCGTTCCAGCTCCTGGCGGGTCTGGCGCCAGCGCTGTGCGGCCAATTGCACTTGGCGCGCAAGGTCGGTTGCGCCAGCGTATTCGTCGAGAAGGCGGCGGTGGGTGTCGGTTTTCAGCAGGGACTGGTGTTCATGCTGGCTGTGGATGTCAATCAGCAACTCGCCCAGGGCTTTCAAGTCGCCAAGAGGGCAGGGCGTGCCGTTGATATAGCCGCGTGAGCGCCCTTCGGCGGTGATCACGCGGCGCAGGATGCATGGGCCATCGCTATCAAGATCGCGCTCGGCAAGCCAGGCGCCGGCTTCCGGGATATCCGCCAGGTCAAAGGTCGCGAGAATGTCGGCTTTGTCGGCGCCTGGACGAACCACGCCGCTGTCGGCGCGATCGCCCAGGGTGAGACCCAGGGCATCAAGCATGATCGACTTGCCGGCGCCGGTTTCGCCTGTGATTACGCTCATCCCGCGATCCAGTTCAAGATCCAGGTGCTCAACGATGGCGTAGTTGTGTACAGACAGGTGCACCAGCATGACGGCCGCTCCCAAGCTTAAGGTATGGTTATTTATACAGTGTTTTGTTCTTGGCTGACAATCCTGCCGCTTAGCTCGATTCACTTGGTGATAGGTGTTTTTTATTGCATCAAGGAATGAGTCGGGGAAATTGATCCAAGACATGCCAAAGACATTCGTGCCCTTGAACCTGAAAATTGTGGCCCCATATACCGGAACAGAAGCGCGAGTCGAGTTCGCGCACGATTTTGAAAGGAGAAATCTATGGCTGACGAACAGACGCTGGATACGCAAAATCTAGACGCCAACCAGGCCTCGCAAGCATCGGGTGAAGACCTGGCGGCTCGTGTGCAAGTGCTCGAAGAGCAACTGGCAGGCGCTCAGGATCAGGCTTTGCGTGTTGCGGCCGATCTGCAGAACGTCCGCCGTCGCGCTGAGCAGGATGTAGAAAAAGCCCACAAGTTTGCTCTGGAAAAATTTGCCGGGGATCTGTTGCCGATCATCGACAGCCTGGAGCGTGGCCTGGAGTTGTCCAGCCCGGACGATGAAAACATCCGCCCCATGCGTGAAGGGATCGAACTGACCCTGAAAATGTTCCAGGACACCCTGAAGCGTTATCAGTTGGAAGCCATCGATCCGCAAGGCGGTGAGCCGTTCAACGCTGAGCATCACCAGGCAATGGCGATGCAGGAAAGCGCAGATGTTGAGCCTGGCAGCGTATTGAAGGTGTTTCAGAAGGGTTATCAGCTCAACGGTCGCTTGTTGCGTCCGGCGATGGTGGTGGTGAGCAAGGCTCCTGCACCGGTTGCACCTTCGATTGATGAGCAAGCTTGAAATTAGCCGCAAGGCCCCCATTTATAAGTCAAGCGTTTAAGTGCTACCGCAGTTAGCCACCACTGCTGCGGCAACCAAATCCAAAGTTTCGGGAGAGTAAATCATGGGCAAAATTATCGGTATCGACCTGGGGACTACCAACTCCTGCGTCTCCGTGCTGGAAAACGGCGTATCCAAAGTTATTGAAAACGCCGAAGGCGCGCGCACCACTCCGTCCATCGTGGCCTATGCCAGCGACGGCGAAATCCTGGTGGGCCAGTCTGCCAAGCGTCAGGCTGTGACCAATCCGCATAACACCCTGTACGCGGTGAAGCGTCTGATCGGTCGTAAGTTCGACGAAGAAGTCGTACAGAAAGACATCAAGATGGTCCCTTACAAAATCGCCAAGGCTGACAACGGTGACGCCTGGGTTGAAGTAAACGGCCAGAAAATGTCGCCGCCACAAATCTCGGCTGAAATCTTGAAAAAGATGAAAAAGACCGCCGAAGACTACCTCGGTGAAGCAGTGACTGAAGCGGTCATTACCGTTCCGGCCTACTTCAATGACAGTCAGCGTCAGGCGACCAAAGATGCCGGCCGTATTGCTGGTCTGGACGTAAAACGTATCATCAACGAACCAACCGCGGCCGCTCTGGCTTACGGTATGGACAAGGCTCGGGGCGACCACACTGTGATCGTTTATGACCTGGGTGGCGGTACTTTCGACGTTTCCGTGATCGAAATCGCTGAAGTCGATGGCGAGCACCAGTTCGAAGTGTTGGCCACCAACGGTGACACGTTCCTGGGTGGTGAAGACTTCGACATTCGTCTGATCGACTACCTCGTTGACGAATTCAAGAAAGAAAGCGGCATGAACCTCAAGGGTGACCCGCTGGCGATGCAGCGCCTGAAGGAAGCTGCTGAGAAGGCCAAGATCGAATTGTCTTCGAGCCTGCAGACTGACGTGAACCTGCCGTACATCACTGCAGACGCCACCGGTCCTAAGCACTTGAACGTGAAAATTTCCCGCGCCAAGCTGGAATCGCTGGTTGAAGACCTGGTTCAACGCACCATCGAGCCTTGCCGCATTGCTCTGAAAGACTCGGGTATCGAAGTTGGCAAGATCGACGATGTGATCCTGGTCGGCGGTCAGACCCGTATGCCACTGGTTCAGAAGCTGGTGACTGAGTTCTTCGGTAAAGAAGCGCGTAAAGACGTCAACCCGGACGAAGCGGTTGCCATGGGTGCTGCCATCCAGGGCGCGGTATTGGCCGGCGACGTGAAAGACGTTCTGCTGCTGGACGTAAGCCCGTTGACCCTGGGTATCGAAACCATGGGCGGCGTGATGACTGCGCTGATCGAGAAAAACACCACGATTCCTACCAAAAAATCGCAAGTGTTCTCGACTGCCGACGACAACCAGGGCGCTGTGACCATTCACGTGCTGCAAGGCGAGCGTAAGCAAGCTGGTCAGAACAAATCCCTGGGCAAGTTCGACCTGGCCGAGATTCCACCAGCACCACGTGGCGTGCCACAAATTGAAGTGACCTTCGATATCGACGCTAACGGCATTCTGCACGTAGGCGCCAAAGACAAGGCCACCGGCAAGACTCAGTCGATCGTGATCAAGGCCAACTCCGGTCTGTCCGAGGAAGAAATTCAGCAGATGATTCGCGATGCTGAAACCAACGCCGAGGAAGATCGCAAGTTCGAAGAGCTGGCAGCTGCCCGTAACCAGGGTGATGCACTGGTTCACTCGACTCGCAAAATGGTCGCTGATGCTGGCGACAAAGTGACTGGCGAAGAGAAAACTGCGATCGAAGCTGCTGTAGTTGCCCTGGAAGCCGCCGTAAAAGGCGACGACAAGGCAGCTATCGAAGCCAAGGTTGAGGCGCTGTCAAAGGTCTCCGCGCCAGTGGCTCAGAAGATGTATGCCGAGCAAGGCCAGCCAGCTGATGGCGCTGCGCAGCAAGCAGAGCCTGAAGCCAAGCACGACGATGTTGTCGATGCCGAGTTCGAAGAAGTCAAAGAAAACAAGTAAGCAGTAAGTTGGTCGGCCGGTTGACCGCTTTCAGGCGGTGACTGGTAGGATGTCGCCGCGCGGGAGCTTGCTCCCGCGTTGGCGTGTCTGGGGCACGCGAATTTTTACAGCATGCGACAGCGTTCGGATGCTGGCGGTGTGATCGGGGATGCTCCTGCTTTCCGAGCGACAGTCGCCGCTTTTTTGGCTGGGTTCCTGGCTGAAAACATTTAAGACCAGGATCGTTGAATTGACGTGAGTTGGGTCCGGGCCTGTATTGGGGCTCAACGAGTTTGGCGAGGCTCAGGAGGGGTTTGCCGAACGTCCTTAAGAGTGCAAAGACTTATGGCAAAGCGTGACTATTACATAGTGTTGGGTGTGGAGCGCGGTTCCAGCGAGGCGGACCTGAAAAAGGCTTACCGTCGCCTGGCGATGAAGCACCACCCGGACCGTAATCCGGATAACAAAGAATCCGAAGATTTGTTCAAAGAGGCCAACGAGGCCTACGAGTGCCTGTGTGATCCAAACAAGCGGGCGGCCTACGATCAGTATGGTCACGCTGGCGTTGATCCAAGCATGGGTGGCGGCGGTGCCGGTTTTGGCGGCCAGAACTTCTCCGATATTTTCGGCGACGTGTTCAGTGACTTCTTTGGTGGTGGTCGTGGCGGTCAGCGTGGCGGTGCCCAGCGTGGTAGCGACCTGCGCTACACCCTTGAGCTGAACCTCGAAGAAGCAGTGCGTGGCACCAGCGTCAATATCCGTGTGCCGACACTGGTCAACTGCAAGCCGTGCGACGGTGCGGGCGCCAAGAAAGGCTCCTCGCCGATCACTTGCCCGACCTGTGGTGGTATCGGTCAGGTTCGCATGCAGCAAGGCTTCTTCTCGGTGCAGCAAACCTGCCCGCGCTGCCATGGCCAGGGCAAGATCATTTCCGATCCGTGCGACTCCTGCCACGGTGAAGGCCGTGTCGAAGAGTACAAGACCCTTTCGGTGAAAGTGCCATCGGGTGTTGATACCGGTGACCGCATTCGCCTGTCGGGTGAGGGTGAGGCGGGCGCGCAAGGTGGTCCCGCGGGCGACCTGTACGTGGTGATCAATGTGCGCGAGCACGCTATCTTCCAGCGCGACGGTAAACATCTGTTTTGTGAAGTGCCGATCAGCTTCGTCGATGCGGCTCTGGGTGGTGAGTTGGAGATTCCGACACTGGATGGTCGGGTCAAACTCAAAATTCCCGAGGGTACGCAGACCGGCAAGCAGTTCCGTATCCGTGGCAAAGGCGTTGCGCCGGTGCGCGGTGGTGGTGCTGGCGACTTGATGTGTCGTGTGGCGGTAGAGACGCCGGTCAACCTGGGTCGTCGTCAGCGCGAACTGTTGGAAGAGTTGCGCAGTTCCCTGGCGGGCGATGACACTCATTCGCCCAAGACTGCTGGCTGGTTCGAAGGCGTGAAGCGCTTCTTCGGCGACCTGTAAGGACGTGAGTATGCGACGTATAGCTGTGATGGGCGCGGCCGGACGCATGGGCAAGAACCTGGTTGAGGCGGTGCAGCAGCGCTCGCCTCTGTCGGGTCTGACGGCGGCGATCGTTCGGCCGGACAGCACACTGATCGGCGCCGATGCCGGTGAGTTGGCATCGCTGGGCAGGATCGGTGTGTCGTTGTCCGGTAGCCTGGAAAAGGTTATTGATGAGTTCGATGTGTTGATCGATTTCACGCTTCCAGAGGTGATGCTGAAAAACCTGGCGTTCTGCCGCAAGGCGGGCAAGGCCATGGTCATTGGCACCACCGGCTTGAATGCCGAGCAAAAGCAGCTGTTGGTTGCAGCGGGTAAGGATATCCCGATTGTGTTTGCTGCCAACTTCAGTGTTGGTGTCAATCTGTCGCTGAAGTTGCTCGACATGGCAGCTCGTGTGTTGGGTGATGATGCGGACATCGAAATTATCGAAGCTCATCACCGGCACAAGGTCGATGCGCCGTCGGGTACGGCGATGCGCATGGGTGAAGTGATCGCCGATGCGCTGGGCCGTGATCTTTCGAAAGTGGCGGTGTATGGCCGCGAAGGCCATACCGGCGTGCGCGATCGTGAAACCATCGGCTTTGCTACCGTTCGCGGCGGTGATGTGGTGGGTGATCACACGGTGTTGTTCGCGGCAGAGGGTGAGCGCCTTGAGATCACGCACAAGGCTTCCAGTCGTATGACTTTCGCCAAGGGTGCGGTGCGTGCGGCGTTGTGGTTGGACGGTCGTGAGCCTGGCCTGTACGACATGCAAGATGTGCTTGAACTGCGTTAAGCAGTAGCTAAAACAGGGCTCAGGCATTAACCTTGGGCCCTGTTTTTACCCGCTAAGCGACGTCCTGTCGCATTCCCCTGCCTTTAAGGCTCATTAGCGGTGGACCAAAAAAGCCTTTTTCTGTAAGCTACAGCTTTAGTGTGTCCACTAAAAGCGCGCAGAATAATTCAGTGAAGAAGCGGGGTGACGTGTCCATACGTCACTCCGCTTTTTTGCAACCTGCGATCGCCCTTTCAGGCTTTATTTACGGGAGGTCTTCTTGACTAAGCCAGCCATACTCGCCCTTGCTGATGGCAGCATTTTTCGCGGCGAAGCCATTGGAGCCGACGGTCAGACCGTTGGAGAGGTGGTGTTCAACACCGCCATGACCGGCTATCAGGAAATCCTTACCGATCCTTCCTACGCCCAACAGATCGTTACCCTGACCTATCCGCACATCGGTAATACCGGCACTACGCCGCAAGATGCCGAGTCTGATCGTGTCTGGTCGGCCGGTCTGGTTATTCGTGACCTGCCACTGGTTGCGAGCAACTGGCGTAGCACGATGTCCCTGTCCGATTACCTGAAAGCCAACAACGTAGTGGCCATCGCAGGTATTGATACGCGTCGCCTGACACGCATCCTGCGTGAAAAGGGCTCGCAGAGCGGTTGCATCATGGCCGGTGACAATATTTCCGAAGCAGCAGCGATTGCCGCGGCGCAAGGTTTCCCTGGCCTGAAAGGCATGGACCTGGCGAAAGTTGTCAGTACCAAGGAAAAGTACGAGTGGCGCTCCACTGTCTGGGACTTGAAGACCGACAGCCATGCCACCATCGAAGCCTCCGAGCTGCCGTATCACGTAGTGGCTTACGACTACGGTATCAAGCACAACATCTTGCGCATGCTGGTCGAGCGCGGTTGCCGCGTGACCGTGGTGCCGGCGCAAACCCCGGCCAGCGACGTACTGGCCTTGCAGCCGGACGGTGTGTTCCTGTCCAACGGCCCGGGTGACCCGGAGCCTTGCGACTATGCGATTCAGGCCATCAAGGACGTGTTGGAGACCGATATTCCGGTATTCGGCATTTGCCTGGGTCACCAGCTGTTGGCTCTGGCCTCCGGTGCCAAGACCCTTAAAATGGGCCACGGCCATCACGGTGCCAACCACCCGGTGCAGGACCTGGATACCGGCGTTGTCATGATCACCAGCCAGAACCACGGTTTTGCGGTGGATGAAGCGACCTTGCCGGGCAACGTCCGAGCGATTCACAAGTCGCTGTTCGACGGCTCCCTGCAAGGTATCGAGCGCACAGACAAGAGCGCGTTCAGCTTCCAGGGCCACCCTGAAGCAAGCCCGGGCCCGAACGACGTAGCGCCGCTGTTCGACCGTTTCATCAATGAGATGGCCAAGCGACGCTAAGTGAGTGGCCTGAGGGCGGCACGGGAAACCGGCGGCCCCCTCAGGCTCTTCAAGGATTGTTCAAGACGGCTTGCCGACTGACCTGCGGATTTGAGTGACAAACCCATGCCAAAACGTACAGACATAAAAAGCATCCTGATTCTCGGCGCTGGCCCGATCGTGATCGGCCAGGCCTGCGAATTCGACTACTCCGGCGCCCAGGCCTGTAAAGCCCTGCGCGAGGAGGGTTACCGCGTCATCCTGGTGAACTCCAACCCAGCCACCATCATGACCGATCCGGACATGGCCGACGCCACCTATATCGAGCCGATCAAGTGGCAGACCGTTGCCAAGATTATCGAAAAAGAGCGTCCGGACGCACTGCTGCCAACCATGGGCGGCCAGACTGCACTGAACTGCGCCCTGGACCTGGAGCGCGAAGGCGTTCTGGAAAAGTTCGGCGTAGAGATGATCGGCGCCAATGCCGACACCATCGACAAGGCTGAAGACCGTTCGCGTTTCGACAAGGCGATGAAGTCCATCGGCCTTGATTGCCCGCGCTCGGGTATCGCCCACAATATGGAAGAGGCCAACGTGGTCCTCGAGAAGCTTGGCTTCCCGTGCATCATCCGTCCGTCCTTCACCATGGGCGGTACCGGTGGCGGTATCGCTTACAACCGTGAAGAGTTCGAAGAAATCTGCGCTCGTGGTCTGGACCTGTCGCCGACCAAAGAGCTGCTGATCGACGAATCCTTGATCGGCTGGAAAGAATACGAGATGGAGGTTGTCCGCGACAAAAAGGACAACTGCATCATCGTTTGCTCCATTGAAAACTTTGACCCGATGGGTGTGCACACTGGTGATTCGATCACTGTGGCTCCTGCACAAACCCTGACCGACAAGGAATACCAGATCCTGCGTAATGCCTCCCTGGCGGTACTGCGTGAGATCGGCGTGGAAACTGGTGGCTCCAACGTTCAGTTCGGTATCTGCCCGAACACCGGCCGTATGGTCGTGATCGAGATGAATCCGCGTGTTTCGCGCTCTTCGGCCCTGGCGTCGAAAGCCACTGGCTTCCCGATTGCCAAGATCGCGGCCAAGCTGGCTGTGGGTTATACCCTGGACGAGCTGTCGAACGACATCACCGGCGGCAAGACCCCGGCGTCCTTCGAGCCGTCCATCGACTATGTTGTGACCAAGCTACCGCGTTTTGCCTTCGAAAAATTCCCGAAAGCCGACGCCCGCCTGACCACTCAGATGAAGTCGGTGGGTGAAGTCATGGCCATCGGTCGGACCTTCCAGGAGTCCCTGCAGAAAGCCCTGCGCGGCCTGGAAGTGGGCGTTTGCGGCCTGGACGAGAAGCTCGACCTGAGCAATCCGGAAAGTATGAGCGTGCTCAAGCGTGAGCTGACCGTGCCGGGCGCCGAGCGTATCTGGTACGTGGCTGATGCCTTCCGCGCCGGCATGACCGTCGAAGAGATCTTCGGCATGAACATGATCGACCCGTGGTTCCTGGTACAGATCGAAGACCTGATCAAGGACGAAGAGAAGGTCAAGACCCTGGGTCTGGCCAGCATCGACCGCGACATGATGTACAAGCTCAAGCGCAAGGGCTTCTCCGATATGCGCCTGGCCAAGCTGCTGGGCGTCACCGAGAAAAGCCTGCGTCGCCACCGTCACAAGCTTGAGGTGTACCCGGTCTACAAGCGCGTTGACACCTGCGCCGCCGAGTTTGCCACCGACACCGCTTATCTCTACTCGACGTACGAGGAAGAGTGCGAAGCCGCACCGTCGGGCCGCGACAAGATCATGATCCTTGGCGGTGGTCCCAACCGTATCGGTCAGGGCATCGAGTTCGATTACTGCTGCGTACACGCGGCACTGGCCCTGCGCGCAGACGGTTACGAGACCATCATGGTCAACTGCAACCCTGAAACCGTTTCCACTGACTACGACACCTCGGATCGCCTGTACTTTGAACCAGTGACCCTGGAAGACGTGCTGGAAATCGTTCGGGTAGAGAAGCCAAAAGGCGTGATCGTCCAGTACGGCGGCCAAACCCCGCTGAAATTGGCTCGTGCCCTGGAAGAGGCCGGCGTACCGATCATCGGCACCAGCCCTGACGCCATTGACCGTGCCGAAGACCGTGAGCGCTTCCAGCAGATGGTCGAGCGCCTGAACTTGCGTCAACCGCCAAACTCCACCGTGCGCAGCGAAGACGAAGCCATCCGTGCAGCCAGCAAGATCGGTTACCCGCTGGTGGTGCGTCCGTCCTACGTACTGGGCGGCCGGGCGATGGAAATCGTCTACGAGGAAGAAGAGCTCAAGCGTTACCTGCGCGATGCGGTGAAAGTCTCCAACGACAGCCCGGTGCTGCTGGACCACTTCCTCAACTGCGCCATCGAAATGGACGTGGATGCGATCTGCGACGGTACCGACGTAGTGATCGGCGCGATCATGCAGCACATCGAACAAGCGGGTGTTCACTCGGGTGACTCCGCTTGCTCGCTGCCGCCGTATTCGCTGCCATCGCACATCCAGGACGAGATGCGCGAACAGGTCAAGAAAATGGCCCTGGAGTTGGGTGTGGTAGGTCTGATGAACGTACAGTTGGCGCTGCAAGGCGAAGACATCTACGTCATCGAAGTCAACCCGCGTGCTTCCCGTACCGTGCCGTTTGTTTCCAAGTGCATCGGTGTTTCCCTGGCAATGATTGCCGCACGTGTGATGGCCGGTAAGACCTTGAAGGAAGTCGGCTTCACCAAGGAAATCATTCCGAACTTCTACAGTGTGAAAGAGGCGGTGTTCCCATTCGCCAAATTCCCTGGCGTGGACCCGATCCTGGGCCCAGAGATGAAGTCTACCGGTGAAGTGATGGGTGTGGGCGACACCTTCGGTGAAGCGTTCGCCAAGGCCCAGATGGGCGCGAGCGAAGTGCTGCCGACCGGCGGTACTGCCTTCATCAGCGTGCGTGATGATGACAAGCCGCTGGTTGCAGGCGTGGCCCGTGATCTGATCAACTTGGGCTTTGAAATCGTGGCTACTGTCGGGACTGCCAAGCTGATCGAGGCGGCAGGCCTGAAAGTGCGTCGCGTGAACAAGGTGACGGAAGGCCGTCCACACGTGGTCGACATGATCAAGAATGACGAAGTCACTCTGATCATCAACACCACCGAAGGTCGCCAGTCGATTGCGGACTCCTACTCCATTCGTCGTAACGCCTTGCAGCACAAAATCTATTGCACCACCACCATTGCTGCTGGCGAAGCTATCTGTGAAGCGCTCAAGTTTGGTCCAGAAAAGACTGTGCGCCGCTTGCAGGATCTACACGCAGGATTGAAGGCATGATCAAGTACCCAATGACAGTCCAGGGCGCCAAGGCCCTGGAAGAAGAACACGCTCATCTGACCAAGGTTGTCCGTCCGAAGCTGAGTCAGGACATCGGGACCGCCCGCGAATTGGGTGACCTGAAGGAAAACGCCGAATACCACGCCGCTCGTGAGCAGCAAGGTATGGTCGAAGCGCGGATCCGTGACATCGAAGGCCGTATGCAGAACGCGGTGATCATTGATGTCACGACCATCCCGCGCACCGGCAAGGTGATTTTTGGTACGACCGTGGAAATTGCCAACGTCGAGACTGATGAGCGCGTGACCTACCACATCGTGGGTGAGGACGAGGCTGACTTCAAACTCGGTAAGATCTCCGTCGGTTCGCCACTGGCCCGCGCCTTGATTGCCAAGGAAGAGGGTGATGTGGTGGCCGTCAAGACGCCTGGTGGCGTGATCGAGTACGAGATTGTCGAAGTTCGTCACATCTGAGAGGCGGCGCCCGCTACGTGCGGGCGCCATGCTCTGGCAGTTGGCCCAGATGCTCTGGGTCGGCGGCCTGTGGCTGTTGCATATTGGTGTCTTGCCGGTGTTGGGCCTGATTGGCCTGGCGCCGTTGCTGATCGATGAGGTCGGCGGATTATTGAGTGCGCTGCTGGTGGGTTTTGCAGCGGCGTGCGTGACGCTTCAGGCGCTGGTGCTGATCGAGGCCGAAGGCTTGGGGAGTTTGTGGCGGGATATTCGCGGGCAACTGCTGTTGATGGCGTTGTATGCGTGCGCAATGTATTGCTTGGTGCGCATGTTTCTGCCGGAAGCGTTGCGCTGGCAGCTGTTCAGCTATCTTGTGCTAGGGTTCTCCGGCTTGGTGCTGGTTGTGCAACCGGCGCCGGGGTGGAGCGGCAGGGCGCGCGAAGCGCGCCCTTGACCCTTGTATCATTTGAAACGATGGACGTTCGACAGTTGCTTGTTGGCGCTGAAGTTCCTGCGATACAACAGTGCCATCTTGCCGATGACCTGAACCAGGTCCGCTTTGCCGGCCTTGCAGAGTTCTGCAATGGCCGCCAGGCGCGCCTCGCGATCAAGGATGCTGACCTTGATCTTGATTAGTTCGTGATCGCCCAATGCGCGTTCAAGTTCGGTTAACACACCTTCAGTCAAACCGTTGTCAGCCACAGTCAAAACTGGTTTCAGATGGTGGCCAATGGATTTGTACTGTTTCTTCTGCTCTTGAGTGAGCGGCATAATCTGACCCCTGTGTCTGATCTTGTAAAAAGCGGCGGCCAGTTTACCCGAGCGAGTCCGGGACCGCCCAGTTAATCACGACCCGTTTATTTTTGAGGTGGCCCGTGGCCCGTTCCAAAACTAGCCTTAAGTGGCTGCAAGAGCATTTCAACGACCCTTACGTCAAAATGGCGCAAAAGGATGGCTACCGTTCCCGGGCCAGTTACAAGCTGCTGGAGATCCAAGAAAAGGACAAGTTGATCCGCCCTGGCATGAGCGTTATCGATCTTGGCGCAGCCCCAGGTGGTTGGTCCCAGGTGACCAGTCGTCTGATTGGTGGGCAGGGTCGTTTGATCGCTTCCGATATTCTGGAAATGGACAGCATCCCGGATGTGACCTTTGTCCATGGTGACTTTACCCAGGACGCCGTGCTGGCGCAGATTCTCGAAGCCGTTGGAAAATCGCAGGTAGACCTTGTGATTTCCGATATGGCCCCCAATATGAGTGGATTACCAGCCGTGGATATGCCACGAGCGATGTTCCTTTGCGAATTGGCATTGGACTTGGCTGGTCGGGTTTTGCGTCCCGGTGGTGATTTTCTGGTCAAGGTCTTCCAGGGTGAAGGCTTCGACGAGTACCACAAAAACATCCGCAAGCTGTTCGACAAGGTGCAGACGCGCAAGCCTGACTCTTCCCGGGGCAGGTCCCGCGAGCAGTATTTGCTGGGCCGCGGTTTCCGTGGCATTGAAGGCGCTGCCAGCGATGAGCGTTTTTGAGAGATTCAAGGGAGTCGATAGGTTTTTTTATATCGCTTTCGTCACGAAGCTTTACGAATATTGTGTAGTCAAAGTTTCACAAAGGGTTACAGACGGCGCCTGCCAGAGTTGTAGGTAATGTAGTAAGTTAGGCCGGTGAATATCATGCGAAGCACGCGCCAGTAGCGGAGCTTGCTTCAGAGGGTAGTTAATTGAACGATATGGCAAAGAATCTGATCCTGTGGTTGATCATCGCGGCTGTCCTGGTGACGGTGATGAACAACTTCTCCAGCCCTAACGAGCCGCAGACCCTCAACTATTCCGACTTCATCCAGCAAGTTAAGGATGGCAAGGTCGAGCGCGTAGCGGTTGATGGCTACGTGATTACCGGCAAGCGCAACGATGGCGACAGCTTCAAGACCATTCGTCCGGCAATCCAGGACAATGGCCTGATCGGCGACCTGGTGGATAACCACGTAGTCGTTGAAGGCAAGCAGCCTGAACAGCAAAGCATCTGGACCCAGCTCCTGGTGGCCAGCTTCCCGATCCTAGTGATTATCGCCGTGTTCATGTTCTTCATGCGCCAGATGCAAGGTGGTGCGGGAGGCAAGGGCGGGCCGATGAGCTTTGGTAAGAGCAAGGCGCGCCTGCTCTCCGAAGATCAGGTGAAGACCACCTTGGGTGACGTTGCTGGTTGCGACGAAGCCAAGGAAGAAGTGGGCGAGCTGGTTGAGTTCCTGCGTGATCCGGGCAAGTTCCAGCGCCTGGGTGGCCGTATTCCTCGCGGCGTGCTGATGGTGGGTCCTCCTGGTACGGGTAAAACCCTGTTGGCCAAGGCCATTGCTGGTGAAGCCAAAGTACCTTTCTTCACCATTTCCGGTTCTGACTTCGTCGAGATGTTTGTCGGTGTTGGCGCCAGCCGTGTTCGTGACATGTTCGAACAGGCCAAGAAGCACGCTCCGTGCATCATCTTCATCGATGAAATCGACGCCGTTGGTCGCCATCGTGGCGCCGGCATGGGCGGCGGTCATGATGAGCGTGAGCAGACCCTTAACCAGTTGCTGGTTGAGATGGACGGCTTTGAAATGAATGACGGCATCATCGTCATCGCCGCTACCAACCGTCCTGACGTACTTGACCCGGCGTTGCTGCGTCCAGGTCGTTTCGACCGTCAAGTCGTAGTTGGTCTGCCGGATATCCGTGGTCGCGAACAAATTCTGAAAGTGCACATGCGCAAAGTGCCGATGGGCGACGACGTGGCTCCGGCCGTAATTGCCCGTGGTACCCCAGGCTTCTCCGGCGCTGACTTGGCCAACCTGGTGAACGAGGCGTCGTTGTTTGCCGCACGTACCGGCAAGCGCGTTGTTGAAATGAAAGAGTTCGAGCTGGCGAAAGACAAGATCATGATGGGCGCTGAGCGCAAATCCATGGTCATGTCTGAGAAAGAGAAGCGCAACACCGCTTATCACGAAGCCGGTCACGCCATTGTTGGTCGCGTTGTGCCTGAGCATGACCCGGTTTACAAGGTATCGATCATTCCTCGCGGTCGGGCGCTGGGTGTCACCATGTTCCTGCCGGAAGAGGATCGCTACAGCCTCTCCAAGCGTGCCTTGATCAGCCAGATCTGTTCGCTGTATGGCGGCCGGATTGCTGAAGAGATGACCTTGGGCTTCGACGGTGTCACCACGGGTGCCTCCAACGACATCATGCGCGCCAGCCAGATTGCGCGGAACATGGTGACCAAATGGGGTCTTTCGGAAAAGCTTGGCCCCTTGATGTATGCCGAGGATGAAGGCGAAGTGTTCATGGGTCGTGGTGGTGGCGGTCAAGGTGCCAGTTTCTCCGGTGAGACCGCCAAGCTGATCGACTCCGAAGTGCGCAGTATCATTGACCAATGCTATGGTACGGCCAAGCAGATCCTTACGGATAACCGGGACAAGCTCGATGCCATGGCTGACGCCTTGATGAAGTACGAGACCATCGATGCCGAGCAGATCGACGACATTATGGCTGGGCGCACTCCTCGCGAGCCTCGCGATTGGGAGGGTGGTTCGGGTACTTCGGGTACGCCGCCGGTTGTACAGGACGAACGCCCTGAAACCCCGATCGGCGGCCCGGCTGCTGATCATTAAGGTTTGAAATGACTTCTGTGTTGTCCTCGACCCGGTTGCCTTGCGGCAGCCGGGTTCTTGATTTGTCCCATACGCATGTCATGGGCATTCTCAATGTAACTCCCGACTCGTTCTCCGACGGTGGCCGCTTTAGTCAGCTTGATGCGGCATTGCGTCATGCCGAGGCGATGGTTGCTTCGGGTGCCACTCTGATTGATGTTGGTGGTGAGTCAACTCGTCCCGGCGCCCGTGCAGTTTCTCCCTTGGAGGAATTGGAGCGCGTCGCGCCGATTGTTGAGCGCATTCATCGCGAGTTGGACGTGATCATTTCGGTGGATACGTCGACGCCGGCCGTCATGCGCGAAACAGCGAGGTTGGGGGCAGGCTTGATCAATGACGTAAGGTCCTTGCAGCGTGATGGCGCCCTTGATGCGGCGGCTGCGACTGGGTTGCCGGTGTGCCTCATGCACATGCTCGATGAGCCGGGGACCATGCAAGACGACCCGCATTACGACAACCTTGTCGGGGAAGTGACTGAGTTTCTTGCCGAGCGTATTGCCCAATGCGCCGCAGCCGGGATCGCTCCTGAGCGGATTATTCTCGATCCGGGGTTTGGCTTTGCCAAAACCCTGCAACACAACTTAAGTCTGTTCAAGCATATGGAATCCCTGCATGCCCTTGGTCGCCCCCTGTTGGTTGGGGTTTCGCGCAAGAGCATGATAGGTCTGGCGTTGAATCGTCCGGTGGGAGAGCGGCTGCATGGCGGCCTGGCTCTCGCGGCGCTTGCCGTAGTCAAGGGTGCGCGTATCTTACGTGTGCATGACGTAGCTGAGACGGTAGATGTGGTGCGGATGATTGCAGCGGTTGAATCAGCCGAATAAGAATGATGGAGCACGTATGACTAAAAAATATTTTGGCACCGATGGCATTCGCGGTCGGGTTGGTGAGTTTCCGATTACTCCGGATTTCATGCTCAAGCTCGGCTGGGCCGCCGGGATGGCGTTCCGCAGCATGGGCGCGTGCCGCATTCTGGTGGGCAAGGACACGCGGATCTCGGGTTACATGTTTGAGTCCGCGCTGGAGGCTGGCCTGTCCGCCGCCGGGGCCGATGTGATGCTACTGGGGCCCATGCCTACGCCGGCGATCGCTTACCTGACGCGTACCTTTCACGCTGAAGCCGGTATCGTGATCAGTGCCT
Source organism: Pseudomonas sp. ANT_H4 (assembly GCF_008369295.1). Classification (GTDB taxonomy): domain Bacteria; phylum Pseudomonadota; class Gammaproteobacteria; order Pseudomonadales; family Pseudomonadaceae; genus Aquipseudomonas. The sequence goes on along the minus strand of NZ_VOBG01000016.1, from coordinate 50,271 downwards.
CGCACAATCCCCATGACGACAATGGCATCAAGTTCTTCTCGGGCCAGGGCACCAAGCTGCCGGACGAGATCGAGCATATGATCGAAGAGCTGCTGGATGCGCCGATGACCGTCGTCGAGTCGAGCAAATTGGGCAAGGTCTCGCGGATTAACGACGCCTCTGGCCGTTACATCGAGTTTTGCAAAAGCAGCGTGCCGAGCAGTACCAATTTTGCTGGCCTGAAAATCGTCATCGACTGCGCTCATGGTGCGACCTACAAGGTGGCTCCCAGTGTGTTCAAGGAGCTTGGCGCACAAGTGACGGTGCTGTCGGCTCAGCCTAACGGCTTGAACATCAACGACAACTGTGGCTCGACCCATATGGGGCAGTTGCAGGCGGCAGTATTGGCCGAGCACGCCGACCTGGGTATCGCCTTCGATGGTGATGGTGATCGAGTATTGATGGTCGATCACACCGGCGCCATTGTCGACGGTGATGACCTGTTGTTTATCATCGCTCGCGACTTGCATGAGCGTAATAAGCTCCAGGGCGGCGTTGTCGGTACCTTGATGAGTAATCTGGGGCTGGAGTTGGCGCTGGCAGATCTGGGGATTCCGTTTGTGCGCGCCAATGTTGGTGACCGTTACGTGATCGCTGACCTGCTGGAGCGTAACTGGCAGGTGGGTGGGGAGAACTCCGGGCATATCGTGTGTTTCCAGCACACCACTACCGGCGATGCGATCATTGCGGCGCTGCAAGTGCTGCTGGCATTGCGTCGTCGCGAAGAAAGCCTCGCTCAGGCGCGCCAGGCGCTGCGCAAGTGCCCGCAAGTGCTGCTTAACGTCCGTTTTGCGGGCGGTGATAACCCTGTCGAACATCCGGCCGTCAAGGAGGCCAGCGAGCGCGTTACTGCTGCCATGGCAGGTCGTGGTCGGGTCTTGTTGCGCAAGTCTGGCACCGAGCCTTTGGTCCGGGTGATGGTCGAAGGTGAGGATGAAAGCCAGGTTCGTGGCTATGCCGAAGAGCTGGCAAAACTGGTAACTGAAGTTTGCGCCTGAATTCGGCTTGCCAGTGATGGTGTGGTTGGGTAACATCTGCGCCCACTTTGACCGACGGGGTACAGCATGCGTCGCACTATGGTAGCTGGTAACTGGAAAATGCACGGTACCCGCGCCAGTGTCGCTGAGCTGATCAACGGCCTTCGTCATTTGGCCTTGCCTAGCGGTGTTGATGTCGCGGTATTCCCGCCTTGCTTGTATATCAATCAAGTGATTGATGGCTTGAAAGGCAAGTCGATTCAGGTCGGCGCGCAGAACTCTGCGGTGGAATCCATGCAAGGTGCGTTGACTGGTGAGATTGCACCTAGTCAACTGGTTGATGCGGGTTGTTCCCTGGTGCTTGTTGGGCACTCCGAGCGTCGTCAGATCATGGGCGAGCGTGATGGGACACTTAATCGCAAGTTCGCAGCGGCACAGGCTTGTGGCTTGATTCCGGTGCTGTGCATAGGGGAGACCCTTGAGCAGCGTGAGTCCGGGAAAACTCTTGAGGTTGTCGGGCGTCAGCTGGGCAGTATCATTGAGGAGCTGGGAGTCGGTGCCTTTGCAAATGCAGTAATTGCTTACGAGCCGGTCTGGGCCATTGGTACCGGGCTGACTGCTTCGCCGCAACAGGCGCAGGATGTGCACGCAGCCATCCGCGCGCAGTTGGCGGCAGAGAATTCTGAGGTCGCACGAGGTGTGCGGCTTCTATACGGCGGCAGCGTGAAGGCGGCCAATGCGGTCGAACTGTTCGGCATGCCGGATATCGATGGGGGGCTCATTGGTGGAGCCTCCCTGAATGCAGATGAGTTCGGTGCGATTTGTCGCGCCGCGGGAAACTGAGAAAATGCTGGAAACAGTCGTAGTCGTTTTTCATCTGTTGGGTGCACTGGGCGTTGTTGCTCTGGTATTGCTGCAGCAGGGTAAGGGTGCGGATGCTGGTGCGTCTTTCGGGGCAGGTGCTTCAAATACTGTGTTCGGAAGCCAAGGTTCCTCTACCTTTCTTAGTAAGTTTACTGCTATACTTGCCGCCGGTTTCTTCATAACCAGCTTAGGGTTAGGTTACTTTGCTAAAGAGAAAGCTCATGTGCTGACTCAAGTAGGCTTGCCAAACCCAGCAGTGTTGGAAGTTCCAAAAGCAAAGCCGGCTTCTGATGATGTCCCGGTGCTTCAAGAGCAAAAGTCGGCTACCCCAGCGACTGACGTGCCTCCAGCTCAAGAGCAAAAGTAAGAAGGGTTACACGCTGTAAATGTTGTATTGCCGAGGTGGTGGAATTGGTAGACACGCAACCTTGAGGTGGTTGTGCCCATAGGGTGTAGGGGTTCGAGTCCCCTTCTCGGTACCAATTGTCAGGAGAGCCCGCTGTTGCGGGCTTTCTTGTAGGTGGAAGGTTACATTGACCCTGTAAGGGATCGGTCGTATACTTCCGCCCCAGCTTTGTCGCGGGGTGGAGCAGTCTGGTAGCTCGTCGGGCTCATAACCCGAAGGTCGTCGGTTCAAATCCGGCCCCCGCAACCAGTTTTAGCGGAGCCCCTTTTAAGGGGCTTTTTGTTAGCTGGACACTTTCAACGCCGCTGTTCGACGGCGTTTCAAGGATGGGCGTTTCGCCCATTTTTTTTATTTTGCACAGCATGCACATACATGCACTAGGGGGTTCAGGTGTCGAGCAAGCTAGAAGAGTTGCAGGCCTTGTTGGCCCCGGTGATCGTGGCCCTAGGCTATGAATGCTGGGGTATTGAGTTTTCGGCTCAAGGTCGTCACTCAATGTTGCGCGTTTATATCGATAAAGAGGGCGGCGTGCTGGTGGACGATTGTGCCATTGTCAGCCGTCAGATCAGTGGTGTCCTGGATGTTGAAGATCCAATCGCCGTTGAATACACCCTTGAAGTTTCCTCGCCTGGCATGGAACGCCCACTGTTCACTATTGAGCAGTTTGCAAAATTTGCCGGTGAACAAGTGAAGATCAAGCTGCGTTCCCCTTTTGAAGGGCGCCGCAACTTTCAGGGCCTTCTGCGCGGTGTAGAAGAGCAGGACATCGTGGTGCAGGTAGAAGACCATGAGTTCCTGTTGCCGATCGATATGATCGACAAGGCCAACATTATTCCCAGTTTTGACTGAGACGCGGATCCCGCGGATCCAATGGCTTGCGAAAGGCGAGGCGTACGATGAGCAAAGAAGTACTGCTGGTTGTTGAGTCGGTATCCAATGAAAAGGGCGTACCGGCAAACGTGATTTTTGAAGCGCTGGAGCTGGCCCTGGCCACTGCTACCAAAAAGCGTTTTGAAGACGAAGTTGATCTGCGTGTGGAAATCAATCGCCACACCGGTGCCTATGAGACTTTCCGTCGCTGGACGGTCGTCGAAGAAGCTGATCTTGATGATCCGGCTATCGAAACCTGGCCAAGCAAGGTTGCTGAAACGCATCCTGGTGCCAGCGTTGGCGATGTCGTTGAAGAAAAGATCGACTCCATCGAGTTCGGCCGCATCGCTGCACAGACCGCCAAGCAGGTCATTGTGCAAAAGGTTCGCGAAGCCGAGCGCGCTCAAGTCGTTGACGCCTATCGCGAGCGCCTGGGGGAAATCATCTCCGGCACCGTGAAAAAAGTGACCCGCGACAACGTGATTGTCGATCTGGGTAACAACGCCGAAGCGTTGCTGGCCCGTGAAGACATCATTTCTCGCGAAACTTTCCGGGTTGGCGTGCGTTTGCGCGCGCTGCTCAAGGAAATCCGCACTGAAAACCGCGGCCCTCAGTTGATCCTGTCGCGTACCGCGCCGGAAATGCTGATTGAGTTGTTCCGCATTGAAGTGCCGGAAATTGCCGAAGGCCTGATCGAAGTCATGGCTGCGTCCCGCGATCCGGGTTCGCGCGCCAAGATCGCGGTCCGCTCCAAGGATAAACGCATCGACCCGCAAGGCGCGTGCATTGGTATGCGCGGTTCGCGCGTCCAGGCAGTGTCGGGCGAATTGGGCGGTGAGCGTGTGGACATCGTGCTGTGGGACGATAACCCGGCGCAGTTCGTGATCAACGCCATGTCACCGGCCGAAGTCGCGGCAATTATCGTTGACGAAGATGCCCATGCAATGGACATCGCCGTTGGCGCAGACAATCTGGCTCAGGCCATCGGTCGCGGTGGTCAGAACGTACGTTTGGCCAGCCAGTTGACCGGCTGGACCCTGAACGTGATGACCGAATCGGACATCCAGGCTAAGCAGCAAGCAGAAACCGGTGACATCCTGCGCAACTTCATCGACGAGCTGGAAGTCGACGAAGACCTGGCGCAGGTGCTGGTAGATGAAGGCTTCACCAGCCTGGAAGAGATTGCCTACGTACCGTTGGAAGAAATGCTCAACATCGACGGCTTTGACGAAGATACTGTCAACGAGCTTCGCGCTCGGGCCAAGGATCGTTTGTTGACTAAAGCCATCGCTACTGAGGAAAAGCTGGCAGACGCCCATCCGGCCGAAGACCTGCTCTCGCTTGAGGGTATGGACAAGGATTTGGCGATGGAACTGGCGGTGCGCGGCGTAATTACCCGCGAAGACCTGGCCGAGCAGTCTATTGACGACCTGCTCGACATCGACGGCATTGACGATGATCGTGCCGGCAAGTTGATCATGGCCGCCCGAGCCCATTGGTTCGAGTAATTAGGCGCGGCCTGAGGAGAGAAGTGCATGACGCAAGTCACGGTGAAACAACTGGCCGATGAGGTCAAAACACCGGTAGAGCGCCTGTTGCAGCAGATGCGTGAGGCAGGTCTGCCGCACACCGCCGCCGATGAAGGTGTGAGCGATAGTGAGAAGCAGTCTTTGCTGACTCACTTGAAGAGCAGCCACAAGGCGAAAGTGGAAGAACCGCGCAAGATTACATTGCAGCGCAAAACCACCAGCACCTTGCGTGTTGCTGGTAGCAAGAGCATCAGCGTTGAAGTACGCAAGAAGAAAGTCTTCGTACAGCGCAGCCCGGAAGAAATCGAAGCCGAGCGCAAACGTGAACTGGAAGAACGTCGCGCAGTAGAAAATACTGCTCGTCAGAAGGCTGAAGAAGAAACCAAGCGTCGCGCCGAAGAAGAAGCGCGTCGCCAGCCTGCTGGTACTGAAGCAGTTGCGGCACCTGCTGCACCTGTAGAGGCTGTGCGTGAGGCCGCTCCGGTTGCCGCAGCACCAGCCCCTGCAGCTGACGCTCGTAAGCGCGACGAACCTCGTCGTCCGGACAAACCACGTGCCGACGATAACAGTCGTCGTGGCAGTGGTGATGGTGAGCGCAAAAACGCTCCACATCGTGCTTCGGTCAAAGAGAAGGCGCCAACGCCGCGGGTTGCTCCACGTACTACCGACGAAGAAAGCGACAGCTTCCGTCGTGGTGGTCGCGGCAAGGCCAAGCTGAAGAAACGCAACGCCCACGGTTTCCAGAGCCCAACCGGCCCTGTCGTGCGTGAAGTGAAGATCGGCGAGACCATCACTGTGGGCGACCTCGCTCAACAGATGTCGGTCAAGGCAGCTGAAATCATCAAGTTCATGTTCAAACTGGGTACTCCAGCGACCATCAACCAGGTACTGGATCAGGAAACTGCCCAACTGGTTGCTGAAGAGTTGGGCCACAAAGTGACCCTTGTCAGCGACACCGCCCTGGAAGATTCCCTGGCTGAGTCCCTGAAGTTTGAAGGCGAGACCTTCTCCCGCGCGCCAGTCGTGACCGTAATGGGCCACGTTGACCACGGTAAGACCTCGCTGCTCGACTATATCCGTCGTGCCAAGGTAGCTGCAGGCGAAGCCGGCGGTATCACCCAGCACATCGGTGCGTACCACGTTGAAACCGACCGCGGCATGGTCACCTTCCTCGATACCCCAGGTCACGCCGCGTTTACCGCCATGCGTGCCCGTGGTGCCAAGGCGACTGACATCGTGATCCTGGTAGTTGCAGCGGACGATGGCGTAATGCCGCAGACCATTGAAGCTGTCCAGCACGCCAAGGCCGCTGGTGTTCCATTGGTTGTCGCAGTGAACAAAATCGACAAGCCGGGCGCCGATCTTGATCGCATCCGTAGCGAACTGTCGGTTCACGGCGTGACTTCTGAAGAGTGGGGCGGTGATACGCCGTTCGTTTCGGTCTCGGCGAAAGTCGGTACCGGTGTAGACGAACTGCTGGAAGCGGTCCTGCTGCAAGCTGAAGTTCTCGAATTGAAAGCAACCCCTTCGGCCCCAGGTCGTGGTGTTGTGGTTGAATCGCGTCTCGACAAAGGTCGTGGCCCGGTTGCAACCGTTCTGGTTCAAGACGGTACCCTGCGCCAAGGCGACATGGTCCTGGTCGGTTCGAACTATGGCCGTGTACGTGCCATGCTCGACGAGAACGGCAAGTCTATCAAGGAAGCCGGTCCTTCCATCCCTGTCGAGATCCTCGGCCTGGACGGTACCCCGGACGCTGGCGACGAGATGAGCGTACTGTCAGACGAGAAGAAAGCCCGTGAAGTGGCTCTGTTCCGTCAAGGCAAGTTCCGCGAAGTCAAGCTGGCCCGTGCTCACGCTGGCAAGCTGGAAAACATCTTCGAGAACATGGGCCAGGAAGAGAAGAAGACGCTTAACATCGTCCTCAAATCTGACGTCCGTGGTTCCCTCGAAGCGTTGAACGGCGCCTTGAATGGCCTGGGTAACGACGAAGTGCAAGTGCGTGTTGTCGGTGGCGGTGTCGGTGGTATCACCGAATCCGACGCCAACCTGGCACTGGCCTCCAACGCTGTACTGTTTGGCTTCAACGTGCGTGCCGATGCTGGCGCACGGAAGATCGTCGAGCAGGAAGGCTTGGATATGCGTTACTACAACGTCATCTACGACATCATCGAAGACGTCAAGAAGGCCCTTACCGGCATGCTTGGCAGTGACGTCCGGGAGAACATCCTGGGTATTGCTGAAGTCCGCGACGTGTTCCGTTCGCCGAAGTTTGGCGCGATCGCCGGTTGCATGGTGCTCGAAGGTGTTGTGCACCGTAACCGTCCAATCCGTGTACTGCGTGAAGACATCGTTATCTTCGAAGGCGAGCTGGAATCCCTGCGCCGCTTCAAGGATGACGCTTCTGAAGTACGTGCTGGCATGGAATGCGGTATCGGCGTCAAGAGCTACAACGACGTCAAGGCCGGTGACAAGATCGAAGTCTTCGAGAAGGTTCAGGTTGCTCGCAGCCTCTAACTCGCGCACTTCAAGGGCCACGATGGGCCGCGGCACGCAAGTGCCCGGCGCAGCGTCCGGACTCTAAACGCAACGCCCGGTCTGGCTTTTGTCAGGCCGGGCGTTTGCCGCTTTCAGACCCCATGGGTTTCACCGTGTGGCAGTAACAGGTAACAAGACATGGCAAAAGAATACAGCCGTACCCAACGTATCGGCGATCAGATGCAGCGTGAGCTGGCACAGCTGATCCGTCGTGAAGTCAAGGACCCACGTGTAGGCCTGGTCACCATCACCGCCGTTGAAGTCAGCCGCGATGTGGGTCACGCCAAGATTTTCATCACTGTGATGGGTCAGGACAACGCCGAAGATATTGCGCAAAGCATCAAGGTGCTGAACTCTGCCGCAGGCTTCCTGCGCATGCAGTTGGCGCGTGAGATGAAGCTGCGCAGCGTCCCTCAGTTGCACTTCCACTACGACGAAAGCGTCGTGCGTGGCGCGCACTTGTCGGCACTGATAGAGCGGGCCGTGGCTGAAGACAGCCAGCGCCCGGAATCGGCCACACCTGAAGACGCCAAGGAGTAATCGGTGGCTCAGGTCAAACGTATCCGTCGTAACGTCAGCGGCATCATTCTGCTCGATAAGCCCATTGGCTTTACCTCCAATGCTGCCTTGCAGAAAGTGCGCTGGCTGCTCAATGCCGAGAAGGCAGGGCACACCGGTAGTCTTGATCCCCTGGCCACTGGCGTGCTGCCATTGTGCTTTGGCGAGGCCACCAAGTTTTCGCAATACCTGCTTGAGTCCGATAAGGGTTACGAAACCCTGGCGCAACTGGGCAAGACCACCACCACGGCAGACGCCGAAGGTGATGTTTTGCGGGTTCGTGACGTGACCGTTGGTCGTGCTGATATTGAAGCTGCTTTGCCCGCTTTTCGTGGGAAAATCAGTCAGATACCGCCGATGTACTCGGCGCTCAAGCGTGATGGCCAACCCCTTTACAAGCTGGCGCGTGCTGGGGAAGTGGTGGAGCGCGAACCGCGTTCTGTTACTATTGCGCGCTTGGAATTGCTCGCCTGCGAAGGCGACACTGCTCGGTTGGCGGTGGACTGCAGCAAAGGCACCTATATCCGTACCCTGGTGGAAGATATTGGTGAGCAACTAGGCTGTGGCGCATACGTTGCAGAACTGCGACGGACCCAGGCAGGCCCTTTCACCTTGGCCCAGACGGTCACGCTGGAAGAACTGGAAGCCGTACATGCCGAAGGCGGCAACGAGGCGGTTGATCGCTTCCTGATGCCATCGGACAGCGGTTTGCTGGATTGGCCATTGCTGCACTTCTCGGAGCACAGCGCGTTCTATTGGCTTAACGGCCAGCCGGTACGCGCTCCGGATGCCCCGAAGTTCGGCATGGTGCGGGTACAGGATCATAACGGTCGCTTTATCGGTATTGGTGAAGTGAGCGAAGACGGGCGAATCGCGCCGCGTCGACTGATTCGGTCAGAATGACCGGAACCAGTTTGAGGTAAAAGCGCAGCTGCTTTTATACAAACTGGAACGAGGGTGGCTGTTAGCAGGCACGGTCACTACTCATTTTTAGATACAGGGATTTGTCCCTGGCCTGTTGAAACCGTCCCTTGGATGGTTTCCTGATAAAAGGATTGCCTCATGGCTCTCGACGTTCAAGAAAAAGCTCAAATCGTAGCTGACTACCAGCAAGCTGTTGGTGACACTGGTTCGCCAGAAGTGCAAGTTGCACTGCTGACCCACAACATCAACAAGCTGCAAGGTCACTTCAAGGCCAACGGTAAAGATCACCACTCCCGTCGTGGTCTGATCCGCATGGTAAACCAGCGTCGTAAGCTGCTGGATTACCTGAAAGGTAAAGATCTGGGCCGTTACCAGGCTCTGATCGGTCGCCTGGGTCTGCGTCGCTAATCAGCGATTGCGCTAGAGGTTGGCTGTCTGCCGTGTGTCAGTGGGATTCCCGCTGGCCCATGGCAGGCTCCCAGCCTCAAGTTTTATCTGGATACACGTTTTACCCTGGACAGGCGTTGGGCCGACTCCCGACATTGCCCAAGAATTTCGCAAGAAGACAAGTTCCCCAAGAGCCACAAAGAAGGTAGGACACCGTGAACCCGGTAATCAAAAAATTCCAGTTCGGTCAGTCGACCGTTACCCTCGAGACAGGCCGTATCGCCCGTCAGGCCTCCGGCGCAGTGCTGGTCACCGTTGACGACGACGTCAGCGTATTGGTGACCGTTGTTGGTGCCAAGCAAGCCGATCCAGGCAAGGGCTTCTTCCCTCTGTCTGTCCACTACCAGGAAAAGACTTACGCTGCCGGTAAGATCCCTGGCGGTTTCTTCAAGCGTGAAGGCCGTCCTTCCGAGAAAGAAACCCTGACTTCCCGACTGATCGACCGTCCGATCCGTCCGCTGTTCCCAGAAGGCTTCATGAACGAAGTGCAGGTTGTCTGCACCGTCGTGTCTACCAGCAAAAAAATCGATCCGGACATCGCTGCGATGATCGGTACCTCGGCTGCACTGGCAATCTCCGGTATTCCTTTTGATGGTCCTATCGGCTGTGCCCGCGTTGCATTCCACGAAAGCACTGGCTACCTGCTGAACCCGACTTACGAACAACTGAAAGCTTCGAGCCTGGACATGGTCGTTGCCGGTACGTCGGAAGCCGTTCTGATGGTTGAATCGGAGGCCAAAGAGCTGACCGAAGACCAGATGCTGGGCGCGGTACTGTTTGCTCACGACGAGTTCCAGGTGGTGATCAACGCCATCAAAGAACTGGCCGCCGAAGCAGCCAAGCCAACCTGGACCTGGGCTCCAAAGCCAGAAGCCACTGCTCTGCTGGGCGCTATCCGTTCCGAGTTCGGCGACGCGATCTCCCAGGCTTACACCATCACCATCAAGGCCGACCGTTACGCTCGCTTGGGCGAACTGAAAGACCAGGTTGTTGCCAAGCTGTCCGGTGAAGAAGGTCAGCCGACCTCCAGCGAAGTCAAAGCCGCTTTCGGTGAAATCGAATACCGCACCGTTCGCGAAAACATCGTTAACGGCAAGCCACGTATCGACGGCCGCGACACCAAGACTGTACGTCCGCTGAACATCGAAGTCGGTGTTCTGCCTAAAACCCACGGCTCGGCTCTGTTCACCCGTGGCGAAACTCAGGCTCTGGTAGTCGCGACTCTGGGTACTGCCCGTGACGCACAGCTGCTGGACACCCTGGAAGGCGAGAAAAAAGACCCCTTCATGCTGCACTACAACTTCCCTCCGTTCTCGGTGGGCGAGTGTGGTCGTATGGGCGGTGCTGGTCGTCGCGAAATCGGTCACGGCCGTCTGGCTCGTCGCTCGGTTCAGGCCATGTTGCCTGCTGCTGACGTGTTCCCGTACACCATCCGCGTCGTATCGGAAATCACCGAGTCCAACGGTTCCAGCTCCATGGCTTCGGTCTGCGGTGCTTCCCTGGCTCTGATGGACGCTGGTGTGCCAATGAAGGCCCCAGTTGCCGGTATCGCCATGGGTCTGGTTAAAGAAGGTGAGAAATTCGCCGTCCTGACCGACATCCTGGGTGACGAAGACCACTTGGGCGACATGGACTTCAAGGTAGCCGGTACCGCCAAAGGTGTTACCGCGCTGCAGATGGACATCAAGATCAAAGGCATCACCGAAGAAATCATGGAAATCGCTCTGGGCCAAGCCCTGGAAGCGCGCCTGAACATCCTCGGCCAGATGAACCAGATCATTGCTCAGTCCCGTACCGAGCTGTCGGAAAATGCTCCGACCATGATCGCGATGAAAATCGACACCGACAAAATCCGTGATGTCATCGGTAAAGGCGGTGCGACTATTCGTGCGATCTGTGAAGAGACCAAGGCTTCGATCGACATCGAAGACGACGGCTCGATCAAGATCTTCGGCGAAACCAAGGAAGCCGCAGAAGCTGCGCGTCAGCGCGTTCTGGGCATCACTGCTGAAGCCGAGATCGGCAAGATCTACGTTGGTAAGGTTGAGCGCATCGTCGACTTCGGCGCATTCGTCAACATCCTGCCGGGCAAGGACGGTCTGGTTCACATCTCCATGCTGAGCGATGCTCGCGTTGAGAAAGTGACCGACATTCTGAAAGAAGGCCAGGAAGTGGAAGTATTGGTACTGGACGTGGACAACCGCGGTCGTATCAAGCTGTCCATCAAGGACGTTGCAGCAGCCAAGGCGTCGGGCGTTTAATCACCCCGTAGCTGTACGCTGAAAAGGGACTCTTCGGAGTCCCTTTTTCATGTCTGCAGGAAAGTGCCATGAAATCAGCTGTTTAGCCAAACTCAAAAACCGCAACTTGCATGCAGCTACGATTGGCTTCATGCAAATTGCACGATTTCGAAAATTATTATTTTTATAACATGCTGATTTTTAAGGTTTTTTGTTGCTCTCGAAACTTGGCACAGCGTCTGCAATAGTACTGGTAACCCTGCAGCATCAGCGTTTACACGCTGCAGACTTTTTATAAAACAGGAGTTACTCGTATGAAGAAGTTCGCTATCGCTGCTGCAACTGCCACCGCTCTGACCCTGACCATGGCCAACGTGGCTTTCGCTCAAACTTCCCAGGCGCCTATGGTTGTAGCTGCCGGTGAAGTGACCAAGGCCAAGGAAGCGACCTCCGACACCTGGATCACCACCAAAGTGAAAAGTGATCTGGTCACCGAGAAAGGCATTCCTGGTACCGACATCAAAGTCGAAACCAACAAAGGTGTAGTTTCCCTGTCTTCGACCGTCGCTGTGACTGAAGCGCAGAAAACTACTGCGGTGAACATCACCAAGAAGATCAAAGGCGTTAAAGCTGTTTCGGCCGACGGCCTGAAAGCAGAGTAACGCTCAACAAATCGCCTGGACTAGGCGAAGGCGGCGGCGAGCGAGTTAGATATCTGCTCAGTTAGATATCTGCTCAATGCACCTCACAGGTTCATGCGACCGACCACACGGATGTGGTCATTACAGGCCCCGGCACTTGTGCCGGGGCCTGTTCTATGTGGGAGAGGGAATAAGCAGTAGTTGTCGAGCCCTAGCGAGGCTACGACGGCCGCACCACCTCTATCAGGTCGACCCCCAAGTGACACGCAGCCTCGCTAATGCTCGACGGCTATGGGGTGCCGGGTCGTCGTTGGGGTTACTCGGCATCCAGATGCATTTGGGTAATCACCCGACCATCCTTCTCCGCTTGCCCCAGGTTGGCATCGATAAAGTAAACCCGGTCGTCTTCCAGTTGCCCTTTGTCCACCAGGTAGTCCTTGATGCTGCTGGCGCGGTCCTGGCCCAGTTGGCGTAGCAGCACGTCGCTTGCGCTCCAGAATTTGATCAAACCGTCCCGCAACTTCGCGGTACGTTCATCACGGCTCAGGTCTTTCCACTCAGCTGGCGGCTGCTGTTTCAGACGAGTGCGATAGATGCCTTCTAGGAGCGGCGCTTTTTCGCTTTCGGGTACTTCAATCAGCGACGCCTGGGCCGGGACTTTATCGCCACGGCGCTGGAGTATCTTGTAGTAGTTGTACTGGTATTCCCGCTCCAGCCGTTGTGCGGCCAACAAAGGCCCGTCACTGCTGGCAGCGGCCGTGCCTTCAATCTCCAGGCGCAGGGCTGGTCGCTCCTTGAGCGCCTTGGCCAAGGTGTTCAGCGCCGATTCGGAATCCTTGCTCAGGTCGCTGGAGCCGGCTGCGAACGACACCGTGCCTAGGTCCTCTGAACCGCCACCGGTAATCAGCCCCCCAATAAACTTGAATGGCGCCTGGGCTGCACGCAGCACCAAGTTGCGCAGGGTCTGCCAGACAATCGGCATCACGCTGAATTGCGGGTTGTTCAGGTCTCCGGTAACCGGCAACTCAATGGAGATTTTGCCGTCAGTGTCCTTGAGCAGGGCAATTGCCAGGCGAATCGGCAGGTCTACGGCGTCTGCACTGTCGACTTTTTCGCCTAACTGCAATTGCTCGACCACTACCTTGTTCTGCGCTTTCAGCTGGCCATTGGTGATGATGTAGTGCAGGTCCAGGTTGAGTCGACCTTTACGGATACGAAACCCGGCGAATTTTCCCGAGTACGGCGTAAGGGTGGTCAGTTCGACGCGTTTGAAGCTGGTGGCGATATCCAGCGCCGCCATCGGGTCAAACGGGTTGACGCTACCCTTGATGGTGACAGGCGCATAGCGGTCGACCTTGCCCTTGATGTCGACGCTGGCGGGTTTGGCCTGACGACTGTCGATGGTGCCGATCTGACCGTTGAGCTGCTGAATGGCGGTGGCGAAGTTTGGGGTCAGGCTGAAGTCGGCAAAGTTGGCTGAACCGTCATTGATCGCAATTTGGCCAATGTGAATACCCAGGGGCTTTTGATTGCTCGTTGCTGATTTGGCCGCCGGCTTCGCGCCACTGTCGGCCGGCTGAGGAATGAGCAGGTCATCGACGTTAGTGGTGCGGTCGTCATTGATCATGAAGCGGGCATAGGGCTGCAGCAGGTTGACCTTGTCGATCGAGAGGCTGTCCCCGTGCTGGTAGTTGAGACCCTCCACCACCAGGCGCTGCCACTTGAGGAAGTCGCGAGTCTTGAGAGTGTCCAAGGTGTGCAACTGATCAACCTGCGCGCGACCGGTGATCTGGAATGCAAGGGGCTCGGTGCTCTTGAGGTTCACGTCGAGATTGCTGCCGAGCATGCCGCTGCGCAGCTCCAGGCGAATGAACGGGCTGATATAGGACTGGGCGACCCGCAGGTCGATGTCCTTGGTGTCCACTTTCAATTTGGCGCTGACCGGGTTCAGGTTGACCTGGCCGGTTGCCTGGATCTTGCCTTGTTTACCCACGCCAGTGTCGAGCTTGAGGGTAAAAGGGCTCTGGTTGAGGCTGTCGAAATTTTGCAAATCGACATTCAGTGGGCCCAGCTCCAGCGCTACCGCCGGTTTAGCCTGGCGGTCAGCCAAATGCACCTGATAGTTGCGCAGTTGGACGTCCTTGAGCAGCACTTGCCAGGGTTTGCTGGGTGCGGCGGGTGCAGGCTTTGGCGAGTCGGCGGTGGCGGGTGCAGTCGCGGGCTCAGGTGCTGCTTGAGGCTTGCTCGGCTGGCTGGCGAACAGCTTCTGCCAGTCCAATTGGCCGTCGGCTTCAAGGGCTGCCCAGGTTTCGAGTTTATTGCTGCGGATCTTGCCGACGATCACTTGCTGCTTGGCCAGGTCCACCGTCGTTTCGCTGACGTCCAGGCGCTCCAGGCGTACCAGTGGCCGGCCATCTGGCGCCTTGATGGCAAAGGGCGCGATGCTTACGGACGTATTGGTCAGGTTCAGCTCGGTTTCCTTGGCCAGGTTCAGCTTGTAGTCGGTGCTGAGGTTGAGCAAGCCGTCTTCGAGGACCAGCGGCAGCGCGTCACGCACATACGGCCACCAGACCTTCATCTTGCCATCGGTGACCTTGAGCTTGCCCTCGGACGCAATCGGCACCAGGCTGAAGTTACCGTTCCAGTCGATCTGACCGCCCTCGGGGCCGGCTGCGACCAAGGTCATATCGGCATTGTCGTCGGGCAGCGTGCTGAGGTTTTTCAGCTCGAAGTCGAGTTTGTCGTAGAGAAATTCAATGGGTTCGCTGGGGCGCAAATCCTGGAAGTGTACGTAGCCGTCGGCCAGCTTGATGCGCTCGATGCGCAGCGGGAACGGCTTGCTGTCAGGGTCGACAGGGGTGGGCTCACTGGCAGGCAGTTTGAACAACTGCGCGAGGTTGAGTGTGCCGGACTTGTTGAACAGCAATTGCGTCTTAGGCTTGTCCAGTTGTACGTCTGTCAGGTGCAGGGCGCGGGTCCAGAGGCTGTCTATCTGCAGATTGGCATACAGGCGTTCAAAACCCACCTGCTCTTTGCCCGGTTCGCCGATTTTCAGGCCCCAGAGGGTCAGCTCAAGGCTGAACGGGTTGAGCTCTATCCGCTCGATGCGCGCTGGCACGGTGGCGTAATTGGCCAACTGTTGATTGGCCACGCGAAGGGCAATACCGGGCAGAATCAGGAAGCCCAGCAAGCTGTAGAGTGCAAGGGCGGTCAGCAAGGCGCCAGCGGCGCGTATCAATCCTTTGGGCATGTGAGGCGCCATCTACGTCGATTAGAAGTGCCTTGGAGTATGGCACGGGTTTACGGTTCCGAAGAGCAGCGCCTTTATTGCTGTAGGCGGATACTTTTGGGGCAAGTCTTACAGTTGCAGGATCAGGGTCTTTAGCGGTGGCTGCTGGTCTTGTGAGGGAAAGTCGGCGCCCGGGGTCATGATTTTCCAGTCGCGGACCGGACGCCCGGCTTTTTCAGCGCAACGCAGTACCTGCTCACGCCAGTCATCCATGCTGACTTTTGCCAGGTTGTTGCAGCAGATCAGCACGCCACTATCGGCCGTCGCCAGCAGTGCCGGCTTGAGCAGGCTTTGATAGTCACGCAGCAGGTCGACGGTGCCGAAGGCGCTTTTGGCCCAGGCTGGCGGGTCGAGTAACACCAGGTCGTATTGGCGTTGCTCCAGGCGTGGATAACTCGGCAGTTTCTGGCCGCGCCGCTGAGTGATCGGCAGACCAGCCAACTGGCGGATTGCCGGGAAGTAGTCCGATTGCACAAACTCCATGGCCGGCAGCTGCGGGTTAAGCTGACCGTTTTCGCGACCGACCGCGAGGTTGCTCTCGGCGAAATCCAGGTTGCACACTTCACGGGCGCCACCGGCCGCTGCGCTCAGGCCCACGCCGCAGGTGTAGGCGAACAGGTTCAGTACGCTTTTGCCGGCACTGTGGTCCTTGACCCAACCGCGGGTGTTGCGCAGGTCGAGAAACAGCAGGGGGTCTTGCCCAACATGGCGGCCGCGCACGCGGTAATTGAGTCCCCATTCGTGGCCGACCAGGTTTTCCAGGGCGGCAGGTTCGGCGCAGTAGACGGTGTCTTCGCGGTCGATGCGCGAGTTGCCTCGGGAGCGGTCGTTGTAGACCAGCAGCAATTCCAGGCCCAGGTGCTGATTGATGGCTTGGTGCAGCTCCAACAGATCGCCTCTTTCCAAGGACTGGTGAAAGCTTTGTACCAGCAGCTGCGGGCCATAGCGGTCGATGGTCAGGCCGCTGGCGCCTTCCTGGCTGCCGTGAAACAGGCGATAGCTATCGGTGCCTTGCGCGTGAAGCTCAACAAGCAGGTCTTGGCGATGATCGAGGGCGGCGCGCAGCGCCTGATTCAGGGAAGACATGGAGCGCGCCTTGGGTGATTGGGGGCGCAGGAGTTTAACAGTTCTCAGCTCTGTGGTGCCGCTGACGCAGTTATCGCGGGCAAGCCCGCGATGTTTTTAATGCAGGCCCATACGCCTGTGGGCTCTTTGTACTGAGCCGTTACGCATTGCCCAGCGCAACAACGGCGCACTACGCCTGACACCTGCGCGGATCAGTTGGCGTTGCAATGGGCTTTGTTGTTGCCCAAGCATGTCGCTGGCCCAGTTCGGCAGCAGATCAATACCGGCCCGCATCATCAGCGAGCCAAAGGGCTTGGCCAGGGTGCTGGGGGCGGGCGCCTTGAGCAGCAGCCGCATCACTTCTCGACTGCGATCGTCACACAGCAGTTGTGGTCGAATTCGTTCGAGGTAGTCGGCCACTTCCTGACGTGAGCGCGGCACATGACGAGCCCCCAGTTGCTCGGCGACCAGGGCGATTTCGGTGTAGTACCGGTCCTGATCCCTTGGCGATAAATCCGGGTTGCGATAACGCAGATGGGCGGCGAGGAAGTTGCTGACTTCAGCCACATGCACCCAGGTCAGTAACTCCGGGTCGCTGGCGGCATAGGGTCGGCCATCAGGCGCATGCCCGACCACTTGCAGGTGGATGGTGCGCACCTTTTCGATCAGCCACTCGGCGTCGCGACGGGAACCGAACGTGGTGCCGGAAATGAACTGCGAGGTGCGCCGCAAACGCCCGAGCATGTCTTCGCGAAAATTCGAATGGTCCCAAACCCCGGCCAGCGCCAGGGGGTGCAACGCCTGCAGCATCAAGGCGCTGATGCCGCCGATCAACATACTGCTGAAGTCACCATGGACCTGCCAGCTCACCGAGCCCGGACCGAACAGGCCTGGATCGCCCTTGGGGTTTTCTAGGTCCAGATTGCCCAGGGACAGCCCCGTCAGACTCATCAGTTGGGTTTCGATGCGGCTACGCAGAAATTCCATGGCGACTCGGGTTTTCCTATCGGTTCAGGCGTTTGTCGATCAGACCCTCGACCACGCTGGGATCGGCCAGGGTCGAGGTATCCCCGAGGCTGTCCAGTTCGTTGCAGGCGATCTTGCGCAGAATGCGCCGCATGATCTTGCCGGAGCGGGTTTTCGGCAAGGCCGGCGCCCATTGGATCAACTCGGGCTTGGCAAAGCTGCCGATCTCTTTACTGACCAGTTCCAGCAAATACTTTTTCAGTTCGTCGCTGGGCTCGACGCCATTCATCGGCGTGACAAACGCATAAATGCCCTGGCCCTTGAGGTCATGGGGATAACCTACCACCGCTGCCTCGGCCACCTTGTCATGCAGCACCAGGGCGCTTTCGACCTCAGCAGTACCGATGCGGTGGCCCGATACGTTGATCACGTCATCAATGCGCCCGGTGATCCAATAGTCACCGTCCTCGTCCCGTCGCGCACCGTCGCCGGTGAAGTAGTAACCGGGATAGGGCTTGAAGTAGGTGTCGATCATCCGTTGCGGATCGCCATAGATGCTGCGGATCTGCCCTGGCCAACTGGACTTGATTGCGAGAATGCCGCTGCCAGCACCGCTGATTTCCTTGCCTTGCTCGTCGAGTAGCACCGGTAGCACGCCGAACATCGGCTGGGTCGCACACCCCGGCTTGATGTGTTGAGCGCTGACCAGTGGGCTGAGCATGATGCCGCCGGTTTCAGTCTGCCACCAGGTATCGACAATCGGGCAACGTTGTTCGCCGACCGCATTAAAGTACCAGTCCCAGGCTTCCGGGTTGATCGGCTCGCCGACACTGCCCAACAACCGAAGGCTGGCGCGGGAGGTATTTTCCAGTGGGCCGTGGCCTTCGCGCATCAGGGCGCGCAATGCGGTGGGAGCGGTGTAGAAGATATTGACCTGGTGTTTGTCGATCACTTGCCAGAAGCGCGAGCTGTCCGGATAACTTGGCACGCCCTCGAACATTAACGAGGTCGCGCCATTGGCCAGCGGCCCATAGACGATGTAGCTGTGGCCAGTGACCCAGCCGACATCGGCGGTACACCAGAACACCTCGCCGTCGCGGTAATCGAGCACGTATTTGAAGGTCATCGCCGCTTGCAACAAGTAGCCGCCGGTGGTGTGCAATACGCCCTTGGGTTTGCCGGTGCTGCCGGAGGTGTAGAGGATAAACAGCGGGTCCTCGGCGTCCATGGGTTCGGGTGGGCAGTCGGCGCTCACGGCGTCCAATGCCTGTTGATACTTGAGGTCGCGGCCCTCCACCCAATTGACTGCCGCGCCGGTACGCTCAATCACCAGCACCGTGCTGACGTTGGGGCAACTGGCCAGAGCCTTGTCGACATTCTGTTTCAGCGGCACGGGTTTACCGCCCCGTACGCCTTCATCGGCAGTGATCACGGTGCGGCAGTCTGCGTCGAGAATACGGTCGCGCAGGGCGTCCGGGGAAAAACCACCAAACACCACCGAGTGCACGGCACCGATGCGCGTACAGGCCAGCATGGCGTAGGCCGCTTCGGGGATCATCGGCATGTAGATACACACACGATCGCCTTTCTTCACGCCGCGGTTTTTCAGGACGTTGGCCAGGCGGCAAACGTTTTGATGAAGTTGGCGGTAGGTGATTTTGGAGGATTTTGTCGGATCATCGCCCTCCCAGATGAAGGCCGGCTGATTGGAGCGTTGCGCAAGGTGACGGTCGATGCAGTTGTAACTGACGTTCAGTTGACCACCGGCAAACCAGCGGGCGGCGCCGGTGTTGATGTCCGATTGCTGGACGCTTTGCCAGGGTGTGATCCAGTCGAGAAAGCGCTTGGCCTGTTCAGCCCAGAAGGTGTCGGGTTGCTCGATGGATTGGCGGTAGAGGCGCTGATAGTCCTCTTGACTGAGTTGCGCAGCTCGGCGGACGGCATCGGCGTTGGGGAACGTGCTGATATCGAACATGAGGGATCCTTATTCTTGTTATTTGCGACAAGAGATAAAGATGCACCCTGTGGAGGGAGGGTTCAAGGCCAACGTCCAAACGGACGTTGGCCTCTTGAGGCTCACATCAACCGCGGTGGCGACCGCGGAAGTAGTTGATCAACCCTTGGGTCGAGGCATCATCGGCCGGTTCTTCTTCGCTGCCGGTCAGGCGGTTGTAGACGCCCTTACCCAGTTCCTTGCCCAGCTCCACGCCCCATTGGTCGAAGGCGTTGATACCCCAGATGACGCTCTGCACGAACACTTTGTGCTCATACATGGCCACCAGCGCGCCCAGGCGACGAGGGCTGATGCGTTCCACCACCAAGGTGTTACTTGGACGGTTGCCGGGAATAACCTTGTGCGGTGCCAGTTTCTGCACCTCGTCTTCGGCCATGCCCTTGTCACGCAGCTCTGCTTCGGCTTCGCTGCGAGTCTTGCCGAGCATCAGTGCCTGGCTCTGGGACAGGCAGTTAGCGTATAGCCACTGGTGGTGATCGGAGACCGGGTTGAAGCTGACAATCGGCACGATAAAGTCGGCCGGGATCAATTGGGTGCCTTGGTGCAGCAACTGGTGGTAGGCGTGCTGGCCGTTGCAACCTACGCCACCCCAGATGACCGGGCCGGTATCGGTGGAAACCGGCGTGCCATCTTGGCGCACGCTCTTGCCGTTGGATTCCATGTCCAGCTGTTGCAAGTGCTTGGTGATGTTACGCAGGTAGTGGTCGTACGGCAGGATCGCGTGGCTTTGCGCGCCCCAGAAGTTGCCATACCACACGCCGAGCAGACCCAGCAGCACCGGCATGTTCTGCTCGAATGGTGCGGTCTGGAAGTGCTGGTCCATGGTGTAGGCACCGGACAGCAGTTCCTTGAAGTTGGACATGCCGATGGCCAGGGCGATAGGCAAACCAATGGCCGACCACAGCGAGTAACGGCCGCCGACCCAGTCCCACATCGGGAAGATGTTTTCTTCGCGGATACCGAAGGCCACGGCCGCCGCGTTGTTGCTCGATACGGCGATGAAGTGGCGATACAACTCAGCTTCCGAACCACCCTGGGCCAGGTACCAGGCGCGAGCGGCCTGGGCGTTTTTCAGGGTTTCCAGAGTGTTGAAGGACTTCGACGAGACGATAAACAGCGTGGTCTCGGCGCGCAGCTTCATGGTCAGCTCGTGGAACTCACTGCCGTCGATATTCGCCAGGTAATGGCAGCGCACACCTTTATGGGCGTAGGACAACAGCGCTTCGGATACCAGCTCCGGGCCGAGGAACGAGCCACCGATGCCGATGTTGACCACGTCGGTGATTGGCTTCTCGGTGTAACCGCGCCACAGGCCGTCGTGGATTCGGCCCACCAAGTCAGTGATCTGGTTCAGCACTTTATGCACGTCGGGCATGATGTTCACGCCGTTGACCGACAACTTGTCGCCAACCGGGCGGCGTAGTGCAGTGTGCAGCGCTGGGCGATCTTCGGAGGAATTGACCGGCTCGCCGTTGAACAGCGCCTTGATCGCGCCCTGAAGGTCGACTTCCTTGGCCAGCTCCACCAGCAGGTCGCGGGTTTGGCTGGTGATCAGGTTTTTTGAGTAATCGAGGAAAAGTCCGCAGTTACTCAAGGTAAATTGGGTAAAGCGCTGTGGATCGGCATTAAAGGCTTCGCGCATGCTGAAATCCTGCATGGCTTGGCGGTGTTGATTGAGCGCTTGCCAGGCGGGCAGAGCGGTAACGTCATGGGGAGTGCGGTAGTACGCCATCGCTGCGGGTTTCCTTTTTATTGCTGGGACTGCCTTTAGGACATTTGAAAGCCCGGAACGTCCAGTTTTATGCCGTGGAAGTATAAAACGATGGGTTACGGTCTACTGCGTCAACGCCAACCAATAACGCAGGGCGATTACAGTAAACCTAGCGACTCATTCTGTCTTGGCTTTGTCTGCGCTGTGACCGGTACTTTTTTATACCGGCGCATCAGGCAGTGCAACAGGCGGGCTGCTTTTGGGTGCAAAGCGGCGGGTCGGTCAGTTCAGGTTCAGATGCAGGTTGTCGATGAGCCGGGTAGCACCCAGATAGGCTGCCACCAGAATCACCACATCCCGATCTTCGGCGGTTGCCGGGCGCAGGTGCTGGCCCTGGCGAACCTCCAGGTAGTCCATGCGCAAGCCGGCGGCTTCAATCTGCTGCATCTGCTCGGCGCGCAACTTGGCGAAGTCACGCTCACCGCTTTTAATGGCCGTGGCGATCTGGCCGAGGCTGCGGTAGAGCACCGGGGCGATTGCCCGTTGTTCTTCGGTGAGATAACCGTTACGCGAGGACAGCGCGAGCCCGTCGTCCGCGCGGACGGTGGGTTCGCCGATGATCTGGATCGGCATGTTCAGGTCATGCACCATGGCGCGAATGACCGCCAGTTGCTGATAGTCCTTCTGGCCAAATATCGCCAGGTCAGGCTGGACCATGTTGAACAGCTTGCTGACCACTGTTGCCACGCCTTCGAAGTGCCCTGGACGGCTGGCGCCACACAGGCCTTCGGACAGGTGCGCAACACTGACGCGCGTCTGGCCGGTCGTACCGCCGGGATACATTTCCTCAACGGTGGGTGCAAACAGCAGGTTGCAACCGGCCTGCAGGAGTTTTTCCTGATCCGCCGCCAGGGTGCGCGGGTATTTGTCCAGGTCTTCGCCTGCGCCAAATTGCAGTGGGTTGACGAAAATGCTCGCCACCACGAAGTCCGCTTGCTGGGATGCCTTGCTGACCAGCGTTGCATGGCCGCTGTGCAGGTTACCCATGGTAGGCACGAAGCCGATACGTTTGCCCGCGTTGCGGGCGTGGGCGACGGCGGCACGCAGTTCGCGCACGGTCTTGACGGTGTTCATGCAGAAAACCCGTGTTCGGTGCCTGGGAAGGTGACGGCTTTGACTTCGGTGACGTAGGCGCTCAAGGCGGCCTGAATGCTGTCTTGGCCGGCCATGAAGTTTTTCACAAACTTCGGCGCGCGACCGGTGAGGGCCAGCCCGAGCATGTCATGCAGGACCAGAACTTGGCCGTCGGTGGCGGCGCCTGCACCAATGCCGATTACCGGGATTTTTACCGCCTGGGTGATTTCTGCGGCCAATTCACTGGGTACGCATTCCAGCACGATCATGGCGGCGCCAGCCTGTTCCAAAGCGATGGCATCGGCCCGCATCTGGCGCGCCTGGGCTTCATTGCGGCCCTGGACCTTGTAACCGCCAAGGATGTTGACCGACTGCGGCGTCAGGCCCATATGTGCGCACACCGGCACGCCACGCTCTGCCAGCAGGCGGATCGACTCGGCGAGCCAGGCGGCACCTTCCACTTTGACCATGTGCGCACCGGCCTGCATCAGTTGGGCACTGTTGTTGAAGGTTTGCTCAAGCGTGGCGTAGGCCATGAACGGCAGGTCGGCGATGATCATGGCCCCGTCGTTGCCGCGTTTGACGCTGGCGACGTGGTACGCGATCTCGGCGGTGGTGACGGGCAGCGTGCTGTCATTCCCTTGTAGGACCATGCCCAGGGAGTCACCCACCAGTAACACCTCGACTCCGGCCTGGCAGCAAGCCTGGGCGAAGGTGGCGTCATAGCAGGTCAGCATGGTGATTTTTTCACCCTTGAGTTTGAGGCTCTGCAAGGTGGTCAGGGTAATGTCTGGCATGAAAAGGGTCCTCGTTCAGGCGCTTGGAAACAGCGAGTAACGCGCGTGAGTCTTCGTTTATACAGGCGCACTTTCTTAAAAAACAGTGCTTATAAGGCCTGGATTGCGCCCTTTAGCGCCGGGTTGGCGGCAGCGGGACGCCTATAGTCGTGAGGAGGACTCTGGAAGTCAATTGGATGTGTTACCGCATTGTTACGATCGGGGTGTTACCGCTGTTACTGATGCGATTCAGCAGGAGTGAGGCGCTCCAGACCAACGAACGGGCAGGCGGCGAGCAGGTCGCTGAGGGTGCGGCCATCGGCCAATTGCAGGCTGGCTGGCGCCAGTTCGGCCAACGGGTAAAGCACGAACGCTCGCAAATGCATCTGATAGTGCGGCACCTTGAGGCGCGGCTCATCAATCAGCCAATCGCCGAACAGCAATATGTCCAGGTCCAGGGTCCGCGGGCCCCAGCGCTCAAGACGCTCACGGCCTTGGTCGTTTTCAATTGCTTGCAACGCATCGAGCAGTTCGATGGGCGCGAGGGTGCTGTCCAGGGCCGCGACCGCGTTGGTATAACGCGGTTGGCCTGGGAGTAACGAATCACTTTGATAAAAGGCGGAGACGCCCGCCAGCGTGGTGTTTGGCAATTGCGCCAATGCCTGGACGGCATTGTGCAATTGCTCTTCGGGGGCTGACAGGTTGCTGCCCATTGCGATGTAGACGCGCTTCATCGGACTTACTCGCCAGACGCGCTCGGGGTGTCGGCAGCACTGCGTTTACGCTTGCTACCGCTGCTGCGACGGCGCTTTTTCGGTGCATCGCCGGTGCCGTCGCCCTTGCTGCTGAGCTCACGAATCATCTCGCGACGTTCGCTGTCGTTGGCATCCTGATAGTTGGTCCACCATTCCCCCAAGCCGTCGGTCTGCTCGCCAGCGCTTTCACGCAGCAGCAGGAAGTCGTAACCAGCACGGAAGCGCGGATTGTCGAGCAGCAGGTCGGCGCGTTTGCCGCTGCGCCGTGGCAGGCGCTCTTGCATGTCCCAGATCTCGCGGATCGGCATGGTGAAGCGCTTGGGGATTGCGATGCGTTGGCACTGTTCGGCGATCAGTTCGTGAGCCGCTTCCTGTATGGCCGGAATCGGCGGCATGCCGCGGTTCTGCAAGCGCACCACCCGCGCTGGCAGCGCTGGCCACAGGAGGGCGGCAAACAGGAAGGCCGGGGTTACCGGTTTGTTCTGTTTGATACGCAGGTCGGTGTTGATCAATGCTTCGCTGATCAGCGTGTGGGTGTAGGTCGGGTTGTGCTCCAGTGCTTCGGCGCTGGCTGGGAACAGCGGGTCGAACAACTGCAGGTCCACGAGCATTTCGAAGGTGTCGGCGGCGTAGCCGGAGAGGAACAGCTTGAGTACCTCTTCGAACAGGCGTGCCGAAGGGATTTCCCGCAGCATTGGCGCCAGTTCTCGAATCGGCGTGGCCGTGTGCTTCTCGATGCCAAAGTTCAGCTTGGCAGCAAAGCGCACTGCCCGCAGCATCCGCACCGGGTCTTCCTGGTAGCGTTGCGTCGGATCGCCGATCAGGCGCAGCAGGTTGTTGCGGATATCGTGTACGCCATTGGCGTAATCGAGGATGCGCTCGCTGACCGGATCGTAGTAAAGGGCATTGATGGTGAAGTCGCGGCGTTGCGCGTCCTCTTCCAGGGTGCCGTAGACATTGTCTCGCAGGATGCGCCCGCTTTCGTTGCGGGAAGACTGGTTGCTGTCTTCCTCTTCATCATTTTGCGGGTGATTGGCGCGGAAGGTCGCCACTTCAATGATTTCACGACCAAAGTGGATATGCACCAACTTGAAGCGCCGACCGATGATTCGCGCATTGCGAAACTCGGCACGCACTTGCTCCGGCGTGGCACTGGTGGCGACGTCGAAATCTTTGGGCGTGATGTTGAGCAACATGTCGCGCACGCAACCGCCCACCAGGTAAGCCTGGTAGCCTGCGTTCTGCAAGCGTTCGACGATGTTCACCGCATAACGGCTGAACTGGGCGCGTTGCAGCGAATGTTGGCTGCTGTTGAGCACTTCAGGCGTGCTGCGTTTATGTTGCGTACGACGCAAGGGAGAACGGAATGACTGGAACAACTTCTTCAGCATGGGATGCACTGTTTGAAGGAATGTTCGGCCATAACGAAGAATGACCGCATGATGGGCGGGGATTCTAGCATTTAGTCAGGGGATGGTGTAGGAACAAGCTGCAAGCCTTGAGCCAGAAGCTTAAAAGAGTGGTGATACCGGTCAATCGCGCAAGCCAAATTGTAGAAACTACAAGGGGAGCCGAAGCTCCCCGAGAAAGTAGTTGCGTACTCTATTTTTATTATTGATTTCGGGCTTCTTGTTTTTGTTGATCGCCCTCGCCATAAAGCTTTACCTTCATGACACTCCCAATCGGGAGTCAAGAGCAAACGGATTGCTTTGGTCGCTGTGTTGCGATGATCAATGATCCAACCAGTTCAGGCTCTGCCTTAGGGCAGTTTTTGTTGTTCTCGGCCTGGTTGCGGGGCAAGCCCCAAATGCAACGCCTCTCCAAAAGAATCAGTTAGCTGCGCCTCCGCCGTGTTGTTTTTATTGTGCGTGAGTCGATTCGTCTTATTTTTATTGTCTTTTGCATTGCTTGTTATTGTTCTTGTACTAAACATATAGCAGGGTGCGTGCCAACTTTTGCGCGGGCCAGCAAAATAGGGGTTAAAGGCGCTTTCGGGTTTTTGGCAGGCAAAAAAAAGCCGGGACTTCGTTACCGTAAGCCCCGGCTTTTGTTACGTGAAATATCTGAGGTAACAGTTTTTTCACATTTGAGGGTGTTACCTGGTGTGACGCTGCATCAGCTTTCGCTGGCAACCCCGGTCTTGCGCCGTGGAATACCCAGGCGCTGGCGCCGTTCCCACAGGCATTTGCGGCTTACACCCAGCTTGCGGGCCAACTCGGTCTCGGTCATATGGTCCTGATGCTCAAGGACAAAGTGCTGGAAGTAATCTTCCAGTGACAAATCTTCCGTTGGCTCATGGCTAGTGTTACTGCCGCCCTGTTGCGGGGCCAGGCCGATGAAGTCGTCATCGTGCAGATCGCTCAACTCGATATCGATACCCAGCAGTTCGGCGGAAATTTCCGGGCTCTCCGACAGGATCACTGCACGTTCCACCGCGTTTTCCAGTTCTCGCACGTTACCGGGCCAGGAGTAATGCCTGATCGCTTGCTCGGCATCGGCGGCGAACTTCAGGTCGGTGCGGTTAACCCGTGCGCTCTGGCGTATCAGAAATGCATCTGCAATCTCATTGACGTCGGCACCACGCTCGCGCAGGGCTGGCAACTTGAGCGCGATCACATGCAGGCGATAGTAAAGGTCTTCACGGAACTGTCCGATTTTCGCCAGGCCTTTCAGGTCCCGGTGAGTGGCCGCGATCAGGCGTACATCGACCTTCTGCGACTGCACCGAACCGACCCGACGAATCTCGCCTTCCTGCAGCACCCGCAGCAGACGTGCCTGGGCTTCCAGAGGCAGTTCACCGATCTCGTCGAGGAACAACGTGCCGCCATCCGCAGCTTCGACCAGGCCGGCACGACCGGCACTGGCACCGGTAAAGGCGCCTTTTTCGTGGCCGAACAGTTCGGACTCGATCAGGGATTCAGGAATCGCTGCACAGTTCACAGAGATCATCGGTGCCTTGGCGCGCTTGGACAGGTTGTGCAGGGCGCGGGCCACTAGCTCTTTACCGGTGCCGGACTCGCCCTGGATCAGGACATTGGAGTCGGTGGGCGCTACTTTGCGGATCTTGCTGTACAGGTCCTGCATTGGCGGGCAGGAACCGATAATGCCGATCTCGCCATTACTGTTGTCGACCCCCGGCTTGTCGGCGCCGTTGACGGCCTTGCCCGCTGGGCGCTCGGCTGGAGTGCTGCTGACTGACTGTCGGTCACGCAGAATACGGGCCACGGCCTGGAGCATTTCGTCGTGATCGAAAGGCTTGGCGATGTAGTCCACCGCGCCCATCTTCATCGAGTCCACCGCTGAGCGCAGGCTGGCGTAGCTGGTCATGATCAGTACCGGGGTACCTTGGCCGAGCTTGATCAGTTCGGTGCCAGGCGCGCCAGGCAGGCGCAGGTCACTGACGATCAGGTCGAACGTGGGAATGCTGAAACGCTCTTGGGCTTCCTGCACCGAGCCGGCTTCGCTGACCTGGTACTGATTACGTTCAAGCAAGCGACGCAAGGCAGAGCGGATAATGGTTTCGTCTTCGACGATCAAAATGTGCGGCATTGATTCAGTTCTCTCGACGGTCTCAGTTCACAGCGGACGTCGCTTCGACATGACGCGGCAAGGTCACCCGAATACGGGTGCCGCGTTGGCTTTCGGTGTCAGCCGGGCTGTCGATGGTGATTTGTCCATAATGCTCTTCAACGATGGAATAGACCAGTGCAAGGCCCAGACCGGTACCTTCACCCGGATCCTTGGTAGTGAAGAAGGGTTCGAACAATCGGTCCATGATGTTCTGTGGAATGCCGCTGCCTTCGTCTTCGACGATCAGGTCGACGGTGTGCTCGAAAACCTCGCTCTTGACCCGTACCGCGCTGCCGGCCGGCGATGCGTCGCGGGCGTTGGACAGCAGGTTGATTAGCACCTGGGCCAAGCGTTGCGGGTCACCATCGACCCAGTGTTCCGGGTCGCACAGGTTAAAGAACTGTACTTCGAAATTGCGCCGGTTCAAGGCCAGCAGGCCAATGGCATCTTGGGCGACTTCGGCCAGGCACACAGCTTCATCGCGATTCTGATGACCGCCCGCGTGGGCAAAGCTCATCAGCGATTGCACGATGCGCGAGACACGTTTGGTTTGCTCGAGGATTTGCCCGCTGATTTCGGTGATTTCGCTGTCTTCTTCGCGCTCTTCCCGCAGGTTTTGCGCAAGGCAGGCGATACCGGTGATCGGATTGCCGATTTCATGGGCTACGCCGGCCGCCAGGCGCCCGATGCTGGCCAGGCGTTCGGAGTGCACCAGTTTGTCTTCCAGCATCTGGGTTTCGGTGAGGTCTTCCACCAGCAGCACCAAACCGCTGTTGCCAGGCGCCAGGGGCTCGTCGATTGCCGCTTTGTGCAGGTTGAGCCAGCGGGTCTGGCCGTCGAGGGCCAGGTGCTGTTTGTGCAAGTGCTCATCCGGCAGGTTAATGAAGCCTTGAAGTAATTCTTTCCACGGATCGCCAATGGTGTTCAGGCGCGAGCCCACCACACGCTGGGCAGCGATACCGGTGAGTTCTTCCATGGCCTTGTTCCACATCAGGATTTCTTGATCCTTGGCCAGGGAGCAGACGCCCATGGGCAGTTCCTGCAAGGTTTGGCGGTGGTAACGACGCAAGGCATCGAGTTCGGCGGCAAGGCCGGTGAGGCGCGAGTGGTAGTCCTCCAGCCGGCTCTCGATGAAGTGGATGTCTTCGGTGACGTAGTTTTCGCCGCCTGCCTTGTAGGGCAGGAACGTCTCGACCATGTCCTGGGACACGCTGGGGCCCATCAAGCCGGAGAGGTTGGCTTCGATGCGGTCACGCAGGCGGCGTAGCGCATACGGCCGGCGCTCGTCGAAGGGCAAGTAGAGATCGCGCAGGGCCTGTTCGACTTCCTTTTGCGCGGCCTTGGCGCCCAGGGGCTTGGCCAGTTGCGTGGCGAATTCCTGGGGCGAGGCGGCATGCAGTTCCCGGCGTTGCGGGCGACGCACGTTATCTACCGCACAGGCTTCGGCAGCGCTGGTTTCTTCGGGGCTGGCGTTGGTGAATAGCGATATCAGAGTGAACATCAGTACGTTGGCCGCCAGCGAGGCAATGGCTGCCATGTGCCAACTGGTGTCGTCCAGCACGTAGATCATGTTCAGCAACGGAATGTAGAAGCCTTGCAGATTGCCCACCAGCGGCAGCAGCATGGTCACCAGCCACACCAGCATCCCCGCCAGGAGCCCGGCGATAAAACCGCGACGATTGGCGGTCGGCCAGTACAGCACCGACAGCACGCCTGGCAAAAACTGCAAAGTGGCAACGAAGGCGACGATGCCCAGGTTGGCTAGGTCCTGCTCGGCGCCCAGCAGCAGATAGAAACCATAACCGGCCATGATGATCGCGACGATCAGTGCCCGGCGGGTCCACTTCAGCCAGCGGTAGATGTTGCCTTCAGCGGGTGGCTGGTACAGCGGCAGCACCAGGTGATTGAGCGCCATGCCCGATAGCGCCAGGGTGGTGACGATGATCAGCCCGCTGGCGGCGGATAAGCCGCCGACGTAGGCCAGCAGCGCCAAGGACTTGCTGTTGGCCGCGATACCAATGCCCAGAGTGAAGTATTCCGGGTTGGTGGTGGCGCCCAGCTTCAGGCCGGCCCACAGGATCAGCGGCACCGCCAGGCTCATCAGCAAAAGGAACAGCGGCAAGCCCCAACTCGCACTTACCAATGAGCGCGGGTTGAGGTTTTCGGTAAACGTCATGTGGTACATGTGGGGCATGACGATGGCCGAGGCAAAGAACACCAGCAGCAAGGTGCGCCACGGGCCTTCTTGCAGCGGAGTGTGCAAGGCGGCGAGGGCGGTCTGATTTTGCAGTAGCCACATTTCCAACTGTTGTGGGCCGTCGAATACGCCGTACAGCGCATAGAGCCCGACGCCGCCAATGGCGATCAGCTTGATCACTGACTCAAAGGCAATCGCAAACACCAGGCCTTCGTGTTTTTCGCGGGTGGCAATATGCCGTGAACCGAAAAAAATTGTGAACAGGGTGATCAGCGCGCAGAAACTCAGGGCGACCCGGTGTTGCACGGGTTCTCGGGTGAGGATGCCAATCGAATCGGCCACCGCCTGGATTTGTAGCGCCAGCAACGGCAATACGCCGATCAGCATGAAAATCGTGGTCAGCGCCCCGGCCCAGGTGCTGCGAAAGCGGAAGGCAAACAGGTCGGCCAGGGACGACAGCTGATAGGTGCGGGTAATTTTTAGAATCGGGTACAGCAGCACCGGCGCCAGCAAAAACGCGCCCGACACTCCGAGGTAGCTGGAAAGAAAGCCATATCCATACTGATAGGCCAGGCCCACCGTGCCATAAAACGCCCAGGCACTGGCATACACGCCCAGCGACAAGGTGTAGGTCAACGGATGGCGAATGATCGCCCGCGGAATCATTCCGCGCTCACTGATCCAGGCTACCCCGAACAGCGCGGCCAGGTAGGCGGCGCTGATCAGCAGCATCTGGGTCAGGCTAAAGCTCATCGGCATCTTTTTGGCTCTGCAGGATGAAAGTCACAACGATCAGGATCAGCCAAAGCAGATAGGGCCGGTACCAGGCACCCGTGGCGTCGATCCACCAATCCATGATGGCGGGGGAAAACAGATAGATCCCGACGACCAGCAGGAGGACCAATCGATAGATATACATACTGGCCTCTGATTGAAAAACTCGTTGAAGTAGCGGCTTTTTTGTAGGTGCGAGCGCCTATACAAATAAAACTGCGGCGATGGTAACGGATGGGCGCCAAGCTGCAAGCGCCCTTAACGTAATTGCGCTTGCGCCAAGGTGAGTGTGCGCGGGATTTGGTTGGCGTCCCAGTGACGGATGCCCCAATCCAGCAGTTCCCGTGGGCTGGCGTGATCCAGTTCATTACCCGGTTGTTGGCCAAGGGCGCGCAACGCTCTGAGCAGCAAAGGCGTGGCCTGGTCGCTAGTCAAGGGCGGTGAGCGGTAGGATTTGCCCAGTTTGTTGCCGTCGGGCTGGGTGATCAGCGGCACATGCAGGTAACGCGGTTGCGGCAAGCCGAGCAGCTCCTGCAGATACAACTGGCGTGGTGTGGAGTCGAGCAAGTCGGCGCCCCGCACGATATCGGTGACACCCTGCCAGGCATCGTCGAGGACCACGGCCAATTGGTAAGCATAAAGGCCGTCTCGGCGGCGGATGACGAAATCACCTACATCCCGGCCCAAGTGCTGTCGGAATTTGCCTTGTACGCGGTCGGTAAAGTGGTATTCCAGCTCCGGTACCCGCAGGCGGATAGCGGCGTCTTGCTGGCCATGGCCGGCATTGCGACACAGCCCCGGATAAATGCCGTTGTAAGGTTCCAGTTGTTTGCGCGAGCAGGTGCAAGCGTACGCCAGGCCGTGGTTGAACAGGCGATTGACGACTTCGGCGTAGGCATCATGCCGTGCGCTTTGTTGGACCAACTCGCCGTCCCACTCGAAGCCATAGCGTTCCAGGGCAGTGAGGATGGCTGCTTGGGCGCCGGGCTCTTCCCTAGGCGGGTCGAGGTCTTCCATGCGCATCAGCCATAGGCCCTTGTTTGCGCGGGCGTCTAGGTAGGAAGCAAGGGCAGCGACCAGCGAACCGAAGTGCAGGTGACCGCTGGGGGTGGGGGCGAAGCGCCCGATATAGGAGGAGGCTGTCATGGGGTGGATGTTACTGGAAAAGCCGTAAACGGCAGATACAAAAATGGGGCGTTTGCACGCCCCATTCGTTCAGTCCGACAGTGTTTACTTGCCGACCTGTTTTTCCTTGATTTCTGCCAAGGTCTTGCAGTCCACGCACATGTCGGCAGTAGGACGCGCTTCCAGACGCTTGATACCAATCTCTACGCCGCAGGATTCGCACCAGCCGTAGTCTTCGTCTTCGATCAATTGCAAGGTCTTGTCAATTTTCTTGATCAGCTTGCGCTCGCGATCACGGGCGCGCAGTTCAAGGCTGAACTCTTCTTCCTGGCTGGCACGATCTGCCGGGTCGGGGAAGTTGGCCGCTTCGTCTTTCATATGGTCAACCGTGCGGTCGACCTCCTGCATCAAGTCCTGTTTCCACTTTTGCAGAATCTTGGTGAAGTGCTTACGCATGGGCTCGCCCATGTACTCCTCGCCCTTCGATGGTACGTAGGGTTCGAAGCCGCTGATGCTCTGTTGCTTTTCTTGGGTGGGCATGAATGGGCCGCCTCTCACTCTTCTAATCCATTGCGCAGGATTGCAACGTCGCCGACACCTGCCGGCCCTGCGGCTGCAAGCGGGCGAACTTACCAGATAGCTTCGAGGTGCGCCACTCCCTGTTGTCGAGGCGACGTCCCATGCTGGCCACAAAGCACCGAAAGCCGCAGCAGGGCGGGCTTGTACCGTCTTGAATATGGATTTTAGTCGTTTTGCAGGCGGTTGCCGTACCGTCTGGCGCGGACATCAGGGTAATAGAGCAGGTTTTGCGTCGCCGGTTGGGTAGAATCGGGGTTTGCATTCACAGTTAAGGAAGGCTAATGGCTCAGCCCTACAGTGCCCGCAGTCGCGCTATCGAACCTTTCCACGTCATGGCGTTACTGGCGCGGGCCAATGAGTTGCAGGCTGGCGGTCACGATGTGATTCATCTGGAAATCGGTGAGCCGGACTTCACCACGGCGCAGCCCATCATCAAGGCAGGGCAGGCCGCCCTGGCCAATGGCAAGACGCGCTACACCGCAGCTCGCGGTTTGCCTGAGCTGCGCGAAGCCATCAGCGGTTTTTATCAGCAGCGTTACGGCCTGAATGTCGATCCCGAGCGAATTCTGATCACCCCGGGTGGCTCGGGAGCCCTGTTATTGGCCAGCAGCCTGCTGGTGGACCCCGGTAAACACTGGCTGCTGGCGGACCCAGGCTACCCGTGCAACCGGCACTTTTTGCGTCTGGTGGAAGGCGCGGCGCAACTGGTCCCGGTCGGGCCGGAGGTGCGCTATCAACTGACCGCTGATCTGGTGGCTCGCCACTGGGATCAGGACAGCGTCGGCGCACTGGTTGCCTCGCCAGCTAACCCCACCGGGACGATCCTGACGCGCGACGAACTGGCCGGGCTGTCGAACGCGATCAAGGCGCGCAACGGGCACTTGGTGGTGGATGAGATTTATCACGGGCTGACCTATGGCACTGATGCCGCCAGCGTGCTGGAAGTCGATGATGAAGCCTTTGTTCTAAATAGTTTTTCAAAGTATTTCGGAATGACCGGCTGGCGCCTGGGCTGGCTGGTGGCGCCGCCCGCGGCGGTCGGTGAACTGGAAAAGCTGGCGCAGAACCTCTACATCAGCGCGCCGAGCATGTCCCAGTACGCGGCCTTGGCCTGCTTCACCGAGGAAACACTGAGTATTCTTGAAGAGCGCCGTATTGAGTTTGGCCGTCGCCGTGACTTTCTTCTGCCGGCGTTGCGGGAGCTGGGTTTTGGTATCGCTGTCGAGCCCGAAGGTGCCTTTTACTTGTACGCCGATATCAGCGCATTTGGCGGCGATGCCTTCGCGTTTTGCCGGCATTTCCTGGAAACCGAATATGTGGCCTTTACTCCAGGCCTGGATTTTGGCCGTTACCAGGCCGGTCACCATGTACGGTTTGCCTACACGCAAAACCTCGATCGGCTACAGGAAGCTGTAGAACGGATTGCCCGTGGCTTACGGAGCTGGCAAGGCTGATGCGCTTTAATCCTCCCCTCGAAGAGGGTCGGCTGATTCGCCGATACAAACGTTTTCTCGCCGATATCGAAACCGTTACCGGCGAGTTGTTGACCATTCACTGCCCAAACACAGGCTCGATGTTCAATTGCATGGTTGAAGGCGGTCAGGTCTGGTTCAGCCGGTCCAACGACCCTAAGCGCAAGCTGCCAGGCACTTGGGAAATCAGCAAAACACCACAGGGGCGCCTGGCCTGTGTCAACACGGCTCGCGCCAATCAACTGGTGGAGGAGGCGTTGCGGGCAGGGGTCATTACCGAGCTCAATGGCTTTACCGGCTTGAAGCGCGAAGTGGCCTACGGTCAGGAAAACAGTCGCATCGACTTTCGCCTGGATTACCCCACGGGTGCGGCGTATGTCGAAGTCAAAAGTGTCACTTTGGGCTTTGACGGAACGTCAGTCGCGGCGTTTCCTGATGCGGTGACCCAGCGAGGGGCCAAGCACCTGCGCGAGCTGGCGCATTTGGCCCGTGACGGCGTACGGGCGGTGCAGTTGTATTGCGTCAACCTGTCCGGTATCGACGGGGTGCGGCCCGCCGAAGAAATTGACGCGGGTTATGCTGCCGGGTTGCGCGAGGCCAAGGCCGCTGGGGTTGAAATCCTGGCGTACGGGGTGCGGGTTAGCTCGCAGGAAGTCTGCATTGACCGCCGATTGGACGTGCTGCTCAGCGACTAGAGTTGCACCCACAACCCTTGTTCGTCTTCGCGGCCGTGCAGGGCGGTTAGGCTTTGACCCGCGCAGGGGCCGGCGATGCATTCGCCGGTCTCGATCAGAAACAGCGCACTGTGGGTCGCGCATTGAATCAGGCTGGCGCTTTGATCGAGAAAATGGTCAGGCTGCCATTCTAGCGGCACACCGCGATGGGGGCAGCGATTGACATAGAAGTAGGCGGTGCCTTCCCTGCGCACGGCGAATAGCTTGTGGCCATCGATATCGAAGCCGCGGCTGCTGGCTTCAGTAAGGATGTGTGAAGGGCAAAGAAACTTCATATTTACTCTCAGGTGGTGCGGGTAAAGGGCTGCAGGACGATCCGGGTTTTGCCCGTGTGTCCGGCGCTTGACGTTTAAATGCAAACAATTATCAAATGCCAGCTTCGCCCGTTAGCTAGCTGCGTGCTCAGTACGATGCCAGGCAGCCTTGATCTGTCACATGACTGAGTGGTTCAGTCGGTCCACCCCTTTGAAGGAAACCCTTTTATGCGTCTGAGTGCCAGCGCTATTGCGATTGTTGTCGGACTGCTGGTCAACCATGGGGCTCAAGCCCAAGCCTCTGAACTGCCGCAACGCTGGGTCAGTGCCGGCGGTGCGTTATCGGAGTGGGTGACGGCTCTGGGCGGCGAATCGAAGTTGGTGGGGGTCGATACCACCAGCCAGCATCCTGAATCCCTCAAGGCGCTGCCGAGCATCGGTTACCAGCGTCAGTTATCGGCCGAGGGCATTCTTAGTCTGCGTCCGCAAATCCTGGTCGGTACTGAAGAAATGGGCCCGCCACCGGTGCTGGCGCAGATTCGCAGTGCTGGCGTGCAGGTGGAGATGTTTTCGGCTCAGCCCGACCTGCCGACGCTTGAGGGCAATTTGCAGCATTTGGGCAAGCTGCTGGGTAGCGATGCCAAGGCGTCAGAGTTGTTTGGCGTCTATAAAAAGCAGCTTGAGCAGCAAAAAGGCTGGGTGGCTCACGCTCAGGCCACACAAAAAGCGCCAGGCGTCCTGTTGGTGTTGGGGCATGCTGGTGGCAAACCGTTGATTGCAGGTAAAGACACGGCCGCCGACTGGGTGCTGCAACAAGCGGGTGGTCGTAACCTGGCCACCCACAGTGGCTACAAACCGTTTTCCGTCGAGTCCTTGGCGGGCATGAGTCCCGAGGTGCTGGTG
Organism: Pseudomonas sp. ANT_H4; assembly: GCF_008369295.1. GTDB lineage: Bacteria > Pseudomonadota > Gammaproteobacteria > Pseudomonadales > Pseudomonadaceae > Aquipseudomonas. The sequence goes on along the minus strand of NZ_VOBG01000016.1, from coordinate 14,923 downwards.
TTCTCGGATCGTGCCCTGAGTGGTGACGCAGCGCGCGCGGCGCTGTTCAAGGAAAACCCGATTCTCGCGGCCACGCCGGCAGCCAAGGCTGGTCGGGTCTTTGAGCTGGACCCTACTTTACTGGTGGGGGGGCTGGGCCCACGTCTGCCAAAAAGCTTGGTGCAACTGTCCGCCGGTTTCTACCCGTCTCAGGTTAAAACCGCCCCATGACCACTCTGGTTAAACCGCGGACGCTGTTCATTGGCTTGAGCCTGCTGTGTGTCCTGGCGATCTGGCTGTCATTAGCCCTGGGGCCTGTCAGCTTGCCGTTGCTCGATACGTTGCGGGCGGCATTGCGCTTGCTTGGCGTGCCGATTGAGGCGCAGGGCCTGGAGCAGGCGGAGTTGATTCTTGGCCAGATCCGCTTGCCGCGCACCTTGCTGGGGCTGGCGGTTGGCGGCGTGCTGGCGCTGTCGGGCGTTGCCATGCAGGGGCTGTTTCGCAACCCGTTGGCTGATCCTGGCTTGGTGGGGGTTTCCAGTGGCGCGGCGCTGGGGGCCGCGGTTGCAATTGTCGGCGGTTCGATCTTTGGTGGTTTGCCCGATGCCCTGGGGCCGTACTTGCTGTCGCTGTGCGCGTTTCTCGGCGGCCTGGGGGTGACTGCACTGGTCTATCGCCTGGGACGGCGCAATGGCCAGACCAACGTTGCAACGATGTTGCTGGCCGGTATCGCGCTGACGGCGCTGGCCGGCTCGGCAGTCGGCCTGTTTACCTACCTGGCAGATGACGCCACGCTGCGCACCCTCACTTTCTGGAACCTGGGTAGCCTTAACGGTGCCAGCTATTCGCGGTTGTGGCCGTTGTTGTTGGTCAGTGCGGGTGTGGCGCTGTGGCTGCCCCGCCGGGCCAAGGCGCTGAATGCTCTGTTGCTGGGCGAATCGGAAGCCAATCACCTGGGAGTTGATGTCGAGGGCCTTAAGCGTGAATTGGTGTTTTGCACGGCGCTTGGGGTAGGTGCTGCGGTGGCGGCGGCGGGGATGATCGGCTTTGTCGGCCTGGTGGTGCCGCATCTGGTGCGCCTGCTGGCGGGTCCGGATCATCGCGTGTTGCTGCCTGCGTCGGTGCTGGCGGGCGCGAGCCTGCTGTTGTTCGCTGATCTGGTGGCTCGCCTGGCCCTGGCGCCGGCGGAGTTACCCATCGGTATTGTTACCGCCTTTATCGGCGCCCCGTTTTTTCTTTATCTGTTGTTGCGAGGACGCGCCTGATGCTGCGAGTGGACAACCTGCAGATCCGTCGCGGCAGGAAAACCGTGCTGGCCGACGTGACCCTGGATCTGAGGCCGGGGGAAGTACTCGGCGTGCTAGGTCCCAATGGCGCGGGCAAAAGCACCTTGCTTGGGGCGCTGTGTGGCGAGTTGCAGCCCGATAAGGGTCAGGTATGGCTGGATCAGCTCGAATTGAAGGAGTGGAGCGGGGCGCAGCGGGCTCAGCGTCTGGCGGTATTGCCCCAGACGTCTACTTTGGACTTTGCTTTTCGTGTCGAGGAAGTCGTCGGCATGGGCCGTCTACCTCATCAAACCGGTCGGGTGCGTGACGATGAAATTATTAGCGCCGCCTTGCATGCTGCTGATATCGGCCACTTGAGTGGTCGCAGTTATCTGGCCCTGTCCGGCGGTGAGCGTCAGCGTGTTCACCTGGCGCGGGTGCTCGCGCAACTGTGGCCTGGCGAGGCAGGGCAGACCTTGTTACTGGATGAGCCGACGTCGATGCTCGATCCGTTGCACCAGCACACTACCTTGCAAGCGATTCGCACTTTCGCTGACCGCGGCGCGGCGGTGCTGGTGATCCTGCACGATCTGAACCTGGCTGCCCGCTACTGTGACCGCATATTGCTGCTGGAAGAGGGGCGTCCGCATGCCCTCGATTCTCCGGCGCAGGTCTTGCGTCCAGAGCCTCTGAAAGCGGTGTTTGGTCTTGATGTATTGGTGCAGCCGCATCCCGAGCGCGGGCATCCGTTGATCATTGCCCGCTGAAGCGGCAGTGCGGTTCAGGATGATTTTTTCTAGGCAAAAAAAGACCCGGCAAGAGCCGGGTCAAATAACCGTGATTAGCCTGATGAGGAGATAATCTGAGAGTCCGAACCAATGGTCTTTCAGTTATCGGCTGATCTCGCGACCAGTTGCGATAATCATAACGATTCTCATTTGAGAGTCAATATTTGTTTTTGCTGTCCTTTCCATTTTTCTCAAATACTTGTTTGGAATCCCCGGAAACATTAGGTCAGTTGGTCGTCTCAGTTTTTGTGCCGTGTCAAAAGAGCTTCCAGTTGACGATTCAAGGCTTCTTTGCGCTCTGCCGGAATATCGTTCCAGTGCACATCCATCAGCGCCCCTTCGATGGCATACAGCAGCACTTTGGACGCCCGGAAGCCTCGGGTTCGTACCGCCCGGTAAGCGTCTACCGCCCCCAGGCGACGCAGGTCCGAAGCACTGTGGATGCCCACCGCATGCAGCCACTGCGCCGACGTTTTGCCAAGGTTTTTCAGGTGTTGCAGCTCATCATTCATCAAGCCTCCTTGCGATGGCCGAATGGTGCGGTGGGTATCGTGACCAGGCAGCCTGAAAGGAGTGTAGCGCTCAGTAGGAAAAACGTAGTTCTTTGCTCGGAAACGACGCAAAAGCTTCTAAGGCTGACGCTGGAAATTTGACGGCAGGCAGACGAAGAGAGCCCGGCCCGCGTTGCGCGTAACTGAGCGGCGATGTAACTGCATTACTTGATGCGGTAGCGCAGGCGAGTGCCGAAATTGACTGACATGAGTATCTCGTCAGCAGTCAGTTCCGGTGGGAAGTAAGTGCCCGAGATCTGCGCATGGGCGAGGCTCGCGCCCTCCAGTGAGCAACCGCGCAAGTCCAGGCCGCGCAAATCGGCGGAGCGGAAATAGGCGTCGGTAAAATCGACACCCTCGGCGTTCAGGTGGCGTAGGTCCAGCCCACGAAAGTCGCCGCCGCGCATGTCGACGGTGCCGTCCTTCGGGCGTTCCTGGTTGAAGCCATGGATATCATCTTTATGCAGCAGTGCGTAAAGCGGGGAATCAAGAAGCTTCGGCTGGCTCACAACGGCGTCTCCTGTTGGATTTATGACGCCATTATAGTGCCACTGTTGCTCGGTCGTTAGCCGATGAGGCTGCACGACCAAGAAATTTTTCTTACAGTCCCGGCAGACGCTGACGAATATGCGCCACCAGCGCGTCCAGTGTCCCGCTTTCATTGGTCTCGACCCGCTTGCTCAGCAGCACTTCCTCGGCGCTGAGCGGGTCACGGGAGGCCTGCTGCTCTTCGATGATGGTCAACGTGGCATCGGACGGGTCGTTCTTGTCTGCCTGGCGCTTTGCCAGCCAATTGGCGATAACGGCTTGCGGTGCGTTGCAGTCGAGGATCAGGAACGGCGCACCGGTGGCCTCGGCGACTTTGGCGGCAGCATCACGCTGATCACGCTTGAGGTAGGTGGCATCCAGCACCACCGGAAAACCGGCGCGCAGCACTGTGTCGGCGATGGTGTTGAGTTGCGCGTAGGTGGCGGCGCTGGCGTCTGCTGCGTAAATTCCGGCTTGTGGTGTGTTTTCGACCTTTTGCTCGCCAAACAGGCGCTTGCGCTCTACGTCCGAGCGCAGGCGAACGGCACCCAGCGCTTCCACCAGGCGCATCGCTACATGGCTTTTGCCGGTGGCCGATACGCCGTGGGTAATCGCCAGGAAACGCGATGGGATGGTGCTGTAGCTTTCTGCCAGGTTCGCGTAGTTGCGGTACTGGCGCAGTGTGGTCGCACGCTGCACCGGGTCGGCTTCGGCCGGCATGCTGAACAGGGCAATCTTGGCTCGGACCAGGGCGCGGTAGGCTTTATAGAAGTTCAGCAGTTCCAGGCCTTGATAGTCGCCGGTCAATTCCAGGTATTGGCTGATAAATCGCCGGGCCAGGGATTTTAGACCACGGTCTTCGAGATCCATGGCCAGGAAGCCAGTGTCGGCATAAACGTCTGTGAAGCGAAACGGCTCATTGAATTCGATGCAATCGAAGATCACCACATGACCGTCAATCATGGTCACGTTGCCCAGGTGAATATCACCGTGGCATTCACGAATGAAGCCATCGAGCTTGCGTTGTTCGAACAGCGGCTTGAGGCGCTCGAAGCTGCTTTCGGCCCAGGCTTGAAGGGCTTCGAGTTGCAGCAGGTCGGCCTTGTCGCTCAGGAACGGGCGGATTTGTTCGAAGTTCTGCCGCACAGGCGCCATTACGTCTTGCGGTGTGCCGGCCGAATGAGCCTGTGGAACCTTGGGTGCATTCAGATGGAAGTGCGCGATTTGCTCGGCCATCTCGTCGATGTGCGCGGTGGTCAATTCGCCGTTGGCTTGCAGGGTGCTGAGCAACTGGCTTTGCGGGAACTGGCGCATCTTCAGAACATATTCGATGACCGGGCCTTCACCGTTGAGTTGTGGTGCCTCAATGCTGCCGGTGATTGGCAAAACTTCAAGATACAAATCTTTCGTCAGGCGCTGGTTGAGGCGCAGTTCTTCGTTGCAGAAGTGGCCGCGAGCGTCCAACTGGGTGAAGTCGAGAAAGCCGAAATTCACCGGTTTTTTCATTTTATAGGCGTAGGGGCCGGTGAGCAGGACCCAGGAAATATGGGTTTCGATGACTTGAAACTCGTCTACCGGATGTGGAAACAGGGCCGGGTTTTGCAGGGCAGCAATCAGGGACTGGCTCACGGGCGATCCTTCAGAGTCTGGAAAAATTAATGGGGGGCATTATGGCTGCTCAAGCCGGTCGTGCAAACCGCTGCCCGGCTCATGTTGATCATCAATAAAGTGCGTATAATCCGCCGCCATGACTCGTACCCGATCTCCCCGTTCCCGTAAAAAACCTCCTTCCAGCGGCCTGCGCCCCTGGCTGGGCTGGGCCATCAAGCTCGGCCTGGTCGGTCTTGTAGTGATTGCAGGCTTCGCGGTCTACCTTGATGCAGTGGTTCAGGAGAAGTTCTCTGGCAAGCGCTGGACCATTCCCGCGAAGGTCTACGCGCGCCCGCTGGAATTGTTCACCGGCCAGAAGCTTAGCAAGGACGATTTCCTCACCGAACTCGATGCCCTGGGCTATCGGCGCGAAAGCGTGGCCAATGGTCCTGGTGCGGCGGCGGTCAGCGGCAATACCGTGGACTTGAACACCCGTGGCTTCCAATTCTATGAAGGCCTTGAAAAGGCGCAGCCGGTTCGTGTGCGTTTCTCGGGCGACTACGTCGCGCAGCTTTCGGCCCTCAGTGGCGCAAAGCTGCCGGTGGTGCGCCTGGAGCCGTTGCTGATTGGTGGGATTTACCCGAAAAACCTTGAAGATCGCATCCTCATCAAGATTGACCAGGTGCCTCCTTATCTGCTGGAAACCCTGGTCGCCGTGGAAGACCGGGACTTTTACAGTCACTGGGGTGTTTCGCCCAAGTCGATTGCCCGTGCCATATGGGTCAATACCTCGGGCGGCAAGATGACCCAGGGCGGCAGCACCCTGACGCAACAATTGGTCAAGAACTTCTACCTGACCAGCGAGCGCAGCCTGAGCCGTAAGCTCACTGAAGCCATGATGGCGATGCTGCTTGAGTTGCATTACGACAAGCGCGAGATTCTGGAGGCGTACCTCAATGAAGTGTTTGTCGGACAGGATGGGCAGCGTGCCGTGCATGGCTTCGGTCTGGCCAGCCAGTTCTTCTTTGGTCAACCGTTGTCCGAGCTGAAGTTGCATCAAGTTGCTTTGCTGGTGGGCATGGTCAAGGGACCATCCTATTACAACCCGCGCCGCAATCCTGAGCGGGCAATGGAACGGCGCAATCTGGTACTCGACGTGCTTGAGCAGCAAGGCGTCGCCACAGCCGAGCAGGTCGCTGCCGCAAAGAAAATGCCACTGGGTGTGACCACTCGCGGCAAGCTGGCGGACAGCTCGTTCCCAGGCTTCATCGATCTGGTCAAGCGCCAGTTGCGTGAAGACTATCGCGACGAAGACTTGACCGAAGAGGGCCTGCGGATCTTTACCAGTTTCGACCCCATCTTGCAGATGAAGGCCGAAGCGTCCGTCACCGACACCTTCAAGCGCCTGGCTGGGCGTAAAGGCTCCGATGAGGTGGAAGCGGCCATGGTGGTGACCAATCCGGAAACCGGTGAGGTCCAGGCCATGATCGGCAGTCGCCAGGCCAGTTTCGCGGGGTTCAACCGCGCGCTGGATGCTGTGCGACCGATTGGCTCTTTAATCAAGCCGGCGGTATACCTGACCGCGTTGGAAAAACCGAGCAAGTACACGCTGACCAGTTGGCTGTCCGACGAGGCTTTTTCGGTCAAGGGCGCCGATGGTCAAGTCTGGAAGCCGCAGAATTATGATCGGCGTTCCCACGGTACGGTGTTCCTGTATCAGGGCCTGGCGCACTCCTACAACTTGTCGACTGCGCGTCTTGGCCTTGAGCTTGGTGTGCCGAACGTCCTCAAGACGCTTGCACGTCTGGGTGTCAGCCGGGAGTTCCCGGCATTCCCTTCCATGTTGCTCGGTGCCGGTGGCCTGAGTCCGATGGAAGTGGCAACCATGTACCAGACCCTCGCCAACGGTGGTTTCAATACGCCAATGCGCGGGATTCGTAGCGTCTTGACCGCTGAAGGTGAACCGCTCAAACGCTATCCATTCCAGATTCAGCAGCGCTTTGATCCGGCTTCCATCTATCTGGTCCAGAACGCGATGCAGCGGGTAATGCGTGAAGGTACAGGGCGTTCGGTGTACAGCTCGCTGCCTGCCAACCTGACCCTGGCCGGCAAGACAGGTACCAGTAACGATTCCCGGGACAGCTGGTTCGCCGGTTTCAGCCAGGACTTGCTCGCCGTGGTCTGGCTGGGCCGCGATGACAATGGCAAGACCCCGTTCACTGGTGCCACCGGTGCATTGCAGGTCTGGACCAGTTTCATGCGCAAGGCTGACCCGTTACCACTGAACATGCCGCAGCCCGACAATATCGTCCAGGCCTGGATCGATCCCCATACCGGTCAAGGCTCCGATGCCAACTGTCCGGGTGCGGTACAGATGCCGTATATTCGCGGCAGCGAACCGCCAGCCGGCGCAGCGTGCGGTGGCGGTGTTCCCGCGGACGCTGATTCGGTCATGGATTGGGTCAAGGGCTGGATGAATTAAGCAAAGAGGATTTCAAGTGAACAAGTGGTGGATTCCAGCTATTACAGCTCTGGCTTTGCTCAATGGTTGCGCCAGTGTGCAGCGCGGTTCTATTCCGGTGGTGGATTCCGGTTCAGCTGTTTCAAACAATGATCGGATCTCGGCCAATGGCGGCTTCCGTCAAACCGTGACCACGCGCCCTACACAGGCGACAACTCAAGCGGTGCCTCAAGATTCTGGCGTGGTAGTGATGGTTCCAGGTGGCGGCGCGACTACATCGGCACCAATCAGTGCCGAGCCGTTTACACCAGGGCCGATCACTCCTGGGCCGGTTGATTCTGCACCGATTCAATCCGCGCCGATCAACCAGGGCACCTACAACATGCCGTCGACACCGAGCGGGATTCCGTCCGCCAATGCCGGTGGCTTGTCGGCCGACGAGCAATTGGACGGCCCGGTGCTGGCTTTGCTCACCACCGCGCAGCAACAGCAGGCCGGTGGTGACTTGAACGGCGCATCCTCCAGTCTTGAGCGCGCCCAGCGCGTGGCACCGCGCGAACCGCAAGTGCTGTATCGCTTGGCACAAGTGCGCATGGCCCAGGGCGATGCGCCGCAAGCCGAGCAGTTTGCACGCCGCGGCCTGACGTTGGCCAACGGTCGACCTGACCTGCAGGCAAGTCTATGGGGGTTGATTGCCCAGGCTCGTGAGAAGCAGGGTGACGCTGCCGGTGCCGCTCAGGCTCGGCAAAAGGCCAAGGTCAGTCTCTGATGGATGCACGTTTTCCAGCGATTGCCGAACAGTTGTTGATGATCGAGCGTGAGTTACGATTGCAGGACTGGTGGGACGAGGTGTCTCCGAGTGCGCAGGCCTTGAGCAGTGTTGAGCCCTTTTCGGTCGATACCCTGGATTTCCATCAGTGGCTGCAATGGATTTTCCTTGTAAGGATGAAGCAAATCCTTGAACAGGACCTGCCGCTGCCCAATGCTTCGGGAATTATGGAGATGGCCGAGATGGTCTATGCCGCTCGGCCGCGAGAAAGCCTTGGCCTGCGGGCTGCGCTGAAAAAGTTCGACCAATTGATCGTCGACGCTCGTTAATTGCCTGACTGCCGGGTTTTCCGGCAGCCTTGCGCATATTTCTACCGCTTGACGACATTCAGGCGAGTTTTATCCCTTCTCAAGCCCCTTTCTTCTGCGTTCTCATGCGCTTAGTTGGAAAAAAGCGCAATTATTGCTTGACTTGAAGGGGCTGAAACAGAAGAATCCAAAGTCCGCTGTAGAGGGACTGCCAAAAGCAGATCCACTCAGCAGATCATGAGGCGTATATCCGCGCCGACCTGTTACACCCGCAACGCGTTACCTCGCGCTGGGTGGGAAAGTCCCGCAACACTTGGGACGATCCCAATACTTGCTCAGTCAGTGCTGACGTAGTCGGCGACCACCGTCGCTCATGCTCTGCTGAGAAGTAAACCTATTAAGACCCGTCGGTTTTTAACAGACGGTATTCTGGCGTTTTAGAGGTGAACAACGTGGAGCTTTTATCTGGCGGTGAGATGCTCGTCCGCTTTTTGCGTGACGAAGGCGTCGACTATATCTACGGGTACCCAGGTGGTGCTCTGCTGCATGTCTACGACGCACTGTTCAAGGAACCGGCTGTCACCCACATCCTGGTTCGTCACGAACAGGCCGCAACCCATATGGCTGACGGTTATGCCCGTGCCACCGGTAAAGCCGGCGTGGTACTGGTGACGTCTGGCCCTGGCGCGACCAATGCCATCACCGGCATCGCGACTGCTTATATGGACTCCATTCCGATGGTGATCATTTCCGGCCAGGTGGCGAGCACCATGGTCGGTACCGATGCATTCCAGGAAACCGACATGATCGGTATCTCCCGGCCGATCGTGAAGCACAGCTTCATGATCAAGCATGCTTCGGAAATCCCGGAAGTCATGAAAAAGGCGTTCTACCTCGCTCAATCCGGTCGCCCGGGCCCCGTGGTGGTTGATATCCCGAAAGACATGACCAACCCGGCGGAAAAATTCGAATACATCTTCCCGAAAAAAGCCAAGCTGCGTTCCTACAGCCCAGCCGTTCGTGGGCACTCGGGGCAAATTCGCAAGGCGGCAGAAATGCTCCTGGCGGCCAAGCGTCCGGTGCTTTACGCGGGTGGAGGGGTGATCCTGGGAGGCGGTTCCGCACCGCTGACTGAACTGGCGAAGATGCTCAACCTGCCGGTGACCAATACGCTGATGGGCTTGGGCTCATACCCTGGTTCGGATCGGCAGTTCGTCGGCATGCTCGGCATGCACGGCAGCTACACCGCCAACCTGACCATGCACCATGCCGACGTGATCCTTGCGGTTGGTGCACGGTTCGATGACCGGGTAATCAATGGTGCGAGCAAGTTCTGCCCGAATGCCAAGATCATCCACATCGACATCGACCCGGCGTCTATCTCCAAGACCATCAAGGCTGATGTACCTATCGTTGGTCCTGTGGAAAGCGTGCTGACCGAAATGGTCGCGGCGCTCAAGGACATCGGCGAAACGCCGAACAAGGACTCCGTCGCCAGTTGGTGGAAACAGATCGACGAGTGGCGCGGTGACCGCGGCCTGTTCCCTTACGACAAGGGCGACGGCAGCATCATCAAGCCTCAAACCGTGATCGAAACCCTGTGCGAAGTGACCAAGGGCGATGCCTATGTCACCTCCGACGTAGGTCAGCACCAGATGTTCGCGGCGCAGTACTACAAATTCGACAAGCCTAACCGCTGGATCAACTCTGGTGGCTTGGGCACGATGGGCTTTGGTTTCCCTGCCGCCATGGGTGTGAAGCTGAGCTTCCCTGATGCCGACGTCGCTTGCGTCACTGGCGAGGGCAGCATCCAGATGAACATCCAGGAGCTGTCGACATGCCTGCAATATGGCCTGCCGGTGAAGATCATTTGCCTGAACAACGGCGTGCTGGGCATGGTTCGCCAGTGGCAGGACATGAGCTACGGCAGCCGTCACTCTCACTCCTACATGGAGTCTCTGCCTGACTTCGTCAAACTGGTTGAAGCCTATGGCCATGTTGGCATGCGCATCACCGATTTGAAGGATTTGAAGCCGAAGATGGAAGAGGCGTTCGCCCTGAAGGATCGCCTGGTGTTCATCGATATTCAGGTCGACACCAGTGAGCACGTCTACCCGATGCAGATCAAAGACGGCTCTATGCGCGACATGTGGCTGAACAAAACGGAGCGTACCTAATCATGCGGCATATTATCTCCCTGCTTCTGGAGAACGAACCGGGCGCTCTGTCTCGTGTGGTCGGCCTGTTTTCGCAACGCAACTACAACATCGAAAGCCTGACTGTGGCGCCGACCGAAGACCCAACCCTGTCGCGCCTGACATTGACTACTGTTGGCCATGATGAGGTGATCGAGCAGATCACCAAGAACCTCAACAAACTGATCGAAGTGGTCAAGCTGGTCGACTTGTCGGAAAGTGCCCACATCGAGCGCGAGCTGATGCTGGTTAAGGTTAAGGCTACGGGCGCTCAACGTGCCGAGATCAAGCGCACTACCGACATCTATCGCGGGCAGATCGTCGATGTGAGCGCCAGCGTTTATACCGTTCAATTGACCGGTACAAGCGACAAGCTGGACAGCTTCATCCAGTCGATCGGGACGGCCTCGATTCTGGAAACTGTACGCAGTGGCGTCACCGGGATCGCCCGTGGCGACAAAGTACTCAGCATCTAACCCAAATTAGCGAATGGCCTTAACGGCCTGGATATATAGAGGAACCTCATGAAAGTTTATTACGATAAAGATTGTGACCTGTCGATCATCCAGGGCAAAAAAGTCGCCATCATCGGCTACGGCTCCCAGGGTCACGCTCAAGCCTGCAACCTGAAAGACTCCGGCGTCGATGTGACTGTTGGTCTGCGCAAAGGCTCGGCCACTGTGGCCAAGGCCGAAGCTCACGGCCTGAAAGTTACCGATGTGGCTTCTGCTGTTGCTGCTGCCGACGTGGTCATGATCCTGACCCCGGATGAGTTCCAGTCCGCGCTGTACAAGACCGAAGTTGAGCCGAACATCAAGAAGGGCGCCACCCTGGCCTTCTCCCACGGCTTCGCGATCCACTACAACCAGGTTGTGCCACGCGCCGACCTCGACGTGATCATGATCGCGCCGAAAGCGCCGGGCCACACCGTGCGTACCGAGTTCGTCAAGGGCGGCGGTATTCCTGACCTGATCGCGATCTACCAGGACGCCTCGGGCAATGCCAAGAACGTTGCACTGTCTTACGCTGCTGGCGTCGGTGGCGGTCGTACCGGCATCATCGAAACCACCTTCAAGGACGAGACCGAAACCGACCTGTTCGGCGAACAAGCCGTTCTTTGCGGCGGTACCGTTGAGCTGGTTAAAGCCGGTTTCGAAACTTTGGTTGAAGCTGGTTACGCGCCAGAAATGGCCTACTTTGAATGCCTGCACGAACTGAAGCTGATCGTGGACCTCATGTACGAAGGCGGTATCGCCAACATGAACTACTCGATCTCCAACAACGCTGAATACGGCGAGTATGTGACTGGCCCGGAAGTGATCAACGCTGAATCCCGTCAGGCTATGCGCAACGCTCTGAAACGTATTCAGGACGGCGAATACGCCAAAATGTTCATCAGCGAAGGCGCAACCGGCTACCCTTCGATGACCGCCAAGCGCCGTAACAACGCCGCTCACGGTATCGAAATCATCGGCGAGCAACTGCGCTCCATGATGCCGTGGATCGGTGCCAACAAGATCGTCGACAAAGCCAAGAACTAAGTCGTAGGTATCAAGGAAAAACGCGGCCTAGGCCGCGTTTTTTCGTTTGGGGGGCAGGTTCTGGTATAAAGCTGCATCGTTTGCGGGCGAACACTCGCCGCAAGTTTCTGTCGAGATTTTTCAAACCGTTGCAAGGTAAAGTCCATGAGCGAACGTCCCGAAGAGCCAAACCAGGCTTCTGACGCCGAAAGCCTGCTACCGATCGATGAGCATGTCGAAGAAGGGCATGACGCTGAAGGCCGTAAAGTCCGGCACCGTGGTATCTATCTTCTGCCTAATCTGTTCACTACTGCGAACCTGTTCGCTGGCTTCTATTCCATTATCAATTCCATGAGTGCCCAGAGCGCTCTTGCGGCCGGTGATACGGTCAGTGCCAGCAAGTACTTTGGCTTTGCTGCGATAGCGATCTTCGTGGCCATGGTCCTCGATGGTCTGGATGGTCGTGTGGCGCGGATGACCAACACCCAGAGTGCATTCGGTGCCGAGTATGACTCGCTTTCCGACATGGTCGCCTTTGGTGTTGCGCCGGCGTTGCTGGCGTTTGCCTGGGCCCTGGGTGATATGGGTAAGGTTGGCTGGATGGTGGCGTTCATTTATGTTGCGGGCGCGGCGTTACGTCTGGCGCGTTTCAATACCCAGGTGGGCACGGCCGACAAGCGTTACTTCATCGGCCTGGCCAGTCCGGCTGCAGCAGGTGTGGTTGCCGGTATCGTCTGGGCGTTCAGTGACTATGGCATCCAGGGGTCGAAGATGTCGTTCCTGGTCGCTTTGATGGTGGCGGCTGCCGGTATGCTGATGGTCAGTAATATCAAGTACAACAGCTTCAAGGAGCTCGATCTCAAGGGGCGCGTGCCCTTCGTGGCGATCCTTGCGGTGGTGTTGGTATTCGCGGTGGTCTTCAGTGATCCGCCGCGGATTCTGTTGCTGGTGTTCCTTGCCTATGCTGCTTCCGGCCCGGTGCAGTATTTGCTTGATCTTCGTAGGCGTAAAACGTTGCCTTAATGTAATTTCCACCATACTCCGCAGTCTATTGGTGCATCAGTCCTCCAAAGCTGCGGAGTTGCCATGTTAATCAAGTTGCCCCAATCGTCCGATTGCCAAGAATCGGAAGTCACTCCCGAATCCCTCTATTTCTCTCGCCGCAGCTTGCTCGGTGGTGCGCTTGCTGGCATGGCTGCCAGTAGCCTGCCGCGCTGGGCCAGTGCTGATGACGCTGCCCGTTATGCGGGCGTCGAGCCAGGCAAGGCGCCAGGCTGGTTTGCCGACAAACTGCCAAGTACCAAGTGGCAGGCGGTTACCGTCAAGGACGAGACGATCACGCCGTTCAAGGACGCGACGCACTACAACAACTTCTATGAGTTCGGTACTGACAAGGGCGATCCGGCAACCAATGCGGGATACCTCAAGACCGAGCCGTGGAGTGTGGTGATCGATGGTGAAGTCGCAAAACCTGGGCGCTATGCTCTGGAAGACTTCATGAAGCCCTATCAGTTGGAGGAACGTATCTATCGTCTGCGCTGTGTTGAGGCGTGGTCGATGGTGATTCCATGGATTGGCTTTCCGATTTCGGCGTTGCTCAAGCAGGTCGAGCCTACTTCCAAGGCCAAGTACATCCGCTTTGAGACCCTGCAGGACCCCAAGAGTATGCCGGGGCAGCGCTCCAGTTTTGCCCTGATTGACTGGCCTTATGTAGAAGGGTTGCGTCTTGATGAGGCGATGAATCCTTTGGCGATCCTGGCGGTGGGTATGTACGGCCGTGAGTTGCCTAATCAAAATGGAGCACCCTTGCGTTTGGTGGTGCCATGGAAGTACGGCTTCAAGAGCGTCAAATCCATTGTGCGAATCAGCCTGGTCAGCGAGCAGCCGAAAACCACGTGGCAAAGCATCGCTGCAGATGAGTATGGTTTTTACGCGAACGTGAACCCTACCGTCGATCATCCGCGCTGGACCCAGGCGCGGGAGCGACGTCTGCCGAGCGGCCTGTTCAGTCCCAATGTGCGCGAGACGCAAATGTTCAATGGCTACGCCGATGAAGTAGCCTCTTTATATACGGGTCTCGATTTGCGGAAGAACTATTGATGCGATACCCGATCTGGCGCCTCGGCGTATTTATAGCTGTGGCCGTATGGCCGTTGCTCTGGTTGTATGAGGCTTGGAGCTTCGCCCTTGGGCCTGATCCAGGGAAAGTACTGGTGGACAGGCTGGGGCTTGGTACTTTGACCCTGTTGCTGATAACCCTGAGCATGACGCCACTGCACAAGCTCAGCGGTTGGGCGGGGTGGATCGGTGTGCGCCGGCAGTTAGGGTTGTGGTGCTTTGCCTATGTGGTTTTGCACCTGGCCGCCTACAGCGTCTTTATCCTGGGGCTTGACTGGTCACAGCTGGGCGTAGAGCTGCGCAAGCGGCCCTATATTATTGTGGGTGCCTTGGGCTTCCTTTGCCTTTTGGTGCTGACGGTAACGTCAAACCGCTATAGCCAGCGTCGGTTGGGTGCGCGCTGGAAGAAGCTGCATCGTATGGTTTACGTGATTCTCGGGCTTGGTCTGCTGCATATGTTGTGGATCGTTCGTGCTGACCTGAAGGAGTGGGCTATCTATGCATCTATAGGTGTACTGCTCCTGGTGCTGCGGGTACCGCCGGTAATGCGCCGGATTCCACGTCTTATAGCGAAAAAAGCACCTTCTGTAACAAAAGCGTAATTAACCCTTGACGGCAGATTCTGGAAGTCTATAATTCGCCCACTTCCGGCGCAGTCGAAACGGAAAACTCCTTGGTAAACAAAGAGTTATGTAGGTTTCGATAGCGAGTTGCTTCAGTTCACCGAAGCCCAGAAGGAGTTGATAAGGTCGTGTTGTTTGACCCTATTAACGTTTCGATCTTCTCGGTCGAAAGCGGAGAAAAAGAGGTGTTGACAGCAGCGAGTAACGCTGTAGAATTCGCCTCCCGCT
>NZ_VOBG01000015.1 GCF_008369295.1 Pseudomonas sp. ANT_H4 | reverse complement strand
CGGCGCCGCCGCTCCTGACCCAAAAGCTCACCACTCTTATCGTTGCTATTAGTCATAAACATAACCGTTTGCCTATCCCTTATCGTAAGGGGGAAACGGTGTCCTGTCTTTCATGGGGCTCGTTCAGGCGTGGACGTGCTCGGTTTGTACTCGGTGAAGCTCGATGGCGGACGCGGCACCGGGGGCACGCAACTGTTGCCACTGGATCACGATGGGCGGCCCGCCGATGACTTCGGGCGCCTGGGCGTAGCATTCAAGGCGCGCATCTCGAAGACTGAGGTGAAGCTAGGCGAATGGATGCCGGTGCTGCCGATCCTGCGCTCGGATGACGGCCGCTCACTGCCGCAAACCTTGCGCGGAGGGCAGATCACCTCCAAAGAAATCGACGGTCTGACCCTCTACGGCGGCCAGTTCCGCGCCAATAGCCCGCGTGACGACAGCAGCATGACCGACATGTCGATGTTCGGAAAAACCGCCTTCACCTCCCACCGGTTTAACTTCCAGGGAGGCGAATATGCCTTCAATGACAAACGCACGCAGGTCGGCGTGTGGAATGCCCAACTCAAGGATATCTACAGCCAGCAGTACCTCAATCTGATCCACAGCCAACCTCTGGGCGACTGGACCCTGGGGGCCAACCTCGGATTCTTCTACGGCAAGGAAGACGGCAGCGCCCGTGCCGGCAACCTCGACAACAAGACCTGGTCCGGGATGTTCTCGGCCAAGTACGGCGGCAACACCTTCTACGTCGGCCTGCAAAAACTCACCGGCGACAGCGCCTGGATGCGGGTCAATGGCACCAGCGGCGGCACCCTGGCCAACGACAGCTTCAACGCCAGCTACGACAACGCCCAGGAAAAATCCTGGCAGGTGCGCCACGACTACAACTTCGTCGCCCTTGGCGTGCCAGGCCTGACCGTGATGAACCGCTACATCAGCGGCAGCAATGTGCACACCGCCACCGTGACCGATGGCAAGGAATGGGGACGGGAAAGCGAACTGGCCTACACGGTGCAGAGCGGCACGTTGAAAAACCTCAATGTGCGCTGGCGCAATTCCAGCATGCGCCGGGACTACAGCAACAATAAGTTTGATGAAAACCGGTTGATCGTCAGCTATCCGCTAAGTCTGCTGTAAACACGCGACAACCTTGCTGTATGGTGCGCCCCTGCCGCCGCTGATCCAAATCAGCGGCGGCCTTCATTCGAGCGCGGTCCACACCATGAAATCCCTTGCCATCGCCTCAGCCGTACTTGCCCTGGCATTGAGCCTGGGCGGCTGCATCGGCCCTCCCATTGCCCTGACACCGCAGACTGAACACAACCTGCGTGCCCAGGCGCCGATCCGCTTTTTGCTGACCTTCGATGACGGCCCCAGCGCCTCGGGCTTCGACAATCCGAGCCGTTCAGTGCTCGCGGACCTGGCCAGCAACCCGGTACAACCGGGTATCAAGGCGATCTTCTTTTTGCAGACCGAGGCGTCTCGGTCCGGCGGCAGCGCGCGTGGTCGTAAAACCATGGAGCGTGAGCACGCGGGCGGGCATATCCTGGGCTTCCACACCGCCACTGCCTGGCACACCAATCACCGCCTCCTTGACTGCGAAGAACTGGAACAGTCCCTCAGCCTGGGCGCGGCAACCATTGCGTCGATCACTGGGGCGCCGCCAACCCTGGTACGTCCGCCCTTCTGGAACTACGACAGCCGCACCTTCGCGGCTTATCAGAAACAGGGTTTGCACATCCTGCTGACGGACCTGAGCGCCAATGACGGCAAGATCTGGGGTTTCAATGGCAGCCCGCAGCGGCGGGCCAACCTGCTACGGCAACTGTCGCAAGTGCGCGAGCAGATCGCCCTGGGGCAGCTGCCGACAGTGGACGGTGTGATACCGGTGGTGGTGACCTTTCACGACATCAACCGCTACACCGCACGGCATCTGCAGGAATACCTGCAGATCCTGATGGACAGCGCCCGAGTCACAGGCCTTAGGACAGCTGCCGAGCCGTTCTACACGGATCGCCCGACACTGCAACGCGCCGCCATGGCTCGCACAGTGGGTGATGTCAACGACGCGGTGCATTTTCCAGGCGTGTGGAATTGGCTGTGGAACGCTGATTCCTTCTGATTTAAGCAATGATGGCTAGCACAAGCCAGCGTAGGAGCTGTCGAGCTTTAGCGAGGCTGCGATGGCGTCAGCACAGCCAACATTGAGGGTGCCTGACCCACCGCTATCGCAGCCTCGCTAAAGCTCGACAGCTCCTACAGTTGCCGCGACTCAACGCCCAACTCATCCCACACCGACTCCGCCAGGTGAAAGGTCGCATTGGCCGCCGGAATCCCACAGTAGATCGCGCTCTGCATCAGCACCTCTTTGATCTCGGCACGGGTCACACCATTGCTGGCTGCCGCACGCAGGTGCAGTTTCAGTTCCTCACTGCGGTTCATGCCGATCAGCATGGCGATGGTGATCAGGCTGCGGGTGTGCCGAGGCAAGCCCGGACGGGTCCAGATATCACCCCAGGCGTGGCGGGTAATCATTTCCTGGAACTCCGAGTTGAACTCGGTCAGGGCATTCAGGCTGCGGTCGACGTGGGCGTCGCCGAGCACTTCGCGACGCACTTGCAGGCCGTCGGCATAGCGTTGTTTCTCGTCCACAAAAGACTCCTCAGTGGGCTAACAGAAATTCCAGCACCCGGTCGCTGAACGCGGCGCCAGCCTGCACATTGGACAGGTGCGCAGCATAGAACTCGGCGTATTCAGCGCCCTGTACATGAGCCTGGATAAAATGCCCACCGGCCGGCGGCGTAACGGCATCTTCAGTGCCGGCAATCACCAGGGTCGGCACCTTGATCGATGACAACTGCTCCCGAAAATCAGCATCACGCACCGCAGCACAGTTGGCCGCATAACCTTGCGGGGAGGTCGCCGCCAGCATGTCGGTAATCTGCTTGGCTTGATAAGGGTTGGCTTGGGCAAAATCGGCAGTGAACCAGCGGGAAATCGACGCATCACGCAAGGCAACCATCGCTGCCGCACCGTCGCGTAGGACCATTTCAATCCGTGGGTTCCACACTGCTGGCTCGCCGATCTTCGCCGCCGTATTGCACACCACCAGCCTGCGCAGGCGCTCGCCGGCGTTGATACCCAGCCACTGGCCGATCAGGCCGCCCATGGACAGCCCGCAGAAATGCGCGCGGTCAATGTGCAGTGAATCCAGCAGCGCCAACACGTCTCGCCCCAGTTGCTCGATGCTGTAAGGCCCTTCGGTGACCAGGGACTTGCCGTGCCCACGAGTATCGAAACGCAGCACTCGAAAATACTGGGTAAAGGCCGGCATCTGCGCATCCCACATATGCAGGTCAGTGCCCAGGGAGTTGGACAGCACCAGCACCGGTGCATCGTCGGGGCCATCGAGTTGGTAGTTCAGTTCGCCATCGGCGAGTTGTACAAATCCCACAGCAGCCTCCTCAGGCAGTCAATGCAACATGTTCGGCCACCGCGCGGTCGACCCAGGTGTGTGCCTGGCCCAGGTAGTGCGCCGGGTCCAGCAGGTGATCGAGTTCAGCGGCCGATAATTCGGTGGTAACTTGCGGCTCGTCAGCCAATACGGCCCGTAGATGGCGCTGTTCGGCGACGGCGCGTTTGCAGCATTGTTCCAACAAATGGTGGGCTGTTTCGCGGCCCAGGCGCTGGGCAAGGACGATGCTCACCGCTTCGGCCAGCACCAGCCCCTGGGTCAGGTCTAGGTTACGAGACATGCGCTCGGCGTCTACTTCAAGGCCTTCGCTGACCAGCAAGGCCTGATGCAAGGCGCCGGAGACCAACCGGCAAATCTCAGGCAAGGTTTCCCATTCGGCGTGCCACAGGCCCAAGCTGCGCTCGTGCTCCTGGGGCATGGCGCTGAACATCGTCGCCACCAGGCCGGGAACGCGGGTCGAGGCGCTGATCAGCACGGCCGCACCCACCGGATTGCGTTTGTGGGGCATGGTCGAGGAGCCGCCCTTGCCCTGCGCCGACGGTTCGAATACTTCCGCCGCTTCGGTCTGCATCAGCAGGCTGATATCACGGCCCAGTTTGCCGAGGCTACCGGCGATCAAGCCGAGCACGGCGGCAAATTCCACCAGGCGATCACGCTGGGTGTGCCAGGGCTGTTCCGGCAAGGTCAGCTGCAACTCGGCGGCCAGTGCCAACGCTACAGGCATGGCCTGGTCACCCAACGCCGCAAGGGTTCCGCAGGCGCCGCCAAATTGCAGCACCAGCAAACGCGGCTTGAGTTGCGTCAGTCGTTGTCGACTGCGGGTCACCGCGCCAAGCCAGCCGGCGATTTTCATGCCTAGGGTGACGGGCGTCGCGTGTTGCAACCAGGTGCGGCCCGCTAACGGTGTGGCGGCATATCGCTGGGCCTGCACGGCGAGGGTTTCCCCCAACCGTGCCAAATCGTTTTCGATCAGCTCCACGGCGCGGCGCAGTTGCAGCACCAGGCCGGTGTCCATCACATCCTGACTGGTGGCGCCCAAGTGCACATAACGCTCGGCACCAGCGTCGTCTTGAGCAATCTGCTTGCCCAAGGCCTTGACCAGTGGAATCGCCGAGTTACCCGCCGTGGCAATCGCCTCGCCCAGCGCCACCGTGTCGTAGAGAGATGCCAGGCAGGCCTGGGCAATAGGTGCGACCGCCGCTTGAGGGATCAACCCCACCAGGGCCTCGGCCCGGGCCAGCGCAGCTTCAAAGTCGAGCATGCCCTGCAGCCGGCCCTGATCACAGAACACCTCGGCC
The DNA here is from genome assembly GCF_008369295.1 of Pseudomonas sp. ANT_H4. Lineage (GTDB taxonomy): Bacteria > Pseudomonadota > Gammaproteobacteria > Pseudomonadales > Pseudomonadaceae > Aquipseudomonas. Next base: position 138,784 of record NZ_VOBG01000015.1, on the reverse strand, counting down.
ATGCTGCCTGCTGTGAAATAAGCGTCGAACAATTGATTGCTCGGGCGCGTCGTCATAAACCATCCCTAGGTCGCGCACGCCCGCAACGGGCGCGCGCCAACCGGTTACAGATCGTGGTGCAAATACGCCGCCTGTTTGGGCAGACGCAAGCTGAACAGGAACGCCACCGCCATCATGCCGGTAACGTACCAATAGAAGGTGTTTTCCAGGCCAATGGATTTCAGGCCCAAGGCGACGTATTCCGCCGAGCCGCCGAAGATCGCATTGGCCACCGCGTAAGCCAGGCCGACACCCAAGGCGCGCACTTGTGGCGGGAACATTTCCGCTTTCACCAGGCCGCTGATAGAGGTGTAGAAACTGACGATCGCCAGGGCGAGGGTGATCAGCACAAAAGCCAGGAACGGATTGGTAACGGTTTTCAGGGTCATCAGGATCGGCACCGTGCACAGCGTACCGAGGGCGCCGAACCACAGCATGGAATTACGCCGACCAATCTTGTCCGAGAGCATGCCGAACAAGGGCTGCATGCACATATAGAGGAACAATGCGCCGGTCATGATGTAGCTGGCGGTCTTGGCGTGCATGCCAGCGGTGTTCACCAGGTACTTCTGCATGTACGTGGTGAAGGTGTAGAAAATCAGCGAGCCGCCGGCGGTGTAGCCGAGCACGGTGATAAACGCCGCCTTGTGGTCACGGAACAGCGCGGCAATGCTGCCGGCGTCCTTGTTTTCCCGCATTTCCTTGCTGCTGGTTTCTTTCAGGGAGCGGCGCAGCAACAGCGAGATCACCGCCGCGATGGCACCGATCACGAACGGAATCCGCCAGCCCCAGGCCCGCAGTTCATCTTCGGTGAGCAGTTGTTGCAGGATCACCACCACCGACACTGCCAGCAGCTGCCCGCCGATCAGGGTCACGTACTGGAACGAGGCGAAGAAACCGCGCTGGCCCTTGAGGGCGACTTCGCTCATGTAGGTCGCGGTGGTGCCGTATTCGCCGCCCACCGACAGGCCCTGAAACAATCGCGCCGCCAACAGCAAGGCCGGTGCCCAGGCGCCGATGTCCTTGTAGGTTGGCAAAAAGGCGATGACCAGGGAGCCGGCGCACATCATCAGCACCGAGATCATCATCGAGTTCTTGCGCCCGTGCTTGTCGGCCACCCGGCCGAACAGCCAGCCACCGATCGGGCGCATCAGGAAGCCGGCGGCAAATACACCGGCGGTGTTGAGCAGTTGCACAGTGGGGTCGTCCGACGGGAAAAACGCCGGGGCGAAGTAGATGGCGCAGAAGGCATAGACGTAGAAGTCGAACCATTCGACCAGGTTGCCGGAGGAAGCCCCGACAATTGCAAAAATCCGTTTGCGGCGTTCTTCTCCGGTGTAGTGACTTGTCGTTGTTGTCATGTTTTTTTCACTCGTTGGGAACGGTTTGAAGTCTAGACATACTTTGCAACAAACTCGTTCCGCAAGTAAACGTTGGGGTATGGGTTGCCTGGATGGGTCTCATCGCGGGCTTGCCTGCGATAAATTTCAAACCCACTCAATAATCGAAGAACACCGTCTCTTCGTCTGTGCCCTGCAAAATCACATTCCACTGATACACACCCGAAGCATCAGCCTTGGCAATCAAGGTGCCCCGCCGCTCTTCTGGCACACAGGCCAGCAACGGATCGTCGCCATTAGCCGTCTCACCATCAAAGTAAATCCGCGTCAGCAAGTGCTTGACCAAGCCACGGGCAAACACCAACACCACCAGATGCGGCGCCTGTGTCGTACCCTTCAAACCCGGCACGCTGCCCGGCTTGATGGTGCTGAACCGAAAACGCCCTTGCGCATCCACCGGCACCCGGCCAAACCCTTCGAAATTGGCGTCCAGGGGCTTGTCCTGTTCATCTTCAGGGTGGTCATATTTTCCGGCGGCGTTGGCTTGCCATACTTCCAGCATGGCGTCGTTGACGACATCTCCGTTGCCATCCACCACACGCCCGGTGATCGCCACGCGCTCGCCCAGGGTTTGGGCATTGGCCAGGTCTTCGCGGTTCAGCCAGGTCAGGCCGATGTGGTAATAGGGCCCAACGGTGTGGGACGTGGTCGCATTGAGGGTCATCTCATTTCTCCATCGGCGTGGCGTCGCGGCCGCGCAGGACGATGTCCCAGCGGTAACCGAGGGCATAGGAAGGAATGGTTTTTTCCAGGTCAAAGCTGGCGATCAGGCGTTCCTTGGCAGACGTATCCGGGACGCAGTTGTAGATCGGGTCGTAGGCCAACAACGGGTCGCCGGGGAAATACATCTGGGTCACCAGCCGCGTCAGCACACTGGGGCCGAACAACGAGAAGTGAATGTGCGCTGGGCGCCAGGCGTTGTGGTGGTTGCCCCACGGGTAGGCACCAGGCTTGATGGTCTGGAACTGGTACCAGCCATCGGCGTCGGTGACGGTGCGACCGGTGCCGGTGAAGTTCGGATCCAGGGGTGCGTCGTGTACGTCGCGCGTGTGGTTGTAGCGTCCGGCGGCGTTGGCCTGCCAGATCTCCACGAGGATGCCCGGCACCGGCAGGCCGTTTTCATCGAGCACTCGCCCGTGAATGATGATGCGCTCGCCCTGGGGTTCGCCAGCGTGCTGAGCGGTCAGGTCGTTGTCTTTCTCGTTAACGTGCTCGGCGCCGATGGTCGGGCCAGTAATTTCCGACAGGGAGTGGGGCAGAAACACCAACGGTTTGGACGGCGAACGCAGGTTCGTCGACTGGTAGGCCGGGTGCAGGTAATCAGGCTGAGTACCCGCTTGCGGGCGCCGGTAACCGGGCTTGTCACTCATGGAGCAATCCTCTTTATTGTTATTCAACGCGTTCGATGGCCAGGGCCAGGCCTTGGCCGACGCCGACACACATGGTCGCCAGGCCTTTGTAGCCGCCGGTTTTTTCCAGGTGATGGAGCGCCGTCAGTACCAGGCGCGCACCGCTCATGCCCAGCGGATGGCCGAGGGCGATGGCGCCGCCGTTGGGGTTGACCTGAGGCGCATCGTCCGCCAGGCCCAGCTCACGCAACACCGCCAGGCCTTGGCTGGCGAAGGCCTCGTTGAGTTCAATCACATCAAAGTCGCTGACAGCCAAACCCAGGCGTTCCACCAGTTTGCGGACCGCTGGCACCGGGCCGATGCCCATCACACGAGGAGCAACACCGGCGCTGGCCATGCCCAGCACGCGGGCGCGGGCGGTCAGGCCGTGTTTTTTCACCGCTTCGGCAGAAGCCAGGATCAGCGCGGCGGCGCCATCGTTGACACCCGACGCGTTGCCGGCAGTAACCGTTTTGTCCGGGCCATTGACCGGTTTTAGTTTGGTCAAGGCTTCCAGGGTGATATCGGCCCGTGGATGCTCGTCCTGCTCGACCACGGTTTCACCTTTTTTATGGGCGACGCGTACCGGGACAATTTCTTCAGCAAAGAACCCGGCGGCTTGAGCCGCTGCGGTACGTTGCTGGCTGCGCAGGGCGAAGGCGTCCTGGTCGGCACGAGAAACCTTATAGTCGTCGGCGACATTATCGGCGGTCTGCGGCATCGCATCGACGCCGTACTGAGCCTTCATCAACGGGTTGATAAAGCGCCAGCCAATGGTGGTGTCTTCCAGTTTCATGTTGCGCGAGAAGGCCGCATCAGCCTTGCCCATCACAAACGGTGCGCGGGACATCGACTCGACGCCGCCGGCAATCGCCAGCTCCATCTCGCCACTGGCAATGGCGCGAAACGCTGTGCCGATGGCGTCCATACCCGAAGCGCACAGGCGATTGAGGGTCACGCCGGGAATGCTCTCCGGCAGGCCGGCCAGCAACAAGGCCATGCGCGCCACGTTGCGGTTGTCTTCACCGGCCTGGTTCGCACAGCCGAAAAATACTTCGTCGACGGCGTTCCAATCCACGGACGGGTTGCGTTCCATCAGCGCCTTGATCGGCACCGCCGCTAGGTCATCGGCACGCACGGTGGACAGGCCGCCGCCAAAACGGCCGATGGGGGTACGAATGGCGTCACAGATAAATACGTCGCGCATCAGGCTTCTCCTGGGGTTTGGCCATGGGCGACGGCGGTGCGGGCTTCAAGATCACGCAGGGCGGTCAGTTCGATGTCGGTGGGCTCAGCGCTGGTACTGAGCTGCTCCGCAAAGCGAATCGCCCAACCCGTGGCCGCGACCACTTGCTCGCGGGTCACGCCGGGGTGCAGCGCGGTGACCACAAACTCGTGAGTGCCCTCCTCCGGCTCCATGATGCACAGGTCGGTAATAATCCCGACCGGACCCGCGCCTGGTAGACCGAGGCGTTTACGGGAATCGCCGCCCTCGCCGTGGCCCACCGAAGTGATGAAGTCCAGTTTGTCGACAAACGAACGCGCCGACTGCTTGAGGATGATCAGCACGCTCTTGGCGGAACCGGCAATCTCCGGCGCGCCGCCGGCACCCGGAAGGCGAACCTTGGGCTGGTGATAATCACCAACCACAGTGGTGTTGATGTTGCCGAAACGATCGACTTGGGCCGCACCGAGAAAGCCGACGTCGATGCGCCCGCCCTGCAGCCAGTAGCGAAAAATCTCACCAGTAGGCACGACGGTGTCGGCAGTTTCCGCCAGTTCACCGTCACCGATGGACAGTGGCAGCACCGACGGCTTGGCGCCAATCGGGCCAGATTCGTAGATCAGCACCACATCTGGCGAAGAGGTCAGGCGCGCCAGGTTGGCAGCCTTGGAGGGCAGGCCGATGCCGACGAAGCACACCGAACCGTTCTTCAGGCGGCGCGCGGCGGCAACGGTCATCATTTCGTTGGTCGAGTAAGCCATCACTTGGCCTCCTGCACGGTGGCCAGCTTGGCCTGGAATTCGCTGAAATCGGCAGTGCCGTGGATGTATTCGTCAATCCAGGCGGTAAAGGTCCCACGGTCCCGGGCGATTGGGTCCCAGGCTTGATAGAAACGGTTGTCGCGTTCGGTGTAACCGAGGGCGTAGGACGGATGCGCGCCGCCGGGCACGTGACAAACGGCAGTCAGGGCCCAGGTTGGCAGCACACAGGCGTTCATCGGCGCATTGAGGTCATCGACGATTTCTTCTACGGTGACAATGCAACGCTTGGCCGCCAGGGCCGCTTCTTTCTGCACCCCGAGAATGCCCCACAACAGCACGTTGCCCTTGCGATCAGCCTTTTGTGCGTGGATCACGGTGATGTCCGGGCGCACCGCCGGCACCGCCGCCAGCACTTCACCAGTAAACGGGCAGGTCACGGTCTTGATCAGCGGGTTGACCTTGGGCAGGTCAGAGCCTGCGTAGGCTCGCAGTACTGCGAACGGCAGGCCAGATGCTCCGGCGACGTAGGCATTGGCCAGGTCGGCGTGACTGTGTTCTTCGATCTCCAACGGCTGCGGCCACTGTTTTTCCACCGCGTCCCGCAGGCGATGCAGGGAACCCACGCCGGGATTGCCGCCCCAGGAGAAAATCAGCCTGCGCGCACAGCCGGCACCAATCAGTTGGTCGTAGATCAAGTCGGGCGTCATTCGCACCAGCGTCAGGTCTTTCTTGCCCTGACGAATGATTTCATGGCCTGCCGCTGTAGGGATCAGGTGGGTAAAGCCTTCGAGCGCGACAGTATCGCCGTCGTTGACGAACTGCTTCACCGCATCGTGCAGGGTGAGGATTTCAGCCATGGGGTTGGGCTCCCGGTGTTGATCGAAAAAGGCGCCGAGGGCGGCGCCGAAGTGCTTGAAGGTTAAGCCGGGGAAATGTGCCAAACAATCCGATAATCGACTGAGTGTTCGATTATCGAACAGATTGTTGTCTAGCTATCGGTTGCGTTCAGGTCGCATCCGCATGGCTGACCATGCCCTTGATCACCACCGCACTCGCGGCCAGCGCAGCCGGAATCACCAGTGCTGTCAGCACTTGTTCGAAGTTCCAGCCCAGGCCAAGCAATGTCGCGCCCATCCATGCACCGAGAATCGCGCCGAAGCGACCAATGCCCAGCATCCACGACACACCGGTGGCGCGCCCTTGGGTCGGGTAGAAGCGGGCGGCCAGGGATGGCATGGCAGACTGGGCACCGTTGACACACATCCCGGCGATCAACACCAGCGTCGCCAACACTGTGATATTGCCCAGGCTCTGCCCGACTGCGTAGGCAAATACCCCGGCCAACAGGTAGAAGATACCGATGACCTTGTGGGGATTGAACCGATCCATCGCCCAACCCACGCCCACAGCGCTGAGCACACCACCAAACTGGAACAAGGCACCGATAAACGCGGCCTGCTCCATGCTGGCGCCGCTGTCACGCATCAGAGTGGGCAACCAGCTGGTCAGCAGGTACACAATCACCAGGCCCATGAAGTACGTGAGCCACAGCAGCAAGGTGCCAGTGCTGTAAGTGCCTGAGAAAATCACTGCAAACACGTTGCGTGCCTTGACGGTTTTCTGCTCGGGGACGCTGAAGCTTGAGGCCTGGGCGACAATGGTCGGTTCGATGGGCGCCAGGGTCTTGCGCACCTTGTCGGTGCCACGATTGCGCACCACCAGATAACGCGCCGACTCCGGCAGCCACACCAGCAACACCACCACCAGAATCAACGGCAAGATGCCACCGATCAGCAACAGACTGTGCCAGCCGAACGCAGGGATCAGCTTGGCCGAGATAAACCCGCCACCGGCCATCCCCAGGTTGAAACCGCAGAACATGCTGGTCACCAGCAGCGACTTGTGGCGCTCCGGGGTGTATTCGGACAGCAAGGTCGTGGCATTCGGCATGCCGGCGCCCAGGCCAAGGCCGGTAAGGAATCGCAGCACCAGCAATTGATCGACGTTGGAGCTATAGGCCGACGCCAGGCTAAAGGCGCCAAACACCAACACTGCGCCGACCAGCACCACTTTGCGGCCAAAGCGGTCGGCCAAGGGTCCCGAACCCAGGGCGCCAAACACCATGCCGATCAACGCGGCACTCATCACCGGGCCGAGGCTGGCGCGGTCGATGCCCCAATCCTGGGACAACGCGGGGGCGATAAAACCCATGGCCGCGGTGTCGAGGCCGTCGAGAAACACAATCAGGAAACAAAGGATCACTACACGCCACTGATAGCGCGACAGCGGCTGGGAATTGATGAAGGACTGCACATCCAGGCAAGTCCCAACAGAAGACGAAGGCTGATTCATTATTTTTATTCCACACCTATGGGCGGGGGAACGAGGATTATCTCGTCATTATTATTGGGCGGCACAGGGACTTGGACGGCAGGCACCGTTGCGGTCAATTGCGCTGCCGCGACATTAATGAGCCAGGGGAAACACCGTCAATTCATCAAACCGGGACCTGTGCGGTCACCGAACAGCTTAAGCAAACAGCTGGGCACTCAACTCCTGGCTAGCGCTAAGCATGCTGGGCAGAAAACGTTGCTCCAGCTCACTGCGGCTGACCCGTGCGGCATGGGTGCTGACGTTGAGTGCAGCCAGCACCTGGCCTGAGGCGTCATACACCGGCACGGCGATGGAGCGCAGGCCCTGTTCCAGCTCCTGGTCGACGATGCACCAGCCCTGTTGCCGCACTTGTTGCAGGCATTCGAGCAACGCTTGGGGCGTGGCCAGGGTGCGACTGGTCTTGATTTGCAGGTCGGCATGATCCAGATAGTCCTGCAACGAGGCATCGTCGAGGGCCGCCAGCAGTATCCGGCCCATGGACGTGCAATAGGCCGGCAGACGCCCACCCACCGAAAGGTCCACGGAGATCAGGCGCTGGGTGGTGGCCGAACGGGCGATATAAAGGATGTCATCACCTTCCAGGGTGGCCATGTTGCAGGCTTCGTGGAGTTGCTCGCTCATACGGTCCAGGTACGGCTGGGCAGAAACCGCCAAGGGTGTGGACGACAAATAGGCATGGCCCAGGGTCAGGACCTTGGGCAGCAGTGAATAGGTACGCCCGTCGGTGGTGGCGTAGCCGAGCTTGATCAGGGTATGCAGGCAACGGCGCACGGCGGCGCGGGGAATTTCCGTGCGATGGCTAATCTGCGCGATGGTCAGGTGGCGCTTGCGCTCCTGGAATGCCTGCACCACCGCCAAGCCGCGAGCCAGGGAGGTCATGAAATCCGGATCACCGGTAAACGCCTGGATACGCTTGGCCGGTGACGCAACGATCGGCGGCGCCACTGATGCGAAGGAGTTGCGCAATTGATCGTTCATTTCTGGGCCCTTATCTTATTTTCAACCGCTATTACAAGCCGTCTGGCAACGGATACACAAGGCGAGGCCGGCAACATTGGGCGATTATCGGACAGGCATGCGATTATCGCAATTTCCCGGCCTGTTTGTGATGCTCCCTGTCCACCCGTTTGAATGAAGGGCACTGCATCGACTCATGGAATCCGCTATACGCCGAACAACATTTTGATCTCAACTCGCACTTGTAGAATATTTAGCAAGTGTGACGCCAAAAGTTCGGCACTACTCTCGAAAAAAAACCTACAGGCCAAGTTGACGATTTTTAACTTGTTGGCGATAGTGTTATTCAAATGCATCGCTATAATGAGCTATGTGAGGAGGTCGGCCAGCGTCAAGAACGATTTCAGATCTCACCGAGCCTCCCCTATGCTTTGCCTGTGCCTTGTCGCAAGTACCTGTCATCCATTTCAAATGCCTGCCAATTGCTTGTGACTTGAAAGAAAACTATTGCTACGGCAGCTGTTCTTCTCCGGTGCCGTGGCCGCATGCAATAAAGAAGTGGTTTATTGTGTATACCTTCAAAAACCGAGCAGTTTTATCGGTACCACTTGAAGGTAATGCGATGAACGTCTTCCACGCATCGCGCTTCACCGGAATTAAACTCAACTCAATTAGGTAACAATGTGACGAAAGACGAACTGCGCGCGGAACTTGAGCGCCAGGAGCAACGTTACAAGGATGTTTACGGCGGGGAAGTCACCACCTACGCCGCCCAGCCAGAACCTGAGCGCAAACCATGGCGCAAACGAGCAAGTCTGCTCGATCAGGCTTTTGCCCAGGAAATTCAAAAGATTGAAAAGGACCTCAAAGCCGAAGAGCCTTAAGCCGCTCGGGTTGAGTCGCCAAGGGTTGCCTGTGCCCTGCCAACGCACTGTTGGCAGGAGGCTCCCCGGTCCATGCCAGTGTATTTGACACCAATCACATACCTGCGCAAAGCCATCCTGGCGCCCCTTCTGCCTGCCTTACCGAAATTTCATACGATTGTTTCAGCCCCCCCGCCATCGTTGTCGCACCCCACCTCATCAGCCCTACGCTTTATAAATCAGTGACTTGCCATATCCCCGGAATGACTGGGATGCGCGCCCTTCCCACAAACTTTTTCGTTGAAGAATGTTACCGATGAGCAGCTAGTGCATCGATTACCAAGGTTTTCTGGCATAATCGCGCCCCCTTACGACCGGGTCAGAAAACCTTCATGATCGATTTATTCAGCGGACTGGATGCTTGGGTTCTTGTGAGCCTATTGCTCGCCCTGGCCTTTGTCCTCGCCTTCGAGTTCATCAATGGCTTTCATGACACCGCTAACGCGGTTGCCACAGTCATCTATACCAAAGCCATGCCGCCGCACCTGGCTGTGTTCTTTTCCGGGTTGTTCAACTTCCTCGGCGTGTTGCTCGGCGGGGTAGGCGTCGCCTATGCCATCGTGCACTTGCTGCCGGTGGAACTGCTGATCAATGTGAACACCGGCCATGGCCTGGCCATGGTGTTCTCCTTGTTGGCAGCGGCGATCACCTGGAACCTGGGTACCTGGTATTTCGGGATCCCTGCGTCCAGCTCCCACACTCTGATCGGTTCGATCCTCGGTGTCGGCCTGGCCAACGCCCTGATCAACGACATCCCACTGGCTGACGGGGTCAACTGGCAGAAGGCGATCGATATCGGCGCATCGCTGGTGGCCTCGCCCATAGCCGGCTTCCTGGTCGCAGCCCTTGTACTGATCATCCTGAAATGGTGGCGCCCGCTGTCCAAGATGCACAAGACGCCAGACCAGCGCCGCAAGATCGACGACAAGAAGCACCCGCCTTTCTGGAACCGCCTGGTGCTGGTAATTTCCGCCATGGCCGTGAGTTTCGTGCACGGCTCCAATGACGGTCAGAAGGGTATCGGCCTGATCATGCTGGTGCTGATTGGTATCGTGCCCGCGCAGTTCGTACTCGACCTGGGCAGCACCACCTACCAGATCGAGCGTACCCGCGACGCCACCCTGCACCTCAATCAGTTCTACCAGCGTAACCAGGAAACCCTCGGCGACTTCCTCGCCCTGGGCAAGAGCGTCAAAGACGACCTGCCTGGCAAGTTCCGTTGCAACCCACAGCAGACCGAACCAACCATCACCGCCCTTCTCGGCACATTGAAGGGTGTCTCTGACTACCATTCGCTGACCGCAGAGCACCGCATTGAGGTGCGTCGCTACCTGCTGTGCCTGGACGACACGGCGAAGAAAGTCGGCAAGCTGCCTGGCCTCAATCCCCGCGAGAAGTCCGATCTGGACAAACTGCGCAAAGACCTGACAGCCACCACCGAATACGCACCGTTCTGGGTGATCCTGGCAGTAGCCCTGGCCCTGGGCCTGGGCACCATGGTCGGCTGGAAACGTGTGGTGCTGACCATCGGTGAGAAGATCGGCAAGCAGGGCATGACCTATGCCCAAGGCATGTCGGCACAGATCACCACCGCGAGCATGATTGGCCTGGCCAACATCTTCAGCCTGCCGGTGTCCACCACTCACGTCCTGTCTTCGGGCGTAGCGGGCACCATGGTTGCCAACAAGAGCGGCCTGCAAAGCGGGACGGTGAAAACCATCCTGATGGCGTGGATACTGACCCTGCCTGCAACGGTGGGCTTGTCGGCCGGCCTGTTCTGGCTGGCGTCCAAGGCCCTCGGCAGCTGATAGTCGACCGGTAATAAAAAAGGTGTGATCCGCAAGGTTCGCACCTTTTTTATGCCCGTGATCGACGCGACGCGGGGCCTGGGAATGATTATTTCAGGCGAAAAAAAAGGGCGACCGAAGTCGCCCAAAATGCCTTGCGTGCTCATGTAATCCAGAAAAACCTATGGTCTTTTACGCTTATTGGCGTCTTTCCAGATAAAAAATCCAAATCCTACGAAGAACAACACCATGAGGCCGACAGTCAGCACTCCGGCAAACACCACATTATCGAAAAACATGACTGGCCTCCTGCTCTTGCCCTGTTGCGATAGGGCTAAGTTAACCAAGAAGACGGGGGGATAAATTGACGAGGATCAATGTCGCCCGCAACGGGGCGTAAAGAAGGGAAATAACTGACCTACATCAATAGATGTAGGGCGCTTCAACGCTTTTTCGGTTTGTTTTTCTGCTTTTTCTTTGGTTTTGCCTTGCCCAGGAGCATCGGCATGGCCTGCTCGAAGGCCTGGCGCACTTCATTCAGGCGCTTGTCATTGAGGTCGTGGACACGTTTGGCCCGTTCGGCATTCAGGTCGATCAGCTTGTCGTCATCACTCATGGCTTGGCTTACGTGGTGGCTGGAAGGGTTCAATAATGCGTCCTGGCCCGCCTTGCGGCAAATACCGGCAAACAAAATATGTGTAGCTACGCGTTTAAACCTCGACATCCACCCACAACCCTTGCCGAGGCGCATCGTCGATCAGCGGCGCCACGGGCACGGTGTTATCGGCATTGAGTTCATCGCCAGGAATGGCCAAGTGCTGTTCGGGATCATCATCGGCCTCACGCCGGCGCTTTTGCTGTTCCTGCTGACGCCGCTGCTCTTCGCGCAGCAGCAGGGTCGACTGCTCCGCATCGCGTTTTTTCAGGTCGATAGTACTTTCGTTAGAGCCCGGCTGCACGGGTACTACCGGCGGAATATCGGGCTTTGGACGCACCGGATCGAGTTGCGATGTAACCGGCACAACACTCAAGGGCAAGATGGGTGGCAGCATAATTTTTGGTCTCCTGTCAGCAGACTGTCGGCTGCCGGGACGACGACTTGAATCTGGAGTCACCAGTGTGTGAACCAATCGTCATCTATCTGATAAACGCACCGCCCTTTTTCTTGCCGCTTGTAGCTTAAAGCGTGAAGCTGCTCCTATTCCTTTTGGTCTGGGAGCCTTGTTCCGTTAGAATAGTCGGCTTTTTCACGGTGGGAGTCAGGCAGCATGGCGCAGCAGTATCAACCGGGGCAACGCTGGATTAGTGACAGCGAAGCAGAGCTAGGGTTAGGCACCGTTCTGGCACAGGACGGTCGCTTGTTGACCGTGCTCTATCCGGCCACTGGCGAGACTCGCCAGTATGCGCTACGGAGTGCGCCCCTCACTCGCGTGAGGTTTTCGCCGGGTGACACCATCACCCATTTCGAAGACTGGAAAATGACCGTGCGCGAAGTCGACGACGTCGACGGCCTGCTGGTCTATCACGGCCTCAATGGGCAGAACGAAGTCGTTACCCTGCCAGAAACCCAACTGTCGAACTTTATCCAGTTTCGCCTGGCCAGCGACCGTCTGTTCGCCGGGCAGATCGACCCACTGGCCTGGTTCTCTCTGCGCTACAACACCCTGGAGCACACCAGTCGCCAGTTGCAATCCTCGCTCTGGGGCCTGGGCGGCGTGCGTGCGCAGCCGATTGCGCACCAACTGCACATTGCCCGCGAAGTGGCCGACCGTATCGCGCCGCGGGTTTTGCTGGCAGACGAAGTAGGTCTGGGCAAGACCATCGAAGCCGGCCTGGTGATCCATCGCCAGTTGCTGTCCGGTCGTGCCAATCGCGTGCTGATCCTGGTGCCGGAAAACCTGCAGCACCAGTGGCTGGTAGAAATGCGCCGCCGCTTCAACCTGCAAGTGGCGCTGTTCGACGAAGAACGCTTTATCGAAAGCGATGCCGCCAACCCGTTCGAAGACACCCAGCTCGCGCTGGTAGCCTTGGAATGGCTGGTAGATGACGAGAAAGCCCAGGACGCACTGTTCGCCGCCGGCTGGGACTTGCTGGTAGTCGACGAAGCCCACCACCTGGTCTGGCACGAAGAAAATGCCAGCCCTGAATACGTGCTGGTCGAACAACTCGCCGAAGTCATTCCTGGCGTACTGCTGCTCACCGCCACCCCGGAACAACTGGGTCAGGACAGTCACTTCGCCCGTCTGCGCCTGCTGGACCCAAACCGTTTCCACGACCTGCACGCTTTTCGCGCAGAGAGCGAAAATTATCGCCCTGTAGCCGAAGCCGTCCAGGAGCTGCTGGACAAGGGCCGTCTCTCGCCAACCGCGCACAAGACCATCCAGAACTTCCTCGGCAACGAAGGCGAAGCCCTGCTGACCGCCGTCAACGATGGCGATACCGAAGCCAGTGCCCGCCTGGTCCGCGAACTGCTGGACCGCCACGGCACCGGCCGCGTGCTGTTTCGCAACACTCGCGCTGCCGTGCAGGGTTTCCCGGAGCGCAAGCTGCATGCCTACCCGCTGCCATGCCCGGACGAATACCTCGAGCTGCCATTGAGCGAACATGCCGAGCTGTACCCGGAAGTCAGCTTCCAGGCCCTGCCGGACGTAGAGGAAGAACAACGCTGGTGGCGCTTCGACCCTCGGGTCGAGTGGCTGATCGACCAGTTGAAAATGCTCAAGCGCACCAAGGTCCTGGTGATCTGCGCCCACGCCGAAACCGCCATGGACCTGGAAGACGCCCTGCGCGTGCGCTCCGGCATCCCGGCCACGGTGTTCCACGAGGGCATGAACATCCTCGAGCGGGATCGTGCTGCTGCCTACTTTGCTGATGAAGAGTTCGGTGCCCAGGTGCTGATCTGTTCGGAAATCGGCAGTGAGGGCCGCAACTTCCAGTTCTCCCACCACCTGGTGCTCTTCGACCTGCCGTCCCACCCCGACCTGCTGGAACAGCGGATCGGCCGTCTGGACCGGATCGGCCAGAAGCATGTAATCGAGCTGCATGTCCCGTACCTGGAAACCAGCCCCCAACAGCGGCTGTTCCAGTGGTATCACGAAGCGCTAAACGCCTTCCTCAACACCTGCCCGACCGGCAACGCCTTGCAGCATCAGTTTGGCCCGCGCCTGCTGCCGCTGCTGGAAAACGCCGATGACGACGAGTGGCAAGGGCTGATCGACGAAGCCCGCACCGAGCGCGTGCGCCTGGAAGCTGAGCTGCACACCGGTCGCGACCGTTTGCTGGAGCTGAACTCCGGTGGCGCCGGCGAAGGTGATGCGCTGGTGGAAGACATCCTGGAACAGGACGACCAGTTCGCCCTGCCGATCTACATGGAAACCCTGTTCGACGCTTTCGGTATCGACAGCGAAGACCATTCGGAAAACGCGCTGATCCTCAAGCCCAGCGAAAAAATGCTCGACGCCAGCTTCCCCCTGGGCGACGACGAAGGCGTGACCATCACCTACGACCGCAACCAGGCGCTGTCGCGCGAAGACATGCAGTTCATCACCTGGGAACACCCGATGGTCCAGGGCGGCATGGACTTGGTACTGTCCGGTTCCATGGGCAATACCGCCGTGGCGATGATCAAGAACAAGGCCCTCAAGCCGGGCACCGTGCTGCTGGAACTGCTCTACGTCAGCGAAGTGGTTGCCCCGCGTTCGCTGCAACTGGGCCGCTACCTGCCACCGGCGGCGCTGCGCTGCCTGCTGGATGCCAACGGCAATGACCTGTCAGGCCGGGTGTCATTCGAGACCTTAAACGATCAGCTGGAAAGCGTGCCACGGGCCAGCGCCAACAAGTTCGTACAGGCCCAGCGCGATCAACTGACGCCACGGATCAATGCCGGTGAAGAGAAGATCGCCCCGCGTCACGCCGAGCGCGTAGCCGAGGCCCAGCGCCGTCTGGCCGCCGACACCGACGAAGAGCTGGCACGCCTGAGCGCCCTGCAAGCGGTCAACCCGACCGTGCGCGACAGCGAACTGATTGCCCTGCGTCAGCAACGTGAGCAAGGCCTGGCCATGCTCGACAAGGCGGCGCTGCGACTGGAAGCGATTCGGGTGTTGGTAGCGGGTTGATTACCACCCTGCCCTGCTGAACAAAAAGGCCCGCGCAATGCGGGCCTTCTTTTAATCTGAGCTCATCAAGCCGTGACCGCCGGGCTCGCAACCTCCACCACTCCCAACCCATCCCTCATTCGCTGGGCATCCTTCACAAAACACCGCGATGCCTGAAACAGAAACACCATAGTCAAAAATAGCGCGACCGGAATCAGGTACATGGCGTCGTGCAGGCCCACAGCTTTAAAGGCTTCGCTCATTTGCTCAGCACCCGCCGCGTACATCGCCGTATGGGCAAAGTGATCGGACAGACCACCCACCACCACCGGCCCCATGCCACCACCCAACAAATACAACCCGGCAAAAAACAGCGCCATGGCCGTGGCCCGCAGGCGCGGTTCCACCACGTCCTGAATCGCGGTGTAGACGCATGTGTAGAAGTTATAGGCAAACAGCCAGCCAACGCTGAACACAGCAACGAACACGCCAATCTCGATACGCCCCGCGTGCAGAGCCCACGCCGTACACACCGTCGAAATAATCAGGCTGAAGGCGGCGAACAACAGCCGCCCATTGGGGATACGTTGGTGAATCTTGTCGGCCACCCAACCACCCAGTGTCAGACCAAACAACCCGGTCACGCCGACAATCACCCCAGTGGCGACAGCCGCTTCCTGCAATGGCATCAGAAAGTAGCGCTGCAACATCGGCACCAGGAACGAGTTGCACGCGTAGGTGGCGAAGTTGAAGCACAGCCCGGCCAGTACCAGCCAGAGAAAGGTCGGTATCGCCAGCACCCGACGGATCGGCCGATCGACCTTTTCCTGGGAGACTTGCACGGCTTCCGCAGCGCCTCGCTTGGGTTCCTTGATGTAGAACATGAACACCGCGAGGATCAGCCCCGGCACGGCGGCAATAAAGAACGGCGCGCGCCAGCTGTCGAAAGCCTTGACCATCGCGCCGATGGTAAAGAACGCCAGCAACAGGCCCAACGGCAGGCCCAGCATGAAAATGCCCATGGCCCTCGCCCGGCGGTGCGGCGGAAACAAGTCGCCAATCAGCGAGTTGGCAGCCGGAGCGTAGCTGGCTTCACCAATGCCGATACCCATGCGCACCAGCAGGAAGGTCCAGAAACTGCCAACCATGCCATTGACCGCCGTTAGCCCGCTCCAGGCCGCCAGGCCCCAGCCCATCAGCTTGCTGCGCGAACCGGTGTCGGCCATGCGTCCCAGCGGCAGGCCCGCAATGGCGTAGACGATGGTGAACGCAGTACCGATGATGCCGAGTTGGAAGTCACTGAGGTGCCATTCCATGCGAATCGGTTCGATGATAATCGCCGGGATGGTGCGATCGAAGAAATTGAACAGGTTCGCCAGGAACAGCAGGAACAGAATGCGCCAGGCATTCGCCGCTTGGGTCGAGTTCTGCATGGGTCCGTCTCTTTATTGTTATATGAGCTGCGATGCCAGACGCATCCTGAGCCCGGAACCTGCAATCTAGTCAGCCTCGCCGGGATTGTCTGTAATGATTCGTAAGTCTGATATCACTCCATGGGGCTACCGTCCCGAGCGCCTCACGTCATCCCATTCATTTGGTTCTAGTTGCTTATAAACTCATCGCAAAAAGATCAGTATCATTTTGCCATTACGCCTTGCAACCCTCCCACTCTCTCTATACTCAAGTTCATTGTCAGGCAACGACTCTGTGACGGGACATGCTATGGAATGGCTTGGTTTGCATTTTTTTACCGACCTTCCAGAGAACGGGCGTTTATTACTCAATTGCAGTCATAACCCCTTTCTGGTGCTACTGGCTTACCTGGTCGCCTGCGCGGCGAGCTTCGGCACCCTGGACATGGCCGAACGCGTCGGCCACGTCGACAATCCCCTGTCCCAGCGACGCTGGCGTTGGGTCGGTGCCAGCTGCCTGGCGGGGGGAATCTGGTCGACCCACTTCATCAGCATGCTGGCCTTCCAGGCACCGATCACCATTCATTACGAATTGATCATGACCTTTGCCTCGTTGCTGATCGCAATGATCGCCTCGTTGTTCGCCATGCAAACCCTCAGTCATGCGCAACTGCATTTTCGCCAGTACCTGCGGGCGTCCGTGTGGATGGGGCTGGGCATTGCCTTGATGCATTACGTCGGCATATCGGCGATGCGCTCTGACGCACAGGTGTACTTTCAGTCTGGACTGTTTGTGTTATCAGTGATGGTCGCCATCAGCACCAGCCTCGCAGCATTGTTGTTGTCCCATTACCTGCGTAACAGCAGCGGGAGGTTTCACCAACTGCTTAAATATGGCGCCAGCCTGGTGCTCGGGGTGGGCATTATCAGCATGCATTTCACGGCCATGGCCGCCATGCAGTTGCTGGTACCCACGGGCGTTACACCGTCGCTGCCCATCGACAATAACCCGATGCAGTTGGGCCTGTCGGTCGCCGTCATCACACTGCTGGTGGTGGGCAGCAGCATCAGCGCCGCTCTGGCGGACAAGAAACTGGAACAGAAGGAACGCGACCTGCGCCGAGTCAATGCATTGCTCAGCGAACTGGACCAGGCACGGGTGTCCCTGCAGAAAGTAGCCCATTACGACGCCTTGACCAGCCTGCTCAATCGCCGTGGTTTCAACCAGATTTTCGCAGAGAAACTGGCGGAAAAAACCATGGACGAAGGCATGTTGGCGGTGATTTTCCTGGATATAGATCACTTCAAGCGCATCAACGACAGCCTCGGCCATGACGCCGGCGATCAATTGCTTACCGTGCTGGCCAGCCATATCAAAAGCTCGGTGCGCAGCCACAACGATGTGGTCGCCCGTTTCGGCGGTGACGAATTCTGCATCCTCATCAGCATTCACCATCGCGACGAAGCACGGCATATGGCCCAGCGCATCATGCAGAAAATGAAAGAGCCCATCGAGCTGGCCGGGCGGCGCATGGTCATGACCACCAGTATTGGCATCAGCATCTTCCCCGACGACGGCGCAACCAGCGAGGAGCTGCTGAAAACCGCCGACCTGGCGCTTTACCAATCCAAGGACGCAGGCCGTAACAGCCTGAACTTTTTCAGTTCCAACCTGAAAACCCGGGCCTTTCTTGAACTGCAACTGGAAGAAGAGTTGCGCAACGCCCTGCGTAACAGCAACGAACTGGCGCTGTATTACCAGCCCATTCTTGACCTGCAAAAAGGCCAGGTCACTCGGCTCGAAGCCCTGGTGCGCTGGCAACATCCGCAACATGGCCTGCTGCCTCCCGAGCGGTTTATCAGCATTGCCGAAAACAACGGGCTGATTGCCGAACTGGACAACTGGGTGTTGCGCCAGGCCTGTGCCGACTTGAGCTTGCTGTCTGAAAAGGGCTACCCCTACTTGACGATGGCGGTGAACTGTTCAGCACTGAACCTGGCCCGTGAAGAGCTGGCGGATGAAATCGAAAGTGCCCTGCGCAGCAGCGGCATTGCCGCCAATCGCCTTGAGCTGGAAGTGACCGAGAATGCGCTGATGGGCAACATCAGCAGCACCCTGGTGCTCCTGCGGCAAATCCGCGCGCTGGGGGTCTCGCTGTCCATCGACGACTTCGGCACCGGCTATTCATCCCTCGCCTACCTGAAACGCTTGCCCCTCAATACCTTGAAAATCGATCGTTCGTTTATTCAGGACATCCCAAAATCCAATGCGGACGTGGAAATCGTCCAGGCGATCATAGGCATGGCCCACACTCTGCATCTGCAAGTGATCACCGAAGGGGTCGAAACCCTGCAACAGTTGGAAGTATTGACCCAGCACGGCTGTGATTTCGTTCAGGGCTACCTGCTCAGCGCGGCAGTGCCGGCCAGTGAAATAGCCGCAGTGATCGCCGGTCTTGATCAACGCAACCTGCTCAACTCACTGAGTCTGATGGGCGGAAAAGAAGCCTCGGTACCGAAGGCTCCTGCTTCGGGATGTGCAGGGCCGCCCTCGGTTGTGAGGCCGATCCGCTGATATCCGCCATTTGGCAAATCGCCATCATTTGATTAAAGAAGTCCGACCAACGGCCGATCCATGAGAGTCCGGCGCGAGTTCCCCCTAGAGAATCTAAGGTTAAACCCTATCGCTCCGGCCCGTGACGCGCGGTAAAGTCGCGAACTCTCACTCAGTGATGGCTCTTTGATATTTGTCAGCCATCCGTCCAGGCATAATGGCGCACAATGACTTCTAAAAATAATCCTGCCACCGCGGTATCCGACGTGTCGCTGACAGCT
Source organism: Pseudomonas sp. ANT_H4 (assembly GCF_008369295.1). Classification (GTDB taxonomy): domain Bacteria; phylum Pseudomonadota; class Gammaproteobacteria; order Pseudomonadales; family Pseudomonadaceae; genus Aquipseudomonas. The sequence continues at coordinate 119,569 of NZ_VOBG01000015.1, read as the reverse complement.
CCTGCGGAAAAAACCTCAGGTCCAAAGTCATTGAGCAGTTCACGTGCGCTGGCCACTCAGCAATACCTGTATTTCACCGAAACCAACACCGACCGTATCCTCGACAACCTCGATGGACTGCGGGACATGGTGTTCCCGCGCCCTCCCCATCTGGAAGGTGACAGTGAGCTGCGCGGTGAGCAGGAGTTTCCTTCGGTCTGCCTGATCGGCCTGGGTCGTTGCGGTTCGAACATTGCACTGGACGTCGCGGAACTGGTGTACAACGCCCGCAAGTTTTACTTGAACGAGTTCAGCACTGAAGACAAGTCAGTGAATAAGGGCTATAGCCCGGCCCAGTGGCTTCGCAACAACTTGCGCCTGGGTTCCGGCAAAGCCAGTAAACCGGTATTCCTGGTAGAGCCGTTGGTGATGCTCGGCGACCTGGACAAAGACATCGCCGGGCGTATTCGCTTCTCACGCAAGGGTGAGAAAAGCGGCTTTTTGCGCGACTACAGCAAGATGAAAATCATGGACCTTTCGGAAGTCCATGCCGGTGGCGCCGGCAACGCGCCGATCCTCGGCCAGTACCTGGCCAAGATCATCCTCAATAAGGATACCCAGCGTTTTTCCAGCCCCGACTGGAAAATGATCCACTCGTACCTGATCGACTCCTGCGGCATCAAGGCCAACCAGTCGCGCCTGTACTTTTCGATCTTCAGCGCCGGCGGCGGTACCGGTTCGGGCATGGCCTCGGAATTCGGCCTGGCCCAGCAACACTCGTACATGAACAAGACGTTCGACACCAAGCCTGCCGACGAGCATGACAGCAAGAGCGGCCACGCTTTCGTCTTCGAACCGATCTTCACCAGCGGCATTTGCGTACTGCCGAACATCTCCGATCACCGCAGTGAGATGTCCGAGGCACTGCACATCAACGCCGGTCGGCTGCTGTGTAAATATCTGTCTGAAGAATGGGACTTTTCCTACAACTTCGACAACGAAGACAGCAGCGAAGCCAGCGTCAAGGGGCGCATTCGGCCGTGGAACGCGATGATGCTGATCTCCAACGACATCATGCGTTACGCCGAAGAAAGCGACGATGGCAACATCCAGAACATTGATGTCAATGCCATGGAAAAACACGCCAACCAGTACATATCACAGCAGATTTTCAATATCCTGACCGCCCAGGCGGTGACCACCGACTACGACCAGAACTACTTCCGTCGGGCCGGTATCGACATCGGCGAAACCATTCGCCTGGATGCCAACGACCTGTTTATGAGCCTGGCCGGCCCCGTGGCCATTGCGTACGCCGAATCAGTGGTACCGGAAACCCCGACGCCTTCGAGCGACAAGTTCAAGGTGTTCGAAAAAGAGCCTCAGCGCCTGAACATCGACGACCTGTTCTTCCGCTCCATCGACCTGCCGCACTTCAACAAGGTCACCCAGGCCATCGAAGGCATCAGCCTGCTGCCCATCGAGTCCAAGCGCTATAAGGCGTCCCTTGAGCAGTACAAGAACTCCGGCTATGACGCGGCGGCCCTGCACGACCTGCACTTCTTCAAGAACTGCTCGTCGGTGGTCTCGATCGTCTCGTTGCCCAAGGACTACAAGCTGTCCTATATGGACCTGAATCGGCTCAAGACCCATCTCAACAGCCTGTTTCCCAACACCACCCTCAAGCGCTATGCTCTGGTGATCGGCGCGTCGGCCAACCTCTCACTGACCACCCTGATCGCCAAGAGCCCGTGCCTGTCGGACGACTTCCTGACGCTGATCGTGGCCTTTATCAAACGCTGCTTTGCGCGTAATCCGTATCGCTTCGACGACACGCTCGACAACTCGATCCTCGACTTCATCATCCACGAGGACTTCGACGAGGACCGTATCGACGAATTGCTCAACGAATTCGAAAACCCGGCGAAAATCCTCGATACCAACTGGTACGCGATCAAGCCGATGTATGAGAAGAAGTACCGCGAGCTGATCAACGACAAGGACAAGTTTGTCTCGATCAACGACATTCGTCTGTCGCGGGACTGCGTGAAGAAGGCCATCAAGTACTTGCGTGAGATTTACCGTCACCGGATTGGTAAGACCAAGGTTATTTCCTTGAATAACCATACGGGGAAGACGGCCTAAACCACGCCGCACTCATCGCAGGCAAGCCAGCCCCCATATTTGACCGTGTTGTAATGACGAACTCCGATCAAATATGGGGGCTGGCTTGCCTGCTATAGCGGTCTTTCAATTTTCAAATATCTACCGCCCTTGCCACACCCAGAAACAATTCCCCCGGCATTCCGCCACCGATAAAACTGTTCCCATGACGCGCACGTCACCCTCGGCTGTGACCTTTCTCTACGGCCAGATGCCATCACCGCGCCTGCGGTTACTCCGCTACACACTTCTTATCGAATAAAACACGCACTATTTTGGAGCGTCAGTTTTTGACGATGCTCTTTCCTGGATCAAAATCCACGGCGAAACCACCACCGCCCATACACCTGGATCACGCGCCACGAGGTCCAATGCCCGCGTCGCAGACACTTCGCCAAGACTCCCCGAGGCCAGCCAGGCAGCGACTTTCTCGTGATTATCTTCGGCCATCCCTTCGGCGGCCTCGATCAAATCCAGGCTGGCGTCGACCCACAATAGGGCACCCTTGGCAAAGAACGGCTCAAGCTCCTTCCAGAAAATTTCGGCGGTTTCGCCGAGCAGCTTGGCATAGAGGGTGCTAGGTTCTTGCGTCATGGGAGTTCACCTGAGGAAAAAATCGGCGCAATCATACCGTCGTGCCTTGGTCAGAAAAACCCAGTTGCAAATGAGTCATCGATTGAAAGTGTCAGCAAAGCCAAGGATTGCCCGAAACTCTGGCATTACCCCGCCGCTATTCTGTCTTTTTCTTTCATTTAAGCGACATACCCGGCATTTGTCCCCAGCAGCCAGCTTTTCAAGCGATCAACCGGCGCTCTACACTGTACCGGTACAGTTGCCAGGGTGCTGCCGGGGGGATATCCGAGATATCTGATCCGGTTCTGCAGCTCGCAAGGCCGCTAGAACTATAAAAAATACAACAGTAAGAGTGGAGCACTATGAATAAGGCTACTAAGCAGATTTCCAAACTGTTTGCCGCTATGGTCCTGGCCGGGGTTGCCAGCCATTCGTTCGCAGCTGACACCATCAAGATTGGCATCGCCGGCCCTAAAACCGGCCCGGTAGCCCAGTACGGCGACATGCAGTTCAGCGGCGCAAAAATGGCCATTGAACAAATCAACGCCAAGGGCGGCGTCAACGGCAAGCAGCTTCAAGCCGTTGAATACGATGATGCCTGCGATCCGAAACAAGCCGTGGCTGTGGCCAACAAAGTCGTCAACGACGGCATCAAGTTCGTGGTTGGTCACCTGTGCTCCAGCTCCACTCAACCGGCTTCGGACATCTACGAAGACGAAGGCGTGATCATGATCACCCCTGCCGCCACCAGCCCGGACATCACCTCCCGTGGCTACAAGATGATCTTCCGCACCATCGGCCTGGACAGCGCCCAGGGTCCTGCGGCCGGCAACTACATCGCCGACCACGTGAAGCCGAAAATCGTCGCGGTACTGCACGACAAGCAGCAGTACGGTGAAGGCATCGCCACCGCGGTGAAGAAAACCCTGGAAAGCAAAGGCGTGAAAGTTGCCGTGTTCGAAGGCATCAATGCCGGCGACAAGGACTTCTCCTCGATGATCGCCAAGCTCAAGCAAGCCAACGTCGACTTCGTCTACTACGGCGGCTATCACCCGGAGCTGGGTCTGATCCTGCGTCAATCCGAGGAAAAAGGCCTGAAAGCCAAGTTCATGGGGCCGGAAGGCGTGGGTAACGACTCCATTTCGCAGATCGCCAAGGACGCTTCCGAAGGCCTGCTGGTGACCCTGCCGAAATCCTTCGACCAGGACCCTGCCAACGTCGCCCTGAAGGCTGCGTTCGAAGCCAAGAAGGAAGATCCGAGCGGTCCGTTCGTGTTCCCGTCCTACTCCGCAGTTAAAGTGATCGCCGATGCAATCACCGAAGCCAAGAGCGAAGACTCGGCCAAAGTGGCTGAAGCCATCCACGCGGGTACCTTTAAGACCCCGACTGGCGACCTGAGCTTCGACGCCAAGGGCGACCTGAAAGACTTCAAGTTTGTGGTTTACGAGTGGCACTTCGGCAAACCTAAAACCGAAGCTTCCCCTCAGTAAGGTTCTTCATTACTGACTGCCAACAAAGCCCACGGTGCGCCGTGGGCTTTGTTTTACGAATGTAATGGGCCGCGCTTGCGTGATCCGCAAGTCTCCCCACCTGAAAATCTCAAAACCGTCATCAGCGGTTCGCTGGCAAACCTCATGTTCGAAGTGGATGCAGATCTACGGGGCTTGAGCGGGAAAATGACTCCACCAGTGAAATGCGTATCAGGTTTTTAGGAGCGCTGTAATGCCTGACATCTATCACTTCTTCCAGCAGTTGGTTAACGGCCTGACCGTTGGCAGCACGTATGCCCTGATCGCCATCGGCTATACGATGGTTTACGGCATCATTGGAATGATCAACTTCGCCCACGGCGAGGTGTACATGATTGGCTCTTACGTGGCGTTCATCGCCATCGCCGGGCTGACCATGATGGGACTCGACAGTGTCCCGCTCTTAATGACCGTGGGCTTTCTCGCGAGCATCGTCGTCTGCAGTGCCTACGGCTACAGTATCGAACGGATCGCTTATCGCCCCTTGCGTGGCAGTAACCGTCTTATCCCGCTGATCTCCGCCATCGGCATGTCGATTTTCCTGCAGAACACCGTTCTGCTGGCGCAAGACTCCAAGGACAAATCCATCCCCAACCTGATCCCCGGCAACATCTCCTTCGGGCCAGGTGGCGCACATGAAGTGCTGATTTCCTACATGCAGATCGTGGTGTTCGTGGTGACTCTGATCGCCATGCTCGGCCTGACCCTGTTCATCTCCCGTTCACGCCTGGGTCGCGCCTGCCGCGCCTGCGCCGAAGACATCAAGATGGCCAACCTGCTGGGTATCAACACCAACAACATCATTGCCCTGACCTTCGTCATCGGTGCCGCGCTGGCCGCCGTCGCGGCAGTGCTGCTGAGCATGCAATACGGCGTAATCAACCCCAACGCCGGCTTCCTGGTCGGACTCAAGGCCTTCACCGCTGCCGTTCTCGGTGGCATCGGCAGTATCCCCGGCGCGATGCTCGGCGGGCTGGTGCTGGGTGTGGCCGAAGCGTTCGGTGCCGACGTGTTCGGCGACCAATACAAGGACGTCGTCGCATTCGGCTTGCTGGTACTGGTGCTGCTGTTCCGGCCAACCGGCATCCTCGGCCGTCCGGAGGTTGAAAAGGTATGACACGCAATCTTAAATCGGCGCTGTTCAGCGCCTTGCTGGTGTGGGCCGTGGCCTATCCGGTTCTGGGTTTGAAACTGACCATCGTCGGTATCAACCTGGAAGTTCATAACACCAGCACTGCCACGCTGCTGACCATTGCCGTGTGCTCGCTGCTGATGTTCGTGCGGGTATTTTTCCATGCGCAAATCAGCGCAGCCTGGAAATCCTCGCCCAACATGCCGCTGATCCCGGCCAAGGCCAGCAACTTCCTGACCCTGCCAAGCACTCAGCGCTGGATCATCCTCGGCCTGGTGATGGTGGCATTGGTCTGGCCGTTCTTCGGCTCTCGCGGCGCGGTGGATATCGCCACGCTGATCCTGATCTACGTGATGCTCGGCCTTGGCCTGAACATCGTGGTAGGCCTGGCGGGCCTGCTGGACCTAGGTTATGTCGGCTTCTATGCCGTCGGCGCCTACAGCTACGCGTTGATGTCCCACTATTTCGGCTGGGGCTTCTGGATCTGCCTGCCACTCGCCGGGATGATGGCCGCCACCTTCGGCTTCCTGCTGGGCTTCCCGGTGTTGCGCTTGCGGGGCGACTATCTGGCCATCGTGACCCTAGGCTTCGGTGAAATCATCCGTCTGTTGCTGCGCAACATGACCGACCTCACTGGCGGCCCCAACGGCATCAGCAACATCGACAAGCCGACTTTCTTCGGCCTGACGTTTGAGCGCAAGGCTGCCGAGGGCATGCAGACCTTCCACGAATACTTCGGCCTGGAATACAACTCCATCAACAAGGTGATCTTCCTTTACCTGGTTGCGTTGTTGCTGGCCCTGCTGGCGCTGTTTGTGATCAACCGCCTGCTGCGCATGCCCATCGGGCGCGCCTGGGAAGCGCTGCGTGAAGATGAAATCGCCTGCCGTGCCCTGGGTCTGAATCCTACCGTGATCAAGCTCTCGGCCTTCACCCTAGGCGCCGCGTTCGCCGGTTTTGCCGGCAGCTTCTTTGCTGCTCGTCAGGGCCTGGTGACTCCGGAGTCGTTCACCTTCATCGAGTCGGCGATCATCCTCGCCATCGTCGTACTGGGTGGCATGGGCTCGCAGTTGGGCGTGATCCTGGCGGCCGTCGTGATGATCCTGCTGCCGGAAATGATGCGTGAGTTCAGTGAATACCGCATGTTGATGTTCGGCGCCATGATGGTGCTGATGATGATCTGGCGTCCTCAAGGCCTGCTGCCCATGCAACGTCCACACATGGAGTTGCGCAAATGAGCCGCGAGATCCTGAAAGTCGAAAACTTGAGCATGCGCTTCGGCGGCTTGCTGGCGGTCAACCGCGTGGCCCTGACCGTAAAGGAAAAACAGGTCGTGGCGTTGATCGGCCCTAACGGTGCCGGCAAGACCACGGTATTCAACTGCCTGACCGGCTTCTACAAGCCCAGCGGTGGCAGCATCCTGCTGGACGGCCAGCCCATTCAGGGCCTGGCCGGCCACGAGATCGCCCGCAAGGGCGTGGTGCGCACCTTCCAGAACGTGCGCTTGTTCAAGGACATGACGGCGGTCGAGAACCTGTTGATCGCCCAGCATCGTCACCTGAACACCAACTTTCTGGCGGGCCTGTTCCAGACCCCCGCGTTCCGCAAAAGCGAACGCGAGGCCATGGAATACGCCGCTTACTGGCTGGACAAGGTCAACCTCACCGAGTTTGCCAACCGTCCTGCCGGGACTCTTGCCTACGGTCAGCAACGTCGCCTGGAAATTGCCCGCTGCATGATGACCCGCCCGCGGATCCTCATGCTCGACGAACCCGCCGCCGGCCTGAACCCCAGGGAAACCGAAGACCTCAAGGCGCTGATCGGTGTGCTGCGTGAAGAAAACAACGCGACCGTGCTGCTGATCGAACACGATATGAAACTGGTCATGAGCATTTCCGACCACATCGTCGTGATCAACCAGGGCACGCCACTGGCCGACGGAACGCCGGAACAGATCCGCGACAATCCGGAAGTGATCAAAGCCTATTTGGGGGAAGCGTAAATGCTGCAATTCGAAAACGTTTCCACTTTCTACGGCAAAATCCAGGCCCTGCATGACGTCAACGTCGAAGTGCGCCAGGGTGAGATCGTCACCCTGATCGGCGCCAACGGTGCCGGCAAATCCACCCTGCTGATGACCTTGTGCGGTTCGCCCCAGGCTCACAGCGGTAGCATCCGCTACATGGGTGAAGAACTGGTGGGCCAGCATTCCTCGAACATCATGCGCAAGAGCATTGCCGTGGTGCCGGAAGGTCGTCGGGTGTTTGCCCGCCTGACAGTGGAAGAAAACCTGGCCATGGGCGGGTTCTTTACCGACAAGGGCGATTACCAGGAGCAGATGGACAAGGTGTTGCACCTCTTTCCACGGCTCAAGGAACGCTTCAGCCAGCGTGGCGGCACCATGTCCGGCGGCGAGCAGCAAATGCTCGCCATCGGTCGGGCACTGATGAGCAAGCCCAAGCTGTTGCTCCTGGACGAGCCGTCCCTGGGGCTCGCGCCGATCATCATCCAGCAGATCTTCGACATCATCGAACAACTGCGCAAGGACGGTGTAACGGTGTTCCTGGTGGAACAGAACGCCAACCAGGCGCTGAAAATCGCCGACCGCGCCTATGTGCTGGAAAACGGCCGGGTGGTGATGCAGGGCAGCGGTGAACAACTGCTGACCGATCCGAAGGTGCGTGAGGCGTATCTGGGCGGTTAACCAAGCACGGCATTACAAAAACGGCCTTCGGGTCGTTTTTTTGTTCCTGTCGCGGATCGTCCCCATCATTCTGGATGGCCGGGTTTGAGTTATTTTCAAACGAGTTTGTAACGATCCCTACCCCCCTTTCTCTAGTGGTGTAAGCAAGCACAAACGCTTCCTTACTCAACCCACTGCTGGAGAAACACCATGACCACCACCACTCGCTCACTGTCCGCCGCCACCCTCGTCCTGGCCCTGGGTTCAGCCCTGAGCCTGAGCGCCCTGACCACCACCGCCCACGCAGCCGATGACATGGAAAAATGCTTCGGCGTCGCCTTAAAAGGCAAGAACGACTGCGCTGCGGGCAAAGGTACTTCCTGTGCCGGCACCTCGAAAATCGACTTCCAGGCCGATGCCTGGAATCTGGTTCCCACAGGCACCTGCACTACTTTGGAAAGCAAAACTTCGCCCACAGGTTTTGGCCAGATGGAAGCCTTCAAAGCCAAGTCCTGAAACCACGCAAGCCTGAGTACTGACGATGACGCTTTCATCTTTGCCCAGCATCTCCCAGGCTCAGGCGCCCGGCCTCCCTCTCCGGGCGGGCCTGGGGCTCAAGAGCGAGCACTTCACGCAAGTGCTCAAGACCTTGCCCGACATCGGTTTTTTTGAAGTCCACGCCGAAAACTACATGGTGGCCGGCGGGCCTTTTCATCACTACCTGAGGTTGATCCGCGAACAGTATCCGCTGTCACTGCACGGCGTCGGCCTGTCCATCGGCGGCGAAGGTGCGCTGAACCGCGAGCACCTCGCACGCCTGGCCACACTGATCGAACGCTATCAACCCCAATCCTTTTCCGAACACCTGGCCTGGTCCAGCCATGGCCCGGTGTTTCTCAATGACTTGTTGCCGTTGGCCTATGACAACGCCGCACTCGACCGAGTGTGTGAACACATTGATCAGGTACAAACCACCCTCAAGCGGCAAATGCTGCTGGAGAACCCGTCGACGTACCTGCAGTTTCGGCGCTCCACGCTGGACGAAACGGACTTCATCAGCGAAGTCGTTCGTCGCACCGGCTGCGGCCTCTTACTGGACGTCAACAATGTGTACGTTTCATGCATCAACCACCAGCGCGATCCCCTTGCCTACATCGATGCCTTGCCGCTGTATGCCGTAGGTGAGATTCATCTGGCAGGTTTTGCCGAAAACACCGACAGCCTCGGTGATCGCCTGCTTATCGATGATCACGGCGCGCCTATTGATAACGCCGTATGGCGCCTCTATCAGCACGTCCTTGAACGCATCGGGCCAGTTGCCACCCTGATCGAGCGAGACAACCAGGTGCCCGCATTTGCCGTGTTGCACGCCGAAGTGCACAAGGCCGACCAGTACCTGCAGGCCATCGAGGTGCGTTCATGAGCTGGCAGGACTCGTTTGCCAAGGCGCTGCTGGCGTCGGACCCGGTATGCCCTGAAGGCATTTTCAGCAGCAACGGCGCCGATCCGGCCAGTCGCTTTGCGGTCTATCGCAACAACGTCCACAGCTCCTTGATCAACGCGCTGGCAGATGGTTATCCGGTTATCCGGCAACTGGTGGGGGATGAGTTTTTTCAGGCCATGGCCGGAGTTTATGTCCAGGCATTCCCTCCCACTAGCCCGGTGCTCAACGAATACGGCAGTGATTTCGCAAGCTTCATCCAGGGTTTTGCACCCGCTTCCAGCCTGCCTTACCTGGCCGATATGGCGCGGCTGGAGTGCTTGCGGGTGAGGGCCTATCACGCGACCGACACACCGGCACTGGATCAGCAAACCGTGATTGCGAATCTGCAGCATCAATCGTCTTTGGGAAATCTGTGCCTGCAATTACACCCGTCCCTCGCCACCTTGAACTCGGCCTACGCCGTAGTGGCGTTATGGGCTGCGCACCAGACGGAGTCATCCCTGTCCACCCTCAACCCCTTGCATGCACAAAGAGCCCTGGTCCTGCGCAACGGCCTGGAGGTCGAGGTCTTCAGCGTCGACATCGGTTCGGTGGCGTTTATCAACAGCCTGAACAACGGTTGGCCGCTGGAGATGGCCGTGGCTTGCGCCCTCGACGCAGCCGCCGAATTCGACCTGCACAAATGTCTGGCGCTGCTGATTGGCCACGGAGCCATTACTCACTTGCACACCGAAAAGAAGGTACAACCATGAACACCCATACACCGAGCCGGATCGCACGGGTCATCCAGTGCTTCGAGAAAATCCCCTACAGCTTGATCGCCTTTGTCGCACGTTTTTCCATTGCGGCAGTGTTCTGGAAATCCGGCCAGACCAAAGTCGAAGGCTTTGCCGTGGACCTGATCGACGGCGCGTTCAACCTGGGCGTCCCACGCTTGGCGAATTCCACCCTGCCGCTGTTTCGCAGTGAATATCAGGTGCCCCTGCTGTCGCCGGAAGTGGCGGCGCACATGGCGGCTTTCGCCGAGCACTTTTTCCCGATCATGATCCTGATAGGGTTCGCCACGCGCTTTTCGGCATTGGCACTGTTAGGCATGGCCCTGACTATTCAGTTGTTCGTCTACCCGGATGCCTACCCGACCCACGGCACCTGGATTGCCCTGCTGCTGCTATTGATGTCCAAGGGGCCAGGGCGCTTGTCCATTGATCAGTTGATTGCCCGGCGCTACCGCTAAAGTTGATCCAGGGCCTCGCCACTGCGTTTGAACCAGCCCACCAGGTAGTTCGCGAGCACCTGGGTGCGTCTCGGCAAGCCACCCTGATAGGGATGGACCAGATACATCGGCATGCTGCGAGTCTGATAGTCGCGCAAGAGCCAGCGCAGTCGGCCGTCAGCCAATTCCGCCTGCAATACGTATGACGGCAGACGCGCGATGCCGGCGCCCACCAGTGCCGCTTTTTTCAGCAGGTTGTAATGGTTGGAAGCGAAGGTCCCGGACACCCGAACACGCAACAGTTCATGTTGCTGGTGATACAACCACTCTTCGCGGCCACTGTAGTGGCTGTTGAGCAGACAGCTATGCCCGACCAGGTCCGCTGGGGTCGCCGGCTCGCCATGCTGTTCCAGATAGGCCGGGCTGGCGCAGGTCATCTCGTGCCAGGCCAGCAATGGCTTGGCCACCAGCCGCTCATCGTTGGCAACTTCTGAACGCACTGCCAGATCAAAGCCATCCCGCGCCAGGTCGCGATAACTGTTGTTGAGCTCCAACTCAATCTGCACCTGCGGGTACTGCCGGGAGAACTCCAGCAACAGGCCGTCGAAGAAGGTTTCGCCCAAAGAGACCGGAACCGTCATACGCACGGGACCGGCCAAATCGTCCTTAAGCCGGGCCAACGCCTGACGCGCCCGCTCGACCTGGACCACCAGTGCTTGGGCTTGAGGCAATAACGCCGCACCCGCCGCCGTCAGGCTAAGCCTGCGGGTGGTGCGATGCAGCAACACCACGCAAAACTGCGCCTCCAATTGGCTGATGCGCTTGGACAGCTGGCCTTTGCTGCAGCCCAATTGCTGGGCCGCCAAGGTAAAGCTGCCAGCTTCGATCAACACCGCAAACGCCGCCAGGTCATCCATTTCGCTCACTGGATTGTTTCCAATTGAAAACCAAAGGTTGCCCATTAGTGCGCTTATCAGCAGAAAAAACCACTCTAGACTGAAGGCTCACCTGAACAACTGGAGGAACGACACGATGAAAATCCTACTGATTGGCGCCAGCGGCACTATCGGCTCGGCGGTCAAGGCAGAACTGTCCCAGCGCCACGACGTGATCACCATCGGTCGCAAAAGCGGCGATTTCCAGGTCGATATCAGCGACAGCGCCTCGATCCGCACGTTGTTCCAGCAGACCGGCACGTTCGATGCTCTGGTCTGCGCTGCCGGCAACGTCAACTTCGTGCCCTTGGCGGACATGAGCGAAACCGACTTCGACCTGGGTTTGCAAGACAAGCTGATGGGCCAGGTCAACCTGCTGCTGATCGGCCGTGAGTTCGCCAACGACGGCGCATCGTTCACCTTTACCAGCGGCATTCTCAACCGCGACCCGATTCGCATGGGCGCCTCGGCAGCCCTGGTTAACGGCGCCCTTGATGCATTCGTAAAGGCCGCAGCAATTGAGTTGCCACGGGGACTGCGCATCAACTCGGTGAGCCCAAACGTGCTGCTGGAAGCCATGGGCAGCTATGCCCCGTACTTTCGTGGCTTCAAGCCGGTGCCGGCGGCGGATGTGGCATTGGCCTACGCGAAAAGTGTGGAAGGCATGCAAACGGGGCAGACATACATCATTGGTTGAACTCAACGTGTGTCCCAGGCTTGTGATGCACCCTCAGCCTGCGTAACGTGGCGGCACTTATCAGGAGACCCGATAATGCGTGCCGCCCGTACCCTCATTCTTTTTGCCCTGCTACCGCTGTTCACCGCCTGCCAGATGTTCGACAGCGAGCCGGCCAAGCCCTCTCTCACGGGCCTGACCCGCATGCAGGGTGAGCTAACGGCCATCGGTGATAAACTGCTGTTCCAGCCCTGCCACGACCAACGTAACTACGTGGTCAATGACACTGGCGGCACCAGCATCCTCCAGGAAGCGGCCTCCCTGGCCGGCCAGCAAGGCGCGCTGTTCGCCGACCTACGGGGCAAGTTCTCCGGCGTCGCCACCGGTACCCAAGGCCAGGTCGACCTGCAACAACTCTATCGCGTCGAGCGTTCGACCTCGGCCTGTGACGACCCCGACTTCAAGCGCATGATCCTGCGCGCCAATGGCCACAAGCCAGCCTGGTCGCTGAGCGTCACCGCCAAGGGCATGGTGCTGATACGTGAAGGCCAGCCGCCGTTGCCGGTGCCTTATGTGGAAGAGCAGTTGGGTGATGGCCGTTTCAACCTTATGACCGAAGCCAACAACCAGCACATCGAACTGTGGGTCGCCCCACAGCGTTGTGTCGACAGCGTCAGCGGCAGCCTGCAACACATGAGCGCCGAGTTGCGGGTAAACGGCCAGGTGCAGCGTGGCTGCGCAGCGTTTGGTGGCTCACGGGACGACTGATTCGGCCCGGCGCTGTTTTAACATGACGGGAAACCGCCGTTGGGGCTTATAATCGCCGGTTTGCAAAACTGCCGGCCTCATCAAACGCCGCACACCGGATCCTGTCATGCTACGAATCACCGAACTCAAGCTCTCCATCGACCATCCCGAAGAAGACCTGCGGCCCGCCATCGTGCAGCGCCTGGGCATCGCCAGTGATGACCTGCTCGATTTCACCCTGTTCAAACGCAGCTACGACGCCCGCAAAAAAACGTCGGAGCTGTGCTTCATCTACACCGTCGATCTGGACGTCAAGGGCGAAGCCGCCCTGCTGCTCAAATTCGCCGATGACCGCAACATCAATCTGGCACCCGACGTCAGCTACAAAGTCGTGGGCCAGGCACCGCAAGGTCTGACCGAGCGGCCAATCGTCGTCGGCTTCGGCCCCTGCGGGATTTTTGCCGGGCTGTTGCTGGCGCAGATGGGCTTCAAGCCGATCATCCTCGAACGTGGCCGTGAAGTGCGCCAGCGCACCAAGGACACCTGGGGCCTGTGGCGAAAAGGCGTGCTCAACCCCGAATCCAACGTGCAATTCGGTGAAGGCGGCGCCGGGACCTTTTCCGACGGCAAGCTCTACAGCCAGATCAAGGACCCGAAATTCCACGGGCGCAAAGTCCTGCACGAGTTCGTCAAGGCCGGCGCTTCGGAAGAAATCCTCTACGTCAGCAAACCGCACATCGGTACGTTCCGGCTCACTGGCGTAGTGGAAAACATGCGCCATCAGATCATCGCCATGGGCGGTGAAGTGCGCTTTGAACAGCGCGTGACCGACGTGTTGATCGAAGACGGCCAGTTGAACGGCGTCGTCATCGATGGCGGCGAGCAGATTCTTTCGAAACACGTGATCCTCGCCCTGGGCCATAGCGCCCGCGACACCTTCCGCATGCTCCACGGTCGTGGCGTGCACATGGAAGCCAAGCCGTTCTCGGTGGGCTTTCGTATCGAGCACCCGCAGTCGCTGATCGACGCCGCACGCTTGGGCAAGTATGCCGGGCACCCGAAACTGGGCGCTGCCGACTACAAGTTGGTACACCACGCCAAGAACGGTCGTTCGGTCTACAGCTTCTGCATGTGCCCTGGCGGCACGGTAGTAGCAGCGACCTCCGAACCAAACCGTGTCGTGACCAACGGCATGAGCCAGTATTCGCGTAACGAACGCAATGCCAACTCCGGAATCGTGGTGGGTATAACCCCCGAAGTGGATTATCCGGGCGGCCCCCTGGCGGGCATCGAGTTGCAGGAGCGCCTGGAGTCCCACGCATTCATCCTCGGTGGCAGCAATTACGACGCCCCGGCGCAACTGGTGGGTGACTTCATCGCTGGCAAACCGTCCACGGTTATCGGCAGTGTCGAACCGTCCTACAAGCCAGGCGTGGCCCTAGGTGACTTGGCCCTGGCCTTGCCGGACTTCGCCATCGAGGCCATCCGCGAAGCCTTGCCCGCATTCGAGAAGCAGATCAAAGGCTACTCGTTACACGATGCGGTCCTGACCGGGATCGAGACCCGCACTTCATCGCCGCTGCGGATTACTCGCGACGAGTCGATGCAGAGTGTGAACGTGAAAGGCCTGTTTCCCGCCGGTGAAGGCGCGGGTTATGCCGGTGGGATTTTGTCGGCGGGTGTCGATGGGATTCGGATTGCCGAGGCGCTGGCCCAGGATATATTGGCCAGCCAGGGCTGAAGCTGCAAGCTGCAAGTTAGAAGCAGGTGCTGACCTGCTTTTTCTTGTAGCTTAAAGCCTGCCGCTGCCCCTCAAATATTGGCGCGCGACACGCTGTCCGGCAGCGCCTCTCCTCGCTCGACACTGGCCGCAACGGTTGCGATCAACCCCTCCAGTTCATACCCCTGCCCCGCCAGCCATGCCTGGTCGTAATAGGTGGTGCCATAACGCTCCCCGCCATCACACAAGATGGCCACGATCGACCCCGACTCCCCCGCCGCCTTCATCTGCTGCGCAGCAATCAACGCCCCAATCAAGTTGGTGCCGCTGGAACCACCTACCCGCCGCCCCAAACGCTGCGCCAAGTAGTGCATAGCTGCCAAGGACAAGGCGTCCGGCACCTTGACCATCGCGTCGATCACTTTTGGCAGGAACGACGCTTCCACCCGAGGCCGACCAATACCTTCGATCCGCGAACCGCAGTCCAAACGCAAGCTCGCATCCCCGGTCAGGTAATAGTCAAAGAACACCGAACGCTCGGCATCGGCGCACAACACACGGGTGCAATGCTGGCGATAACGCACATAACGCCCCAGCGTCGCCGTGGTGCCTCCGGTGCCAGGGCTGGAAATCAGCCAGCTCGGCTCTGGATGGCGCTCGAAACGCAGCTGCTGGAAGATCGACTCGGCAATGTTGTTGTTCGCTCGCCAGTCGGTGGCACGCTCGGCGTAGGTGAACTGGTCCATAAAGTGACCGCCACTTTCCTGGGCCAGACGCTCAGACTCGGCGTAGATTTGCGTGGGGTCCTGCACCAGATGGCTCTTGCCACCATAGAAGGCGATCTGAGCAATTTTTTCCTGGGAGGTGGTGGCCGGCATCACCGCGATAAACGGCAAGCCCAGCAAACGGGCAAAGTACGCTTCGGAAATGGCCGTGGAGCCACTGGACGCCTCGATCACCGGCGCGCCAGCCTTGAGCCAGCCATTACACAGGGCGTAGAGGAACAATGAACGAGCCAGCCGGTGTTTCAGGCTGCCGGTGGGGTGGCTGGACTCATCCTTGAAGTACAACTCGATACCCGGCAAGCCCGGCAGCGGCAGGGGAATCAGGTGAGTGTCGGCACTGCGCTGGAAGTCCGCCTCAATGATGCGAATGGCTTCGCGGGCCCACGGTCGGTTGTCGCTCATGATCGGTTTCTCTAAGGGTTTCAGCTTCGATCTTAGGATGTTTCCTACATTTCACACAGATACAGTCCAGACTCAACTGGACACATAACTGCTAGGCTTTGGCGCAATGTCGACCAAGCACCCGCCTTATAACAAAAAAGAATATAACTTTTGTTTTAACAACTAACGGTACGAGTTAGGGTACTCCCCTACTGAACCTTGATTGGAGAGCATCCCTTGCCTCTGCGTAGCACTTTCACCCGTTTCTTCCAGCTGGAAGCCGCCAGCGGTCTGCTTCTGATCGCTGCTGCCGCTTTGGCACTGATCATCAACAATTCGCCGTTGTCGCACTTTTACGCGAGCTTTCTCGACGTCCCGGTGGTCGCACAAATCGGCGCGCTGAACATCGCCAAGCCGGCGCTGTTGTGGATCAACGATGGCCTGATGGCCCTGTTCTTCCTGCTGATCGGCCTTGAGGTCAAACGCGAAGTGCTCGACGGCCAATTGTCCAAGCCCTCGCAAGTGGTACTGCCCGGTGCGGCAGCCATCGGCGGCATGGTCGTACCGGCACTGATCTACTGGGCGCTGAACAAGGACAACCCGGCAGCCCTAGGCGGCTGGGCGATTCCCATGGCCACCGACATTGCCTTCGCCCTGGGCGTATTGGCCCTGCTGGGCAAGCGCGTGCCGGTGTCGCTGAAGTTGTTCCTGATGACCCTGGCCATCATCGACGACCTTGGCGCGATCATCGTTATCGCGATATTCTACTCCACCGACCTGTCCGGGGCTTCATTGGCCGGTGCGGCGGCGTGCCTGATCGCCTTGATTGCGATGAACCGGCTCGGTGTCGTCAAGCTGGGGCCTTACATGATCGTCGGGCTGATCCTGTGGGTCTGCGTGCTCAAGAGTGGCGTGCACGCCACCCTGGCCGGTGTGACCTTGGCGTTCTGCATCCCGCTGCGCACCAAAAATGCCGAACCTTCGCCACTACTGACCCTGGAACACGCACTGCATCCCTGGGTGGCCTACGCGATCCTTCCGCTGTTCGCCTTTGCCAACGCCGGCGTCTCGCTGACCGGCGTCAACCTGGAAAGCTTCACCCACCACGTGCCAATGGGCATCGCCGCAGGCCTGCTGTTGGGCAAAACCGTCGGCGTGCTGGGCTTCACCTGGGTTGCGATAAAAACCGGCCTTGCCGTGCTGCCCAATGGCGCCAATTGGGGCCAGGTGTTGGGCGTGGCGATACTGTGCGGCATCGGCTTCACCATGAGCCTGTTTGTCGGCTCGCTGGCATTTGTGCCGGGCAGCAGTGAATACGCCGGTATGGACCGGATGGGCATCCTGACCGGTTCGATATTGGCGGCGTTGATTGGCTATGCGGTGACGGCGATGGCCAGTCGCAAGCAGGCACTCGTTCAAGCGTAATCTCTTCTGGAGCCGGCTTGCCGGCTCCAACCTGCTCTCGGCCCATTCGGCGCTATCTCACAGAACCGTCCTACATCCACCCTCCGCTGCTTGCAATAACGTCGTGCTCCCGGCTCCAACGCCGGACGTCGTTATGAGGCAAGCCTGGAGGGCTCGATGGCAAACAACAAGGATGTACCCCAGGTATGGCGGTCCTATGGGACCGGTACCGGTGGTTACCGACGCCTCGAACACATGAACGAGCGCGAACTGGCTGATCGTGAGGCCAGCCAACTTTCATACGAAGCGATGCTTGCCCGCCAGGAGGCCTACGAGGCTAGGCGCAAAGTGGAGCCGCCGCCAACGCCATTGCCCATGGTCGGTTGTGTATTCGCCAAGTCCTGCAACCTGCCGGACGCCCTCATCGACTACAACAATCCGTCCGGTTACATACCGCTTGATCGCATAGGGGACTATGGCGAACACGTGCTGCTCGGTGGCTGTGAGACAGACAGCGAGGGGCTGCTGCCGCTCAAGAAGATTAGCGGTAGCGCACTCCCGGCAGGACTAGGGACTCTGGCACTGAGAGGGTCCGCGGTTGGCGGGGCGTCCAGCGTTGCAGCCGGTGCAGGAGCAGTCGGCGCAGGCCTGATGCTTGGGATTGCAGCACTTATCTGGCCTTCCAGCCTAGGCGACAGCGCGCTCTACAACGACCGTCAACTGCGGTCAATGCCACGGGCACGCTCAAGGGATACGCCTTCTACACGGGGAAAAATCGTGAATGGGAGATGGTCGATGTTGTGAAGTTTGGCTTGCGCGGCACGCAGCAGGTCGCGGACTTGGGCGACGGGATTGAGCTGATCTGGACGCCTGCCATCGATCCCGCTGACACCCTTGGCATTCCTGCACTGGAAGCTGCGCCGCAGGCGCCGCAAATCTGGGTGTACCCGCCGACCGAGAAGGCCTCCAACATCATCGTTGACCCGATCTACCCGCCGAAATACAAGGATTTCATCCTGGTGTTTCCGGCGGATTCGGGGATTAGGCCGCTATATATCGTCGTAAACCTGAGGTATGTGGATGCTTCTTACCACGGAAAAAAAGATAACTCTATCAAAAGCAAAAAACCGACTAACGGCTTAGATGCTCTTAGTAACTCGGTAGAGCTGAATCCGCCAAATTCGCGTAGACGGATAGGGATTGACCCACATACAAATGAATTCGTCGTTATTGATCGAACCTCAGAAGGCGAATATCACGGTCATGTAAGGTTGTGGAGTGAGCTACGCCAGGAGATGAAAAACGCTTTAATAAAAGCGAACAAAACAAATCGGAAAGGAAAAATTCTGGGAGCTGAAAAATGAGTATGCGCTATCACGACCCGTCGTTGAGCCGCAATGAGGCTATTAGCTTTCTCGCAACCAAAGACCTGAACAAGGTAACGGAAGCACTAATATCCATCGGGCTTAACGAGACAGACGCTACTTGGGCACAAGAAACCTGTCTCCAGTATGTGAGCAATCCTGATGAGGATATCGCGTCAGCTGCCATCATTGCGATAGGCCACATTGCGCGCCGTTTCGGTGAGCTGAACATGGCGAAAGTTGCGCCAGCACTGCAACAAGCAAAAAGAAAATCACCTTTTCTGAGTGGTGCCGTACAAGACACGCTTGACGATATCCAGATGTTCACCTGATCCCCCAAGACTTACACCCAACAAAAAACCCCAACCAGCCACCCGGTTGGGGTTTTCTTTTACTGCTGCCTTACTCTTAACGAGTAACGCGGCTGGTGCCGTCAACCGTCATGATGCGCACACGATCGCCGATGCGGAAGATTTCATTTTCCTGAACGGCCTGGACATAGGCGCGCATGCTGCCGTCGTCTTCGCGAACGGTGATTTCAACGCCTTGGGTGCGGGTCAGGCCTTCTTCGGTGGCCGAACCCAGCAGGCCGCCAGCAACGGCGCCGATGACTGCGGTCACAATGCTGCCACGACCGCCGCCGATGGCGCTGCCGCCGACGCCGCCGATGACTGCACCAGCAGCACCGCCGATTGGAGTCTTGGTGCCTTCGATCTTCACTGGGCGCAGGGATTCGATGGTGCCCATGCGAACAGTCTGTACACGACGCGCTTCGTCACGGGAGTAGGAGTCGCCGGTCAGACTGGAGGCGCAGCCACCCAGCAGCAACGACATGGTGGTAAAGCAGGCAACCAGCAAAACAGACTTACGCATAGCATCAACTCCAAAGGACAGGTATTCATTAAACTCCGCAGCTTGACGCCTGTCACGGCATGGCCCGCAGAAAATTGCTTTCATTCAGCCCCAGTACAGACAGGCTGTATCGCAAACCTCGACGAACGGTAGCACCTTCGCCATCACAAGGATTTTCATGGACTACTTCATCATTGTAGCCACCACCGTTGCCGGCCTGTACTTCCACTGGTGGTTGTACGCCAGGATCAAGCGCTGGATGGACCGAGACCTGGCGTTGTCCCTGGCCGGAGATGATCCGCACAAGCGCACCTTCATGCTGCAACAGTTGGACCGCGCCAGAAACGAGAAGGTCAAACGCAAGAATTTGCCGCAATGGCTGCAAGACGCTGCGCAGCAGTACCCATCCAAAGCCTCTGAATAGAGGCTTGGGCCTTCTGCGCAACATTTAGATGGGGTAACGAAAGCTACTTTCAGGGTGCCAGCCGCTCACGGGTCCAGTCGGCACCCTGTAAGCGGAAGTTCAAGCGATCATGCAGGCGACTCGGGCGGCCCTGCCAGAATTCGATGCGCTCCGGCAACAGGCGATAGCCGCCCCAATGTTCAGGACAGTCAGGCTGCGTATCGCTGAAGCGTTGCTCGGTAGCCTTGAGCAAGTCCTGCAACTCTTCGCGATCACGAATGACTCGGCTTTGCGGTGATGCCCACGCCCCCAGGCGGCTGCCCAGCGGGCGAACCTGGTAGTAAGCATCCGACTCCTCGGGCGTCACCTTGAGCACCCGGCCCTCAATCCGAACCTGACGTTCCAGGGTTGGCCAGAAGAATGTCATGGCGGCAAAGGGACGAGCCGCCAGTTGCTCACCCTTGGCACTCTGATAATTGCTGAAAAAGGTAAAGCCCTGTGCATCCAGCCCTTTGAGCAGCAGGACCCGGCAATGAGGCCGACCGTCCTGGTCGACCGTCGCCAGGGTCATGGCGTTGGCTTCTACTGGTGGCTGCTCGGTCTTGACCGCCTCGCTGAACCACTGGTGGAACAAGGCAAACGGTTCATCCGGGGCCTGGGCCTCGGTCAAACCGTCCCGTGTGTAGTCACGGCGCATATCAGCCAAGGCTTGGGTCATGCGGCTTTCCTTCTCACTCAATCAGTTTTTTGCCTGGTCGCTGGAAGCAGCTTTCTTCGCTGGCGCTGCCGCCTTGGCCGGCGCTGCTTTTTTCGCAGCAGCTTTGACTGGCGCTTTTTTGGCGGCCGGCTTGGCAGCGGCTTTCTTGGCGGCTGGAGCTTTTTTCGCGGCAACGGCCTTTTTAGGGGCTGCAGCGGCAGGTGCCGGAACGTCCTGCACCGCGATCAGTTCAGGTTTCGGCGGGTTACCCGAGTTGTACTTGCTGAGCAAGGCCAACATGGTGGTGCGCTGGGTAAACATGATTTCCATGCGACGGTTCAGGGCACGGCCTTGGGTACTGTCGTTGGCTGCACGGGGCATCATGTCGCCCATGCCACGCAGCATCAGGCGGTCTTGCCTCAAGCCGCTGAGGCTGAAAATAGAAGCGATGGACTGTGCACGTTCCTTGGTCAGCGCCTGGCTCTGTGGCGCGGCACCAGTGGCATCGATATGGCCCAGGACCAGCACGGCGGTCTTTGGATCACCTTCAACAGCCTTGGCAACCCGAGTGAACGGGCCCAGGGTCACCGGCAGCAACATCGCCGGGCGCTTGGGGTTGTAGGAGCCGTCGACCGGGGCGATCACCACCAGGACGTTGTCGCGACGCTCAAGTTGCAGGTTGCTGTCCTTGATGGCAGCGCGCAGGCGCGGCTCATAGTCATCCAGCCAGGCTTGGGTGATTTTCGGGTCTGGCATCGGGACGTTGGTTACGTCGACCTTACTCAGGGGTTTTGGCTTGCTTTCAAACGGCCACCACCACTTGGTGCCGGTATCGGTCTTGGCGACGACGGGTGCACCAGTCGGTGCAGGCGTTGCAGCCTTGAGGTCGGCTTTGAGGTCAGCCTTGGCATCGGCAGCCTTGGCATCAGCGCTTTTCGAGGAGAAAGGCCACCAGCTGGAACCGGTGTCCGCCTTGGCAACTGGCGCAGGTGCCGCAGCTGGGGTTACAGGCGCATCAGCCTTGGCAGTCGCGGCAGGCTTGGCAGCCGGTTTGGCATCAGCCTGGGGAGCGGCGTCCTTGGTCGCGGCCTTGTCGGAACCCAGTGACCACCAATGCCCGCCTTCGGCATCATTTTGTGGAGTTTGTGCACAGCCAGTAATAGTGAGGCAGAGCGCCAGTGCCAAAGACTTGTTCGATAACATGAGATATCCACAAAATGAGAAAAAATCAGGGGCCTGAATGGCCCGTTAAACAGACGCGTCTAGAACAATAAAGTTACAACATTTCGCCCAGCGTCTTTTGGCCTAGCGTTTTATGTCAGCGTCTTTGTAACAAAAAAACGCCAAACAGCAAGCTATTTACAGACAACCGGCCAATATTCTTACCAACTTTTGCGCCCGTGGGTCCATAAGTACATAAGGCCCCAGTGTATTGGTCACAAAACCAAACGCTACATCATATTCCGGATCGGCAAACCCCACAGAACCACCGGCTCCAGGATGCCCAAAGGCACGTGGGCCAAGGCCAAACGTCGCATTAGGCACGTGTGGTTGATCCAACATGCAGCCCAGGCCAAACCGGGTTTTCGTCAATAAGGTTTTATCTTCACCGATACTGTGCTCGCGGGTGAGTTGCTCAAGCATGTCGGCTTCCAACAAACTACCGTCCAGCAGACCACTATAAAAACCCGCCAGGCTGCGGGCATTACCGTGACCATTTGCCGCCGGCTGCTGCATGCGCCGCCATTCAGGTTTGTTAGTGCTGGTCAGAATAGACGGTGGATTGGTAAATGCACGGGTCGTCATGGCCGTAGGTTCACGCATTGTTACTTGCAGTAAACGCTGGGCCGCTTCATCACCAACATTGCCTTTACCGCGGGCAATATGGGCAACCCGATAAAATTCTTCGTCCGCCAATCCGACGTGAAAGTCCAGGCCCAATGGGCGTGCAACCCTCGCCACGATGGACTCTCCCGGGCCACGGCCGTCAGCACGACGCAGCAACTCCCCCACCAGCCAGCCATAGGTGATGGCGGCGTAGCCATGGCCTTCTCCGGGCTTCCACCAGGGTGCTTCGGCGGCCAAGGCATCAGTCATCATTTGCCAGTCATACAGCGCTTCGGCCGGCAGCGTCTCGCGCAGCGCGGGCAAGCCGGCCTGATGGCAAAGTAATTGGCGCAAGGTGATGGATTCTTTGCCAGCAGCGGCAAATTGTGGCCAGTAGTTGGCAACGGGAGCATCCAGTTGCAATTTGCCTTCGGCAACCAGCTGCAGAGCCGTGACGGCGGTGAAGGTCTTGGTGCAAGAAAACAGGTTGGCGATCGTGTCGCTGTGCCAGGCCTCTGCACCGTCCTTGTCGGCAGTACCGGCCCACAGGTCCAGGACAGTTTCCCCGCCAACCTGGATGCACAGCGCCGCGCCGCGTTCCTGAGGGTCGTCGAACAGCGCGGCAAAGGCTTCACGCACTGCTTCGAACTGAAGTTCGTAATGACCCTGAATCTGCACCTAAATCCCCCTCGGAAAAGTCCTGCATAAAGTGGCGGACATTGTTCCAGCCATTAAGGAATTTGGGAACCCGTCGCCGTCATGATTGATGGGCTGGAGCGATCAGTGACCGTTCCCCGAATGCCCACCGGCATGACCGCTGCCCTGCCCGGCGGCCTTATCTTCATGTCCAGGTTTCCCACCCTCACCCACATGGGCTGCAGCCTTGGCTTTTTCCGCGTCCTTGCCCAATTGATCAATCGCCGCAAGGTTGCTTTTACGCACGCTGTCGACAAAACCCTGGAACGGCACGTCAGTGATCCCCACCAAACCGAAGTGGCCGTTTTCACCGTCCAGCAGGCGACCGGTGACCGGCTGGTCCAGATACTGGAACCAGTGCACGCCGACAATCGAGGGTTCAGCCATGGCCTGCTTGAGGAAGTTGGCGTAAGCCGGGCCACGGTCTTCTTCTTTTGCCAATTGCGTCACTCCGCCCCAGAGCGGGCCACGATCTGCGGAGCCAAAGTTGAACTCGGTGATCAACACCGGCTTGTCCAGTGTTCGCAAGGCCGCGAAGTCGTAACCGTCCTGGGGTTTGAGGGTGTACATGTTGAAGCTCAGCACATCGCAATACTGCGCGCAGGAGGCCACCGCTTCCGGAGTGCTGACGGCGTATCGGCCACCCAGCAGCAACTGGTTGGGCGCGTGCCATTTCAGCGCGTCGGAGATGGTCTTGAAGTAAGCATCGGCGAAGGTCTTTTGAAAGTATCTGAAGTCCGCTTCGATTTCCGGGTGTTCAGGATCGGGCATCGGCGGCACGAAGCCGGGGTCTTCCATCAGCTCCCAGGCCGGCAGGTCAATGCCCCAGGCTTTCGACAGGCCTGCCTGGTTACGGTACTTGTCTCGCAACTGCTTGAGAAACGCACGCTTGGCCGGCACGTCGGTGGTCATGCGCAGGGTGCCGTATGCCAGGGCATACCGAGATTTTGCGTCGTTACCGGGGCCGGCCCAGGCCAGTTCGTTGTCGGCAAAGAAGCCGATCAACCACGGATCGTCACGATGGTCGCGGGCGGCAATGGCCACGGCGCGTTCGGTGGCCATGGCAAAGCGCGGGTCGAACGGGTCGGGCATACCGCCCCACCAGTCGGTGCCGGTGCTGATGCTGGCGTAGTCGCCGACAATCGACAGCGCCAAGGTGTAGGGCACGCGGTCAGCCGTCCCCAGGTCGGAATCGCTCCAATTGCCCACCGTGTTGAAACCCCAGGCTTGCAAGCGATCCAGCGTGTGGCTAAGCCAGCGCTTTTGATCAAAACCTTCCGGCGTGCAAGGGGCAACAACAGGCCCGGTTTGCGCAGTATCGGCCTTGGCCGCCTGAGCTACACCAGCCTTGTCACTGGACGGCACGCAAGGTTGCCCGTAGGTGCGTTGCAGGTTCGCGCCATAGAAGTCATACCAGCGCCCGACATTGAAGCTGCGCCCTTGATCAGCGCCGTTGCCGCTGCGGTTATCGCCGCTGCCGTAGTATTTGTCGAAAGACTCACCGGACTTGGGCAGTGCACCAAACATCCACTCGCGGCCGGCGACGTAGGTCTGACTGTTGTCCGGAGTCACGGTGTTGACGCCCAGGGAATAGAACGGATGGCCCAGCGGGGTCACCAGATACCAGCGCCCGTCGCGCTTTTCAGTGTGGAAAAAGCCGCTAGCCTCGAAGGCCGGGCCTTTGGTCCAGCCGCCGAATTTGTCCAGCGAGGAACGGTCGCGCTCAGCGAGCCAACCTTTGAGTTGTTGCTGCTCCTTGGCCGCGGCGGCCTTGAGTTGCTCGTCGCTGCTGACTTTCTCCGGCCAGCGGGCCCGGTTGGACTGCCCATAGGTGTCCACTAAATCACCGTAGGCGGCCTTGAACACCGGCTCGCTGTCCTGCACGCCAAAACGCTCCAGCAGAATACTTTGGGCAACATTGGGCTTGATCATCGACAACGTGACCGACACCACCTGGCTACGGTCGATCTCACCGTTGCTGCTGGCCAACAACACCCGCTGGCCGTCGACAGTGATCGGCATCGGCGGCCCGGCCTTCATGCCCTGGCTCAAGGGCGAGTTGGCTTGCAGGGGAATCAGTAGGGTTTGCGCAGGGCCAGCCAGCAAGTCGATGCGGCTGACCAGAGTCTTGCCGTCATTGCTCTGGACCTTGACGTAGAGGGTCAACGCCCAGTCCATCGCACTCTGGATACGCAAGCTCATGGCGCTGGACTGCGACCAGTCCCAGGCACCACTTTGCGGGCTGAGTACCAGGCTCGGCTCGGCCGCCGGATTGAAGGTAATACGGCGCAGCACTTCGCCTTCAGGGGTTTGCTCGGCATTGTATTGCGGCAGGCTGGCGTCCTGGGTCGCCACTTTGACCACGTCGGCAGGACGGACAAAGTTGAACAGCGTTTGTTGTCCGGCAGGTGCCGCCAGTAACGGCGCGGCGAACAGCAAGGCAAAAATGGCGGGCAGCGAGCGAATCATACGAACAAGGTTCTCCCAAACGGCCGGTAAATGGCCTGATGACGTGAGTCAGTGACAGTGAGATAGACCACGAAGTGGGCGATTCCGCCCACTGTGGTTCAAGATATTTCGCGCCTGAACGGCGGCAAGGCATTGAGGATTGCTTTGCCGTAGCGCTGGGTGACCAGGCGGCGGTCGAGCAAGGTGATGGTGCCCCGGTCTTCTTCGGTCCGCAGCAAGCGGCCGCAGGCCTGGACCAGCTTCAAGGAAGCGTCCGGCACCGAGATTTCCATGAACGGGTTGCCGCCCCGGGCTTCGATCCATTCGGCGAGCGCCGCTTCGACGGGATCATCCGGCACCGAGAACGGGATCTTGGCGATCACTACGTGCTCACAATACGCGCCGGGCAAATCCACGCCCTCGGCAAAACTGGCCAGGCCGAACAGCACGCTGGAATCCCCGCCATCGACCCGTGCCTTGTGCTTGTTCAGGGTTTCCTGTTTCGACAGGTTGCCCTGGATAAACACTTGCTTGCGCCAATCACGGTCCAGGCCATCGAACACGTCTTGCATCTGTTTACGCGACGAGAACAACACCAGGGTGCCACGGGAACCCTCCACCAGCGACGGCAGGTCACGGATGATCGCTGCCGTGTGGGCCGGCGCGTCCCGTGGGTCGGCCTTGAGGTCGGGCACCCGCAACACACCGGCATCGGCGTGATGGAACGGGCTCGGCACCACGGCCGTGACGGCCTTTTTCGGCAGGCCGGCGCGCATGCGGAAACGGTCGAAAGTGCCCAGGGCCGTCAGCGTCGCCGAGGTAACCAAGGCCCCATAGGCAACATTCCACAGATTGCGTCGCAGCATTTCCGCCGCGAGGATCGGGCTGGCATTGACCTCGATATCGAACAGCGCACCGCTTTCCGACAGGGTCAGCCAACGTGCCATGGGCGGGTTGTCTTCCGGGTCTTCGACGGTAAACGCGGTCCACAACTCCCAGTTGCCCTGGGAACGGGACAGCAAGCTGCCGAACAACGGATACCACTCTTCGGCCTGGTTGCTGGCGATGCCAATGTTGACCTCGCCGTCCATGCCTTCCTTGAGCAAGTCGGTGAGACGGGTAAACAGGTCAGTCAGGCGGGAAAAGCCCTTCTTCAATTCGATACCCATTTCGCGCATGTGCTCAGGAATCATCCCGCCGACGAAACGGTGACGCGGGCGCTCGCGGCCTTCGACGTCTTCGCCGGGTTTGAAGTCTGCCACCTGCTCGCAGGCGCTGAACATGAACTGTTGCTGGGTCTTGATCTCCCGCGCCAGCTCCGGAACCTGCTCGATCAACTTGCCTAGGTCACCGGGCAGAGGGTGCTGGGCCAGCAACTTGGTGAGGTTCTTCGCGGTGGTTTCCAGCCAGTCGGCGGTGGAGCGCAAGCGGGTGTAGTGGGCAAAGTGGCCGATGGCCTTGTCCGGTAGGTGATGGCCTTCGTCGAACACGTAGAGCGTGTCGCGCGGGTCCGGCAGCACGGCGCCGCCACCCAGGGCCAGGTCGGCAAGGACCATGTCGTGGTTGGTAACGATAACGTCAACCTTGCCCATGCCTTCTCGGGCCTTGTAGAAGGCGCACTGGCCGAAGTTGGGGCAATGGCGATTGGTGCATTGGCTGTGATCGGTGGTCAGGCGCGCCCAGTCGGCGTCTTCCAGGGCAGTGGGCCAGTTGTCACGGTCACCGTCCCATTTGTTGCCTGCCAGTTTCTCGATCATGCTGGTGAACAGCTTCTGGCTGGCCTCATCCACCTCGATCTTGAAGCCTTCTTCTTCGAACAGGGATGCCGTGGCGGTTTGCGCATGGCCTTCCTGCAACAGCACATCGAGCTTGGACAAGCACATATAGCGGCCACGGCCCTTGGCCAGGGCGAAGGTGAAGTTCAGGCCGCTGTTGCGCATCAGGTCCGGCAGGTCCTTGTAGACGATCTGCTCCTGCAGGGCCACGGTAGCGGTGGCAATCACCAGGCGCTTGCCGGCGGCCTTGGCGGTGGGGATCGCGGCCAGGCTATAGGCCACGGTCTTGCCGGTACCGGTGCCGGCTTCGACAGCCACCACCGCCGGGTCGCCACTGCGCCGGCCTTCATCGTCGGTGTCGATATCCCCGAGGACCTTGGCGATTTCAGCGATCATCAGGCGCTGGCCGTACCGCGGCTTCAAGCTCTTGGCTTCGAGAAAACGCGAGTAGGCGCCCTGGATCGTGGTTTTGAGTTCAGTGCTGATCATGGATAGTCGGGCGCAAAAACGCTGGATAAATTTTCAGTGGTTCGGATCGGCCGCTATCATACCCCGCTAATTAATCCCGCGCAGAACGGAGTACCTCAATGACCGTCTTTAGCCTTGCTTACACCCTGCATGTTCTGGCCGCCCTGGTCTGGGTCGGCGGCATGTTTTTCGCCTGGATGATCCTGCGCCCGGCCGCCATGGCCGCGCTTGATGGCCCTGCCCGGCTGAAATTGTGGGTGAATGTGTTTCAACGTTTTTTCGTGTGGGTCTGGGTGGCGGTGCTGCTGTTGCCGATCAGCGGTGTCGGCCTGTTGCAACTGCGCTTCAACGGTTTTGAGACCGCACCGCGCTATGTGCAGGTCATGATGGGCTTGTACGTGGTGATGACGGCACTGTTTATCCGCATCCAGGCGCTGCAATTGCCTGAACTGCGCACAGCAGTGGCCGCTGAGGATTGGCCGGCTGGAGCGGCTGCGTTGGGAAAAATCCGTAAATTGGTGGGGATCAATCTGATTGTCGGGTTGGTGCTGATGGCAGTGGCTTCGGCACGACCGATGTTTTAACAACAGTCACCCGTTTCAAGCCTCAAGCTGCAAGCCTTGTACTTTCAGCTTGAAACTTGTGGCTTGAAGCTGCCCTTCCCCTATAACCGCTGGACCGTTACGGAGCCCGCAGGCCCCTGAACACCCGGCTGCCCTTCGAGCCCCGGCCGGCCCTTATCGCCGCCATCAGCGCGGTACACCAGGCAACCCTTGGACTGCCCGCCCTTGCCAGGATTGCCAGCCAGGCCCGGCAAGCCGCCCGCGCCACCGTCAACCCACACCTTGATCTTGGTGCTTGGGAAATCCTGGGGCAGTTCGACCCTGACTACTGCACCCGCCGCGCCCGGTAGCCCGTCGCCACCGTTGTCACCATTGGCACCGCGTCCAGCCGAACCCCAGGTGCAACCGGGGTCTTCGCCATTGGCGCCGTCCAGTCCGGCATAGCCTTGGGATCCGGCGCCGCCACGGGCATCCACCGACAATTCGCCGGCATTCAGGGAATTGATACGCAAGCTCAGGTCACGCCCTGGCTTGGCAGGCTTCTCGTGAGTACCGGGCGCGCCGCGGGAGGTAATCTGGCTGCCATGCTCCAGTTGTGCATGACGCACCAGCAACTGAAGGCCAGATGCGCTGGGCACGATGGCGATCCGTGCCTCGCGGCCCAGGTGCAATTCATCGATGCTGACCTGAGAGATAGTGGCCGGAATTAACAATGTGCCGTAGTCGGCCACGTCCAGGCGCTCCAGTTGCAAAACACTAGTGCTGTTGGGCAGGCGCATCAACGAGTTGGTGTCGACGCTGACGCTCTGGGCCAGGGCGATGGGACTAACGAGCAGGGCCAGCAAAAAAACCTTACGCATGATTGGCCTCCTTGTTCACTTCATCGACAGGTGCAGGCGCTGAAAGGCTCTGCACATGGAACATACCCACCAGCAGAATCTGCAAGCGGTCACGCCAAGGATGGACACGATTTTTCACGTTGGCGCTGAATAACAGCAACTCCAGCAGATGGGTCAGCAACAACAGGCTGCCGGCCAGATTGACCAACAGGTGAAACGGATTGATCAGTGGTTTGAACAGGTTGACTACCACGACCACCCAAAACAGCAACGTCAAAAACTTCCCCAGCCCCCAAAACACCTTCATCCCGCACGCTCCCCTTGCACATTATTCTTTGGGGGCACAGTAACGACTTACGTGGGCGATTTGCCAGTGAAGGATTAAAAAACTTGATGAAGGGCCTGGTTTGGCCGCCAGTTCGACGAGGATCGCCAGCAATGCCCCTGTGGGCCTCACAGGGGCATATACGCTATCTAGCGGTTGATCTGGATTTCCACCCGACGGTTCAAGGCACGGCCGTCGACCGTTTTGTTGTCGGCCACCGGATGACTTTCACCGGAACCTGTCACCGACACGAAGTTGCTGCGCGGCACACCTGAGCTGACCAGGTAATCGGTCACCGAATGGGCGCGTTTTTCCGAGAGTCTCTGATTGTAGGCATCTTTGCCAACGCTGTCGGTATGGCCGCTGACTCGCAGTTGTGCGCTCGGGGCTTCCTGTTTCAGGCGCGTGGCGATGGTGTCGAGTTTGGTTTTGTCTGCCGCCGTGAGCTTGGCCGAGTCGAATTGGAAGTGAACGTCACGAATCACGATGGTTTCTTCCTTGACCACCACCACTTCCTCGACCACCGCTACCGGCACAGGTGGGCAACCATCGGCGTCGACCTGCACGCCTTTGGGGGTGCCTGGGCACTTGTCGCGGCTGTCCGGCACGCCGTCGCCGTCTTCGTCACCGTCGCCATGGACCCAGCAATAAGCGCCGGCCATGCCGCCGATCAACAACGCGCCACCGCCAGCCCATGAGGAGCTTTCGGTCGCGCCGAGAGCGGCACCGGTCACACCGCCGAGCGCAGCGCAGGTGGGCCAATCGGTTTTTTGCAAGCCTGCGCAACCTGTCAATACTCCGGTTAGCAGAACCAAAGGTAGAGCTGTCCGCATGATGCTCATCTGATTTCTCCTGAGGGGATCGACCGGGGGCCGATAGGTGGAGTAAAGACGGCTCCTTTAATCTGCGCCAGCATGCCATCCCCCCGTATTCATTGGCCGTAGATGCTTTCTCCTGACTAAATCCCGCCGCCCGCTCTAGGCCCGCACGCTCAGGCAGGCTAGTCTCTACGGTTCTGATTTGAGGATCTTCGATGAGCGCCGGTATTTCTTCCCGTACACCCCAGCAAGCCTTGGCCGCCTTGCTTGACCTTCATGGGCCAAAACGCCTGTTGCTGCTGGGTGCCAGCCAGTTTCCGGCGCTTGATGCGTTCAAGGAGGCGCACCCCAATACCGTCGTATCCTTTTCCGAGCCTGGACCTTTGCCGGCAGCACTCGCAGCACAGCGGTTTGACTTGGCGCTGGTGGTCGACTGCCTGGAGCACCTGTCAAAACGGGAGGGCCTGGAACTGCTGGGCGGCATCCGCAACTTGAACGCCAGCCGCATCGCCGTGCTCGCGGACTTGGGCGCCTGCGACTGGAAAGAGACCGACTTTTTCTCGCTGGCCCTGCAAGCCAGTGAGGGTTTCCAGCGCGACGACCAGATACTGACGCTGTTTACCTATGATCTGCTTGACTATAAACAGGTGCCGGACTGGCTCAATGCCCGCTTCTGGGCCAACCCGCAAAACTTCGGAAAGTATTGGTGGTAACCCGATGAGTACATCCATTTGCCCCTGCGGCAGTGGCAACCTGCTGGATGCCTGCTGCGGCCATTACCACGCCGGCCACCCCGCACCCTGTGCCACAGCGCTGATGCGCTCGCGCTACAGCGCCTATGTACTGGGCCTGGTGGACTATCTACTGGCGACCACTTTACCCGCGCAACAGAGCGGACTGGATCGCGAAGCAATCAGCGCCTGGAGCGCCCAAAGCACCTGGTTGGGGCTGGAGGTGGAAAGCTCGGAAGTGTTCGGCGGGCAGCCAGAGCACGCCTTCGTCACCTTCATCGCGCGCTGGCATGACAGCACCGGCGAACACAGCCACCGCGAAAGGTCTTCCTTCGTACAAAACGATGGGCGCTGGTACTTCATTGACCCGACGGTACAGGTCAAGGCTGGGCGCAATGACAACTGCCTGTGCGGCAGTGGGCAAAAATTCAAGAAGTGTTGCTACAATTACCTACCATAAAGATTTAGGTACGCGGCACCATGGGGAAGGTCTTCAGCTACATTCGCTTCAGCAGCAACGCCAGTCAGCAGGCGACAGTTACGCAAGGCAAGTGAAAGCTGCAAAGAAGTTTTGCGATGAGAACGACCTCGAGTTAGCCGATCCTCGTGAATATCTTTTCTTTGATGCAGGCCGTTCGGCATGCAAGGGCAAGCACCTCGACGATACTGGCGAGTTGGCCAGATTCCTGAGCTTCGTAGAAGACGGGACCATCCCACCGGGCAGCTATTTGGTAGTGGAGTCCCTAGACCGTCTTTCACGTGAAAAGGTGAGGGACGCCCTGCCCCGTTTCCTCGATCTTCTGGCGAAGTGAATCAACGTCTACACCAGCACTGACAGCCGCCTGTACACCAAGAACTACAACGAAATTGATCTAATCATCTCGATTATCTCGATGTCCCGTGCTCATGAAGAATCGGCACTCAAGGGCGGTCGGGTGTCTTCAGCGTGGCGTAATAAACAGAAGGATGCCCGCGAATATGGCAAGCCCCTTGGGAAGCTTTGAATCGCCCCGGATTCTCTAGACACCTTGCAAGCTCATTGCGTAACGCTTTTCAAACTCTACCGGTGACAGCTGATTGTTGAAACCATGGCGGCGTTTTACGTTGTAGAACATCTCGATGTAATCGAACACATCGCTACGAGCATCTTGCCGTGTTGTGTAGATTTTCCGCTTAATCCGTTTAGAAGCTGGAAAAAGCTCTCGGCTACGGCGTTGTCATCACAGTTGCCTCGGCGACTCATGCTGGCAACCAAATTGTTCGCCTTCAAAAAACTGCGCCAATCAGAACTGCTGTACTGGCTGCCTTGGTCAGATCAAGCGAGAAACGAAGGCAGCGTGACGCTGGTTGCTACACAGATACTTCTAATCAAGCTATTCGGGGCCACGTGCCCCATCTTATTTGTGGTTCCCTTTGGGCGTTTCTAGACAAGCCTACTGCTCGATGTTAAGCAGTACCCGAAAAACCATTAGGTTTATTTTGGAGCTCGAAAACTAAACGGTTATCGAGGTGCACCGGAAATTTTGGCGGGGGCCAGGAACTGGCTGGAACGATTACGGTGGAATCTCTGTCGCTCGCTCACACCTCCAGTTTTATCTCCATGCAGGATGACAGTCCTTTGGTGTGGGCGAGCTTCGTCTGTATTCTGATTGCTGGCTGTGATGTTCTCTGTCGCTACGCAACAACTCCAATAAACATATCAAGGTTGTCGGGCAGAGATTCCTCGACGACATCGGCGATCTGGCTAACCTGTTCACGGGTTAGTGGTAACTCCCCATCGGCCTCAGCGTCAAGGCTCTTCCAACCTAGAATATCCATTACTCTTTGTTCAAGCTCTGGTGCCACGTCCAGTTCGTACTTCAACGAGTTATCTTCAAAGCTGTCAGGCAAAAATCCTGTGATGCATAAGTACATAACTACCTCTCAATCTATTTAGGAGTGGTTCTTCCCGGTTTTGCGGGCTTGGTTTGCTCGCCTGTCTCTGGGTTGTACTCCCCCAAATGCTTGCCTTGTTTATCATACATTTCGACAGCCCCGTGTTGGCTGTCCCACTCGTAAATCCGCCCTTTAGAGTCTTTCCAGCGGGTACGTTTTTTACCACCACCTTGAACGCTGTTTTTTGATTTATCCCTCGCAGCATCAGGAAATGCCATCAGTCCTTTAGGCGCCGGGTGATAACTATGGTCACCTGATACGCTCAGTGAGATGTAAATCGGCTGAATGCCGGTGTTAGGAAACGTGATAATTGCGTCTTGGTAATCTGGCGGATGAACCGGATTGACCAGTATCTTATTGGCCTGTTCGGTTGGCGGATACACCCAGATAGGTGGCAACTGTGGGGCACCCTCAAGTGCAGGAATACCCATAACACTGTCTGGACTTGCCGCTGGCGTCCAAGTGAGGCCAATGCCGTTGCCAATATCAGCAACGTAGTTTTCGCCGTCTTTCTCTGCCTTGATGACCGGAACGTTTTCCCAGTCAGTTTTGCCACCAGTGTAGAAGCTGTAAGCGTTAACGGAGCCATCCGGCAAAGTCTTCACGTTGACACGAACACGAGTGCGGCCAGCATCAAGGGTGGCGTACTGATCATTCTCGTAGAAGGCGCTGTCAGGTGAAATGCTGGTGTTCGGAATCAGCAATGCAACAGTGCCCAATGCAGCGCCAGCAGCAACAATGCCTGATCCTTTCAGCAGGCCCAGTGATAGCGACCCGCCAAGACGTTGAGCAATTGCACTGCCGGTAGCAGACCCGCCCACCAGTTGCAGTGGGGTGCCTTGGGAGGTAATAGCTGCCCCGGTTCCAAGCACAGCCCACAGTCCGTAGTCGGCCAGTTTCTCAACAGGCACAAAACCGGAAGGGCTGGTGTGATTGATTACGCCGTCAGGGAGATTGCAACTCTTGGCGAAGACACATCCGGGTAGAATGACTTCCACCGGCTTCTTGATCGAATTCCTACGTGCGTCAGCTTCCCGCTCGTTCCTTGCATTCGCCGCCAGTGTTCTGTCCCAAGCTGCCTGCGCTTCCTCTGTCGCCTCGGCATGTCGCCTATTGCCATCTATCCCATTACATCCCAGAGTACTCGGGAAGATATTTTTAACCGCCATAACACTCCCTGTGCAAATTGACGATCCGTGTTCGCCGATTAAGTGCGACAGGACGCTACTTCACGGGTGTTTGGTTTTTCTGTAGGACAATTCTCAAAAATTATGAAAAGTCGTCTATCAGGTCTACAGATTGTGGGCGGAGGAGTAACCACTTTACTTTAATGCGGGTCTCCGAATGATGGCGATTGACCGCGCTACGGCAGGCGGGAACATTGCATATGCTTCTGCACCCACTAAGATAAATCCTAGAAGTTATAACCCGAGCGGAAAGCGCATCATTGGTAGGTTTTTGTAGCAATAAATGAAGAAGTGCTGTTCCAGCTATCTATAACAGCAGGCACCCCCCTCGCCCTACAGGGACAACGCATGGTTAACCACTTACGGACTTACAGCCTTCTGCTGACATTAACCCTCGGGCTGTCGGGCTGCGCGTCCTGGTTCGCCGACGATGCTCCCGCGCCGCAGGTGCACCTGGTCAAGGTCGAAGTGGTCCGGGCCAAGTTGTTGGAACAGAAATTCAAGCTGCACTTTCGCGTCGACAACCGTAACGACTCGGACCTGACAGTGCGCGGGCTGATCTACAAGATCACCCTGGACGATATTGTGCTGACCGAAGGCGAGTCCAATGAGTGGTTCACCGTGGCACCTCACAGCCGGGGGTTTTTCAAGATCTCTGTGCGCACCAACCTGTGGCCGCAAGTGCGTCAGGTGGTCGAGATGCTGAAAAACCCCGACCAACCCATCCCCTATCGGCTGGAAGGCGAACTGAAAACCGGATTATTCATCGGTAACGACGTGCACGTGCTGCGCAATGGCGAGATAATCCCCGGCGATTTTATTCCGGAGCGACATCAATGACTCAGCAACCCCATGTCCATGGTCCTGACTGCAACCACGATCATGATCACGATCACCATGATCACGACCACGGCCACGGCCATGTCCACGGTCCGAACTGCGGCCACGCTCACCAGGAGCCAGTTCGCAACACCTTGAAGGACGTGGGTCGCAACGATCCTTGCCCGTGCGGCAGTGCAAAGAAATTCAAGAAGTGCCACGGCGCTTGATGCGAGTGTAGTAAGAGCGCGTTCTGTGGCGAGTGAGCTGACTCCCTCGCCACAAGGTCAGTGTTTACAACGCTAGTTAGTCAACACCTGCTTCGACGAAATAACCGTGGCGTATTCGCCATGCAGGTTACCCAAGGACATGGCATGCACCGTCTCAGCCGAGTGCATTTGCCCATAAAAGTCCGCCTTGTCGAAGGTGTAGCAGGCGTCTTCAACCACCCAAGTCTCAAACCCAAGGTTGCCGGAACTACGAGCAGTAGCTTCCACCGAGTTGTGGGTAGCTACGCCCACCAGCACCACTTGCCTGATTCCAGAGCCGCGCAATGTTGCCTCCAGCGCCGTACCGCAAAACGCATCCGGCACCTGCTTCTGGATCAATTGTTCGCCCGCCTGCGCAATAAACGCGTCCTGAAACTCCACCCCCGACTGCTCCGGCCAGAACACCGAGTCCGGCGAGTGGGACAAATGCTGAACATGGATCACCGGCCAACCGTTACTGCGCCACAGGGCCAGTAGCGCGAGCATGCGCTCCTCTGCGTCGGGATTATTGCGCCGCCCCAGTTTGGGATGATGAATGCCTTTTTGTTGATCAATCAGGATCAACGCTGCGCCGCGCCGGATTTCCATATCGATAGATCCAAATGTTTCATTGAATTTTCGCCACTTGAACATTACCTATTCCTACAGGCAAGTCATCGGGCGTAAAACAGTCCTCTCATCTGTTGGCTATCCGCTCAAGCATTACCACTCTTGGAGAGCTTCATGATCGACCTGTATTACTGGACCACCCCCAACGGTCACAAGGTGTCGTTGTTCCTGGAAGAAGCCGGTCTGCCTTACGAGGTGCATCCGATCAACATTGGCCAGGGCGACCAGTTCAAGCCTGACTTCCTGAAAATCGCTCCCAACAACCGTATACCGGCCATCGTCGATCAGCACCCGACCGACGGCGGCGCTCCCATTTCCCTCTTTGAATCCGGCGCCATCCTGCTGTACCTCGCAGAAAAAACCGGCCAGTTCATTCCCCAGGACCTGCGCGGTCGTCAGGAAGCCCTGCAGTGGCTGTTCTGGCAAATGGGTGGCTTGGGCCCGATGGCTGGGCAGAACCACCATTTCAGCCAGTTCGCCCCGGAAAAAATCCCTTACGCGATCAAACGCTATGTCGACGAAACCGCTCGACTGTATGGCGTGCTCGACCGCCGCCTGGCAGATCGCAAGTTTGTGGCGGGCGAGGAATACAGCATCGCCGACATGGCTATCTACCCGTGGATCGTTTCCCACAAATGGCAGAGCCAGAAGCTGGAAGACTTCCCCCATGTAGAGCGCTGGTTCAACCACATCAAGGAGCGTCCGGCGACGGTGCGGGCGTATGAGCTGGTGGCAAAGGTCAATCCGCCGAAGTCTTGAGTCCCCAGAGCACTCCCACGCCCTATGTGGGAGTGATCCCTTGAAAATAAGCACCGCCTCCCGCTTGCGTCGTTTCACCGCGCTCACTAACGTAGCGCCTTTACTGACGCTACCCCCCGCAGGAGCTTTGCCATGGCCTCGCCAGCCCTCTCACATTTTCTTCCCCGGTTCGGCGTTGCCGCGGCAGTGGCCAGTGTCTTGGGCCTGGCCGGTTGCCAGTCACTGAGCACCCAGGACACTTTGCCCCCCGTTTCCGGCGTGCAGCCCCTCAAAGGCCTGGCGCAAAACGTTTCCGTGCGCCGCAACAGCCAAGGCATGCCGCTGATCGAAAGCAGCACCTTCCATGACGCGCTGTTTACCCTCGGCTATGTACACGCCAGCGATCGCATCAACCAGATGGTCACCCTGCGCCTGTTGGCCCAGGGCCGTCTGGCGGAAATGTCCGGGCCGGATGTGCTGGATGTCGACCGCTTCATGCGGGCAGTCAACCTGAAGAAAAGTGCCGGCGAGCTTTACAACGCTTCGTCGCCTCGGCTGAAGCGGTTCTTTGAAGTCTATGCCCGCGGGGTCAACGCCTACCTGTTCCGCTACCGTGACAAGCTGCCGGCAGACCTGGCCCAGACCGGCTACAAGCCTGAATACTGGAAGCCGGAAGACTCAGCGCTGCTGTTTTGCCTGCTGAATTTCAGCGAATCGGCCAACCTTCAGGAAGAATTGTCGGCCCTGGTGCTCGCGCAAAAAGTCGGTGCCGATAAGCTCGCCTGGCTGACACCGAGCTACCCGGATGAACCACTGCCGTCGGCTGAATCCGACAAGCTCAAGGGCGTCAACCTCAGCCAGATTCCTGGCTTGGCGGCGCTGAACAGCATCACCGAGCACCTGGGCACGCTCAATACCCTCGGGGTTTCCAGCTCCAGCAACTGGGCCATCGCCCCACAACGCAGCCGCAGTGGCAGAAGCTTGTTGGCCAATGACCTATCGACACCGCTGCAGGCGCCGTCGCTGTGGAACTACGTGCAAATCCGCGCACCAAAATACCAGGCCGCCGGTGTCTCGATTGCCGGTATCCCGACCTTGCTCTCCGGCTTCAACGGCAAGGTAGCCTGGAGCATGAGCCAGGTTTCTGGCGATACCCAGGACCTGTTCC
Source organism: Pseudomonas sp. ANT_H4 (assembly GCF_008369295.1). Classification (GTDB taxonomy): domain Bacteria; phylum Pseudomonadota; class Gammaproteobacteria; order Pseudomonadales; family Pseudomonadaceae; genus Aquipseudomonas. The sequence continues at coordinate 81,674 of NZ_VOBG01000015.1, read as the reverse complement.
TGGAAAAGGTCAAACGCCAGGGTAACGCGCTGTACTACGAGAACAATGGCAAATGGCTGCCAGCCATCGTGCGCAACGAAACTTTCTTCGCCAAAGGCCAGAAGCCACTTCGCGAAGCGGTGTACGAAACCCGCCACGGGCCGCTGCTCAACAGCACCCAATCCCTGAGCAGCGGTTATGGCCTGGCTTTACAAACTGCCGACTTCAAGGACGACAAGAGCCTGGACGCGTTCTTCGACCTATCCAGGGCGCAGAACGTAGAGAAAGCCTCGGACGCCAGCCGCGAGATTCGCGCCATCGCCCTGAACATGGTCTTTGCCGACGCCAGCAATATTGGTTGGCAAGTCACCGGCCGCTTCCCCAACCGCCGTGAAGGCGAAGGCCTGGTGCCATCGCCGGGTTGGGACGCACGTTTTGACTGGGACGGTTACGCCGACGCGATGCTGCACCCTTACGATCAAGACCCGCCACAAGGTTGGGTCGGCACCGCCAACCAGCGCACCATCCCGCACGGTTATGGCATGCAGCTGTCCAACTCCTGGGCTGCTCCGGAACGCAGCGAACGGCTTGCGCAACTGGCAGGTAGCGGCAAGCACGATAGCCGCAGCGTAATCGCCATGCAGTACGACCAAACCACCACCTTCGCCGCCAAACTGAAAACCATGTTCCTGGCGCCAGGCATGGCCCAGCCGCTAAAACAGGCCATCGACGCCCTGCCCGCCGCCGAACGAGCCAAGGCGCGGGAAGCCCTGGACCGCTTGATGGCATTCGACGGCCGCTTGGCACCGACGTCCACCGACGCGGCGATTTATGAGCTGTTCTTGCAGGAAAGCACCAAGCAGATCTTCCTCGACGAGCTGGGCCCGCAGACCAGCGCCACCTGGAAAGCCTTTGTCAGCAACGCCAACCTGTCCTACTCGGCCCAGGCCGATCACCTGTTGGGCCGCGAAGACAGCCCATTCTGGGATGATGCGCACACCCCGCAAAAAGAAGACAAACCGGCAATCCTCGCCCGCAGCCTGGCCGCCGCAATTACTGCGGGCGACAGCCTATTGGGCGTCGATCACAAGGCCTGGCAGTGGGGCAAACTCCACAGCTACACCTGGAAAAACACCCACGGCCAGACTGTTCGCGGCCCACTGGCGGCGGGCGGTGATCACAATACCCTGAACGCGGCACCCTACAGCTGGGGGCAAAATTTCGACACCACACAGGTGTCGGCGCTGCGCATGATCGTCGACTTCGGCCAGATGGAACCGATGATGGGCCAAAGCGGCATCGGCCAATCCGGCAACCCCGCCAGCGCGAACTATGCCAACGGCATCGACGCGTGGCTCAAGGCGCAATACCTGAGCTTCCCGATGCAACCGCAGAATTTTGACAAGGTGTATGGCAAAACCAGATTGACCCTGGTGCCCGGCAAGTAATCCCCAACCTATCGTTCCCACGCCCGTGGGAACGATAACTAAACGTCAGCGCTGGACACGGCACCAAATAAGCGCGCCCACTTCCCAATGCCCGAAATCGGGCATTTCCTGCATCGCACCACCTGTAATCCCACCTTTTAAAACGACCATTCGGAACTATGGTGCAGAAATTGCTACTTGCGTTACGTCTGACACCGTTCAGTAACAGTCCTAAACGCGCCACATGCGCTTATCTTGATTCCCAGGGATTACATAATGAAAAAAGCATTGCTGACCCTTTCTGCACTGGCTCTGTGCATGGCCGCAGGTTCTGCCTTGGCCAAGGAATACAAGGAATTGCGTTTTGGTGTCGATCCCTCCTACGCACCGTTCGAATCCAAAGCGGCTGACGGCAGCCTGGTGGGCTTCGATATCGACCTGGGCAATGCCATCTGCGCGGAGCTTAAGGTCAAGTGCAAGTGGGTCGAGAGTGACTTCGACGGCATGATCCCAGGCCTGAAAGCCAACAAGTTCGACGGCGTGATTTCGTCCATGACCGTGACCCCGGCCCGCGAGAAGGTCATCGACTTCTCCAGCGAGCTGTTTTCCGGCCCGACGTCCTACGTGTTCAAGAAAGGTTCTGGCCTGAGCGAAGACATCACGTCCCTCAAGGGCAAGACCGTTGGTTACGAGCAAGGCACCATTCAGGAAGCGTACACCAAGGCCGTGCTGGACAAGGCTGGTGTGAAAACCCAGGCCTATCAGAATCAGGATCAGGTCTACGCCGACTTGATGTCGGGCCGTCTTGACGCGTCAATCCAGGACATGCTGCAAGCCGAACTGGGCTTTTTGAAATCGCCACAAGGCGTTGACTACGAAGTCAGCAAGCCTGTGGATAGCGAATTGCTGCCGGCCAAGACCGCCGTCGGCATCTCCAAAGGTAACAAAGACCTGAAGGCACTTTTGGATAAAGGTATCAAAGCGTTACACGATGATGGCACCTACGCCACCATCCAGAAGAAACACTTTGGCGATCTGAACCTGTTCAGCGGCAAATAATGCCCGGGCGCCCATCTTCACGATGGGCGCTTTTTTACCTCGCCATAGGCCGTGATCGATGTTTGAAGACCTGTTGCAGACCCTCGGCCTGAGTGCTTTCAGTTTGAAGGGTTTCGGCCCGCTCTTGCTGCAAGGCACCTGGATGACCATCAAGTTATCGGTGCTGTCCCTGGCCGTCAGCGTATTGCTGGGCCTGCTCGGCGCCAGCGCTAAATTGTCCAGCCTGCGGCTCCTGCGCATCCCCGCCCAGCTCTACACCACGCTCATTCGTGGTGTGCCGGACCTGGTGCTGATGCTGCTGATTTTCTACAGCCTGCAAACCTGGCTGACCAGCTTCACCGACTTCATGGAATGGGAGTACATCGAGATCAACCCGTTCAGCGCCGGGGTTATCACCCTGGGCTTTATCTACGGCGCCTACTTTACCGAGACCTTTCGCGGGGCGATCCTCGCCGTGCCCCGTGGCCAGTTGGAAGCCGCCACCGCCTATGGCCTCAAGCGCGGGCAACGATTTCGCTACGTGACCTTCCCGCAGATGATGCGCTTTGCCCTGCCAGGCATCGGCAATAACTGGATGGTGATGCTCAAGGCTACGGCACTGGTGTCGATCATCGGCCTGGCCGACCTGGTAAAGGCCGCCCAGGATGCCGGCAAAAGCACCTATCAGTTGTTCTACTTCCTGGTGATCGCCGCGTTGATCTACCTGTTGATCACCAGCGCCTCCAACTTCGTCCTGCGCCGCCTGGAACGCCGCTACTCCGCAGGTTCCCGGGAGGCGCTACGATGATTGAGCTCCTGCAGGAATACTGGCGGCCCTTCCTTTACAGCGACGGCTACCACATCACTGGCCTGGCCATGACCATGTGGCTGCTCAGCGCCTCGATCTTCATCGGTTTCCTGGTGTCGATCCCGCTGTCTATCGCACGGGTTTCGCCGACGCGCTGGGTGCGCTGGCCAGTGCAGTTCTACACCTATCTGTTCCGGGGCACTCCGCTCTATATCCAACTGCTGATTTGCTACACCGGCATCTACAGCATCGCCGCGATTCGCGCGCAACCGGTGCTGGATGCGTTTTTTCGCGATGCAATGAACTGCACCATCCTCGCCTTCGCCCTCAACACCTGCGCCTACACCACGGAAATTTTTGCCGGGGCGATCCGCAGCATGGCCCACGGCGAAGTCGAGGCGGCAAAAGCCTATGGCTTGAGCGGCTGGAAACTGTATGCCTACGTGATCATGCCCTCGGCACTGCGCCGTTCATTGCCGTACTACAGTAATGAGGTGATCCTTATGCTGCACTCGACGACGGTGGCCTTTACCGCGACGATCCCGGACGTGCTTAAAGTCGCCCGTGATGCCAACTCGGCAACCTTTCTCACCTTTCAATCATTTGGTATCGCTGCGCTGATCTACCTGACCGTAACCTTTGCCCTGGTCGGTCTGTTTCGTCTGGCGGAGCGTCGCTGGCTGGCCTTTCTCGGCCCCAGCCACTAGGAGACTGCATGCGTCATCTGATTCATGAACTATTGGCGCCGGTGCCAGGCACGGCGCGGCAGATTCACAGCTTCCACTTCGGGCCGCAGCAGGCTGAAGGCAAGGTCTACATTCAGTCTTCGCTGCACGCCGACGAGCTGCCCGGCATGCTGGTGGCCTGGCACCTGAAGGCCCGCCTGGCCGAACTAGCCGCCGCCGGGCGCCTACACAGTGAAATCGTGCTGGTGCCCATCGCCAACCCGGCGGGCCTGGAACAGGTGTTGATGGATATCCCCCTTGGCCGCTACGAGCTGGAGAGCGGGCAGAACTTCAATCGCCGGTTTGTCGACCTCAGTGAAGAAGTCGGCAATCAGGTCGAAGGCCTGCTGGGCAGTGATCCGCACCTCAACCGAGAGCTGATCCGCGACAGCCTGCGCCAGGCCCTTGCCCGGCAGGTGCCGGCCACCCAGCTACAATCCCAACGCCTGGTGCTGCAACGCCTGGCGTGTGATGCCGACATGGTGCTGGACCTGCATTGCGACTTCGAAGCCGTGGCCCACCTGTACACCACGCCCGATGCCTGGCCACAGGTCGAGCCGTTGGCCCGCTATATCGGCGCCGAAGCCTGCCTGCTGGCCACCGACTCCGGCGGCCAATCCTTCGATGAGTGTTTCACCCTGGCGTGGTGGCAGTTGCAGCAACGTTTTGGCGAGCGCTTCAACATTCCCATGGGCAGCTTTTCCGTGACTGTCGAGTTGCGCGGCCAAGGGGATGTGAACCACGGTTTGGCGAGCCTCGACTGCCAGGCAATCATCGATTACCTGATTCAGTTCGGTGCCATCGCCGGAGAGCCGGCAGCGTTGCCGGACTTGCCCTATCCCGCCACGCCGCTGGCCGCTGTTGAACCCGTGGCGACGCCTGTGGGTGGCTTGCTGGTGTTCAGCGCGCTGCCTGGGGAATACCTCAAAGCCGGTCAGCTTATCGCCGAAATCATCGACCCCATTCACGACCGCGTAACGCCGATTCATTGCCGTAATGCCGGCCTGCTTTACGCCCGTTCGCTACGCCGCATGGCCACCGCCGGGATGGTCATCGCCCATGTCGCAGGCACGCAAGCCTACCGCAGCGGCTATCTACTTTCGCCTTGAAGGATGCACGCCCCCATGTACAAATTGACCGTTGAAGGCCTGCACAAAAGCTATGGCGATAACGAAGTGCTCAAAGGTGTCTCGCTCAAGGCCAGGACCGGTGATGTGATCAGCCTGATCGGCGCCAGCGGTTCGGGCAAAAGCACCTTTTTACGCTGCATCAACTTTCTTGAACAACCCAATGACGGCGCCATGACCCTCGATGGCCAGCAAGTTCGCATGGTCAGCGACCGCCACGGCATGCGCGTAGCCGACGATGCCGAGTTGCAGCGCTTGCGCACGCGACTGGCGATGGTGTTCCAGCACTTCAACCTGTGGAGCCACATGAGCGTCCTGGAAAACATCACCATGGCTCCGCGACGAGTGCTGGGCTGCAGCAAGAAAGATGCCGAAGACCGCGCCCGTCGCTATCTGGACAAGGTCGGCCTGTCGGCACGGGTCGCCGATCAATATCCGGCGTTTCTCTCCGGCGGCCAGCAACAACGGGTAGCAATCGCCCGCGCCCTGGCGATGGAGCCGGAGGTGATGTTGTTCGACGAGCCCACCTCGGCCCTGGACCCAGAACTGGTGGGCGAAGTGCTGAAGGTGATCCAGGGTCTGGCCGAAGAAGGCCGGACCATGATCATGGTGACCCACGAAATGAGCTTCGCCCGCAAGGTGTCGAGCCAAGTGTTGTTTCTACACAAGGGCCTGGTGGAAGAGGAAGGCACACCGGAAGAAGTGCTGGGGAGCCCCAAGAGCGAGCGCCTCCAACAGTTCCTGAGCGGCAATCTGAAATAACGGCCGCGGCCCCAAGGCTGGACGCACGCAACGCGCTCAGCGGGCCGTGAGAGACACGATGAGCACCTTCACGCAACTGGCGCGGGCGGCGGCTCGTCCGGAAGGGTAGGCTCACCAGGTTCAGTGGGCTGGGGGTAATCAGGATCGGGCTGGCCGGGGATACCGCCAGCGCTGATCGGGGGATGTGCCATCAGGGACCAGGCCAGAACGCCAATCTGATTGGGTTCAAGCCGGGCAAGTTCGGCGCTGATTCGCGGATCGATCTTCATAGGGGTACTCCTCAAGCGTGGCCCGGCGCGTTTTGCACGATCCGGGGCAGTACACCCAATAGAGTGCCTGCCCGCTGACAAATTCCCTTGGTATGTCAGACGATTCGATCAGGCTCGCGGCAGGGTGACGCCACGCTGGCCCTGGTACTTGCCACCACGGTCCTTGTAAGAGACTTCACACTCTTCGTCGGATTCGAAAAACAGCATCTGCGCCACACCTTCGTTGGCGTAGATCTTCGCCGGCAAGGTGGTGGTGTTGGAGAATTCCAGGGTTACGTGGCCTTCCCACTCTGGCTCAAGCGGGGTCACGTTGACGATGATGCCGCAGCGCGCATAGGTGCTCTTGCCCAGGCAAATGGTCAGAACGTTGCGCGGAATGCGGAAGAACTCGACGGTGCGGGCCAGGGCAAAGGAGTTTGGCGGAATGATGCACACATCGCTCTTGACGTCGACGAAGCTCTTTTCGTCGAAGTTTTTCGGATCAACGGTGGCCGAGTTGATGTTGGTGAACACCTTGAACTCATCGGCGCAGCGCACGTCGTAGCCGTAGCTGGAAACCCCGTACGAAATCACTCGGTCGGCGCCTTCGCCGCGCACCTGACGCTCTACGAAGGGCTCGATCATGCCGTGCTCTTGCGCCATGCGGCGAATCCACTTGTCCGATTTGATGCTCATGGCGGGTGTCCTGAATAGCGAGGTGGAAAAATTCTGTTGAGCATCTTACCGGGGCCAGCCTCGTGGTTCAAAGGGCCGAGGATTTTTCTTAGTAAGGCTGGCAGATTCCTGCCAGCCTTACACAGCGGGGCCGGGCCTTGAATTCAGGGGATCAACCCCTGCAGAGGGCGCCGTCAGTCACGAATTTAGAGAAACCTTCGGAAATACCATTGGCACGTTCCGGAAAAAGGGTTAAGGTGGCGCCACTGTGCTGCTTGTGTCACTGAGAATCTCTACACGATATGTTGAATTTCGATCCAACCATCTCCAAGAATTTTTCCTGCTCTTTGCACTCAGTCTCGGCCAGGGCTTTTCCTGAGTCGCAGTCAACTTTGTCCAAGGAGATACACCATGTCTAATCGCCAAACTGGTACCGTTAAGTGGTTCAACGATGAAAAAGGCTTCGGCTTCATCACTCCACAATCCGGTGACGACCTGTTCGTTCACTTCAAAGCTATCCAATCTGACGGCTTCAAAAGCCTGAAAGAAGGCCAACAGGTCTCTTTCGTCGCTACCCGCGGCCAGAAAGGCATGCAAGCTGAAGAAGTTCAAGTTATCTAACTTGTACTGATTTAGTCGAAAAGCCCCGCCCTTAAAAGCGGGGCTTTTTTGTGCCTGTCATTTGGCCCCACACCTACATTTCCATAGATGTCGAGCCCTGGCGAGACTGCGTCAGCCTCGCTAAAGCTTGACCGTGAACAAAGTATCTACGGCATACAAAGCAAAACGCCCGACGCATTCACATGCATAGGGCGTTTCATCGCTGCCAAGCATCGTCTCTATTGAAACAACGACTCACTCGACAAGCCATTCTTCTCAAGGATCTCACGCAAGCGCTTGAGGCCCTCCACCTGGATCTGCCGCACCCGCTCACGGGTCAGGCCGATCTCCAGGCCAACATCCTCCAGGGTGCTGCTTTCGTGGCCGCGCAACCCGAAGCGGCGTATCACCACCTCGCGTTGCTTGTCCGTCAGCTCCGAAAGCCACTGGTCAATGCTTTGAGAAAGATCATCATCCTGCAACAGTTCACAAGGATCCGTAGGACGATCATCGGTCAGGGTGTCCAGCAGGGTTTTATCCGAGTCAGGACCCAGCGAGACATCAACCGAAGAGACCCGCTCATTGAGACCCAGCATACGCTTGACCTCTCCTACCGGTTTTTCCAGCAGGTTGGCGATTTCTTCAGGCGAAGGTTCATGATCGAGTTTTTGTGTCAGCTCACGCGCCGCCCGCAGGTAGACGTTGAGCTCCTTGACCACATGGATCGGCAACCGGATGGTCCGGGTCTGATTCATGATCGCTCGTTCGATGGTCTGACGAATCCACCACGTGGCGTAGGTCGAAAAGCGGAAACCCCGCTCAGGGTCGAACTTCTCCACCGCCCGGATCAAGCCGAGGTTGCCCTCTTCGATCAGGTCCAACAGGGAAAGCCCACGATTGACGTAGCGTCGGGCGATTTTCACCACCAGGCGCAGGTTGCTTTCAATCATGCGTTTGCGCCCAGCCGGATCGCCCTTTTGCGACAACCGCGCAAAATGGACTTCTTCTTCGGGGGTGAGCAAGGGGGAAAAGCCGATTTCATTGAGATACAACTGGGTTGCATCGAGCGCCCGAGTGTAATCAATGTATTTATGCTGTTTTAACGCTGAGGAGTTTTTGGATTTGGCACGAACCGAAGGTACAGCAGACCTCTCGTTCGACATCGAATCCGTACCGACATCAGTCTCCATAAGGAGAACCTCATCGTCGATGTCAAACTCCGGCGCTTCTTTACTGAGAGCCATTGTTATAGTCCTTTGGTGAGTTCGACCTCAAGCTCAAGCGACGCCTTTATCCTTGGCAACGCTGGAGCCTGTTCCTTCTACGTGAGGAAACAGGCTGGCACCACATCAACGACGGGGAAGGAATTGCAGTGGATCAACAGGCTTACCTTGGCGGCGAATCTCAAAATGCAGTTTCACCCGGTCCGTTCCAGTCGACCCCATTTCGGCAATTGTCTGTCCGACTTTGACCTGCTGCCCCTCCCGAACCAACAGCCTGCGGTTATGACCGTAGGCACTCACGTAGGTATCGCTGTGTTTGATGATGACAAGTTCACCGTAGCCCCGTAAACCACTCCCGGCGTACACCACAGTCCCATCTGACGCAGCTAAAACAGGCTGTCCCAAATCCCCGGCGATATCAATGCCTTTATTCAAACTACCGTTTGAGGAAAATTTCCCAATAAGAATGCCATTTGAAGGCCATCCCCAACCAGTCGGCGCAGGCCCTGCAGGAGGCAACGGCGCGAGTACCTGCTTGCTCGCCACCGTAGGCGTGGCGGTGCCTGCAGGCCGAGTGATGACTGTCGTCCTGCTGGAAGATGACGGCGATGAGCCGGATTTTGTGACAACTGCAGTCGGTGTTGAACCGGTACGCCCGTCGAAACGAATGGTCTGACCTGGATGTATCGTATAGGGCACAGGAATATTGTTACGGGCTGCGAGAGCCTTGTAATCCCAGCCATAACGGAAGGCAATCGAGAACATCGTATCGCCCTTGCGCACGACATATTGCCCGGTGGTGACCGTCGGCTTTTGTGGCACTGCATTATTGCGATCAACGACCCGCGCCCCGCCGCCTGGCGTACTGGAGCAGGCAGCCAATAAGGAACTCAAGACAAGGCCAATCACCAGTCGCTGAAAACTTGTTTTACTCATACGCTGCGCAATGACCGTGAGACTCACCCGCCGCTCCCTTTGTGGTGGCTGAATATGAACGCCTGTATCAGGCTTGAAATATGACGCAAGTATAACTGGCTGCTGAGCTTTAACCGGCAACAAGACAGAAACGAAAAAATCATCCTGTTTAATACGCTGCATCGATTATGTTGACTCAATAGACCCCGCTGTAAGACACATACCCGGCAATAGAATTCAGTATGTACAGGTAAATGATCAGGCCAGCGGGCCATTAAGTAGCGGGACAAAACGTACCGCCCCCAGCACATGCCGGGAAAAGCCCTCTTCCTCGCGAATGATCAACATCAATTGCTGCACTTCGCCAGACCCCACGGGAATGACCAGCCGCCCGCCTGGAGCCAACTGGTCCAGCAATGCCTGGGGCACATCGGTCGCAACCGCCGTCACGATTATGCCGTTGTAAGGCGCCAGCGCCGGCCAGCCTTCCCAGCCATCGCCCCAGCGAAAGACTACGTTGCGCAGATTCAATTCCATCAGGCGTTCCTTGGCCCGATCCTGCAACACCTTGATCCGCTCGACGGAGAATACCCGCTCCACCAACTGCGACAGAACGGCGGTCTGGTAACCGGAGCCGGTACCGATCTCCAGCACCTTGTCCAGAGGACCCGCCGCCAACAGCAGTTCACTCATCCGCGCAACCATGTACGGCTGGGAGATGGTCTGGTTGTGGCCAATGGGCAGCGCGGTGTCTTCATAAGCTCGGTGTGCCAGGGCTTCATCGACGAATAAATGCCGTGGAGTACGACGGATGACTTCCAGCACCTGGGCATTGGACAAGCCCTCTTCGTAAAGCCGCTGGATCAACCGCTCGCGGGTGCGCTGGGAGGTCATGCCGATACCCCTACGCAGCAGGTCGTCTTGTTCACGAGCCATTAGCGCAACCCCTCCAGCCAGCCATCGAGACTACTGAAGGCATCACTGAAGGTGCGATCGAGTTGCAATGGAGTAATCGAAACATAACCCTGCATCACCGCATGAAAGTCAGTGCCCGGTCCGCCGTCCTCGGCATCACCCGCTGCAGCGATCCAATAGCCTTCCTTGCCACGAGGATCGGTCACCTTCAGCGGTGCTGCCGCTCGGGCACGATGGCCCAGGCGGGTCAGTTGGATACCGCGAATATGGTCCAGGGGCAGGTTGGGAATATTGACGTTAAGCACCGTGCGCGGCGGCAGATCCAGGGAGTCATGGGCCTCCACCAGCTTGCGGGCGAAATAGGCAGCCGTGGGCAGGTTGTCCAACTGGCGAGATGCCAACGAGAAGGCAAACGAGGTCCGCCCCAGGAACCGCCCTTCAAGGGCAGCCGCCACTGTGCCGGAATACAACACGTCATCGCCGAGGTTGGCACCCAGGTTGATCCCGGAAACCACGAGGTCCGGCTCACGATCCAGCAGACTATTAATTGCCAGGTGCACGCAATCGGTGGGGGTTCCGTTCAGGCTGATAAAGCCGTTGGCTAACGTTTGCGGGTGCAACGGACGGTCGAGCGTCAGCGAGCTGCTGGCACCACTTTTGTCCTGGTCCGGGGCAACCACCACGCACTCAGCGTAGTCCGCCAGCGCAGCATGAAGCGCGGCAAGGCCGGGTGCTGTGACCCCGTCGTCGTTAGATATCAGAATACGCATGGGCTGTCCGTCTGCCCCACCGGCACCAGATCAACAAGCTCGCGCACCAAGACAGTGGCGAAGCATCCGGCCGGCAGGACGAATTCCAATTGCAGAATGTCCAGCGAGGGATAATGCCACGTCAACCCGCCAATGGGCAGTCGCAGAATGCGACGTTCCTGGCTCATGCCGGCATTGACCAGCCAATCGCGCAGGTCCGCTTCGCTGGCGGCCACCGCCTGCTCCAAGTCATGAGTGGCACCGGTAGCCGGCGAATCGCCTTCACCCCATTGCGGGCCGGTGGGATGCAAATCAAGGATGGCCAGGCGCGGATCGCTACACTCCGCCTCCCCCGCCGGGAAAAAGCTGCGGCTATCGGTGAACGCCAGTAAGTCGCCGACCTGGGCGCGCTGCCAGGAGCCGTCGGCTACCCGCGCCGCCAGCACTTTATTGAACAGAAAACTACGGGCGGTGGAAAGCAGGCGTGAACGCACGTTGCGCTGTTCCGGCAAGGCCTTGCGGGCAGCCCAATCGCGGGCATCCGCCACGTTGCCACCGTTATGGCCGAAGCGCTGAGCGCCAAAATAATTGGGGATGCCTTGCTGGACGATCAGTTGCAGGCGCGCATCGATCGCGGCGGCATCGCCGACGAACTGAGTCAGCCGCAGCGTGAAGCCGTTGGCCGAATGAGCGCCGCGTTGCAGCTTGCGCTTGTGGCGGGCGATCTTCAGGATCTTCAGCGTGTCGTTTTCCGCCGCAGTCAGGTCCGGATCGGCCTTGCCCGGCAGTTGCACGCTGAACCACTGGCGGGTCAGCGCCTGGCGATCCTTGAGGCCTGCATAGCTGACGGTGCGCAACGGCACACCTGCCGCCTTGGCAATGCGCCGCGCCGCCTCTTCGGTATTCAGGCCGCGCTTCTCCACCCATAACCACAGGTGTTCGCCTTCGCCGGTCAGCGGAATATCCAGTACTTCATCCACCTGGAAGTCTTCGGCCGTGGCCTTCAGTACTGCGCTGCCCAGGGCATCGCCATAGGCTCGCGGACCCAGCAGTTGTAGATCATTCATGCGTGTTGCAACAAGGCAACGGCGTGCACGGCAATGCCCTCTTCGCGACCGGCAAACCCGAGTTTTTCGGTGGTGGTGGCTTTTACGTTCACTTGATCCAACTCAACTTGAAGATCCGCGGCAATCAGCGCGCGCATCGATTCGATATGCGGGGCCATTTTCGGCGCCTGGGCAATGATGGTGTTGTCGACATTGGCGACCTTCCAGCCCTTGGCATGGATCAGGCCGACCACGTGGCGCAGCAGCACACGGCTGTCCGCCCCCTTGAATTGCGGGTCGGTGTCCGGGAAGTGCTTGCCAATATCCCCCAGCGCAGCGGCGCCGAGTAAGGCATCGCTCAAGGCGTGCAGGACAACGTCGCCGTCGGAATGAGCCAGCAACCCGTGGTGGTGCGCGATCCGCACGCCACCCAGGGTGATGAAGTCGCCTTCGGCGAAACGGTGCACATCATAGCCGTGGCCAATACGCATAAAAAAATGCCCCGATTTAATTCAGGGCGTGATTCTACCTACTTTTGCCCGACATTAACCGAGCAAAGCGCGTCCATGATGTCGCAAATGGTCTTCGATGAAGCTGGCGATAAAGAAGTAGCTGTGGTCATAGCCCGGTTGCAGCCGCAGCTTGAGCGGATGGTTGGCCGCCCTGGCGGCTTGCTGCAAGGCTTCGGGCTTGAGTTGCACCTCAAGAAAATCATCGCGATCGCCCTGGTCTACCAGCAACGGCAGCTTTTGCGTAGCTTCGCTGATCAACACACAGGCATCCCACTCACGCCACTTCGAACGCTCATCCCCCAAGTAGCGGGAGAAGGCCTTCTGGCCCCACGGGCAATCCATCGGATTGTTGATCGGCGAGAACGCCGACACCGATTGATAACGACCCGGATTGCGCAAGGCACAGACCAGCGCGCCGTGACCACCCATGGAGTGACCGCTGATGCCGCGCTTGCTGGAGGCAGGGAAATGCGCCTCGACCAGTTCCGGCAATTCCTGCACCACGTAGTCATGCATCCGATAGTGCTTGGCCCAAGGCTCCTGGGTGGCATTCAGATAAAACCCGGCACCCAGACCGAAATCCCAGGCACCGTCCGGATCCCCAGGCACACCGGACCCACGCGGACTGGTATCTGGCGCAACGATGATCAGCCCCAACTCGGCCGCAACACGCATCGCACCCGCCTTCTGCATGAAGTTTTCATCGGTGCAAGTCAGTCCCGACAGCCAGTACAGCACCGGCAATTTGCCGCCCTGCTCCGCTTGCGGCGGCAGGTAGACGGCGAACGTCATGTCACAGCCCAGTACGCGGGAGCTGTGTTTGTAACGTTTATGCCAACCGCCAAAACTCTTCTGGCAGGAAATATTTTCCAGGGTCATGGGAGTGCTCCCAGCTTCAAGTCACAAGCCTCAAACTGCAAGAGAGTCGCCCCCCTTGCCGCTTATAGCTTGCAACTTGCCGCTGCTCTTCAGAAATGAATGACGGTACGGATGCTTTTGCCTTCATGCATCAGGTCGAATGCCTTGTTGATATCTTCCAGGCCCATGGTGTGAGTAATGAAGGTATCCAGAGGAATTTCACCGGTCTGGGCCATTTCCACATAGCTTGGCAGCTCGCTGCGACCGCGCACGCCACCGAACGCCGAACCGCGCCAGACGCGACCAGTCACCAACTGGAACGGACGAGTGGATATCTCCTGGCCAGCACCGGCCACACCGATGATCACCGACTCGCCCCAGCCTTTGTGGCAGCATTCAAGGGCCGCACGCATCAGCTGGACATTGCCGATGCATTCGAAGGAAAAGTCCACGCCGCCGTCGGTCAAATCAACAATCACGTCCTGGATCGGGCGGTCATAGTCTTTCGGGTTGATGCAGTCGGTGGCACCCAGCTGCTTGGCAATCTCGAACTTGGCCGGGTTGATGTCGATGGCAATGATGCGTGCGGCCTTGGCCTTGACCGCACCAATGACCGCCGAAAGACCAATACCGCCCAGACCGAAGATGGCCACGGTGTCACCCGGCTTGACCTTGGCGGTGTTGATCACCGCACCGATGCCAGTGGTGACGCCGCAGCCCAGCAGGCAGACTTTTTCCAGGGGCGCATCCTTGGGGATCTTGGCCACGGAGATTTCCGGCAACACGGTGTACTCAGAGAAAGTCGAGGTGCCCATGTAGTGGAAAATCGGCTGGCCCTTGTAGGAAAAGCGCGAAGTGCCATCAGGCATCAAACCCTTGCCCTGAGTGGCACGAATCGCCTGGCATAGGTTGGTCTTGCCACTCAGGCAGAATTTGCACTTGCCACATTCCGGGGTGTACAGCGGGATCACGTGGTCGCCCACCGCCACCGATGTCACTCCTTCGCCAATGGCTTCGACTATCGCGCCGCCTTCATGGCCGAGGATCGACGGGAAGATGCCTTCCGGATCGGCGCCCGACAAAGTGAAAGCATCAGTATGGCAAACACCGGAGGCGACCACGCGCAACAGCACTTCACCCGCCTTGGGCATGGCGACATCAACTTCAACGATCTCAAGGGGTTTCTTGGCCTCGAAGGCTACGGCAGCGCGGGACTTGATCATCCGGGTTCTCCATGGAGTTATAAAGCAAGACCAACAGTGTAAAACATTGCCTACTGATTAATAATCCAGGTAAAAGCAAAACATTATTGCTGCACAGGGATAATCACCATGCTGGAAAACCGCTGGGAAGGCATCGATGAGTTCGTTGCCGTGGCCGAGTGCAGCCAATTTACGGCGGCCGCCGAACGTCTTGGGGTGTCCTCGTCCCATATCAGCCGCCAGGTGGCGCGCCTGGAAGAACGCCTGCAAACCCGCCTGCTGTACCGAAGCACCCGACGGGTAACGCTGACCGAGGCCGGCCAGACTTTTCTGCAACATTGCCAACGTCTGCAGGATGGCCGCGAGGAAGCCCTACGGGCAGTGGGTGACCTGGCCAGCGAACCCAAGGGCATGTTGCGCATGACCTGCGCCGTGGCCTATGGCGAACGCTTTATCGTGCCACTGGTGACGCGGTTCATGGGGCTTTACCCACAACTGCGGGTAGATATCGAGCTGAGCAACCGCCAACTGGACCTGGTCCACGAAGGGCTGGACCTGGCGATTCGCCTTGGACGCCTGCAAGACTCAAGGATGGTCGCAAGCCGCCTGGCGCCACGGCGCATGTACCTCTGCGCGTCTCCCTCCTACCTTGAGCGGTATGGACGGCCACACAGCTTGTCGGAATTGAGTCGGCATAACTGTCTGATCGGCAGTTCGGATATCTGGCAGTTGGCACAAGACGGGCGGGAGTTTTCCCAGCGGGTGCATGGAAACTGGCGCTGCAACAGTGGGCAGGCGGTTTTAGATGCAGCGCTGCAAGGGGTGGGCTTGTGTCAGTTGCCGGACTATTACGTGCTGAAACACTTGCACAGCGGCGCACTGGTGTCGTTGCTTGAGGGTCATCAACCGCCCAATACGGCGGTATGGGCGCTGTATCCGCAGCAACGGCATTTGTCGCCGAAGGTGCGCAAGCTGGTGGACTTTTTGAAAGAGGGGTTGGCTGGAAGGCCGGAGTACAGCGACTGAAAAGTAGCACCTGCTGGGTCATGCCACATTTATCTGCGATTCGACCATCGTAGCCGCAGCCACTCCAAGTCTTCAGGCCGGGTCACTTTGATATTGTCCGAGCGCCCTTCGATCAAGCGCGGCGCCTGGCCGGACCATTCCATGGCCGAAGCTTCATCGGTGATCACGGCATCGGCCACCAGGCTGTCAGCCAAAGCCCGATGCAAGGCGCCCAGGCGAAACATCTGCGGCGTATAGGCTTGCCAGATCAGGCTGCGATCAACGGTCTCTACCACTCGCCCGTGCTTATCGACACGTTTGAGGGTGTCGCGAGCAGGTACCGCCAGCAAACCGCCTACAGGATCATTCGCCAGTTCCGACAATAGTTTGTCCAGGTCATCGCGACTCAAATTCGGCCGTGCCGCATCGTGCACCAACACCCAATCGTCATCACCGGCACCCTGGGCATGTAGGTGCAGCAACGCGTTAAGCACCGAACCCGAACGCTCTTCACCGCCATCCACCCGCGCAATACGCGGATCACCGGCACACGGCAGAGCCGGCCAATAAGGATCATCAACAGCGAGACTGACCACCAGCCCCTTAAGGTCAGGATGATCGAGAAAACAGCCGAGGCTGTGTTCGAGAATAGTGCGCCCGCCCAGTTGCAAGTATTGCTTGGGACGGTCCGCGGCCATACGGGCACCAACGCCCGCGGCAGGAATCACGGCCCAGAAGGCCGGTAAACAGTGGTTCATTGGGCCAACTGGTAGAGGGTTTCGCCCTCCTTGACCATGCCCAATTCATGACGAGCCCGTTCTTCTACGGTCTCCATGCCTTTTTTCAACTCAAGCACTTCGGCATCGAGCACACGGTTGCGCTCCAGCAACACCTCGTTTTCGGCGTGCTGTGCGGCAATTTGCTGGGTCAGGTCGGTTACCTGCGCCAGGCTGCCATTCCCCACCCATAGGCGGTACTGCAGGCCAGCCAGGAGCAAGAGCAAGACGAGGAACAACCAATTGGGACTGCGCATCGAATATCGGGTTTCCAGTGAAAAAAGACAGCCATGCAAAAACTTTTGAAGTAACTGATAGCACGAAGCCTGGAAAAACCAGGCTTACGCTTGATAGCCATGAGATTAGCGTCGAAATTCACGCTGTCGTGATTTTTCCGACGCAATCTGCTGACTTTTTACCATTTAACAATCAGCCGCGAAACTCGCTACGACCGTTGTACTTGGCTTTGGCGCCCAACTGCTCTTCGATACGAAGCAATTGGTTGTACTTGGAAACGCGATCGGAACGGCACAGGGAACCGGTCTTGATCTGGCCCGCCGAGGTACCCACGGCCAGGTCGGCAATGGTCGAGTCCTCAGTTTCGCCGGAGCGGTGGGAGATCACAGCAGTGTAACCAGCCGCCTTGGCCATCTGGATGGCTTCCAGGGTTTCGGTCAAGGTGCCGATCTGGTTGAACTTGATCAGGATCGAGTTCGCGATCTTTTTGTCGATGCCTTCTTTCAGGATCTTGGTGTTGGTCACGAACAAGTCGTCGCCCACCAGTTGGACTTTCTCGCCGATCTTGTCGGTGAGGATTTTCCAGCCGTCCCAATCGGACTCGTCCAGGCCATCTTCAATGGAGATGATCGGGTAGCGTTCGCTCAAGCCTTTGAGGTAGTCAGCAAAACCTTCGGAGTTGAACACCTGGCCTTCGCCGGACAGGTTGTACTTGCCGTCTTCGTAGAATTCGCTGGCAGCGCAGTCCAAGGCCAAGGTCACGTCGGTGCCCAGCTTGTAGCCGGCGTTGGCCACGGCTTCGGAGATCACTTTCAGTGCATCTTCGTTGGATGCCAGGTTCGGCGCGAAACCACCTTCGTCACCAACAGCAGTGCTCAGGCCACGAGCCTTCAGCACAGCCTTGAGGTGATGAAAAATCTCGGTACCCATGCGCAGGCCTTCGGAGAAGGTCTTGGCGCCAACCGGCTGCACCATGAATTCCTGGATGTCGACGTTGTTATCGGCGTGCTCGCCACCGTTGATGATGTTCATCATCGGTACCGGCATCGAGTAGACGCCCGGTGTACCGTTGAGGTTGGCGATGTGCGCGTACAGCGGCAGGTCCTGATCCTGTGCAGCGGCCTTGGCAGCAGCCAGGGATACGGCGAGGATCGCGTTGGCGCCCAGACTGCCTTTGTTTTCGGTACCGTCGAGCTTGATCATCGCGTGATCGAGGGCTTTCTGGTCCAGCGGGTCCTTGCCCAGCAACAGGTCACGGATCGGACCGTTGATGTTGGCTACAGCCTTGAGTACACCCTTGCCCAGGTAACGGCTCTTGTCGCCATCACGCAGTTCCAGTGCTTCACGGGAACCGGTGGAAGCACCGGACGGCGCGCAGGCGCTGCCGATGATGCCGTTATCGAGAAGCACGTCGGCTTCGACGGTGGGGTTGCCACGGGAGTCGAGAACTTCACGACCTTTGATGTCGACGATTTTTGCCATTGTTGTAAACACTCCAAAGTTGACGAAAACGACGCAGCTGAAGGAAATCTTTTGACCGACCGCAAGGGTGGAACAACGGGGCAGACTTGCAGACGACAAGACTCAGGCCCGAGGGCCTGAGCATTTAGCGTGGGATACTTTACCGGAGAAATCGGCTTTACGCGGTCTCTACCGTCGGAAAACTCTTGACCAGTTCGTCCAACTGCTTGAGCTGGGCCAGAAATGGCTCCAGTTTGTCCAGGCGCAGGGCACACGGACCATCGCACTTGGCGTTGTCCGGGTCCGGGTGGGCTTCCAGGAACAGACCAGCCAGGGACTGGCTGATGCCGGCCTTGGCCAGATCCAATACCTGGGCACGACGCCCGCCAGCGGAATCGGAGCGACCGCCGGGCATTTGCAGCGCGTGGGTCACGTCGAAGAACACTGGGTATTCGAACTGTTTCATGATGCCAAAACCGAGCATGTCCACCACGAGGTTGTTGTAGCCGAAGCTGGAACCGCGCTCGCAGAGGATCAACTGGTCATTACCCGCTTCCACGCACTTGCTCAGGATGTGTTTCATTTCTTGGGGCGCGAGGAACTGGGCTTTCTTGATATTGATCACAGCGCCAGTCTTGGCCATCGCGACCACGAGGTCGGTCTGGCGCGACAGGAAGGCCGGCAACTGGATGATGTCGCACACCTCGGCGACCACGGCGGCCTGTTCAGACTCGTGGACGTCGGTGATGATCGGCACGCCGAAAGCTTGCTTGATGTCCTGGAAGATCCGCATGCCTTCTTCAAGGCCAGGGCCGCGATAGGAGGTCACAGACGAACGGTTGGCCTTGTCGAAGCTGGCCTTGAACACGTAAGGGATACCCAGTTTCTGGGTGACCTTGACGTACTCTTCACAGACCTTCATCGCCATATCGCGGCTTTCCAGCACGTTCATGCCGCCGAACAGCACCATTGGCTTGTCGTTGGCAATCTCGATGTCGCCTACGCGAATGATCTTCTGGGCCATCAGGTTTACGCCTTCTTCTGATGTTGCGTCAGTGCAGCTTTGACGAAGCCGCTGAACAACGGGTGACCGTCACGAGGTGTCGAGGTGAACTCTGGGTGGAACTGGCAAGCGACGAACCATGGATGATCTGGCGCTTCGACCACTTCAACCAATGCGCCATCACCGGAGCGACCGGAAACTTTCAGGCCAGCGTCCAGGATCTGTGGCAGCAGCTTGTTGTTCACTTCGTAACGGTGACGGTGACGCTCGACGATCACGTCCTTGCCGTAGCAATCGTGCACCAGCGAGCCTGATTCCAGCAGGCAATCCTGCGCGCCAAGGCGCATGGTGCCGCCCATGTCGGAGGTTTCGGTACGGGTCTCAACAGCGCCGGTGGCATCTTCCCATTCGGTGATCAAACCGACGACCGGGTGGCCGCTGGCGCGATCGAACTCGGTGGAGTTGGCGTCTTTCCAGCCCATCACGTTACGGGCGAACTCAATGACCGCCACTTGCATGCCCAGGCAGATACCCAGGTAAGGCACCTTGTTTTCCCGAGCGTATTGAACGGCAGTGATCTTGCCTTCCACGCCACGCAGACCGAAGCCGCCCGGCACCAGGATAGCATCGACGCCTTCCAGCAACGCGGTGCCCTGGTTCTCGATGTCTTCGGAATCGATATAGCGCAGGTTGACCTTGGTGCGGTTGCTGATGCCTGCATGGCTCATCGCTTCGATCAGCGACTTGTAGGCATCCAGCAGTTCCATGTACTTGCCGACCATGGCAATGGTGACTTCATGCTCAGGGTTGAGCTTGGCGTCAACCACGGCTTCCCACTCGGACAGATCGGCGCCGCCACATTGCAGGCCGAAACGTTCGACGACAAAATCATCCAGGCCCTGAGCGTGCAGGATGCCCGGGATCTTGTAGATGGTGTCGGCGTCTTCCAGGGCAATCACCGCACGCTCTTCAACGTTGGTGAACTGGGCGATCTTGCGACGCGAAGCGATATCGATCGCGTGGTCGGAGCGGCACACCAGCACATCTGGCTGCAGGCCGATGGAACGCAGTTCCTTGACCGAGTGCTGGGTAGGCTTGGTTTTGGTTTCGCCGGCGGTGGCGATATACGGCACCAGGGTCAGGTGCATCAGCATCGCGCGCTTGGCGCCGACTTCGAAACGCAACTGGCGGATGGCTTCAAGGAACGGTTGGGACTCGATGTCGCCCACGGTGCCGCCGATCTCGACCATGGCCACGTCGGCATCGCCAGCGCCCTTGATGATGCGGCGCTTGATTTCGTCGGTGATGTGCGGGATCACCTGGATGGTTGCACCCAGGTAGTCACCACGGCGCTCCTTGCGCAGCACGTGCTCGTAGACACGGCCGGTGGTGAAGTTGTTGTTCTGGGTCATAGTCGTGCGGATGAACCGCTCGTAGTGACCCAGGTCCAGGTCGGTCTCGGCGCCGTCGTGGGTGACGAACACTTCACCGTGCTGGAACGGGCTCATGGTGCCCGGATCGACGTTAATGTACGGGTCCAGCTTGAGCATGGTGACCTTAAGTCCCCGCGCCTCCAGGATGGCCGCCAATGAAGCGGAGGCAATGCCTTTCCCCAATGAAGAAACAACACCGCCCGTGACGAATATGTAGCGCGTCATGAAAAACCCTAGAAGTCTGCGTTAAAGCGGTCCGAGCCGCCGGGGAAAGCGAAGGAAGGCCGAAGCCCCCGATCACCTGCATTAATCACAGTGCATCTTTCAAAAAAACCGCCGCGTTATGACAGACCGGCAATGGAACACCGGTACGTTGATCGCTACACATTTTTTGGAATCGCCCAGCAAAGACTGCTTGGTAATCGGCAACTGCTGCGATTCAGGCGAATCCACAGAAGTTGTATCAAGAAGGGAGCGTAGTCTACCGGAAAGGGGCTATCAGCTCAAACCTTGATCGCGTGTTGCAGGTATCCAATGTAATTCCCAGTCGCCACGGGCACTTGCCGCCAGTCCAGGCAGGTTCGGCAGGGCCAATAATTGCTCGTCGCGGTACAGCAGCGGCAATCTGCCACGGACAAAGCCCGGCACCCCGCTTTCGTTAAGCAAACGCTTAAGGTCGCGGTGACCTCGACCTGGCACTTCCATGACTTCGCCGCCCTGGCGGTAGCGTATGTGCAGTGGGCCTTTGGGCGCAGTGCCGCTAAAATACAGATGACCATTACCGGGTAACTGTAGTGGATTTTCAGGGTGTGACCAGCTCGCCGGAGCGTCAGAAAAATCCGACCAGCCGGCAGGCAACCACCAGATACGCCCGCCAGCCCGATGCAACTGGCCGTCTGCCAGGCGCCACAGAGGCTGGGCGTCTGCCGCAGCATCACGCAACGCACTCCAGCCAGCCCAGTGATCACTGTCGGGCAAACGGCTCAGCGGTGTCAGCCAGTGTCGCAAGGCGTTGCGCTGACGGGCCTCGGAAAGCATGGTAAGCGGTTCAAGGGCCAGGGATGGCAGTGCCAGCCAGGGGAATATCGAGGGCTGGCTGGCGGCCTGTAAGTCCATCAGTGCCAATTCATCGAGCAAACCCTGGGCCTCGCTCAGATGCTCGGCGCTGCGGGCCATAGTGCTGACAGCCTTAGGCCAGCGCTCGGTCAGCAGCGGGAGCACGTGATGGCGCAGGTAGTTGCGCGAGAAGCTCGGGTCGGCGTTGGTCGGGTCTTCGACCCAGGTTAACTGCTGCTCGTGAGCGTAGGCTTCCAATTCGATGCGCGACGTATCTAGCAGCGGCCGCAGCAGGTAGCCATCACCCAACGGACGCTGCACAGGCATAGCCGCCAGCCCGCGCACGCCCGCCCCACGCAATAATCGAAACAACAGGGTTTCGGCCTGATCGTTGCGGTGTTGGCCCGTGAGCAGCAGCTCTCCTGCCCTGGTCACTTGGCCGAGCGCCTGATACCGCGCCTCACGGGCCGCACGCTCCAGACTTGCGCCAGGCTGCACTTTTACGCGGATGACCTGCAGTGGCACGCCCAGCGTGTCGCACAAGGCCTGGCAATGAGCCGGCCAAGCATCGGCCGCAGCTTGCAGCCCATGATGGACATGGATAGCACTGAGTGGCGGGAGGTTTTCGGTCTTGGCCAGCGTAGCCAGAAGGTGCAGCAGGACGGTGGAGTCGAGGCCACCGGAGAAAGCGATGTGCCAAGCCGGGGCATTGCGCCAGGGGGCTAGTGCTTGCAGGAGCTTGGCGGGAAGATCCGGCTTGAAAGGTTTCATCGAGTACCGTCCGAGCAGAATCACCCTCGAAACTTATAGCGATCAAATGTGGGAGCCAGGCAAGTCCGGCTCCCACATTAGTTCTTCATTGTCTGTCAGATCGGTGATCGATCAGAGACCGTAGCTCATCAGTCGCTCGTAACGGCGGGCCAGCAGTGCGTCATTGTCGAACTTCTTGAGCATCGACAGCTGTGCGCTCAGTTCGGCACGGATCGAAGCGGCCACGGCCGCCGGATCGCGATGGGCGCCGCCCAATGGCTCGGTGATGACTTTATCAACGATACCCAGACCTTTCAGGCGCTCGGCGGTGATACCCATCGCTTCCGCGGCATCCGGCGCTTTCTCGGCGGTTTTCCACAGGATCGAGGCACAACCTTCCGGCGAAATCACCGCGTAGGTCGAATATTGCAGCATGTTCAGTTGATCGCACACGCCAATGGCCAGTGCACCGCCGGAACCACCTTCACCGATCACGGTGGCGATGATCGGGGTTTTCAGTCGTGCCATGACCCGAAGGTTCCAGGCAATCGCTTCGCTCTGGTTGCGCTCTTCGGCGTCGATGCCTGGGTAGGCACCTGGGGTGTCGATAAAGGTCAGGATCGGCATTTTGAAGCGTTCTGCCATTTCCATCAGGCGGCAGGCCTTGCGGTAGCCTTCCGGGCGGGGCATGCCGAAGTTGCGGCGAACCTTCTCGCGCACTTCACGGCCTTTCTGGTGACCAATCACCATCACTGGCTGGTCGTCCAGGCGAGCGATACCGCCAACAATGGCAGCGTCGTCAGAGAAGTGACGATCGCCATGCAGCTCATCGAACTCGGTGAAGATGTGGTCGATGTAGTCCAGGGTGTACGGACGGCGCGGGTGCCGGGCCAGGCGCGCGATCTGCCAACTAGTCAGCTTGCCGAAGATGTCTTCGGTGAGCGTGTTGCTCTTGTCTTGCAGGCGGGAGATTTCATCGCCTATGTTCAGCGAATTGTCATTGCCGACCAGGCGCAGTTCTTCGATCTTGGCTTGCAGGTCAGCGATCGGCTGTTCGAAATCAAGAAAATTCGGGTTCATAAGCGTCCGTCTTGGGTCGACGGCCAAGGGGTGCCTGGCCAGCCGATTGTCTATTCGCGCCCTACCTTAAGGGAGAGGCGCGTTTAGGTCGAGATTAAATATTGGGTCGAGGTCAGGGCGCTTGCTCTTCATGGCAAAGAAGCCCCATGACCGTCAACGGTATTGGAGGAAGACGTTGTCACGCCCAAACTGGTCACGCAATGCTTGAATCAAGCCGTCTGCCGGGTCAATTCGCCAGGTCTCGCCAAACTGCAGCATGGCCTTTGCATCGCTGCCGGTGTACTCCATGGTCACTGGGCATGCGCCACGATGACGCTTGAGCAAGTCCCCCAACCAGCGTAGTTGATCACCTTTAAGCGCTTCAGTCCGCACTTTCAGGCGCAGGCTTTCGGCCAGGTTGGTGCGCGCATCTTCCATGCTCATCACCCGCTTGATCCGCAGGCGCAAGCCACCGGAAAAGTCATCGTTGCTGACCTCCCCTTCCACCACCACCATGGCGTCGGTCTGCAACAGCGATTGGGCAGAGTGGAATGCGTCGGCAAACAAGGAAGCCTCGATTCGGCCAGAACGGTCGTCGAGGGTGATAAAGCCCATCTTGTCACCCTTTTTGTTCTTCATCACCCGCAGGGCGATGATCATCCCCGCGACGGTCTGGGTATCCCGCACAGGCTTCAGGTCGATGATGCGCTGGCGAGCGAAACGGCGAATTTCCCCTTCGTACTCGTCAATCGGGTGACCGGTAAGGTACAGGCCCAGGGTGTCCTTCTCGCCCTTGAGGCGCTCCTTGAGGGTCAGGTCCTTGGCTTTGCGGTGATTGACATAGACATCGGCGTCTTCTTCGACGAACAGGCCGCCAAACAGGTCGGCATGGCCACTGTCGTGGGTGCGGGCGGTTTGTTCGGCGGCCTTGATCGCCTCTTCCATTGCGGTCAGCAAGACTGCACGGTTGCGGTCGATATTGGCCTGGTAAGCCTTCGGCTCGTCATGAAAGTAAGGACCGAGACGATCCAGCGCACCACTACGAATCAAACCGTCGAGGGTGCGCTTGTTGATCCGCTTGAGGTCGACCCGCGCGCAGAAGTCGAACAGGTCCTTGAACGGCCCATCCTGACGCGCTTCAGTAATCGCCTCCACCGGGCCTTCGCCCACACCCTTGATCGCGCCAAGGCCATAAATGATGCGGCCTTCGTCATTTACCGTGAACTTGAACTCGGAGGTGTTCACGTCCGGCGCATCGAGGCGCAGCTTCATGCTCCGCACTTCCTCGATCAAGGTCACGACCTTGTCGGTGTTGTGCATATCGGCAGACAGTACTGCCGCCATGAACGGCGCCGGATAGTGAGTTTTCAGCCAGGCGGTCTGGTACGAGACCAGACCGTAAGCCGCGGAGTGGGATTTGTTGAAGCCGTAACCGGCGAATTTCTCCACCAGGTCGAAGATGTTACCGGCCAGCTCAGCCTCAATGTTGTTGGCCGTGCAACCTTCAATGAACCCGCCGCGCTGCTTGGCCATTTCCTCGGGCTTTTTCTTACCCATGGCACGACGCAGCATGTCGGCGCCGCCGAGTGTGTAGCCGGCCATGACCTGAGCAATCTGCATCACCTGTTCCTGATACAGGATAATGCCGTAGGTTGGCGCCAATACTGGTTTGAGGCCTTCGTACTGGTAATCGGAGTGCGGGTAGGCGAGTTCGGCGCGACCGTGCTTACGGTTGATGAAGTCATCCACCATGCCTGATTGCAGCGGGCCCGGACGGAATAGGGCCACCAGTGCGATCAAGTCTTCCAGGCAGTCGGGCTTGAGCTTTTTGATCAGCTCCTTCATGCCGCGTGATTCCAGCTGGAACACCGCCGTGGTTTCGGCCTTTTGCAGCAACTGGTAGGTCGGCTTGTCGTCCAGCGGAATAAAGGCAATATCCAGCGGCGGCTCGTCGATCTTGGCGCGCTCGCGGTTGATGGTCTTCAGCGCCCAATCGATGATCGTCAAGGTCCGCAGGCCGAGGAAGTCGAACTTCACCAGGCCGGCCGCCTCCACGTCATCCTTGTCGAACTGGGTGACCAGGCCGCCGCCTTCTTCATCGCAATAGATCGGCGAAAAGTCGGTCAACTTGGTCGGCGCGATCACCACACCGCCGGCGTGTTTACCGACGTTACGCACCACACCTTCGAGCTTGCGGGCCATGTCCCAGATTTCCGCCGCTTCTTCATCGATCTTGATGAAGTCCCGCAGGATTTCCTCCTGCTCGTAGGCTTTTTCCAGGGTCATGCCGACTTCGAAAGGGATCATCTTCGACAGGCGGTCAGCCAGGCCGTAGGACTTGCCCTGCACCCGAGCCACGTCACGGATTACCGCTTTCGCCGCCATGGAACCGAAGGTGATGATCTGGCTTACGGCGTTGCGGCCATACTTCTCGGCCACGTACTCGATGACCCGGTCGCGACCGTCCATGCAGAAGTCGACGTCGAAGTCGGGCATCGATACCCGTTCCGGGTTCAGGAACCGTTCGAACAGCAGGTCATATTCCAGCGGGTCAAGGTCGGTGATCTTCTGCACATAGGCCACCAGCGACCCGGCACCCGACCCACGACCTGGGCCAACCGGGACGCCATTGCTTTTGGCCCACTGGATAAAGTCCATTACGATCAGGAAGTAACCGGGGAATCCCATCTGGATAATGATATCCAGCTCGAAATTCAGTCGATCGACATAGACCTGGCGCTTGGCCTCGTAGTCTTCGGTGGTGTCCCTGGGCATCAGAACGCTCAGACGATCTTCCAGCCCGTCGAAAGAAACCTTGCGGAAGTACTCGTCGATGGTCAGGCCATCGGGAATCGGAAAGTTGGGCAGGAAGTGCTTGCCCAGCTTCACTTCAATATTGCAGCGCTTGGCGATCTCGACGGAGTTTTCCAGCGCCTCGGGCAAGTCGCTGAACAGCTCGGCCATTTCATCGGCGCTTTTGAGGTACTGCTCTTCGCTGTAGTTTTTCGAGCGGCGCGGATCGTCCAGCGCACGGCCTTCACCGATGCAGACGCGGGTTTCGTGAGCCTCGTAGTCTTCCTTCTTGATAAAGCGCACGTCGTTGGTCGCTACAAGCGGCGCGCCGATTTTCTCGGCCAGGGCCACGGCGGCGTGCAACTGTTCCTCATCGTTGGGGCGGTTGGTGCGCTGGATTTCCAGGTAGAAGCGGTTGGGAAAAACCTCCATCCACTCACGGGCGAGGACTTCAGCCTCGTGAGGATTGCCACCCAAGAGGGCGATGCCGATTTCACCCTCTTTGGCTGCCGAGAGCATGATCAGCCCTTCGCTGGCTTCGGCCACCCACTCGCGCTCGATGATGATCGAGCCGTTGCGCTGCCCATCGATAAAGCCACGGGAAATCAGCTCAGTAAGGTTGCGATAACCGGCGCCGTTCATCGCCAACAGGCTGATGCGGCTCAGGGGGTTATCCGGATCTTTGTTGGACAGCCACAGGTCAGCACCGCAGATCGGCTTGATGCCGGCGCCCATGGCGGCCTTGTAGAACTTGACCAGGGAACACATGTTGTTCTGATCGGTAACCGCAACAGCCGGCATGTTCATGCCCACTAGGGTTTTGACCAGCGGTTTGATCCGTACCAGGCCGTCGACCAGGGAGTATTCAGTGTGCAGGCGTAGGTGAACGAATGAAGCCGGCATAGTGATCCTGTACAAAACGTGAAAACAACAAGGCCCGGAAATCCGGCATTTAAAGCTACTGCGCTTGGTACGCTTTAAAGGCCGGATTGTACCGGGCCTTGGCAAAAACATCAGCCTGCTGCTAGATCTCGATCAGGCTTTCCCGCGCCGCATAAGCCTGGCGCACCGGGGCAAACGAGCGACGGTGAATCGGGGTCGGACCCAGACGAGCCAAAGCTTCCAGATGAACGGGCGTCGGATAGCCTTTGTGCCCGCCAATGCCGTAGCCGGGGTAGATCAATTCGAAAGCAGCCATTTCACGGTCGCGGCTGACCTTGGCCAGGATCGATGCAGCGGCAATTGCCGGGACCTTGCTATCGCCCTTGACCACGGCCTCGGCCGGCATCGACAGTTTCGGGCAGCGGTTGCCGTCGATCATCGCCAGCTTTGGCGCGATGTGCAGCCCTTCTACGGCGCGCTGCATGGCGAGCATCGTAGCGTGGAGGATGTTCAGTTCATCGATTTCTTCGACTTCGGCCCGGGCGATATGCCAGCTCAGGGCTTTCTCGCAAATCTCGTCGTAGAGTTTTTCACGACGGGCTTCGGTGAGCTTCTTCGAATCGTTGAGGCCGATAATCGGCCGGGTCGGGTCGAGAATCACCGCAGCCGTGACAACTGCACCACAGAGGGGGCCGCGACCGACCTCATCGACACCGGCCACCAATTCATGAGCTTCGGCGACCAGGCTGAAATCCAGGCCAATTTGCGTCTTCATAGGGCTTCCTGTGTGTGGCCGATCAAGGTCAGGACCGCATCGGCGGCCTGGTTTGACGCATCACGGCGCAAGGTCCGGTGAATCTCGTCAAAAC
Source organism: Pseudomonas sp. ANT_H4 (assembly GCF_008369295.1). GTDB lineage: Bacteria > Pseudomonadota > Gammaproteobacteria > Pseudomonadales > Pseudomonadaceae > Aquipseudomonas. Next base: position 53,541 of record NZ_VOBG01000015.1, on the reverse strand, counting down.
CACGGGTTTGCTCTTCGCCGCCGTCAATCAAAGGGAGCAACGTCTGCGCCAAGGCTTCAGCCGTTGCATCGTCCTGCAACAACTCGGGCACCAGCAGACGCTGGGCCAGCAAGTTGGGCAAGGAGATATACGGGCTTTTGACCATGCGCTTGAGAATCCAATAAGTCAGCGGCGCCAGGCGATAAGCCACAACCATGGGGCGCTTGTAGAGCAAGGCCTCCAGGGTGGCGGTGCCGGAAGCGATCAACACGGCATCGCAAGCGGCCAAGGCCAGGTGCGAACCGCCGTCGAGCAGGCTCAACGGCAAGTTGCGCCCCACCAGCAATTCTTCAATTTGCGCACGACGCTCAGGGCTGGCGCACGGCAATACGAACCGCACACCCGGCTTCAAGGCTTGCAGACGTTCGGCGGCATCAAAAAACAGCGCACCAAGGCGGCCGACTTCACCACCGCGGCTACCCGGCATCAAGGCCACCAGCGGACCCTCCGGCAAGCCCAGTTCGGCGCGGGCGGCGGCACGGTCAGCCTGAAGCGGGATGGTGTCGGCCAGGGTATGACCGACGAAACGCACCGGCACGCCCTTCTCTTCGTAGAACCTGGCCTCGAACGGCAGCAGGGTCAGCATCAGGTCGCAGCCTTCGCGGATCTTCAGCACGCGCTTCTGCCGCCATGCCCACACAGACGGGCTGACGTAGTGCACAGTCTTGATCCCGGCCTGACGCAACTTGAGTTCGATATTGAGGGTGAAGTCCGGTGCATCGATGCCGATAAAGACGTCGGGGTTTTCTTCGATCAGGGTCTGGATCAGCTTTTTACGGCGAGCCAGTAGCTCACGCAAACGTCCCAGCACCTCTACCAGCCCCATCACCGAAAGGCGTTCCATGGGGAAATAGGAGGTTAGCCCTTCGGCCTGCATCAGTGGGCCGCCGACGCCCAGAAATTCAACCGCCGGATGCTGGGCCTTGAGGGCCCGCATTAGACCTGCACCGAGAATATCGCCGGAAGCTTCTCCGGCGACCAGCGCTATACGCAACTTGGCCATGATTAACGGGTGATGCCGCGAGTCGATGCCTGAATCGAATCACGGAACACCGCGACTTCAGGAAACAGCGATGCCGGTTCAACCAATTCGGCCAAGGCCTGATCAACCGTCAACCCCTGGCGGTAGACCACCTTGTAGGCGCGGCGCAGGGCATGGATAGCCTCTTCGCTGAAGCCACGACGACGCAAGCCCTCGAAGTTCATGCTGCGGGCCTCGGCAGGGTTGCCGAATACCGTGACAAAAGCCGGAACGTCCTTGCCGATGGCGGTGCCCATGCCGGAAAAGCTGTGGGCACCGATATGGCAATACTGATGAACAAGAGTGAAGCCCGACAGGATCGCCCAGTCATCAACATGCACATGGCCGGCCAACGCGGTGTTGTTGACCAGAATACAGTGGTTGCCGATGACGCTGTCATGCCCAATATGAGCGTAAGCCATCACCAGGTTGTGATCACCCAGGGTGGTCTCGGCACGATCCTGGACAGTGCCACGGTGAATGGTCACGCCTTCACGGATGATGTTGTGATCACCGATTACCAGGCGGGTCTCTTCACCCTTGTACTTCATGTCAGGCGTGTCTTCGCCTATCGATGAAAACTGGTAGATGCGATTGTGTTTGCCAATCCGGGTCGGACCTTTGAGGATCACATGTGGCCCGATGACTGTCCCCTCGCCGATTTCCACACCTGCGCCGATGATCGACCAGGGGCCGACCTCAACGTCGGCGGCCAGGACGGCCGTCGGATCGATGATTGCGCGAGGGTCAATCAAACTCATAGTTTGCGTTCCGCACAGATGATTTCAGCAGAGCACACAGGCTTGCCGTCAACCGACGCCTGGCACTGGAATTTCCAGATTTGACGCTTGCAGCTCAGGAACGTAGCCTCAAGGATCAACTGGTCGCCCGGAGTGACTGGCTGGCGAAAGCGCAGCTTGTCGGAACCCACGAAATAGTAAAGCGTGCCATCAGCAGGCTTCAGGTCGAGCATTTTGAAACCAAGGATACCAGCCGCCTGGGCCATCGCTTCAATGATCAATACACCCGGCATGATTGGATGCGCAGGGAAGTGACCGTTGAAGAAAGGCTCGTTGATGCTGACATTCTTGTAGGCACGAATGTACTTGCGCTCAACATCCAACTCCGCGACACGATCCACCAGCAGGAACGGGTAACGGTGAGGCAGGTATTCGCGAATCTCGTTGATGTCCATCATTTCGGGGGGAAGCCTGTAATAAAGATTGGGAGCGCGCGGACTAAGGCGCGCCCCTCTAGCAAATCAAGGAGGCAGTCTAGCGGCTGTGCACACTTGATATGGAAATGGTCTCAGCCATCTGATGAAGCATTACCGCCAGGGGTCACGTCCCCAACACGCTTTTCCAAATGTTTCAGGCGTCGAGCAATGTCGTCGAGTTGCCTCAGTCGGGCCGCACTCTTGCGCCATTCGGCAGCAGGTTGCATGGCCGTACCGGAAGAATAGGACCCAGGCTCAGTAATCGAATGGGTCACCATGGTCATGCCGGTGATGAATACGTTGTCGCAGATTTCGATATGACCCACCAACCCGACGCCGCCAGCCAGCATGCAATGCTTGCCGATCTTGGTGCTGCCGGAAATCCCCACGCAGGCGGCCATGGCCGTGTGATCGCCAATCTGCACGTTGTGAGCGATCTGAATCTGGTTGTCCAACTTCACGCCGTTACCAATCACGGTATCGGCCAGAGCCCCGCGATCAATAGCGGTGTTGACGCCAATTTCTACGTCGTCGCCGATCAATACGCCGCCAACCTGAGCGATCTTCTGCCAAACGCCTTTTTCATTGGCGAAGCCGAAGCCCTCGCCGCCGATCACGGCGCCCGACTGAATCACCACACGCTGGCCAATACGCACATCGTGGTACAGGGTCACGCGCGGCGCGAGCCAGCCACCGGCACCAATTTCACTGCAGGCACCGATAAAGCACTGGGCCCCTACCGTCACACCGGCACCAATGCGGGCGCCACTCTCGATCACCACAAAAGCGCCAATGCTCGCCGCAGGATCAACCTGGGCGTCATCAGCAATCACTGCCGAGGGATGAATACCGGCAGCAGCCTTGGGTTTTGGATCGAACAGGTGGGACACCCGTGCGTACGACAGGTACGGGTCGGCAACAACGAGCGCGTCCCCGGTAAACCCTTCGGCATCAGCGGCCTTCAGCAACACGGCTGCGGCCTGGGTATCGCCCAGGTATTTACGGTATTGGGGGTTTGCCAGAAAGCTCAACTGAGCTGGGCCAGCCTCCTGCAAGGTGGCTAGCCCAGTGATTTCCTTCTCCGGGGAGCCATGTAAGGTGGCCCCCAGGAACTCGGCCAACTGGCCAAGTTTTATAGTCGCGGTCATGGTTTACTTCAGCTGGTTCATGCGCTCGATCACCTGGCGGGTGATGTCGTACTGAGGTTTGACATCAATCACCGCGCCACGCTCGAAGACCAGGTCAAAGGCACCCTTCTTGATGACTTCTTCCACGGCGCTGTCGAGTTTTGGCTTGAGTTGCTTGAGCATTTCACGGTCAGCAACAGCCTTGGCTTCGTTCAGTTCCTTGGATTGGAACTGATAGTCACGGGCCTTTTGCTTGAATTCAAGCTCCAGACGCTCGCGCTCGCCTTGCTGCATTTTGTCGCCACCGGCGACCAGACGATCCTGAATACCTTTGGCGCTACTTTCCAGAGTCTTGAGCTTGGTCAGTTGCGGACCGAATTTCTTCTCGGCATCCACGGCGTATTTCTTGGCCGCATCGGATTCCAGCAGAGCCATCTGATAGTTCAGGACAGCGATTTTCATTTCGGCAAAGGCCGGGGTTGCTACCAGGACAGTCGCCAGGAGAACCAATTGAGTCAACTTACGCACGATGCACTCCTACAGAATCCGTTGTCGTTATCTTGGGTCAGACGCTTAGAACGTCTGGCCGAGGGAGAATTGGAAAATCTGGGTTTCAGCGTTATCCGGTTTCTTGATCGGCATGGCCAGAGCAAAGCTCAATGGGCCCAAGGCCGTAATCCAGGTCACGCCAACACCCACAGAGCTTGCCAGGTTGCTGAGACTGACGTCGTTGCACTGGGTATCGGACTTCAAACCACTAGGGTTCTTGATCTGCTCGCACTTGGAGTCGAACACGTTACCCACATCCCAGAAGACCGAGGTACGCAGGGAGCGTTGATCCTTGACGAATGGCAGCGGGAATAGAATCTCCGCACCACCTTGAATCAGCACGTTACCACCGAATGGCAGCGGATCGTTGTCCGAGTCAGCAACAGTCCCCACGTTACCCGTCTTGTCGAAGCCACGGCTCGGGGTACCACGAGGGCCCAGGGTGCTGTCCTTGAAGCCACGTACCGAGTTGAAACCACCCGCGTAGTAGTTCTCGTAGAACGGCAGGCCATTGGTCGAACCGTAACCGTCACCGTAGCCCAGTTCAGTGTGCAGGCGCATGGTGTAGTTGTCGCTCAGCGGCGTGAACAACTGGCCGCGGTAATCAAGCTTGAAGAACGACAGGTCGCTGCCTGGAGTAGTGCTTTCCAGTGTCAGGCTCTGGGAGTGACCGCGTGTCGCCAGCACCCCTTTGTTCAGGGTCGATTCCGACCAACCGGCCGAGGCCTTGAAGTTGAGGAACTTGTCACCCTCGGTACGCACGAAGTCGAAGATCTCATCCACGGTGTAGACACCAGTCTTGATCTCATCCTGTTGCGCGGTCAGGCCGAAGGTCAGGCGCGAGGTCTCGCTGATTGGATAGCCAACATTGACACCGGCACCCAGGCTGTCGATTGCATAGCTTGCAACGTCGACGTCGAGGTCTTTGTAGTCGGTGGTGCGATAGAAGGCGTTGTAGCCCAGGCTCACGCCGTCAGCTGTCCAGTAGGGGTCGACATAACCGAAGTTATAGCGGCTCTGGTATTCGCTTCGGGTCAGGCCGATGCTGACCTTGTTACCGGTACCCAGGAAGTTGTTCTGGGTGATGGAGCCACCAAGGATCAGGCCGGCACTTTGTGCGAAACCGACGCTGGCGGTGATCGAACCGGACGCTTGCTCTTCTACTGCATAGTTCACGTCAACCTGGTCATCCACGCCCGGCACGGCCGGGGTTTCGACGTTGACTTCCTTGAAGAAGCCCAGGCGCTCAAGACGGGTCTTGGACTGGTCGATCAGGTAGGTCGAAGCCCAACCACCTTCCATCTGGCGCATTTCACGACGCAGCACTTCGTCTTCGGACTTGGTGTTGCCACGGAAGTTGATGCGGTTTACATAGGCACGCTTGCCAGGATCGACGACAAAGGTGATGTCCACAGTGTGGTCATCATCGTGCGGGGTGGGCACGCCGTTGACGTTGGCGAAGGTGTAGCCCTCGTTACCCAGGCGGCGGGTGATCAGTTCGGACGTGGTGGTCATCAGCTTGCGCGAGAACACCTGGTCCTTCTGCACCAGCAACAGGGACTTGACCTGGTCTTCAGGCACTTTCAAGTCGCCGCTGAGCTTCACGTCACGAACGCGATACTTTTCGCCTTCGTTGACGTTGACGGTGATGTAGACATGCTTCTTGTCCGGGGTGATAGACACCTGGGTCGAAGCGATATCCATGTTGATATAGCCACGGTCCAGGTAATAGGAACGCAGACGCTCCAGGTCACCGGAAAGCTTTTCACGGGCGTACTTGTCATCGTTCTTGAAGAACGACAGCCAGTTGGTGGTCTTGAGCTCGAACAGGCCGATCAGATCTTCGTCAGCGAACTTGGTGTTACCCACCACGTTGATGTGCTGGATGGCCGCCACGGTACCTTCGTTGATGTTGACCTTGAGGCCAACACGGTTACGCGGCTGCGGCACCACCTCGGTATCCACCGAGGCGGAATAACGACCCTGGGCAACATATTGACGTTGCAGCTCGTTACGTACGCCTTCGAGGGTGGCACGCTGGAAGATCTCGCCTTCGGCAAGGCCCGATTGCTTGAGACCTTTCATCAAGTCTTCAGTGGAGATCGCCTTGTTGCCTTCGATCTCGATACTGGCGACGGACGGTCGCTCGACGACAGTGATGACAAGGACGTTGCCTTCGCGCCCCAATTGGATGTCTTGAAAGAAACCGGTTTTGAACAGCGCACGAGTGGATTCCACCAGGCGACGATCATCAGCCTGTTCCCCGACGTTCAACGGCAAAGCGCCAAAGACGCTACCCGCGGAAACCCGCTGGAGGCCGTTGACGCGAATATCGGAGATGGTGAAGGACTCGGCGTGAACTTCGGCGATCATCAATACGGTGAGAACCGCAGTTAGCAGCAGACGTTTCATGAAGTCCTTTCTTATTCCAACTGGCAATAAACAAACTGCCGCAAAATGCGGCAGATTCGCAATTCAGCGAAGCGTTACAGTCGTCCCAGATCGTTGACCAAGGCTAACAACATCACCCCGACCACCAAACTGATACCGATCTGTATCCCCCAACCCTGCACCCGATCCGACAAGGGGCGACCACGCACCCACTCGACCAGATAAAACAACAGATGCCCCCCATCCAATACTGGAATGGGCAACAAATTCAGAACCCCGAGGCTAATACTCAGATAAGCCAGGAAATTCAGGAAATCAGCCATGCCCGACTGGGCAGAAGCGCCCGCCACTTTAGCAATGGTTATCGGTCCACTCAAGTTTTTTACCGAGAGCTCGCCGAACAACATTTTCTTGAGGGAATCGAGGGTCAACACACTCATGGTCCAAGTGCGTCGCGCACCCTCGCCAATTGCGGCCAACGGCCCGAAACTTATCTCACGCACCATCGAAGGTGGCCACTCGACACCTTTCACCCCGGCGCCTAGATAACCCCCGGCCGCCTTGGCTTCCCCGCGCACCGCCAGGGTGACAGGGACGTCGATTTGAGCACCGTCGCGCTCAACTTTCAGCACAATTTTGGTATCAGGGCGTACACGCACCAGATCGACCACTTGCTGCCAGTCACCCAGTGCCTGGCCATCAAGGGCCAACAGGCGGTCGCCGGTTTTCAGCCCTGCAGCTTGCGCAGGGCCTTTGGGATCCAGCTCTGCCAGCACCGGTGGCAAGGAGGGCCGCCATGGACGAATCCCCAGAGAGTTGATCGGATCAGGCTCGTCGGCGCCCTTGAGCCAGTTGTCGAGGGCCAGCTCCCGCGGCGTTTCGGCCGTGGAATCCTGCTCGCGCACCACCAGCTTCACGGTGCCGCTTTCACCCAGGCGGCGCACCAACTGCAAATTGACCGCGCCCCAACCGGTAGTAGGCTCGCCATCAATGGCAACAATTTCCTGCCCTGCGATCAGCCCGGCCTTGGCCGCGATACTGCCCGCCTCCACCGCACCGATAACCGGACGCACCTGCTGGCTGCCCAACATCGCCAGCACCCAGAAGAACACCATGGCCAGCAAAAAGTTGGCGATAGGCCCGGCAGCAACGATGGCAATGCGCTGACGAACGGTCTTGCGATTGAAGGATTGGTCCAACTGATCAGCGGGCACTTCGCCTTCGCGCTCGTCGAGCATCTTGACGTAGCCGCCCAAGGGAATGGCAGCAATCACGAACTCGGTGCCTTGACGGTCATGCCAGCGCAGCAACGGCATCCCGAAACCGACGGAAAAACGCAGAACCTTGACGCCGCAACGACGCGCCACCCAGAAGTGGCCGAATTCGTGGAAGGTGACCAGCACACCCAGAGCAACCAGGGTGCCGACAATCATGTAGAGCGCACTCATCTAATTTCTCCGCATTCCAATCCAGTGCCTACAGGCTCAAGCGCGCCCAAAAAGGTTAACGCGCATTGCGGCTCAACCATTGCTCGGTCAGGGCCCGGGCCTTTGTATCAGCCTCGAAGACCGCGCCCAAGTCATCAACGGCGACCACAGGTTCAAGGCTCAGAACGTCCTCGATGATACTCGCGATCTCCGGGAAACGGATGCGTCGTTCGAGAAACGCCGCCACAGCCACTTCATTGGCCGCATTGAGCATCGCCGGCGCGCTGTTACCTGCCTCGGCAGCTTGACGCGCCAGACGCAGGCACGGGAAGCGCTGCTCGTCGGGGGCCTGGAAATCCAGCCGGGCGATGGCAAACAGGTCCAGAGGAGCAACACCCGAATCAATGCGCTCGGGCCAGGCCAAGGCGTTGGCGATCGGCGTACGCATGTCCGGATTACCCAACTGGGCCAACACCGAGCCGTCCACGTAGTCGACCAGGGAATGAATCACGCTTTGCGGGTGAATCACCACCTCGACCTGATCCGGCCGCGCATCGAACAACCAGCACGCCTCAATCAGTTCGAGACCTTTGTTCATCATGCTGGCCGAATCCACCGAGATCTTGCGGCCCATCGACCAGTTGGGATGGGCACAGGCTTGTTCAGGGGAGACATGCTCCAGCTCAGCCAGCGGCGTCTGTCGGAACGGGCCGCCGGACGCAGTCAGCAAAATACGGCGCACACCCACCTGGCTCAGACCACGAGCAAAATCGCCGGGCATACACTGGAAAATCGCGTTGTGCTCGCTGTCCAGCGGTAGCAGTACGGCGCCGCTCTTGCGCACCGCCTGCATAAAGAGTGCGCCGGACATCACCAGCGCCTCCTTGTTAGCCAGCAAAATCTTCTTGCCGGCGTCAACGGCGGCCAGGGTTGGACGCAGGCCAGCCGCACCGACAATAGCGGCGACAACGGTATCGACATCAGGATCGGCGGATACCTGACACAACCCCTCCTCCCCCACCAGCACTTGAGTCGACAGCCCCGCCGCCCGCAGATCATCCTGCAAACCGCGCGCAGCCACCGCCTCAGGCACTACCGCAAATTGCGGCACGTGACGAACACACAGCGCCAACAGCTCGCTCAAGCGGCTAAAGCCAGTCAGGGCGAAGACTTGATAACGCTCCGGATGACGGGCAATCACATCCAGCGTGCTCAACCCTACCGAGCCGGTGGCTCCCAGCACGGTAATCTGCTGCAGACGGCTCACGAGGCCATCATCCACAACAGTACGGCAAAGATCGGCAACGCTGCCGTCAGGCTGTCGATACGGTCCAGCACGCCGCCGTGACCCGGAAGCAGATTGCTGCTGTCCTTGACCCCAGCCTGGCGCTTGAACATGCTCTCGGTCAGATCTCCGACCACCGAGATCAGCACGACCACCGCAGCACCCACCAGGGCCAGGAGTATTTCCTTGACGGTCCAGCCACGCACAACACCAACGACAGCAGTAATCACCAGCGTCAGTAACAAACCACCGTATACACCTTCCCAGCTCTTGCCAGGACTTACCGCCGGCGCCAGCTTGCGCTTGCCGAAGGCCCGGCCGGAAAAGTAAGCGCCAATATCAGCACCCCAGACCAGCACCATCACCGCCATGATCAGCCAGTTGCCCAAGGGCATGTGCTTGATATAGACCAGGCCTTGCCAGGCCGGCAGCAGAATCAACAGGCCTATCACCAGCTTGCAGGCGACACTGGACCAATGGCCGCTGGTTTGCGGATAAGTCAGCACCAGGAAGGTCGCCAGCGTCCACCACAGCACCGCAGCGCCAAGTACCCAAGGCGCCATATCCGGCAGGATGTACATCAGGAACAACATCAGCGCCACGACGACGGCGTACACCACACGATGCCGCTGCGCGGTGAAACCGGCCAGGCGCGCCCATTCCCAAGAGCCCAAGGTCACAACCAGGCCGATGAACAGCGCAAAGCCGGCACCTTCGAGCAGGAAAAACCCGCACAAGGCAATCGGCAGCAGGATCAGTGCCGTGATGATTCGTTGTTTAAGCATTAAACCCGGGCTCCAGCTTCGATCTGCTCGCTCGTTTTACCGAAGCGACGCTGACGGGAAGCGAAATCGGCCAGCGCATTGCGCATGGCATCGTGTTTGAAGTCCGGCCAGAACAGGTCGGAGAAGTACAGCTCGGTATAGGCCAACTGCCACAACAGGAAGTTGCTGATGCGGTGTTCGCCACCGGTACGGATACACAAGTCCGGCAACGGCAGATCGCCGGTTACCAGGCAGGTTTGCAACAGTTCAGGCGTGATGTCTTCGGGTCGCAGATGACCGGCCTGCACTTCGCGCGCCAGACGCTGCGCGGCTTGGGCGATATCCCACTGGCCGCCATAGTTGGCTGCGATTTGCAGTACGAACCGATTACTGCCGACAGTAATCGCCTCGGCTTCGCGCATGGCCGCCTGCAACTCCGGACGGAAGCGCGAGCGATCCCCGATGATGCGCAGGCTGATGTTGTTGTCGTTCAGGCGCTTGGCCTCACGACGCAGCGCCTTGAAGAACAGGTCCATCAAGGCACTGACCTCCTCGGCCGGGCGCTGCCAGTTTTCACTGGAGAAGGCAAACAAGGTCAGCACCTCGACCTTGGCCTCGGCGCACACTTCGATCACAGCCCGTACCGCATCGACACCCGCTTTATGCCCGGCGACACCCGGCATAAAGCGTTTTTTCGCCCAGCGATTATTCCCGTCCATGATGATCGCGACATGGCGCGGCACCACGGCGGGCACAGTCTGCTTGGTCTTTTCCATGAAAACGTCCTGACCCTTATACAGCCATCAAGTCCGCTTCTTTTTGCTTGGTGGCCGCGTCGATATCAGACTCAGCCTTATCGGTCAGCTTCTGGATATCCGCAGCAGCACGGCGCTCTTCGTCTTCACTGATTTCCTTGTCCTTAACCAGCTTTTTCAGGTCACCCAAGGCATCGCGACGAATGTTGCGCACGGCAACACGAGCATCTTCCGCAGCACTACGCGCCTGTTTGGTAAAGCCCTTACGGGTTTCTTCGGTCAGGGCAGGCATGGAGATCAACAACAACTCGCCCAGGTTGGTCGGATTGAGGTTCAGACCAGCACTCTGGATTGCCTTGTCGACTGCCCCGAGCATATTGCGCTCAAAGGCCACGACTTGCAGGGTGCGCGAGTCTTTTACGGTGATGTTGGCCACTTGGGTGATGGAAGTGTCTGCGCCGTAGTACGGCACCATCACGCTACCCAGGATGCTCGGGTGTGCCTTGCCGGTACGAATCTGGCCAAATGCATGGGCCAGAGACTCCAGGGATTTGTGCATACGCTCTTGAGCGTCTTTCTTGATTTCGTTGATCATTGTTGAGCCTCCTCGATCAGAGTCCCTTCTGCGCCGCCGTGTACGATGTTCAGCAGGGCGCCGGGCTTGTTCATGTTAAATACGCGAAGCGGCATCTTGTGGTCGCGACACAGGCAAATAGCTGTCAGATCCATCACACCCAGCTTGCGATCCAGCACTTCATCATAAGTCAGATGATCGAACTTCTCGGCATGCGGGTCTTTAAACGGGTCAGCAGTGTAAACGCCATCAACCTTGGTTGCCTTAAGTACCACGTCCGCATTGATTTCAATGCCACGCAAGCAGGCTGCCGAGTCGGTGGTGAAGAAGGGATTGCCGGTACCAGCAGCAAAAATCACCACGTCCTTGGCATCCAGGTGACGCATGGCTTTGCGCCGGTCATAGTGATCGGTTACACCGACCATGGAAATAGCAGACATCACGATCGCCGTGATGTTGGCCCGCTCCAGAGCATCGCGCATGGCCAGGGCATTCATCACAGTGGCCAGCATGCCCATGTGGTCGCCGGTTACCCGATCCATGCCAGCAGCGCTGAGTGCCGCACCGCGGAACAGGTTGCCGCCGCCTATCACCAGGCCGACCTGGACACCGATACCGACCAGTTGGCCGACTTCCAGCGCCATGCGGTCGAGTACCTTGGGATCGATCCCGAACTCTTCCGAGCCCATCAGGGCCTCGCCGCTAAGCTTGAGTAGAATGCGTTTATAGCGAGCCTGATAACCACTGCCCTGCTGAGCCATTGCGAATCTCTCCTGCGGCGTATTTTTAAAAATTCTTGGCAAGCCGTTTACGGCCTGCGTTCACTCTAGCTGGACGCTGTCACAGCGCCATCGGAACACGGCTTTGTAAGCCAGTTCCGCAGGGAAACCAAATAAAATCGGTCACCCCATTTGAAAAGAGGCTGCGCGCGTAAGCGGGCAGCCTCCTTTTGGGCGACAGTTGAAAACTGTCTTACTTCTTGCTGGCAGCCAGTTGGGCAGCAACTTCTTCAGCGAAGTTGTCGACCGGCTTCTCGATGCCGTCACCTACTTTGTAGTAGGTGAAGGAAACGATTTCAGCGCCGCCTTTCTTGGCCAGTTCACCGATCTTGATTTCAGGGTTCTTGACGAACGCCTGCTCAACCAGGCTAGCTTCGGCGAGGAACTTGCTGATACGACCAGAAACCATTTTCTCGACGATTTCAGCAGGCTTGCCTTTGATCTTGTCTTCGTTGAGGCTCATGAACACGGCTTTTTCGCGCTCGATGGCTTCAGCGGAAACTTGCGACGGCAGCAGGAACTCAGGGTTGCTGGCAGCTACGTGCATCGCAATGTCTTTGGCCAGTTCAACGTTGCCGCCGTTCAGAGCCACGACTACACCGATCTTGTTGCCGTGCAGGTAAGCACCCACAACGTCACCTTCGATACGGGCCAGACGACGGATATTGACGTTTTCGCCTACTTTAGCAATCAGTGCTTCACGCGCCGGCTCTTGAGCGGCGATCAGTGGAGCAGCGTCAGTCAGTTTGTCAGCGAAGGCTTTTTCAACGCTGGCAGCGACGAAGTTCTTGAAGTCGTCTTGCAGGGCCAGGAAGTCGGTCTGCGAGTTGACTTCAATGATAACGGCAACCTTGCCGTCTTCCTTGATAGCAATCGCGCCTTCAGCAGCAATGTTGCCTGCTTTCTTGGCAGCCTTGATGGCGCCCGAAGCACGCATGTCATCAATGGCTTTTTCGATGTCGCCGTCAGCCTTGGTCAAGGCCTTCTTGCAATCCATCATGCCTTCGCCAGTACGCTCACGCAGTTCTTTGACCAACGCTGCAGTAATCTCTGCCATTTTCAAAATCCTCTTGGATAGGTCTTCAACCATTCCACCCGATCGAACGGGCGATCAATTCTTCCCGAACAACCCTTGTAGGCCGCTGCACGTTACAAGCGCAATAGATGCGCTGCCACAAGTGGGCGCCGACAAATGGTTTTCGAGGTGGCAAAAAGGGGGCCAAGCCCCCTTTTTGCTTACTGAGTCAACGCCAAGGCGTCAGTTACTCAGCAGCAGCTACCGGAGCTTCTTCAACAAACTGCTCGGCACCGCCAGCAACGTGGTTGCGGCCACGGATAACAGCGTCAGCCATCGAACCCATGTACAGCTGGATAGCGCGGATTGCGTCATCGTTGCCTGGGATGATGTAGTCAACGCCGTCCGGGCTGCTGTTGGTATCGACTACGCCGATAACCGGGATACCCAGCTTATTGGCTTCGGTGATCGCGATACGCTCGTGATCAACGTCGATAACGAACAGTGCGTCAGGCAGACCGCCCATGTCCTTGATACCACCCAGGGAACGATCGAGCTTCTGAAGATCGCGAGTGCGCATCAGCGCCTCTTTCTTGGTCAGCTTGGTGAAAGTCCCATCTTCGGCTTGCACTTCAAGGTCACGCAGACGCTTGATGGAAGCACGGATGGTTTTGAAGTTGGTCAGCATGCCGCCCAACCAGCGGTGATCGACGTACGGCGAACCGCAACGTGCTGCTTCTTCAGCAACGATCTTGCCAGCGGAACGCTTGGTGCCGACGAACAGAATCTTGTTTTTGCCCTGGGCCAGGCGCTCTACGAAAGTCAGAGCTTCGTTGAACATTGGCAGGGTTTTTTCAAGGTTGATGATGTGAATCTTGTTACGTGCGCCGAAAATGTATTTACCCATTTTCGGGTTCCAGTAACGGGTTTGGTGACCGAAGTGGACACCGGCCTTCAGCATATCGCGCATGTTGACTTGGGACATGATAGTTCCTTAGTAAGTCGGGTTTGGCCTCCACGTATCCCAATGACCAACCAGCGGCTTTAAGCCTCCGGCACCCAGGTCATCGTGTCGACACGTGTGTGGATTTAAGCTTTGCAGGGTCTCCCCGGAAAGCGGCGCATTTTATACCACACAGAGGGGAAAAACGAAACCCGCAATCACATTTGCTGCCAGTCGCTTTTGCGCAAGCCTTTGAATAGAACCAGAATGCCCACACCTAATAGATAGAAGCGATACCCATACGCTCATGGTTTGCACCCCGCGTCTGGTAGAATCACGTTTTTTAGGCTTGTGCGAATGCTGCAACCTTTTGTCGCACACCTGTAAACCGTATTGATTTCAGCGCTATGCGCTAGAGAGAGCCTGTATGACCGTCACCCTCAAAACCGCCGAAGATATTGCTGGAATGCGCGTTGCCGGAAAACTGGCTGCCGACGTACTGGAAATGATTGCCGAACACGTCAAGCCCGGCGTCACCACCGAAACACTGGACCGCATCTGCCATGACTATATTGTCGACGTGCAGAAAGCCATCCCTGCCCCGCTGAACTACAAGGGTTTCCCCAAGTCGATCTGCACCTCGATCAACCACGTGGTCTGCCACGGGATCCCGGGCGACAAACCGTTGAAAGACGGCGATACCCTGAACATCGATGTCACCGTGATCAAGGACGGCTACCACGGCGACACCAGCCGCATGTTCCACGTCGGCACTGTTCCCGTATGGGCCGAACGCCTGTCGCAGATCACCCAGGAATGCATGTACAAAGCCATCGAGATCGTCAAGCCCGGCTGCCACCTGGGGGATATCGGTGAAGTGATCCAGAAGCACGCGGAAAAGAACGGTTTCTCGGTGGTTCGCGAATTCTGCGGCCATGGCATCGGCAAGGTGTTCCACGAAGAGCCGCAAATCCTGCACTACGGCCGCGCGGGCACCGGCATGGAACTCAAAGCAGGCATGACCTTCACCATCGAACCGATGATCAACCAGGGCAAGGCCGACACCAAGGTGCTGGGCGACGGCTGGACCGCCATCACCAAGGACCGCAAGCTTTCGGCCCAGTGGGAGCACACCCTATTGGTCACCGAAACCGGCTACGAGATCTTCACCCTGCGCGCCGACGACACGATCCCCCGCGTTTCGGCCTGAGGCTTGCACCGGTTTTTCGCACACAGCTGTTGTGACTTATAGATAGAAAGGAAAGCCGATCAATGCCCCAGGTGGATCCCGAACTCTTCGATCGTGGCCAGTTCCAGGCAGAACTGGCCCTGAAGGCAAGCCCTATCGCCGCCTTCAAGAAGGCCATCCGCCAGGCCCGGGATGTGCTCGATGAGCGCTTTCGCAGTGGCCGGGATATCCGTCGGCTGATCGAGGACCGCGCCTGGTTCGTCGACAATATCCTGCAAAAGGCCTGGGAACAGTTCACCTGGAGTGAAGACGCCGACATCGCCCTGGTGGCGGTGGGCGGCTACGGTCGCGGCGAACTGCACCCCTACTCCGACATCGACCTGCTGATTCTACTGGACAGCGCCGACCACGAAATTTTCCGCGATTCCATCGAGCGTTTTCTGACGTTGTTGTGGGACATCGGCCTGGAAGTCGGGCAAAGCGTGCGCTCGGTGGATGAGTGCGCCCAGGAAGCCCGCGCCGACCTTACTGTGGTCACTAACCTGATGGAAAGCCGCACCATCAGCGGCCCCGAGCGCCTGCGCATACGCATGCTGGAAGTTACCAGCACCGAGCGCATGTGGCCGAGCAAGGACTTCTTCCTGGCCAAGCGTGCCGAGCAGAAAGCCCGTCATCACAAGTACAACGACACTGAATACAACCTGGAACCCAACGTCAAAGGCTCCCCTGGTGGCCTGCGGGATATCCAGACCATTTTGTGGGTGGCTCGTCGCCAGTACGGCACCCTGAACCTGCGCGCACTGGCCGGCGAAGGCTTCTTGGTGGAGAGCGAAAACGCTTTATTGGCCTCGTCCCAGGAGTTCCTGTGGAAGGTACGCTACGCCCTACACATGCTCGCGGGGCGCTCCGAAGACCGTCTGCTGTTCGATCACCAGCGCTCCATCGCCACCCTGCTGGGCTTTGAAGGCGAAGACGCCAAGACCAGCATCGAAAGCTTCATGCAGCAGTACTACCGGGTGGTCATGAGCATTGCCCAGCTCAGCGACCTGATCATTCAGCACTTCGAAGAAGTGATCCTCGCTCCGGAAGACGAAGCGCCGCCACAACCCATCAACGCCCGCTTCCAACTGCATGACGGTTACATCGAGGCCCGCAACGACAACGTGTTCAACCGCACGCCGTTCGCCATGCTGGAAATCTTCGTATTGATGGCCCAACAGCCGGAAATCAAAGGTGTACGCGCCGATACCATTCGTCTATTGCGGGAAAATCGTCACCTGATCGACGATAATTTCCGCAATGACATCCGCAACACCAGCCTGTTTATCGAACTGTTCAAGTGCAAATTCGGCATCCACCGCAACCTGCGCCGGATGAACCGCTACGGCATTCTCGGGCGCTACCTGCCGGAGTTCGGCTTTATCGTCGGGCAAATGCAGCACGACCTGTTCCATATCTATACGGTCGATGCCCACACCCTGAACCTGATCAAGCACCTGCGTAAGTTGCAGTACACCCAGGTATCAGAGAAATTCCCGCTGGCCAGCAAGCTTATGGCCAAGCTACCCAAGCCGGAACTGATCTACCTCGCCGGTCTGTATCACGACATCGGCAAGGGTCGTCACGGCGATCACTCGGAAATCGGCGCGGTGGACGCCAAGGCATTCTGCCAGCGCCACCAACTGCCGCTGTGGGATAGCAGCCTGATTGTCTGGCTGGTGCAAAACCACCTGGTGATGTCCACCACGGCCCAGCGCAAGGACTTGTCCGACCCGCAGGTGATCCATGACTTCGCCCAGGCCGTCGGTGACGAAACCCATCTCGATTACCTGTACGTGCTGACCGTCTCCGACATCAACGCCACCAACCCGACGCTGTGGAATTCCTGGCGCGCCAGCCTGTTGCGCCAGCTCTACACCGAGACCAAGCGCGCGCTACGTCGCGGCCTGGAGAATCCGGTGGACCGCGAAGAACAGATCCGGCGCACCCAAAGTGCCGCCCTGGACATCCTGGTGCGCGGCGGCAACGACCCAGACGATGTCGAGCAACTCTGGTCGCAACTGGGTGACGACTACTTCCTGCGCCACACTGCTGGCGACGTGGCCTGGCACAGCGACGCGATCCTGCAGCAACCGGCCGATGGCGGCCCACTGGTGCTGATCAAGGAAACCACCCAGCGCGAGTTCGAAGGCGGCACGCAAATCTTCATCTATGCACCGGACCAGCATGACTTCTTCGCCGTGACCGTGGCGGCGATGGACCAGCTCAACCTGAACATTCACGACGCTCGGGTCATCACCTCCAGCAGCCAGTTCACCCTCGACACCTACATCGTGCTCGACACCGAAGGTGAGTCCATCGGCGACAACCCGGTGCGGGTAAAAAAGATTCGCGAAGGCCTCACCGAAGCACTGCGCAACCCTGACGATTACCCGACCATCATCCAGCGTCGGGTGCCGCGCCAACTCAAACACTTCGCCTTTGCACCCCAGGTGACCATCCACAACGACGCCCAGCGCCCGGTGACGGTACTGGAACTCAGCGCCCCGGATCGCCCGGGCCTGCTCGCGCGGATCGGCACGATTTTCCTGGAGTTCGACCTGTCGTTGCAAAACGCCAAGATTGCGACCCTGGGCGAACGAGTGGAAGACGTGTTCTTTATTACCGATGCTGACAATCAGCCTCTTTCCGACCCTGAACTTTGCCGTCGCTTGCAGGATGCAATCGTCGAGCAGTTAAGCGTGAGCCAGGAGGAACCTGGGGTTGAGTTGTCGCGATTGAGTATTTGACTGACGGGGGCGATCTCACTGCCTCCTCTTATCCAGCGTTCACCGCCTTGCACGAGATCCACCGATGAACAACGCCCTGAACCAGTTGCAGCCCTATCCGTTCGAGAAATTGCGCGCCCTGCTGGGGAGCGTCACGCCGAACCCGGACAAACGCCCGATTGCCCTGTCCATCGGCGAACCCAAGCACAAATCCCCGACGTTCGTCGCCGAGGCCCTGGCCAACAACCTCGATCAGATGGCGGTGTACCCGAGTACCCTGGGCATTGCGGCGTTACGCGAAGCCATTGGCACCTGGTGCGAACGCCGCTTCAGCGTACCCGAGGGCTGGCTGGACCCTGCGCGCAACATCCTGCCCGTCAACGGTACCCGTGAAGCGCTGTTCGCCTTCACCCAGACCGTGGTCAACCGGGGCGACGACGCGCTGGTGGTCAGCCCGAACCCGTTCTACCAAATCTACGAAGGTGCAGCGTTTCTCGCCGGGGCCAAGCCACATTACCTGCCGTGCCTGGTCGAAAACGGCTTCAACCCTGATTTCGATGCGGTCTCGGCCGACGTCTGGAAACGCTGCCAGATTCTGTTCCTATGCTCGCCAGGCAATCCGACCGGCGCCTTGATTACGGTCGACACCCTGAAAAAACTGATCGCCCTGGCCGACGAGTACGACTTCGTGATCGCCGCCGACGAGTGCTACAGCGAGCTGTACTTCGACGAACAAACCCCGCCGCCGGGCCTGCTCAGTGCCTGCGTCGAACTGGGCCGCCAGGATTTCAAACGCTGCGTGGTGTTCCACAGCCTGTCCAAGCGTTCCAACCTGCCGGGCTTGCGCTCAGGCTTTGTCGCCGGTGACGCCGAAATCCTCAAAGCCTTCCTGCTGTACCGCACCTACCACGGCTGCGCGATGCCGGTACAAACCCAGTTGGCGAGCATTGCCGCCTGGCAGGATGAGGCCCATGTGCAAGCCAACCGCGACCTGTACCGGGAAAAGTTCGCCGCTGTGCTGGCTATTCTCAAGCCGGTGCTGGACGTGCAAAACCCGGATGGCGGTTTCTACCTGTGGCCAAATATCGAAGGCGATGATGCGGCCTTCTGCCGGGATTTGTTCGTGGAAGAACATGTGACCGTGGTGCCAGGTTCTTACCTGTCCCGGGAAGTCGACGGTTTCAACCCCGGCGCCGGGCGCGTGCGCATGGCGCTGGTTGCGCCACTGGCCGAGTGCGTGGAAGCGGCGGAGCGGATTCGCGACTTTATCCAGCGTCGTCGGTAAGACTCGATATCCGGGTCATTTGATATGGCCCAGATTCGCCTCACTCATATCCAGGTCCGCCAACACCTCCCGCAGTACGTCATCACCAACCTGGTGATGGCGACTCAGGCTATATAACTCCAGGCGCTGTGCCCGCAAGGCCTTGAGTCGCAACTTACGCTCCAGTTGATCCATGTGTAACGCCAGGGCCTGGGCTTCGGCCGAGTCGTTGAACACTTCCAGTTGATGGCGATACTCCGACATGATCCGCGCCTTGAGCTCAGTGGCCAGCGCAGCCTGGGCGGCGTCCTGGGGCGCAGCTTCTGCTGCTTCCTCGGTCTCCAGGGCGTGAATCGCCGCTTCGGCGGTTTTCTTCCAGGCGTCACGCACCTCACCGCGACGCTTGTCATCCGGGCTCTTTTCGATACCCCTCAGCAACAACGGCAAGGCGATGCAAGCGGCGACCAGAGAAAGCAAAATCACCCCAGCAGCGATGAATATCAACAGGTCACGCTCCGGGAAGGCCACGCCGGGTGCCAGCAGCAACGGCACCGACATCACACCTGCCAGGGTCACCGCCCCACGCACTCCGCCCACCGTCAACAGCCAGCAGGAACGGGCTTTCGGCACCAACGTCAGTTCGCTTTTACCCCGCAAGCGCCGTAGCAATCCCGACAGTCGCCAGATGCTTTGCACCCAGATAAACCGCAGCACCAGCAACACCAGAAAAATCGCGATCACGTCCAGGCAGCGATACAGTAAGGTCGGCCACAAGGTAGCTTCGTGGCTGGTTACCGCCTTGATGATGTCCGGCAGTTGCAGGCCCAGCAACAGGAAGATCAGGCCGTTAAAGGCAAACTCCAGCAGCGACCAGACGCTGCGATTGAGCAAACGCGTGCTGGTCTGACGCGGCAGCAAGTCCAGCCAGCTCTGCATCATCCCGGCCGCCACCGCCGACAAAATCCCCGAAGCGCCCAAACGCTCAGCCAATACATAGGCGGCAAATGGCAGCAGCAACATGAACACCACGTGGGTTGCCGGATCGTCCCAGCCTCGGGCAACCATCCAGGCCCGCAGGCGGCCCACCAGCCAGCTCAAGGCCACACCAATGGCCAGCCCGCCAAGCGCCACCAGCACGAATGTCAGGCTGGCATTGGCCAAGGAGAACACACCGGTCACCGCCGCCACCAGGGCAAACTTGAAGGTCACCAGGCCCGATGCATCGTTCATCAGCGCTTCGCCCTGAAGCATGTGCATCAAGGGTGTTGGCAAGCGATTCTGGGAAATAGCCGATACCGCCACGGCATCTGTCGGCGACAACACCGCCGCGAGGGCGAAGGCCACCGGCAAGGGGATGGTCGGCAGCAGCCAATGGATGAAATACCCAGCGCCCACCACCGTGAACAGCACCAACCCCACTGCAAGCGTCAGGATCGGCCCGCGCAGGCGCCACAATTCGCGCTTGGGCATACGCCAGCCATCCGAGAACAGCAGCGGCGGTAAAAACAGGAAAAGAAACAATTCCGGGTCCAATGCCACGTGCAGCCCCAGGGTCGGCCAGGCGAGCAGAGCCCCGGCGGCGATCTGCACCAGCGGCAACGGCAGCGGGATCACACGCCCGACAAGACGCGAAACACTGACCAGCATCAGCAGAATAAGGACGGTGTAAGCAGTTTGCATAACGCGAAATTCCCAGCCAATCGATTTACTACGACACACATCAGGCAACGCGTCGCCGTTGAAGTGCCATATTAGCTGCTTATGCTGCCGACGGGCCGTTGAACAAAAGTCGCACACCCTGACACGAGGTGGTGACGAGCGGCACCGAAATGCTCTGGCCGTGGCATAATCCGTGACCTTTCGTTTCCAGCAGCCCAAAGGGGGGCAATTCCTTGACCGATTCAAGTAAAACGTTGCACCTTTTCGGCATCAAAGCCTGCGACACCATGAAAAAGGCGCGCACCTGGCTCGATGAACACGCTGTCAGCTATGAGTTTCATGACTACAAAACGGCCGGTATCGACCGCGAACACTTGACCCAATGGTGCAATGAGCACGGTTGGCAGGTGGTTTTGAACCGTGCAGGCACTACCTTTCGCAAACTCGAAGACGAACGCAAAGCCGATCTCGACCAGGCGAAAGCGATTGAACTGATGCTCGCACAACCCTCGATGATCAAGCGCCCGGTGCTTGATCTGGGTGACAGAACCCTGATTGGCTTCAAGCCAGATGTTTATTCGGCGGCCCTCAAGTAGGCCAGCCCATACCAATTGTGTAGAGGTAACAGCATGTCCAATTCCCTGTTCAGCCTAGGCTTCGGCGTCGGCACTCAGAACCGCCAAGGTGCTTGGCTGGAAGTGTTTTACGCACAGCCAGTGATCAATCCATCGGCAGAGATCCTTGCTGCTATCGCGCCGATCCTCGGTTACAGCGAAGGCAACCAGTCCATCGCCCTGAGTATCGCCCAGGCCTCACAACTGGCTGACGCACTGAAAAATGTAGATGCCACCCAAGCAGCCCTGCTGACTCGCCTGGCCGAAAGCCATAACCCGCTGGTCGCCACCCTGCTGGCCGAAGACGCGGCGCTGACCTCCACGCCTGAGGCCTACCTCAAGCTGCATTTGCTGTCTCATCGCCTGGTCAAGCCTCACGGCCTGAACCTGACTGGGGTTTTCCCGCTGCTGCCAAACGTGGCCTGGACCAGCCAGGGCGCCATCGACCAGTCGGAACTGGCCGGACGCCAACTGGAAGCGCGCCTGCGTGGCGAGCTGCTGGAAGTGTTCTCGGTGGACAAGTTCCCGAAAATGACCGACTACGTGGTGCCGAGCGGCGTGCGCATCGCTGACGCCGCGCGGATTCGCCTGGGCGCCTACATCGGCGAAGGCACCACCGTGATGCACGAAGGTTTCGTCAACTTCAACGCTGGCACTGAAGGCCCGGGCATGATCGAAGGCCGCGTGTCGGCTGGCGTGTTCGTCGGCAAGGGCTCGGACCTGGGCGGCGGTTGCTCCACCATGGGCACCCTGTCGGGCGGTGGCAACATCGTGATCAAGGTTGGCGAAGGCTGCCTGATCGGCGCCAACGCCGGTATTGGTATCCCGCTGGGCGACCGCAACACCGTGGAGTCAGGCCTGTACGTGACCGCCGGCACCAAGGTGGCGCTGCTCGACGAGCAGAACCAACTGGTCAAGGTGGTCAAGGCTCGCGAACTGGCGGGTCAACCTGACCTGCTGTTTCGCCGCAATTCCGAGACCGGTGCCGTGGAATGCAAAACCCACAAATCGGCCATCGAACTGAACGCAGCGCTGCACGCTCACAACTAAGCAGCGACTCGATGCCACTGGAGCAGGTCGTACCTTCGGGTACGGCTCGCTCATACGAGTCTTGAACACCATGCTTGTGCCCTCTCCCTGGCGCGCCGACTTTCCGGCCATCGCCACCCTGCAACGGCAAGGCCAGACCTACCTGGACAACGCCGCCACCACGCAAAAGCCTCAAGCCCTGCTGGACGCGACCATCCATTACTACGCCAATGGCGCAGCCAATGTGCACCGTGCCCAGCATTTGCCGGGCGCCCATGCGACCCAAGCCTTCGAGGACAGTCGCAGCAAGGTGGCGCAGTGGCTCAATGTTGGCGAGGATGGGCAAATCATCTTCACCCACGGCGCGACATCAGCGCTGAACCTCTTGGCTTACGGCCTTGAGCATCTTTTTACTCCTGGCGATGAGATTGTCATCAGCGCCCTGGAACACCACGCCAACCTGCTGCCCTGGCAGCAACTGGCCAAACGCCGCGAGCTTGATCTGGTGGTGCTACCCCTGGGCGATGATGGCTTGATCGACCTGCAAGCCGCCGCCCAATTAATCGGCCCGCGCACTCGACTGCTGGCGGTGAGCCAACTGTCCAATGTGCTTGGCACCTGGCAACCCTTGCCAGCGTTGTTGGCGATGGCCAAGGCTCAGGACGCGTTGACCGTGGTCGATGGCGCACAAGGCATCGTCCACGGCCGTCACGACGTCCAGGCCCTGGGCTGCGACTTCTATGTATTTTCCAGCCACAAACTCTACGGCCCGGATGGCGTCGGCGTGCTCTACAGCCGCAACGAAGCCTTACACCACCTGCGCCATTGGCAGTTTGGCGGCGAGATGGTGCAGCAGGCCGACTATCACAGTGCCAGCTTTCGCCCGGCTCCCCTGGGTTTTGAGGCGGGCACACCGCCGATTGCCGGGGTGATTGGCCTGGGGGCGACCCTGGATTACCTGAGTTCACTGGATCAGCAAGCGGTGACGGCTCACGAAGCAGCCCTTCATGACTACCTGCTGCGCGGCTTGCAGGCGCGTAATGGCGTACGGCTGCTGGGCCCACCGCAAGTGGCCTTGGCCAGCTTTGTGGTGGAGGGTGTGCATAACGCCGACCTCGCCCACCTGCTGACAGAACAAGGCATTGCCGTACGCGCGGGCCATCATTGCGCGATGCCGTTGCTCAAGCACATGGGGCTGTCGGGCGCGATCCGGGTTTCCCTGGCGCTGTACAACGATTCCGATGACCTGGAGCGCTTCTTCGAGGCGCTGGATCAGGCTTTGGACATGTTGCTATGAGTTTGCCAGCGCAGGCAGTGGCTGCTCTGGAAGCGTTTCAGGCAGTTGGCAGTTGGGAGCAACGTGCCCGACTGTTGATGCAATGGGGCGAGCGGCTACCGGCACTGCCTGATGCGGACAAGGTCGATGCCAACCTGGTGCAGGGCTGCGAAAGCCTGGTGTGGTTGGTGGGGCACTTGCAGGATGGGCATTGGCAGTTTTCCGCCAGCAGCGAAGCGCGGTTAATTCGTGGGCTGGTGGCGTTGCTGCTGGCTCGGGTTAACGGCTTGTCGGCGGTTGAATTGCAAGCTGTCGATCTGCCTGGCTGGTTTGAACAACTGGGCTTGTCGCGGCAGTTGTCGCCTTCGCGTAGTAATGGGTTGAATGCGGTGCTGCAGAGGATGCGGGCGCTGAGTTTGTACTCAGAAAACCGACCGTAATCTACGTAATCTTGACCCGATCAGAAGGCCTGCGCACCCCGGCCACAATCTTATCCACCGCCTTGGTCGCCGCCACCATGCCAAACGTCGCGGTCACCATCATCACCGCACCAAACCCACCAGCACAGTCCAGCTTCACCCCATCCCCAACAAAACTCTTCTGCAGGCAAATGCTGCCATCAGGCTTGGGATAACGCAGTTGCTCCGTAGAAAACACACACGGCACGCTGTAATGCCGGGTCACGGTGCGGGAAAAACCGTAATCGCGGCGCAAGGTCGAGCGCACTTTCGATGCCAATGGATCGTTGAACGTACGGTTCAAATCGCACACCTGAATCAACGTCGGATCAATCTGCCCGCCCGCGCCGCCGGTGGTGATGATCTGGATCTTGCGCCGCTTGCACCAGGCGATCAGCGCCGCCTTGGCGTTGACGCTGTCGATACAGTCGATCACGCAGTCGATGTTGGGGGTGATGTACTCGGCCATGGTCTCGCGGGTGACGAAATCCGCCACTGCATGCACGGTGCAATCCGGGTTGATCCCGCGCAGGCGCTCGGCCATGACCTCGACCTTGGCTTGACCCACGGTGCTGTCCAGCGCGTGCAACTGGCGGTTGCTGTTGCTGACGCAGACGTCGTCCAGGTCGAACAGCGAGATCTCGCCCACGCCGCAGCGGGCGATAGCTTCTGCCGCCCAGGAGCCGACACCGCCGACGCCGACAATGGCCACATGGGCCGCTTTCAAGCGTTCCAGGCCTTCAATGCCATACAAACGGGCGATGCCAGCAAACCGTGGATCTTCTGTACTCATGACCATTACCCCAAAAACCGGCGCGCATTATAGGGCTACGCAGCGACAAGTTTTAAGCTACAAGCTACAAGTTAAGAACTTAGATGAACTTTCGCTGCCCAATGTCCGGTTTTTCTCGGCTTGCTGTACGGTAAGTCGAAGGCCAGTGTAGGATGCGCGCCGTTCGGCGCAGGCCGACACCTCTTTTCGTTCCACACCCTTTGGAACCCGAAATAGCTATGTCATCGCGTAAATTTGGACTCAACCTGGTGGTGGTGCTGGCGATTGCCGCGCTGTTCAGCGGCTTCTGGGCGTTGATCAACCGCCCGGTCACTACCCCCAACTGGCCTGAACAGATCTCCGGTTTTTCCTACTCGCCATTCCAGCAAGGCCAGTACCCGCAGAAAGACCAGTACCCCACCGACGAACAAATGCGCCGTGATCTGGAGATCATGAGCAAACTGACGGACAACATCCGTACCTATTCGGTCGACGCCACCCTGGGGGATATTCCCAAACTGGCGGAAGAATTCGGCCTGCGGGTAACCCTGGGGATCTGGATCAGCCCGGACCTTGAGCGCAACGAGCGCGAGATCCTGCGCGCCATCGAGATCGCCAACAGCTCGCGCAGTGTCGTGCGGGTCGTGGTGGGCAACGAAGCCCTGTTCCGCAAGGAAATCACCCCCGAAGCACTGATCGTCCTGCTGGACCGGGTCCGCGCTGCCGTGAAAGTGCCGGTGACTACCTCCGAGCAGTGGCACATTTGGGAAGACAACCCGCAACTGGGCAAGCACGTCGACCTGATTGCCGCGCATATCCTGCCATACTGGGAGCATATCCCGGTGGATAAGGCCGGCCAGTTCGTACTCGACCGTGCACGGGATCTGAAGAAGACTTTCCCGAAAAAGCCGTTGTTGCTATCGGAGGTTGGCTGGCCGAGCAATGGCCGGATGCGTGGCGGTTCAGATGCGTCCCCTGCCGACCAGGCAATTTATCTGCGCACGCTGGTGAACAAACTCAACCGTCAGGGCTACAACTACTTTGTGATCGAAGCCTTCGATCAGCCGTGGAAGGCCAGTGATGAAGGTTCGGTGGGCGCCTATTGGGGTGTGTTCAACGCCGCGCGCCAGCAGAAATTCAACTTTGAAGGCCCCGTTGTGGCGATCCCGCAATGGCGCGTGCTGGCCATCGGGTCGGTGGTGTTGGCGCTGCTGTCCCTGACCCTGCTGATGATCGACGGCTCGGCCCTGCGCCAGCGCGGTCGTACCTTTCTGACCTTTATCGCGTTCCTGTGCGGGTCGGTGCTGGTGTGGATCGGCTACGACTACAGCCAGCAATACAGCACCTGGTTCAGTCTGACGGTGGGTTTCCTGCTGGCACTCGGCGCCCTGGGCGTGTTTATCGTGTTGCTGACCGAGGCCCATGAACTGGCGGAAGCGGTCTGGACCCACAAGCGTCGGCGTGAATTCCTGCCGGTGACCGGGGATTCGGACTACCGCCCGAAAGTCTCTATCCATGTGCCCTGCTACAACGAGCCACCGGAGATGGTCAAACAGACCCTCGACGCCCTGGCCGCCCTCGACTATCCGGACTACGAAGTCCTGATCATCGACAACAACACCAAGGACCCAGCTGTGTGGGAGCCGGTGCGCGACTACTGTGAAACCCTCGGCCCGCGCTTCAAGTTCTTCCATGTCTCGCCCCTGGCCGGTTTCAAGGGCGGCGCGCTGAACTACCTGATCCCGCATACCGCCAAGGACGCCGAAGTGATCGCGGTGATTGACTCGGACTACTGCGTCGACCCGAACTGGCTCAAGCACATGGTGCCGCACTTCGCCGACCCGAAAATCGCCGTGGTGCAATCGCCCCAGGATTATCGCGACCAGAACGAAAGTACCTTCAAGAAGCTCTGCTACGCCGAATATAAAGGCTTCTTCCATATCGGCATGGTCACGCGAAACGACCGTGACGCGATCATCCAGCACGGCACCATGACCATGACCCGCCGTTCGGTACTGGAGGAACTGGGCTGGGCCGACTGGTGCATCTGCGAGGATGCCGAGCTGGGCCTGCGAGTCTTTGAAAAAGGCCTGTCGGCGGCGTATTACCACGAAAGCTACGGCAAGGGCCTGATGCCCGATACCTTTATCGACTTCAAGAAACAGCGCTTTCGCTGGGCCTACGGGGCGATTCAGATCATCAAGCGGCACACCGCCAGCCTGTTGCGCGGCAAGGGCACCGAACTGACCCGTGGCCAGCGCTACCACTTCCTCGCGGGCTGGTTGCCGTGGGTGGCAGACGGCATGAACATCTTCTTCACCGTCGGCGCCCTGTTGTGGTCGGCAGCGATGATCATCGTGCCGACGCGGGTCGACCCGCCACTGCTGATCTTCGCGATCCCGCCGTTGGCGCTGTTCGTGTTCAAGGTCGGCAAGATCATCTTCCTCTACCGTCGCGCCGTTGGCGTGAACCTCAAGGATGCGTTCTGCGCAGCGCTGGCCGGGTTGGCGTTGTCCCACACCATCGCCAAGGCGGTGCTGTACGGCTTTTTCACCACCAGTATTCCGTTCTTTCGCACACCGAAAAACGCCGATAACCACGGTTTCTGGGTAGCTATTTCTGAAGCCCGGGAAGAATTGTTCATCATGCTGCTGTTGTGGGGCGCGGCGCTGGGGATCTACCTGGTGCAGGGCCTGCCGAGTAATGACATGCGCTTCTGGGTGGTGATGCTGCTGGTGCAGTCGTTACCTTACCTGGCGGCGTTGATCATGGCGTTCCTGTCTTCGCTGCCGAAACCGGCCGCGGCGCCTGAACCTGTGCCAGCTTCGTAAAATCTTGTGCAATGCACTAAACGGCGGCCTCTGGCCGCCGTTTTGCTTTAAGATATCCGCCATTTTGCGCGCCTTGCCTGCTCATCTATAAAAGCTTCCGGAGTTCCCCATGACGGCCCACGCCGACCTTTCGCCGACCCTCCAACTCGCTATCGACCTGATCCGTCGCCCGTCGGTGACGCCAATCGATGCCGATTGCCAGAAGCTGATGATGCAGCGCCTGGGCGACGCCGGTTTCCAGCTTGAGCCGATGCGCATCGAGGATGTGGATAACTTCTGGGCCACCCACGGTAAGCATGAAGGCCCGGTGCTGTGCTTTGCAGGTCACACCGACGTGGTGCCCACCGGTCCGGTGCAAGCCTGGCAGAACGATCCGTTCGACGCGTTGATCGACGAAAACGGCATGCTCTGCGGCCGTGGCGCGGCGGACATGAAAGGTAGCCTGGCAGCCATGCTGGTGGCCGCCGAGCGCTTTGTCAGCGACTACCCGGACCACAAGGGTTCGGTGGCTTTCCTGATCACCAGCGATGAAGAAGGCCCGGCGCACCACGGCACCAAGGCCGTGATCGAGCGCCTGGCGGCCCGCAAGGAGCGCCTGGACTGGTGCATCGTTGGCGAACCGTCGAGCACCACGCTGGTGGGCGATGTAGTGAAGAACGGTCGTCGCGGCTCGCTCGGCGCCACCCTGACTGTACGCGGCGTGCAAGGCCATGTGGCCTACCCGCATCTGGCGAAGAATCCAATCCACCTGGCCGCTGCGGCTCTGGCTGAACTGGCCGCAGAGCATTGGGACGATGGCAACACCTTCTTCCCGCCGACCAGCTTCCAGATTTCCAACCTCAATTCCGGCACCGGCGCGACCAACGTGATCCCCGGTAATCTAGTAGCGGTGTTCAACTTCCGCTTCTCCACCGAGTCGACGGTCGAAGGCCTGCAACAACGAGTCGCGGTGATTCTCGACAAGCATGGCCTGGACTGGCATGTGGAGTGGGCGCTGTCGGGCCTGCCGTTCCTTACCGAACCGGGCGCGCTGCTCGACGCCGTCTCGGCCAGCATCAAGGCGATTACCGGTCGCGAGACCAAGGCCTCCACCAGCGGCGGCACGTCTGACGGGCGCTTCATCGCGACCCTCGGCACCCAGGTGGTTGAGCTGGGCCCGGTCAACGCAACAATCCATCAGGTCAACGAGCGCATCCTCGCCAGCGACCTCGATGTGCTGACCGAAATCTATTACCAAACCCTGATTAAGTTGCTCGCCTGATGCTCGCTTGCCCCATTTGCAGCGCACCGCTGAACGCGGTGGACAATGGCGTGGCCTGCCCGGTCGGGCACCGCTTCGACCGGGCGCGCCAGGGTTATCTGAACCTGTTGCCGGTACAGCACAAGAACAGCCGTGACCCGGGCGACAACCTGGCCATGGTTGAAGCACGCCGCGATTTTCTCAACGCGGGCCATTACGCGCCAGTGGCCAAGCGCCTGGCCGAACTGGCCGCTGAGCAATCGCCCCAGCGCTGGCTGGACATCGGTTGTGGCGAGGGTTATTACACCGCGCAAATCGCCGATGCCCTGCCCCGCGCCGAGGGTTATGCCCTGGATATTTCCCGGGAGGCGGTCAAACGCGCCTGTAAACGCAACCCAGCGCTGACTTGGTTGATCGCCAGCATGGCCCGGGTGCCGCTGGCCGATGCCAGCTGCCAGTTTCTCGCCAGTGTATTCAGCCCGCTGGATTGGCTAGAAGCCAAGCGCCTGCTCAGCCCTGGCGGCGGCCTGATGAAAGTCGGCCCTACCAGCGGCCACCTGATGGAGCTGCGCGAACGCCTGTACGACGAAGTACGCGAGTACACCGACGACAAGCACTTGGCGCTGGTGCCGCAAGGCATGAGCTTGCAACACAGCGAAACCCTGGAGTTCAAGCTTAGCCTGGCGGACCCCAAGGACCGCGCCAACCTGCTGGCCATGACGCCCCACGGCTGGCGTGCTAGCGCCGAGCGCCGGGCCCAGGTGATTGAGCACCCTGAACCGCTGCTGGTCACCGTGTCGATGCGTTACGACTATTTCGTGCTTCAATAACCCCCTATTTGGGCTTTCGAGCCCGTCCTGAATCCGCGAATGGATTTTCGAAACCCGCAGTGAGGAACATCCATGCGCCAACCCGATATCGAGATTTACCTCAAGGACGCCGACGTCGACTACAAGGCCATTGCCTCCTGGCTCGGCGAAGCCCTGGGGCCATGCACCGACTGGGTCCAGAAAGGCCAGACTTACAAATGCAAGGCCGGCAGCGTACCTGTTACATGGCTGCCGAAGGCCGTAGGCAAGTGGAACAGCCTGCACCTGGAAAGCGACCAGACGCCGTGGGAAGACGACATCGCCTGCGCCCGTGCAGCCTTTGCCGCGCTCAACGGCGAAGTACGTTGCGCGCCGGGAAGCTGGGTTGAGGAAGAAGGCGAAGAAACCGCCGACCGCTGGATGCGGATCAGCGTGGATGGTGAAGAAGAGATCATCTGGAAAACAGCCTGATCCTGAAGGAGCGAGCTTGCTCGCGATGGCCTTAAGGGCACCGCGTTCATTCAGGATGCACGCGTTATCGTTAACGACTATCGCGAGCAAGCCCGCTCCTGCACAAGCATGGCCTTACAGGCCGACCACATCCTCCGCCTGCAAGCCCTTCTCGCCGGTCACCACGGCGTACTCCACCTGCTGGCCCTCGGCCAGGGAACGATGCCCGTCACCACGAATGGCGCGGTAGTGTACAAACACATCCTTGCCGTCTTCACGCTGGATAAAGCCGTAGCCCTTGGCGTCGTTGAACCACTTCACATTGCCTGTCTCGCGCGTTGCCATCTGTTTGCCCCCACCTGCTTTTATTGTTGAGTTTTATGGTTGAGTCAGTCGCATTGAACTGCCGAGTATATGACAGGCTCAAGAACTCTCAACTCAAGTTTACATCGGCGCTTTTTTGCCGATTTTCGATGAATACGGCACACTAGCGGCCCGAGCATCTGCTCGGTTTTTTCCACTCAAAGCAGCACACCTATGACCCGCTCCCCGTTCCGCCGTCTGGTATTTGGCACCTTGCGCCGACTGTTGTACCTCTGGGTTCGCTCGGAGACGATCAACCAGTCGTCCCTCACCCTGAACCTGGACCGCAGCCGACCGGTGTTTTACGTCCTGCAATCGCCCTCACTCACCGAATTGGCCGTGGTCGATACCGAGTGCACCAAGGCCGGCCTGCCGCGCCCGGTGCTGCCGGTGTCGGTCGGCTCTTTGCTGGAGCCAGCGGCGTTCTTCTACCTGACGCCCGACCCGGATTGGCTTGGCCGTCAGGACAAGCGCGGCGCGCCGCCCACCCTGACCCGCTTGGTCAGTACCCTTGCCGAACACGCCGAAGAAAATGCGCAGATCATTCCGGTCAGCGTGTTCTGGGGCCAGTCGCCGGCAAGCGAGTCGAGCCCCTGGAAACTGCTGTTTGCCGACAGCTGGGCCGTTACCGGCCGCCTGCGCCGACTGCTGAGCATCCTGATCCTCGGCCGCAAGACCCGAGTGCAATTCTCTGCGCCAATTAATCTGCGCGAATTGATCGAGCACAATAAAGGCCACGAACGCACCGTGCGCATGGCCCAACGTATCCTGCGGGTGCATTTTCGTAACCTGAAAACCGCGGTGATCGGCCCCGACCTGTCTCACCGACGCAACCTGGTGAAAGGTCTGGTCAACATGCCACTGGTGCGCCAGGCGATCCTCGACGAGGCCGAACGGGAAAAGATCACCCCGGAAAAGGCCAAGGCCCAGGCCCTGCGCTATGGCAACGAAATCGCCTCGGACTACACCTACACCGCCATCCGGTTCATGGAAGTGGTGCTGAGCTGGTTCTGGAACAAGATCTACGACGGTGTGAAGGTCAATAACATCGATGGTGTGCAAAAGGTCGCCCAGGGTTACGAAATCATCTACGTGCCATGTCACCGCAGCCATATCGACTATCTGCTGTTGTCGTACCTGCTGTTCAAGAACGGCCTGACCCCGCCGCACATCGCCGCGGGGATCAACCTGAACATGCCGCTGATCGGCAGCCTGTTGCGCCGCGGCGGGGCGTTTTTCATGCGCCGCACCTTCAAGGGCAACCCGCTGTACACCTCGGTGTTCAACGAATACCTGCACACCCTGTTCACCAAGGGCTTCCCGGTGGAGTACTTCGTCGAAGGCGGACGCTCCCGCACCGGGCGCATGCTGCAACCAAAAACCGGGATGCTGGCAATTACCCTGCGCAGTTTCCTGCGCTCCTCGCGCATGCCCATCGTGTTTGTGCCGGTGTACATCGGTTACGAACGGGTGCTGGAAGGCCGCACCTACCTCGGCGAACTGCGCGGCGCGACTAAAAAGAAAGAGTCGATTTTCGATATATTCAAGGTTCTCGGTGCCCTCAAGCAGCGCTTTGGCCAAGTTGCGGTCAACTTCGGCGAACCGATCAAACTGGCTGAGTTCCTTGATCAGGAACAACCCGACTGGCGCGCCCAGGAACTGGGCCCGAACTACAAGCCCGCCTGGCTTAACGAAACCACCAACCGACTCGGCGAGCGGGTGGCGCGGCACTTGAACGAAGCCGCAGCGATCAATCCGGTGAACCTGGTGGCCTTGGCGCTGCTGTCCACCACCCGCCTGGCCCTGGACGATCAGGCCATGGCGCGGATGCTGGACCTGTATCTTGCGCTGCTGCGCCGGGTGCCCTACTCGCCCCACACCACCTTGCCCGAAGGCGATGGCCAGGCGCTGATCAAGCACGTCAAGGACATGGACCTGCTCTCGGAGCAGAGCGATGCCCTGGGCAAGATTCTTTACCTGGACGAGCAAAATGCCGTCCTGATGACCTACTACCGCAACAACGTGCTGCACATCTTCGCCCTGCCTGCGCTGCTGGCCAGTTTCTTCCAGAGCAGCTCGCGGATGAGCCGCGAACAGATCCTGCGCTACACCCGCGCACTCTATCCGTACCTGCAATCGGAGCTGTTTATCCGCTGGTCCCTTGAAGAGTTGGACGCGGTGGTCGATCAGTGGCTCGAAGCGTTCGTCGAACAAGGCCTGCTGCGCTTCGAGAACGACGTCTACCTGCGCCCGGCACCGAGCTCGCGGAACTTTGTGCTGCTGACCCTGCTGTCCAAGAGCATTGCCCAGACTCTGCAACGCTTCTACATGGCCATCTCGCTGTTGCTCAACAGTGGCCAGAACAGCATCAGCGCCGAAGAACTGGAAGACCTCTGCACCGTCATGGCTCAGCGCCTGTCGATCCTCCATGGTCTCAACGCCCCGGAGTTCTTCGACAAGAGCCTTTTCCGACATTTCATCCAGACGCTTCTGAAGCAGGATGTGCTGCGCCGCGACGAAGCCGGCAAGCTGAGTTATCACCCGCTGCTGGGCGAACTGGCCGAAGGCGCGGCCAAGCGCGTGTTGCCGGCGGAGATTCGCCTGTCAATTCGCCAGGTAGCGTTGCATCGCAGTGATGAGGCGGCTGACAAGCCCGTCGAACCTGAAGAAACCCGCTAGGTTTAATGAGGCGCCAGGGTGTTTCTGGCGCCACTGACAAGGAGTTCCACCATGAAAAAAATCATCCTCCTGGGCCTGACTGCCCTTCTGGGAGCCTGCCAAACCATGCACCCCGCTCCCAAGGCCAGCCTCGACGGTGAAGTGTTCTACCTACAACGCATCGCTTTGCCACCCAGCGCCACCTTGAGTGTCAGCCTGCTGGACGTGTCCCTGGCCGATGCACCATCGGTGACCCTGGCCGAGCAGAAAGGCCCGGTCAACGGCCAGGTGCCCCTGCCGTTTCACTTGAGCTACGACCCAGCCCAGGTCAAGCCTGGCCACAGTTACTCGGTCAGTGCTCGCATCGAACTGGATGGCAAGCTACTGTTTATCACCACCGAACGGCATTCGGTGCAGTTGAACGGCCAGGACCCACAGCCGTTGCGCCTGCGCGTCGATGCCGTCGCCCACTGATTGAATCGAATAGAAGGAAGTGCTCATGCTCCGTAACTCCCTGCGCCTCACCGCCCTGTGTGCCGGCCTGCTGCTCGGCGCCAACGCCATGGCCCTGTCCTTGGGCGACCTGTCCCAGGGCGACGCCACCGGCGGCCTCAAGGATGCTCTGACCCAGGGCGCGCAGATTGCCGTCAAGCAACTGGGTGCGCCCGGTGGTTTCAGCAATAATCCCGAGGTAAAAATCGGCTTGCCAGGCAAGTTGGACAAAGCCGCCGGTGCGCTGAAAATGCTCGGCATGGGCGACCAACTCACGCAACTTGAAACCAGCATGAATAAGGCGGCCGAATCAGCCGTGACACAGGCCCAGCCTATTCTGGTGAATGCTGTGAAAAACATGAGCGTGAGCGATGCCAAGGGCATCCTCAGCGGCGGCCAGGATTCAGCCACCCAGTACCTGGACAAAAGTAGCCGCGAGCAGATCCGCGCCAAGTTCCTGCCCATCGTCAAGCAATCCACTGACAAGGTCGGCGTAGCTCAGCAGTACAACGCCCTCGCCAAAAAAGCCCCAATGGGCTTGCTCGGCGACAAGAGCGCCAGCATCGAAAACTACGTGACCGAGCAAGCCCTGGACGGGTTGTTCAAGATGATTGCCCAGCAGGAAGAAACCATTCGCCAGAATCCGGCGGCGGCGGCCACCAGCTTGGCCAAGAAGGTGTTCGGGGCGCTGTAACCAAACAGCAAAAAGAACACTTCAATCAAAAAACAGAGCATAAATACAAACGCCCCGAATATTCGGGGCGTTTGTGTAAGTGAGCAATGGTTCCTTCCTTCAGTGATCTCCTTCCTGCAAACCTGAGAGCCCGTTGTCAGTGAATAACCGAATCAGCCAGCCGTCCAATCATGATGGAGGCAAAACAACAGATGGCAACGGACGTCGCCCGGTTGATCTTCAGGGGCGTCAACCACGTTTGCTGCAGGCCTTCGAATCGCGCACCCAATAATATCCAGGCAAAACCTACCGGAATGATCACCAACACGAGGGTCGCCATAAAGGCCAGGTAGCCTTGCAGCTCGGCGAATGCATTAATCGGCGCTATAAACGAAACGATCAGCAAGCCTTTCGGATTCATGACCGTAAGCAAAAAGAAATACAGCCCACCAAAGCGGTCACCTGTCGGGGCAGTGACGCTGTTTTTGCGCTGCCACAACTTATAGGACAGATACAGCAAATAACAGGCTGCGCCCAACTGTGTGGCCCGCATGGCCCAAGGCGAATACGCCGAAATATAGAGTAACGCTGCGCCCCACAGCGAGACCTGAAGCAGATAGGCCAGGCACTCGACAAAGGCGAGCCGCCAAGAAGCACCGAAGCCAAACAACACACCTGCACGAAATAACAGGGTATTAGTTGGCCCAGGCGCCAGCAGCAACAACATTAGGGCAGAAACGGTAGCCAGCATGATTACACAACGTCCTTCCTGACTCGGAACCACGCAGCATACAGCGCAGGCAGGAACAATAGCGTCAACGCCGTCGCCACAATCAACCCACCCATGATCGCCACGGCCATCGGCCCGAAGAACACGCTACGTGACAGCGGGATCATCGCCAATACCGCCGCCAGGGCGGTCAGTACGATGGGACGGAAACGTCGCACCGTCGCCTCGATAATTGCCTGCCAGGGCGCCAACCCAGCCTTGATGTCCTGCTCGATCTGGTCCACCAGGATCACCGAGTTGCGCATGATCATCCCCGACAACGCGATGGTCCCCAGCATCGCCACGAAGCCAAAGGGCTGGCGGAACACCAGCAAGAACAGCGTCACGCCGATCAACCCCAGTGGCGCGGTCAGAAACACCATCGCCGTGCGTGAGAAGCTGCGCAGTTGCAGCATCAGTAAAGTCAGCACCACCACGATAAACAGTGGCACGCCCGCCTTGACCGAGTTTTGCCCGCGAGCGGAATCTTCCACGGTACCGCCGACTTCCAGCAGGTAACCGTCCGGCAATTCGGCGCGTACGCCTTCCAGAGTCGGCAAGATTTGCTGGACCAGGCTCGCCGGTTGTTCCTTGCCGTAGATATCGGCGCGGATGGTCACCGTCGGCAGGCGATTGCGGTGCCAGATGATGCCTTCTTCGAAGCCGTACTCCAGGGTGGCAATCTGCGACAAGGCGACACTTTTGCCGTTATCGGTCGGCACCGCCAGGCTCGGCAACAACGACAACTCGGTACGTTCATGGACAGTGCCGCGCAGGAGAATTTCGATCAACTCGTTATCTTCGCGGTACTGGCTGACACTGGAGCCGGTCAAGGAACTCTGGAGAAATTTCGACAGGTTGGCGGTGCTCACACCCAAGGCACGAGCGCGGTCCTGGTCGATATTGAGATAGACAACCTTGCTCGGCTCTTCCCAGTCCAGGTGCACGTTGACCACATGGGTATTTTCGCGAACCTTGGCCGCCACTTTGCGCGCCAGGGCCCGCACCTCTTCGATATGTTCACCCGTGACTCGGAACTGCACCGGGTAGCCAACAGGTGGCCCGTTCTCCAGGCGCGTGACCCGCGAGCGCAAGGCCGGGAATTGTTCATTGAGGGTCTCGATCAGCCAGATGCGCAAGCTTTCCCGCTCCTCGATAGTCTTGGCGAGTACGACAAACTGGGCAAAGCTGGCCGCCGGCAATTGCTGGTCCAGGGGCAGGTAGAAACGCGGCGAGCCGGTGCCAACATAGGCCACGTAGTTGTCGATACCGGCGTTTTCCTTGAGCAGCGACTCCAGACGCTTGACCTGATCGGCGGTGTTGCTCAGCGACGCGCCTTCGGCCAGCTTCAGATCAACCATCAACTCCAGCCGCCCGGAAGCCGGGAAAAACTGCTGGGGCACGAAGCGGAACAGCGCCACCGAGCCGATAAACAGCAGCAAGGTCAACACAATCACCGTCTTGCGTCGACTTACGCACCATTCCACCAAGCGTCTTACTCGCTGATAGAACGGCGTGCCGTAGGGATCAGGACCATCGGCACCATGCTTATCCGCGTGAATTTTCGCCAGGTCCGGCAGGAGTTTCTCCCCCAGGTACGGCACGAACACCACGGCGGCAACCCAGGAAGCCAGCAATGCAATGGTCACCACCTGGAAGATCGAACGGGTGTATTCGCCGGTACTCGATTGCGCGGTGGCAATCGGCAAGAAGCCCGCGGCGGTGATCAGTGTGCCGGTGAGCATCGGAAAGGCGGTGCTGGTCCAGGCGAAACTGGCGGCCCTGAGCCGGTCGTAACCCTGCTCCATTTTGATCGCCATCATTTCCACGGCAATAATCGCGTCGTCCACCAGCAAGCCGAGGGCAAGCACCAGGGCGCCGAGGGAAATCTTGTGCAGGCCAATCCCCAGGTAGTACATGGCAGCGAAAGTCATCGCCAACACCAGCGGAATCGCCAGGGCGACCACCATGCCGGTGCGCACGCCGAGGGAGAAGAAACTCACCAGCAACACGATCGCCAGCGCTTCAGCCAGGACCTGGACAAATTCGCCGACACTGGTCTTCACCGCCGCCGGTTGGTCGGAGACCTTGCGCAACTCCATGCCGGCCGGAAGGTTCTTCTGCAGGCGAGCGAACTGGCCTTCAAGGGCCTTGCCCAGCACCAGGATGTCACCGCCATCGCGCATGGCTACTGCCAGGCCGATGGCGTCGTCACCCATGTAGCGCATGCGTGGCGCCGGTGGATCGTTGAAGCCCCGGTGGATCTCAGCCACATCGCCGATGCGAAAGGTGCGATCACCGACGCGAATCGGGAAGTCACGAATTTCTTCTACCGTCTTGAAGTTGCCGGAGACCCGCAGTTGTATGCGCTCGCTGGGTGTTTCAAAGAAGCCTGCGGTGGAGACGGCGTTCTGTTCTTGCAAGGCCTGCTGAACCGCTACCAGCGGTAAACCGAGGGTGGCGAGTTTGAGGTTGGACAGTTCGATCCAGATCTTCTCGTCCTGCAAACCCAGCAGCTCGACCTTGCCCACATCCGGCACCCGCTGCAGCTGGATCTGGATGCGGTCGGCGTAGTCCTTGAGCACGGCGTAGTCGAAACCCTCACCGGTCAGGGCGTAGATGTTGCCGAAGGTAGTGCCAAATTCATCGTTGAAAAACGGGCCCTGGATGTCCGGCGGCAATGTCTGGCGAATGTCGCTGATCTTCTTGCGCACCTGGTACCAGAGGTCGGGGATCTGCTTTGAATACATCGAGTCCCGGGCGATGAAGGTGACCTGGGATTCGCCGGGGCGCGAGAAGGAAACGATGCGTTCGTAGTCACCGGTCTCCATCAATTTCTTTTCAATGCGCTCGGTAACCTGGCGCGAGACTTCCTGGGCCGTGGCCCCCGGCCAGTTGGTCTTGATGACCATGGCCTTGAAGGTAAACGGCGGGTCTTCGCTTTGCCCCAGCTTGGTGTAGGACAAAGTACCGACCACTGCCAGCAACAGCATCAGGAACAGTACGATCTGGCGATTGCGCAACGCCCATTCGGAAAGATTGAAACCCATCGGGGACTACTCCTTGTTGGCCGTCAGATTCACCGCCCGATTGGAGCGATCCACCGGGCGCACTTGCTGACCCTCATGGAGCACATGGACACCGGCGGCGATTACCCAGTCCGTGGGGTTCAGGCCTTCCAGCACCGGTACGCTTTTCTCGCCAAAGGCCCCGATTCGTACCGGCACTCGCTTGAGCGTGTTGTCGGACTGCACCAGCCAGACGTAGGACGCGCCGCTCTCCGCGCTTAAGGCCGACAGCGGCACAGACAACGTAATAACACCGTCGGCTTGTATGAATACTCGCGCACTCTGGCCCAGCTCTGCCGGGACTTTACCGCTGGCGAACGCAATACGGGCAGCGAAAGTGCGCGACTTGGGGTCTGCCGCTGGCGACAGCTCGCGAATGCGCCCAGTGAAGCGTTGGTCCGGCTGGCTCCACAACTCAACGGATACAGGCTGGCCGATCTTGAAGCGGCCAAAGCTTTGTTCCGGCAGGCTGATCAGCACTTCGCGCTCGCCATCAGTGGCCAGGGTGAACACAGTCTGGCCGGCGGACACCACCTGGCCAACTTCCACAGAGCGCTTGGCGACCACCCCATCCTGGGGCGCACGCAGCACGGCGTAGCCAGCCTGGTTGTTGGCAACGTCGAATTCAGCCTTGATCTGCTTGAGGCGTGCGTCCCCGGAACGGTACATGTTTTCGGAATTGTCGTACTGGGAGCGGCTGACCATCTGACGGTCCATCAGGGTCTTGTAACGGTCACGCTCGGCGCGTACCAGGCTCAGGTTCGCCTCGGCGGCGGCAACCTGGGCGCGGGTGGCTTCCAGTTGCAAGCGCACGTCCTGGGGGTCGAGTTCGGCCAGGGGCTGGTTGGCCTTGACCCTTTCGCCCTCCTCTACCAGTCGTCGACTGACTTTGCCGCCAATGCGAAAGGCCAGGTCCGGCTCATAGCGGGCGCGAACCTCACCCGGATAGCTGTCGGACGTCGCTGCCGAAGGCTGTGGCTGCACCACCATGGCCGGGCGGAGGGTGGTTTTCACCGCATCTTCATGGCCGCAGGCAGCCAACAGAAATACCAGGCTGACAGGCAACGCAAGGGGCAGAACAAAGCGACGCATGCTGAAGGACCTTTCGCTAATGGTGCTTGGAATAATTATACTGGCCGGTATGTTATTAATACCAAACTCACCAGTCCAGTATTAAAGTGAAAATGTCCGACAATCTCGTAAACACCAATAGCCCCGGGCGCCCCAAGGACATGGCAAAACGCCAGGCGATCCTTGAAGCCGCCAAAGTCCTGTTCTTGAGCAATGGCTACGCCAATACCAGCATGGATGCGGTGGCCCTTGAGGCGGGCGTATCAAAATTGACCGTCTACAGCCATTTTACCGACAAGGAGACGCTGTTCTCCGCTGCCGTCATCGCCAAGTGCGAAGAGCAGTTGCCG
Organism: Pseudomonas sp. ANT_H4; assembly: GCF_008369295.1. Taxonomy (GTDB): domain Bacteria; phylum Pseudomonadota; class Gammaproteobacteria; order Pseudomonadales; family Pseudomonadaceae; genus Aquipseudomonas. The sequence goes on along the minus strand of NZ_VOBG01000015.1, from coordinate 13,853 downwards.
GTGATGTATTTCGAATTGCCTGACGGTGTGTGCGTCGAGAAGGTGTTGCTGAATATCGCCCGTGGTTTTCATGTGCTGGTCAACAGCGACGAATCGGTGAACCTGCATCGCCTGATGATGACCTCGGGCAGCCAGGACCCGAAACTCTCTCAGATCTTTTTCGAAGCAGGCCCCATGCGCATGCTGCAAGGCATGGAGCGCTTGCTGAGCAAGATTGCTCAGAGCGGCGCCCTGAGCATCGATAAGCCGCTTACCGCCGCCGAACACTTTTTCTGCCTGCTCAAGGGCACGGCGAATTTCCGGCTGTTATATGGCTGTGGCGGGCAGTTGAGCCCTGAGGCTGCCGAGGAACATGTACAGGACGTGGTGGGCTTATTTATGCGGGCGTACAGGGTTTAGCCCGGCTCCCTCGGGCGGGGAGCCTGGTTTCAGGACTTCAGCGCCCTCTTCGGATAGATATCATAGCGGCTGGACTTGCCATCCAGCGCATGGCTTGGCTTGGGCCCCTCAATGCAAGGCGCCTTGCGCGGGCGCTTGACCACCACCCGGTGGCTGGCCAGGGCCAACGCTGCTGCCAGCAAGGCCGGTGCATCCGGATCATCCCCCACCAGCGGGCGGAACAGGCGCATTTCTTTCTTCACCAGGGCGGTTTTCTCACGATGGGGAAACATTGGGTCGAGGTAGATGACCTGGGGCGGCTCGCCTTCCCAATTGCGCATCACCTCGATGGAATTGCCCTTGAGCAAGGTCATCCGCGCGACAATCGGCGCCACCTCGAAATCATCCGCGCCCCTAGCGATGCCGTCTTCCAGCAAGGCGCCAATCAGCGGCTGACGCTCGATCAGGCTCATCTCGCAACCCAGGCTGGCCAGCACGAACGCATCCTTGCCCAGCCCAGCCGTGGCGTCCAGCACCCGCGGGCGCACACCCTGGGCGATGCCCACGGCCTTGGCGATCATCTGCCCGCTGCCACCTCCGTATAAACGACGATGGGCCGCGCCGCCTTCGACAAAATCCACCCGCACCGGCCCAGGCGCGTCCGGCCCCAGCTGTTGCAACTGCAGGCCGTGCTCACCCACCTGCAAGGCAAAATCCGCCTCCTCCAACTGCAAAGGCAGCCCAAGCTGCTCGGCCCAGTGCTTGGCACGGGCTTGAAAGCCTTCGGCCAGGGCCTCGACCCGGATGCGGCTGGCCGCTGGTTGTTCGCTCATCTGTCGCCACGCTCAAAAATATTAAGGATCGGCAAAAAACGGCCGATAAAAAAATGATCAGGCATTTTGCCAGAGCTGAGCGTCGACCGAGAGAAATGTCAGACATTCCTTCCCAATTCACCGGTGTACTGCCGACCCACAACCACTACGGCCTGCGCAATTCCCAAGCGCTGGCCGGCGTCAGTCATGTGTGGCAGGACTTCTTCGCCCGAGCGCTCGCCGAGCAGCTCGGCGAAGAGCCGAGTGCGCTCGCCGCCAAGGAAGCGGTGCCGGTGGATGCCTCGGTGGAACCCAGCGCCGGCAGCGACCTGCTGACGCAAATCGTCACCCAGCGCCACTGCAATGTGCAGGACACCAAAATCGCCCCGCCTGAGCCGCTGTTCCTGCCGATTGCCGAATTCGAAATGCAATTACTGCCACCGGCCGCCGTCCCGTTCCCCGAGGAAGAGATCGTCGCCCAGCAGCGCCAGCAAAACTTTGAAAGCGGTTGGGTGCGTCCTATCGTACTGACCGCAGGCCTGCCACTGCCCGAGCCTGGCCCGGCACCGCAACCCCGGCCGCTGTTCCTGCCGATTGCCGAGTTCGAAATGGAGCTGCTACCCCCGGCCGCCGAACCCTTCCCGGCAGAAGAACTGGTGGAACAACAGAAGCAACTGGACTTCGACTGCGGCTGGGCACGCCCGCTGATCCTCCACAATCTGCGCCTGGCTGCCTGATCCTCAGCGACACACCCACCAACGCCCCATGTCCAGGTGAAAATGGTTACGGTGGGCGGCGTTGTAGTCCGGGCTCAACACCACATTGAAATCATTGCAGGCGCTGTCACGCACCTGACGCAAAAAACGCGCACTCGCGCCCTCGCCCGGCCAATCCTTAAGCACATTGATGCTGCGCCCGTCCGCCAGGCGAAACCCGGCAATATCCAGGGCATTGGCCGAGGCGTGTTGGCTCAGTCGGCCTTCGGTACGGTTATACATATTGCGACAGGCAAAACTGCCCAAGTGATCGACCCGCGTTACTGCCTGGCCAAACACCGCCTGGGCCGCTGGTTGCAGGCTATGGCGCTCGAACAGGGCAAAGGCTACGGCCAGCGGGCAACTGGCGAGAAAGCTGCTGCTCAGGCTCACATCGCCACCCTGGACGCGCAAGATATTGCGCAGTGGGCACGCGGCGTCGGCGAGGCTGTCCGCTTGATGAGTGACTCGCAAACCGGAGGTTTTCAGCACCTGATCGCACAACGCCGGATCATCCTGCAAACGCCCCAGCTTGAACCGGGTCAACAGGTTCGGTGATCCGCGCACGTCCAGCGGCGCCCAGGGATTCCACTCATCAGGCAGCGGCACCCAGCCGCGCCACACCGCCACGGCCAGCCCAACGGCCAAAACCAGCAGAACGCCCAGCACTTTGAAAAAGCGCACGGCTCAACCCTTGAACAGCTGATTGGCCTGACTGAACGGCATCGAACGTTCGGTAAACGTGAACGTCCCCAGCTCATGAACCTCCCGCGCAGCCCTGAAGAACTCACCGTAGGCCGCCAGGGCCATCGCCGAACCGACGCTGATGCGCTTGACGCCCATCTCGCTCAACTGCGCCACCGTGAGCCTGAGGCCGCCGGACATCAACACATTCACCGGCTTGGGCGCCACGGCCCGGACCACCGCCAGCACTTCTTCGGCGCTGCGCAGGCCCGGTGCATACAGCACATCGGCCCCCGCTTCGGCATAAGCCTGCAGGCGGCGGATGGTGTCGGGCAAATCCAGTTTGCCATGCAGGTGATTTTCCGCACGGGCCGTCAGCATGAACGGAAACGGCAGGCTGCGAGCGGCAGCAACGGCAGCTTCAACGCGCTCAACGGAAAGATCAAAGGGGTAGATAGGGTCGATGGCGATACCCGTGGCGTCTTCGATGGAGCCGCCGACGATTCCCGTGGCCGCAGCCCGCAGAATAGTCTCGGCGCAACCTTCAGGACTGTCGCTGAAGCCGTTTTCTAGATCGGCAGCTACCGGCAGCATCGTTGCCTGGGCGATCATCCCGGCATTGGCCAAGGTATCTTCAAGGGACAACGCGCCTTCGGCATCCGGGCGTCCAAGGCTGAAGGCAAAGCCGGCACTGGTGGTGGCCAGCGCTTCGTAGCCCAGGCTGGCGAGCATCTTGGCGGAGCCTGGGTCCCACGGATTAGGCATTACGAATGCGCGGTCGCGCTCATGCAAAGCCTTGAAGGTTTCGGCGCGAAGGGTTTGCGGGTCCATTGCTGACTCCTGGCGGGAAGAGGAGCTTTAGAGTAACCCCAGTTGCTGCGCTGCGGGCTCTCGATGTAGCTCAGGCAAGGCCGGCAGGCCAGGCAAGCGCACCATCAGTTTTTCATGGAAGCGCTGGGCCAGTTGCGCGGCCAAGCGGTTGTCGCTGGTGTGCAGGAACATGTACGGCGTGCGGCCTTCTTCGATCCAGCCGGCGACTTTTTCAACCCATGGCACCAGGAACGGATCATTGGCTTCCAGTTCTGGGTGGCCGATAAACCGCACCTGGGGAAACTGGGTCAGCGCCGCCGGACGAGTTGGCACCTTGGGCTTTTTCGACTGGGCGTGGAGCACCGCAGCTGAGGTCGAGGTGCAACTGAACAACGCGCGGGGGTCCAGGCAGATGCGCTCCACACCACGATCACGTAGCAAACGGTTGAGCATGCGTTCGGCATCGCCCTTGGCGAAGAATTCAGGGTGGCGCACTTCCACGGCCAGCGGCGGCTCCAATCCATCGATAAAGCCGGCCAGTTCCCCCAGGCGATGAGGCGCGAAACTGGCAGGCAGTTGCAGCCACAAGGGTGAGACTCGTTGCCCCAAAGGGCTCATCAGCCCAAGAAAACTCTGCGCCGCCGGCAATTGCTCACGCAAGTCGCCGCCATGACTGATATCACCCGGAAACTTGGCGGTAAAGCGAAAATGCTTGGGCATGATCTCCGACCAGCGCTGCACGGTGGCCACCGAAGGACGGGCGTAGAAAGTGGTGTTGCCTTCAACGGCGTTGAACACTTGAGAATAGAGCTCGAGGTAGTCGCTGGCGCGAGCGTCTTGCGGATACAGGTACTCGCGCCAGGCGTTTTCGCTCCAGGACGGGCAACCGAGGTAGTAAGGCAGCAGCATCAGATGTGTATATCGAGGCCCAGCACTTCCATATCCCATTCGACAAAGCCGGCAGTGGTCAGGTAGCTGGCCAGGGCGTTGGCAACGCTTTTGCTCATGGAGCGCGGGAAAACTATGTCTTGCTGGCGGGCAGGAACGCCGCTGATACGGGCACTGGAGGCACCCTGGGAGCGGGCGGAGACAGCAGAGCCTGAGGGCGTTTCTGGCTGGATTTCAACAAAGTCGGGCGAATCCTCGACGGACTCGTCTACCGTCACGTTAGCCTTGCGCGGCTTACGCTTGAGGGGGTAGGACTGGGATGAAAAGCCGTCTATACGCATGCATGCAGACTCGATATCAATGATGGCAATTTAGCGGCACTTTTCATGGCGCGCAAATGCTCTGGTGATAACTAGAACACATTAATTCGCAAAGGTTTAAAAGCAGGGGTGATTTCTGACGATTGGTGGTGTTTTTACTGACGTTCTGCCTTGGTCTTCGCCACTTTATCGCGCAGGTAAACCGGCTGTGCCTGATCAGCGGGAATGGCCTCGCCCCGAGCCCAGGCAAAACGCGCCAGGGTCAACAAGTCTTCGGCATGGGGCAACATTGCGGCGTCCTGGCCGTTGAGCGGGACTGCGATGCGCTCGGCATACCCCCAACCGGTACCGGCACCGAACCATTCACCGCGGGCATCCTCTGGCAAGGCGGCCACTTCGGGCGGCTGCACGGCTTCAACACCGACAAGGCGCATCTCGCCAGCGGTTTCTCGGTAGCAACCCCAATAGACCTCATCCATCCGCGCATCGATGGCCGCCGCGACCTGGCGTGCGCCATGTTCGCGAAACGCTCGCTGGGCCAGCACGGCGAGATTGGAAACTGGCAGCACCGGCCGTTCCAGGGCAAATGCCAGCCCCTGGACCACGCCAACGGCAATCCGCACGCCGGTGAACGCACCGGGGCCACGCCCGAAGGCGATGGCATCCACCGCCGACAAGGTGGTGCCCGCATCGATCAGCAACTGCTTGATCATCGGCAACAGCTTTTGCGCATGCAGGCGCGGGATCACCTCGTAGTGGCTCGTTACCTTGCCATCGTGCAGCAAGGCAACAGAGCAAGCTTCAGTCGCGGTGTCCAGGGCCAGCAAGGTGCTCATCGGTATTTGCGTCCACATTGAAAAGTGCGCCAGTATAAACAACAACGGCCCGCAAGCGGGCCGTTGAACATCAAGCTAATCGACTTATCAGCTCAGTGCTTCCAACACCTTGCCGGTGATGGCTTCAACCGAACCGACACCCGCGATGTGGCTGTACTTCGGCTTGCCATGGGCATCAGCCAGTTTTTGGTAGAAATCCACCAGCGGCTTGGTCTGGGAATGGTAGACCGACAGGCGATGACGCACGGTTTCTTCGGTGTCGTCCTTGCGCTGCACCAGCTCTTCGCCGGTGATGTCGTCCTTGCCTGCCACTTTTGGCGGGTTGTAGACGGTGTGGTAGATGCGGCCCGAGGCTTCGTGAACGCGACGACCGGCAATGCGCTGGACGATTTCTTCGTCGTCAACGGCGATTTCGACCACGTTGTCCAACTCCACGCCAGCCTTCACCAGCGCTTCAGCCTGGGGGATCGTGCGCGGGAAGCCATCGAACAGGAAGCCGTTCTTGCAGTCATCCTGGCTGATGCGTTCCTTGACCAGGTTGATGATCAGGTCATCGGATACCAGGCCGCCGCTGTCCATTACGCTTTTGGCGATCAGGCCCAGCTCGGTGCCAGCCTTGACGGCCGCACGCAGCATGTCGCCGGTGGATATTTGTGGAATGCCGAATTTTTCAGTGATGAACTTTGCCTGAGTACCTTTACCGGCCCCGGGAGCTCCCAGAAGAATGACGCGCATCGATGTGCTCCTCAATTTTTTTATAGAGATAACGCTCGGATTCGCCGCATGGGGCCAATCTCGGAAATATGGGTCTAGGCCGCCCAAACGGCCAAAGGCTGATCAAGATACACAGCAGGCCCTAACCACACAAGCCGCCAAAAGTCGGAGGAACCCGCGCTGAACAAGCCTTTTAGTCGAGGTATCCCCTGGTGCAACCCCAGCATAAAAACGCCAGCACCCCCTTTCGAGGCAGCCGGCGATTTTATCTGCAAGCGCTTGAGAACACGCCAAAAATGTTAGCCGGTATTGCGCAAACCGGCGGCAATACCGGCCACAGACACCAGCAGCGCCTGTTCCAGAGGGCTGTCCTGGGCCACTTCCTGTTGGCGAGAACGGGCCAGCAGTTCGGCCTGCAACAGATGCAGCGGGTCGAGGTAGGTGTTGCGCAGGCGGATGAACTCCAGGGTGTCTGGGCTATGAGCGAGCAACTGCGACTGACCGGTCAGGCCAAGCACCACACCGCACGCCTGCGACAATAGGTCGCGTAAATGCGCACCCAATGGCAGCAGGTCAGGCTGCACCAAGCGCTCGTCATACAACCGGGCGATATCGGCATCGGCCTTTGCCAGGACCATTTCCAGCATATCGATGCGGGTACGGAAGAACGGCCACTGCTCGCGCATCTGCCCCAGCAACTCGCCTTCACCGCGTTCCAGAGCCTTGCTCAAGGCGGCTTCCCAACCGAGCCAGGCCGGCAGCATCAGGCGGGTTTGGGTCCAGCCGAAGATCCATGGGATAGCCCGCAGGCTTTCTATACCGCCGGCACGACGCTTGGCCGGGCGACTGCCCAAAGGCAAGCGACCCAGCTCCTGCTCCGGGGTGGACTGGCGAAAATACTCGACGAACTGCGGGTTTTCCCGGACCACGGCACGATAGGCGCTGACACCGTCGGCGGCCAATTCATCCATCAAGTGACGCCAGGCGGGCTCGGGCGGTGGTGGCGGCAGCAAGGTCGCTTCCAGCACGGCGGCCAAATACAAGTTGAGGTTTTGCTCAGCGATATCCGGAAGGCCGAATTTAAAGCGGATCATTTCCCCTTGCTCGGTGGTACGGAAACGCCCGGCCACCGAACCCGGTGGCTGCGACAGAATCGCCGCGTGGGCCGGGCCGCCGCCACGGCCGACGGTGCCGCCACGACCATGGAACAACAGCAGTTCCACCTGCTGCTCGCGGCAGATGTCCACCAAGCGTTCCTGGGCTCGATATTGCGCCCAGGCTGCAGCGGTGGTGCCGGCATCCTTGGCCGAATCCGAATAGCCGATCATCACTTCCTGCGGGCCCTGCAACCGTGCGCGATAACCCGGCAGCAGCAATAGGCGCTCAATCACCGGGCCGGCGTTATCCAGGTCGGCGAGGGTTTCGAACAACGGCACCACGCGCATCGGCCGCTGCACGCCGGACTCTTTCAACAACAACTGCACCGCCAAGACATCCGACGCAGCACCGGCCATGGAGATGACGTAGGAACCCAAGGACGCCGCTGGCGCAGCGGCAATTTCCTTGCAGGTATTGAGCACCTCGGCGGTGTCGGCCGAGGGTTTGAAATAGCTCGGCAACAAGGGCCGACGGTTGGTCAATTCACGCATCAGGAAGCTGATGCGCGCGTCTTCGTCCCAGTCCTCATAACGACCCAGGCCCAGGTAGTCGGTGATTTCGGTCATGGCCGCCGAGTGGCGACTTGAGTCCTGGCGCACATCCAAACGCACCAGGAACAGGCCGAACGTGACCGCCCGACGCAGGCAATCGAGCAGCGGGCCGTCGGCAATCACGCCCATGCCGCAGGCGTGCAGGGACTGATAGCACAGCTCCAGCGGCTCCAACAGGTCGCGGTTGTTTTGCAGCACATCGGCGGGTGCCGGAGTGCTGGCCGTCAACGACGCGTGGGCCCAATTGCGGGTCGCCCGCAGGCGCTCGCGCAGTTGCTTGAGCAGCGCCCGGTAAGGTTCGCCGCTGTCGCCGACCTTGGCCTGCAACTCAGGGCTGGCCTGTTGCATCGACAGCTCGGACGCCAAGTGATCGATGTCGCGCAAGTACAGGTCAGCAGCCATCCAGCGGGCCAACAATAAAACTTCGCGGGTAACCGGCGCGGTGACGTTGGGATTGCCGTCGCGGTCGCCGCCCATCCATGAAGCGAAGCGAATCGGCGCCGCCTCCAACGGCAAATGCAGGCCCGTGGCAGCATGCAACGCGTGGTCAGCCTTGCGCAGGTAATGGGGGATGGCATGCCACAGGGAATGCTCTATCACCGCAAAGCCCCACTTGGCTTCGTCCACCGGGGTCGGCCGGGTACGGCGGATTTCTTCAGTGTGCCAGGCTTCGGCAATCAGCCGTTGCAGGCGCAGGCGAATCTGTTCGCGTTCGGCAGTCGTGAGGTCGCGGTGATCCTGCAGCGCCAGTTGCGCGGCGATGGCGTCGTATTTCTGGATCAGGGTGCGCCGGGCGACTTCGGTGGGGTGGGCGGTGAGGACCAGTTCAATATCCAGGCGACCCAGTTGGCGGGCCAGAGATTCAGCGCTATGGCCTTCACTCAGCAAACGCGCCAATAACTCTGGTAATACCCGTGACTCGAAAGGTGCCGGCTGCGATTCATCGCGGCGGTGAATCAGTTGATATTGCTCGGCGATATTGGCCAGGTTGAGGAACTGGTTGAAGGCCCGCGCCACTGGCAGCAGTTCATCTTCCTTCAGTTGATTGAGACTGGCGCTCAGCTCTTCACCTGCCGCCTGTTCCGAGGCAGCACCCCGGCGATCAGCCTTGGCGCCTTTGCGAATCTGCTCGATCTTGTCGAGAAACTCATCACCGTACTGCTCTCGAATCGTATTGCCCAACAGTTCACCCAGCAGGTGAACATCCTCACGCAAGCGTGCATCGATATCGCTCATCAGCCAATCTCCAGCCAGAAATCCGGGACGCTTTGATCTTCAAGAGTGCCGCCCGCGCCGGCTTCTTACAAGAGCCAGGACAATCGACTTTAAACCTTGAGACTTGCAGCTAGTCTCAATAGTGGGTCGCCGTATTATCCATGCGCTGACTGGTCACTCATCACCGCCCTCTGACCGTGGGTTCCATTGAGGTTGCCATGAAAATCCGAGAACTGGCCCAGCATTGGGAAGAAAACGCCAAGGGTCGCCTGACCAAGACTGAATACGCGATCCATTTGGATGTAGAGACCGCCGCCAGACTGGCGGCCATTTGTGAGATGTACCCCAAACGCAATACCGAAGAATTGCTCGGCGAACTGATCGGTGCCGCCCTTGAAGAGCTGGAAACCAGCTTCCCTTACATCAAGGGTCAGCATGTGATTACCACCGATGAAGAGGGCGACCCACTGTACGAAGAAAGCGAGCACGCAATAGGAAAAAGTGAAAATCTCCTGAGAGCTGCGTAAAACATGGCCTTCCGGTCATTTCAACGAACCATGAGCCGTAATGACAGCCACAGTCTAGGAAACACATCTGGCCAATCAGGAGATACCTTATGGACGCCTTCAAAACGATGCTCAGCAACTGGGAAAACAAAGCTCACGAAACCTCGAAGCTTGTTGAAATCACCCTGACCATTCGCAAACAAGACCTAGTGAAAATCAAGGCGTTTGCGGAAGCCTACGGACTAGATCAAAGCATCATCACGGAAGGTCTGATTCACACTGCTATAAAAGAAGCAGAAACAGCCATGCCCTACGTCAAAGGGGCTGAGGTGATCCGAGTGGAGGAAGGTGAAGAGATTTTTGCCGACGCTGGTAAGACACCCGCCTACGTCGAAGCTGAACAAGCAATTTCAAAGACCCTACGGGAATAGGGTCTGGGAGCCTGAATCTAGCCTCGCATGGGGCTATTCAGGCTGATTCTGTTGAAGACGCAACTCTTCCTCTACCTGAGCGTAAAGTTTTTCGTAACCTTTAAACTTACTCATTCGAACCCGATTCAACGGTGTCAGTTCTGAAAGCTTCAACAACGCACCATAAGTTTTCATAAAAATACTTCTAAAATCATCCGTAATATCCTTCTCAACCGAACGAACCTCACCACACTTCAGTAAAGCTCTAGCATGCCGCGTGAAATCTTTACTATTCAAACTACCAAAATACTCATAAAATTCATTATCTCCTTTTTGAGCTATCCCTCTTCTAAAATCCCCATCTGGGAAGCCCGACCCCTTTACGACTGCGAGAACGAGATCAGACAAGTCACCCTTCACTGCTAGGCTAGCAAAATATTCATCAAGTCTCATTGCCAGATAAGAATTACGCGGCCAAGGATAAACCTCATCTTTTTCCCGAACCCCAGATACAGGAAGGGTATTAGAACAGTAATCATCGATCACTGAGTTAATTAGCTCTTCTCGGCCCAATTCATAATAAATAGATGCAACAGAATCCAAATCATTTAACGTAAAACATTGCAAGGCTTTGGAGATCGCCTGTTCAAATGCACCAAACACTTCCGCTTCATTATTATCGAAAGACGAATGAAACAAATCCCATGCCAGCCCAAGAAGAGCAATATCCGCATCATGCCTTATCTTATTTTCTAAAGCATTGACAAGGAGCCCTAATGCATCCTCATCCGCATAACCTTTCTTTATTAGATTGATTATTGCAACATCAAACTCATCACACTTTCCAAAGCCGTACTCATCAAGATAAACACTCTTCTCTTTTTCAATTCGCTTGCTTTCTAACTCATCTGCTGATGCATTAGGATCATCTGGCATATAAGAAAACAAACTGCCTTGATAAGCCAAAATAAAATCAACGTCAACCTTACTCTTGTCCCTTCCATACACAGCAAGCACTGCAAGAGGCAATGTACTATGAGCTTGCTGAATTACTCTAGAATGAGCATTCTTTAATGCACCATCAAGCACGCCTGCAAACAAGGCAATTTTTTTCAACAACCGAATATTATTTATATTTAATTTTATCGCATTCTCAGCTACCCCCTTACGATCATCCCCTGCAGAGTCGAAAACAAGCTTGACCGACTCTTGTACGGAAGGACTAAATGTTACTTCGTAGTCAAAAACCTTTTCGCTGAAGGTGAAAAATTCATCGTTTTTCTCTAGCGACCCTTCATTAAGGACAAGGATAACTGAGCAGTCTTTAGACTCGATCAGGTTTGAAACCAAACCTAAAACGTCTCTCGCTGATAGAGAATTACCTCGACGCTCAAAATCGTCGATACAAATAATAGTATCAGCCACCAATGAATATTGAACTGAATCGATAACACTACCTAAGCTTCCAACAAAGGGAATTTTGACTCCCCTACCATGACCAAAATTTCTCTTTAACCATCCAGCACCATCACTGAAATCAAGTTTCTTAAGATTCGCGATTACTGAATCTTTTGTAGTGACATCACCAGCTTTCTTGCTAGGAACAGAATTCTCAAAAATTGAACGTTTTAAGTCAGCTAAAGAATTGATGCCGAAAAGTGAAACGTAAGAATAGTTGTTGCGAGCAAAACTAGATCGATGCTTCGTGATTACAGAATTCCAGAGATAGGTTTTCCCTGTCCCCCACTCCCCTTTCAAGACGATTGCAGAACCCATTTGCTTAACAGCAAAATCGTGCAGTGCTTTTTCGACTTGGATAACAGACATTAATGTATTCCCTTAGCCTTATCTTCAATTGCCATCTCGTTACTCCTTAACCAATACCCATGGTTCATTTTTTATCGTTCTTACAAGCTGGCTTCCTTCAACACCTAGCAATTTCATTTTAACGTTAGCAGTTCTATCAGCAATTTCCGAATAGAGGCATAGTTCGAAACCAATCAATTTTGTTTCGAGTGGCGGAGGAGATATAGTATTTCCAAACATCACTAAATTAGGTGCTTCAATCTGACTCATGAAAATCTCAGACTTAGGGCCCTGTCCGTCAATAGCTTTCATCATATCTGGCCCCAGAGATGAAAACTCAGCATTCCAGACTTCACTTCCAGCATCAACGCTATCAACTACAGAGCCTTCAATTACATGATAATACTGATTGATACGTAGCTCGTCCTCTTCTTCAATTACGAAAGAACGTAAAATCAGAGGCTCGTTTATTTTTCCAGCAATAGCCCTCCCCTTTTCGAGCATTTGAATCATCCAACGAAAATAACTGAAAAACCCTTCATACTCCGCCGACAATTCCTCCCCAATCCTGACTGGTTCATCCTTAAAGAAAAACTCGATGGAAATTCTAACCCCAGAATGCCCAGCAATAAATCTTGCTGCCTTCAGAGCCTTGTTAAAACCAGGTAACTCATTAAATGGTTTATCTTGCCAAGCTAGGAGACTGAAATTCAATTCAAGCTTAATCTCAGCAGGAGTTAATTGATGATGATATTTAAAAGATAAAATACCACCTAATGCCTCACCTTGGATTTTAAATTTATTTTTTCCAGAAAAAGATTCAGACTCTATCGTTGCCAATTCAAATTCATCACCATTATCGGCAACAAGATAAATCACCGTATCAATTTTCTTCCTGACACCGCCGACAACCAATCTTCCTTCGCTCGACTTTTCAGACACAGCCTCAAATAATGGAGAGCCAACAAATTCAAAATCTTGAAGCGGTATTTCAATAGATTCGCCTGTATTAACGAGGTGCATCCATGCGTCTTTCATTTTCTGTTCAATATCTTCAGTTTTAAACTTTAGACTTATTTTTGGCTTTTCGCCGGGCTTGGCCGACACTCTATGAAAAATGCCTTTTTCAGAAACGCTTACAGACACCTCAAAACGAGAATCCAACTCTGAAATACTTTGCTTATAAGCAGAAAAAAACTCTAAGACAGGTGCATTTAACGGATTACTAGAATTTTTTAAACTAAAAGTCAGAGCCTTCACAACCTCATTTCGAACGGTTTCCGACAGTTCGAAGGGCGTAATAGACCTCTGACCTATTAACGACATTGCCCGCACTTCGGCCCTTCTCTTCCACTCATGAAGTAGAGCAATTGGATAGCGAACCTCGTCGTGATCGATAATTACAGAACAAGAAGCACATAACCAGATACCATTCTTGTAAGACTTCCTTTCGAGTTGCGACTGTGCTTTATCATAGCGAGCAGCACCCGGACCCGGTGCTGCAGCACAGATATGGGCTGCAACTCCATTACCAGCATAGTTATTTCGTTCCAGATTTGAGCCTACAGTATGGTTTAAACAATCAGGATTGGAGCAAACTCCTGCAACCATATGTTGTAAAAGTAATTTGGTCGGCTTATCAAAATCGTGCCTCGGGTGATTTTTAATTTTTGAGCCATCTGGCAGTGTCACGTACTCATCAGGTTTTTTTTTGGTCACAACTCGTTCTCGAATTTCATTAAGTCTTGTCACAAGCTTCACATCGCTTGTGGGATTCATAGCGTAATTTCCATACACAAGAATAGCTCTTAGCCATACTGTACAGACATACAAAGGTCTGAGCAGCTGAAGCTTGGCTTAGATTGAGAAAAGCTATTAGCCTGGGCGGCGGCAAAAACTGAGTGCAACACCTGACCTTTCCGGTACGGTGCTGCCCCTATGTCTTATACCGAACTCAGCGTTGAAGAGCGCGCCACCATTCAAATCAGTCATGCCCAAGGCTTCAGCCTG
>NZ_VOBG01000014.1 GCF_008369295.1 Pseudomonas sp. ANT_H4 | reverse complement strand
ACTTCGTCGATGGTGTCTTTGACGAGGGTGTCCGCTGCGCCGCCGACAATTTGCAGCTTCTCGAAGCTACCGCCCGTGATGCCGTCCGGCTTGATGGTGGCCGAGACAGTGCTTTCGTCTTTGAAGACGTCATCGGTTGGAGCGTCGAACTTCGTTTCGCCCGAGAGGTTGCCCTTAACGATTTCAATCACGGCCCCGTTGCTGAGGGTGACGGTCATGTTGCTGCCGGCTGCGTGGCTCAGCGTCGCGGTGTAAGTAACCTGGCCGCCTTCGCTGACTTCACCCGATGCAGTCAACTTGATGGTCGACGGAGTTTCAGTATCGATAACGGTGGTGCCAGCCGGTTTATCGCTGACGGTAAGTTTTTCGTACTTCTCGCCGCCGCTGACCACTTGGGTAATGGTGTTGGAGATCGCGGGATTAACGTAAACGTCCGCCGGAACGGTGATGGTTGCGGTGCCCGACGAAGCGTTGTTGGCGATGGTGATGGTTTCGCCGTTGGCCAGTTTTACGACCAGGTCGGAGCCGAGGTTTAGAACTGGCTTGCCGTCTTTGCCCAGCAAAGAAGCGGTATAGGTGATCTCGCCGCCTTCATTGATGCTTGGAGTGGCGTGGAGAGAAACGGTCACTTCGTCGATGGTGTCTTTGACGAGGGTGTCGGCTGCGCCGCCGACAATTTCCAGCTTCTCAAAGCTACCGCCGACGATGCCGTCTGGCTTGATGGTGGCCGAGACAGTGCTTTCGTCTTTGAAGACGTCATCGGTTGGAGCGTTGAATTTCGTTTCGCCGGAGAGGTTGCCCTTAACGATTTCAATCACGGCCCCATTGCTGAGGGTGACGGTCATGTTGCTGCCGGCCGCGTGGCTCAGCGTCGCGGTGTAAGTAACCTGGCCGCCTTCGCTGACTTCGCCGGAGGCGGTCAGTTTGATCGTTGTAGTATCCAGCGAGTCGACGATTTTGGTCTCAACCGGCGCGGTATTAGGCGTCAGTTGCTCAAAGTTGCCGCCGGTGGTGGACTTGATGAAGTCTGTAACGGTGCTGCCATTGTTGTAAACATCGTTGACCGGCGTATCGACCACGACGAAGCCGCTGGTTTTCCCGGCTTCGATGGTGATCACCGCACCGCTGTTCAGCGTCACGGTCACGGCCGTGTCGGCGGGATTGGTCAGTGTGGCGGTGTAGGTAATCTTGCCGCCTTCAACAATCGAGCCTTCAGCGCTCAGCGTCAGGCCGGTATTGTCCAGCGAGTCGACGATCTTGGTCTCAACCGGCGCAGTGTTAGGTGTCAGTTGCTCAAAATTGCCGCCGGTGGTGGACTTGATGAAGTCTGTAACGGTGCTGCCATTGTTGTAAACATCGTTGACCGGCGTATCGACCACGACGAAGCCGCTGGTTTTCCCTGCTTCGATGGTGATCACCGCGCCGCTGTTCAGCGTCACGGTCACGGCGGTGTCGGCAGGGTTGGTCAGTGTGGCGGTGTAGGTGATCTTGCCGCCTTCAACAATCGACCCTTCAGCGCTCAGCTTCAGGCCGGTGTTGTCTAGCGAGTCGACGATCTTGGTCTCAACCGGCGCAGTGTTAGGTGTCAGTTGCTCAAAATTGCCGCCGGTGGTGGACTTGATGAAGTCCGTAACGGTGCTGCCATTGTTGTAAACATCGTTGACCGGCGTATCGACCACGACGAGGCCGCTGGTTTTCCCGGCTTCGATGGTGATCACCGCGCCGCTGTTCAGCGTCACGGTCACGGCGGTGTCGGCAGGGTTGGTCAGTGTGGCGGTGTAGGTGATCTTGCCGCCTTCAACAATCGACCCTTCAGCGCTCAGCTTCAGGCCGGTGTTGTCCAGCGAGTCGACAATCTTCGTCTCAGCCGGCGCAGTATTGGGCACCAGACTCTCAAAATTCCCACCCGTCGTCCCAGTAATCGTGGTGCTGACTGTACTGCCATTGTTGTAAACGTCATTGGCCGGGGTATCGACCACCACCGTGCCGGTGGACTTGCCCGCTTCAATGGTAATCACCGAGCCATTGCTCAAGGTGACGGTCACCGGCGTTTGTGCCGGGTTGGTCAGCGTCGCGGTGTAAGTGATCTGGCCGCCTTCGGTCACGCTCTCGCCCGCCGTCAGCGTGACGGTGGTGGTGTCGATGGTGTCGGTGATCTGGGTCACGGCCGGCGCCGGGTTGATGGTCAGATCCAGGTTGGTGCCGCCGGTGGTGCCGGTAACGGTGACGCTGATCTGGCTTGGATCGATATAAGGGCTGTCATTCGGCGCCATGGGCACGTTGACGGTGCCGGTCAACTGGCCTGCCGGGATGGTGATCACCGAGCCATTGGACAGGGTGATGCTCAGGTCGCTGGTGGGTGCTTGGGTCACAGTGGCGGTGTAGGTCAGCACGCCGCCAGCTTCGGTGATGGTCGGCGTGGCACCCAGGGTAAGGGTCGATGGCACGGGCGCGGCTGGGCCCGCTTGGTCAGCGTTGGTGGTCGGTTGCGCGGCGAGGCGCTCGGTCAATGGGGCCGTGGTAACGGCCAGGCCGGCAGTCGGGAAACCAATCGTTGGGTCAACGCGGCCTGCGGTTGCATCGAGCACCACGAAGCTGTGACCACCACCCGCGGCGCCCGTACCTGCAGCGGTTGTGCCCGCAGCGGTGGCTTCCAGCTCGGTGGTCGGGTCGGCGCCGGCGGCGATGGCTTGCTGCAGTTCGGCAACCGACGGTGCGGCTTGCGCGGTGGCCTCGGCCAGGTCGGTGCTGGAGTCGGGGGCGTCGGCGCTCCACTGGGTGTCGCGGCCCAGGTCCAGGGTCCGGCCGTCGGCCAGTTCCAGACTCACGGCGCCGGAGAGACCGGTGTCTATCTGGTCTCCGACGAACAGACGATCACCTTCAACGAGGACACGTCTGACCCCTTCCGGAGAAATGACGAACACTTGGCCAACAATGCTTTTAACGATGGCAACAACGCTGCTCATTGAAGATTTCTCCGGCGATCCGTTCGGGTGACTTCCATAGTCCTGACAATCATTTAGATGCCAGTTTGGAGGTGCTTAAGTTTTGACAGATTAATCGTCAATAATTTGGCTGTAATTTTTTGGAAATTAACTTTATGCCAAACTATTGACCTTATGGGCTCCATCCTAAACAATCGTCCCACTAATGTCACATTGATATTTACGTGGCGAATCGTCCTACGGTGTGTGATCCAGTTCCGCTTTTGAACTTTCCGACGCACGGTCATTACGGTTGCCATTTTTCGACGCAGCGACATGAGTTGCTGTGATTTGAGACAAGAAGTCCTGGGGAATTTTTTAATGCGTTTGCAACTGCTCAAGGCTATACCGTTCGTCCTCGCCGCCAGCTTCGTACAAGCACAAACATTGCCCCAGGCCATGCAGCAAGCGCTGGATGTGCATCCGGAGATCCAGGCGGGCGTCAACAGCCGCCTGTCTGCCGACTACCAGTTGCGAGCCGCCCAGGGCGGTTATTTGCCGCGCGTCGATCTGAACGCCGGGTACGGTCGTGAAGGCACCGATAGCTCGTCTACCCGAACCAATAGCAGCAACCACTGGGACACGCTCAATCGCAGTGAATCCAGCTTGCGCCTGCAGCAAATGATTTTTGACGGCTTTGCTACTTCCAGCGAAGTCGGGCGTCAACAAGCCAACGTTAACTCCCGCGCGTACTCCCTGCTCGGCACCTCCGAGCGCACTGGATTGAC
This sequence comes from Pseudomonas sp. ANT_H4, assembly GCF_008369295.1. Taxonomy (GTDB): domain Bacteria; phylum Pseudomonadota; class Gammaproteobacteria; order Pseudomonadales; family Pseudomonadaceae; genus Aquipseudomonas. Next base: position 145,969 of record NZ_VOBG01000014.1, on the reverse strand, counting down.
AGTGGCCCAGGTTTACCTCGACGTGCTGACTCGTCGTGAATTTGTGCGCCTGGCCGAAGACAACCTGCGCAACCACGAACGAATCTACGACCAGATCAAGTTGCGCACCCAGCGTGGCGTGGGCAGCGGTGCCGACCTTGACCAGGCCGAAGCCCGTCTGGCCCAGGCCCGCAACAATGTGATCACCGAACAGACCAACCTGGCCGATGCCCAAACCAACTACCTCAGCGCCGTTGGCCAGATGCCGGACCAGTTGGAACGTCCTGCCCCATTCATGGCACTGCTGCCGGTCGACTTGAATGAAGCGCGCCGCCAGATGCTCGACAACAGCCCGATCCTGCGCTCTGCCGAATCCGATATCGTTGCCGCCGAAAAGCAGTACGAAGCGGCCAAGTCGTCCTTCTACCCGCGTTTTGATGCTGAGCTTGGCACCAACGCCGATAACAACATCGACGGCGACGCCAGCCACAACAATGGCTGGGAAGCCATGGTGCGTATGCGTTTCAACCTGTTCGCCGGTGGCAGCAACAAGGCCGACCTGCAATCCAAGTCCTACCAGTCCAACCAGGCCCTGGATATCCGCAACAACGCCTTGCGCCAGTTGAACGAAGAGCTGGGCCTGGCCTGGAACGCCCTGAACAACGCCAATGCCCAGGTGCCGATCGCCCAGCAATATGTCGACCACAGCAACAACGTGCGTAGCGCCTATCAGAAGCAATTCAGCCTCGGCGAGCGGACCCTGCTGGATTTGCTCGACAGCGAGAACGAGCTGTTCACTGCCTCCCGGCGCCTGGAAGAGATAAAAAACGTTCAGTTATTTACTCAGTACCGAATCAAGGCGACCATGGGCGAGTTGCTCAAGAGCCAGGGAGTGGTCGCACCGATGGCCTCCGTCGTACAAAACGATGTGAAGCCGAAGGTTCAACTGCCTGGGATGAATTGAGTAAAAACTCATTGTCCAATCGTTAGTTGAGAGTGTTCGCGTGGAATCAGAAGTCAGTCGAGATTATCTCAGTCATGATCCACGCGCGCTGCACGACGACCCGTTACTCGACGGATTGTTGACGCTTTGTGCCCTGCACCAGAAGCCGGCCAGTGCGGCGATGCTCACCACCGGCCTGCCGCTGCCCGCGCAGCGCCTGAGTGCTGATCTGCTGGCTCGTGCCGCCGCCCGTGCCGGGTTGCAGGGGCGTTTGCTGCAACGCAAGCTCGAACAGATCCCCACCATTGCCCTGCCGGCGCTGCTGTTGCTCAAGGACGGTCGTAGCACCGTGCTAGTCGGCTGGCAAGGCGAGGACGAAGCGCGAATCCTGCTCAGCGAAAGCGACGGCGGTGAAGTGATCATCAAGCGCGAGCAGCTCGCCGATGACTACACCGGCAAAGTGTTCTTCGCCCAGCCCCAGCACAAATTCGACGTCAACCACGGCACCCTGATTCCCCGTGCCCGCTCGTGGTTTCGCGACACCTTGAAGCGTTCGCGCTGGCTCTACACCGACGCCATCGCCGCCAGTTTCCTGATCAACATCATCGCCATGGCCGCGCCGCTCTTTGTGATGAACGTCTACGACCGCGTGGTGCCGAACCAGGCCACGGCCACCCTGTGGGTGCTGGCCATCGGCATCGGCGGCGCCTACTTGTTCGACCTGATCCTCAAGAGCCTGCGCAGCTTATGCCTGGACCTGGCGGGGAAAAAGACCGACCTGATCATCTCGGCCACGCTGTTTGAGCGCATTGTCGGCATGTCCATGAAGTACCGCCCGGCGCGGGTCGGCAGCTTCGCCCAGAACATCCACGAATTTCAGAGCCTGCGCGATTTTCTCGCGTCCCTGACCCTCACCAGCCTGATCGACCTGCCGTTCACCCTGCTGATCTTCCTGGTGATCGCCATCCTCGGTGGTCACCTGGTGTGGGTTCCGGTGCTGGCGTTCCCGATTGCCCTGGGGATCGGCTACGCCCTGCAAAAACCCCTGGTGGCGACCATGGAACGAACCATGGCCCTGGCCGCCGAGCGCCAGTCGAGCCTGATCGAAACCCTAGCCGGGCTGGACGCGGTCAAGGTCAACAACGCCGAAAGCGAACGCCAGTACCAGTGGGAACAGACCATCGGAACCCTCAGCCGTCTTGAACTGCGGGTGAAGTTGCTGTCGGGCCTGTCGATGAACATAACCTTGCTGATCCAGCAACTGGCCGGCGTCATCATGATCGTCTTCGGCGTGTACCAGATCATTGACGGTAACCTCAGCATGGGCGGCTTGATCGCCTGCTACATGCTCAGCGGCCGCGCCCTGAGCCCGCTGGCCTCGCTGTCGGGCCTGCTGACCCGTTACCAGCAAGCCAAGGTCACTATGACCTCGGTGGACCAGATGATGGAGTTGCCCCAAGAGCGCAATTTCGAAGAACGCCCTATGAGCCGCCGCACCCTGCAAGGCGCCATCGAGTGCCGTGGCCTGAACTTCACCTACCCGAACCAACAGAACGCGGCGCTGAAGAACATCAACCTGGTGATCAAGCCCGGCGAGAAAATCGGCATCATCGGCCGCAGCGGTTCGGGCAAAAGCTCTCTGGCCAAACTGCTGGTGGGCCTCTATCAACCGGACTCCGGTGCGCTGTTGGTAGACGGCGTCGACATCCGCCAGATCGACGTCAGTGAATTGCGCCACAACATCGGCTATGTACCGCAAGATATCCAACTGCTGGCCGGTACCCTGCGCGACAACCTGGTCTCCGGCGCCCGCTACGTCGAAGACGAGGTGGTCCTGCAAGCCGCCGAGCTTGCCGGTGTGCATGAGTTTGCCAGCCTGCACCCCCAGGGCTACGAGCTGCAAGTCGGCGAGCGTGGGCAGAACCTGTCTGGCGGCCAGCGGCAAAACGTCGCCCTGGCTCGCGCCCTGCTGCTCAACCCGCCTATCCTGCTGCTCGACGAACCGACCAGCGCCATGGACAACACTGGTGAAGAACGCTTGAAACAACGCCTGCAAGCTGTGGTGGCAAACAAGACGGTGGTGCTGGTCACGCACCGTGCCTCGCTGCTGTCCCTGGTGGACCGCCTGCTGGTGGTCGACCGTGGGCAGATCCTCGCGGACGGCCCGAAAGCCGTGGTTATGGAAGCGTTGAAGAAGGGGCAAATCAGTGTCGCTTAACTCTATCAAAGCTTCGATCGGCAGCTATTTTAAAGGCTCCGAATCTCTTCATGATCAACCGCTGCCCGAGGTCAACAAGGCGTTGATCGAAGATGCGCCGCGGGTCATCCGCCTGACCATCTGGGCGATCATCGCGTTCTTCCTGTTCTTGATGACCTGGGCGTATTTCTCCAGCATCGACGAAGTAACCCGTGGCGACGGCAAAGCCATTCCGTCCTCCAAGCTACAGAAAATCCAGAACCTGGAAGGCGGTATTGTCGCCGAGTTGTACGTGCATGAAGGCCAGATCGTTGAAGCCGGTGCTCCGCTGATTCGCCTGGATGACACCCGCTTTGCCTCCAACGCCGGTGAAACCGAAGCGCAGCGGCTGTCCATGGTGCTGCGAGTCGAACGCTTGAGCGCCCAGGTGGATGATCGTCCGCTCAATATCACTGACGACGTGCTCAAGGCTGCGCCAAGCCAGGCGGCCAACGAACGCTCCTTGTACGAGAGCCGTCGCCAGCAGCTCAAGGATGAGATCGGCGGCTTGCAGGAGCAACTGGTGCAGCGCCAACAGGAACTGCGCGAGTTCAGCTCCAAGCAAGGTCAGTACCGCAACCAGTTGAGCCTGCAACGCCAGGAAATCAACATGTCCGAGCCGCTGGTGGCCCAGGGCGCGGTATCGCCGGTGGAAGTGCTGCGCCTCAAGCGCGCCGAGATGGAAACCCGTGGGCAACTGGATGCCACTACCCTGGCCATTCCCCGCGCCGAATCGGCGATCAAGGAAGTGCAGCGCAAAATTGACGAGACCCGCGGCAAATTCCGCAGTGAAGCCCTGACCCAACTCAACGAAGCCCGCACCGAACTGAACAAGGCCGAGTCCACCGGCAAGGCCCTGGAAGATCGGGTCAGCCGCACCCTGGTGACCTCGCCGGTACGTGGCATCGTCAAGCAACTGCTGGTCAACACCGTTGGCGGCGTGATTCAGCCAGGCAGCGACATGGTGGAAATCGTGCCGCTCAACGACACCCTGCTGGTGGAAGCCAAGATCCGCCCCCAAGACATCGCCTTCCTGCATCCGGGGCAGGAGGCGATCGTCAAGTTCACCGCCTATGACTACACCATCTACGGCGGCCTCAAGGCCAAGCTGGAACGCATCGGCGCCGACACCATCACCGATGAAGACAAGAAAAACACTTACTACATGATCACCCTGCGCACCGACCGCAGCCACCTGGGCACCGATGAGAAGCCGCTGCTGATCATCCCCGGCATGGTCGCCTCGGTGGACATCATCACTGGCAAGAAAAGCATCCTCAGCTACCTGCTCAAGCCCATCATCCGGGCGCGGGCAGAGGCGTTGCACGAGCGCTAATCCAGATTGAATACAGGAGTTGATGTAGCAGTTGTCGAGCGCCAGCGAGGCTACGTCGGCTGCACCACCGACCTCAAGCCTGGCCTCGGCACGGAGTTGCACCTGTCGCCGCCTCGCTAAAGCTCGGCGGCTGCTACGAAAGTGGAGAGGGCCGCACCCCGGCGGCCCTCTGACGCTGCGGCCCAAAAGCCATATAGATATTCTCTAACGGTATTTAAACTGCGGTTCTTATATCTATAAAGTCACTCTCCTGATCGCTCGGGAGTGAACCCATGCCTGCAACCTCCGCTGTTCCAACCACCACCCAAACTTTCGACATCCGCCCATTCCCCGGCAGCGTCGGCGCCGAGGTGATTGGCCTGGACCTGTCCCGCCCGGTCAACGACCAGGACTTCGCCCGCATTCACCGCGCTCACCTGGACCACCACGTCGTGGTCTTTCGCGACCAACGCATCACCCCCGAACAGCAGATCGCCTTCAGCCGCCGCTTTGGCGTGCTGCAGATCCACGTGCTCAAACAGTTCCTGCTGGCCAACCACCCGCAAATCCTTATCGTCTCCAACATCATCGAGAACGGCCAATCCATCGGCCTGGGAGACGCCGGCAAGTTCTGGCATTCGGACCTTTCCTATAAGGAACTGCCGAGCCTGGGCTCGATGCTCCACGCCCAGGAGCTGCCGTCCGAAGGCGGCGACACCTTGTTCGCCGATATGCACAAAGCCTGGGAGCAACTGCCCGAGCACTTGCGCCAGGCCATCGAAGGCCGCAGCGCCGCCCACTCCTACACCGCGCGCTACAGCGAAACCAAATTCGAAGGCAACTGGCGCCCGACGCTAACCCCCGAGCAACTGGCCCAGGTCGCCGAAGTGGTACACCCCATCGTACGCACCCACCCGGAAAACGGCCGCAAGGCGCTGTTCGTCAGTGAAGGCTTCACCACCCGCATCGTCGGCCTGCCGGAGGACGAAAGCCGCGACCTGCTGGCCCAGCTCTACGCCCACAGCGTGCTGCCGGAAAACATCTACCGCCACCAATGGCAGCCCCACGACCTGGTGTTCTGGGACAACCGCTCGCTGGTCCACCTGGCCGCCGGTTGCCCCAGCTACCTGCGCCGCAAGCTGTACCGCACCACCATCCAGGGCGACGCGCCTTTCTGATTCGGAGCAGCACCATGTCCAAGAAAACTCCATTCGCACGACTGGCCGCAACACTTGGCCTAAGCGTCAGCCTGCTGGCTGGCAGCCTGATCGCACCGGCCGTAGCCCAGGCGGAAGGCGAAATTCGCATCGCTGAACAGTTCGGCATCGTCTACCTGTTGCTCAATGTGGTGCGCGACCAGAACCTGATCGAGAAATACGGCAAGCAGGAGGGCATCGACATCAAGGTCGACTGGACCCAACTGTCCGGTGGCGCGGCGGTCAATGACGCGTTGCTCTCCGGCTCCATTGATATTGCCGGCGCTGGTGTCGGTCCGCTGCTGACCATCTGGGACCGCACCCACGGCAAGCAGAACGTCAAGGCTGTCGCCTCCCTGGGCAACTTTCCTTACTACCTGGTGAGCAACAACCCCAAGGTCAAGACCATCGCTGACTTCACCGAGAAAGACCGCATCGCCGTGCCTGCCGTCGGCGTTTCCGTGCAGTCGCGCTTCCTGCAATACGCCGCCGCCAAGCAATGGGGCGACAAGGAATTCGATCGCCTGGACAAGTACACCGTCGCCGTTCCGCACCCGGATGCCACCGCTGCACTGATCGCCGGCGGCACTGAGCTGACCGGGCACTTCTCCAATCCGCCGTTCCAGGATCAGGCGCTGACCAACCCCAACGTCCATGTGGTGCTCAATACCTATGACCTGTTGGGCCCAAACTCGCCGACGGTGCTGTTTACCACCGAGAAATTTCGCAACGACAACCCGAAAACCTATAAGGCCTTCGTCGAGGCATTGACCGAAGCCGCGCAGTTCGCCCAGAACGATAAAGGCGCTGCCGCCGACACCTACATCCGCGTGACCAAGGCCAAGATCGACCGTGCTGCGCTGCTGAAAATCATTGATAACCCGCAATTTGAATTCAGCGTTACGCCGAAAAATACCTACCCGCTGGCCGAGTTCCTCTACCGCGTCGGCGCCATCAAAAACAAACCTGAATCGTGGAAGGATTACTTTTTTCAGGATGCCAAGCCGTTGCAAGGGAGCTGAGATGAACGCGCCCTTGCAAGGCCACACGGCCAGCAACCTGCAGACCCCTTCCGCGCTGCTGTCGGTGGACCATGTCAGCCTTGAATACCGCACGCCTGAACGGGTGGTGCGGGCCACGCATCAGGTCAGCTTTGAGATCGACCCGGCCGACCGCTTTGTGCTGCTGGGGCCTTCGGGCTGCGGTAAATCAACGTTGCTCAAGGCCATCGCCGGGTTTATCAAACCCTGTGAAGGCGAGATCCGCTTGTTGGGGCAAAAGGTCGACCAGCCGGGCCCGGACCGTATCGTGGTGTTCCAGGAATTCGACCAACTGCCACCGTGGAAAACCGTCAAACAGAACGTCATGTTCCCACTGCTCGCCTCCAAAACCCTCAAGCGCCGCGAAGCCGAGGAGCGGGCACTGCACTACCTGGAAAAAGTCGGCCTGACGGCCTTTGCCGATGCCTATCCGCACACGCTGTCCGGCGGCATGAAAGCGCGTGTGGCGATTGCGCGAGCCTTGGCCATGCAGCCGAAAATCCTGCTGATGGATGAGCCCTTCGCTGCCCTCGACGCTTTGACCCGGCGCAAGATGCAGGAGGAGTTGCTGCTGCTCTGGGAAGAGGTGCGCTTCACTTTGCTGTTCGTCACCCACTCCATTGAAGAAGCGCTGGTGGTGGGTAATCGCATCCTGTTGCTGTCGCCTCATCCGGGACGGGTTCGCGCGGAAATCCACAGCCATCAATATGACCTGCACAGCCTTGGCGGTGTGGAGTTCCAGGCCTCGGCGCGGCGCATTCATCGGCTGTTGTTTGATGAAGTGCCTGAAGCCGAACGTGAGCTGGGTTTCGCCGATATCCGCATCGCTTATTGAAGGGCTGCACCTTGAAGGATTACAGCATGCGCCAGGAATATGAAGTCACCCTCCAACCGCTGCTCAGCGTCCCCGTGGAACGCGAGCTGCCTCTGCGTCAGCGTCTGTGGCAACAAGGCTGGCTGCGCAAAAGCATGATCCTGATCGTGCTCGCCATCCTCTGGGAAGCGGCCGCTCGTTATCAGAACAACGACTTGCTGCTGCCGAGCTTTTTGCAGACCTTCCACGCGTTCTACGACGGCATTGCCAGCGGCGAGTTGCTGGGCAAGGTCAGCATTTCGCTGGTGGTGCTGCTCAAGGGCTATCTGATCGGCATCGTGCTGGCATTCGCCCTGACCACCTTGGCGGTATCGACCCAATTGGGCCGCGACCTGTTGAGCACCCTGACCTCGATGTTCAACCCGTTGCCGGCGATTGCGTTGTTGCCGCTGGCGTTGTTGTGGTTTGGCCTGGGGCAGAACAGCCTGATTTTCGTGCTGGTGCATTCGGTGCTGTGGGCATTGGCGCTTAACACTTACTCGGGGTTTCTCGGCGTCTCGGAAACCCTACGCATGGCTGGGCGCAACTATGGCCTCAAGGGCATGCGCTTTGTGCTGTTCATCCTGATTCCGGCGGCGTTGCCGTCGATCCTCGCCGGGCTGAAAATCGGCTGGGCGTTTGCCTGGCGTACGCTGATCGCCGCCGAACTGGTATTCGGCGCCACCAGCGGCAAGGGTGGCCTGGGCTGGTACATCTTCCAGAACCGCAATGAGCTGTACACCGACAAGGTTTTTGCCGGGCTGGCAGTGGTGATCCTCATCGGGCTGCTGGTGGAAAACCTGGTGTTTGACACCCTGGAGCGGGTCACCGTGAAACGTTGGGGCATGCAGCGCTAATAGCGTCAGCGAATAGAAACACTAAACCTGTGCCGAGGACCCCGGGGGTTGGAATTGCCTGAGGCCGTGGTTAATCGGCGTCACGCATTACCGTGTCGGAGCAGGCACAGCCAGAAGACCGATGTGCATGAGGTGTCCTTGATCCTGAATCCTTGGAAGGCGGCAATGATAGCGCGAACCTGCAAAGGCATCAGTGCAGGCCTACGAAGAATTCAGATTTGTCCGATTGGTGGCAAAACGGCAGGCGAATCAAGGTCTTTTGACCTAGAGTGGCGAGTGTTCGCGCAAGCGCGGGTTTTGCCCTGGAGAAGGGCCGTGGGTGAGGAAATAGAGGTGCGACGCTCTGTGGCGGAACAAGACGACAAGGTCGGGGCCTGTACTGTGCTCAACCCCGACCTGTGGGGGAGCGCAGGCTGGATCAGTCGGCTCTGGTGGGTGCCGCTCCTGGCGCTGGCCATGGCCTTGCGTTTCTATGGCTTGACCGCCTCAGCGATCTGGGGTGATGAAGGTTCAAGCCTATTGCTCAGTGAGTATTCTCTGACTGACCTGTGGTTCCACGCCGCCCATGACGTTCATCCGCCGCTGTATTTTTTCCTGCTGCGCGGTTGGATTGAACTGTTTGGTGACGGGATTTTCTCCATTCGCAGCATGAGTGCGATCCCCGGTGTCATCGCCGTCGGCCTGGGTATCTGGCTGACTCGCGTGATTGCGACCCGCCGCGCGGCGGTGCTGGCAGCGATTCTGCTGGCGCTGCTACCCACGGCGGTGCGCTACAGCCAGGAAGTGCGGATGTACTCGTTGCTGGGCGTATGGCTGCTGGGCGCCACCCTGGCGCTGGTCTATTGGGCCCGGCAACCGCAGCGGACGCGGTATCTGGTCGTCTATGTACTGTTGATGACGGCGGGTTTCTATACCCATTACTTCACCGCCCTGTGCGTGCTGGTGCACTGGTCGTGGCTGGCGTTGCTGCGACTGCTACGCACGTCTGGCTTGCGGCTTGTTACCCGCGCGCCCTGGTGGTGGGCCAATGTCGCCATCGTCGTGCTGTATTTGCCCTGGCTGCCGAACTTTCTGGGCTTGGTGCAGCACATCGAACAGCTCAAGGTGGGCGGTGATATCGGTTGGGAAGAGCCGGTCAACCTGTTCTCCGTGCCAGCGATGATTTGGCAGTTTCTCATCCAGGACGAAGGCGACGGCCTATGGCAGCCATTGTTTTTGCTGTTGCCGGTGTTGCTATTGGCAGTGGTGGGCGTGACCGCCTGGCGGGATCAAGGCAGCTACCGGTTTGGTGGGTTGCTGGCACTGTTTTTCATGCTGCCATTGCTGTTGGTCTTTGGGGTTTCGTTCATTTCCCCGGTCTTTATCGAGCGTTATCTCACGGTGTATGCCCTGGGCTTGCCGATCCTCCTGGCATTGGCGGTGGATCGCTTGTTGGTACGTTTTTCGATACTTGGCGCAGCCCTGTTCGTGTTGTGTATCGCCGTGGAGCTGGTGGGGTTGAAAAACAACTTCGCTGTCGATGAGCATGACCAGTTCAACGTCCCGGTGGAGTTCGTCAACCGCAACTACCAGGAGGATGACCGCATCGTCCTCAGCGACATGATGTGGTACCTGAGCTACGTCTATTACGACCAGACCGATGCCCAGTTGCAGCTCTACACTCCGCCCAAGGCCGATGGCACGCCAACGCGCCCCAATGCCTATGGTTTTGGCACCCTGGTGGATCAGGACGGTGGGCGGATCTACCTCGATCGTTTGTCGGCTATACCTGCCGATACTCGACGCGTGTGGTTGATCAGCAGCAATGAAGCGCCGGATGACTTTGCCCCTCTGCCCGAAGGCTGGCGCCAGATCAGTCAGCAGGGCGGCGGCGGCGCTCGGGCGCGCCTGTTTGTGCTGTGTAACGTGCCGGAGGCGATTCACCGGGAGGGCTGCGATTAAGCTGCGCCAGGCTTATGCTCGCCTGTGAGGCTAGACTCAAGTGAACCCCCTGCTCAGGAACACACTATGCAATCCCCAGTCCACAGCTTGCCGTCTTTGTTCAAGCAACTCGGCCTGCCCGATGACCCGATCAGCATCGAGCGTTTCGTCGCCGTCCACTCTCCACTCAAGCCCGAACTGCACCTGGCGGATGCGTTTTTCTGGACGGACAGCCAGAAGGCGTTCTTGCGGGATGAGATTTTGGATGATGCGGATTGGGCGGAGGTGGTGGATGAATTGAATTTGATGTTGCGGCGTAGCCGAGACATGAACGCGTAGGAATGCAGCACTGCTTACTCTGCGTCTCCAAATCCACCAATTTGTATCAAAACTTGACGGGCTCGTATCCATCCACCATATTGATAGTTAGCAAACTAACTGTATGCGAACAATCAAGTGTCCCCAAATCTCGAACAACTTCACATGAACATCAGCAGCAGCATGGTGGTGGGTGCCAGGCACTGGCGAAAAATCTGCCAGACCACGCTGGTGAGCTTCGGCATTTCCGAAGCCTGCGCCGTGCCGCTGTTGATGATCGGCCGTCTCGGCGACGGAGTGCATCAGGTCAAGGTCGCTCAGGCGTCAGGGATGGAAAGCCCATCCCTGGTGCGCCTGCTGGACCAGCTGTGCAGCGCAGGTTTTGTGTGCCGCAGCGAAGATATTCACGACCGCCGCGCCAAGGCCCTGAGCCTCACCGCCCGTGGCCGTGAGCTGGTGCAAGCGGTGGAAGAGCAACTGGTGCGCCTGCGCCGTGAAGTGCTGGCGGACATTGCTCCCCAAGACCTGGAGGCCGCCTTGCGCGTGTTGCGCGCTTTCGAAGGCGCCCATCAGCACCCTGCGGTAGTGCCTTCTTGAACGGATTTTTTACCGGCATGCCGCCGGCACGAGACTGGTTCTATGGAGTAAGAACGTTCGCCGCCTCGATGATCGCGCTGTACATCGCCATGCTCATGCAAATGCCGCGTCCGTATTGGGCGATGGCCACCGTGTATATCGTCTCAAGTCCCTTTGTAGGCCCCACCAGTTCCAAGGCGTTGTACCGCGCCATCGGCACCTTTCTCGGGGCGATGGCGGCGGTGTTTTTTGTGCCGATGTTTGTGCAGACGCCTTACCTGCTGGTGGTGGTCATTGCGTTGTGGACCGGAATTCTATTGTTCCTGTCCTTGCACCTGCGCACCGCCAACAGCTACGCGCTGATGCTGGCCGGCTACACCTTGCCGCTGATCGCCCTGCCAGTGGTGGATAACCCCTTGGCGGTGTGGGACGTGGCCGAGGCGCGCGCTGAAGAAATCTTCCTCGGTATCGCCGTGGCGGCGGTGGTCGGCGCGATGTTCTGGCCTCGGCGCCTGGCGCCGGTGTTTGATGATTCGGTCAGCAAATGGTTTGCCGATGCGCAGGTCTACAGCCAGCGTTTCCTCAGTCGTAATGTGCAGCCCAAAGAGGTCAGCACGTTGCGCGGCGGGATGGTCGCCACCTTCAACACCCTGGAATTAATGATCGGCCAACTCCCCCACGAGGGCGCGCGGCCGCAAACGGTGCGCAACACCAAAGAGCTGCGCGGGCGGATGATCCACCTGCTGCCGGTGGTGGAGGCCCTGGATGACGCCTTGTATGCCCTGGAGCGCCGCACCCCGGAGCTGGTCGGCAAATTAGCGCCGCTGTTGGCGGCCACCACCGAGTGGCTGGAAAGCACCAAAAAGGACGCGCCCGTCGAACGCTGGCGCGTCCTGCGCGATCAACTTGAAGCCCTGCAACCCGACGCCGACGCCCTGGACGACCGCTATCAACTGCTGTTCTCCAACGCCCTCTATCGCCTTGGCGAATGGATCGATTTGTGGCAAGACTGCCGCAGCCTGCAAGTGGCCATCCAGTGCGGAAACCTGGACACCTGGCGCGCTGTCTACCGCCACTGGCGCCTGGGCCGGCTGACGCCATTCCTCGACCGAGGCCTGATGTTCTACTCGGCGTTTTCCACGGTCAGCGCGATCATCGTCGCCTCGGTGTTGTGGATTCTGTTGGGCTGGACCGACGGCGGCAGCGCGGTAATTCTCGCGGCGGTAGCGTGCAGCTTCTTTGCCTCGATGGACGACCCGGCGCCGCAGATCTACAAGTTCTTTTTCTGGACCGCGCTGTCGGTGGTGTTCGCCAGCCTCTACCTGTTTCTGATCCTGCCCAACCTGCATGATTTTCCGATGCTGGTGCTGGCCTTCGCGGTGCCGTTTATCTGCGTCGGGACCCTGACCGTACAGCCGCGTTTTTACCTGGGCATGCTGCTGACCATCGTCAACACGTCCTCGTTTATCAGCATTCAGGGCGCCTACGACGCAGATTTTCTAAGCTTCGCCAATTCCAACCTGGCCGGCCCCGTGGGCTTGTTGTTCGCCTTCCTCTGGACCCTGATCGCCCGCCCGTTCGGCGCGGAGTTGGCGGCCAAGCGCCTGACCCGCTTCAGCTGGCGCGACATCGTCAGCCTCACCAAGCCTGCAACCCTGGCCGAACATCGGCACATGGGCGCGCAAATGCTCGACCGGCTGATGCAACACCTGCCGCGCCTGGCCATCATCGGGCAAGACACCGGGATCGCCCTGCGCGAGTTGGGCGTGGCGCTGAGCCTGATGGACTTGCAGGCCTACTCGCCAAGAATCCTCGGCGTGCCTCGGGTGCTGCTCAACCAGGTGGTGGAGGACGTCGGCGTCTATTTCAAGGCGTGCCTGAAAGCCGGTGAACGCTTGCCGACTCCCAGCGGTCTGCTGATGACCCTGGACCGCACCCGCCGCGCCCTTAACGGGCAAGGCCTGCAAGGCGAAGACGAGACCCGCTTGCACCTGCTCCATGCCCTCAGCGGTTTGCGCTTGTCACTGTTGCCGGGCGTGGAGTTTGTCAGCGCAGGCGAGATGGACGCGCCGCTACCTGATGGAGCGCCTTTATGATCGGTGATCTGGATATCAGCGGGGTGTTCCTGCCCACGCTGCTGGTGCTGATGGGCATTACGTATGTGTTGTACCTGGTGGTGCACGGGCTGTTGACGCGCTTCCACTTCTATCGCCTGGTCTGGCACCGGGCATTGTTCAATGTGGGTCTCTACGCTCTGTTACTGGGCGCAGTGGATTCACTCAGTCGATACCTGATGACATGAAAAAACCTTTTTTGACCATCGGCCGCGTGGTCCTGACGTTATTGGTGGTGACCTTCGCCTGCGTCGTGGTCTGGCGCATGGTGATGTACTACATGTTTGCGCCCTGGACGCGGGACGGGCACATCCGCGCCGACATCGTGCAGATCGCCCCGGACGTTTCCGGGCTGATCCAGCAAGTGGACGTGCGCGACAACCAATTGGTGGTGCGCGGCCAGGTGCTGTTCTCCGTCGACCAGGACCGCTTCAAGTTGGCCTTGCGCCAAGCCCAGGCCTCCATGGCCGACCGTCAGGAAACTCTGGCCCAGGCCCAGCGTGAAAACAAACGTAACCGTGGCCTTGGCAACCTGGTGGCCAGCGAGCAACTGGAAGAAAGCCAGTCCCGCGTGGCCCGCGCCCAATCGGCCCTTGCCGAAGCGCAAGTGGCGGTGGACAGCGCTCAGTTGAATCTCGACCGCTCGGTAATCACCAGCCCCGTGGATGGTTACGTCAACGACCGCGCACCACGAGTCAAGGAGTTCGTCACCGCCGGGCGCCCGGTGTTGTCGGTGGTGGACAGCAACTCCTTCCACATCGACGGTTATTTTGAAGAGACCAAGCTGGACGGCATTCACGTCGGCCAGAAAGTCGACATCCGCGTGGTCGGTGACCGCGCCCGCCTGCGCGGCCATGTGCAGAGCATCGTCGCCGGCATCGAAGACCGCGACCGCAGCAGCGGCGCCAACCTGTTGCCCAACGTCAACCCGGCGTTCAGCTGGGTGCGCCTGGCCCAGCGGATTCCGGTGCGCATCGCCTTTGACGAGGTGCCGGCGAACTTTCGCATGATCGCCGGGCGCACGGCCACGGTATCGATCATCGACGACCAGCCCAATGCGGGAGACAAACCATGAAACGGCTGTTAGCAACCGCTGGGCTGGGGTTGTTGCTGTCGGCTTGCCAAGTGGTTGGGCCGGATTATCAACTGCCGGATCAGGCCGCGGTGAACCGTGGTGACCTGCAAGGGCAGATGGCCGGGCAGGGCGCCAACGTGGTCTCGGCACCGGTGCCCGCCGATTGGTGGAAGCTCTATCAGGACTCGCGACTGGATCAACTGGTGCAACAGGCCATGGCCTCCAATACCGACTTGCGCGTCGCGGCAGCCAACCTGCAACGGGCGCGTTTCCAGGTGCAAGAAGCGCAGTCTGCGGGCGGCTGGAGCGGCGGAGTCAAGCTGGGTGCCCAGCGCTTGCAGGAATCCGGCGAAGCGTTTTTGCTGGCGGATAAAGTGCCAGTGGGCAACGTCGGTGACGTCGGCATTACCACCTCGTATCAGTTCGATCTGTTCGGCACTTTGCAGCGCGGTATCGAAGGCGCCCAGGCCAATGCCGATGCGACCCAGGCGGCCGTCGATACCGCCCGTATTACCTTGGTAGCGGATGTGGTGCGTTCCTACACCCAAGTCTGCGCGGCTAATGAGGAGCTGGGAATCGCCCGGCATTCCCTCGACCTGCAAGCACAAAGTACGAGCCTGACCCAACGCCTGCGGGACGCCGGCCGTGGTGATGAGACCCAGGTCACCCGTTCACAAACCCAATTCAAATCCCTGCGCGCCGAACTGCCGCGTTATGAAGCATTGCGCCAGGCTGGGTTGTTCCGCCTGTCGATGCTGCTGGCCAAGCCCGTCGACCAACTGCCTGCCGGCACCCGCGATTGCGCCGAGCTACCGCACATCGCCCAACTGCTACCGGTGGGCGACGGCGCCACGTTGCTCAAGCGTCGCCCCGATGTGCGCCAGGCCGAACGCCGCCTGGCTGCCGCCACCGCTGGCATCGGTGTCGCCACCGGCGAGCTGTACCCGGACATCAGCATTGGGGCCTCCATCGGCACCGTCGGCCTGCTGGAAAACCTCGGCAAACCCGCCGCCAACCGCTGGGGCTTCGGACCTTTGTTGAGCTGGACGGTGCCGTCCAATGGCTCCCGCGCGCGCATCCACGAAGCCGAAGCGGCGACCCAGGGCGCGCTGGCGCATTTCGACGGGGTGGTGCTCAACGCCATCCGCGAAACCCAGACCGGCCTGGCGCAATACACCGCTCAGCTGGAGCGCCGCGACGCCCTGGCCGATGCCGAACAGTCGGCGCAACAGGCTGCCGACCAGACCCATCGCTTCTTCCAGGCCGGCCGCGCGTCGTTCCTGGCAGACCTGCAAGCTACCCGCACCTACACCGACATGCGCGCCCAGTTGGCCCAGGCCAACACCCAGGTCGCCATGAGCCAGATCGATTTGTTCCTGGCCCTGGGCGGTGGCTGGGAAAGCGGACGAACGCAAGGCACAGAACCCAGCAAACCCTGAGACGGTTGCTATGCTTTGATCAGTTGGGCTTTCGTGATGGCCCCGCTGATCACTGCTCGCGTTGCTCATGGGGATTCCAATAATGAAAAACCCTTATGCTCCCGCTTTCTGGTGCGTGTTCTTCGCACTGGTGCTGCTCTCGGCAACTTACTTCTACGGCATCATGCTTGCCCATCAGATCGACAAGGCCATGGTGTTCCTCGACAGTGCCTGTGCGCTGATTGCCGTGCTGTCCATTGGTGTGGTGGCCTGGGCTTCTTACCAAGGCCAGCGAACCAAGAAAAAACTCCTCGAACAAGGCAAGACGCGGGTGGCGATCTGGGACACCAAGGTTGCCCTGCGCCGTGTCGAAACGGTGTTCGACCGCTATTTCTGGGGCAGTTACTGGCAACCGGGGCGCACCTTCCAGGAAGTCATGGGCGAACTCACCGGCACGCCCCTGGAAAAAAGCCTCGAAGCCCTGAAAAAACAATGTGTGGCCCTGGACCGGCAAGTGGCCGACGGACGGCATTGGCTCAATAACGCGCGAGAACTGTCCGATGTTGCCACCGACATGGCCCGTGAGCGTTATCAGCTGGACTTTTGCGATCCCAAGTCCGATACGCCGGGCAATGCGGTGATTCATCGCGAGTTCGAAGTGCTGGTGTACACCTGGACGGCGCGATTGAAGAGTTTTGATCATCAACTCGACGAGATCGATCTGGAATATTCCTGAGCCCCCTCCCGTAGCAGCGAGGCCGCGTCCGACCGCTGCTACGGAGCCTATGCTAATCTTTCACCGGATTTTTCGGCGGGCTTGAGCCGACACCCCAGCAGGGGGTCAGGGAAGACAGCCCACTTTCGCACAGGATTTGATCAGGTCTCTTCATGAATAAGTCAGCAATCGTTCTCTTGGGTTTTGTTGCCGCCGTCGGCGTAGTCAGTGCCGGTGGTGCCTGGTACACCGGCAATCAACTGGAAGGTGTACTGAACACCTCGATCGAGGACGCCAACAAGGAAATGCAGCGCTCCATGGTTGGGATTGATGGCACCGTGACCATTGAAATGCTGTCCCTGGACCGCGGCTGGTTCAGCAGCACCGGCCATTTCCGCCTCAAGGCCCAGGGCTCGGTGTTCGGTGAAGACCATAAAAACACCGAACTGCTGTTTATCGACCGCATCGAACACGGCCCGCTGCCGCTCTCCCGCCTGCTGACCCTCAAATGGCTGCCGGTCCTGGCAACCAGCCACCTGGCACTTGAGAAAAACCCCACCACCGAGAAATGGTTCGCCGCCACCAAAGACGTGTCGCCGCTCAAAGCCACCGCCAATATCGCCTTCAATCGTTCGGTGGACGGCAACCTGGAACTGCTGCCCCTGGAATTCAAGGATGACACCTCCAGCGTCAATTTCTCCGGCCTGAACCTGGATTTTTTCAACACAGCCAAGGGTGAGAAGGTCAAGGTCAATGGTTACATGGACAACCTCAAGCTCTCGCTGATAGATCCAAACGGCGCGCCGTTCAAAGCCGAGCTGAGTGGCCTGACCCTGGCCAGCAATCTGTCCCGCAGCTCGTTCGGCTTCTTCACCGGGCAAAATACGATTGAGCTGACCAACACCCAACTCACCTTTGGCCCGCAGCAATTGATGCTGACCTTGAAGGGTTTTGAGCAAAAAGACACCAGCGACGTCCAGGACAACAACATGGCCGGGCGCGTGGACTACAAGATCGACGAGATCGTTTACCAGGGTAAACCCGTGGGTTCGGCGGCCATGGCCGTGAGCATGAAAAACGTCGATGTGCCGGCCATGATGGTGCTGACCCAGCTCTACCAGGCCAAGATGCAGCCGGTGCAAGCCGCCGCCGCAGCCGGGCAGCCTGCTCCTGAGTTGCAGCTGAACGAAGCTGAACAAGCGCTGGCCCAGGCCAACGTCGACAAACTGCTGGCCGCCAAGCCGCAAGTGGCCCTGGAAAATCTGTCCCTGAAGACCGTCCATGGCGAAAGTCGCTTCAACCTGCTGGTGGACCTGACCAAGCCGTCGACCATGGAACTGCCGCCGGTTGAACTGGCCAAGCAGATCATTGCGGTTCTGGACACTAACCTGACGCTGTCCAAACCGATGATCGCTGATGTCGCTGCACTGCAAGCGCAGGTCGGTGGTGTGACTGATCCGAAAGCCATCGAGCAGCAATCCCAAATGGCCAGCGAGATGGTCAGCGGCATGGCCGTCGGTACCCAATTGGCGACCCTTGAAGGTAACGACCTCGTCTCCAAGCTGCACTACGCCAACAATGAAGTGACCCTCAATGGCCAGAAAATGACCGTCGAGGAGTTCATTGGTTTTGTGATGAGCAAAGTCGGGGCGGTAAGCGGCGCTCAGTAAAACTGAAAAACCCCCTGTGGTGAGCCCGCTCGCCACAGGGCGGTAAATTCTTGTAGGAGAATTCTGAACAATTGTTCTGAATTGACCTTTTTATACCCCCCTCATGGATATTGCGCCCCAGGAAAGCTTGGCCGGGTCATCAGATACCGGTCGCCTGATGCGTGTTGTACAGGTGAATTTATCGCTACAGCTTTCCTTGGTAAGGAAGCTGACGACATGTCGCGTAATGTTCACCCCTCTATCCCAAGCCGATTGCGCCTGTTTATCCGGGTTGCCCTGTGCAGCCAGCTTCTATGGCCTGTCGTGGCGTCGGCCGATGCGGCCTATGACGCCCTGATTCATCAGGCCCGCTCGGGTAACTACACGCCCGCCCTCAACCTGCTGCGCCAATTGCCCGCCGAGCGCCAGACGCCGGGGCAGGTCAGCGATCACCTGCTGATTGCCAGTTGGGCACGTCAGGACGCCGAAGTGCTGACGGTCTACGAGGCCCAGGGGCGCAATCGCAACCTGACCACCCAAGCGCTCGCCACCGTCGCCCGTACCTACCGCAACCAGCAACGTTGGGCCCCGGCGATTGCGGTCTATCGCCAAGCGCTGGTGCGCGAACCGAACAACCCAGACCTTCAGTTGGGCCTGGCCTTGACCCTCGCCGATGCAGGTCAAACCGCCGAAGCCGTGGAGCGCGCCCGAGCTCTGGTGGCCGCCAAACCTGCGGACGTGGACCGGCGCCTGGCCCTCGGTTACGCCTTGTCCCGCGCAGGCTCACCTTTTGATGCGCTGTTCGAGTTCGACCAAGCCTTCATCCGCGCCGGCAACCGGCCCGAAGTCATTGGTGAATACCTCGTCGCCCTGCAACGCGCCCGCCTGCCGGAACCCGCCCTGCGCCTTGCCGCCCGGCACCCCGGCTTGCTCGACCCCATCACCCAGCGCCGCCTGGAAGGTGACCTCGCCGCCGAGCGCGTACGCCTGGCCGAGTTCGCGTCCCGTAGCGAAAAAGAGCGCTATGTCATCGCCGACCGCGCCCTCAAGGATTACGACCAACTGCTCGCCACCTGGACCCCGGACGCCAGCGCCCATGACGACGTGGTGCGCTGGCGCATCGACCGCCTGGGTGCCCTCAAGGCCCGCGCACGCACGGCCGAATTGATCTACGACTACCAGACCCTCACCAGCGAGGGTGTGCAATTGCCCACCTACGCCCTGCGCTGGGTCGCCGCCGCCTACCTCGACCAACGCCAGCCGGAAAAAGCTGCGCCGCTGTACCGTCAGGCCCTCGCGGCCAAGGACGCGGATGCTGGCGATCACGTTGAAGACAGCACTGCACTGTTCTACGCCCTGCTGGAAAACGATCAGGTCAACGAAGCCCGCACCGTCGCCGACAATCTCGCGAGCGCGCAAAAACCACGGGTAGAACTCAAGGGCCTGCCCACCGGCAATCCCAACGACGCCTGGATGGACGCCCAACAACTGGCGGCCCAGGCTGGCACCTATGGCGCCGACCTGCCAGCCAGTGAAAAAGGCCTGGAGGCGTTGGTGAAACAAGCCCCTGGCAACATCGGCCTGCGCCTGGCCCAGGCCGATATGTACCGCGCCCGCGACTGGCCACGGCGCGCCGAAAACGCCCTCAAGGAAACCGAAAACCAGGCCCCGCGTGACATCGGCCTGCAGGTCTCCCAAGGTCACACCGCCCTGGATTTGCAGGAGTGGCGCCAGCTCGATGCGCTGACCGATGATGTGGTCGCCCGCGCTCCGGACAACCGCCAGGTGCAGCGCCTCAAGCGCCTGCGTGAGGTTCACGACATGGCCGAGCTGCGGGTCGAGGCCTACACCGGCAAAAGTAACGGCGGCACGGTCGTCGGCAGCCGCGACTTTGGCATCGAAACCCTGCTCTACAGCCCGCCTATCGATGAGGATTGGCGCCTGTTCGGCGGCGTCGGCTACGCCACCGCCGACTTCGAGGAAGGCACCGGCCAGCACCGTTGGCAGCGCCTGGGCGTGGAGCGGCGCACCCGTGACATGACCCTCGAAGCCGAAGTCTCCAATCACTCCTACGGCTTTGGTTCCAAGCAAGGCGCCCGGCTGGCGATTGCACGGGATATCAATGATCACTGGCAATACGGCGGCAGCCTCGACTACCTCGCCGCCGCCACCCCGCTGCGGGCATTGAATGCCGACATCACCGCCAACGGCGGCAGCGGTTTTATCCGCTGGCGCGCCAACGAAAGCCGCGAATGGAAACTGGCCCTGAGCCCGTCCCATTTCAGCGACGGCAACAACCGCGTCGAAGCCCTGCTGACCGGGCGCGAAGGCGTCTACAGCTCGCCGGGTGTGCAAGTGGACCTGGGCCTTGAAGTCGGCACCAGCCGCAACAGCAAGCAAGGCACGCCGTATTTCAACCCGCGCTCGGACTTCAGCGTGCTGCCCACGGTGAACGTCAACCACGTGCTCTATCACCGCTACGAGACCCAGTGGAGTCAGCAGTTCCAGGTCGGAGCGGGCACTTACAGCCAGCGGGATTATTCCACTGGTGGCGTCGGTTTGATCGGTTATGGCCAGCGCTTTCGCTGGAACGACGTACTGGAAACCGGCGCCAACCTCAGCTGGATCAGCCGACCTTATGACGGTGAGCGCGAAAGCGATTTGCGCCTGATCGTCGACCTCACGTACCGCTTCTAGAAGAGTCCGATCATGTCCATTCTTTCCCGCTGCTGCCTGGTGTTGGGATTCGTGCTGAGCAGCGCTTGCGCCCAGCAACCCGCGCCCTTTACTCCACCCGCCGAACGGCCCAAGGCGGCCAACGAAGCGCCGTGGCCGAAAAACCATTTTCTCGGTATTGCCTACCACGATGTCGAGGACCGCGACCCCGATCAGGCGGTGGTGGCGGTGCGCACCGAGCGGTTGATCGAACAGTTGGCCTGGTTGCGGGAAAACGGCTACCAGCCAGTCTCCGTCGACCAGATCCTCGCGGCCCGAAAGGGCGGCCCGCAGCTGCCGCCCAAGGCCATCATGCTTAGTTTCGATGACGGCTACGCCAGCTTCTATACCCGTGTGATGCCGATCCTCAGGGCCTACAACTGGCACGCGCTGCTGGCGCCGGTGGGCACCTGGATCGACACGCCGTTAAACCAGCCGGTGGATTTCGCCGGCACGCCGCGCCCGCGTTCCGACTTCCTGACCTGGCAGCAGGTGCGCGAAGTGTCGCAATCGGGCCTGGTGGAAATCGCCGCCCACACCGACGCCAATCACAAGGGCGTGCTGGCCAATCCCCAGGGCAACCTGCAACCGGCGGCCACCACCCGCCGCTTTGATACGGCCACCGGTCGCTATGAAACCGAGGCACAGTTCCAGGCGCGGATGCGTACCGATGTGGCGGGTATTTCCAACAAGATCCGCGCTGTCACCGGCAAGGCCCCGCGTGTGTGGGTCTGGCCTTATGGCGCCCCGGATGGCACCACGTTGCGAGTGGTGGACGAGCAGGGCTATCAAATGGCCCTGACCCTGGAAGACGGCCTCGATAGCCTCGGCAACCTGATGAGCAGCCCGCGTTTCCTGGTGGCCTCGGACCCGGACGGCGAGCACTTTGCCAATGCCATCGTCAATGTTCAGACCCAGGCGCCGTTGCGCGTGCTGCATGTGGACCTGGACAACGTCTACGACCCCGACAAGGCGCAAGAAGCGCGCAACCTCGACCAATTGGTCCAGCGCGTGGTGGACATGGGCGCCGACACGGTGTTCCTGCAAGCCTTCGCCGACCCCAAGGGCGATGGGCTGGTGCATTCGCTGTATTTCCCCAACCGCCATTTGCCGGTGCGCGCCGACCTGTTCAACCGCGTCGCCTGGCAGTTGCACACCCGCGCCCATGCCAGGGTGTTTGCCTGGATGCCGGTGCTCAGCTTCGCCCTTGATGCCAAGCTGCCTCGCGTCACCCGCTGGGACCCGCAGACCGGCAAGGTTGGCCAGGACCCGGACCAATACCAGCGCCTGTCGCCGTTTGATCCCAAGGTGCGGCAGATCATTGGCGAGATTTACGAAGACCTGGCCCGCATCAATGCCATCGACGGCGTGCTGTTCCACGATGATGCGGTGCTCTCCGATTTTGAAGACGCCAGCCCCGCCGCCCTCAAGGCCTATGCCGCCAACGGCCTGCCAGACAGTATTGAAGCCTTGCGTGCCGACCCTGCGGTGATGCAGCGCTGGACCCGCTTCAAGAGCCGATACCTGATCGATTTCACCCACGAGTTGACCGCCAAGGTCCGCAAACTTCGCGGTTCGCAAGTGCAGACCGCACGCAATATTTTCGCCGAGCCAATGCTTAACCCTGGCAGCGAAGCCTGGTTTGCCCAGAACCTCGATGACTTCCTCCAGAGCTACGACTGGACCGCGCCCATGGCTATGCCGCTGATGGAAGGCCAGAGCCTTGAAGACTCCAACGCCTGGCTGGAAAAGCTGGTGGCCACCGTCAAGGTCCGCCCCGGCGCCCTGCAACGCACGGTCTTCGAGTTGCAAGCCAAGGACTGGCGCACCGCCGCCGCGCCTGATCTTTCCGGCGCGCAAATGGCCGAGTGGATGGGCGTGCTCAAGCGCCAGGGCGTCACCAGTTTTGGCTACTACCCCGACAACTTCCTGGAGAACTCGCCGGACCTGAACACCGTGCGTCCGGCCCTTTCCAACCAGTGGAATCCTTGACCCATGTTCGACAGAATCCTGGCTTTACTCGTCTTATCCCTGGTGTTGGGCGTGCCCCTGGGCCTGATCTTTCTGGTCACCGGGCAGTTCCTGATGGACTTCGTGTTTTTTTACCCACTGTTCATGTCCGGGCTGTGGATCGCCGGTGGCCTGTACTTCTGGCTGCACTGGGAGCGCCACTGGCCGTGGGCCGATGACACTCCGGCGCCGGTGCTGGCGGGCAACCCGCTGATCTCGATCCTGATCCCTTGCTACAACGAAGGCGACAACGCCGCCGACACCATCGGCGCCGCGCTGGCCCAGCAGTACCCGAACATCGAAGTAATCGCCATCAACGACGGCTCCAGCGATAACACCGCCGCCGTGCTCGATGCCCTGGCGTTGCGGGAGCCGCGCCTGCGAGTGCTGCACCTGGCGCAAAACCAGGGCAAGGCGGTTGCCCTGCGCATGGGGGCGGTGGCGGCTCGCAGTGAGTACCTGGTGTGCATCGACGGTGATGCCTTGCTCGACCGCAATGCGGCGGCCTACCTGGTGGCGCCGATGCTCGACAACCCGCGATTGGGTGCGGTCACCGGCAACCCGCGCATCCGCACGCGCTCCACATTGATCGGCCGGGTGCAGGTGGGCGAGTTCTCCTCGATCATCGGTTTGATCAAGCGTACCCAGCGGGTGTTCGGGCGGATCTTCACCGTCTCCGGCGTGGTGGTGGCGTTCCGTCGTGCGGCCCTGGACCGGGTCGACTACTGGAGCACCGACATGATTACCGAAGACATCGACGTCAGTTGGAAGCTGCAACTGGACCACTGGAGCATCTTCTACGAACCCCGCGCCCTGTGCTGGATTCTGATGCCGGAAACCCTCGGCGGCTTGTGGAAGCAGCGCCTGCGCTGGGCCCAGGGCGGCGCCGAAGTACTGTTCAAAAATATCCGTGGCATCTGGCAATGGCGCCATCGCTACCTGTGGCCGTTGCTGTTCGAGTACTGCCTGTCCACCGGTTGGGCCTTCACTTTTCTGCTGTCGGTGATCTTCTGGGGCGTGGGCAAAATTGTTCCGTTGCCGCAAGCGATTGCCGTGGATTCGTTGATGCCACCGGCCTTCACCGGTTTGCTGCTGGCGGTGGTGTGCCTGGTGCAGTTCGCCGTGAGCATCATGATCGACCGCCGTTATGAGCGCGGCCTGTGGAAAACCCTGTTCTGGACCGTCTGGTACCCGCTGGTGTTCTGGCTGGTCAGCCTGTTCACCACGCTGGTGAGTTTCCCCAAAGTGCTGTTCCGCCAACACCAGAAGCGCGCGCGCTGGGTCAGTCCGGATCGCGGAATCAAAGCCCCCCAAAAGGAAGTGCAGCCATGAACCTGATTCGAACCTCTCAGCGCCCGGTGATGTGGGCAATCGATGTATTCCTGACCCTGATGGCCTGGGCCGGGTTGATTATTTTGTTGGTACGCGGGTTGGTGCCGATGCTGGAAACCCACGGCGGCCCGCGCCTGGATGCGCCGATTTTCGCGGCCTTGAATACCTTGCAGATTTACCTGTGGATTGCGGTATTTAACGCGGTGCTGCTGATCAGTTGGGCACGTTATCAACAACGCCGGGGCAAGCGTTTTGCCCAGCGCAGAGCTGCGGGCAAGGCCCTGAGTGATAAAGGCTTGAGCGAAAGTTTCAGCCTGGCCGAGGGCGAGTTGGAACAACTGCGCCGGCCGGGGGTGTTGGTGATTCATAACGACCAAGACGGTGGGGTGCGGGAAGTGACCGCTCATGTGTCCCGTGAGGTGGAGCGGGTGGGGTTGAAGCTGGTGCGGGGGCGGGTCAAGGAAGTGGGCTAAATACAGCCTCTGTTGATGATCGTTGCCACGCTCCGCGTCCCACAGAGTGTGGCAACGATCAACATTCAAATATGGGATCCAATTCACAAAAGGCTCGTGAACTTTTCCTCTCTTCTGGCTACTAATCAATCTCGACGCAAGGTTGGTGGCTAACTAGTGGCAACTCTCTAGAGCCTTGACGAGACCTGCATCAAAACTGTTACCGCTTGTCGGAATAAAAATTCCAAATACAAGTTGGTAATCGTTACTTGATTTTTTAGTTGTTTTTAATAAATGGCTTACGAACTTATTAATTATCGAATCCAACTAAGCCAGATTCTTGGCCGTCCTGGAGTTCGATGGTAGTTTGCCGCCCTTGTTTTTCGATGGATCGAACATGTCTTCGTTATTGCCTCGGATTCGGTATCTGCTGTGTATCTCGCTGCTTGCCTGCCTTGTTTTGAACAGCGCGGTTGCCGCACCCACGCCAGGGGATCAAGACCTGATCCGCGACCGGCAAAATCGCCTGCTGGAAGAACAGCGCCGGCGCCTTGAAGAACTCAAGGAACTGCCCGGTAAAGAAGCCAAGCCCGTTGTGCCCGCCGCTCCGGTGGACAGCCGCTGCTTTCCCATCAAGGACATCGAACTCAAGGGCGCCGACAGTCTGTCCGCCACTGACCGCGTGCGTCTGCTCAAACCCTATATTGGCCAGTGCCTGGGCGTCACCCAGCTCAACGGGCTGCTCAAGGTCATCACCGACTATTACATCGACAAGGGCATGGTCACCAGCCGCGCCTACTTGCCGCAGCAGGACCTGTCCAGCGGCCACCTGAGCGTGCTGGTGGTCGAGGGCAAGCTCGAAGGCATGAAGGGTGCCCAGGGCAGCAACCTGTCCGAACGCGAACTGGCCATGGCTTTTCCCGGCAAAGTCGGAGAGCAGCTCAACCTGCGGGAAATCGAGCAGTTGGTGGACCAGTTGAACCGCCTGCCGTCGAAACAGGCGCAGATGGAACTGGCCCCTGGCAGCGAGGTAGGCGGTAGCGAAGTGCTGGTGAAAAATGCCCCGCAAAAGCCCTGGCGCACCAGCTTGTCGCGCAACAACGACGGGCAGAAAAGCACCGGCGAACAGCAGTGGGGCGCAGGCCTTGAGTGGGACAGCCCGCTGGGCCTGGCTGACCAACTGGTACTGCGCGGCGGCCACGATGCCGTCAGCGACCACCAGAAAACCTCGAAAAACTCCATGCTGTATTACAACGTGCCGTGGGGCTGGTGGAACTTCAGCTACACCTACAGCGAGAGTGATTACCGCACTTACGGCGTGACCAACGACTACAAGTTCAAGCAGAACGGCGACAACGAGAACCACCAACTGCGCGCCGAGCGGGTGATCCATCGTGACGACGTGAGCAAGACGTCGGTGAACGTCGGCGTGTCGCACCTGCGCACCAACAACTACATCCTCGACGTCCGCACCGAGCCCAGCAGCAACCGCCTCAGCGAACTGCAGCTGGGCATCAACCACGGCCGACGCATCGGCAATGCCTTCGTCAACCTCGACCTGGGCATGCAGAACGGTATCGGCGCCTTCGATGCCCAAGCTGAAAACGAGCGCGATCAGTACGGCAATCGCCAGCCCAACGCGCGCTACCGCAAATACACCGCCACCGTCAGCTACTTGCAGCCGTTCACGCTGTGGGGCGAGTCGTTCAGTTTCTCCAGCCTGGCCACCGGCCAACGCAGTGAAGACATCCTGTTCAGCCCCCAGCGCATGAGCCTCGGCGGTTCGGCCTCGGTACGCGGTTTTAAAGACCAGCAGCTCACCGGCGACAGCGGCGGCTACTGGCGCAACGACGTGCGCTGGGCTCGCCCGGTGACCTGGGACTGGATGCGCCCGGCCTTTGCCGAATACGGCGCAAGCGTCGGCTACGACCAGGGCGTGATCAGCAACGACCGTTACAACGGTGAAGTGCACGGCCGGGTCTCGAGCAACTCCCTGGAGCTGTTCGCCCGCGGCAAATACGTCAGCACCAGCGTGACCTTTGCCCATTCTCTGGAACGCCCGGCAGTGATGAGCGAGCGCGAAGCGCCGATCTACTTCCGCATGGATTTCTTCCTGTAACTCAACGCCCCGTTACATCGAGAATATGACAATGGATGTTCGCCACTTTGCCTTTCTGGCTCGCCAGCCTTCTTCTGCACTGAAAAGCCGCGACTCGTTCTGGGGCCTACCCAAGCGCGGCCTGGCGCTGATCCTGGCCAACGCGTTGTTCTGGCAGCCGCTGCTGGCCCAGGCCGAAGGCATTGTGGTCAGTGCGCCAGGCACCACCGTCGGCCAGGCCGGCAATGGCGTACCAGTGGTGAACATCGCCACTCCCAATGGCAGCGGCTTGTCCCATAACCAATTCAAGGACTACAACGTCGGCCCCAACGGCGTGATCCTCAACAACGCCAATGGTGCGGTGACCAACACCCAATTGGGCGGCTTTATCGTCGGCAACCCGAACCTCAAAGGCGGCGCGGCCAGCGTTATCCTCAACGAAGTCAACGGCGGCAGCCCCAGCCAATTACGCGGCTACACCGAAGTGGCGGGCCAGTCGGCCAAGGTCATCGTGGCCAACCCTTACGGCGTCACGTGCAGCGGCTGCGGCTTCATCAACACTCCCAACGTGACCCTCACTACCGGCAAACCGGTGCTCGACGCGAGCGGCCAGTTGCAGCGCTACCAGGTTGACGGCGGTGCCGTGACCATCGACGGCCAGGGCCTGAACGCCAGTAACGTCGACCGCTTCGAGATCATCACCCGCTCGGCCAAGATCAATGCGCAGATCAACGCACGCGAATTGACCGTGATCGCCGGGCGTAACGACGTCGATGCCCAAAGCCTAAAGACCACCGCGCGTGCCGATGACGGTAGCGCCAAGCCGGAGCTGGCGATTGACTCCTCGGCGCTGGGCGGCATGTACGCAGGCGCCATCAAGCTGGTCGGCACCGAAGCCGGCGTGGGCGTGAAGCTCGACGGTACGCTGGCCGCCAGTGGTGGGGATATCCAGTTGGATGCCAATGGGCACCTGAGCATGGCGCAGACGGCGGCCACCGGTAATCTCAAGGTCACCGCGCAGAACGTGAACCTGACCGACAAGGTCTACGCCACCGGCAATGTGCAGGTGAGCAGTGCCGAAGAACTGGTCAACCAAAAGAGCCTGGCCGCGGGTCAGCGCATCGAACTCAACGCGATCAAGGTCACCAACCCGGGCATCATCGAAGCCGGCGTTGCGCCCGACAACAGCCGCAACGCCACCGGTGACCTGGTGGTCAACGCGCAGACCGTCAACACCAGCGGCAACCTGCTGGCCAGCCGCGCACTGGCGATCACCGCCGCGCAGGCGCTGACCAACCAGGGCGCGATCATCCAGGCCAAGACTGTCGAGGTCAGCAGCGCCAAACTGACCAACCAAGGTGCCAGCGCACGCCTGTTCGGCGAACAGAGCCTGGCGATTAGCTCACCGGCCATCGTCAACCTCGGCGGGCTGATTCGCTTCGGCGAGGACCAGGCCGCTACGCTCAACAGCGCCTCCCTAGACAACCGCCAAGGCCGTATCGAAATGGCCGGTGGCAGCCTGGTGCTGAGCAGTGCCGACCTGAACAACAGTGGTGGTCAAGTCATCGCCAACGACTTGACCGTCAACGCCGGCAAGCTGAATAACCAGAACGGCGTACTGGTCGCCAAGACCGCCACAGTCAACGCCAGCGACCTCGACAACAGCCTCAAGGGCCTGATCCAGGCCGACGGCGGCGCGCTCAACCTCACCGTCAACAA
This sequence comes from Pseudomonas sp. ANT_H4, assembly GCF_008369295.1. Classification (GTDB taxonomy): domain Bacteria; phylum Pseudomonadota; class Gammaproteobacteria; order Pseudomonadales; family Pseudomonadaceae; genus Aquipseudomonas. The sequence continues at coordinate 117,439 of NZ_VOBG01000014.1, read as the reverse complement.
CAGCTTCAACAACAACCAGGGTTTCGCCCAGGCCAGCACAGACCTCAACGTCAAGGCGGGCAACCTCAGCAGCAACGCAGGCGGCGTACTGAGCGCCGACAGCGGCAAGCTGACCCTCACCGCCGCGCAAAAGCTCAACAACGCCCAGGGCCGCTTACAGGCCGGGCAGGGCGATATCGAACTGCACGCCGCGAACCTGGATAACCAAAGCGGCGTAATCGTCGGCAAGCAACTGCTGCTCGACGTCGCCGGTGGTGATATCGACAACCGCGCCGGGCGCGTGTTGGGGGACGGGCTCGACGTGCGCGCCTCCGGCCTCGACAACCGCAACGCCGGCCTGCTGGCCGGTGGCGCCCAGGGCGTAAGCCTGCTGCTCAACGGCCCGGGCCAGTTGCTCAACGCACAGGGCCGCATCCAGAGCGAAGGTCTCCTGCAACTGCGCGGTGAGCGTTTCGACAACAGTGCCGGCATTCTGCTTGGTCAAACCGTCGAGGTGACGGCGCAGAGCTTCAACAACAGCGACAAGGGCGCGCTGGTCAGCGATGGCGGCGACATCACCCTCAACGTCAGCAACCTGCTGACCAACGTCGGCGGCCAGATCGACGCGGGCGAACGCAGCGTATTGGTCAAGCATCTCACCACCCTTAACAACGACGGTGGCACCCTGCGCGGTAAGCGTCTGGATATCGCCGCGCAGCACCTGAATAACAATGACGGCGGCCAACTGCTGGCCGGCGCCGGGGGCCTGAGCTACAGCGGCCAGGACGTGAGCAACCGCAAAGGCCTGATCCTCAGCGGCGGCGCCCTTACCGAACTGCACACCGCCCGCCTGGATAACCAGGGCGGCACCGTGCAAGGCGACAGCCTGACCGTCACCGCTGACAAGCTCGACAACGGCAGCGACGGCCTGATGGCAAGCCTGGTCGGCAACCTGCAACTGACCGTCGAAGCCTTGGCCAACCGAGGCGGCAAACTGTTCGGCAAAGAGCAGGTGACCGTCAGCGGCGCCACCCTCGACAACAGCGCGGGCGGCCAGATCAGCGGCAACCAACTCAACCTGACCTCACGCGATACTCTTATCAACCAGGGTGGCCTGATCGAAGCCAATCAGGGCCTGAGCCTCAACGGCGGCAACCTGGACAACAGCGCCAACGGGCAACTGCGCGCCCTGGGCGGCACCGACAGCAGTCTCAACCTCAGCGGTGCGCTGAATAACCAGAACGGCACCCTCGAATTTGGCAGCCAGACATTGCGCCTCGACGCTGCCAGCCTCAACAACCAGGCCGGTCAGATCCAACACGCCGGCACCGGCCTGTTCCGCCTCAACACCGCCAGCCTCAGCGGCAGCCAAGGCACTATCAATGGCATGGGCACCGCCGACTGGGCGTTCGGCACCGTCGACGGCCTGGGCCGCGTACAACTCAACGAAGTCCTCACCTACAAGAGCGCCCAGGGCCTGACCCTCAAGGCCGGCGACCGCATGGCCAGCGGCAAGGGCTTGACCCTTGATGTGGCGAGCCTGAACAACGGCGGCGAGCTGCTTAGCGACGGTGACGTGAGCATCACCACCGGCGAGATGACCAACAGCGGCCGCGTATCGGCCCTGCAAACACTCACCGTCGCAGCCAACAACCTCAGCCAGAACGGCGGCCGTCTGGCGGCCACCAATGCCCGCCTGACCCTCGGCGGCACCCTGGACAACCTCGGCTTCCTCACCGCCCGCCAGCAGCTGGATATCGCCGCAGCGCAAATCAACAACCGTGGCACCCTCGGTGCCCAGGGCGCAGTGAACCTCACCGCCGTCAACGGCATTACCAATGCTGCCGATACGCTGCTGTTCAGCGGCGGCGACATGACCTTGCGCAGCAATGGTTTCAGCAACCTGTACGGCGACGTCTACAGCAAGGGCAACCTGAGTTTTGCGGCGGTAAATGGCGGGCGTGCCGTGCTGTTCAGCAACCGCTCCGGCACCGTGGAAAGCGAAGGCTCGATCGGCATCAACGCGGGCTTCATCGAAAACGCCAAAGATGAATTCGAACTCGGGCAGACGCTGACCACCGGCAGCTTGAGTTGGATCTGTCACCAGCACTGCGGCGAGAAAGACAACTGGGAACGTGGCGAGATCACCATCTACGAGACGTACCTTGAGGCGGCGACCAAGGATTCGGTCTCGGCGCGCCTGGTGGCTGGCAAAAACATGCTGCTGCAAGGTGACAATGTGCAGAACCGCTACAGCCTGATGGCCGCCAATGGCGACCTGAGCATCACCGCCGGTGACCTGCTCAACCAGGGTGCCGCGACGCGCACGGGTCAGCGCAAGCTTGTCATCGGCACGCCAGGTCACGTTTCCGACGATTTGTTTGAACGCATGCAATATGTCGACGTGCCCGCGTTCAATGCGGCCACGGCGGCTGGGCATTTCGACAAGGCGCGCTTCGAAGAACTGAAAAGCCGCTCGCCCAATAGACTGCCTTTCGTCCACTCAAGCGACGTCACCACCTGGACCAACAACGGCGGCCCCGGCTACGACGCCACCCTGCAAGCGGGCGGCACCGTCAACCTCAACGTCGCCCGTACCCTGCAAAACGGCACACTGCACAACAACACCCTGGCCCAGTTGACCGGCACCCTCGGCGATGACCAGACCGGCATCCCGGTCGGCGGCATCAACATCAACCTGAGCAAACACGCCAACGACCCGAGCGCCCAGGCACCGGGCAGCGTATTGCCCGTAGTGGGCGTAGCCCCAGGCGGCGGTTTCGTGCCCGTGGACTACACCGGCACCGCGTTCGCCCCGGTCGACCCCACCACCTCGCCGACCTTCCAACTGCCCAAGGGCGAGTACGGCCTGTTCGTCAAGAACGCCGACCCCACCAGCCATTACCTGATCGAGACCAACCCCGAGTTCACCTCCGTATCAGGCTTCCTCAGCTCCGACTACATGCTCGGCAAGCTCGGCTACAGCGCCGACAACGCCTGGCGCCGGCTCGGTGACGGCCAGTACGAAACCCGCCTGATCCGCGACGCCGTGCTCGCGCAAACCGGCCAACGCTTCCTCGCCGGTGGCCTCTACAGCGACGCCGACCAGTTCCGCTACCTGATGGACAACGGCCTGGCCAGCAAAGACGCCCTGCGCCTGAGCCTCGGCGTGGCCCTCACCGGCCAGCAAGTCGGCGCCCTGACCCACGACATCGTGTGGATGGAAAACCGCGTCATCGACGGCCAGACCGTCCTCGTGCCGGTGCTGTACCTGGCCCAGGCCGACTCGCGCAACGTGCGCGGCAACAGCCTGATCCAGGGCCGCGACCTCAACCTGGTCACCGGCGGCGACCTGATCAACGTCGGCACCCTGCGCGCCAGCAACAACCTTACCGCCATCAGCAGCGGCAGCCTCTACACCGGCGGCCTGGTCGAAGCTGGCAACAACCTCAGCCTGCTGGCCCAGGACAGCATTCGCAACGCCATGGCCGGCGAAATTCGCGGCAAGCAAGTCAGCCTCACGGCGCTTAAAGGCGACATCACCAACGACACCACCGCCATCCAGGTGCGTGACGGCGTCGGCATGCGCACCCTCACCGACACCGGCGCCGGCACCATCGTCGCCCGCGAAAACCTCGCCATCGACGCCGGGCGCGACCTCACCAACCGCGGCGCCCTCACCGCTGGCAACGACGCCAACCTCACCGCCGGCCGCGACCTAAACCTCATCGCCGCCAGCGACACCAGCGTCAAACACGAGACCCGCGACGGCGGCGAGAAATCCAGCATCACCACCGACGTCAAAAACCTCGCCGCCAGCGTCACGGCGGGCGGCAGCATCAACATGCAGGCCGGACAAGACGTCAACATCATCGGCAGCACCGCCACCGCCGCCACCGCCGGCAAAGACCTCAACATCGCCGCCGGTCGCGACCTCAACGTCGCCTCGGTCAGCGACATGCACAACGTCGAGGGCAAGGAAAAACACGGCAAGAAACGCATCAAGACGGCGGATGAGCAGACCACGCAGTTAGCCAGTGTGCTGACGGCGGGCAGGGACTTTACGAGCCAGGCGGGGCGCGACACTACGATTGTGGCGAGCAAGATCAGTGCGGGCAATGAGGCTTATCTGTATAGCGGGGATAAGTTGAATTTGCTGGCGGCGCAGAACAGCACGCATACCTTGTATGACATGAAGGAGAACGGTGGCTGGGGCGCGAAGAAAACCAAGCGCGATGAAGTCACCCGCGTCACCAACGTCGGCACTGAGATCAAGACCGGCGGTGACCTGACATTGGCCAGTGGCGGCGACCAGCTGTATCAGCGGGCCAAGCTCAGCAGTGGCAACGATCTGACGATTGCCAGCGGCGGCGCGGTGACGTTTGAAGCGGTCAAGGACCTGCATCAAGAGAGCCACGAGAAGAGTAAGAGCGACCTGGCGTGGACCAGCGCCAAGGGTAAAGGCAATACCGACGAGACGCTGCGCCAGAGTGAGTTGATGGCGCAGGGGCAGTTGGCGATTAAGGCCGTTGATGGCTTGAAGATTGATATCAAGCAGATCGATCAGAACACAGTCAGCCAGACGATTGATGTGATGGTGAAAGCAGATCCACAGTTGGCTTGGTTGAAAGAAGCCGAGAAGCGTGGGGATGTGGATTGGCGGCATGTGAAGGAACTGCACGACTCCTTCAAATACAGCCATTCCAGCCTTGGCCAAGGTGCAATGCTGGCGATCATCATTGTCGTCACCGTATTGACGGCAGGTGCTGCCAGTGCACTCGCGGCATCAGCTGGCAGCGCTGTGGGTGCCGGGTCGACTATGGCTGCTGCGACGGCGGCTACAGCTGCAACGTCTACGACGGCGGCAGTTGCGGGTACGGCAGCAGGTCTAGGAAACATCATCGCCACCGCGTCTTTGACCTCTCTTGCCAGCACCGGCGTGGTGAGCACGATAAACAACAAGGGCAACCTGGGCGCGGCTTTAAAGGAAACCTTTAGCAGCGACAGCATGAAGCAATCGCTGATCGCTGGCGCCTCAGCAGGCTTCGTGAATTACGCCAGTGGCAATTGGTTCGGCGCACAAAGCGACCCTGTTACCAACAAAGTGAGCGGTCCCAGCGTAGTGCCTCACTGGAACGACCCGGCCGCTATTGGGCGTTTCGGAACGATCCAATTGGCAGGCGGAGCCGTGCGCGGAACGCTTTCTGAAGCGCTTGGGCAAGGCAGCTTCAAGGACGCCATGAAGGGCAGCCTTTTCGATGTACTGCAGGCGACCTCGTTCACAGGCGTAGGTGATTTTGGCAATGCCTTCAAACTTCAAGACAGTGGCCTGAGTAAAACAGCACTGCACGCCGTTGTGGGCGGGTTGCTTTCGGAAGCAATGGGCGGCGACTTCAAAACGGGGGCGATTGCTGCGGGCGCTAATGAGGCGCTTATTGTGGCGTTGGATAAGTCGCCTCTGCTCAGTAGCAGTGATCCAGCAGAGCATGATCGACTGGTCAATGCGGCGTCCAAGCTGGTGGGTTTACTCGCTGCGGCCAGTGTTAATGGCGATGTCGCCATGGGCTCTGAAATCGCTGGGAATGCACAATCGTACAACCGGAAATTGCACGTCCAAGAAGAGAAAAGATTGGCTCAGGAGGCCAAGAGTCTAGATGCCACAAAGAAAAGCCGATCTGGCTTTGAGTGGGACGCTCTCCTGACGTTTGTTGCGGGAGGTGAAGTCGATCAGAAAACCAACAATGAGCTCCAAGGAGTTCTTGCCCGCTACAGCCCTACCAACCCTGAGGGGCAGGCATTGGGTGACGACCTGAGTGTTGCGCGGGAAGTGATCACTAAGCTGCAAAACGAGAAAGTCCTTCTGACCTGGGCAGATGGTAGCCCGATTGTCGCGAACGGGGCTCAGGTAGTTGCGTTCAAGTCTACAGACAAGCAGTACACAGACTCGCGGCTATTCAATCCTTCGAGTAACACCACCTACAACAATGAACCCGGTGGTATGGGGGTCGTGCCTGATGCGTGGGCCGAGCAATACGGAGAGGGTACGGCTATCAGGAAGCTCCCTGAAATCGCCGCGCTCAGTTCTGACGCCATTTCCCAAGCAGAGCAAATAGACCGACTACGTGTATTGGTGGGCGGCGGCATCAATTCAAATATCGATCTAAAGCTCCTTGCTGAGCTTATGCCTATCGGTGGAGTAGGTAAGGGAACACTCTTAAACGCGATCAAAGAGTTGGCTGCGCGGGATGTATTGGCGGTCAAAGGTACGGAGGCTATTGCAGGGAAGGCGGCTGAAACGGTTGCTGGTAAAGGTCTCGAGTCTGTTGCAGGTAAAGGCATAGATGCCGCGGCCGGCAAGGGCACCGAACAGTTTGCCAACCAAGCTCAGGCGAAATTAGCTGGCTATAGCCCCTGCTGTTTTGCTGCTGGGACGATGGTTGCCACTCCTGATGGTGAGCGAGCCATTGATGCACTCAAGGTGGGCGATATCGTCTGGACCAAACCTGAAGAGGGAGGTGAGCCATTCGCCTCCAAGGTTTCCGCTACCCACATTCGAACAGACCAGCCGATTTATCAGCTGACGCTGGTGAAAAACGGCGCTGCAGGCGAAGGTACAACAGAGACCTTGCAAGTCACCCCGGGCCATCCATTCTACGTCCCGGCGCGCAAAGGCTTTGTGCCACTGATAGAGCTCAAACCGGGCGATCAGCTGCAATCGTTGGGGGATGGTGCTACGCAAGATGCTTCGATCTCCGTGGTATCCATAAAGCTGCTGCAGTCGCAGGGAAAGACATACAACCTGACGGTGGATATTGGGCATACGTTTTATGTCGGGAAGCTAAGCACTTGGGTGCATAACACCGGGCCTTGTTATACCTGTAATGCAGGGAGTTGTTCGATCCAAGGTAATCTCGGCGATGTGCCTTATGACTCCCGAAATATACGGGAGGAATTGAGCGATAAATATGGTGCCGATAATGTGTTATCTACGACTGTTCCGCCGTCGGGGATGCCTAATGTGAAACTGGCGGGAATGCATAAGGATATTGTGCTGCCAGATGGTTCAAATGCACGCGTAGTCTTTGATAACAAAGGCTTCCCTATATTTGATGATGTTACGAGATTCGACACACATATAAATATCAGCGAGTTTCGAGCTGCCAGTTACGATGGGCAGTTAAGGATGGCCACCCGTGACCTGCGAACGCAGATAGATAGTGGTGCCGTTCCAAGTTCCGCATTCACGGACGTACAGCTAAAAGCAATCCGCGGTGGTCAGGATAAGATCCCTGGGTATACTTGGCATCACCATCAGGATACCGGTAGGATGCAACTGGTTCCCGAGGCTTTCCATAATGGTGCGCGCCACGTCGGGTGGGAATCGATGAGCAAGGGGCAATAAAATGATCGCAGGCGTAAGTTTTGATTCGTATTATGGTCAAGGTGATGCTGCTGAAATAGCAGCGTTTGAAACACTGGCAGGTGTAGTTTTTCCTGAAAAATACAAAAAGATTTCAATAGGGTTTAATGGCGCGTTTATTTTGAATAAGCCCGTTTTTAAGTTTTATAATCGTCTCCTCGGAGTAGATGTCACGAGCAGCGCCGGTATGTTTTTGCCTTTCGGTGAAATCGAGGGCTCATTTGAAACAATGGAGATGAAGTATCAACACCCACCCGAGGATTTTGTTCAAGGTTTGATTATTTTTTCGGTGCTAGGGAATGGCGATGCGCTCTGTTTTGATTATCGTGAGAACCGTCAGTCTGAAGATCCAGGCGTAGTGATGTGGCATCATGAAGCATCTCCCGGTAGCGATGACGAATTATCTTTTGTTGCGTCTTCCTTTTCAGCGTTTTTAGAGATGCTTTTTGAGCGTCCTCCCGAATAAAATAGCGTAAAAGGGACGGATTTATTTAAATATTAAATTTAAAAAAACTCCAGATGAGTCGATTAAATAAATCCGCCCCCGTTGACCGTCCCCATTGCTTTGACCCCTATGCCGCCGAGGACAAATTGATGGATAGCTTGGCTTGGCTTGAGAGCCTCAAGGAGTCATTCGCTTCAACCGGCCTGGATTATGAAGATCTTTATGAATTGATAGAGGCTTCCATATAGCGAGCAGGAAAATAGGGGTCAGACCACGTTTTAAGGCTGGCAGAGTTGCTCTTTAAAAACATGATTTATTTTTTGTAATTGTTCTGTTTTTGTCGCCCTCGTGATAGGCGGCTAAGCTAAAAACTCTTGTCCAGTTATGAGTTTTCTATGCCTCGACGTCCTAGAGTTTTATTGCCAGATATCCCATTGCATATTATTCAGCGGGGAAATAACAGGTCTGCATGTTTTTATTCAGATGACGACTATCTTTTTTACATTGATAACTTAACTGTGCTTGCTGAAATGTATGGCTGTAAAGTCCACGCATTGTGCCTGATGACAAACCACGTGCATTTGTTATTGACTCCTGCCTGCTGTGCAGGAGCTGGTTTACTTATGAAAGGGCTGGGGCAGCGTTACGTCCAATATGTAAATCGAACATATCAACGAACGGGCACTCTTTGGGAAGGACGCTTTCGCTCTTGCTTGGTTCAGCAAGACGACTATGTTTTGGCTTGCTATCGATATATAGAAATGAACCCGGTTAGAGCGGGTATGGTTGCTCACCCGGGCGAGTATCGTTGGACCAGCTATAGAGTGAACGCACAGTGCGAGCCATCAGATTTTATCAGCCCGCATCCGGTTTATAGAAGCTTAGGCAGCAATATTTCGCAACGAGCAGAAGCTTACCAGTCTATATTCAAAGACCGGCTTTCCCCTGAGCTAATAGAGAAAATTCGACTATCTACAAACGGCAATTACGTTTTGGGTGGTAAGAAGTTTGCTTCAGAGGTCGCACAGGCATTAGGTAAAAGAGTTTCTCGGGGTATAGCCGGACGTCCAAAAAAATGTGAGTTAGAAGAATAGTGGTCTGACCCCTATTTCCCATGATTTAAGGTGTGGCGCTGATGGCAAGGTTTGAAGAGGGCGCGTATGTGTCGTACTCACAAATTTGTGTATTTTTAAGCTCGCTCGATCATCCGTATAACGATTGGAGTGATCGGAGCTATTCGCAAGGATTTGCTTGGAGGGTAGGAAGCGCTTCCTTTAAAACTTTGGTTGATGAAGGGGATCATAAAATTAATCTTTTCATCAATGAAGAAAAACCGCCTTTGAGCGCTGGGGTGGTGCGGGCATTTAGAGTTCCGTTCACTGTAAAAGACAAAAATGTTGAAATCGGTAGCCTCTCAGATGTCATTCCTCTAGAGCTACCAGAAGGAAACTATGCCCTTCAGGTCGAATTTATCAGCCCTTCTTTAGATGGGGTGTGCGAGATAAATGTCCGCTTGAACAAAGGGGCCTGTGGGTTTGAAGTGCTGAGGGCAGATGCTGAAATTAACGGCCAGGATGATTTTGATCTTGATGCGGTGCCCGCCACTTAAGCGTGTTTACGACTATAAATCGGGCGGCACCCAGGCCGCCCGGCTTTTACTCAGGATGGATCGGCATTGAGTCGGCGACTGATGACATCCAGCAAATCACACCCATCGCGCAGCGGGTTTGATACCGAGGGGGTAATGCTTAAGGCGAGTTATGCGTTTTAAGCAATACGATCGGTAGAAAACAACGACGTCTGGCCACGTTGAATAGGTAGTCTGACCCTATTGTTATGGAGTTCTCCACCCATGCTGATGAAGCTCAGCCCAAAGAAAAAGAGAAGTGCTCGCAACTTTTATTGGTCGATAGGCGCCGTGGTGGTCATTGTGATCATCGGCCGTTTTGTCTCCTTCAACGGGCAGAAAAAAGAGGTTGAGTACCTGACCCAACTCACCGCTTACTTCGATAATCTGACTCGAACCACCCTGCCCAAACAGGTAGACGCCGCCACTACCCTCGAAAGCATCCAGCTGGTGTACGGCTACACGCTGTTTTATCGCTACCGGGTCAACTTTGCCGCCGACAGCCTGGGCGCTGCGCAAAAAGCCCAGGGCCAGCAGGAGCTGCAGCAAAAGCTGGAAGCCCTGGCCTGTGGAGAGCCGGAGCTGATCAGTAACATGCGCAAGCACAAGATCTATCAGGAGCATTCGTATCAGGACGCGCAGGGCAACACGGCGTTCAAGGTGTATATCCGGCCAACCGAGTTGAAGTGCCCGAACCAGTGACGGTGTGATGCTCCCCTGGAGCTTGGACCGAAACACCTTGAGAACCCCTCTTAACCCCGTAAAATGCGGCAGCCGTTACAACGCGGATACTTTTCAGGGATGAATTCATACATGCGCGTCTTTGCCTTACTCCTGGCCCTCTCTTTTTTGGCCGGCTGTGCCTCCAAGCCCGAGTACTACATTTCTCCGGCGCCGGTAACCATTCCCAAGACCGCTACCTACTGGCTCGACACCTTTGACGTTGATGTGGTGGGCAAGAACGAACGTTTTTTGCCGGATGACAAGGTCCGCCAGCAATTGGGCGTCGACTTGATCGACCGCCTGCTCAAGGCCAAGCGCTACGCCACCAGCAAGGAAAGTGCGGATTACCTGCTGGGTGTGGACGTTATCTATACGCGACGTATTCAAGATACCCAAGGCGGCTTCATGACGGCCATCGTTGACGACCACACCATCCTCGCCAGTGTCGACTTTAACTATTCGGTCAAGATCAAAAAGGCCGGCGCCGAGATACTGCACTTTTCCCAGGCGCGCCAAGGGCTGATGCCCAAAGGTTACAAAGGCGACTGGCAGAATTTGAAAACCATGGCCGGTGCGCTGACTAACACCGGCAATTCCAGTGTGGAGCCTTTCTACACCGGTTTGTTGAGCCGCTTCATTGTCGATGACTTACGCGATATTCCGTCCCGCTAGCGTTACCTGCTGCACCCGATTTCTCACTCTAGGAGCACCCTGTGAAAACACTGTCCAAAATCCTGCTGTCGGGCTTCACCGCCGCAGCGCTGCTGACCGTGGCCGGTTGTGCCACGGAGAGCAACCGCGCGATGCCGGTGGAACAAGTCGCCAGCGCCAACATCGCCTATTCCGGCGTGCGCGTGCCGATTGCCGTGGGCAAGTTCGATAACCGCTCCAGCTACATGCGCGGCATCTTCTCCGACGGCGTTGACCGCCTCGGTGGCCAGGCCAAGACCATCCTGATCACCCACCTGCAGCAGACCAACCGCTTCAGCGTGCTGGACCGCGACAACATGGGTGAAATCTCCCAGGAAGCCGCGATCAAAGGCACCGTGCAAAAGCTCAAGGGCGCTGACTACGTGGTGACCGGCGATGTAACCGAGTTCGGCCGCAAAGAGACCGGCGACCGCCAGCTGTTCGGCATCCTCGGCCGTGGCAAGACCCAAGTGGCCTACGCCAAAGTCGCGTTGAACATCGTCAACATCAGTACCTCCGAAGTGGTGTATTCCACCCAGGGCGCCGGTGAATACGCGCTGTCCAACCGTGAAGTGATCGGCTTCGGCGGCACCGCCAGCTACGACTCCACCCTCAATGGCAAGGTCCTCGACCTGGCCATGCGCGAAGCGATCAATCGTCTGGTAGACGGCATCAACGCCGGCGCCTGGAACCCACGCAACTGATCAGCAGATTTACAAGGAGTCGTACACGGATGAACAAGGCAGTGACGTTGGCGCTGATGCTGACAGTTTTAGCAACAGTAGCGGGGTGCCAGACGGCGCCCAAGCCTCTCTATCAATGGGAGAGCTACCAGCCGCAGGTTTACGAATACTTCAAGGGTGAGCCCAAGGAAGCCCAGGTCGAAGCGCTGGAGCGGGATCTGCAGAAGATCAACGCCAGTGGCCGCCAGGCGCCGCCGGGCTATCACGCCCACCTGGGCATGCTGTACCTGAGCATGGGCAAGGATGACCAGATGGTGCAGCAATTTCGCACCGAGAAGGCGCTGTTCCCTGAGTCCGCGGCCTATATGGACTTCCTGCTCAAGAACGCCAAGACCGGAGACGTCAAATGAGCCTTTTGAAACTCACTGGCGCTTTGCTGGCCCTGGCGTTGCTGGGCGGTTGTGCAGCACCCAAGACCGTCGACTACTCGGCGTTTAAACAGGCCCGGCCCAAGTCAATCCTGGTGCTGCCGCCGATCAACGAATCGCCGGAAGTGCAGGCGTCCTACAGCCTGGTATCGCAGGTGACTTACCCGTTGGCCGAAGCCGGCTACTACGTGTTGCCGATCGCCCTGGTGGATGAAACCTTCCGCCAGAACGGTCTGACCACGCCGACGGACATCCAGGGCGTGGCACCGGGCAAGCTGCATGAAATCTTCGGTGCGGACGCCGGGCTGTACATCACCATCACCGAGTACGGCACCAGCTACATGCTGATCTCCAGTGAAACGGCGGTGACGGCGTCGGCCAAACTGGTAGACCTGCGTACCGGTGCCACGCTGTGGACCGGCTCCGCTCGCGCCTCCAGCGAAGAGGGCGGTAACAATGGCGGCGGCGGTCTGGTGGGGATGCTGATCACCGCAGCGGTCAAGCAAATCATCAACAGCTCAACCGACGCCGGCCACCCGATTGCCGGCATCACCAGTGCGCGTCTGCTGTCGGCAGGCCAACGCACCGGGATTCTGTACGGGCCGCGTTCGCCCAAGTATGGGTCGGACTGATTGACCTGCAATAAACAGCCTGGCTACCTTCGGGTAGCCAGTTTTCGTATTTAAAATCTGCGGTTTTAACCCGAACCGTAATTGCCTTGCGTCTGACCTTGTGAACGGATCATTCACTCCCGAGGTTCAGCCCATGTCCCGTCCTCTTCTTCTCTTGCGCCCCGCAGCCCAGGGTTTTGCCGTCACCTTGCTGGTGGCGCTCGCCGGGTGCGGACTGTCCTCGTCCAGGGATGTGGCCAAGACAGCCGAAGCAGCCCCTGTTACCCCCAGCCCCGAATTGCATAGCGAGCCGGCTCGCGCTCAGGGTGCGTTGAGCAAACGCATGGCCATGCCTGCGCCGATGGCCTCACGGTTGGTGATGAGCGATTCGGTCGCGATGGAATACCGCGCTGAACCCCGCGAGCAGTACCAGAACCTGCCGGACAATCCGATCCATAGCGTCGCCGAAACCCCGGTGTCGACCTTCAGTGTTGATGTGGACACCGGCAGCTATGCCAACGTCCGACGCTTCCTCAACCAGGGCAGCCTGCCGCCTCAAGGCGCTGTGCGACTTGAAGAAATGGTCAATTACTTCCCCTACGATTACGCGCTGCCCAACGATGGCTCGCCCTTTGGCGTGACCACCGAGGTGGCGCCGTCACCGTGGAATGCCCACACCCGTTTACTGCGCATCGGCATCAAGGCTTCCGACCGCGCCGTGGCAGACCTGGCGCCGGCCAACCTGGTGTTTCTGGTGGATGTGTCTGGCTCCATGGACCGCCGCGAAGGCCTGCCACTGGTCAAGAGCACCCTGAAACTGCTGGTGGATTAGCTGCGAGATCAGGACCGGGTGTCTCTGGTGGTCTACGCCGGTGAGTCGCGCGTGGTGCTCAAGCCGACCTCGGGTGGTGACAAGGCGAAGATTCGCAACGCCATCGACCAGTTGACCGCTGGCGGTTCGACGGCAGGCGCCTCGGGTATCGAACTGGCCTATCAAATGGCCCGGGAAGGCTTTATCGACAAGGGAATCAACCGCATCCTGCTGGCCACCGATGGCGACTTCAACGTCGGCATCAGTGACTTCGACAGCCTCAAGCAGATGGCGGTCGAGCAGCGCAAAAGCGGCGTATCCCTGACTACCCTGGGGTTTGGTGTGGATAACTACAACGAACACCTGATGGAACAATTGGCCGATGCCGGCGATGGCAACTACGCCTATATCGACAACCTGCGCGAAGCGCGCAAGGTATTGGTGGACCAGCTCAGCTCGACCCTGGCGGTGGTGGCGCGGGACGTTAAATTGCAGGTGGAATTCAACCCGGCGCAGGTCAGTGAGTATCGCCTGCTGGGTTATGAAAACCGCGCGTTGAAGCGTGAGGACTTTAACAACGACAAGGTCGATGCCGGTGAGATCGGTGCGGGGCATACAGTGACGGCCTTGTATGAAATCGTCCCCAAGGGTGAAAAAGGTTGGTTGGAGCCGCTGCGTTATGCCACTAAGCCTGTATCAGGCGGCACGTCTGGGGAGCTGGCGATCTTGCGCGTACGCTACAAGACCGTCCAAGGAGGCAGCAGCCAGTTGATAGAACGCCCCATCAGCAGCGAGCAAAGCGCCGGCAAGGCCAGCGATGACCTACGCTTCTCAGCCGCCGTGGCAGCCTTTGCCCAGCAGATCAAGGGTGACGGTCGCTACACTGGGAACATGAGTTTGAAAGACACGGCTGCCTTGGCTCGTTCTGCCCGAGGCGACGACCCGTTTGGCTTGCGCAATGAGTTCGTGCAATTGGTCGAACTGGCGCAGAGCCTCAAGGCCTCGGTCAAACACTGAAGATGCTGAAAAGAAAGGAGTTCGCCACCCCCATGCCCGCTCCAGTTGATTCACCCAGCGACGAATCGCTGCTGGCCCGCTATCGCACCGGCGACACTGCCGCATTCGAGGCCTTGTACGCGCGCCATCGACAAGGCCTGTATCGTTTCCTCGTGTCCTTGAGCAACAAAGTGGAACTTGCCGAGGAAATCTACCAGGACACCTGGCTCAGCTTGATCCGCAGCGCCACTCAGCCTCAAGGGCGAGCGAGTTTTCGTACCTGGCTGTTCCAGATTGCCCGCAACCGCCTGATCGATTACTGGCGTAAGCACGGCGTCCACAATCCGCTGCACGACAGCTACGATGAACAGCTTCACGCCCAGCCCGACGACAGCGGCAGCCCCGAACAACTCTTGAGCCTGAGCCGCGACCAGGGCCGTCTGGACGCCGCGTTGCAAAACTTGCCCGAAGACCAGCGGGAAGTATTCCTGCTGCGCCTGCACGGTGACCTGGAGGTGCCGCAAATCGCCGCGCTCACTGGCGTCCCACTGGAAACGGTCAAAAGCCGCTTGCGTTACGCCCAGCAGAAATTGCGTCGACTGCTGGCCGAGGAGGTACCCGTATGACTGACTCCCGACACACACCGAATCCCGACGACGAAGTGCTGATCCAACACTTTCGCCCACACACCAGCGGCGAACCGCCTGCTTCCCTGGACGCGTTCCTGCTGGCCACCGCCCGCCGCGAAGCCCCGGCGCCCCAACCAAATCTGTGGCAACGCTGGCTGCTGGCCTGCCAACGGCCACGCTGGCAAATGGCATTCGCCACCGTTGCCGGTGTGGCGCTGATGATTGGTTTGGTGGTGCGCTCGCCGGTGCCCAATGCCGACCTGCCCGCGCCAGCGGCGGCGCAGTACTCCGCCAGCCGCGAGGAACTCGCTCGCCCAGCGCCGCAAGCGTTGCAAGCGCCCGCACCGCCCATGACTCGACTCGCCATGGCACCCCAGGCGGACAGTGTGCAGGTTCAGGCTGAGGTGGCGGGAGCCATGGCGGACGAGTCTGTGGCAAAAATGAGCAAGCGAATGGCTGTCAAGCCACAGTCCCTGGAGCAAGGGCTTCAGGAAATTGTGCGCCTGCGCCAAGCGGGAGAGGCCAAGGCGGCCGATGAAAAGCTTCTGGCGCTGTATAAGCGCTTTCCCCAGGAAGACTTGCCGACTCGGCTGGAGGCGTTGCAAAAGCCATAAGTAAACGGCGGCCACAAAAAAGCCCCAGGTCTTTTGACCTAGGGCTTTCGTTCTAAAGACTAAGGCGTTTCAGTAATTCTTCTTCTGTGACATCGCACGCAATGCCTCAATGCTCAATGTCTCTCCCTCTGTTTCTTTCAGAGTCCTGCGTTGTTGGTTATAGCGTTCGTACTCCAGCTTCGCTTTATCATCGGCTGCATGCTTGCTGATTTGTCCTGCACCTTGCAGAATTTCGCGGTCGTTGAAAGCTAGAAATTGATCCAGCTTCTCCTGCCAGTCGCGTAGGAAAATTTGCTTACGTCTCAACGCCTGATCTTCGGCAAAGTCCAGCCACATGGTGACAATGCGATTCAATGCAGAAATTTCGTGCTGCTGAAGATAGTTTTTAGCGATGGTCACATCACCCTTACGTACTTCATCACCCTTGAAACTGGTCAGGCCCATGTTCGGTTTGGCGGCATCAACACGTTGAGTAATTAACTCGGCAGCGGTCAGTCCGGTGCTGGCGAAATGAAGTTTGTTTTGGATGATCTGGAAGAATGTTGTGGTTTCACTATTCGACGGAGTGTAGTCGGCCGCCATCGCAAAAATTTCCCGGACTCGCAGATAGACCCTGCGCTCACTCGCGCGGATATCGCGAATGCGTTCAAGCAATTCGTCAAAGTAGTCAGGAACCAACGAACGACCCACGGGAGGGTTTTTCAGCCGCTCGTCATCCATGGCGAAGCCTTTGACCAGATATTCCTGCAGGATTTGCGTGGCCCACTGACGGAACTGAGTACCGCGCTTAGAGCGTACCCGATACCCTACCGCCAGAATCAGCGGCAAGCTGAAGTATCTGACGTTGTAGGGTTTGTCGTCGGCGGCAGTTGTTCGGTAAAACCGAACAACTGAATCCTCCACCAGTTCGCCCTCGGCGAAGATATGGCTGATATGTTCGCTGATGGTGGCTTTTGCCTTGCCATACAGCTCACAGATCATTGCCTGCGAGAGCCACAGGGTGTCGGTATCGAAGCGGCACTCCAGGCGAACCAAACCGTCACCGCTCTGGAACAACAACAGTTCACCTTGTGGTGCGGGAGGATGTTCGGTCTGGGTGCTATCGCTCATGTGAGACCTCTGTGATCGGGCTGATCGATAGTCTACAAAAAAGCCCCAGGTCTTTCGACCTGGGGCTTTTCGTCTGTATCTGGTGCACCCGGCGGGATTCGAACCCACGACCCCTGCCTTCGGAGGGCAGTACTCTATCCAGCTGAGCTACGGATGCTTGTGCGGGCGCCATCATACCCATGTCGACCTTGGGCGTCCATGCTGGTTTTCGGCCGTCTGCCGGCAGGATTCTGGAGTGTCGAGGCTCTGCCCCGGGCGGTATGGGTCGTTGGCACTGAACCAGGGGCAAGTACGCTGATCAGAAAGTTTCGGCAAGTACGCCGTTTTTGTTCTTTTTTTCGAACAGACTATTGTCCTTTACCCCCATTGATCCTAGGATTCGTTTGAGATTTCAAACGCTCCTCCCTGGGTGCTGAACCGCACATCTGTCTTTCGTGCGCTATTTATGTGCTTGCGCCCGGTGAATGATTTCCCTGACGGCAGCCTTCAAGGCGCCTTTCAACAACTCTAATTTGCTCCGCGCGTGCGCGGTGCTGTTAAGGAAAGCCGACATGCAGCTTAAAGACACCCAGTTGTTCCGCCAGCAAGCCTTCATTGATGGCGCTTGGGTCGATGCGGACAACGGTCAGACGATCAAGGTTAACAACCCGGCTACCGGCGAAATTCTGGGTACCGTGCCGAAAATGGGCGCTGCCGAAACCCGCCGCGCTATCGAAGCGGCCGACAAGGCCCTGCCGGCCTGGCGTGCACTGACCGCCAAGGACCGTGCGAA
The DNA here is from genome assembly GCF_008369295.1 of Pseudomonas sp. ANT_H4. Taxonomy (GTDB): domain Bacteria; phylum Pseudomonadota; class Gammaproteobacteria; order Pseudomonadales; family Pseudomonadaceae; genus Aquipseudomonas. The sequence goes on along the minus strand of NZ_VOBG01000014.1, from coordinate 99,901 downwards.
CAAGCTGCGTCGTTGGTTTGAACTGATCATCGAAAACCAGGACGACCTGGCTCGCCTGATGACCCTGGAACAGGGTAAGCCGCTGGCCGAAGCCAAGGGCGAAATCGTCTACGCCGCCTCGTTCATCGAGTGGTTCGCCGAAGAGGCCAAGCGCATTTACGGTGACGTGATTCCCGGCCATCAGCCGGACAAGCGCCTGATCGTGATCAAGCAGCCGATCGGCGTGACCGCTGCTATCACGCCGTGGAACTTCCCCGCCGCGATGATCACCCGTAAAGCCGGCCCGGCCCTGGCTGCCGGTTGCACCATGGTGCTCAAACCCGCCTCGCAAACGCCGTTCTCCGCGTTCGCCCTGGCTGAGTTGGCCCAGCGTGCCGGTATTCCCAAAGGCGTTTTCAGCGTGGTCTCCGGCAGTGCTGGCGATATCGGCAGCGAGCTGACCAGCAACCCGATCGTGCGCAAGCTGTCCTTCACCGGCTCTACCGAAATCGGTCGCCAATTGATGGCCGAATGCGCCAAGGACATCAAGAAAGTCTCCCTGGAATTGGGCGGCAACGCGCCGTTCATCGTGTTTGACGACGCAGACCTGGATAAGGCCGTCGAAGGCGCGATCATCTCCAAGTACCGTAACAACGGCCAGACCTGCGTCTGCGCCAACCGCCTGTACATTCAGGATTCAGTGTACGACGCGTTCGCCGAGAAACTGAAAGTGGCGGTGGCCAAACTGAAGATCGGCAACGGTCTGGAAGAAGGCACTACTACCGGCCCGCTGATCGACGAAAAAGCCGTGGCCAAGGTTCAGGAGCACATCGCCGATGCCCTGAGCAAAGGCGCAACGCTGCTGGCCGGGGGCAAGGTCATGGAAGGCAACTTCTTTGAGCCGACCATCCTGGTCAACGTGCCGAAGAACGCCGCCGTGGCCAAGGAAGAAACCTTCGGTCCTTTGGCACCGTTGTTCCGCTTCAAAGACGAAGCCGAAGTGATCGCGATGTCCAACGACACCGAGTTCGGCCTGGCCTCCTACTTCTACGCCCGAGACTTGGGCCGTGTGTTCCGTGTGGCCGAAGCCCTGGAATACGGTATGGTCGGCGTCAACACCGGGTTGATCTCCAACGAAGTGGCGCCGTTTGGCGGCATCAAGGCTTCGGGCCTGGGCCGTGAAGGCTCCAAGTACGGGATCGAGGATTACCTGGAAATCAAATACCTCTGCCTGGGTATCTAAACCCGGCAAGGCATTGCGTTAAACGCAAAGGGCACGAGAGCGCTGTCCCTTTGCGTGTTTCAAAATGTTATTACGCAAGTGGCCGGAAAGCTGTGGCAGTCGATCATCGCATGCTGCCGTAGTTGCCTCCCGCCACGTACTCCTTGAGCTACGCCGCCCGATGAGCGGCGAATGAGGACTTTTTTGATGAGCAAGACCAACGCTTCCCTGATGAAACGCCGCGAAGCCGCAGTACCGCGCGGTGTCGGCCAGATTCACCCGATCTTTGCCGAGTCGGCGAAGAACGCCACCGTGACCGACGTTGAAGGTCGCGAGTTCATCGACTTCGCCGGCGGTATCGCCGTGCTGAACACCGGCCACCTGCACCCGAAAATCATCGCGGCCGTGACCGCCCAGCTGAACAAGCTGACCCACACCTGCTTCCAGGTGCTGGCGTACGAACCTTACGTTGAACTGTGTGAAAAAGTTAACGCCAAGGTGCCTGGTGATTTCGCCAAGAAAACCCTGCTGGTGACCACCGGTTCCGAAGCTGTAGAAAACGCCGTGAAAATCGCCCGCGCCGCCACTGGCCGTGCCGGCGTGATTGCCTTCACTGGCGCTTACCACGGTCGCACCATGATGACCCTGGGCCTGACCGGTAAAGTCGTGCCTTACTCGGCCGGCATGGGCCTGATGCCTGGCGGTATCTTCCGTGCGCTGTACCCGAACGACCTGCACGGTGTGAGCGTGGATGATTCCATCGCCAGCATCGAGCGCATCTTCAAAAACGATGCCGAGCCGCGTGATATCGCGGCCATCATCATCGAGCCGGTGCAGGGCGAAGGCGGTTTCTACGTCGCGCCTAAAGCCTTCATGAAGCGCCTGCGCGAACTGTGCGACCAGCACGGCATCCTGCTGATCGCCGACGAAGTGCAAACCGGCGCTGGCCGCACCGGTACTTTCTTCGCCATGGAACAGATGGGCGTTGCCGCCGACCTGACCACCTTCGCCAAATCCATCGCTGGCGGCTTCCCGCTGGCCGGTGTGTGTGGCAAGGCTGAATACATGGACGCCATTGCGCCAGGCGGCCTGGGCGGCACCTACGCCGGTAGCCCGATCGCTTGCGCTGCTGCGCTGGCGGTGATGGAAGTGTTCGAAGAAGAGCACCTGCTGGACCGCTGCAAGGCGGTGGGCGAGCGTCTGGTAACCGGCCTCAAGGCCATCCAGGCCAAGTACCCGGTGATCGGTGACGTGCGTGCCCTGGGCGCGATGATCGCGGTTGAGCTGTTCGTCGATGGCGACAGCCACAAGCCGAACGCCCCGGCCGTGGCCGCTGTGGTCGCCAAGGCCCGCGACAAGGGTTTGATCCTGCTGTCCTGCGGTACCTACGGCAACGTGTTGCGCGTACTGGTGCCGCTGACTTCGCCGGACGAGCAACTGGATAAAGGCCTGGCGATCATTGAAGAGTGTTTCTCCGAGCTCTGATTTAGCGTGACCTGATCTACAAAAAAACCGCTTCGGCGGTTTTTTTGTACCCTCAGAAACATATCGAGGGAATTTTCCTGTATCCAAATGCCTGCATTGTCTAAGGTGCAAGGATTGCAGAGGGAGCGTGCTGGATGGTTGCTGTTGATTTGCCTGCTGTACCCCGTGTGTTGATCGCCGAGGCGGACCCCTGGTCGCGGGATCTGCTCAAGCAGGTATTGTTGAATGTGCGCTGTGACGCACGGCTGGACGTGTGCGCCGACGGGCAGCAAGCGGCTGCGCTATTGAGTGAAAAACCCTACGACCTGATCATCGCCGACTGGGATCTGCCCGGCGTCGACGGCCTGAGCCTGTTGCGTACCGTGCGCCAGCGTCGGCGTACACCGGCGTTGCCGTTCATCCTGCTGAGCACCCGCAACGACAGCGCCAGCGTGCGCGAAGCATTGCCCCTGGCGCCGACCGCGTACTTGACTAAACCCCTTAACATGGAAGGCCTGACCCAGCGTCTGCAGGACTTGCTACTTAACGAGGGTGAAACCGTTTGCTGTGAAGTCCCGGCCCTGGCTGCCGGCATGACCCTGCCGGTGTTCCTGGAGCACCGCCGCGAACTGTCCGATGGCGCGCCGCTGCGGGTCGACGTCAAGGCGGTGGTGCAACACAGCCTTGCGCCGGAAGGCCTGGACCTCAGGCGCTTGGAAGAGCAGGTCAAGGTTGATCCGCAAATCACTGCTGTACTGATCGCCGCCGCCAACAGCGCCGGGCATCACGGCGTTCCGGTGCAAACCTTGTCCATGGCCCTGCACAAGCTGGCGGCCGGGCAGAGCATGAATTTGATCCTGGGCCTGGCCCTAAAGCACAACGTGATCTTGAGCGACGCCAGCCTGGTGGATTACGCCGAACGTCACTGGCAACTGTCCCAGCGTACCGCCGATTACGCTCGCTCCCTGGCGCGCATGCTTGATCTGGACCATGAGCGCTGCTACAGCGCCGGCATTCTCCACCGGTTGGGCGATTTGGCGCTGCTGCGGTGTTTACAGGAGTGGCGCCAGGGCGGTGGCGAACTGGATGTCGAACTGATTGGCGAGTCCCTGTATACCTTCGGCGCCAACTACGGCTCGGCGTTGCGCATCCGCTGGCGCTTGCCGCTGGAGCTGCGTCAGCTGATCGCGGCGATCTATTCCCTGGAAGGCGGGGTGTATTCCCGTGAAGCGCTGGTGGTGAACATAGCGGCGCAATTGGCGCGGCTGAGCGAGCATGAAGGCGTCGAGGAACTGGCCAGGGGCAAGACGGCGCGGTTGCTCAAGGTCGGTTTGTCGGAGCTGATGCGCATCCGCAAGGTTTGATGCTGATCATCAGCCCGAGATAACTCGATTCTTGCCCCGGCGCTTGGCCTCATACATCGCCGTATCGGCTCGGGCGAACAGGCTGTCGAGGTTCGCATCGTCGCCAGTCATGTTCGCCAAGCCCTGGCTGACAGTTACCCCGTAGCTCTGTTCTTCATGGCTGAAACTCAGCTGCGCAACCTCCTGCCCCAGACGCTCGGCTACCTGCCTGGCCATTTCCGGCGCGCAACCGGGCAGTACTGCGGCAAACTCTTCGCCGCCAATGCGCCCGAACAAATCGCCACGGCGTAAAACTCCTCGACCGCTCTCGGCGATACGCTGCAGTACCTGATCACCCTCCAGATGGCCGTAGGTATCGTTGACGGTCTTGAAGTCATCGATGTCCAGCAACAGAAATGCCAGTGGCGTGCCTTGGACGCAGGCGCGCTCGAATTCATGGTTGGCGCATTCGAAGAAGTGCCGACGGTTGCTGCTTTTGGTCAGCGCATCGGTGGTGGCCAGGCGTTGCAGTTCCAGCTCCAACTGCTTTTTTTCGGTGATGTCTTCAGCGATGCCCACCACGATGATCGGCTGACCGGGTTCGGCCTGCTGATTGATAAAACATTTATCGCTGAGCCAGCGGATCTGCCCGTCTGTGGTGATGATGCGGTACTGGCGGTCTTCCACGGCGCCTTTGTCCAGCACCAGCGCCAGGCTGTATTCGGCGTAATCGACGTCTTCGGGGTGGATGCTGTTGTGCCATTCTCTGTGGTCGGCCATCAACAGGCCCGCCGCGCGCCCAAAGATGCGCTCGTAGGCTGGGCTGACATACAGCACGCGACGGGTGTCCCACTCGATCGCCCACAGCACGGCGTTGACGCTGACCAGTAACGAACTCAACAACTGCTCGCGTTCACTCAGGCGCTCCACTTCGCCCTGGGCATGCTTGAGCGCCAGCAACGTGGCGGTAGCCGCAGGTCGTGCCTGCTCAGCGATGGGAATATCGGTAGGGGAGGTTTTTTCGTGGACCATCGGCACAGCTCTCTCTGGGTGTGCCGCAGGATCAGATAGCGGTCACAACAAGGTGCGCCAGGATGGCGAAGTGTTGTTTGAGAGAGGAGATTTACAGCGAAGTTCCGTTATTGGTGGCGATTGAGACGGAAAATTCGGTGACTGTGTAATGGCGCCAAAAAACTGTGGGAAGGCTTGTTGTGGCGAGGGGACAAGCCCCTCGCCACAACAAGCCCTCGGGCATCCAATCAGACCGGTGCAGGACGCAGTGAGTAGGTTTTCAACTGATGGGCAAAGTCACGCAGGGATTGAATCCCGCTGGCCTCGGCCTCGTGGACCCATTCCTTGATCGCCGCCAGCATGTCGTGGCCATTGGTGCTGGTCTTGAGCCAGATCTGTTGCAGCGCCAGACGTTTTTCGTAGATCACTTTCAACGCCTGGCTGTGCTCCAGCATGCTTTGGATGCGCAGGTGATGGCGGTCATCCAGCAGGCTGGTTTCCCGCGACAGCAAGCGTTTGGCGCGATGGAACTGGTGACGGACGGAATGATCGACCTTCTCCAGCTCCTGCTTGACCAGCGGCGCAATCACCAACTTGCGGTACTGGGCCATGATCTGGAAGCGGTTGTTGAGGATCGCCATGGCGGTGTCCATGTCCAGGTGGCCCTTGCCTTCGACCCGGTGGGCGATGGGCGCAACGCGCTGGACCTTGGCCAGGCGCAGGAAGCTGAACACCTTGATCCAGGCCCAGCCCATGTCAAATTCCCATTTCTTCACCGACAACTTGGCGGAGTTGGGGTAGGTGTGATGGTTGTTGTGCAGCTCTTCGCCGCCAACAATGATGCCCCAGGGGATCAGGTTGGTCGCCGCGTCACGGCATTCGAAGTTGCGGTAGCCGACGGCATGGCCCAGGCCGTTGATCACGCCGGCGGCCCAGAACGGAATCCACATCATCTGGATGGCCCAGATGGTGATGCCGATGGTGCCGAACAGCAGCAGGTCGATCACCCCCATGATTGCCACGCCCAGCATCGGGAAGCGGGTGTAGAGATTACGTTCGATCCAGTCTTCCGGGCAGTTCTTGCCGTAGATGCGCAGGGTCTCGGGGTTTTCCGCCTCGGCGCGGTACAGCTCGGCGCCCTTGCGCAGGACGGTGGACAGGCCCTTGATCACCGGGCTATGAGGATCGTCGACGGTTTCGCACTTGGCGTGGTGTTTGCGGTGGATGGCAGTCCACTCGCGAGTGTTCTGCGCCGTGGTCAGCCACAGCCAGAAGCGGAAGAAGTGTTTCAGGCCAGCATTGAGCTCCAGGGAGCGGTGGGCTGAATAACGGTGTAGATAGACGGTGACCCCGACAATGGTCACGTGGGTCATCAACAGGGTGACTGCCACCAGTTGCCAGGCCGACAAGTCAAGAAAACCGTTGTACCACATAGGTTGTATGGCCCTCAGATAAAGAAAAAAATAGCATCCGCATTATCACTCAGCACACGGATAAAACCAGTCACCGTTTCAGATAAGACTTACAAAGTGTTTCCTACCCTATAATCCTGACTCTTTGTAGGGTGATTCTGGTTTTTGAGTAAGGATTACTAACTATATGTTGTTTTCATACCGAGGTGCCCTGCGTGCAGGGCTGGTGTACCTGCTGGTTTCTATTGTGTGGATACAGCTCAGCCAGCGGTTATTGATCAATCTTTTCGATGAGCCGACGGAGTTGATCCACTGGTCGATAATGCGGGGGTATGCCTGGATTGGCCTGAGTGCCCTTGTTATTTTTCTACTGTGCGCCCGTTTTGCCCGGACAAACCTGATCCAGCAACCCTTGAAGGAAAACCGCGAGCGCCTGCGCCAGGCTGCAGCGGTGTTCGATTGCACCCGCGAAGGGGTGCTGGTCACCGATGCCCAAGGCCTGATTGTCCACGTCAACCGTGCCTTTATCGAAATCACCGGCTACCGATGTGAAGACGTCATGGGTCGCCAGCCCAGCCTGTTCAAATCCGGGCGCCATTCGGCGGTTTTTTATGAAGAAATGTTCCAAACCCTCGGGCGCGACGGCGAATGGAGCGGCGAGATCTGGAACCGCCGAAAAAGCGGCGAAATTTATCCACAGTGGCAGACGATCCGGGTCATCCATGATGATCACGGTCGAATCAGCCACTACGTAGCCGTATTCTCCGATATCAGCGCGATCAAACATTCCGAGCACGAACTTGCGCACCTGGCGCACCACGACCCGCTGACGGACCTGCCCAACCGCCTGCTGTTCACTGACCGTGCCGAGCAGGCGCTGGCATCGGCTCAGACTCACAAGCGTGGCTGCGCACTGCTGTTGCTCGATCTGGACCACTTCAAAATTATCAACGACAGCCTCGGCCACAATGTCGGCGATCAGTTGCTCAAGGCCGTGGGCGAACGGTTGCAAGGCCTGTTTGGGCCCGGCGTAACCCTGGCGCGCTTGGGGGGCGATGAGTTCGCGGTGCTGGCGGAAAGTTGTCCACAGGTGGTTCAGGCTGCCGCCATGGCACAACTGATCATCGACAGCATGAAAGATCCGTTCACCTTCGACGGCAATCAACTCTTTATCAGCGCCAGCATTGGCATCAGCTTGTTTCCCAGCGATGCCCTGAGCGCCGAGCAACTGCTGCGCAACGCAGACTCCGCGCTGTTCAAGGCCAAAAGTGCCGGCCGCGAAGATTACGCCTTGTACACCGAGGAGCTTACCGCCCACGCCCAGCACCGAGTAGAGATCGCCAGCGAACTGCGCCGTGCCCTTGAACAGCAGGAGTTGCGGGTCTATTACCAGCCTGTGCACGACCTGCAAGGCAGCCGCCTGATCGGCGTCGAAGCCTTGGTGCGCTGGCAACATCCGGTGCGCGGCCTGGTTGCGCCTGCGGAATTTATCCCCATCGCCGAACGCACTGGGCTGATTGCCGATATCGATGCGTGGGTCATGGACCAGGCCTGTCGCCAGATGTGTAAGTGGTTGGAGGAGGGTGTGAACTTGTCGTTCCTCGCCGTGAATGTCTCCAGCCGCTTGTTTGCCCGGCGCGAACTGTACGACCAGGTAGCCAAGGTGTTGCACGAGACCGGTCTGGACCCGGCTTTGCTGGAGTTGGAAGTCACCGAAAGCGCGGTGATGAACGATCCGGAAGTGGCCCTGGAGCAACTGCACCGCCTGCGGGAACTGGGCTTGAGCCTGGCCATCGACGACTTTGGCACCGGCTATTCGTCGCTGCTGCGCCTCAAGCGCTTGCCGGTGCAGAAGCTCAAGATTGACCAGGGCTTCGTCGCCGGTCTGCCGTGGGATGAAGATGACGCGGCGATTGTGCGGGTGGTGATTGCCCTGGCGCAGAGCATGGGCATGCAGGTGCATGCCGAAGGCATCGAGCAGGTTGAGCAGGCGCGGTTCCTGCTGGACCTGCAGTGCGACATGGCCCAGGGGTATTGGTTTGGCAAGCCGATGCCGGCACAGGAGATTGATTGGGCAAGGGCGCCCGCGATTCGTTAGAACCCTGCTACGAAATATCTTCCCCGCAAAAAACCGTCGCAACCCCCCGCCCCAGTAGAAAATTCTTTCTGGTTATATAAACATTCTTAAATAGTATTTTTAAGAATATCCGCGCTTATCTACTATCGCCCTCACGCCGCAAGCAGTGCCGCCACTGCCAGGCACTTCTCATTTCAGGAGCACGACCATGAGCGCATCTCTACGTAGCGTTGACGGCCAGGACGAAGCAGCCATTTTGCGCGAGATCCAGAGCGCCCTGCGCGACCTGCGGTTTGGCGCAGTGGAAATCACCGTGCACAACGCACAAGTGGTACAGATCGAGCGTAAAGAGAAATTCCGTTTGCAGAATCCGGGTAACAAACCGAGCTAAAGCAAGATCGGCGATTCGATTGCGTCACCTGCACTTATAAGAAAAAGCCAACACACAAGAATTTCAGGAGCTTCTCTATGTCGTCGATTCGCCGTTATGCCCTGGCTGCACTGGCCAGCGCCGTGTTTGCAGGTTCCGCCGTTGCCAAGGACTACGAGTTGCTCAACGTCTCGTACGACCCTACCCGTGAGCTGTACCAGGATTACAACGCTGAGTTCACCAGCTTCTGGAAGAAAGAGCATCCGGGCGACAACGTCAAGATCCAGCAATCCCACGGTGGTTCGGGCAAGCAAGGCCGGGCCGTGATCGACGGCCTGCGTGCCGACGTAGTCACCCTGGCCCTGGCCGGTGATATCGACGAAATCGCCAAACTGGGCAAGACCCTCCCGGAAAACTGGCAGACCCGCCTGCCGGACGCCAGCACCCCGTACACCTCGACCATCGTGTTCCTGGTGCGCAAGGGCAACCCTAAAGGCATCAAGGACTGGGGCGACCTGATCAAAAACGACGTCTCGGTGATCACCCCGAACCCGAAAACCTCCGGCGGCGCGCGCTGGAACTTCCTCGCCGCCTGGGCTTATGGCCTCAAGGCCGGTGGCAGCGAAGCCAAGGCCCAGGAATACGTCAAGGAGCTGTTTAAGCACGTGCCGATTCTCGACACCGGCGCCCGTGGCTCGACCATTACCTTCGTCAACAACGGTCAGGGTGACGTGTTGCTGGCCTGGGAAAACGAAGCCTTCCTGGCGCTGAAAGAAGACGGCGGTGCCGACAAGTTCGACATCGTGGTTCCATCGCTGTCGATCCTCGCCGAGCCGCCAGTGGCCGTGGTTGACAAGAATGCCGAGAAAAAGGGCAACACCGAGATTGCCACGGCGTACCTCAATCACCTGTACAGCCCGGCCGGTCAGGAAATCGCGGCGAAGAACTTCTACCGTCCACGTGACAAGGACGTGGCCGCCAAATACGCCCAGCAGTTCCCGAAACTGGCCCTGGTGACTATCGACAAAGACTTCGGCGGCTGGAAAACTGCCCAACCGAAATTCTTCAATGACGGTGGCGTGTTCGACCAGATCTACACTGCCCAGTAAGCCACACTACTTGTAGGAGCGAGCTTGCTCGCGAAGATCGTCAACGATGACGCGGCATTCTGAATGAACGCGTTGCCCTTGAATTCTTCGCGAGCAAGCGCGCTCCTACAGTGGCATCTACCCGTTAACCAAGGACTTTTATGTCGCGTCGTACCTCCCCCGTCATACCCGGCTTCGGGCTGACGCTGGGCTACACCTTGGTGTACCTCAGTCTGATTGTGCTCATACCGCTAGCGGCGATGTTTGTGCATGCCGCCCAACTCACCTGGGATCAGTTCTGGGCCATCATCTCGGCGCCTCGCGTGTTGGCGGCGTTGAAGCTCAGCTTCGGCACCGCGTTGTACGCCGCGATCATCAACGGCGTGATCGGCACGCTGCTGGCCTGGGTGCTGGTGCGCTACACCTTCCCCGGCCGCAAGATCATCGACGCGATGATCGACCTGCCGTTCGCCCTGCCCACCGCAGTGGCCGGTATCGCACTGACTGCTTTATATGCGCCTGCCGGCCTGGTGGGCCAGTTCGCCGCCGACCTGGGCTTCAAGATCGCCTACACCCCGCTGGGCATCACCCTGGCGCTGACCTTCGTCACGCTGCCATTTGTGGTGCGTACGGTGCAGCCGGTGCTGGCCGATATCCCCCGGGAAATCGAAGAAGCTGCTGCCTGCCTGGGTGCCAAGCCGTTGCAGGTGTTCCGCTACATTCTCGTACCGGCGTTGCTGCCCGCCTGGCTGACCGGCTTCGCGCTGGCCTTCGCCCGAGGTGTCGGTGAGTACGGTTCGGTGATTTTCATCGCCGGCAACATGCCGATGAAAACCGAGATCCTGCCGCTGCTGATCATGGTCAAGCTCGACCAATACGACTACACCGGCGCTACCTCCATCGGCGTGCTGATGCTGGTGGTTTCCTTTGTCCTGCTGCTGCTGATCAACTTGTTGCAGCGGCGCATCGAACGTCCATAAGGAGGCGCGCACAATGTCCCAATCGTCTATTGCCGCCGCCTCGTCGGCCAACGCTGCCCGCCGTGGCAGCGCCGTATCCCGGCGCATCCTGATCGGCCTTGGCTGGCTGGTCTTCGCCCTGTTTTTGCTGCTGCCGCTGTTTATCGTGGTGTCCCAGGGCCTGAAACTGGGTTTGGGTGCGTTCTTTGCCGCGATCTTTGAACCCGACGCGCTGTCGGCACTGAAACTGACAGTGATCGCCGTGCTGATTTCGGTGCCGCTCAACGTGGTGTTTGGGGTCAGCGCCGCCTGGTGCGTGAGCAAGTACTCGTTCCGTGGCAAGAGCATGCTGGTGACGCTGATTGACCTGCCGTTCTCGGTATCGCCGGTGATCGCCGGCCTGGTCTATGTGCTGATGTTCGGCGCCCAGGGCTTCTTTGGCCCGTGGTTGCAGGATCACGACATCCAGATCGTCTTCGCCTTGCCGGGCATCGTGCTGGCGACGATCTTCGTCACCGTGCCGTTCGTGGCCCGTGAACTAATCCCGCTGATGCAAGAGCAGGGCACCCAGGAAGAAGAAGCCGCACGCCTGTTGGGTGCCAACGGCTGGCAGATGTTTTGGCATGTCACCGTGCCGAACATCAAGTGGGGCCTGATCTACGGTGTGGTGCTGTGTACTGCGCGGGCCATGGGTGAGTTCGGTGCGGTGTCGGTGGTGTCCGGGCACATTCGTGGCGTCACCAATACGTTGCCGCTGCACGTCGAGATTCTCTACAACGAATACAACCACGTCGCCGCGTTTGCCGTTGCGAGCCTGTTGCTGATCCTGGCGCTCTTCATCCTGCTGCTCAAGCAGTGGAGCGAGAACCGTATTAACCGCCTGCGCGCCGGTGCGGCTGAGGAATAAGTCATGTCGATCGAAGTCCGTAATGTCAGCAAGAATTTCAACGCCTTCAAGGCCCTGAACAGCATCAATCTGGACATCCAGAGTGGCGAGCTGGTGGCGTTGCTTGGCCCCTCCGGCTGCGGCAAGACCACCTTGCTGCGCATCATCGCCGGCCTGGAAACACCGGATGATGGCAGCATCGTCTTCCACGGCGAAGACGTCTCTGGCCACGATGTGCGTGATCGCAACGTGGGTTTTGTGTTCCAGCATTACGCGCTGTTCCGCCACATGACAGTGTTCGACAACGTCGCGTTCGGCCTGCGCATGAAACCGAAAAAACAGCGTCCAACCGAGAGCCAGATTGCGGTCAAGGTTCATGAGTTGCTGAACATGGTGCAGCTGGACTGGTTGTCTGACCGTTACCCGGAACAACTCTCCGGTGGCCAGCGCCAGCGCATCGCCCTGGCCCGCGCCCTGGCGGTGGAACCGAAAGTGCTGCTGCTCGATGAGCCTTTCGGCGCCCTCGATGCCAAGGTCCGTAAAGAACTGCGCCGCTGGCTGGCGCGTCTGCACGAAGACATCAACCTGACCTCGGTGTTTGTGACTCACGACCAGGAAGAGGCCATGGAAGTCGCCGACCGTATCGTGGTGATGAACAAGGGCGTGATCGAGCAGATCGGCTCACCGGGCGAAGTCTACGAAAACCCGGCCAGCGATTTCGTTTACCACTTCCTGGGCGACTCCAACCGCCTGTATTTGGGGGAGGACAAGCATGTGTTGTTCCGCCCCCATGAAGTGTCGCTGTCGCGCCATGAACTGGAAGATCACCATGCGGCGCAAGTGCGCGATATTCGACCGCTGGGAGCGACCACTCGGGTGACCCTGAAAGTCGAAGGCCAGAACGAACTGATCGAAGCTGAAGTGGTGAAAGACCACGACAGCCTGACCGGCCTGGCGCGCGGCGAGACGTTGTTCTTCAAGCCCAAGGTTTGGCAGAAGGCCTGAGTGATATACCTGTAGGCGCCGGCAAGCCGGCTCTACAGGGTTAGGTGGTGATCCCTAAAACTCTTTCTCCAAGCTCATTCAGCCTGGCCTGTGCATACCGGGTCTTTTCCCATTCCCGCGGATCACCTGGAAATGCATAGCCTTGCGGCGCACTGCGCTCGTGCCAGCTCTGCACCCGCCACTCGCGCAATTGCGCCAAAGGGGTCAGCCCTCGGGCGTTTCGGCAGCGCTATCGTTAGGCTGTGGCATTCTTGTTGCGCACCGCTACCGGCCCCGAGCGCTCTTCGATCTGGTGCTTGAGCTGCTGGCGCAACCCCAGCAAAAACGCCAACTCCGCTACCACAAACAACGGCCCCACAATCAGCCCGGACACGTCATCGACAAACGCAGGCTTTCTGCCTTCGTAGTAATGGCCGACAAACTGGATCACCCAGCCCACCACAAACATGCCGATGCCGCTGCTGAGCCAGACGAGTGTGCTTTGCGCCGCCAGCACATGCCCTGTCCACACCGACAAGCCCATCAGCACCGTCATCAACATGCCGAGGGCCAATTCCAGGCGCAGGTAGAACCAGGCCGAGAACAGCGCCAGCAGCACGGCCGGCGACAGCCAGAAGCCGGCCAGTGACCATTCGGGGCGTGAGAGCAAGACCGCGACGGCGACGACGATCAAGGGGATGCCGATAAAGTGGCTGGCAATGTTGCGCGGGTCACGGTGGTAGGCTGCATATTGACTGAGATGGTCGACGAGGCTTTTCATTGTTATTCCTCCTGTAGGATGGTTGATCATGCCTTGTCGGCCTGCGGCCAACTGTCAGCTGGCCGACAATCTTCGGAGTTCTCATGGACGCAGAGAAATGGCCCCCACGACTGTCGACCGGTCATTGGTACAGCCACCTGCCTGCTCAGTTACAGGATAGCTTGCTCGCCCATGCCCGCTTGCGGCAGCTGACGGCGGGGCAATACCTGTTCAAACGCGGCGACCCGCCGTGTGGCTTGTATGCGGTGTTGGAAGGTACCTTGCGCATTAGTGCGGTGAACGAGCAGGGTAAGGAGGCGGTGTTGAGCCTGGCGGAATCGCCTTACTGGCTCGGCGAAATTTCCCTGTTCGACGGTTTGCCGCGTACCCATGACGCCTGCGCCGTCGGGCCCTGCACGTTGTTGCAGGTGCCGCAGCCGGCCCTGCTGCAGATACTCGACGAAACCCCCGTTTACTGGCGTGACATGGCCCTGCTGATGAGCCAAAAGTTGCGCCTGACCTTTATCAACATCGAGCAACTGAGCCTGATGCCGGCGTCGGTACGGGTGGCCCACCGTTTGTTGATGATCGCCGAGGGCTACGGCGAGATCGAACGGTCAAGACGTGTGCTGCAACTGCCCCAGGAAGACCTGGCAGCGATGCTCAGCCTATCGCGCCAGACCACCAACGCGTTGCTCAAGGACTTGCAAGGGCAGGGCATCCTGCGTTTGGGCTATGGCGAGATCGAAATCCTCGATGCGCAGCGGTTGCGGGAGGCGGCCCACGCCTGAGGGTGTTAGCCTGCAGTTACGATCATTCGAGGTGTGTTATGCGTGTGCTGCTAGTGGAACACGAGTCGGAGACGGCAGAGTGGATGGCCCGGGGCCTGAACGAGGCCAGTTACACGGTTGAAGTAGCGGCCAATGGCATGGCTGCCCAGCGTTTTGTCGAGAGCAGCGAATACGACCTGGTGATCCTTGATGTGATGCTGCCGGGGCTCAATGCCTGGAAGCTGCAGCAGGCGATCCGTCAGAAGGGCGAGACGCCGGTGTTGTTCCTGACCACCCAGGACGGGATTGAGGATCGCCTGCGTGGCCTGGAACTGCACGAGGATGATTACTTGCTCAAGCCGTTCGAGTCCAAGGAGTTGGTGGCGCGGGTGAGGAAGTTATTGCGGCGCGATCGCGGGCGCTGATCGGCTGTGGTTTGGCGGTGTCTGTGAGGGCCTTATCGCGGCATGGTATCTACACGTCTCTGATGGCTGGGGGGCGGCATGTTCGGTTCTAGGGGGTGATTGAGTACCTATCCGCTGCTGCGGTAACGGCGGCTTAGGGTGGGCGCCGCGGTGATTCAGGAAGCCAGCGTCATCGTTAACGACCATCGCGAGCAAGCTCGCTCCTACAGTGGGCAGTGGGCATGGGATCTGCTCTTGCTTCTCACCACTCAGGTCGGCTACCAGGCCGCCGTGCTTTTGCTTTTGATCTTAGGCGCCCCGTTAACCACGATGGCTGAACGCAGGCATTGATCCGTGGGTAAACCGGCAGGACGCCGGTTTAGCCGCAGCCCCCTACCTCAACCCATCGCGAAACTGCCCCGGCGTCATCCCGGTCCAGCGCTTGAACGCGCGGTTGAAACTGCTGGTATCGGCAAACCCCAACAAGTGACTGATCTCTGCCAATGAGCATTGGGGATCGCGCAGGTGCAGCAACGCCAGATTCTCCCGGCATTCATTGAGCAGCGCATCAAACCGACAGCCTTCATCTGCCAGGTGCCGCTGCAAGCTGCGCAGGCTCAAGTGTAAGGCCTGGGCAATGTGCTCGGCGCTGGGTTCGCCGTCTGGCAGTTGCGCTTCGATGGCCGAGCGCACCCTGCGTTCCCAGGTCAGCGGTTGCAGTTGGGCGAGGGTACGGTTGAGCACGGTTTCGTTGTGTTCGGCCAGTTCCGGGTTGGCGTCGTCCAGGTGACTGTCGAAATCAACGGCGGCGAACTCCAGGCGGTCTTCATCGGCGGCAAAGAATACCGGTGCGCGAAACACCGTGTGCCAGGACGTGGGATCGGCCGGTTCCGGTCGCCGCAAATACACCGCCAGCGGTGCATAGTCGCGTCCCAGGCGGTTGCGACAGGTGCGCACATAAATCGCTGCAAAGGCATCGATGGCTTCGAAGGCCGGCGCCGGGCTGTCGCCAGGTTGCAGCAAACGAAAGCAATAGCGCTCGCCTTCCCGGGTCAGCTCCAGCACCAGGGCGTCGCTGACTACCTGGTGATAACGTACGATCCGCTCGAACACTTCCCGCAAACTGCCGCTGGCCACCAATGCATAGCCCAGAGCGTGAAACGTGGTGGGGCTGACAAACCGCGACACCCGCAAACCGATAGCCGGATCGTCGCTGGCCTGCACCGCCAGTTCCCACAACCGCGTGGTGGCCGACAACGGGTAACGCGCTTTTGGATCGTCCATCTGCTGCGGGTCGAGCCCGGCCTGGGCGCACAGTGCCGCGCTGTCGAGGCCCAGGGCGTCGAGTTGCTTGCGCAGAGCGCGGGTCCAGCTGGCGAGGGAAGTGGCTTCAGGCATAGGGATTGGCGCTTGCGGTCAACAAGTTGGCGTGCGGGGCTAGCGTCCTGCACGACCGCGTCTGGCAGGATGCATGCAGGAATAAGCACGCATTGATACTTAAGAGGATGGAAGCATGGACGGTACTTCTGCAAGTCCCCAACAGATGAACGCACAGCAACGCTCAGCGCATATACGCGAAGTGGTGTTGGCCGAAGGCGTCAGATTGCGCCAGCGCCACCCCTGGTTGCTGCATCAGGACGCCTTGGGCGCGGGCATCCTGGCCTTTGCACTGATGGGCATGATTGGCTCGGCAGCGTTCTACATCACGGGGCATATGGCCTGGTGGGTGTGCCTGCTGCTCAATGCTTTCCTGGCGTCACTGGCCCATGAGCTGGAACACGACCTGATCCACAGCATGTACTTTCGCAAACAGCGCCTGCCACACAACCTGATGATGGGCCTGGTCTGGCTGGCGCGGCCGAGCACCATCAACCCGTGGGTGCGGCGCCATCTGCACCTCAATCACCACAAAGTCTCCGGCACCGCGACCGACATCGAAGAACGCGCGATCACCAACGGCGAACCCTGGGGCATCACCCGGTTGCTGATGGTGGGCGACAACATCATGTCGGCGCTGATCAGCATCCTGCGGGCGCCGTCCTGGAAGTACAAACTGAGCATCCTAAAGCGTGTGTTGCTGGTCTACGCACCGCTGGCGCTGCTGCATTGGGGCGCTTGGTACGTGTTTCTCGGATTTCACGCGGCCAACGGTATCGCCAGCCTGATGGGCGCGCCGATTGAATGGTCGGCCGGCACCCTGTCGATGATGCACGTCATCGATATCGCCGCCGTGGTGATCATCGGGCCCAACGTGCTGCGCACCTTCTGCCTGCACTTTGTCAGCTCCAACATGCACTACTACGGCGACGTGGAGTTGGGCAACGTGATCCAGCAGACCCAGGTGCTGAAGCCGTGGTGGATGTGGCCGTTGCAGGCGTTCTGCTTCAACTTCGGCAGCACCCATGGGATTCATCATTTTGTGGTCAAGGAACCGTTTTATATTCGGCAGATGACGGTGAAGGTAGCGCACAAGGTAATGGCTGAGATGGGCGTGCGGTTCAATGATTTCGGCACGTTCGCCCGGGCCAATCGGTTTGAGCGGGTGGAGCGGATGCAGGCTCAAGAAGGTAGTACAGCCGAGGCTTAACCAGTGGCTCTGCATAGGTGTCTACACCACTTTTGATGGCTGGCGGACTCCTTGTAGCAAGCCCGTGATGGCGATCTAAACCGCGACGCTGATCTGTTGTTTGTCCACCGCCACCAACACTTCAATCATCGCTTTCGCCGCCGGTGACAAGCGAAACCCGGTACGGCTGATAATCGCGCAGCGGTTATTCAAACTGTCGAAGGTGTGGGGCACATTGCGCCAGTGCAACACCGCCAGTTCACCTTTGGCGAATGCCTCGACAAACGCCTCTTCGGCTCCCAGGCCAATGGCGTTGGAGAGCTGCACGATGGCGGCCAGCGCCGGGAATTGTTCCAGTTCGATGCTGGGGAAAAAGTCGATGCGCCCGCTCAAATTGGCCAGCAACTTGCGGCTGCCCGGTGCGATCAAGGGTGTGGCCAGCGGATAGTCGAACAGGTCATTGGTCGACAGGCTGTCCTTGGCCAGCAACGGGTGCCCGGCCCGGCAGAAAAATACATTGCGACGGGGCGTCAGGGCTTGAGTCTGGAAGTTCGGATCGGCCTCGAAGTGCCGAACGTCGGCAATGAAAAACTCGATCTCTTCGCGACTCAAGCTGCGGCCGAGCTTTTCCCAGTTATCCACCTGCAAACCGCTGCGCACCTTCGGATAGGCGCCGATGAACTGCGCGAGCGCCTGGGGCACCAGATTCACCGCGGCTACCGCATCGCTGCCAAAGCGCAGTTCGCCGGCGTCGAGCTTGGTCATGTGGGTGACTTCGTGACTGAGCAACGCCGCACCCTGGACCAGGGACAGTGCGTGCTGCAACACCACCTGGCCTTGCGGGGTGGGGCGCAGTTCCTTGTGGGCGCGGTCCACCAGGACGCAGCCAAATTCCTGCTCCAGGCTCTGGATGCTGCGGCTGAACGCTGGTTGCGTAATGCCCATGGCATCGGCGGCGCGCACGAAGCTGCGGTACTCGTTGAGAGCGATGAAGTAACGCAGTTGGCGAAGGTCCATGGGGTTTTCCGGCGTCCATAGGGAACGGGGATTTTAATGGCCTTACTTATTCCGTCAAAGAATCATTAATAGTCTTGTTAGATCTAAATTGCATATTTATAGAGCTGGCGCAGTCCGATAGGTTGCCGGGCTGAAGACCTGTGTCACGGCCAACATCGCCACTACCGTAACCGTCAGCACTACCCAGGCGCTGATGAAACTGCCGGTCAGCTCCCGCAACCAGCCGGTCATCCATGGCGACATGGCGTTGATCAAAAAGCCCACGCCTTGCACAAATGCCGCCAGTTGCCCGGCTTCCCGAGGGTCGCGGCGGTGGTCGAGGGTCAGCAGCAGGCTCAGGGCAAAGCAGGCGCCCAGGCCGAAACCGATCAGCGCTACCCACACATGCGGCTGTTGCAGCGGCGCGAGCCATAGGCCGAGGTAGCCTACTGTCTGGGCCAGCAGGCTGATGGTCAATAAGGGGCGACGGTCGATGCCCCGTTGGGCCAGGGCCGGCATCAGCAGCGCGGCGATCACCTGGAAAATCGTCATGTACGCCAGCAGTGAACCACTGGGTAACACGCCCCAACCCAATTGCTGATAGTAGGCCGGCAGCCAGGCCACCATGCTCATGTAGCCGCAATTGACCAAGCCAAAATATAACGCCAGCAACCACGCCCGGCGATTACGCAGGCCCTGGAACGGCGCCGTCACCTGCCGGTTTTTCGCTGCGCCCAATGGCAACCAGGCCCACAGCAGTAATGCGCCGAGCGCGGGTAGCAGCCAGATCCCCAGCCCGGCCTGCCAGTGCTGGAAATGGTTGGCGACCAGGGGGCTGAGCAACGCCGCCAAGCCGCCGCCGCCCATCAGCGACGCCGAATACACCCCCATCGCCAACGGTACCCGCTGATGAAACTGGCGCTTGATCATCGCCGGCACCAACGCCTGAATCAGCGCCACCCCGGCACCGCCCAGCAAGGCCGTGGCCAGCAGCGCCGACGCCTGGCCAAACAGCCAGCGTGCCAGGCATGCCAGCAGAATCATCATCAACCCCAGAGCGATACCCCGACGTTCGCCCAATCGCGCTTCCAGGCGCACGCCCACCAATGCCACCAGGCCCATGCACACCGCCGGCAAGCTGGTGAGCAGGGCGCTGTTTTGGAAACTCAGGCCGGTGGCCAGGCGGATTTCCCCCAGCAACGGGCTGATGGAACTGAGGATCGGCCGCAGGTTGAGCCCCAACACCACCAGCAGGCCCCAGCCGGCGAGTTTTCCGGCGAACGAGTTATTCAGCGTCATAAGGGCCAGCCAGTCACGAAATCTTCCTTAGAGGGCAAAAGGGCGGGAAGTATGTGCAGTCTTTGCCGTTTTCTGAAACGAAATAAATCGATGCCTTTGACGAATATTTTGTATGCCTGCAAGGCATCGAAATTCGGCGACTTGGCGCCAGGCCACGGGCCCCACGGCTTTGTCGTTAGCGCTAATTTCCAATATTCATTTTCGATCTATCTATAACTTTAAAGATTACTTTAAGAGATAAGTGTCTAGCCCCGATGATTCAGCCCTCGACGGCCGCCCAGGCAGGTTCGTCGGTTTTTTCGCTGAAGATCGTAGGGAGTTAATCAATGGGCAATGTCCAGACCGCCGCCAGTGCTCAAGAGGCGCAATGGCGCCAGGCACCGGGTGGTGAGTTGGTCGACCTTGGCCGGCGGCATCGCGCGCCGTTGGGGCAGTTGCGTTTGCAGAAAACCCCCAAGGGTGTCTTGAGTCGCCGTGAAGCCATTGTGCTAGGGCTCTTGGCGTTGGCCCTGCACGGCGCGGTGATCTACTGGGTCAGCCAGAAAGAAACCCTGGTGCTGCCCATAGTGCCGCCGGAAATTCCACCAATGACCATCGAGTTTTCCCAACCAGCGCCGCCGGTGGTTGAGCCACCACCGCCTGTACCACCGCCGCCGCCGCCACCCGTGGTCGAGCCACCGCCACCGGTTGTCGATGAGTTGGCCGCCAAGCCGGCGCCGCCTAAACCGATTCCGAAACCCAAGCCCATGCCGGTGCCAAAACCAGAGCCCAGGCCTGCCCCGAAAGCAGTCGAGCAACCGCCCGCGCCGCCGCAACCGCAACCGGCTCCACCTGCTCCAGCGCCGGCCCCGCCCGCGCCAGCGCCGGTGACACCCGCCTCGGCCAGCGCCGCGTACCTGAAGAATCCGGCGCCTGAATACCCATCACTGGCCCAGCGCCGTGGCTGGGAAGGCACGGTGTTGTTGCGGGTGCATGTGCTGGCCAGCGGCAAGCCGGGCGAGATTCAGATTCAGAAAAGCAGTGGTCGCCAGCAACTCGACGACGCCGCACTGACCGCCGTGAAGCGTTGGAGCTTCGTGCCGGCCAAGCAGGGCGATGTCGCCCAGGACGGCTGGGTCAGCGTACCGATCGACTTCAAGATTCATTGAGCACGGGCTCAACACCAAATCGCTTACACCGAGGGAATACATCATGACGTTATTGGCATCTCCACTTGAGTCCATCGAAAGCACGGTGATCTGGCTGTTGGTGATCTTTTCCGTCGCCACCTGGGGCCTGGCCCTGCTCAAGGGCGTGCAGTTCGGTCGCCTCAAGGCCCAGGATCGCAAGTTCCACAAACAGTTCTGGGCGGCGTCGAGCCTCGACTCGGCTGCCGAATTGAGCGAGACCCAGCCCGGCGCGGCTGCCCGCGTGGCCCAGGCCGGTTATGCAGCGATCCAGGTTGGCGATGCGTCTCACGCGGCAGACCTGAGCCAGGCGATCAATCACCAGGACCGTCTTGAACGCGCCCTGCGTCAGCAAATAGTCCGTGAGCGTCGCTCCCTGGAAACCGGCCTGGCCGTGGTCGCCAGTATCGGCAGCACCTCGCCGTTTATCGGTCTGTTCGGCACCGTGTGGGGGATCATGGAAGCGTTGAAGGGCATCAGTGCCGCCGGTTCCGCCAGCCTGGAAACCGTGGCGGGTCCCATCGGTGCCGCCCTGGTCGCGACCGGTGTCGGTATCGCCGTCGCCGTGCCGGCGGTGCTGGTCTACAACTACTTCCTGCGTCGCCTGAAGCTTGCGGCCGCTGACCTCGACGACTTCGCCCACGACTTCTACAGCCTGGCGCAGAAGAACTCGTTTCGCGTGTTGATCCATCCGGCCCTGCACAAGACGGCCACTCAGGGCGGCACGCAGAAAGTGAAGGAGGCGTCCTGATATGGCCTTCTCCACACAAGACAGCGACGAGGTACTGAGCGAGATCAACGTCACGCCCCTGGTGGACGTGATGCTGGTGCTGCTGGTGGTGTTTATCGTCACCGCGCCGCTGCTGACCAATGCGATCCCGATCAACCTGCCCAAGACCGAGGCCGTGGCCCCGGTGGAACAGAAAGACCCGCTGGTGGTGAGCATCGACGGCGCTGGCAAGGTGTTTATCAACAAGGACGAAATCCAGCCAAACCTGCTGGAATTCAACTTGCAGGCGGCCAAGGCCAAGGACCCCAATGTGCGGGTACAACTGCAAGCCGATGATGGCGTGAACTACGGCGAAGTGGCGCGAGCCATGGCGTCTATCGAGCGAGCGGGCATTACCAAGCTGTCGGTGATTACCGCCCGGTAGGGCGAAGCTGCAAGCGACAAGCAAGAGCCAGCCTGCTTTGACTTGTAGCGTGCAACTGAAAGCGTGAATCTGTTTTTTGGCCGTCTCCTTGGCAGGGTGCGGCCTTTTTTTTGCCTGAAATTTACTGTCGATGTGATTGTTCCCACGCTTTGCGTGGGAACAATCAGTTTCGGCAGGTTTGAGTTTTTGGTTATTAATAAATAGCTTCTTATTCCTTAACGAATATAAACCTCGTCCCTATACTGGTCAGCAACGTTAAACGCTGCAGGAGGGCACACCCATGCACAGCGAGTCGATTCGTTATCTGATCGTGCCGGGCTGGCAAGGATCGCCAGAAGACCATTGGCAAAGTCACTGGCAGAACAGTCTGCCCAACAGCGCTCGGGTGGAGCAGGCCGACTGGCTGACTCCGCGCCGCGAAGACTGGGTAGCGGCGCTGGCCGAAGCGATTGCCGCCGACAGCACCCCGGTCATTCTGATCGCCCATAGCCTGGGCTGCATCACGGTCGCCCATTGGGCCGCTACCGCCCCGGTGCATTTCCTGCGCCAGGTACGCGGCGCCTTGCTGGTGGCTCCGGCCGATGTCGAACGACCTGCCTGCGCGCCCGCCCTGCGTAATTTCGCACCGATCCCCACCGACTTGCTGCCGTTCCCCAGCCAAGTCGTCAGCTCCGATAACGACAGCGCTGTCAGCGCCCCTCGTGCTATGGAACTGGCGCGCAACTGGGGCGCCGAGGCCGGGATTCTCGCCGGTGCCGGGCACATCAATGTGAAGTCCGGGCACCAGCGCTGGGAGCAGGGTTTCGCTTACCTCTATCGCCTGCAAAGTCGCCTGGAGCAGCACTCCCGGCGCCGTGCGTAATATTTCTTGAACGCCCCGTCCCTGAGTGGATTGGGGTGGGAGCCTGCCATGAGCCTGCATGAAAATTTCGGTCAGCCGCTGCTGACCTTTCCCGACGCCGAAAAAAGTCCCCTTAGCATCCGCGCCAAGGCACTGGTGTTTGTCGACCCGCGTTCGCGGCAACTGCGCGAAGACCTCGAAAGCCTTGCCCCCCGCGCCTTGCCGGTGTTGATTCGCGGTGAAACCGGTAGCGGCAAGGAATTGCTCGCACGGCACATCCACCGCGGCAGTGACCGCGCCGGTTTATTTGTCTCGGTCAATTGCGGCGCCATCAGCCCCACTTATGCCGACGCGGAGCTGTTTGGTTACGCCGCCGGTAGCCACAGCGGCGCGGCCAGCAGTCGCGCCGGTTGGTTCGGGTCGGCCAACGGCGGCACCTTGTACCTCGATGAAATCGGCGACTTGCCGTTGCCGATCCAGGTCAAGTTGCTAGCCGCTCTGGAAAACCACGAAGTGACCCGCGTCGGCGCTCACCAGCCTAGCCCGGTGGATGTGCGCCTGGTGGCGGCCACCAGCATCGACCTGGCCCAGGCGGTGGCTGTCGGTAAATTCCACGAGCGCCTGTTCCATTACCTCAACGAAGGCCATCTTGAGTTGCCGGCGCTGCGCGAGCGGGTGGGCGATATCCTGTCCCTGGCCGAATATTTCCTCGGCATCTACAGCCAGCGCCTGGACCTGCCTGTGCCATTGATCAGCGAGGCGGCGCAACGGGTGCTGGAACACCACAGTTGGCCGGGCAATACCCGCGAGCTGGAGAACGTCATTCACTTTGCGCTGCTGGTCAGCAGTGGCGATGAGATTTTGCCGGAACATTTGAATTTGCCGGTGAGTGTGCCGTCGGTGGCGGGGATCGAATAGCAGGTCCGGCAGATCCTGCAGGACGGCACCGATGCCGAGCGCAGTGCTTTGAAGCGTCTATTGGAAGGCTTACCGTCTGTATGAACAAAATGGAATATCAAAGTGAATAAAAGGTATTGTTCGGGAATAAAAAATATCGGTATTGTCCGTTTCACGCCGCGATAGCACTTCGCTGGCACACCATATAAAAAGCGGCCGTCGCTGGCGCCCCGGATTTTCGATAAGGACACTGCATGAAAAAGGTTCTGTTATTCACCGCACTGGCGGCTGCCCTGACTGCTAGCCTGGCCCAGGCTGGCGAGAAACTGGTGGTGGCTGCCACCCCGGTTCCCCATGCCGAGATCCTTGAACTGATCAAGCCAGCCCTGGCCAAGGAAGGCGTGGACCTGGAAATCAAGGTCTTCACCGACTACGTGCAACCGAACGTACAAGTGGCCGAGAAGCGTCTGGACGCCAACTACTTCCAGACCCTGCCGTACCTGCAAAACTTCAATAAGGGTAAAGGCACCAACCTGGTCACCGTGATCGGCGTGCACGTTGAACCCTTTGGTGGTTACTCGAAGAAAATCAAAAGCCTGGCTGAGTTGAAAGATGGCGCGACCGTGGCCATCCCCAACGAAGGCTCCAACAGCGGCCGCGCACTCCTGCTGCTGCAAAAGGCGGGCTTGATCACCCTGAAAGACCCGACCAACGCTCTGTCCACGCCTAAAGACATCGCGAGTAACCCAAAGAACCTGAAGTTCAAGGAGCTGGAGTCGGCGCTGCTGCCACGGGTTCTGGACCAGGTTGACCTGGATATGATCAACACCAACTACGCCCTGGAAGCTGGCCTGAACCCAGCCAAGGATGCGCTGGTTATCGAAGACGCCAAGTCGCCGTACGTGAACTTCCTGGTAGCCCGTCCAGACAACAAGGACAGCGCGGCTATCCAGAAACTGGCCAAGGCCCTGACCAGCCCTGAAGTCAAAGCCTTCATCGAGAAGAAGTACAACGGCGCGGTAGTGCCAGCGTTCTGATAAACCCCCTTCAAGGTTTGAACGCCGACGGCTGTGGCGAGCGGGCTTGCCCGCTCACCACATTTAGCCTGCGTTTTTTCAGAGATTTCGGGTATTAATCGCCCGCCGCAACGCCATCAGCCACTTCAGCAACTCCTGCGGGTCAATCGGTTTTGTCTCGGTCATCGGTCATTCCCTCGCCTGTTAAGTGGCCATCCGTCTGGCCAAGCGCTGCCAATCCTTGGAGCTCAGCGCCGATAAAAAGAAGTTTCCTACAACGCCGAGAACAGTAGCTGTCATCCAGCAACCCCGCGAATCCGCAGGTTATCTATTTGGGTGATATCAATATGCTATTTAGGTATTTAAATTTTACTTTTTATACCTTTAAAGTTCGCGCTACTCGGCGTTACCCACGTCGAATCGGACCGCGCCAGCGCCGCATTACCCTTGCGGCGTCAGGGACTTCAAATGACCTTCGATTACGCTTTTATCCTCAGTACGCTGCCCGCGTTTCTCAAGGCCGTGGGTGTGACGCTGCAAGTGGGCCTGATCGCCATCTGCACATCGCTGCTGGTGGCGCTGATCAACGCAGCCTTGCTGGTGTTTCGCACGCCTTACCTGTGGCGCCTGGTGGCGTTGTATGTGGAGCTGGCCCGCAACACACCGCTGCTGATCCAACTGTTTTTCGTCTACTTCGCGTTGCCGGCCCTGGGTGTGAATATCTCCGGGTTCTGGGCGGCTATCATCACCATGACTTTCCTGGGCGGCGCCTACCTCACTGAAGTGCTGCGTGCCGGTGTTGAGGCGGTGCCGTTGGCACAGATCGAGTCGGGCAAGTCCATCGGCCTGTCCCACTGGCAATTGTTGCGCTACGTGATCCTGCCCCAGGCGGGGATTCTCAGCCTGCCGGCACTGTTCGCTAACTTCATTTTTCTGCTCAAGGAGACCACGGTGGTCTCGGCGGTGGCGGTGCCAGAGATTCTCTACACCGCCAAAAGCTATATCGCCCTCTACTACAAAACCTACGAAATGCTCGCCGTGCTGACGTTGATTTGCGTGCTGTTGTTCCTGCCGCTGTCGCTGCTGCTCAGCCGCCTGGAAAGGAGGCTCCAGCATGGCCAGTTCGGGTCTTGAATTGCTTTGGGTGTCGTTGCCGCAACTGGGCAAGGGCGCGGCGCAAACCCTGTCGATCTCCTTCTTGAGCATCGCCTTCAGCACCGTCGGCGGCGTGTTGTACGGCGTGTTGCGCACGCTGAATTCGAAAGCCATCAACCTCGTGCTGCGAATTTACCTGGAGCTGTTCCGGGCGATTCCGGTGCTGGTGTGGCTGTACCTGCTGTTCTTCGGCCTGCCGATTTTCTTTGGCCTGAGCATTCCCAGTTTCTGGTGCGCAGTGCTGGTGCTGTCCCTGTGGGGCGCCAGTGAAGTGGGCGAAGTGGTGCGCGGTGCCTTGCATTCCCTGCCGCGCGGGCAACGTGAGGCGGGCCTGTCGATTGGTTTGTCGGACCCGCAGCTTTACGGTTACGTGCTGCTCCCCCAGGCCCTCAAACGCATGACTCCGCCCACCATCAACGTCTACACCCGCATCATCAAGACCAGCTCCCTGGCGGTGCTGATCGGCGTGGTGGACGTGATCAAGGTCGGCCAGCAAATCATCGAGCGCACCTATGAGTCAGTGTTGATCTACGGCGCGCTGTTCCTGTTTTTCTTCTTTATCTGCTACCCGTTGTCGGCCGCCTCCAAGGTGCTGGAACGGCGCTGGGCCCAAGCATGAGCGCATTGATCGAGTTCCAGGGTTTCAACAAATTCTTCGGCGAGCAGCAGGTGCTCAAGGACATCGACCTGAGCGTCGAAAGCGGCGAAGTGGTGGTGATTCTCGGCCCTAGCGGTTGCGGCAAAAGTACTTTGTTGCGTTGCCTCAATGGCCTGGAAGTGGCTCACAGCGGGCACTTGCGTTTCGCAGGCCGTGAACTGCTGGACAAGGCCACCGACTGGCGCCAGGTGCGGCAGAACGTAGGCATGGTGTTCCAGAGTTATCACCTGTTCCCCCATATGAACGTGCTCGACAATATTTTGCTGGGCCCGCTGAAAGTGCAAAAACGCGAACCCCGCGAAGCCCGCGCCCAGGCAGAAAAACTGCTGGAGCGGGTTGGCCTGTCCGATAAGCGCGACGCTTTCCCGCGACAGCTCTCGGGCGGCCAGCAGCAACGCATCGCCATCGTCCGCTCGTTGTGCATGAACCCTCAGGTCATGCTGTTTGACGAAGTCACCGCCGCCCTCGACCCGGAAATGGTCAAGGAAGTGCTGGAGGTGATCCAGGGCCTGGCCCGGGACGGTATGACCCTGCTGATCGTCACCCATGAAATGGCCTTCGCCCGCGCCGTCGCCGACCGCGTGGTGTTTATGGAGGCCGGCCGCATACTCGAACAAAACACCCCCGAGGAATTCTTTACGAACCCGCAAACCGCACGCGCGCAGCAGTTCCTGGAGAAATTCTCCTTTGTTTCAACACTGCCCAAAAAGACCAAGGAACTGGAGCTGTTATGAAAACTGCCAAATCTTCACTGTTGTTACTGCCACTGTTCGGCCTCGCTTTGCTGGCTGGCTGCAATAAGTCCGAAGAACCCGTCAAGCCCGCCGCTGCCGCTCCGGCAGTGGTGAGCTACATTGACAAGATCAAGGCGCGGGACAAGCTGATTGTCGGTGTATTTACCGACAAGCCGCCGTTCGGCTTTGTCGATGAAGCAGGGCGCTACGTCGGCTTCGATACGGACATCGGCCGGCGTTTTGCCAAGGATCTGCTGGGCGACGAGAACAAGATCGAGTTCGTCGCCGTTGAACCGGCGAGCCGTATTCCGTTCCTGCAAAGTGACAAGGTCGACCTGATCCTCGCCAACATGACCGTGACCCCGGAACGCAAGGAGGCGGTGGACTTCACCAACCCCAACCTGAAAGTCGCGGTCCAGGCCCTGGTGCCAAATGACAGTGCGGTGAAAAGCCTGGATGACCTGGCCACCCGTACCACCATCGTCACCACCGGTACCACTGCCGATATCTGGCTGACCAAGAACCACCCGGACTGGAAGCTGCTCAAGTTCGAGAAAAACTCCGAGTCGTTGCAAGCGCTGTCCGCCGGTCGTGGTGATGCGTATGCCCAGGACAATTTGGTGCTGTTCAGCTGGGCCAAGCAGAACCCTGGTTACCGCGTGCTGGAGCAGAAACTGGGTGATGAAGCGCCGATTGCTCCGGCAGTAAAGAAGGGCAATATCGAACTGCGCGATTGGGTGAATAGTGAATTGGCCAAGCTGGGCGAGGAGAAATTCCTGCTCAAGCTGTATGACCAATATGTGCGTAAAGAGCTGAGCGATGACACCAAGCCCGAAAGCGTGATTGTTGAAGGCGGTAAGTGGCAGGGCTAATCTCTACCTGATCGTTCCCTCGCGCGTGGGAACGATCCTTAACCGCTTAACTCGGCCAATGCCAAGCCGGCTCATCCAGCACCCGCTGACCGACAATCTGCGTCTGCCCCATCACTTTCTCCAGCACAATGGAATTGCACTCCTCATCCTGCTGCAACGCCGCAATCAAGCGGCTGGCATGGGACACCACCCACACCTGGCACTGCTGCGATACCTGGATAATCAACCGCGCCAACGCCGGCAACAGGTCCGGGTGCAGGCTGGTTTCTGGTTCGTTGAGCACCATCATCGTTGGTGGCCGTGGCGTTAGCAGCGCCGCAACCAGAAGCAAGTAGCGCAGGATGCCGTCCGACAACTCCGCCGCCGACAACGGCCGCAGCAACCCTTCCTGATAAAATTCGATGGCAAAACGTCCGCCCTGCAATGGCTCGATATTCAACCGAGCCCCGGGAAACGCATCGCTGATTGCCCGTTGCAATGCCTCGGGGTCGCCAATCTCGCGAATGGTCTGCAACGCCGCCGCCAAATCCCGACCGTCGTGATGCAACACTGGCGTACGCGTGCCCAGTTGCGGCTGACGCACCGGGGCGTCGACATCGCTGCGAAAGTGATCATAAAAGCGCCAGCCGCGAATGCTCTCGCGCAACAGCAGCACCTCCGGCGAACCCCGCAGGCTACCAACCTGATCGAACAGGCTGTGGTAGTTCGGCGTGTGCTTGGCCAATACATCCCAGGCGCGGCCATCGCGGGCGCGCACCATCGGGCCGGAGCGCTGCACCAACAGGCTCGCCGGGCGGTAAACATTGCCGGCCCAGATGCATTCCTTCTTGATCTCCGGGTCCAGGGAGAAATATGACTCGCCGGGCTCCGGCAGACCCAGGGAGATCGCGTAGCTGAAATCCTCCCCGGCAAACCCCAAGCGCAAGCGCTTGGCGCCCTGGCGTACGCTTGGCTCAACCTCGACTTCGCCACTGAGCATGCGCCGGCTGATGTTTTCCGGCCCGGCCCAGAACGTCGAATCCAGCCCTCCTTCACGGGCCAGCGCGTTGATCACCCCACCTTGGGCCGTCTCCGCCAGCAGTCGTAAAGCACGGTACAGGTTGGACTTGCCGCTGCCATTGGGGCCGGTGATCAGGTTCAACCGATCCAGCGGCACCACCAATTTGTTGATCGAACGGTAATTGGCCACCGCGAGGGTTTTGAGCATGGAACAATTTCCTGTGGTGACGGGGCTTGTTGTGGCAAAAGATCATCGCATGTAAGGGGCTGCTTCGCAGCCCAACGGGGCGATCCGACAAGCCCCCTCGCCACAACCCATAGAAAAGAGGCACCCGTGGAACCCTCAACTACGCTCAGAGTCGCATGATCAAAGACGCGTCAATCAAGCAAGGAGCCTGCATGGGCGGTCCCACCTCGACAATCATTCTCGGCCTTGGCCTGCTGGCGCTGTTGAGCGGTTGCGGCCAGGAACAAGCCGAACCCAAGGAACATTCCCGGGTGTTCGTGCAAACCGTTAAGTCCGCTGATTTTGCCGCTGCCGTGACCCTCACCGGGGACATTCAGGCGCGGGTGCAGACCGATCTGTCGTTTCGCGTTGGTGGCAAGATCATCCAGCGCATAGTCGATGTCGGTGACCGGGTGACGGCCAGGCAAGTGCTCGCCAAGCTTGATCCCAAGGATTTGCAGACCAGCGTCGATTCCGCCCAGGCCCAGGTCGTCGCCGAACAGGCCCGGGTCAAACAGACCGCCGCCGCCTTTGTGCGCCAGGAAAAACTCCTGCCTAAGGGCTACACCAGCCGCAGCGAATACGATTCGGCCCAGGCTGCCCTGCGCAGTAGCCAAAGCGCCCTGGCTGCTGCTCAGGCACAACTGGCCAATGCCCGTGAGCAGTTGGGCTACACGTCGCTGATTGCCGACGCTCCCGGCGTAATTACTGCCCGCCAGGCCGAAGTCGGCCAAGTGGTGCAGGCCACTGTGCCGATTTTCAGCCTGGCGCGGGATGGCGAGCGTGACGCGGTGTTCAACGTCTATGAGTCCTTGCTGGTGGAGCCGCCGCCCGATGCGCCAATCACCGTCAGCCTGCTGGATAACCCGAGTATCAAGGCCCAGGGCAGAGTCCGCGAGGTCACCCCGGCCGTGGCCGCCAACAGCGGCACGGTGCAAGTGAAGATCGCCTTGAGCGCCTTGCCCAAGGGCATGGACCTGGGTTCGGTGGTCAGCGCCACCGCCAATGCACCGGCCAAGCCCAGTGTCGAACTGCCCTGGGCCGCGCTGACCAAAGACCTCAGCGAGCCCGCCGTGTGGCTGGTGGACAGCGATGGCAAGGCGCAACTGCATAAGGTCACCGTCAGCCGCTACCTCACCGGCAAGGTGATCATCAGCGACGGTCTCAAGGGCGGCGAAAAAGTCGTGGTGGCGGGTGGGCAACTGCTGCATCCCGGCATGCTGGTCGAAATTGCCCAGCCGCCGGATCAGGCCCAGGCTCAAGGCACTCAACCATGAAGAGCTCAACCATGAAACGGCTGACGGTATTACTCGCCGCCAGCGTGCTGCTGATGGCCTGCTCCAAGGAAGAGCCTGCGCCCGAGCCGATACGCCCGGTGCTGTCCGTTGAGGTGAAATCCGAAGATCAGGAAAACCTCGGCCGCTTCGCCGGCACCATCCAGGCCCGCTACGAAAGTAACCTTGGCTTTCGCGTTCCCGGCCGCATCGCCCGGCGTGCTGTCGACGTAGGCGCGCAAGTGGAGAAGGGTGCCTTGCTGGCCGTCCTCGACCCTACCGATCAACAGAACCAACTGCGCGCCGCCCAGGGCGACCAGGCTCGGGTCCAGGCACAATGGATTAACGCTCAGGCCAACGCCCGCCGCCAGCAGGAACTGTTCAACCGTGGCGTCGGCGCCCAGGCGCAACTGGACATCGCCCAGACTGACCTGAAAACCACCCAGGCCTCCCTCGATCAGGCCAGGGCCTCGGTTAATCAGGCCAAGGACCAGCTCAACTACAGCGAATTGCGCACTGATCATGCCGGCATCGTCACCGCCTGGAATGCCGAGGCCGGCCAAGTGGTCAGCGCCGGTCAACAAGTAGTGACCCTGGCCCGTCCCGATATCAAGGAGGCGGTGATCGACCTGCCCGCCGGCCTGGCCGAGCGCTTGCCGCTCGACGTGGTGTTCCGCGTGGCCGGGCAGATGGACCCGAATGTCAGCACCACCGCCACCGTGCGCGAAATCGAGCCCCAGGCCCAAAGCGCCACCCGCACCCGTCGCGCGCGCCTGACCCTGGCCGACACGCCAGCGGCCTTTCGCCTGGGCACGGCTATCAGCGTGACCTTGAGTTCGGCCATCGCTCCGCGTATCGAACTGCCCCTCAGCACCTTGCAGGAAGTCGATGGCAAAACCCGAATCTGGGTCATCGATATGCAAAGCCAGACCGTTCAGCCACGCGACGTCACCCTCATCAGCCGCAACGCTGACAGCGCACTGCTCAACGGCGGCGTAAAACCCGGCGAACGGGTGGTGAGTGCCGGCGTGAACAGCCTCAAGCCTGGGCAAAAAGTCAAAATCGACGAGGGCAGCCCGCGATGAAAGGGAGTTTCAACTTATCCGACTGGGCCCTCAAGCATCAGTCCTTCGTCTGGTACCTGATGTTCGTCGCGCTGCTGATGGGCGTGTTCTCCTATATGAATCTGGGCCGCGAGGAAGACCCGTCCTTCACCATCAAGACCATGGTGATCCAGACCCGCTGGCCAGGCGCGACCCAGGAAGAAACCCTCAAGCAGGTCACCGACCGCATCGAGAAAAAACTCGAAGAGCTGGACTCCCTCGACTATGTGAAAAGCTACACCCGCCCTGGTGAGTCCACGGTGTTCGTGTTCCTGCGCGACACCACCAGCGCCAAGGATATTCCCCAGATCTGGTACCAGGTGCGCAAGAAGATCGACGACATTCGCGGCACCTTCCCCCAGGGGCTGCAAGGGCCTTCGTTTAACGACGAGTTCGGGGATGTGTTCGGCTCGGTGTATGCCTTTACCGCCGATGGCCTGTCGATGCGCCAACTGCGCGATTACGTCGAACAGGTACGCGCCGAGATTCGTTCGGTACCGGGGCTGGGCAAGGTCGAGATGATCGGCCAGCAGGACGAAGTGATTTACCTGAATTTCTCCACCCGCAAACTCGCGGCCCTGGGCATTGATCAGCGCCAAGTGGTGCAGAGCCTGCAATCGCAGAACGCGGTGACGCCGGCTGGGGTGATCGAGGCCGGGCCGGAGCGGATTTCGGTGCGCACCTCGGGGCAGTTTGCTTCGGAGAAGGACCTGGCCAACGTCAACCTGCGGCTCAATGATCGTTTCTATCGGCTGGCGGATATTGCCGACATCAGCCGTGGCTACGTCGACCCAGCGCGGCCGATGTTTCGTTTCAACGGCAAGCCGGCCATCGGCCTGGCCATTGCCATGCAAAAGGGCGGCAATATTCAGGACTTCGGCAAGGCCCTGCACCAGCGCATGGATGACCTGACTGCCGACTTGCCGGTGGGCGTCGGTGTGCACAAGGTCTCCGATCAGGCAGAAGTGGTGGAGGAGGCCGTCGGCGGCTTTACCAGCGCGCTGTTTGAAGCGGTGATCATCGTGCTGGTGGTGAGTTTTATCAGCCTCGGCGTGCGTGCTGGTCTGGTGGTGGCCTGCTCGATTCCATTGGTGCTGGCGCTGGTCTTCGTGTTCATGGAGTACAGCGGTATCACCATGCAGCGGGTGTCGTTGGGCGCGTTGATCATCGCCCTCGGCCTGCTGGTGGATGACGCGATGATCACCGTGGAGATGATGATCACGCGCCTGGAAAAAGGTGAAACCAAGGAGCAGGCGGCGACCTTTGCCTACACCTCCACCGCATTTCCGATGCTGACCGGGACGCTGGTGACGGTGGCCGGGTTCGTGCCTATCGGCCTCAACGCCAGCTCCGCCGGTGAGTACACCTTTACCCTGTTCGCGGTGATCGCCGTCGCGATGCTGGTGTCGTGGGTGGTCGCCGTGTTGTTCGCGCCGGTGATTGGCGTGCATATCCTCAGCAGCAAGGTCAAACCCCACAGCGCCGAGCCAGGGCGTGTTGGCCGGGCGTTCAATGGCGGCATGCTGTGGGCCATGCGCAACCGTTGGTGGGCCATCGGCATCACGGTGCTGCTGTTCGCCGCGTCGGTGTTTTCCATGCAGTTTGTGCAGAACCAGTTTTTCCCGTCGTCCGACCGCCCGGAAATCCTCGTCGACCTCAACCTGCCGCAAAACGCCTCGATCAATGAAACCCGTAAGGCCGTGGATCGCCTTGAAGCAATCATCAAGGACGACCCCGATATTGCCCGCTGGAGTACCTATATCGGCCAGGGCGCGATCCGGTTCTACCTGCCGTTGGACCAGCAACTGGAGAACCCGTACTACGCGCAGTTGGTGATTGTCAGCAAAGGCCTGGAAGAGCGCGGGGCGTTGATTACCCGCCTGCAAAAACACCTGCGCGATGATTTTGTCGGCGTCGGCAGCTTCGTCCAGCCGCTGGAAATGGGCCCGCCTGTTGGCAGGCCGATCCAGTACCGGGTCTCCGGCAAGGACATCGACCAAGTGCGCAAACACGCCATCGAATTGGCTACCCTGCTCGATAAAAATACTCACCTTGGCGAAATCATCTACGACTGGAACGAGCCGGGCAAAGTCCTGCGGGTTGATATCGCCCAAGACAAGGCGCGGCAATTGGGGCTGTCGTCCGAAGACGTGGCGCAGTTGATGAACAGCGTGGTCAGCGGTGCTGCGGTGACGCAGGTACATGATGATATTTACCTGATCAACGTGGTCGGCCGCGCCGAAGACGCCGAGCGCGGTACGCCGCAAACCTTGCAGAACCTGCAGATCGTCACGCCCAACGGCACCTCGATTCCGCTGCCGGCCTTTGCCACCGTGCGCTATGAACTGGAGCAGCCGCTGGTGTGGCGTCGGGATCGCAAGCCGACCATCACCATCAAGGCGGCAGTGCGCGATGAGGTGCAGCCGACCGATCTGGTGAAACAACTGAAGCCTGAAATCGACAAGTTCAGCGCCGGTTTGCCGGTAGGCTACAAAGTCGCCACCGGCGGCACCGTGGAAGAAAGTGGCAAAGCTCAGGGGCCGATTGCCAAGGTGGTGCCGCTGATGCTGTTTTTGATGGCGACCTTCCTGATGATCCAGCTGCACAGTGTGCAGAAAATGTTCCTGGTGGCCAGCGTCGCGCCGCTGGGGTTGATTGGTGTGGTGCTGGCGCTGATTCCCACGGGCACGCCCATGGGTTTTGTGGCGATCCTGGGGATTCTTGCGCTGATCGGCATCATCATCCGCAACTCGGTGATCCTGGTGACGCAGATCGATGCCTACGAGCGCGACGGCTACTCGCCGTGGGATGCGGTGGTGGAAGCCACTGAGCACCGGCGCCGGCCGATCCTGCTGACGGCGGCTGCGGCCAGCCTAGGCATGATTCCCATCGCCCGGGAAGTGTTCTGGGGGCCGATGGCCTACGCGATGATCGGCGGCATTATCATCGCCACCTTGCTGACGCTGCTGTTTTTGCCGGCGCTGTATGTGGCCTGGTACAAGATTCGCGAGCCGAAGAAAGAAAGATCTGAAGGCTAATATTGATCATTCCCACGCGAGCGCGTGGGAATGATCCTGGAAATATCTGCAAACATCTCCTGTTTCCCGAGCGGAATTCAATTGTTCTACCCTCCTGACCTCACTTGAGAAGGTCCCTGCCATGACCAACTCCCTGCGCCATGCCCTGATGGTCTGATCACCCTTGGCCCTCGCTGGCACCGTGCTGGAAAACAGTCTGTGGCGCATCGAACTCGATCCGGTCACCTTGGCTCTGCGCGTCACGCCTGCCGATAACGATCCCGTGCAGGCCTCCAGTGGCGTCACCGCCCACAAGGTCAGCCAACTGATCCAAACCTCCAACCAGGCCAGTTGGCAATGGGACGACGGCGCCTTTCGCCTGAGCGCCACTCTCGACCAGCGCGACCTCGCCCTGAGCATCACGGCCCGGGAAGCTGGCGAACTGAACATCCTCCAACAACCGACCAGCGCCATGGGCAAGGGCTTGATCTGGCCACTCGCCGAGGGCCATTACGTGCCCGCCGGCAACACGCTTTGGCAGAACTTCCTGCTGGAGCAGGGTGATGTGAACATTACCCAGGACTTTAGCCTGCCGTTATGGGGGGTCGATTCCGGCACGTTTACCCTCAACTGGTTGATGACTAATCCGTACAACAATCGTCTGCACTGGCAGGCCGAGGGCAAGCGCCTGGGGTTGTCAGTGCGTCATGAGTTCACCGCCCTGGCCCCCTCTGCGCCGATGACGTTGCGCCTGCACCTGGGAGGGCCCGATCTGTTGGCCGGTGCCAAGCGCTATCGACAATGGCTGGTTGAACAGGGGCGTTACGAGCCGTTGGCGGACAAGTTGCGGCAGACGCCGGAGGCCGAGAAGTTGCTGGGTGCCAGCCACGTCTACTTGTGGGGCAACGACCTGCTGGGCCCTGGCGATGTGCGCGACTGGTCGCAACTGCGCAAGATACTGCGTAGCGATGACGGTCTGGCGGGGGAGCTGAAAGGTTTGCTGGACAAGGAGTCGATGCAGGTTACTTGATGGCACCCTATGACTCTTATGAAACCGCCCTGTCCGCCAAGGAAAATCCGGACTGGACCACCGCGCACCTGGGCAGCAGGGCCCATCGCGACTGTGCAATTGTCTTGAAAAATGGCCAGCTCAAAACCGGTTTCCAGAAGTCCGGGTACTACACCGCCCCACGTTGTGTGCGACCGCTATTGGAGGCGCGGGTAAAGGCGGTGCAGGCCAAGGCCGGCTTCAACGCCTGGTTCCTTGATGCCTACGCCACTGGCATGCTGTTCGACAGCTACCGCTCTGTGCTCAACATGACCCAGGCGCAGAACGCTGAAGGCAACATTGAAGCCTCCCGCTGGATCGGCAATGCCCTCAAGGTGGCGGTGGGCTCCGAAGACGACAATGCAACTACCGCCCAAGGCATCCTGTTTGCCCACGGCATGCAGACGCCGGTGCTGGGGTGGGGCGATCGGCAGGTGCAGCAGACTACCTTTGCCGATGGGACGCGGCTGGTGGCCAATTTTGCCGGGCAGGCGAGAGAGGGTTATGCAGCTAGCAGCGTGACGGCGTTGATACCCGGCCAATCACCTGCGATTTATGCCGTAGCAGCTGTCGAGCCCTAGCGAGGCTGCGTTGGCCGCGCTGCCGAGTGAGCCAGGTCCAGGACCGAGGCGCGCCTGACGCAGCTTCGCCGTGGCTCGACAGCTCTACGGGTGACTTAGTGTTTGCGCCACACACTCGCCAGCCAGGGTTGCTGCTCCAGGGGTAACCCGGCCGGGCGATAGTAATGCTCCAGCTCGACAAACCCCGCGGTTGTCAGCAGCTCTTGCCAAGCGTCAAGGTCGTGATAGGACCCATAACGCGGCCCGTTCCAGCCCTCCTGGTTCTCACCGCGAGGGTTGGAGCTGAACAACACCCCACCCGGTTTCAATGCACCATGGAGCTGCTTGAGAATGCGCGGTAATTCCTGCTTGGGAATATGAAACAGCACCGCATTGGCGAAGATCCCGTCAAAACGAGCGGCAGGCAAGTCGAGTTTCAGGAAGTCCTGTTGCAACACTTCGCAGTTGCTGTCTTCGCGGGCCATCTGTGCAAGGCGTTCCGAGCCGTCCAGCCCGACGGCGATATGGCCCATGCGGGTAAACGTCTGCAAGTCCCGCCCCGGCCCGCATCCGAAATCCAGCACGGTAAACGGCGCATCAGCCTGGATGTGCCGCAACAGCGCGTCGATGTTCTGGCTCACATCATGGTCGCGGGTGCCCTCGCGGAAGTCCTCGGCCACCTTGTTGTAATGGCCCAGGGTGGTGGAAGTGATCTGGTCGAGGTCGTCGGGGGCGAGTTTCATGGCGAGCGGCACCGGGCAAAGAGAGGGGCCGACTATACCTTGTGACGAGCGGGCTTGCTGTGGCGAGGGGCTGTGCGGCAGCTCCAATAAAGCCACCGCCCTCTCAGCGCTTGTTGAGCACCCGCGCCAGCCGATCCCCACCCAACTGAATCACCGCCACCAGAATCACCAGCAGCACAATCACCGTCAGCATGATTTGGCTGTCAAATCGCTGATACCCATAGCGGTAGGCAATATCCCCCAGCCCCCCGGCGCCAATTGCCCCGGCCATGGCCGACGAGTTGATCATGGTCACCAGGGTGATGGTGAAGCCGCCAACAATCCCCGGCAGCGCCTCAGGCAACAGCACATGCCAGACGATATGCCAGCGCCGGCAGCCCATCGCTTGCGCCGCTTCGATCAGCCCGTGATCGACTTCTCGCAGGCTGACCTCGGCGATGCGCGCGAAGAACGGCGTCGCGGCGATGGTCAGCGGCACCACGGCGGCCCATACGCCGTAGGTGGTGCCGACGATCAACCGGGTAAAGGGAATCAGCGCCACCATCAAAATCAGAAACGGAATGGAACGGAACAGATTGACGAACGCCCCCAGCACCCGGTTCAGCGCCGGGGCCTGGTAGATGCCGCCCTTGTCACTGGTGACCAGAAACACCGCCAGCGGGATACCCACCAGCAACGCGATCAGCGATGACACACCGACCATCAACAATGTGTCGATGGCACCCTGCAATAACCGGTCAAACCACATAGCCCAGCACCTCCACCTGTTGTGCCCAGCGCGTGGCGCGGCTGCGCAATTCTTCGGCGCCCAGGGACGAGCCCGTGACCGCCAGCAGCAACTGCCCCAGCGCATGGCCCTGAATCCGTTCAACCCCGCCTTGTAGCAAGCGCACGCGCCCGCCGAGAGCACTGAACAGCGCTGCCAGGTCCGGCTCGTCCTGGGCACTGCCAGTAAATTGCAAACGCAACACGACGGCCGCGTCCGCCGACACCGGCTTGGGCTGCAAACGGTTTTGCAGTTCTTCCGGCAACCCATGTTGTAGCGGCGCCAACAGGGTTTTGCTGACCTCGTGCTGCGGGTTGCCGAACACTTCCCACACTGGGCCTTGTTCGACGACCTTGCCGTGTTCGAGCACCACGACCCGGTCGCAGATTTCGCGAATCACGGCCATTTCATGGGTGATCAACACGATGGTCAGGCCCAGGCGTTTGTTGATCTCGCGCAGCAGGCCGAGGATCGACTGAGTCGTCTCCGGGTCCAGCGCCGAAGTGGCCTCGTCGCACAACAGAATCTGCGGGTCATGCACCAGCGAACGGGCAATGCCCACGCACTGTTTTTGCCCGCCGGACAACTGCGCCGGGTAGGCGTTGTGCTTGTCCTGCAGGCCCACCAACTCAAGTAATTGACGGACCTTTTGCTGTCGCTGTTCCTTGGGTACTCCAGCGACTTTGAGCGGCAGCTCGACGTTCTGCCACACGGTCTTGGCTGACATCAGATTGAAGTGCTGGAAGATCATGCCGATGCGTCGGCGCAGCGCCACCAGTCGGTCTTCGTCGAAGTCACCGATGTCTATCTGATCGATCAACACCCGACCGCTGCTCGGTTGCTCCAGGCGGTTGATGGTGCGGATCAGCGACGACTTGCCGGCGCCGCTGCGGCCAATGATACCGAACACCTCACCGCGCTGAATCGCCAGATCGATGCCTTGCAGCGCCGGCACTGGTTGACCGTCGTAGGTCTTGCCCAGGTTGATAAAGCGCACATGGGCCCGATTCAGCTCGGGGTGCAGTTCGGTTTGCTCAGCGTCCCGCAGTGTCGTGTCCAGGGCGCGCAATGGGGCGTTGGCGGCGCTCATGTTCAGCCTTCCCAGCCGGCTTGGTAGAGCTTGCCATGGGCTTTATCCAGGGCGGCGCGTACGGCTGGCGAGTGTTGGTAGATGTCGACGAACTTGATCAGGCGCGGGTCGGTTTTGCTTTTCGGCTGAATCACAAACTGGATCACATACTCCTTGTGGTCGAGACCGTCGAACAGCAGCGCGGACTCGGCATCGAAGGTCTTGGCCAGGCGAATGTAAGCCGGGTAGCCCTGCACCAAATCGGCGTCGTCATAAGCGCGCACCAGTTGCACGGCTTCCACCTGCAGGACTTTCAGCTTCTTGGGGTTGGCGATGATGTCTTCTTCAGTGGCCTTGTAGCCCACGCCCGGCTTGAGGGTGATCAAGCCGGCCTTGGCCAGCAGTTGCAGGCCCCGACCGCTGTTGATCGGGTCATTGGCAATCGCCACGGTCGCGCCTTGCGGCAGTTCATCGAAGCTTTTGTATTTCTTCGAGTAGAGGCCAACGTTGTTGATGATCCCCGGCGCGAACGGTACCAGGTCAAAACCGGCGGCGGCCTTGGCGTTTTCCAGGAACGGGATGTGCTGGAAGTAATTCACGTCGATATCCCCGGCAGCCAGGCTGACGTTGGGCGCGATCCAGTCGGTGAACTCCACCAGTTCGACTTTCAGGCCCTGTTTGCCAGCCTCTTCGACGGCGGCTTCCAGGGGGATGGCAAAGGCGGCGGTGGTGCCTACTTTCAGCGGTGCGTCGGTGGCGAATACTGCCGCGCTGAACAGGCCGAGGGCGAGCGCCAGTGCTTTGACTGGGTGGGTGAGGAGTGCTTTTTTCATAATGGATTTCCAGTCATAAAAATTTGGTTGAGCAATATGTAGATCGTTCCCTCGCGCGTGGGAACGATCAATTGCGGTAGGTAGACCCGGTGTGCTGCTCGGGTAAATGAGCCGAACCATGGAAGACTTTTTCCCGAAGGGTCCCCTGCTCGTAAGCCGTCTTGTACGACCCGCGTCGCTGCAACTCGGGAACCACCAGATCGATAAAGTCCACATAGCTTTCCGGCGTGACAATACGCGTCAGGTTGAAGCCATCCAGGCCGGTTTCGCTGATCCAGGATTCCAGCTCATCGGCCACTTGCTCCGGCGAGCCCACCAGGGTGATGTAGCGGCCACCGAGGGCGTGTTGCTCCAGCAACTTGCGCCGAGTCCAGTCATTGTTTTGTAGGGTTTTGGTGGCCGACTGGATGGCGTTGCTTTTCACGTACTGGATCGGTTCATCCAGTGCGTATTGGGAAAAATCGATCGCCGTGGACGCGGAAAAATGCGCCACACCGGCTTCGGCGCTGGCGTAGCTCAGGTACTCGGCGTGCTTGGCCCAGGCCAGTTCTTCAGTGGCGCCGACGATCACGTTCAGGCCCATGAACACCTTGATGTCGTCCGGGTTGCGTCCTGCCTCGACGGCGCTGGCGCGTACCTTGTCCACCTGGACCTTGGTTGCCGCCTTGTTCTGCCCGCTGATAAACACGCACTCGGCATGGCGCCCGGCGAACAGCAGGCCGCGATCCGAACTGCCGGCCTGGAACAGCACTGGCGTACGCTGCGGCGATGGCTCGCAAAGGTGATAACCCTCCACCTGATAGAACTCGCCGTGGTGCTCGACCTTGTGCACTTTGTCCGGCTGGGCGTAGACCCGTGCTTGCGGATCGTTGAGCACCGCGCCGTCTTCCCAACTGCCTTCCCAGAGTTTGTAGAGCACCTGCAGGTACTCGTCGGCCTGGTCGTAGCGGCGGTCATGTTCGACTTGCTCGGTGAGGCCCATGGCCTTGGCGGCGCTGTCCAGGTAGCCAGTGACAATGTTCCAGCCCACCCGGCCACGGCTCAGGTGATCGAGCGTGGACATGCGCCGGGCGAACAGATACGGCGGCTCGTAGGTGAGGTTGGCGGTCAGGCCGAAGCCGAGGTTTTTGGTGACGGCGGCCATGGCCGAGACCAGCAGCAGCGGGTCGTTGACCGGCAATTGGATCGACTCCTTGAGCGGCACATCCACCGAGTCTTGGTAGACGTCATACACACCAACGATATCGGCGATAAACAGCCCATCGAACAATCCGCGCTCCAGCAGTTGCGCCAGTTCGGTCCAGTATTCGACCGTCTTGTACTGGGTCGAAGTATCCCGCGGATGAGTCCACAGGCCGTGGTTGATGTGCCCGATGCAGTTCATGTTGAAGGCATTGAGCAGGATTTTCTTTTTGCTCATCAAATAGTCCCCCGCAGCGGCGGGTTTTCATCGTTGAGGTAATAGTTACCCACCGCGTGGTACTTCCAGCGCACCGGGTCGTGCAGGGTGTGCACCCGGGCGTTGCGCCAGTGACGGTCCAGGCCATGTTCGGCCAGGGTCGCCTGGCTGCCGGCCAGTTCAAACAGGGTGCTGCCGGCGGCGAGGGAAATCTCGGTACTCAGCGCGCGCACTTCAGCGACAGCAATGGACGCGGCGGCGACGGTCTGGGCATTGGTCTGGGCCTGGGCACGGTCGAGGAAAACGCCCGCGCGCTCCAGCAGGGCTTCGGTAGCGTGCAGGCGAATGCTCAGGTGGCCGAAGCTTTTCAGGGTCAGCGGGTCTTCGGTGGCCTTGTCGTTGCCGGAGTCAATCCATGGCCGGGTCTTGGTGCGCACGAAGTGCAGGGCATCTTCGAAGGCGGCGCGGGCGATGCCAGTGTCGATGGCAGCGTGAAGGATCTGCGCCAGCGGGCCAACCGGGGTCGGGCGTTCGAAGGCACTTTGAAACGGGATCACATCGGCGGCGGCCACCCATACGTTGTCGAATACCACCGAACCACTGCCGGTGGTGCGCTGGCCGAAGCCGCTCCAGTCGTCGATCACCGTCAAGCCCAGGCTGTCGCTAGGGACAAAGGCCAGTTGCTGGATGCCGTTTTCGTCCACTACGGAGGTGGGAATACGCTGGGCGTAGAGGGCACCGGTTGAGTAAAACTTGCGGCCGGTAATGCGGTAGCCGTCGCCGTCGCGGGTCAGTTTTGTCACCCGGTCATGGGCGGTCTTGGTGCCCAGTTCCGCGAGGGCATTACCGAAGCGCTGGCCGGCCAATACTTCGGCATACAAGCGTTTTTGCTGCTCAGGGTTGCCGTTGACCCGTAATACTTCCAACGCATAGAAATGGTTCTGCGGGATCTGCCCCAAGGACGCGTCGGCTTGGGCGATCAGCGCCGTAACCTTGGCCAGGGTGACGTTGGAAACGCCAGCACCGCCGTACTCCTTGGGCACGCGGATGCCCCACAGGCCGGAGCGGGAAAACACGTCCAGTTCAGCCAGGGGCAGGCGGCGTTCGCGGTCGCGCAGGGCGCTGTCGCGACGGAAGTCTTCGGCCAGGTCGCTGGCAACAATAAGGGCTTGTTCATCGCTGGTGATGACCGCGACGTGGTGAGAGAAAGTCATTTTTGTTCTCCAGAAGCTTGGTCGAGAAAGTGTTCTGGTCGGTTAAATCCAGGAGTGTCGGGCCGGCAAGGTGCCGTTGAGGTGATAAGCGCCTACCGCGTGGTATTTCCAGCGCACCGGGTCGTGCAGCGTGTGCACCCGTGCATTGCGCCAATGGCGGTCGAGGTTGAACTCGGCGAGGGTGGCGCGGCTGCCGGCCAGTTCGAACAGCTTTTCGCTGGCCAATAAAGAAATTTCAGTGGTCAGCACCTTGGCTTCGGCCACGGCAATCGAAGCCCTGGCAGCAGATTGCGCGGTGATCGGCGCAGCGCTGACTTGGTCCAACACCTGGCCGGCCTTACGCAGCAGCGCTTCGGCGGCGTGCAGTTCGATTTTCAGTTTGCCGATGTCGGCGATCACGTAAGGGTCATCGCTGGCCCGTTCGACCTTGGCGTCGATCCACGGGCGTGAGCGTTCACGTACGAAGCTGATGGTGTCGTCGAGGGCACCACGGGCGATACCGGCGTCGATGGCCGCCTGGATCAATTGCGACACGGCGCCCTGAATGTTCGGGGTCTGCCCCAGCCTCCAGTTGTCTACCACCAGTTCGGCGTCCACCGGCACGTTGTTCAGCAACACCGTGCCGCTGGCCGTGGTGCGCTGGCCGAAGCCCGACCAGTCGTCGACGATACGCAGCCCCGGGGTGCCACGGCGCACAAACGCCATGACCTGCTGGCCGTCATCATTCAATGCCTTGATCGCCACCCAGTGGGCGTACAGCGCACCAGTGGAGTAAAACTTCTGGCCGCTGATGACAAACCCGTCACCCCCGGCGGTGATCCGGGCCTTGAGGTCCAGGGTGTTTTTGGTACCGCGCTCCGGGCCCCCGTTGCCAATGCGCCAGCCGTCCAGCACGCTCTGGAACAATTGTTTTTTCTGCCGCTCGTTAGCGGTGCCTTGCAGCAAGTACAGGATGCCGAATTGGTTCTGCGGGATTTGCCCCAGGGCCGGATCTGCGGCACTGATAATCGCGAAGACTTCGGCCAGGGTCACAAAGGACACCTGCGGGCCGCCGTATTCACGGGGGATAGAAATACTGCCCAGGCCGCTGCGGGTGAATTGCTCGATTTCGGCCCAGGGCAATTTGCGTTGTTGATCGCGCCGTGCTGCTTGCAGGCGGGCAGCCTGGGCAAGCTCGTGTGCAGCGTCGAGGGCCTCGGCGTCGTTGCGCAGTACCTTGGTGGGCAACAACAGCGGGGCAATGTCCAGATCACTCTGGAGGGGAGCTTGTGCCAAGTTAGACATCTGTGTGCCACTCCATGGCTGCACGCAATGCCCTGGCGTTACGCACCGGGGTGATTTTGACCATACCTACCTCACATCCGTTGAAAAACAAAAAAATCAGGAATGTCCGGTGGTCCGGTGCATATACCCTAAGCGTGTTTATTTTTTAAATAAACTAACTTTTAGGAATATGCATAGAAGGTCTGCCATCCCGGTTCACACGGCGAGCCCGGGCAGCATGGAGGGGGTTGAAATGGGCTTCATCAATAATCTCCTTGATGCAGACAGCAGCAATCGCTCCGAACGTTAAGCGCAGGCGAGCGGCATAGTCTGAAAGGAACGATTTAATGAAGAGCCAGAATAGGATCCAGTCCTCTGGGCGTTAGATAAGAGGGCTGGTGAGTTGCCTTTCGGCAACTCTATAAAGCGAAGTTTCTTACAATGGATTGGCGCAGGTTAGTTATTGATAAACTTGCTGAGAAACTGCCGGGTGCGCTCTTCCTTGGGGTTGGCAAACAGTGCCTTGGCTTCGCCTTGCTCGACGATTACGCCCTTGTCGAAAAAGATTACCCGGTTGGCCACGTCGCGAGCAAAGCTCATCTCGTGGGTGACGATGACCATGGTGCGTTTTTCTTCGGCCAGGCTGCGAATGGTCGCCAGTACTTCGCCCACCAACTCAGGGTCCAGGGCCGAGGTCGGTTCGTCGAACAGGATCACTTCCGGTTCCATCGCCAGGGCCCGGGCAATCGCTACCCGTTGCTGCTGGCCACCGGACAGGCGCCGAGGGTAGGCGTCTTCCTTGCCCGCCAGGCCAACCCTGGCCATCAGCTTGCGACCTAGGGCATCAGCGGCTGCCCGTGGCATCTTCTTAACCACCACCGGGCCTTCGATGACGTTTTCCAGCGCCGTGCGGTGAGGGAACAGGTTGAAGTTCTGGAACACAAAGCCCACGTGCTGGCGCAGGCGCCGCACCAGGCTCTGTTGCTGGTTGAGGGGGCGGCTGCCGTCGA
Organism: Pseudomonas sp. ANT_H4; assembly: GCF_008369295.1. Lineage (GTDB taxonomy): Bacteria > Pseudomonadota > Gammaproteobacteria > Pseudomonadales > Pseudomonadaceae > Aquipseudomonas. The sequence continues at coordinate 55,294 of NZ_VOBG01000014.1, read as the reverse complement.
TCTGGATATCCCCGACCTTGATCCGGCCGCTGGTGGGTTCTTCGAGAAAATTCAGGCAGCGCAGGAAGGTGGTCTTGCCGGAACCGCTGGGGCCGATGATGGCGACGACTTCGCCCTCCTTGACCTCAAGGTCGATACCGTCAAGCACCACCTGACCCTTGAATTGTTTGGTCAGTTTTTCAACCACGATCATGCTTCAAGACTCCAGGTCATGCCGGTTGACCCGTGCTTCCAGGCGATTCTGCAGGTGTGCCAGGACACTTGCGAGTACCCAGTAGATCAAGGCGGCCGACAGATACATGGTGAAAATTTCGAAGGTGCGTGCAGAGACCAGTTGCGCCTGGCGAAACAGCTCGGGCACCTGGATGGTCGCGGCCAGGGCAGTGTCCTTGACCAGCGAAATAAAGCTGTTGCCCAGGGGCGGCAAGGCTGTTCGCATGGCCTGCGGCAGGATGGCCCGACGCAAGGTCTGCGCGCGGGTCATGCCGATACTGGCTGCTGCTTCCCACTGGCCACGCTCGATGGAACCGATCGCGGCACGCAGGATTTCACAGGCATAAGCGGCCATGTTCAGCGAGAAGCCGATCATTGCCGCCGGTATCGGGTCCAGCTCGATGCCCACTTGCGGTAAGCCGTAATAGATCAGGAACAGCTGCACCAGCAGCGGCGTGCCGCGAAAGAACGACACATAGACCCGGGCGATCCAGCTCAGTAGCTTGAAGCGCGACAGGCGCATCAAGGCCAGGGCGAACCCCAGCAGGGAGCCAAAAAACATCCCGCCCAGGCTAAGAATCACCGTGTAGTACGCGCCCTTGAGCAGAAAGGGCGCGGAGTCCAGCGCGAGTTGGAAACCTGCTTCCATTATTGAGTGACGTCAGCGTTGAAGTATTTCTCGGACAGCTTTTTCAAGGTGCCGTCAGCGCGCAGTTTGTCGATGGCCTTGTTAACGGCGGCGAGCAATTCAGGTTCGCCTTTGCGCAGGGCTACGCCGGCTTCCTGGCGAGAGAAGGGTTCGCCAGCGGCGGCGGTGTCCGGGGCTTTTTTCGACAGTTCAAGAGCGGCCAGACGGTCTACCAGAATCGCGTCGATACGACCGATACGCAGGTCCTGGTATTTAGTCGGATCATCGTTATAGGTCTTGATGATGGCTTTCGGCGCGTTGTCCTTGAGCCATTGCTCGTAGTTGGTCCCCAGGCCTACACCGACTTTCTTGCCAGCCAGGTCGGCAACGGTCTTGATGGTGCCTTCATTCTTTTTCAGGGTCAGCGCTTGAATACCGGAAACGGTGTAGGGCTCGGAGAAGTCGTACTTCTTCTTGCGCTCTTCAGAGATGGTCACCTGGTTGATTACTGCGTCCAGGCGCTTGGATTCCAGCGCTGCGAGGATGCCGTCCCATGGGGTGGCTTGTAACTTGACCTCGACCCCCAGCTCCTTGGCGAGGGCTTGGGAGAACTCGGCCTCAAAACCCGTGAGCTTGCCGCTTTCATCGACGAAGCTGAACGGTGGGTAGGTGCCTTCCAGGCCGACCTTGATCACACCGGCCTTCTTGATGTTGTCCAACTGCTCGCCAGCAACCGCCTGGCCCAGCAACCCAGCCCCTAGGGCCAGCCCCAATGTGCCAACCAGTAACGTGCGACGGAATACAGAAATAGTCATGAACAAGCCCCTGTGTTTTTTATGTTGAGCGAAGCAGGTGACAGCAGTAGTCGTATCCTGCCTTAAAGCGGCGTGTGCGTCTCGCAACACGTTCGCTTTTGGCGGGACTATAAATTGAGTTTTTAAGACTTGAAAATAATATAAATTACGGCTGTTATTCTTTTTTGGAATAAAAGACGGAATTGTTCAGAACAGCGAATCATAAGCAAATAACGCCGGAGCGCCGCCGGTGTGCAGGAAGATAATTGGGCCGTCCTCAAAGCGCTGGCGGCCAATGCCATCCAGCAACCCGGCCATGGCCTTGCCAGTGTAGACCGGGTCCAGCAACAGGCCTTCCTGGCTGGCCAGCAGCTTGATCGCCGCCAGGGTGCCGGCATTTGGCTCGCCGTAGCGGGGGGCGAAGTATTCGTCCCAGAGGATCACCTTGAAGCTGGCGGGAATCTCGACACCGAGCAACTCGGCAGTCCGTTCGGCCAAGCCTTGCACCTTGGGCCGCTGGGCCTCATCGGTGCGCGACACGGTCACACCGATCACCGGCAAATCCGGCAGCGCTTCACTCAAGGCCAGGGCCAGCCCGCTATGGGTGCCGGCGCTGCCCGAGGCGAGCACCACGGCGGCAAAGGTGATGCCGCTGTCTTCGATCTGCCTGGCCAGCTCCAGCCCTGCGCGCACGTAGCCCAGGGCACCGATGGCATTGGAGCCGCCGATGGGCACCTGATACGGTTTCTTGCCGTTGCTGCGCAGGCGCTCGGCGAGGGCGCGCAGTTGTTCGTCGGCATTGTCCAGGTTCTCCACCAATTCAACTTTGGCGTCGAACAGCTCCAGCAACAGACGGTTGCCGTTGCCCAGGTAGTTGGGGTCTTTGGTGCCGGTGGGGTTTTCCAGCAGGGCGACGCAGCCCAGGCCCAGCTTGGCCGCCAAGGCAGCGGTTTGGCGCACATGGTTGGACTGGATGGCGCCGGCGGTGATCAGGGTATCGGCGCCTTGGGCCAGGGCATCGGCTGCTAGGTATTCGAGTTTGCGCAGCTTGTTGCCGCCCATGGCCAGTGGCGTGGTGTCGTCGCGCTTGACGTAGATATCGCGGCCCAGCCAGGCCGATAACCGATCGAGTTTTTCCAGGGCAGTGGCGCCGCCCAGCAGTTCCAGACGATTAAAACGGTCGAGCTGTTGTTTGATCATGGCTACGCACGGGAGATAAAAGATGCAGCGACTATAGGCAGGCACTTTTCATCGGGCAACTGCCAATCGCTTATGTCGGTTGGTTATGTGCTCGGCATGATTAGTTCTTAAGGCGGACCCTGTGGCATGTCGTAAGGTAGCGGTCATTTCAGCTTCAAGCGGCAAGCTTCCAGCTACAAGTAAAAGCAGGCGGGTACTTGCTTGCAGCTTCCCACTACCGAAGGTTCCACCATGAGCGAGCGTTCCAGTCATTGGCAATTACAGACCATCGTCAGCCAGTTGCGCAGCGCCCGGGACCAGTGGCGCACCCACAATGGCCGGGTCAGCGGCGAGCAGGGCGGGCGTGAACTGCCGTCGCGGGACGCTGTGGCGCAGATTCTTGAAGCGCTGTGCGGAGCACTGTTCCCCATGCGTTTGGGGCCGGTGGACCTGCGCGAGGAAAGTGAAGATTTCTACGTCGGTCATACCCTCGATGTGGCGTTGAACGCCTTGCTCGCCCAGGCCCGCCTGGAGTTACGCTATGCCGCACGACAAGGCGGTCAACAAGACCGCGAAATCGATGCTACCGCCATCCGGTTGATCCAGGATTTTGCCCTGGCGCTGCCGGCTCTGCGCAGCCTGTTGGACACCGATGTGCTGGCCGCCTACCACGGCGACCCGGCCGCCCGCAGCGTCGACGAAGTGCTGTTGTGCTATCCGGGGATTCTGGCGGTGATCCACCATCGCCTGGCTCATCATCTGTACCGCGCCGGCTTGCCGCTGCTGGCACGGATCAGTGCGGAAATCGCCCACTCGGCCACCGGCATCGACATCCACCCCGGCGCGCAGATCGGTCCGAGCTTCTTTATCGACCACGGGACGGGTGTGGTGATTGGCGAGACGGCGATCATTGGCGAGCGGGTACGCATCTACCAGGCCGTAACCCTCGGGGCCAAGCGCTTCCCGGCCGATGAGGACGGGCAGTTGCAGAAAGGTCATCCGCGCCACCCGATTGTCGAGGACGACGTGGTGATCTACGCCGGGGCGACGATTCTGGGCCGGATCACCATCGGCAAGGGCTCGACCATCGGCGGCAACGTCTGGCTGACCCGCAGCGTGCCGGCGGGGGCCAACCTGACCCAGGCGAATTTGCAGCATGATGATGGGGCGCAGAAGTAGGTTTATTTAATGATCGCTCCCACGCAGAACGTGGGAGCGATCAGTTCCAAGTTTCTGCTGAACGTTTTGTCATCCCAATGCGTCATACCTTTCGTTGAACTATCGTAAGAACGCACGACTGCCTGGCCTTGCGATTAGTCCCAAAACACCTATTCATGTTTAACTTGACTGTTCGTTCAAGTTAAACCGGTGGTTCGCTGCCCGCTCACAACAGGAGGCTTGCCTTTGCTGAGTCCGCTTTTTACAACCACATCCAACACCCCTGAGGTGCGCCCTTCATGAGTGCATCGCCCACACCTTCCAGCGGTCTGATCCGCATGAATCCGCCGGTGTTTTACTTCGCCGCGAGTTTCATTTTGCTGTTCGGCCTGACCGTTATCGCTATCCCCGAACAAGCTGGCGCCTGGCTGCTGGCCGCACAAAACTGGGCGGCCAATACGGTCGGCTGGTACTACATGCTGGCGATGACCCTCTATCTGGTCTTCGTGGTGGTCACCGCTCTATCTGGTTACGGCAAGATCAAGCTCGGTGCCGACCACGACGAGCCCGAATTCAGTTACCTGTCCTGGGCCGGCATGCTGTTCGCCGCCGGGATCAGCATCACGCTGTTTTTCTTCTGCGTCTCTGAGCCGTTGACCCACTTGGTGCAACCGCCCCAGGGCGAGGCCCTGAACGCAGACGCCGCGCGCCAGGCCATGCAGATACTGTTTCTGCACTGGGGTCTGCATGGCTGGGGTGTATTTGCCTTCGTCGGCATGGCCCTGGCGTATTTTGCCTATCGGCATAACCTGCCGCTGGCGTTGCGTTCGGCTCTGTACCCGCTGATCGGCAAACGTATCAACGGCCCCATCGGCTATGCGGTGGATGGCTTTGGCATCATCGCCACGGTGTTCGGCCTGGGTGCCGACATGGGCTTTGGCGTATTGCACCTCAACTCCGGGCTCGATTACCTGTTCGGCGTGGCCCACACCCAATGGATTCAAGTCGGCATCATCACTTTGATGATGGGCGCGGCGATCCTGGTGGCCGTCTCCGGTGTCGACAAGGGCGTGCGGGTGATGTCCGATATCAATATGCTGCTGGCCTGCGCGCTGCTGCTGTTCGTGCTGTTCGCCGGGCCCACCCAGCACCTGCTCAACACCCTGATCCAGAATATCGGCGACTACCTCGGCGCCTTGCCGACCAAGAGTTTCGACCTCTACGCCTACGATAAACCCAGCGACTGGTTGGGTGGCTGGACTGTGTTCTATTGGGCCTGGTGGATCGCATGGTCGCCGTTTGTGGGCCTGTTTATCGCGCGTATTTCCCGGGGCCGCACCATCCGCGAATTCGTCTTCGGCGTGCTGTTGATCCCGCTGGGCTTCACCCTGGCCTGGATGTCGATCTTCGGCAACAGCGCCATCGACCAAGTGCTCAACCATGGCCTGACCGCGCTGGGGCAGTCGGCCATCGATGACCCGTCGATGAGCCTCTACCTGCTGCTGGAAACCTACCCGTGGAGCAAGACGGTCATCGCGGTCACGGTGTTTATCAGCTTTGTGTTCTTCGTCACCTCTGCCGACTCCGGCACTGTGGTGTTGTCCACTCTGTCCTCCAAAGGTGGAACCGCCGATGAAGACGGGCCGAAATGGTTACGGGTGTTCTGGGGCGCGATGACTGCGTTGGTGACCAGCGCCTTGCTGTTTGCCGGCAGTATCGATTCGCTGAAGTCAGCGGTAGTGCTGACGTCGTTGCCGTTCTCGATGATCCTGTTGCTGATGATGTGGGGGCTGCACAAGGCTTTCTACCTTGAATCCCAGAAGCAGATTGCGCAGATGCATTCCCTGGCTCCGGTGTCGGGCTCACGCAAGGGTCGTGGCGGTTGGCGTCAGCGTTTGAGCCAGGCCGTGCACTTCCCTTCACGGGATGAGGTGTACCGCTTCCTCGAAACCACAGTGCGTCCGGCTATCGAAGAAGTGACTGCGGTGTTTGTCGAAAAAGGCCTGAACGTAGTCACCCAGCCCGACCCTGCCAACGACAGCGTCAGCCTGGAAATCGGTCACGGCGAGCAGCAGCCGTTTGTCTATCAGGTGCAGATGCGCGGCTATTTCACGCCGTCGTTTGCCCGGGGTGGTATGGCTTCCAAGGAGATCAACAACCGCCGCTACTACCGGGCGGAAGTGCACTTGAGTGAGGGCAGCCAGGATTACGACCTGGTGGGCTACACCAAGGAGCAGATCATCAACGACATCCTCGACCAGTACGAGCGCCACATGCAGTTCCTGCACATGGTTCGTTGAAGCTCAGGCCCTGATGAACAGGGCCAGTGCCACCAATGGCGTACCGAACACCACACTGCCGATCACCAACTCCGACACCAGGGGCTGGCCGGCGGTGATCACGCCTATCGCGCCGTTGACCACCGATAAAACCAACCAAATCCCGACGAAGCTGTAAGCCAGCATGTGCCGGCTGACGCCCAGTTTTTGGCCGATCAACAGCATCAGCGCCAGCAGGGCCAGGCCGAAGGTGATGACGAGTGTGGTGTGCATGATCGATATCTCTACATCCCTGAAGGCAGACGTTAGCGTAGCAGCGGTCGAGCAGAACGAGGCGGCGTCCGAGAACGGCTACCGAGAAGTATGAAAACCGCCTCTATGTGAGCTTCGTCGTACCACCCTGATAGGCCTTTGCTGTAGAAAGGATGGGTGCACTTAAGCGATTCAGCTGCCCTTAAAAGGCCTGGGAATATCGTTATTCCTGCGCCTTATATGCCCTGACCAGAGAGGATTCGATGACTTACATTGCTGCCGAAAACCGCTATGAATCTATTCCCTATCGCCGCTTGGGCCGCAGCGGGCTCGTGCTGCCAGCACTGTCCCTGGGGTTGTGGCACAACTTTGGCGACAGCACCCCCATCGATACCCAGCGCGCCTTGCTGCGTACGGCATTCGACCTGGGTATCAACCACTTCGACCTGGCCAACAACTATGGCCCGCCCTACGGCAGCGCCGAGATCAATTTCGGTCGCCTACTGCGCGAAGACTTCAAGCACTACCGCGATGAACTGATCATCTCCAGCAAGGCCGGCTGGGATATGTGGCCCGGCCCTTACGGCCAGGGCGGCGGTTCGCGCAAATACGTGTTGGCGAGCCTGGACCAGAGCCTGCAACGCCTGGGCGTCGAGTACGTGGATATCTTCTATTCCCACCGCTTCGATGCTGACACCCCGCTGGAAGAAACGGCCAGCGCCCTCGCCACTGCCGTGCAACAAGGCAAGGCGCTGTACATTGGCATCTCATCCTATTCAGGGGCAAAAACCCGGGAAATGGCGGCGCTACTCAAAGAGTGGAAAGTCCCGCTGCTGATCCACCAGCCGGCCTACAACCTGCTCAACCGTTGGGTGGAAAAGGACCTGTTGGACACCACCGACGAACTTGGCGCCGGGGTAATTGCCTTCACGCCGCTGGCCCAGGGGCTGCTGACCGACAAATACCTCAATGGCGTACCGGCCGATGCGCGGGTGAATCGTCCGGGGGGCGGTTCATTGCAGGCTTCGCACCTGTCGGATGCCAACATCGCCCACGTGCGCGCCCTCAATGAGATCGCCAAGCGTCGTGGGCAAAGCCTGGCGCAGTTGGCCTTGGCCTGGACCTTGCGCGACCCTCGGGTGACCAGCGCCTTGATTGGTGCGAGCCGGCCAGAGCAGATCATTGAAAACGTCGGGGCGTTGAAGAACTTGAGCTTCACGGCGGATGAGCTGGCGCAAATTGATCGGTTTGCCCAGGAAGGCGGGATTAACTTGTGGGAGAAGCCGTCTACCGCTGAGTAAACGGTAGTGCTCAGTTGATAACTGATCGTTCCCGCGCAGGGTGCGGGAACGATCAGCGCCTTAATCAGAACGGCACATCCCCCAAAATCGTCGCCCGATGCATCACCCGCCGTTGCGGCCGGTAATCGTCAACGGCGTAGTGTTGGGTCACGCGGTTGTCCCAGAAGGCCACGTCGTTTTCCTGCCAGCGCCAGCGGATGGTGAATTCCGGGCGGGTGGCGTGGGCGAACAGCAACTTGAGGATGGCTTCGCTTTCGGCGGGTTCAAGTTCGTTGATTTTGCTGGTGAAGCCGTCGCTGACGAACAGCGATTTGCGCCCGCTCACCGGGTGGGTGCGAATCACCGGATGGGACAGTGGCGGGTTTTTGCGCCGGGCTTCTTCCCAGCGGGCCAAATCTTCGGCGGTGTTGCCGTAACGCTCCAGGGGGAAGGACCGCGTGAAATCGTGAGTCGCGGTCAAGCCGTTCAACAAGGTTTTCATCGGCTCCGACAACGCGTCATAGGCGGCAATGCCGCTGGCCCACAGGGTGTCGCCACCAAACTCCGGCAACAGCTTGGCGCTGAGCACCGCGCCCAGGGCCGGGGTCGGCAGGAAGGTCACATCGGTGTGCCAGATGGCGTTGTCACGCACGTCGGTGACGGCGGTATCGAGGATCAGTACTTCGGGCTGCTCCGGCACGTTGGGGTAAATCGGGTGAATGTGCAGGTCGCCGAAATTTGCCGCGAATCGTGCCTGTTGCTGGGGGGTGATTGGCTGGTCGCGAAAGAACAGCACCGAATGCTTGAGCAACGCCTGTTCGATGGCGTCGCGTTGCTCCAGATTCAGTGGCTGAGTGATGTCGACGCCATTGATCTGGGCGCCAAGGGCGATGCTTAAGGGCGTTACGGTCAGGCTGCTCATGCTGTTCTCGAAAGTGTTGGGCGCCGAGGTGTCGGCGTAGTCAGTGCGGTTCTGTTCAGTGTGCCTGGCCGTGCCATGGCACCAGTTTGCGCTGCAGGGCGCGCAGGCCCATTTCCATGGCGAAGGCAATCAGGGCGATGACCAGGATGCCAAGCACCACCACGTCGGTGACCAGGAACTGCGCCGCCGACTGCACCATGAAACCCAGGCCGCTGGTGGCGGCGATCAGTTCGGCGGCTACCAGGGTTGACCAGCCGACACCCAAGCCAATCCGCACACCAGTGAGGATGTCCGGCAAGGCGCTGGGCAGGATCACGTGGCGAATCAGTTGTGCGCGGGTTGCGCCCAACGACTGTGCGGCGCGCAGCTTGGCCGGGTCGACGGTGCGCACGCCGGTGGCGGTGGCGATGGCAATCGGCGCGAAAATCGCCAGGTAGATCAGCAACACCTTGGACAGCTCGCCGATGCCGCACCAGATCACGATCAGCGGCAGATAGGCCAGCGGTGGAATCGGGCGGTAGAACTCGATCAGCGGATCGAGAATGCCCCGGGCAATGCGGTTGGAACCGATGGCGATGCCTACCGGCACGGCGGTCAGTACGGCAAAACCCAGGCCCAGGCCGATACGGCCCAGGCTTGCGGCCAAGTGCTGCCACAAGGTGGAATCCATGTAGCCGCTGGTCGCCAGCAGCCAGCCCTTTTGCAGCACGGCAGAAGGCGGTGGCAAGAACAATGGTTCGATCATCCCGCTAGCGGTCACGGCCCACCAGATGGCCAGCAAGGCAACCAGGGTCAGCACGCTGATCCAGCGCGTGCTCAAACTGCGGCGCACCGGCACGGTGGGCTGGGACGCTGGCTTGGTCGCCGTGGCCGGTAATTCATAACTGCTCATGCGTATACCTCCCGTTGGGAGAACACTTTGCCCAGGACGTGTTCGCGGGTTTCGATAAAGCGCGGGTCGGACTTGATCGCCCGTGCTGGTTCGCCAGCGGCGTAGCGCTGGCCGAAGTCCAGGCTCAGGCGTTCGACGACCTGGCCCGGATTGGGCGCCAGTAGAATCAGGTCAGTGGCGAGGAAGACGGCTTCTTCAATGTCATGGGTAATCAGGAACACCGGCTTGGCGGTGCGCTGCCAGACCTGCAGCAGCAACTCCTGCATCTGTTCGCGGGTGAAGGCATCAAGGGCGCCGAAAGGTTCGTCCATCAGCAACACGCGCGGGTCGGCGGCCAATGCACGGGCCAAACCGACACGCTGCTTCTGGCCGCCGGAAAGCTGCCAGATGCGTCGGCTGTCGAAACCGGCCAGGTCCACCAGGGCGAGCATTTCCCTGGCGCGGATTTCCCGCTTGGCTTTCGATACGCCCGCCAGCTCAAGGCCGAAGCCGACATTGGCCAGCACGTCCTGCCAGGGCAGCAGGGCATCGTCCTGGAACACTACGCCACGTTCGGCGCTCGGCCCTTTTACAGGCACGCCATCAAGGGTGATGTGCCCGGCGCTGGGTTCGACGAAGCCGGCAATCAGGTTCAACAGCGAGGTCTTGCCACTGCCGGACGGGCCGAGAGCGACCAGCAATTGCTGGGGCCCAAGGCTTAGGGAAATATCAGCCAGTACAGGCTCTGTGGCGCCTGGGTACTGTGCGCTGATGCGCTCCAGTTGTAGCAAGGCCATCGCGATGGACTCCCGATCAGTTGGTGATGAACTTGGCGCTGACGTACGGCGCGTAGTCCGCCAGCACGGCTTCGACCTTGCCCTGTTCCTTGAGGAACGCGGCGGTGTCGGTGACGGCCTTGGTGGTCGGCGCACCCAGCAGCGTTACTTGATCAGCTGCCAGCGGGTAGACGTTGCCTTGCAGCAGCAGAGGAATGTCGCTGGCCTTGGCCCCGGAGAGCTTCACCAGTTTTTCGACGTTGCCTTTGTCGGCGAGCCAGGCTTGTGGGTCTTTGCGGTAGGCGGCGTAGGCATCGAGGGTGACTTTGGCGAATGCGCTGACGATCTCCGGGTGTTTCTCGGCGAAGTCTTTGCGCACGATCCAGGCATCGAAGGTCGGCGCACCGAACTTGGCCAGTTCGCCGGAGGTGATCAGCACCTTGCCGTTTTCCTTGGCCACGCCCAGGGCTGGGTCCCAAACGTAAGTGGCGTCGATATCACCGCGCTTCCAGGCGGCGACGATGGCCGGTGGCGCGAGGTTGAGGATGGTTACTTTCGATGGATCAATGTTCCAGTGCTTCAGCGCCGCCAGCAGGCTGTAATGGCCGGTGGAGACGAAAGGCACGGCGATTTTCTTGCCGATCAGGTCCTGTGGGCTGTTGATCCCGGAGCCGTTGCGGGCCACCAGGGCTTCAGCACCACCGATCTGGGTAGCGACGAGGAAGGTTTCCACCGGCACTTTGCGGGTGATGGCGGCGGTCAGCGGGCTGGAACCGAGGTAGCCGATCTGTACATCGCCGGACGCGATAGCGGCGATGATGTCGGAACCGTTGTCGAATTTGCGCCAGTCGATCTTGGCATGGGTGGCTTTTTCATACGCGCCGTCGGCCTGGGCGACTTTCGCCGGGTCCACGGTGGTCTGGTAGGCGATAGTGACGTCGGCGGCCTGGGTAAACAGGCTGGCGCCGGCCAGGGAAAAGGCCGCCAGGAGGCGTAGGGGGAAGTGCAGTTTCAAGGGGAAGTTCCTCATCAGGCGGCCGAGGGTCGGCGTTTGAGGAGACTAAATGATCTAAGAACCCGAAAATAAATAACATTTTCGAATTAGCTTATGAGGGGAAAATCCATTGCCGGGTGAACACCAAACCTGTGGCGAGGGAGCGAGCTCCCTCACCACAGTTTATTCGTTGGCCGTTAATTAGTTACTGATCGCCAAAATACTCGCCTGGTACGACCCGACAAATACGTCGAAATCCCCCACTTCGTTCTGCTCAAGCTCTGCCTGCTGCGCCAGTGAACTGCGCGCCAGCTCCTCAAAGCGTGCCTGTTCCTCAGCGGCCAGCGGCTCCTTGCGGAAGAACTCGGCATGCACCTGGCTCTGATGCAGGGAGAACTGCGCAAAACTCTCTTTGCGCTCGCTCATCGCCGCCAGCACCTGGGCTGATGGCGTGAGGGACGGGTCTTTGATCTTCGCCAACTGGGCGTCCAGTGCCTGGCTGTGTTCAGTGCAACCATGGCTCTGGTCCAGCAGCGCCGCGAGAGGAGCAATCTTCTCCAGCAACTCGGCGGTCCATTCCTTCATCTCCACCGATTCACCGTGCCGCTGCAATTGCAGGCCCGGGCGGCGGCCTTCCTTGACCACACTGAGGAAGTTGGACGTGGCGTTGCCGCATTCGTTATCAGCAAACAGCGGGCTGTCGTTCAGCGCGCAATACAGCAGGAATGCGTCGAGGAAGCGCGACTCTTGCAAGTCGATGCCCATTGGCAGGAACGGGTTGATGTCCAGGCAGCGCACTTCGATGTACTGGATGCCACGGGCCACCAGCGCCTGGATCGGCCGTTCGCCGGTGTAGGTCACGCGCTTGGGGCGGATGTTGGAGTAGTACTCGTTTTCGATCTGCAGGATGTTGGTATTGAGCTGTACCCACTCACCGTCCTTGTGGGTGCCGACTTCGACATATGGGGCGTAGGGGGTTGCGACCGCTTCGCGCAGGCTGTCGGTGTAGCTGTCCAGATCGTTGTAGCAAGGCGTGAGCCCCGCCTGGGCGTTGCTTTGGTAACCCAGGTCGCTCATGCGCAGACTGGTGGCATAGGGCAGGTACAGGGTATCGGCATCCAGTTGCTCCAACTGATGGGAGCGACCGCGCAGGAAGCCGGCATCTAGGGCTGGCGAGGCGCCAAACAGGTACATCAGCAGCCAGCTGTAGCGGCGGAAGTTACGGATCAGCGCGATATAGGCCGTGGACTGATAGTCGCGGTCAGTGCCGACAAAGCCTTCGGCTTCCTTGAGTAGCGGCCACAAATCTTCCGGCAGGGAGAAGTTGTAGTGGATGCCGGCGATGCATTGCATGGTCTTGCCGTAACGCAGGGCCAGGCCCTTGCGGTACACATACTTGAGCTGGCCGATGTTGGAGGTGCCGTAGTAGGCAATCGGAATATCTTCCTCGGCCGGCAATGGACACGGCATCGATGGACTCCACAGGTACTCGTTGCCGAGCTTGCTGTAGGCAAAGCGGTGAATCTTGTCGAGGCTGCTCAGGGTGTCTGCCGGGTTGGGCAGGGCCGGAGTGATGAACTCCAGCAGCGACTCGGAGTAATCGGTGGTGATCTGTTCATGGGTCAGTGCGGCGCCCAAGGCCTCGGGATGCGGCGTTTGCGCCAGTCGGCCCTCACGGGTGACACGCAGGCATTCACGCTCGATGCCGTGCAGGCAATGCTCAAGCAAAGAGAGGTGGGCTCGCTCGCCAAGCAGAGCCAGGCGGCGGTTGAGAAGTTCGCTCAAGTTGGATTCCTTCACGCGTCAGTCGCCCCAATATGGGGGTGGGCAAGACGGTCTACAAGGGTGAAGTTAAAACTGGCGTTATCGCCTGGTTTTCGAGCCGGATTGACCCACTCTGAAAGAGCCGCCTTCATCCTGAATCTGGCTATCGTGCACAAAAAAAATTTCGGCGCAGCTTTCACAGCGCCGAAATTAACTCAAGTCGATGACAGGGAGCTATAGGACTGCGAAGGTGCCTTGTGCTTTTGCGACCAGTTTTTCGTCCTGGTACACGTCAGCCTCAACCACCAACGTGCGCCGGCCTGGGTGAATAACCCGGGCGGTGCACAGCACGTCGCCGTCTGAAACGGCGCGGATGTAGTTGATTTTGCACTCAATGGTCGCGCTCTGCTGGTCGAAACCATGGGCGCTGGAACAAGCCAGCCCCATGGCAATGTCCACCAGGCTGAAAATAGCCCCGCCATGGAGCTTGCCAGCGCGGTTGCGCAGCTGCGGCTCCAGGGTCATGGCCACTTCGGCAACGCCCTGATCCAGGCGTTGCAGGCGGCAGCCGATCAGTTCACTGAAGGCGCTGTGGGTCAAACCGGCTGGCAATTCCATTAGCGCTTCTTCAGTTGTTTGGCGTTGGCGAACAGCGACGCCATGGCGTTATTGGCCGGAGCTTCGGTGGCGGTTTCCTTGCGTGGTGCCGTATTTTGAGAGCGGTTTTGCGACTGGCGAGGCGCCGAGCCTGGGCGTGCGCCACGGGCACCGTCGATTTTCTCGCCGGGGGTGTCGCTCATGCGCATCGACAGGCCCACGCGTTTGCGCGGGATGTCGATTTCCATGACCTTGACCTTGACCACGTCACCGGCTTTCACCGCTTCGCGAGGGTCCTTGATGAACTTCTCGGAAAGCGCCGAGATATGCACCAAACCGTCCTGATGCACGCCGATATCCACAAACGCGCCGAAGTTGGTCACGTTGGTCACTACGCCTTCGAGGATCATCCCCAGTTGCAGGTCCTTGAGGTCTTCGACGCCTTCCTGGAACTCGGCGGTCTTGAACTCAGGACGTGGGTCGCGGCCCGGCTTTTCCAGCTCTTGCAGGATGTCGGTGATGGTCGGCACGCCGAAGGTTTCATCGGTGTACTTTTTCGGGTCCAGGCGCTTGAGGAACGTGGCGTCGCCAATCAGCGAGCGGATGTCGCGATCGGTTTCAGCGGCGATCCGTTGCACCAGCGGATAGGCTTCCGGGTGGACGGCCGAGGAATCCAGCGGATTGTCACCGTTCATCACGCGCAGGAAGCCGGCGGCCTGCTCGAAGGTTTTTTCGCCAAGGCGTGCGACCTTTTTCAGCGCTGCACGGGTCTTGAAGGCACCGTTTTCGTCGCGGTGGGTGACGATGTTCTGCGCCAGGGTAGCGTTGAGGCCGGAGATCCGGGCCAGCAGCGCCACGGAAGCGGTGTTTACATCGACACCGACGGCGTTTACGCAATCCTCCACCACCGCGTCCAGGCCACGCGCCAGTTTCAGCTGCGACACGTCGTGCTGGTACTGGCCGACACCGATGGATTTAGGGTCGATTTTCACCAACTCGGCCAATGGGTCCTGCAAGCGGCGAGCAATCGATACCGCGCCACGGATCGTCACGTCGAGGTCCGGGAACTCCTTGGAAGCCAGTTCCGAGGCTGAGTACACCGACGCGCCCGCCTCGGAGACCATGACCTTGGTCATCTTCATGGCTGGGTACTTTTTGATCAGTTCGGCGGCAAGCTTGTCAGTTTCCCGGCTGGCAGTGCCGTTGCCGATGGCGATCAGGTCCACCGAGTGTTTGGCACACAAGGCGGCGAGGATGGCGATGGTCTGGTCCCACTTGTTGTGGGGCACGTGCGGATAGACCGTGGCGTGGTCGAGCATCTTGCCGGTGGCATCCACCACGGCGACCTTGCAACCGGTGCGCAGGCCTGGGTCCAGGCCCAGGGTGGCGCGTGGGCCCGCCGGGGCGGCCAGCAGCAGGTCATGCAGGTTGTGGGCAAATACGTTGATCGCCTCGGTTTCGGCGCCGTCGCGCAACTCGCCCAGCAGGTCGGTTTCCAGGTGGGTGTAGAGCTTGACCTTCCAGGTCCAGCGCACGACTTCACCGAGCCACTTGTCCGCAGGACGATTCTGATTCTGGATGCCGAATTGTTGACCGATCATGCCTTCGCAGGGGTGCATGGTGCCCGGCAGTTCGTCGCCGACTTTAAGCGCGGAGCTAAGAATGCCTTCGTTGCGCCCACGGAAAATCGCTAGGGCGCGGTGGGACGGCATGCTCTTGAGCGGCTCGTCGTGTTCGAAGTAATCGCGGAACTTGGAGCCTTCCTCTTCCTTGCCTGCGATGACTCGGGCACTGAGGACGGCTTCCTGTTTCAGGTAGCTGCGCAGCTTTTCCAGCAGGTTGGCGTCTTCGGCGAAGCGCTCCATGAGGATGTACTTGGCGCCTTCGAGGGCCGCCTTGACGTCGGCGACACCTTTTTCGGCGTCGACAAAGCGTGCAGCTTCGCTTTCCGGGGCCAGGGAAGGGTCGTTGAACAGACCGTCGGCCAAGTCGCCGAGGCCAGCTTCCAGGGCGATTTGGCCCTTGGTGCGGCGCTTCTGCTTGTACGGCAGGTACAAGTCTTCGAGGCGGGTCTTGGTGTCGGCGAGCTTGATGTCGCGCTCCAATTGCGGGGTCAGCTTGCCCTGCTCCTGGATGCTGGCGAGAATGCTGATGCGCCGTTCGTCGAGTTCTCGCAGGTAGCGCAGGCGCTCTTCCAGATGCCGCAACTGGATGTCATCGAGGCTGCCGGTCACTTCTTTACGGTAACGGGCGATGAAGGGCACTGTGGAGCCTTCATCCAGTAGAGCGACGGCCGCTTCGACCTGTTGTGGGCGTACACCGAGTTCCTCGGCGATGCGGCTGTTGATGCTGTCCATAAAACCACCTGAAATTCTGAAAGCAGCTCGCAGGCCCGGAGAACAAGGCCCTTTGAGACTGGTTGAGCGGCCCGACTGGCGCCGCTGCCTGGGTCAAGAGGCAGCCTATTGACCCTCGAAATCGGAAAATCACTGCGTACCTGTGAAAAAAACGGCATGCAGCAAACGGTAAAGATCTGAATTTTCCCTGCACAAAGGCGGCGCAGTATAACCAGCGTTCTGCCGTTGGGGGGATTGCGCGGGATGTTGAAGGGCGCAGGTTCGCTGGCAGTAGAGGAAAAATCTGCTAACAATGCACACGGTGCGTATAACGGCAGCTACGCCATAATGCGCACCGAGATAAGAGGAGCATCTAATGAGCAGCACTGCACAAACTGCTGAAGGCGAAAAAATTCTCATCGTTGATGACGATCCAGGGCTGAGCAGCCTGCTGGAGCGGTTCTTCAACTCCAAAGGCTACCGCGCCCGATCGGTGCCCAATACCGAGCAGATGGACCGCCTGCTGGGCCGCGAAGTATTCAACCTGGTCGTACTCGACCTGATGCTGCCCGGAGAAGACGGCCTGACGGCCTGCAAACGCTTGCGCGGCGCGAACAATCAGATTCCGATCATCATGCTGACCGCCAAAGGCGATGAGCTGAGCCGCATCAAGGGGCTCGAACTAGGCGCCGACGATTATCTGGCCAAGCCGTTCAACCCTGATGAACTCATGGCTCGGGTCAAGGCGGTATTACGTCGCCAGGCCGCTCCAGTGCCGGGCGCCCCGGGCAGTGAAGACGAAAGCGTCACCTTTGGCGACTACGAACTGTCCCTGGCGACCCGTGAGCTCAAGCGTGGCGACGAAGTCCACATGCTCACCACCGGCGAATTCGCTGTGCTCAAGGCGCTGGTGATGAATGCCCGTCAGCCATTGACCCGCGACAAACTGATGAACCTGGCCCGTGGCCGCGAGTGGGACGCTCTGGAGCGCTCCATCGACGTGCAGATTTCCCGTCTGCGCCGAATGATCGAACCGGACCCGTCCAAGCCGCGTTATATCCAGACGGTGTGGGGTGTGGGTTACGTATTTGTGCCGGACGGCACTGCGACCAAGTGACCAATGTTTTGCAGGTGCGGGTATTCCGGTGTTTGATCCCTTGAGGGTCAGCCGGATTCCCGGCGTCTGTAATTCTGCGAGCCTTGCTCGCTCCTGCAAGGTGTCTAGCTGTCTTCTATGAAAACCCCCCTGTGGTTCCCGCAAAGCTTTTTTTCTCGCACCCTTTGGTTGGTGCTGATCGTCGTACTGTTTTCCAAGGCACTGACACTGGTTTATCTGCTGATGAACGAAGACGTGCTGGTGGATCGACAGTACAGCCACGGTGTCGCCCTGACCTTGCGTGCCTATTGGGCCGCAGACCCGGAGAATCGCGAGAAGATCGCCAAGGCTGCGACGCTGACCCGAGTGGTGGGCGCTGGTGTACCGGAAGGGGAGCAGCATTGGCCCTACAGTGAAATCTATCAACGCCAGATGCAGGCCGAACTGGGTGAGGACACCGAGGTGCGGCTGCGCATGCATGTGTCTCCTGCGCTGTGGGTGCGGGCTCCGAGCCTGGGGGATGGCTGGCTGAAAGTGCCGCTGTATCCGCATCCATTGCGGGGGCAGAAAATCTGGAACGTACTGGGCTGGTTCCTCGCCATCGGTTTACTTTCTACCGCGTCGGCGTGGATTTTCGTTCGCCAGTTGAACCAGCCGCTCAAGCGCCTGGTGTTTGCTGCCCGACAACTGGGGCAGGGGCGTAGCGTGCGCTTGCCCATCAGTGACACCCCCAGCGAAATGACCGAGGTGTACAGCGCGTTCAACCAGATGGCGGAGGACGTCGAACAGGCCGGCCGTGAGCGCGAGTTGATGCTTGCCGGAGTTTCCCATGACTTGCGCACGCCGCTGACGCGACTGCGTCTGTCCCTGGAACTGATGGGCAATCACACTGACCTTACCGACGGCATGGTCCGCGACATCGAAGACATGGACGCCATTCTCGACCAGTTCCTGGCGTTTATCCGCGATGGCCGTGACGAAGTGGTGGAAGAGGTCGACCTGACCGACCTGGTGCGTGAAGTGGTGGCGCCCTACAACCAGAATGGCGAGCAGGTGCGCATGCGCCTGGAGCCGATCCAGCCGTTTGCCTTGCGTCGGGTTTCAATGAAGCGACTGCTGAACAACCTGATCGGCAACGCCCTGCATCACGCTGGCTCAGATGTGGAAGTCGCGGCCTATGTATCGGGCGATACCAATGCGCCTTACGTGGTACTGAGCGTCATGGACCGTGGCGCGGGTATAGACCCGGCGGAGCTGGAGGGCATCTTCAACCCGTTCACCCGTGGCGACCGTGCCCGTGGTGGCAAGGGTACGGGCCTTGGGCTGGCGATCGTCCGGCGGATTGCCTCGATGCACGGCGGCAATGTTGAGCTGCGTAACCGTACCGATGGCGGCCTGGAAGCGCGGGTGCGCTTGCCATTGGGGCTGATGTTGCCCAGGGATGCTGTGTAGGAGCAGCGGTAAGCCTCAAGCCTCAAGCCTCAAGCTGCAAGGGAAAAGCAGGCTGCTTTTGCTCTTTCTTGCAGCTTATAGCTTGAAGCTTGTAACTGCTCCTCTACCCCTTCCCTTTGGTCCGAGTCATATTCGGCCCGCTATTCTTCTCCAGATGCTGAATGATGATCCCCGCCACATCCTTGTTGGTGGTGGTTTCAATCCCTTCCAGGCCCGGTGACGAGTTCACCTCCATCACCAGCGGCCCGTGGTTGGAACGCAGGATATCCACACCCGCCACACTCAACCCCATGACCTTGGCTGCCCGCAGCGCTGTCATGCGCTCTTCAGGGGTGATTTTGATCAGGCTGGCGCTACCGCCACGGTGCAGGTTGGAGCGAAACTCGCCCGGCTTGGCCTGGCGCTTCATCGCCGCAATCACCTTGTCGCCGACTACGAAGCAGCGGATATCCGCACCGCCGGCTTCCTTGATGTATTCCTGGACCATGATGTTTTGCTTGAGGCCCATGAACGCCTCAATCACCGACTCTGCCGCTGTTGCGGTTTCACACAACACGACGCCGATGCCTTGGGTGCCTTCCAGTACCTTGATCACCAGCGGCGCGCCGTTGACCATTTCGATCAGGTCGGGAATGTCGTCGGGGGAGTGAGCGAACCCGGTCACCGGCAAGCCGATGCCGCGCCGCGACAGCAACTGCAGTGAGCGCAGCTTGTCCCGCGAGCGGGCGATGGCTACTGATTCGTTGAGGGGAAACACTCCCATCATTTCAAATTGGCGCAACACCGCGCAGCCGTAGAACGTCACCGAAGCGCCGATCCGTGGAATCACCGCGTCGAAGCCCTCCAGCGGCTTGCCCCGGTAATGGATCTGCGGCTTATGGCTGGCAATGTTCATATAGGCGCGCAACGTATCGATCACCACCATCTCATGGCCACGTTCGGTGCCGGCCTCGACCAGGCGACGGGTGGAATACAGACGCGGGTTACGCGACAGCACAGCGATTTTCATGCAACACCTGTGGCAGAAATAGTAGAGGCCGGGAACACCGGCTTGTCTTGAACGTACTTGAGCCCGGGATTGACCACCAGTTGGCCGTCAATCAGGGCTTTGGAACCGAGCAGCAGGCGATAGCGCATGGCTTTGCGGCAGGCGAGAGTGAACTCCACCTGCCATACCCGATCACCCAAGGCCAGAGTCGTGCTGATGACATAGCGCACCTGCGCCTGGCCGTTGGAGCTCTTAATGGTTTTCATCGCCACCAGCGGCGCTTCGCAGCGTCGGTGACGCAGTTGCACCACGCTGCCCAGGTGCGCGGTGAACCGCACCCATTTTTCACCGTCGCGCTCAAAGGGCTCGATCTCGGTGGCATGCAGGCTTGAGGTACTGGCGCCGGTGTCGATCTTTGCCCGCAGGCCGGCCACTCCCAAGCCGGGAAGTGCCACCCACTCACGCAGACCCACAACGGTCAAATGGTCAAAAGTCTTCAATATGGGTAACCGGCATTCAGAAATAACTCGTAGTCGTCGAGGACAGTAACGTCCAACTGCTCACGGATTGTGACAATCCCCGAACTGTTCTCAGGGTTCGGGATCGAATTCGCGGTATTCACGCAGAATACTTGGCAAATGGCGACCGTTATCTATCGAGCTTCAGAAATCAGTCGGCTCAATGGAAACTCACAGAAACAGTGTAGTGACTGGCGTATCTTAGATGAGCCCCGATGTTTATGCGTCGAAGGGGTTCGACTGTTCAGTTGCGGCATTTTTCAGAGCGGGGAATTCAAGTGGCTCAAAAGCAGGAAGAGGACGAAAAAGTCCGTTTGGACAAATGGCTGTGGGCGGCGCGCTTCTACAAGACCCGTGCGCTGGCCAAGGCCGCGATCGAGAGTGGCAAGGTGCATTGTCGTGGTGAGCGCTGCAAGCCGGGCAAGGAGCCGCGCATGGGTGATGAGTTCCAGATCCGCGTCGGTTTTGATGAGCGCACGGTGGTGGTTCAGGCGCTCTCTATCGTCCGCCGAGGCGCGCCCGAGGCACAGGCCTTGTACGCCGAGACCGAAGCCAGCATCGCCAAGCGCGAGAACGCGGCGGCGATGCGCAAGGCCGGATCACTGGGTGTCAGCACCGACGGCAAACCGAGCAAGAAGCAGCGCCGCGATTTGTTCAAGTTTCGCGGCAGCGGCAACGATGATTAATGGATCAATCGCCCGAGGCGTCACTTGGCTTGGAACACGCCCGGTTTGTTCATAAACTGTCTCATCTTCGCTTTAAAACACTTCGTTTTTCAGGGGAGAAATGCACCAAATCGGTGCTAAAGCGCATAATTCTAGAAACATCGTCATCAATTCAGATACCCAGACCTATGACTGATCTACCGGACACCGACTTCACCCAACGCTTCATCTTCGACGACAACGACGCCCGCGGCGAACTGGTCGCCTTGGAGCGCAGCTATGCCGAAGTCCTTGCCAAGCACCCCTATCCGGAGCCGGTCGCGCAACTACTCGGCGAGCTGATGGCCGCTGCCTCGCTGCTGGTCGGTACCTTGAAGTTCGATGGCTTGCTGATCCTGCAGGCCCGTTCCGATGGTCCGATCCCACTGCTGATGATCGAGTGCTCCAGCGAGCGCGAAATCCGCGGCCTGGCCCGTTACGAAGCCGACCAGATCGCTCCTGACGCCACGCTGGCCGACCTGATGCCCGGCGGCGTGCTGGCCCTCACCGTCGACCCGACCCAGGGCCAGCGTTATCAGGGCATCGTTGACCTGGACGGCGCCGATCTGTCGGAGTGCTTCACCAACTATTTCGTGATGTCCCAGCAAGTGGGCACCCGTTTCTGGCTCAACGCCGACGGCAAGCGCGCCCGTGGCCTGCTGTTGCAGCAACTGCCGGCCGACCGTATCCGCGATGAGGAAGACCGCGCCGCCAGTTGGCAGCACATCACCGCCCTGGCCAGCACCCTGACCGCCGAAGAGTTGCTGGGCCTGGACAACGAAACCGTCCTGCACCGCCTCTACCACGAAGAAACCGTGCGCCTGTTCGACGTACAGTCCCTGCGCTTTCGCTGCAGCTGTTCCCGCGAGCGCTCGGCCAATGCCTTGGTGAGCCTGGGCCTGGAAGATGCCCAGACTCTGGTGGTAGAACACGGTGGCAATATCGAAATCGATTGCCAGTTCTGCAACCAGCGCTACCTGTTCGACACCGCCGATATCGCTCAATTGTTCGCCGGGGCGGGCGTCGATACCCCTTCGGGCACCCGCCACTAAAACGTTTAAGCACAGGTAAATCACCTGACAAACGCCGGATTAACGCCGTTCTGACGGGAGGGCCCTACTTTTTTTGGGCTTTTCTGGCATAATCCGGCCCACTTTTTCTGCGGTAGTAGTGCGCAACTTTCTACTACAAAACGTTTGGAGCACTCGGCCATAGGCCGACGGGGAACCTCATGACGCAAGCCAATAACGCCGTATACACCGATCTGAGTGTTGACGATCTGGTCAAAGAAGCCCTGCAGCGCGGTGAAGGCGAGCTTGCCGATACTGGCGCGCTGGTCGTACACACCGGTCACCGTACCGGCCGTTCGCCGGTCGATCGTTTCATCGTTGAAGAGCCTTCCACCCAGGCCGCCATCGCCTGGGGCCCGATCAACCGCAAGTTCCCGGCCGACAAGTTCGACGCCCTGTGGAACCGCGTTGAAGCCTTCATCGGCGAGCGTGAGCGTTTTGTTTCCCACGTGCATGTAGGCTCCGACCCGGCGCACTACCTGCCGGTCAAAATGACCACCGGTACTGCCTGGCACAACCTGTTCGGCCGTTGCCTGTTCATCAACCCTGAAGCTGGCCAGTACAACGCCGGCGGCAAGGGCGAGTGGCAGATCCTCAACGTCCCAGAGTTCGTCTGCGAACCTGAGCGTGACGGCACCAACTCCGACGGCACCGTGATCATCAACTTCGCGGCCAAGAAAGTGCTGATCGCTGGCATGCGCTACGCCGGAGAAATGAAAAAAGCCCTGTTCTCCGTACAAAATTTCCTGCTGCCAGCCGTCGACGTGCTGCCAATGCACTGCGCTGCCAACATGGGCGAAGAAGGCGACGTCACGTTGTTCTTCGGCCTGTCGGGCACCGGTAAAACCACCCTGTCCGCCGACGAAAGCCGCTACCTGATCGGCGACGACGAACACGGCTGGGGCGTTGGCGTGGTCTTCAACATCGAAGGCGGTTGCTATGCCAAGTGCATCGACCTGTCCGAGAAGAACGAGCCGGTGATCTGGAAAGCCATCCAGCACGGCGCCGTACTGGAAAACGTTGTCCTGGATGCCGACAAAAAGGCCGACTACGCCGACGACAGCCTGACCCAGAACAGCCGCGCCGCCTACCCGCGTGAACTGATCGAAAAACGCGCACCGAAAAACCTCGGTGGCGAGCCAAACGCCGTGATCTTCCTGACCTGCGACCTGACCGGCGTACTGCCGCCAGTGTCGATCCTCAGCGAAGAACAAGCGGCCTACCACTTCCTGTCTGGCTACACCGCTTTGGTGGGCTCGACTGAAATGGGTTCGGGCAGCGGCATCAAGTCAACCTTCTCCACCTGCTTTGGCGCACCGTTCTTCCCGCGTCCGGCTGGCGAATACGCAGAACTGCTGATCAAGCGCATCCGCGGCTTCGGCTCCAAGGTCTACCTGGTCAACACCGGCTGGACCGGCGGCGGCTACGGCGTGGGCAAACGCTTCAACATCCCGACCACCCGTGGCGTGATTGCAGCGATCCAGAGCGGCGCGTTGATCGGTGCTGAAACCGAACACCTCGACACCATCAACCTCGACGTACCATTGGTCGTGCCGGGTGTTGAAACTGGCTTGTTGAACCCACGTAACACTTGGGCTGACAAGGCTGCTTACGATGAAGCAGCGAAAGCGCTGACCGGGTTGTTTGTTGAGAACTTCAAGAAGTTTGAAGTGAGCGACGCGATCAAGGCGGCTGGGCCGAAGTTGTAAGATTCGGTAGCTGTTTGAAAAAGCCGCCCCTTGCGGGCGGTTTTTTATTGAAAGTACTTAAACAGCTGGGGATTGATGCATCACATAAAAAATGGATAGTAAAATTAGTGGTGTCGTGATTAGCAACGTGCAGGCAGTTTGAAAGCTATAATATTTAAACTCAATCTTTAACGCTGTGAGACATGAGACTTTGAAGTCTTTGTGTTCGGTTTTAAATAGCTTGTAATCAATGAGGTCGTGATTTTCGGGAGAACGATCGATTATGCGGGCATATTCTTCTATTAAGGCTTCCGCCTTAGATGTCTCGGCGATTTGGATTTGTAGTGAGACCTTATCGTAAAGTGCCGTTAGATCTTTGGCACATACGTGGTGCCTTTCGGCTTTCTGTTCGGCGTTTAAAGATCCTTCGTGTAGGCTGAAAACTAGAATTAGTAAGGAGCCTATAATCGACGAAAGATTTAAAGTTGGATTGGTATGCGTTTCTGTTAGAGAAAAAATACCAATGGCGAGAATGTATATAGAGAAAGCAGATACAAGATACCCTCCCCAAACTTTTCTAGCTTGCAGGCGCCTACTTGCGTTGAACCTAGCTCCTTTGGTTTTCCATATTTTAGTCCTGAGTTCGTCTAATGTATTTATATGTGACAAAAGGAGTGCCCCCTTAAAGTTAACTGATTAATTTCCCCGGAATCAACCGAAGCCTTACAGGCCAACTATTACGTAAGCATAGTAACCAATACCCAAGATTTTTCTTGAATCTATGACCAAAAAAAGCAGGTCATAAAGGGGGCTAGTACATAGTGCCGATATCCCTTTCGAGTTGCAAGAGCTGATTTGACTTCAGCCTTTCGAATAGCGCATCAATGTGCTCAGGCGCATATGCGGCAGATGCATTTGGGTCTAAGTATCCAAAGCGCCTTAGCGCGCTAATTTTTTCTTGTGTTGTTTTGTATGTATCATAGTTATGTATGTATCCGCCTTCTGGATTATGCTTTGCCTCGTGATAGGCTCTGGAAAGGCGCTTTACCCGCGAAATTTCAGCTGGGGTCAGGTGTGCTTTTTTTAGCTCCCTTTTAATAATCGCATCTAGGTCGTATAGGATTTTAAGATCCGTTATTTCAATAAAATAAAATATCCACCCAAACCTTTTTTTCTCACTTATAGCGCCTGTTATTTTTTCATTGAGATGCTCGATTAGTATGTTTTTTCGCGTCTCGATAGTCAGCCAGGTTGTGCCAATTGATTTGTCTTGGCCTTTTTTGTATCGTGTGATTGGTGCAATCAATGAGGCGGTAAATTTATCTCGTGACGAATCTCTGACCGAAACTTTGTCGTTGCCGAGGAAATTATAGCCCAAGTACTCTAGGCCACCGCTTATTTGGCCTTCTTCTGTTTTTTCATTCGTTTCTAGCTTTATTTTGTATAGTAAGTTTTTGATGTCTTTTGTTATTTTCGAGGTTTCTTTTGAGGCGATAATTAAAATATCATCGACATATCGTCTGTAATTCACTGATTCGAATTTTTTATCTATTCTGTGTAAATATATGTCAGATAGTATGTTGGAGATAGGCAGCCCCTGAGGCACGCCCAAAGAGTTTTCAGTGGGATAGAATTTTCTTTTCGTGCTCGCGCTGACAGTGATGTTTTTAATTGCGTTAGAAATTAACCATAAAGTTTTTTTGTCCACTGTTCTACTTAGTTTTTTTAGAAGTATCTCGTGATTTATATGGTCATAGAAGCTTTTAATATCGATTTTGCAGAAAAATAAATCTTCGTTGCTATTCTTAAGGCTTTCCTTGATTTCCCTGATTATTTCATTTGGGAGTTTTTTGTTTATAGCGTCGGGGTAATAGGACTGTAGGCACTTATTTGCTGACGATAGCAGTGTCTTGTCGCGAATGGTTGGCTTGGATATTACTCGCGGCAGTTTGTTCTTTCCCTTGCTTTTGACTTCTTCGAGATAAGGAGAAAACTTAAACTTATAAGATTTTATCTTTCTACTACAGCTTTCAGTTTCTGATCTGATAGAGGACTCAAAAGCCGACGCGCTGGTACCATCAATGCCGATGCTGGGCTTAGATTTAATTTTATCAATAAACACTTTTCGGAGTGCTTCTGGACTGAAGTACTCCTGAAATGCCTTTCTTCTCTCCTGAGTCATACGCGTTCCTTGCAGGCGATTTTTCCTAGCTGCCATTTTGCCACTATCTGGGATTCGTCGCATATGTCTAATTTTTACTCGACCCCAGCCTCAAACAAACCACAAAAATTAACCAACCAAATGCAAAGTCATTGCTCCTAGTAATACTAAAAGAACGCCCATTATTTGCACCGCCGACAGCCGTTCCTTGAAAAACACAAACCCCAAAATCGCCGCGATCCCGCCGGACAGAGTGCTGATCACCGTCACCACTGAAACCGACCCAGCCATCGCGCCCCAAGAAAATGCCGAGAAACCGCCCAGGTTCATCAAGCTCGCCCCGGTCAGCGTTGCGCAGTTTTTTAGCGGTGGGATTTTCAGGCCGTCTTTGACTTTAAGGACCATCAACACCAGCACGCACAGCCCCACCAGATAACCGAGCCAGAGCATGGTAATCGGGCCAAGGCTCGGGAGGGTGTAGCGGCCTTGCAGCCAGAAGCTGGTGCCATAAAGCATCGCGGCGAGCATGGCGTAGGCGATGGAGCGATTGGAGCTGTTGTGGGGGATGCCGTTGTCCTTGTGGATGCTGGAGAGGATCACGCCGACTACGCACAGGGCGATGCAACCGAGTTGAATCAAGTTTATGTGTTCGCCGCTGGCCCAGGACAGCAAGGTAGTGACGACGCCGTAGGACGTCACCAGCGGCGCGACGATGGCGGCTTTTCCCAAGGCGAAGGCCTTGGACAGGGCGAGGGCGCCGGAGACAGTGAGCAAGGCGGCTGCGGCGCCCAGGAGCCAGACGCTCAAGGGCGCGGCGAGGGATTTCAGGAGGAAGGCGGGGAATATGATCAGCAGCAGGGTCATGATCACGAAGCCCAAGGCTTGGCCGAAGTACACCGCGCGTTTGACGCCGACGGCTCGGGCGTTGAGGCCAACGAGAAAGTCGGTGCCACCCCAGAGCAGAGCGGCCAGCAGGCCCATTAGTACGTCCATGTAGGGTCCTTAATTGTAGGCGCGAGCTTGCTCGCGAAGGTCGTTAACGATAACGCGGGCTTCCAGGTTTAACGCGGCGTTCTCAGGTTGTTCGCGAGCAAGCTCGCTCCTACAGGTTTTCCAGGGTTTGCGTGTCCCAGCGTTGAGTCTTGATTGCCAGATAGAGCATGCCGATGGTCAGCGCGATTTTGTCGCCGCGGCCTTTCGCTCGGTGTTTCAGGAATACGTCGAAGACGGGAGGTTGGAAGTAACGATAAGCGTCGTAGTCGTTCAGGTCGACGGCGAAGTCTTGCTCCAGCGCTTCCATGAACTGTTTGGCTTCGACGCCATCGCAACCCAGATCGAGATTGATGGCGGTTTCAAGGCGCAGGGTCTTGTGTTCGGGCAAGCCGATTTCTTCGTGCAGCAGTTGCAGGAGCTGCTGCATGGCGGCGTCTTCGGGGAAGTTGGGGGCCAGGTTCATGGTGGGCACGCGAGAGTGGGTGAGGATGACTGACTTTATCGATGGGGCTGAGGTCCTTCAAACGAAACAAGTCAAATGTGGCTGTTGAGGAGGCGTTCGCTTGACGGCCTCAGCGGTGGTTAGTTGACGGTCGAGGGCTAATGCGGCGAACTGATACACCGCTCAAAAATCGCCCCCAGTCCCCGGTAATCACACGCCACCGCATCAATATTCGCGGGTATCCACGCGGCATTTTTCACCAGCCACCAGTTCACCGAAAACCCAGCATTGACGATGATTTGCTCGAACAGAATCCGCTGCGCCCGGCCATTGCCTTCGCGAAAAGGATGAATGACGTTGAGGTCGCCGTAGGCTTCGGCGATGCGGGACACCAGCTCGCCTTGGCCGAGGCCAATGAACCAGTTGGCCTGTTCCATCTGCCGGATGATTTTTGCCGCTTCGGGCGGGATGCGTTCCGGGGTGCAGAACAGGGTGTTGCCTTTCTGAATGTTGACCGTGCGCAGTGCACCGGCCCATTCGTAGATATCGCCGAACAGGATGCGGTGGATGTGTTGTAGCCGTTCAAGGTCGTAGGGCGGCGGGTAGAGGGGGAGGCTGCCGACGGCAATTTCGGACAATTCCCGCTCGGCCTGGTGCAGACGCTCTTCATCGAACAAGTCGAGGCGGTTACGCAGGACGCTGCTACCAGGGTAGCAGTACGGGTCCAGGCCCACCCCATATTTGTCGAGCATCAGCGTGGGGTGTTGCGGTACTTGGCGAGGACGGCTTCGCGGGTCGGCAGGGGTTTGTCGACATCGGCGGGTTGGGTGTCGAACCCTTCCAGGCGCAGGCTAGCCAAGTAGTTGGAACGGCGGATCTTGTGGTAGTGATCCTGCTTTTGCTCAAACGTCAGTTCGCTCATCACAGCGTTCTCCAGGGTGGCAAGGCTAGAGTGTAGCGCAATGCGTCCGGGCGTAGGCGGGATAAAAACCATGTCACATTTTGCATAAAATTCCGGCAAAACCCCTGAATTCAGCGTACGTTCCACCGCGAAATCTTACAGGACGTTTCCGTCCGCATCTTAAAGGGAGTTAAGCATGGGTTTGCTTCGTGTCACTTCGGTGATGTCATTGTGCGTGGCCGCGTTTTCGGTTCAGGCTGAGCAATTGCCAATTGAAGTGCTCAGTGCGGTGGTCAAGGACCAGAAAATTGACGACGCCCAAGTGCTGCTGCAACGCAACGGCGCGCAGAACGTAGTGGGCCGCACCAACGCTCAGAGCCAAGTCACCCTGACCAGCGAAGCCGCTGATGACGCCAGCAACCTGCTGATCATCAAGAAGCCCGGCTACTCCAACCTGGTGGTCAAGTGCCCGTGCAAGGGCATGACCTATGCCGTAAGCCCAGTGATGGAAAACCTCGACGGCTTGCGCGTGGTGCTGACCTGGGGCAGGACTCCAGCAGACCTCGATTCCCACATGATCTTCCCTGGCAACAACATCTATTTCCAAAGCAAGACCGGTACCGACGCCGAACTGGATGTGGACGACACCGACAGCTACGGCCCGGAAACCATCACGCTGCAGAAGAAGCATTACGGTGAAAGCTATGTCTACGCCGTGCATGACTTCACCAATCGCGGCAACCCAGGCTCGCGCGAACTGTCCGACAGCGAAGCCAAGGTATTTGTGTACATGGGCCAGTCGCTGGTGCGCACTTACTACGTGCCGCAAAAGCGCAGTGGCAACCTGTGGACCGTGTTCCGCATGACCGGCAGCGGCGACTTCCAGGATATCAACACGTTCAGCGGCGTAAATGTCGACGCCGAGAACGTACTCAACGAAGTCAAGCCGCTGCTGGATGACAGTGTGGCGGTCGATGCGGTGGTGGTGAGTTCCTCGGCCCAGGGCGATGCGAAGAAGCTGAACACCAAAGGCGAAGCAGCCTACCAGGCCGGTAACCTGGACCAGGCGATTGACTACTTCCGTCAGGCCATCGAGCTGAACAATTCTTACGGTCAAGCCTACGGCAACCTCGGCCTGGCCTATCAGAAAGCCGGCAACACTGCCGAATCGATCTGGGCCAACCGCAAGGCGATTGCCCTGGCCAGCGGTCCTACAGCGGCTACGGTGCGTGCAGGCTCCTACTACAACATTGCGCGGATTTATGAAGCGGCTGGGCAGTTCGCCGATGCGTTGCGTCACTACCAGTTGGCCAAGGAGCAGAAGGCCAATCCGGTGTATGACAAGGCGATCGAGCGGGTGCAGAACCGCTGATTGAGCTGTAACGCAGCGATATCCACAACGCGCCCTTTGGCGCGTTGTTCATTTCTTACACGGTAAATTGCTTATTCCTGCAACACTTGTCCAATCATCCCGATTCGGCCCAAGGCCACCCCGTACCCTGTGTATTATCTTGTCTCTTTTTTCTGCGACCTTTCTCGATTCGCCGAACGTGCTGGGCTATGTTTTCGAGCTATGTTTTCGAACTGTATTTTTGCCTCGTTCAGCGGTCAATGGAGTGACAGCGTATGTACAACACCCTCCAACAGGTCTTTGGTTATCCACAGTTTCGTTTGGGCCAGGAGGCAGCCGTCAGTGCCGTGCTGGCTGGCCGTTCGGCTGCGGCGATTTTCCCCACCGGCTCCGGCAAGTCTCTTTGTTATCAGCTGTCTGCCGTGTTGTTGCCACACCTGACGTTGGTGGTGTCGCCGCTGCTGGCGCTGATGCAAGACCAACTGGGTTTTTTGCAGCGCCACGGTATCTCTGCCGGCAGTATCGACTCGGCCCAGAGCCGCGATGACGCCAATGACGTAATGGCCCGGGCGCGCTCGGGCGAGCTGAAGATCCTGATGGTTTCCGTGGAACGCTTGAAAAACGAGCGCTTCCGTAATTTCCTGCAAACCGTGCCGATCTCGCTGTTGGTGGTGGACGAGGCTCACTGTATTTCCGAATGGGGCCATAACTTTCGCCCGGACTACTTGAAGCTGCCGGACTACCAGCGCCAGTTCCGCATCCCCCAGGCGTTGCTGTTGACCGCCACGGCGACGCCCAAGGTGATCGCCGACATGCAGGCCAAGTTCGCCATTGCGCCGGGGGATGTGATCACTACGGGCTTCTACCGACCCAACCTCAATCTGCTGGTGGAGCCCGTCGCCGGTCAAGACAAGCGTCGGCGCTTGGTGACGTGGATGAAGGAGCGGGCCAATCAGCCGAGCATCGTCTATGTCACCTTGCAAAAAACCGCCGAGCAGATTGCCGAGCATTTGAACCGAAACGGCATCCAGGCCGAGGCTTATCACGCGGGTTTTCCCCACGATAAGCGCGAGGGTATCCAACGACGGTTCATGGGCGGCCAGTCCAATTGCATCGTCGCCACTATCGCTTTCGGCATGGGCATCGACAAGAGCGACATTCGCAACGTCGTGCACTTCGACCTGCCCAAATCCATCGAGAACTACAGTCAGGAAATCGGTCGTGCCGGGCGTGATGGGCAGCCGTCTGACTGTCTGGTTTTGGCCAACCGTGACAGCCTCAATATTTTGGAAAACTTCGTGTACGGCGACACGCCAGAGCAGGAAGGCATTCGCTGTGTACTGGAGGAGCTGCTGGCAGCCCGTGGTGATGGGCAGTGGGAGTTTTTGCTCAGGTCACTTTCGGACCACAGCAACATTCGCGAACTGCCGCTCAAGACCTTGTTGGTGCAGCTTGAACTCAAGGGTTTGATCGCCCCGCGCTACGCCTTTTACGCTGAATACCGCTTCAAGTATCTGGTGGAGCCCGAGGCATTACTTGCGCGTTTTTCCGGCGAGCGGCAGCAGTTTGTCTCGGCGATTATCCAGGTCTGCAAAAGGGCTAAAACCTGGGCGACGGTGGATTTCGACGCGCTCTATCAACAGCATCAAGCCGAGCGAAACCGGGTGGTGACGGCCCTGGATTACTTCCAGGAACAGGGTCTGATCGAGCTGGAAAGCAAGCAGATGACCGAGGTCTACAGCCTGCTGAATACCGATTTTGATCCACAGGCCCTGAGTGCGCAACTGCACGCCGGCTTCAAGCAGCACGAGGCCACGGAGGTTGCGCGGATCCACGCGATGCTGGATCTGTTCGCTACCGACCGCTGCCTGGGCTATCGCCTTGCGCAGTACTTTGGTGACGAAAAAGCGCCCCAACAGTGCGGGCATTGTTCGGTCTGCCACGGTCAGGTCGCGCATTTACCGGAGCCGCCAAGCCTGCCGCCGCTTGTGGATAAAAACTTCCAGGGGCTGTGCGGCGATTTTATCCACAGGCATCATCAGTACAACGGCCACTTGCCCGGAGCCGAACGGTTGACGCGTTTTTTGTGCGGTATCAGCGTACCCCTATTTACCAAGCTGAAGGCGAGAGGGATTCCAGGTTTTGCTGCGCTGGAGGAATATCCTTATGCCGCTGTGCGGGAATGGGTCGAGACTCATTTGAATAGCCTGTAAAACCACTTTCCTGAGACTTGCCCATGTCCGACTCAATGCCCCAGCGCGCCGATTACTGTCACTTCCAGCTGATCATTACCCGTTGGCACGACAACGATGTGTATGGCCATGTGAATAATGTCACCTACTACAGCTTTTTCGACACGGCAGTGAATACCTACCTGATTGAGCAGGGCGGGCTGGATATCCATGACGGAGAAGTGGTGGGGTTTGTGGTGAGCTCGGCCTGCGATTATTTCGCCTCGATTGCCTTTCCCGACCGGATCGAGATTGGGTTACGGGTGGGCAAGTTGGGCAACAGCTCGGTGCAGTATGAGTTGGCGGTGTTCAAGGCCGGTGAGGACGAGGCCTGTGCGGCGGGGAGATTTGTGCATGTGTTCGTGGATCGGGCGTCGAATCGGCCGGTGACGATCCCGCAAGCGCTGCGAGGTGCGTTACAGCGCTTGGTACTGTAGGAGCTAGCTTGCTCGCGAAAAACCTGAGAGCACAGTGGGGTGTCAGGTTTCCATCGTCATCGTTGACGACCATCGCGAGCAAGCTCGCTCCTAGTGGGGGAAGGCCTTAGCGGTGACGGGAGTGATGCTTGTTCTTGCGATGCCCATACGCATGACCACGGCCACGATGATCATCGCGGTCATAGCGACGGTTGTCGCGACCGCGGTAACCGCGGTCGTCGTCATCGCTCTTGTTACCCATATAGTTGCCCAGCGCGCCACCGGCGCCACCGCCTGCGGCCGCGCCGATCAGGCTGCCAGTGCTGCCGCCGACACTGCGGCCGACCACGTTGCCGCCCGCTGCGCCTAGTGCGCCGCCAATGGCTGCTTCGCCACGGCTGCGTTTGTCTGCGCCGACCGCACTGCCGCCTGCGCCGCCGAGGGCCGCGCCGATTGTCGAACCGGTGTTACCCCCCAGCTGCTGGCCAACAACCGAACCGAGTACCCCGCCCAATGCGCCGCCCACACCGGCTTCGGTGGTGCCACCGGCCATGGCTGCGCCACTGACCAGGCCAAGGGACAACAAGAGAATCGAGGAGAACTTCATAGGGGAACCTCAAGAGGATGACGGCGCGATCCTGAGGCCGTATCGGGCTGGTGACAATGGGTATCCGACCAATGACACGAGTTGTATACAATAATCTAACTTGCTGTTTTATATGGGGAACTTAAGTCAATTTTGCGAGTCTGTAATTACTTCGGAACGGCCGCTTTTATGCAAAAGCGGCCTTTTTTATGCCCAAAATTCGGGCTGCTTGAGGGCGGCGGTGCTGCCCGCGTAGCCTTGCTAAAACTCGACAATTGCTACGAGGGAGTTGCAGCCGCTTGCCATATTGCATTAGGCGGATTTGGCCATGATCAATCCTGTCGCACTGGCCGCTTCCAATCGAATCGCCACAAACTTCGACGTCGGCGTATGGCTGCCATCCCCGGTGCTTTCCAGCGGCACCAGCGGGTTTACTTCCGGGTAGTAAGCCGCCGCCTGCCCAGCGGGAATATCAAATGCCAGCAGGGTGAAACCCTTGACCCGACGTTCACGACCGTCATCCCAGATCGACACGATATCGGCCTTCTGCCCTGGCTTGAATCCCAGGCGGATGATATCGGCTTCGTTGACGAACAGCACGTCACGCTGGCCCTTCACTCCACGATAACGGTCATCAAGGCCATAGATAGTGGTGTTGTACTGATCGTGGGAGCGCATCGACTGCATGATCAGGTCCGGCAACTGCCCGGTGGCGCGGGTGCGTTCGTGCACCAGGTCCTTGGGCAGGATGTTCGCGCGAAAGTTGGCGCGACCTGATGGCGTGTTCCAGCGACGGGCGCCGGCGCTGTTGCCCAGGTAGAAGCCGCCTGGGTTTTTCACTCGCTCGTTGAAGTCCTTGAAGCCAGGGATGGTGTCGGCAATCAGGTCGCGGATGCGGCTGTAATCGGCCACCAGCCAGTTCCAGTCCACCGGTTTGCTGCCCAGGGTAGCGGCGGCGATACCGGCGAGAATCGCCGGCTCCGAGCGCATCTGTTTGGACAGCGGCTGCAACTGGCCGTTGGAGGCGTGGACCATGCTGAACGAGTCTTCCACCGTCACCGCCTGCGGGCCATCGGCCTGGATGTCGATGTCGGTGCGGCCGTAGCACGGCAGGATCAGCGCTTCCTTACCGTGAGCCAGGTGGCTGCGGTTGAGTTTGGTACTGATCTGCACGGTCAGGTTGCAATTGCTCAGGGCCTGGAAGGTGCGCGGACTGTCTGGCGTTGCTTGAGCGAAGTTGCCGCCCAGGCCGATAAATACTTTGGAGCGACCGTCGAGCATGGCGTGAATTGCTTCCACCACGTTGTGGCCGCTTTCACGGGGAACCTTGAACTGGAAGCGCCGTTCCAGGGAATCGAGGAACGCCACCGGTGGCCGTTCGTTGATGCCCATGGTGCGGTCGCCCTGCACGTTGCTGTGGCCGCGCACCGGGCACAGGCCCGCGCCTGGGCGGCCAATGTTGCCGCGCAGCATCATCAGGTTGGCGATTTCCTGGATGGTCGGCACCGAGTGGCGATGCTGGGTGATGCCCATGGCCCAGCACATGATCACCTTCTTGCCTTTGGCGTACATGCGCGCCGCTTGCTCGATCTCCACCAGGGTCAGGCCGGATTGCTCGACGATTTCCTCCCAGGAGGTATCGTCGATGCGCCCCAGGTATTCGAGGATGTTGGCCGTGTGTTCGTTGAGGAAGTCGTGGTCGAATACCGCTTCCTTGCCTTCGGCCTGGGCCTGGCGCTCCCACAGCAGCAGGAACTTGGCCATGCCTCGCAGGATCGCCATGTCGCCGCCCAGCGCCGGACGGAAATACGCGGTGTTGGTCGGCTTGTCGCCGTTGGTGAGCATTTCCAGCGGGTGTTGTGGGTTTTGGAAACGTTCCAGGCCGCGCTCTTTGAGCGGGTTGATGCACACTACCTGGGCGCCGCGCTTCACCGCTTCACGCAGCGGCTCCAGCATCCGCGGATGGTTGGTGCCAGGATTCTGGCCGAGGACGAAAATTGCATCGGCATGTTCGAAGTCGTCGAAGGTCACAGTGCCTTTACCGACGCCCACACTTTGCGCCAGGGCCACACCGCTGGCCTCGTGGCACATGTTCGAACAATCCGGGAAGTTGTTGGTGCCATAGGCGCGCACGAACAGCTGGTACAAATAAGCTGCCTCGTTGCTGGCCCGGCCTGAGGTGTAGAACTCGGCCATGTCCGGGCTTGGCAGCGCCTGCAGGTGCTTGCCGATCAGGTCGAAGGCCGATTCCCAACTGATGGGCTTGTAACGGTCGGTCTCGGCGTCATAGCTCATCGGCTCGGTCAGGCGGCCCTGATATTCCAGCCAGTAGTCACTTTGCTCCAGCAGCGAGCTGATGCTGTGTTTGGCGAAGAACGCGCTGTCGACCCGGCGCTTGGTGGCCTCCCAGTTGACCGCCTTGGCGCCGTTTTCGCAGAATTTGACCATGCCGCTATCCGGCGAGTCACCCCAGGCGCAGCCAGGGCAGTCGAAGCCGCCGTTCTGGTTGGTCTTGAGCATCATGCGCAGGTTTTTCAGCGCGTTGTCACTGGTCAACCAGGCCTGTGCCACGCTGATCAATGCGCCCCAGCCGCCGGCCGGGCCTTTGTAAGGCTTGTAGCGCGGGGTTGGGGTTTGGTCGGCTTGATGATGAGTGCTCACGCTTGATTCTCCATCGCAGGGCTGTAGACCCGCGGCGCACTTTTCTGCGGCAGGTGGATGAGATTGAGGTTGTGCCGGCGGGCCCATTGCAGGGCCAGGCCGGTGGGCGACGATAGGCTGACCAGGGTCTGGATGCCGGCGCGCAGGACTTTCTGGATCAGTTCGAGGCTGCAACGACTGGTGACAATAGCCACGCCGCCGACGGTCGAGATGTTCTGGCGGATCAGCGCGCCGATCAGCTTATCCAGCGCGTTATGCCGGCCGATGTCCTCACGACCCAGCAGCAATTCGCCCTGGCCGTTCATGAACACCGCCGCATGCACCGCGCCGCTGTATTGGCCCAGGGGCTGGAAGGCGCTGATGCGCTGGCGCAGCCCGTCGAGCCATGCGGCAGGCGGCAAGGGCGCGCCGGGCAGCACCTTAAGGTCTGGCAGCGCCTGCTCCACCGCTTCCACGCCACACAGGCCGCAGCCGCTGGTACCGGCCAGTTGCCGGCGTTGCTGCTTGAGGTTCCAGAAGGCGCGGCTGGAGATCTGTACCTGGGCGTACTGGGCCGAGCCTGCACCGCTGAGTTTCAGGTCATAAATATCGCTGACGTCGGCAATGATGCCGCTACCGAGGCTGAAGCCAACAATAAAGTCTTCAAGGTCGGTGGGCGTAACCAGCATGACCGCCTGGCTGATGTCGTTGTAGGCAATCGCCAGCGCGACTTCCTCGGCCAAGGCGGTGCTGGCTGATTCGGTATGTTCGAGATTGCTGTATTGATAGCTCTGGCTGGCGGCGGGCGCTGGTATTTCGAGAGCGGGCGCCGCGCAGGCTTGGCGCTTGGCGTTCATGGGTCATACCTGCGGACTGTTCAGTACTAAGACTAGGCGCGACAAAGAGTCGCGTCTAATCGTCAGTACTGATCTACCGATAGATGACGTCGATCAGGGTTCCAGCAGCGATTTCTGGTAAAGCGCGAAACAGGCTTCCGCCAGGGCGGAGCGTGGGGCGCTGCGGCGCATGATCAGGCCCAGGTTCGCCAGGGTCTGGGCATTTTCAATGGGTTGCAGGCGCAGGTGTTCAGTCAAGGCGTCCAGGCCTCCGTCCAGTGGCATCACCGCGCAACACAGGCCACCGTGTACCGCTTGCAGCAACTGATGGACAGCATCGGTTTGCAGCAACGGTTGTGGCGTGAGGCCACGGCTGTGGAAGTTGTGGTCTATGGATTGGCGAAAATGCATGCCGCTGGTGAGCATGCCCAGGGGCAATTCGATCAGCGATTCCCAGCTCAGGGGTTTTTCACCGAAGCTGAAGAAACGCTGGTCGTAAAGCAGGCCCATGCGTGTTTCGCCCAAGGCCAGGGAGTCGAAGCGTTCGCTGTCCAGGCGTTCCAGGTACGACACGCCGAGGTCCAGGCGATTGCTCGCCAAGTGTTCGAGGATCTGTTCCGAACTCAAGGCCGACAGTTCAAAGCGCAGGCTGGGGTGTTGCTTGTGCAGCTGTTGCATCAGGGCCAAGGGATCGAAACTCGACAATGGCACCACGCCCAGGCGTAGCGTGCCTACCAGGTTGCCACGGCAGGCAGCCGCTTCGGCCTGCAAGCCGTCATAGGCCGCCAGCACTGTGCGCGCCCAGGCCAGCACGCGCTCACCGGGGGCGGTAAAGCCTTCGAAGCGCTGGCCGCGATTGACCAGTGGCAGCTGTAACTCTTCTTCCAGGCTGCGCAGGCGCATCGACAACGTGGGCTGGGTAATGTGGCAGCGCGCGGCCGCCTGACCGAAGTGACGAGTTTCGTCGAGGGCGATGAGGAATTTCAGTTGTTTGATGTCCATCTTCGCTCCAGTGCTTATTCCAATGGCTGGGGGATTCTAGCGCGTTTGGGTCATTGGTCGGACTGGAACCAAGGTCTGTAAGACTGGTCTAGTCTTGGGCATCTGGAAATCAAAACCCAAGGAGAGCGCACCATGAGTATTTTTAGCTTTGTTAAAGAAGCAGGCGAGAAGTTGATTGATCTGTTGACGCCGGGTAATGCGAACGCGAGTGAGCAGTTGAAAGACCACGTCGCCAAAGTTGGTCTGGGGAGTCCGAATGTGCAGACCACGGTTGATGGCGACAAGGTGTCCGTAACGGGTGAAGTCGCCAGTCAGGAAGAAAAAGAAAAGATCCTGTTGGCGCTGGGTAATATTGCCGGTGTGGCCAGTGTGGATGACCAGATCACCGTTTCTGGTCCTGTGGTTGCAGCCGCCGCTTTTGTTGTAGTGAAGAAGGGCGACACCCTGAGCGCGATCTCCAAGACCGTTTACGGTGACGCCAACCTGTACAACAAGATTTTTGAGGCCAACAAGCCGCTGTTGTCTCATCCGGACAAAATCTATCCTGGGCAGACGCTGCGTATTCCTGAGTAAGCAGTACCCCTGTAGGAGCGAGCTTGCTCGCGAAGGTCGTCAACGATAACGCGGGAAGCCTGACGCCCCGCGTCGTTCTCGGGTTTTTCGCGAGCAAGCTCGCTCCTACAGTTACAGTCCGACAATCAACTCCCGATAATCCCCCACCGCCGCAAACTCCGCCGTGTCTTTAGGCCCCTTCCGGCTGTCCGGCTCTTTCACCGCCAGCAAATACCCCACGCCAAAATCCCGAGCGCTGCGCAAGATCGGCAAAGTGTCGTCGATAAACAGGCTACGGGCCGGGTCGAAGGCGATGTCTGCTTGCAGGGCATCCCAGAACTGCGGGTTTTCCTTGGCGAAACCATAGTCATGGGAGCTGATCAGCCGTTCGAAATACGGCGCCAGCTCAATGCGTTCCAGTTTCAGCGACAGTGAGTCGCGGTGGGCGTTGGTGATCAGGATCACGCGTTTTCCGGCCTGTTTGATCGCTGCCAGAAAGGTGTCGGCATCCGGGCGCAGCGCGATCAGATGGGCGGTTTCCAGTTTGAGTTCGCGCACCGGAATGTTCAGCTCGGCGCTCCAGAAGTCCAGGCAATACCATTGCAACTGACCAGCGTTACGCTCGAACAACGGCTGCAGCTCCATCTCGGCTATGGCCCGGCTCACGCCATGCAGGTCGGCATAGCGCTGGGGCAGGTGCTCCATCCAGAAATGGTTGTCAAAATGCAGGTCCAGCAAGGTGCCGTCCATGTCCAGCAGGACGGTGTCGATGGCGTGCCAGGGCAATGGGGGCATGGAAAGCTCTCATGTAAGTAAAGACATCCGACACAGACAATCGGAAAAGCCACGGTATAGTAACCCGATCACGCCAAGGAGCCGCTTATGCGCCAGAAACCCACCGTCCTCGCCCGCGAAATCGTCGCCAGCAGCCGTTTGTTCCGGGTGGAGGAAGTGCAATTGCGCTTTTCCAATGGCGTGGAACGTACCTACGAGCGCCTGGTGGGCAAAGGCGCTGGGTATGGCGCGGTGATGATCGTGGCGATGATCGATTCTGACCATGCGCTGTTGATCGAAGAGTACTGCGGTGGCACCGACGAGTACGAATTGTCCTTGCCCAAGGGCCTGATCGAGCCGGGTGAAGACGTATTGGCAGCGGCGGACCGGGAGCTTAAGGAAGAAGCAGGTTTCGGCGCCCGTCAGTTGGAACACCTGACAGAACTGTCGCTGTCCCCCGGCTACATGAGCCAGAAAATCCAGGTAGTGCTGGCCACTGACCTGTATGAAGAGCGCCTGGAAGGCGACGAACCCGAGCCGATGCGCGTGGACCGGGTTAACCTGCGCGAGCTCTCACAGTTGGCGCAAAACGAGCAGTTCAGCGAAGGCCGTGCCCTGGCCGCGCTCTATCTGGTGCGAGACCTGTTGACCCAACGAGGAGCGTTCCAGCCATGAGCGAACTGTCCCTGGGTCACCCGCTTATTGCTCCTGTGATTGAATTGGCCCGCCAGGCGGGCGAAGTGATCCTGCCGTATTGGCGTGCCGATGTAGCCGTGACCAACAAGTCCGATGATTCACCGGTGACCGCCGCTGATCTGGCCGCTCACCATCTGATTCTCGCTGGGCTGACCGCGCTGGACCCGAGCATTCCAGTGCTCTCGGAGGAAGACGCCGACATCGACCAGAGCGTGCGTGCCGGTTGGCAGCGCTGGTGGCTGGTGGACCCGTTGGATGGCACCAAGGAGTTCATCAGCGGCAGTGAAGAATTTACCGTCAATATCGCCTTGATCGAACAAGGCCGGGTGGTGTTTGGCGTGGTGTCGATTCCCACCAGCGGCCGTTGTTATTTCGGCGGTGCCCGCCTTGGGGCCTGGCGCTCTGATGTGAATGAAGCGCCCAAGCAGATTCAGGTGCGCCAGATGCCTGCGGCGGGTGAGGCGTTTACCGTGGTTGCCAGCCGCCGCCATTCCAGTCCCGAGCAAGAGCGCTTGCTGGCTGGATTGAGCGAAGGACTGGGGGAGTTGAAGCTGGCCAATATCGGCAGCTCGCTGAAGTTTTGCCTGTTGGCCGAAGGCTCCGCCGATTGCTACCCGCGCCTGGCACCGACCTCGCAATGGGATACCGCTGCCGCCCAGGGCGTGCTGGAGGGGGCGGGTGGTGAAGTGCTGGAGTTGAATGGCCAGCCGTTCAGTTATCCAGCGCGGGAATCGCTACTGAACCCGTTTTTTTTGGCGTTGCCGGCGAAGGCCGCGTGGCGCGAGCGGCTGTTGACCCTGGCTAGCCTGTAGCGAGGGGGACGCCTAGTTCGTGCTCGCGAAAAGCCCGAGGGTGCCGCGTTACCCACAAGCACGCGTTATCGTTGACGTCCATCGCGAGCAAGCTTGCTCCTACAAGCGCCGTTGTGTGGCAAGCCTGCGTTTAGCGGTGAAGGACATATTGGCCAGTGAAGGCGACGGCACGCTCTTCACTGCCGTCATTCACAATCCACGTCTGCAGCGCCAATCGCGCCCGCCCATACCGCCGATACGTCGCCACAAAGCGCTTCCACACCTTTTCCTCCGGCGCTTGGCAAATCACCGTCGCATCCCGAGTGACGGGCAACGGATAACTGATCTGCCCTTCCTGAATCACGATGTGTCCGTCCTCGATCCCTTCCTCACGCAATTGCAGGTGCAGCCAACCCCAGCCCGCCAGCACGGCACCGCAGTAGAGACTGCCGCCGAACATGGTGCTTTTGTGGTTGATGTTGGCTTGTAACGGCAAGTGCAGTTGCAGTTGCCGGCCCTGCCAGCCGAGCACCTTGAGGCCCATCTCCCGCGTAAGGGGAATGTCGTGGTGGAGGATCGATTCCAGGTAACGGCTATCGCGACTCATGGGTGCCTCTTGGCAAAGTGAAGGTTATTCGTCGTCCGCACTGCTGTTGCCGCTGTCGGCGAAGCTCAGCCCGTGCTTGCGCAGTTTGTCGTGCAGGGTTTTGCGCGGCACGCCAAGGGCCTCGGCGAGGCTGCGCATGGAACTGTGGGGACGGGCCAGTTCGGCGGTAATCAGGCTTTTCTCGAAGTGTTCGACTTGCTCACTCAGGCCACCGGCCGTCATCGCAATGCCCGCCGCCGGACCGTCCGGCGTATTGTCCAGCGCCAGTTCCAGGCCCAAGGCGAAGCGTTCGGCGGCATTTTGCAGCTCCCGTACATTGCCCGGCCAACTGTGGCGCAGCAGCAAGGCGCGCTGGCCCGGTTGCAACTCATGCAGCGGCAGGCCATGGCGAGTGCTGGCCTCGTCGGCGAAGTGCTGGAATAGCATTAACGCATCTTCGCCGCGCTCGCGCAGGGGCGGAATGCGCAGCGACGCGACGTTGAGGCGATAGTACAAGTCGGCCCGAAAGCGCCCCTGATCGGCCGAATGGCGCAGGTCTTCCTTGGTGGCGGCGATGATGCGGATATCCAGCGGGATTAGTTGATTGCCCCCCAGGCGCTCCACCACCCGTTCCTGCAACAGCCGCAGCAGTTTGACCTGCACGTCCAGGCTCATGCTTTCGATTTCATCGAGAAATAGCGTGCCACCATTGGCAAATTCGAACTTGCCGATTCGTCGTTTTTGCGCACCAGTAAATGCGCCTGGTTCATGACCAAACAACTCACTTTCCACCACCGACTCGGCCAGGGCTCCGGCGTTGATCGCTACAAACGGACCGGCACGGCGGTTCGACAGATCGTGCAGGGCGCGGGCTACCACTTCCTTGCCGGCGCCGGTTTCGCCAAGGATCAGCACGTCGGCCTTGGTCGCCGCCAGCGCCCCGATCTGTTCGCGCAGGCGCAGCATCGGTGCCGATTGCCCGACCAGTCGCGTGCTCAGTTGCTGGCGATCGCTCAGGGCCAGGCGCAGGCTGCGGTTGTCCAGCACCAGCCGGCGCAAGGCCAGGGCGCGGCGCACGCTGTCGAGCAGGGCGTCGCTGGCGAAGGGTTTTTCGAGGAAATCGTAGGCGCCGGCACGCATGGCCTGGACCGCCAGCGGCACGTCGCCGTGGCCGGTGATCAGCAGCACCGGCAACTCAGGGTCCTGGCCGTGAAGTTCGGCCAGCAGCTCAAGACCGTCCATGCCTGGCATGCGGATATCACTGACCACCACTCCCGGCCAATCTCGGGACAAGCGCGAGGTCAGGCCCGTGGCTTCGCCAAGGGGCAGGACTTTCAGCCCGGCCAGGTCCAGGGTCTGGCACAGGGCCTGACGCAGGTGCGGATCATCGTCGATCAACACCACCTGAATCTGGTTATCGATACTCATACACTGCGGTCCTCGGACGGTTGCAAACTGACGCCCGGTGCTCCGGCGCGCAGTTTCAAGGTTAACAGTGCGCCACCTTCGCGGTGGTTGGCGAACAGCAGTTCACCGCCAAAGGCGCGCATCAGCGTGTCACAGATCGCCAGGCCCAACCCCAGGCCCTGGGTGCGGGTCTTGGTGGTGTAGAAAGGCTCGCTGGCGCGGCCCAGGGCTTCCATGCAGAACCCCGGGCCGTTGTCGCGAATGTACAGGTTGACGCCCTGGTCGGTGGATTGGGCACTCAACCACAATTTTCGCGGCGGGCCTTTTTCGGTTAGCGCATCGAGGGCGTTGGCCAGCAGGTTGCCCAGCACCTGGCGCAGCCGCGTTTCCCCGGCCTCCACCCACAAGGTCGCCTCCGGCAAGTCGCGGATCAACTCGACTTCCATGGCTCGTCTGCGTTTGGCTAGCAGCGCCAGGGCGTCGTCCAGGGCCGGTTGCAGGGCCACGCTTTCTGGCGCATGGCGGTCACGCCGAGCAAAGGCACGCAGATGGGCAATGATCGAGGCCATGCGCCCGGTCAGTTCACTGATCAGCTTGAGGTTACCTCGGGCGTCGTCGGTGCGCTGGTGATCGAGGAGAATTTCGGCGTTTTCCGCATAGCTGCGAATGGCCGCCAGCGGCTGGTTGAGTTCATGGCTGATGCTCGCCGACATGGTGCCCAGCGCTGACAGTTTGCCGGCCTGCACCAGGTCATCCTGGGCGCGCACCAGCTTCTGCTGCGCGTGCTCACGCTCCAGCACTTCCTGTTTGAGCCGTCGGTTGAGACCTTCCAGGTCGCTGGTGCGCTCGATCACGCGCATTTCCAGTTCGCGGCGGGCCTTGGCTTCGAAGGCGATGCGTTCCAGGTAGTGGCGACGGCGCTGCATCATCAGGCCGAGCAAGAGCATCAGCACCAGCAACGCCGCGCCCCCGACCGCAACGACAGTACGCACCGGGCGGTCGATCAACGTGCGTGGGGCGAGGATTTCAACGTTCCAGCCGGTTTCGGCGATTGCCGTGGATTGCCGCAGCCAGGCATTGGGATTGAGGTTCAGTGGCTGCGGGTCACGGGTAGGGTAGGGCTGGATGGCTATGATGGCTTGGCGCTCCGCATCGGTCAGCGGCCGGGTAGCACGAAAGCGCCATTGTGGGCGCGAGGTGAGAATCACCACGCCGTTGTGGTCGGTCACCAGCAATTGCTCCGGGGTCTTGCCCCAGAGGCTTTCGGTGTGGTCCAGGTCGACCTTGACCACCAGCACGCCGATGATGGTTTCACCGTCGCGCACAGCAGCAGCGAAGAAGTAGCCGCGCTTGGCCGAGGTGGTGCCCAGGCCGAAGAAACGGCCCAGGCGCCCGGCCATGGCTTCGCTGAAGTAGGGGCGAAAGGAGAAGTTGCGACCGACGAAGCTGTCTTGCTTGTCCCAGTTTGACGCGGCCAGGGTCTTGCCGGTGGTGTCCATCAGGTACATCACTTCCACCCCGGCCTGGGCGGCGACGTCCTTGAGCAGCAGGTTGGCGCTGACCAGGTTGGTGCTGACGTGGGGCGCGTCGAGGGCAGTACGCAGGGCTGGCAAGTCGCCAAGGATCTGCGGTAACACTTCGTAGCGGTGCAGGGTGCCCAGCAGGTTGGCGACGTACAGGTCGAGGGTCTGACGGTTCTGCCCGGCCAATTCGCTACGATAGTAGCGCTCGGCCAAGTGCTCCAGCGGCCACAGTAGCGGCGCCAGGCATAGCGCCAGCAAGGCCAGGCTACGCCAGCGGGGTCTTCGCGCAAGGGGTGGGGTCATGGGAGTCGGGCGCCTGGAGGTACAGGCGCATTATGCCTAGTGCTGCCCGGCAAGACACTCGCGCAATGCGTCGTGCCATTGTGGTTGCGAGACTTGCCATTGTTGCTGTAGACGGCTGCAATCGAGGCGCGAGTTCAAGGGGCGCTTTGCCGGCGTTGGATAGGCGCTGGAGGGAATTGCTTCCAGCTCGGCGCAGGCCTTGCCTTCGGCCAGCAATTGCTCACCAATGGCCTGGGCAAAACCGAACCAGGAGGTCTCGCCCTTGGCGGTCAGGTGATAGGTGCCCCATTTGCCTGCCTGGCCTGCCTGCCAGCGCTCGATCAAGGCGCGGGTGCTGTTGGCGATGCTCCCGGCCCAGGTCGGCGCGCCGATCTGGTCGGCGACGATGCGCATATGCGGCTTTTCCTGTAGCAGGCGTTGCATGGTCAACAGGAAATTCTTG
Source organism: Pseudomonas sp. ANT_H4 (assembly GCF_008369295.1). Taxonomy (GTDB): domain Bacteria; phylum Pseudomonadota; class Gammaproteobacteria; order Pseudomonadales; family Pseudomonadaceae; genus Aquipseudomonas. The sequence continues at coordinate 11,102 of NZ_VOBG01000014.1, read as the reverse complement.
CCGTGGGTCGAGTAGACCCAGCTGGTGCGCAGGATCAGGTGTTCACCGCCCACGGCCGCGATGGCCTGCTCGCCGGCCAACTTGCTCTTGCCGTAGACGCCGAGCGGGTTTGGCGCGTCGTCTTCGGTATAGGGCGCAGTTTTGCTGCCGTCGAATACGTAGTCGGTGGAGTAGTGGATCAGCGGGATGCCCAGGGCCTTGGCCTCTTCGGCGAAGATGCCTGGCGCCGTGGCGTTGATCGCGAAGGCGACATCCGGCTCGTTTTCGGCCTGGTCGACGGCGGTATGGGCTGCGGCGTTAATAATTAACCCAGGGCGATGGGCGCGCACCTGTTGGCGAATTTGCTCGGGGTGCGTCAGGTCGATCTGGTCGCGGCCCAGAATCACCAATTCGCCCAGGCCCTTGAGCCGCTGTTGCAGCTCTTGGGAAACCTGGCCGTGTTGGCCGCTGATGAGGATTTTCAGGGGCGTGCTCATGGGAACAGATCAGCCTCTTGGAGGCTTTTGCCGTTCTGGTCCTTGGCGGACAGCTGTGGCGGTTCCGTCAGTTCCCAATCAATGGCCAGCGTCGCGTCATTCCAGAGAATGCTGCGCTCGGCGCTGGGCTGGTAGTAGTCGGTGGTTTTGTAGAGGAACTCGGCGAATTCACTCAATACCACGAAACCATGGGCAAAACCTTCTGGTACCCACAGCTGGCGATGGTTCTGTGCTGACAGGCGCACGCCGACCCACTGCCCGAAGTTGGGCGAACTGCGGCGAATGTCGACGGCCACGTCCAGCACTTCTCCGGCGGTGACGCGCACCAGTTTGCCCTGGGTGTGTTCGAGCTGGTAATGCAGGCCGCGCAACACGCCTTTTTGCGAGCGCGAGTGGTTATCCTGGACGAAGTCGCGTTTCAGCCCGGAGGCCTCTTCGAAGGCCCGGGAGTTGAAGCTTTCGTAGAAGAAGCCGCGTTCATCACCAAACACCTTAGGTTCGATGATCAGCACTCCAGGCAATGTCGTCTCAGTGACTTTCATTGCGCTTCCCTGGCAATCATGAACAGGTATTGGCCGTAGCCGGTCTTGCCAAAATATTTGGCCCGTTCCAGCAAATGATCACGATCAATCCAGCCATTTTGGTAAGCAATCTCTTCCAGGCACGCGACCTTCAGCCCTTGACGGTGCTCAATGGTCTGCACATAGGTTGACGCTTCCAACAGGCTGTCATGGGTGCCGGTATCGAGCCAGGCGAATCCACGCCCAAAGCGCTCGACATGCAGGTCGCCGCGCTTGAGGTAAGCATTGTTGACGTCGGTGATTTCCAGCTCGCCGCGCGGCGACGGCTTGACCGCCTTGGCGATCTTGATCACGTCGTTATCGTAGAAATACAGGCCGGTCACCGCATAGCTCGATTTGGGCTTGGCCGGTTTTTCTTCGATGGACAGGGCGCGCCCCTCACTGTCGAAGTCGATCACTCCGAAGCGTTCCGGGTCCTTGACCCAGTAGCCAAACACGGTGGCGCCGGATGGGCGTTCAGCAGCGGTGCGTAGTTGGTCGCCGAAATGTTGGCCGTGGAAGATGTTATCGCCCAGGATCAGGCACACCGGGTCTTCGCCGATAAACTCCTCGCCAATCAGGAATGCCTGGGCCAGGCCATCGGGAGAGGGTTGTTCGGCATAGGTAAAGCGCACGCCGAATTGGCTGCCATCTCCCAGCAGGTTGCGGTATTGCGGCAGATCCACCGGAGTGGAAATCACCAGGATATCCTTGATCCCGGCGAGCATCAGCACCGAGATCGGGTAGTAGATCATCGGCTTGTCGTACACCGGCAACAGTTGCTTGGAAACGCCCAGGGTAATGGGGTGCAAACGGGTACCGGAGCCACCGGCCAATACGATTCCCTTCATCATGCAATCAGGTCCTTCATGTTGGTGGAGCCAAGTCGTTGACCTTGATAACTGCCGTCCTGGACCCTGCGGCACCATTCCAGGTTATCGAGGTACCACTGCACGGTTTTGCGCAGGCCGGTTTCAAAGGTTTCTTCAGGCACCCAGCCCAGTTCTCGCTCGATCTTGCTGGCGTCGATGGCGTAGCGCTGGTCGTGGCCTGGGCGATCCTTGACGAAGGTGATCAGGTCGGTGAATTGCGCAACGCCGGCTGGGCGCTGTGGCGCCAGCTCTTCCAGCAGGGCGCAGATGCTGCGGACCACGTCGATATTCTTCTGCTCGTTGTGGCCGCCGATGTTGTAGGTCTCGCCTACGACGCCTTCGGTGACGACTTTAAGCAGCGCGCGGGCGTGATCTTCGACAAACAGCCAGTCGCGCACTTGCAGGCCATCGCCGTACACCGGCAGCGGCTTGCCGGCCAGGGCATTGAGGATCACCAGCGGGATCAGCTTCTCGGGGAAATGGAACGGCCCGTAATTGTTCGAACAGTTGGTCAGCAGCACCGGCAGGCCATAGGTGCGCTGCCAGGCGCGCACCAGGTGGTCGGACGCGGCCTTGCTGGCGGAGTACGGCGAGCTTGGCGCGTAAGGCGTGGTCTCGGTGAACAGGTCATCGACGCCGTGCAGGTCGCCATATACCTCATCGGTGGAAATGTGGTGGAAGCGCAAGGCGCTTTTTTCAGGCTCCGCCAGCGTCTGCCAATAGGCGCGGGTGGCCTCCAGCAGGCTGTAGGTGCCGACGATATTGGTCTGGATGAAATCCGAAGGGCCGTCGATGGAGCGGTCGACATGGGATTCGGCCGCCAGGTGCATGATCGCCTGGGGTTCGAAGCGCGCCAAGACTGCGCTGACGGCGGCCTGGTCGATGATATCTGCCTGGACGAACTCATAGCGGGTATTGGTCGCGATGCTGGTCAGCGACTCAAGATTGCCGGCGTAGGTCAGTTTGTCGAGGTTGAGCACTTCATGCTCAGTATGTTGAATCAGGTGCCGGACCAGAGCCGAACCGATAAACCCGGCCCCGCCGGTAATGAGAATGCGCATGTCGGAGGCCCTTTTCCTTAGACGGACATTAAGCGAATGGAGCATAGCTTGTGTTCTGGAGCAGGGCGGTGCAAGGGTTTGCGGTCAGATTGATCGCTTGGGGGTTGCTTAACACCCACCAACAGTGGCGATATAAGGCCTGATAAAAACACCAAGGGGTCGTCACATGCTGCTCGCCACGTTGATTCACCGCGCCAGTCTGCCGTGCCCACAGGTCGGTCCTGAGCAGGCGTTGCAATGGCTTGAGCAGCATTACGGCCTCACCGGCACGTTGCAGTCGCTGGGCAGCCAGCAAGACCTCAACTACCGGGTCGACAGTGATCGTGGTCGGTTTGTCCTGAAAATCTGTCGGGGCGACTATGCCGCTGTTGAGTTGCAGGCGCAGCACGCTGCCCTCCAGCACCTGCAGGAACATGCGGATGTGCGGGTGCCGAGGGTGATTGCGGCCCTCAATGGCGAAGAGTTGCTGACGGAAACAGTCGCCGGGCAAACCGTGCGCCTGCGGCTGCTGGACTATATCGACGGCCAGCCACTGACCCATCTGCCTCATCTGGGCCGTGACGTGATCGCTGGTTTTGGCCAGCTTTGCGGGCGCATGAGCCAGGCGTTGGCCAGCTTCGAGCATCCGGGCCTTGCACGCACCCTGCAATGGGACCCGCGCCATGCCCATGAACTGATTACCTATCTGTTGTTGACCCTGGAAAACCTGCCGCAGCGTGCGGCCCTTGAGCAAGTGGCAGAGCAGGTTGAGCGGCGGGTGGGGCCCTTGGCCGATGGTCTGCCCCAGCAAGCGGTGCACATGGATATCACCGATGACAATGTGGTCTGGCATCGGGATGGGCAGCGCCACTGGCAGATCCAGGGTGTCATCGATTTCGGCGATCTGGTGCGCACCTGGCGCATCGCCGACTTGTCGGTGACGTGCGCCGCATTGCTGCATCACGCCGAGGGTGATCCGTTTGCCATCCTGCCGGCGATTCACGCCTGTCATGCCATCACCCCCTTGCAGCCGCAAGAGTTGCAGGTGCTATGGCCGCTGATCGTTGCCCGCGCGGCGGTGCTGGTGCTCAGCAGTGAACAGCAGCAGCGCCTCGATCCGCAGAACCAGTACCTGCTGAAGAATGCCAAGCATGAGTGGGAGATTTTCCACGTTGCCACGTCCGTGCCTTTTGAACTGATGGATGCAGCGATCCTGACCTGCGTCGGTGGCGCCTTGCCGCCCATTGCCAGTGAGGGCTTCGTGCCGTTGTTGCCGGGGTTAGTGGGGCGCGAGTTCGCGCTGATTGACCTGGGCGTACTCAGCCCGCATTTCGAGGCGGGCAACTGGGAGCTGCCCGGTATTGATCGGCGACTGTTGCATGAGGCCGCGGTGGCTCATGGGCTGGCGGGCAGTCGTTATGGTCAATATCGGCTGTCCCGAACCTGTGCTGACAGTTCTGCTGAGCCAGACACCTTTGCGATCCACGTAGAGCTATGGGTGCCAGACGGCACCACCGTGGAATCACCGTTCGCTGGCACCCTGCACTATGCCGCCGATGGCAGGCTGTCGCTGCACAGCGCTCAATTGACTGTTTGGCTGTGGGGCGTGAAAGCCTTACTGCAGCCTGGCGCAGCGGTGCTCAAGGGCCAGGTGCTCGGTGAGGCCGGTGGACCGTTGACGGTGCAAGTGTGCCGCGCCGATCTTGAGGCGCCGCTGTTCTGCTCACCGTCACGGGCGCAGGCGTGGCAGGCGTTGTGCCCTTCGCCAGCGGCGCTGCTGGGGCTGGCCTGTGACGCCGAGCCGGAGCTGGACTCCGACGCCTTGCTGGCCCGGCGCGACGCCAGTTTCGCTCGTTCGCAGAAGCATTATTACGTCGACCCGCCGCGTATCGAGCGCGGCTGGCGCAATCATCTGATCGACATGCAGGGCCGTTCCTACCTGGACATGCTTAATAACGTCGCAGTGCTGGGCCATGGTCATCCGCGCATGGCGCAAGTGGCGGCGCGGCAATGGTCGCTGCTCAACACCAATTCACGCTTTCATTACGCAGCGATTGCCGAGTTTTCCGAGCGTTTGCTGGCGCTGGCGCCGGACTCCATGGACCGGGTATTTCTGGTCAACAGCGGCACCGAAGCCAATGACCTGGCGATCCGCCTGGCTTGGGCCTACAGCGGCGGGCGCGACATGCTCAGCGTGCTGGAGGCTTATCACGGCTGGTCGGTGGCCGCCGATGCGGTGTCCACCTCGATTGCCGACAACCCCCTGGCCCTGAGCAGCCGCCCGGACTGGGTGCACCCGGTGACCGCGCCGAACACTTATCGCGGCGAGTTTCGCGGCCAGGACAGCGCACCAGACTACGTGCGCAGCGTCGAACACAACCTGGCGAAAATCGCCGCGCAGAAGCGTCAACTGGCGGGCTTTATTTGCGAGCCGGTGTACGGCAATGCTGGCGGGATATCGCTGCCGCCGGGCTATCTGCAACAGGTATATGCCCTGGTCCGCGCCCAGGGCGGCGTGTGTATCGCCGATGAAGTGCAGGTGGGCTACGGGCGTATGGGCCATTTCTTCTGGGGGTTTGAAGAACAGGGTGTGGTCCCGGACATCATCACCATGGCCAAGGGCATGGGCAACGGCCAACCTTTGGGCGCGGTGATCACCCGACGGGAAATCGCTGAGGCGCTGGAGGCCGAGGGATACTTCTTTTCTTCCTCGGGCGGCAGTCCGGTCAGTTGTCGGATTGGCATGGCGGTGCTGGATGTCATGGAAGAAGAACAGCTGTGGGAAAACGCCCAGGTGGTGGGAGGGCATTTCAAGGCGCGGTTGGAAGCGTTGACTGAGCACCATCCCTTGGTGGGTGCGGTGCATGGTTCCGGGTTCTACTTGGGGCTGGAGTTGGTGCGTGATCGGCAGACCCTGGAGCCGGCCACCGAAGAAACCGCGTTGCTGTGTGATCGGTTGCGGGAGCTGGGGATATTCATGCAGCCAACCGGGGATTATCTGAACATCCTCAAAATCAAGCCGCCGATGGTCACCTCCAGGCGTAGTGTGGATTTCTTTGTCGACATGCTGTCGAAGGTGTTGGATGAGGGGTTGTAAGGAGGTTTTTTATCTACATAACTCGATTTTTATCTGGTTTTTAAGCATTTATTTCGATGAGTGGATCTTCGGGTACTTTAAAAGCCGATTTTTATCCGCTATAAAGTCGCCCATGTCCCCGACGCTATACACTGGCGTCCAGCGTTCCCTTTTCTGTCATCGATCACTGCCACCCTGATCACTGACCACCGCCCAGGAGATGATTCATGAGCCGTATCGTTACCGTCGCCGCTACCCAGATGGCCTGTTCCTGGGACCTTGAAGCCAACATCGAGACCGCTGAAAAGCTGGTCCGTGAGGCCGCAGCCAAAGGCGCGCAGATCATCCTGATTCAGGAACTGTTCGAGAGCCCGTACTTCTGCCAGAAGCCCAACCCGGATTACCTGCAACTGGCGACCACTGTTGAAGACAACGTCGCCATCAAGCACTTCCAGAAAATCGCCAAGGAGTTGCAGGTGGTTTTGCCCATCAGCTTCTTCGAGCTGGCCGGCCGTGCGCGTTTCAACAGCATCGCGATCATCGACGCTGATGGCTCCAACCTCGGCATTTATCGTAAAAGCCACATCCCGGATGGCCCTGGCTACCACGAAAAGTACTACTTCAACCCCGGCGACACTGGTTTCAAAGTGTGGAACACCCGTTACGCAAAAATCGGCGTGGGTATCTGCTGGGATCAGTGGTTCCCGGAATGCGCCCGCAGCATGGCGTTGCAAGGCGCGGAAATCCTGTTCTACCCGACCGCCATCGGCAGCGAGCCACATGACAAGAGCATCTCGTCCCGCGATCACTGGCAACGCGTGCAACAAGGCCATGCCGGCGCGAACCTGATGCCGCTGATCGCCAGCAACCGCATTGGCAACGAAGAGCAGGACGGCTACGACATCGACTTCTACGGCTCGTCGTTTATCGCCAACCAGTTCGGCGAAAAAGTTGAAGAACTCAACGAGACCGAAGAAGGCATCCTGGTGCACAGCTTTGACCTCGACGAGCTGGAGCACATCCGCAGTGCCTGGGGTTCGTTCCGTGACCGTCGTCCGAACCTGTACGGCGCGTTGAAAACCCTCGACGGTTCCCTGGAGTCCTGACCGCCATGACCACTTTGCACAGCACACCTCGCGCTGACGGCTTCTACATGCCGGCCGAGTGGGCGACCCAGACCCAAGCGTGGATGATCTGGCCCGAGCGCCCGGACAACTGGCGCCTGGGCGGCAAGCCGGCGCAGGCTGCCCACGTAGCTGTGGCCAAGGCCATCGCCCGCTTTGAGCCGGTAACCGTGGCGGTCTCGGCTGGCCAGTACGAGAACGCCCGTGCCCGTTTGGACGTGCCGAATATTCGCCTGGTGGAAATGTCCAGCGACGACGCCTGGGTACGTGATACCGGGCCGACCTTCGTGATCAATAACAGCGGTGAAGTCCGTGGTGTGAACTGGGACTTCAACGCCTGGGGCGGTTTTGATGGTGGCCTGTATTCACCGTGGAACCGTGACTCCCAGGTCGGCGGCAAGATCCTTGAGATCGAGCGCAGCCCGCGTTACCGCACCGAAGGCTTTGTGCTGGAAGGCGGCTCGATTCACGTCGACGGCGAAGGCACCCTGATCACCACCGAAGAATGCCTGCTTAACCACAACCGCAATCCGCACCTCGACCGTGCGCAAATCGAAGCGGTGCTCAGCGCCAACCTGGCTGTGGATAAGATCATCTGGCTGCCGGATGGCCTGTTCAACGACGAAACCGACGGCCATGTGGATAACTTCTGCTGCTACGTGCGCCCAGGTGAAGTATTGCTGGCCTGGACCGACGACCCGCAAGACCCGAACTACGTGCGCTGCCACGCCGCACTGGACGTGTTGCAAAGCAGCACCGATGCCCAGGGCCGCTCGTTCACCGTGCATAAAATGCCAATTCCTGGCCCGCTGTATGCGACCGAGGAAGAGTGCGCCGGTGTCGATCCCGTAGACGGCACCCAGGAGCGTAATCCGACCGTGCGGTTGGCCGGTTCCTACGTCAACTTCCTGATCGTCAATGGCGGCATCATCGCGCCGAGTTTCGACGACCCGCTGGACAGTCGCGCACGGGAAATCCTTCAGAGCCTGTTCCCACAGCATGAAGTAGTGATGGTGCCGGGCCGCGAGCTGTTACTGGGGGGTGGCAATATCCATTGCCTGACTCAACAGCAGCCGGCACCGCACAAAATCTGAGTGCAGTTGTAACAGCCGATTTCCCCAGGAAGCGACTGTCAGCCGGGACGTTGTCCTGGCGATTGCAGCAAGCCCATAGCCCGTCAAGGCCGTGGGCTTTTTTGTGTCTGAGCGGCGACAAACTGCGGGTATTGGCATAGCCCTTGTGTCTGTTTTATGACGGTTATCAAGGTGGTGACTGCACGGTTCTGTCATAAACCTTGAGTAAGTTGACCGCTTACGCAGTAGGAGAGAACGCTGGAATGAACGCCGAAATCAACACGATCTACACGCGCACCTCCCATCCCTTGATGGTGGATGGCAACGCGATTCAGGCGCTGGCACTTTGGTTGAAGGCAAACGGCGCGCGGCAGATCAGGACGCCTGATCCACGCCGGGTTATGAGTGAGCGATATCCGGTGGGGCTGTTGAGCGAGGATGAGTTGCAGGTGTTGTGTGAGTTGATGAAAGACTGAATAACAGATCCAGATCTGCACTGACCTTGTGGCGAGAGGCAAGCCCCCTAGCCACAAAAGTGCAGCAGTGCCTAGAAGCTGTATGTTCCTGTCACTACCAGGTTACGCGGATCGCCCGGCTGAATCTGGAACGCACTGGTCGCCGACGCGTAGTACGTCTTGTCGCTGATGTTGTTCAGCGCCGCCCTTACATCCCATTCCTTCTGCCGGAATCCGGCCAGTGCGTCCCAGCGCCCGTAACCCGGCAGCACTACCGTATTGGCGTTGTCGGCATAACGATCGCCGACCAACGTCAGCCCGGTTTCCGCGTACCAGCCCATCTCGGGCTTCCAGGTGACGAACAGGCTGGCGTTACGCTTGGCCACGTCGCTGATGCGCTTGCCTTCAAAGCCGTTGTTGTCCTTCTCGACCTTGGCATCCTGCAGCCCGACACCACCGCGCACATACCAATTACCGACGATCTTCCCGGTCGCGGTCAGCTCTACACCGCGAGAGCGTTGCAGGCCGCTGAGCAGGGTGATAGTCGGGTCCAGAGGGTCGCGAGTGCGGCGGTTGTACAGTTCCAGCTCGTACGCGGCCAGGGTGGTGCTCAGGCGATCGTCGAACCAGTCGCTCTTGACGCCGACTTCCTTCTGCTTGGTCAGCTCCGGGCTCAGGTCGTTGGCGTTGCCGGCAGCGTTGGGGGTAATGCCGATCAAGCCGCCACCGGTAGGCGAGAAAGTCTTGCTCCAGGAGGCGTAGAACGAATGGTTTTCCAGCGGCGTCCAGACCAGGCCCACGCGCGGGCTGGTGTTGTGGCTGTCGACCTTTTGCCGCGTGTTGGCCACTTTGCTGGTGGTATCCACTTCAAAGCGGTCGTAACGCAAACCTGCCAGCAGTTGCCACTGATCGTTCAGGCGCAGTTGGTCTTGGACATACAGGCCCTGGCTTTCGACTTCGGTGTGGTTGTTGCTGAAAATCGTCATGGGGCCGGTGTGGCTCAGGTCGCGATTGGGCTGGTTCAAGTCAAGCCCGGGCACCGCCTGGCCGCCGCTGTACAGCTTGGGATCACGGCGCTGGCTGCCCAGCTCCACGCCGGTCAGCAGGCGGTGCTCCAGGCCGAAGGTGCTGAAGCCGCCTTCCAGTTCGACGTTGTTGAAGATGTTGCGGGTGGTCAGGTCCTGCTGCCAGCGCTGGCGCGTAACTTTGTTGGTCGACGCGGTGTAACCGGTCAGGTAGGTGTTGTCGAAATCGCTGTCGAGCTTGAACACGCCGAGGGTGTGGCGCAGTTGCCAGCTGTCGTTGAGTTCGTAGGCAAGTTTGGAGCGCAGGGACTGGGACGTGTCGTCGATATAGTCGTGATTGTCGCCATGGCGTGACCGACCTGGGGCAGTTTGCTCACCCGGTTGACGATGCCCCCCTGGCCGCCGCGCCCTTGAGCACTTCGATGCGCTCGATGTTGTGCAAGTCGCGCACGTATTGGCTGTCGTCGCGGATACCGTCCAGGTAGAAGTCACTGCTGGCCTCGAAGCCACGGATACGCAGGCTGTCAAAACGGGTATCGGCGCCGCTGCTGACGTTGGGGATGCCGCTCAGTGCCTGGCCCAGGTCATTGGTGCCGTAGGCGCGCAGGTTTTCGGTCTTTACCGAATCAATGGCCTGGGGCACGTAGCGCACGAGCGTGGCGGTGCGGGTGGCGGTGGTGGTTTCTTTGATGCGCGGATCGTCTTCGTCAGCTTCGGCGCTGATGGAGGTTTCGGGCAGAATGGTCGCAGCGCAGGCAAATCCGGCGGACAGCAATACGCAAAGCCCAATGGTTATGGGCGTCAGGCGAGGGGCAGGCATCAGGGAGTGCATCCGAAAAGAAGGGTAGGAAATAGCGCCTTAATGATAATGCTTGCTATTTGCCTGCGTTATTAATTCTTGTGTAGGCTCTCTCGGCAATATGTTACAGAATGTGTTTTACGTGGATATTTTGTCGCACCGGGCAATTTCCTTGAGAGACAGCTGGATGTTCACTCAATGAGCTGCAAATGCGCCTGCCTCATGCGAGAGATGGCTAAATAACACTACTTAGATTTTTTTTGCCTAAATACAGACGATTCACGAAATTGACATGCAGTTAAAGGCGCGGCTAGGATTCGTCCCAACGCCTGTGGCTAACCGCCATGACTTCCCAATAATAAAAGGCCCGCGGCATGTTCAGTCGTCCGCGGGCCTTTTTTTATCCGTGATAAGCCGACACCAAAAGAGCTACACGGAGCCTGGTATCACAGCGCGTACTCAACCAGTAATAAGGAGGGCGGTTGCAGGAGCTGAGTGCAACACGGTCATTGAATTGAAGCTGGAGCATCATGCCGCATAGCCATGGCCTTCTGCATCACCTCGCCCATAACTTCGATTGGGCATTTGAAGTCGAAGCGCTT
>NZ_VOBG01000013.1 GCF_008369295.1 Pseudomonas sp. ANT_H4 | reverse complement strand
GTGACCTTGGCCAATCCACAAGGTGCATGGCGTCCCGGGCTATTCGTGACCGTGCAGGTTGACACTGATACTCGGCAAACAAAGGTCGCAGTACCAGAAGCGGCTATCCAGACGGTCGAGGACAAGCAAACTGTTTTCGTTCGAACGGACGACGGGTTTAAAGCTCAGCCAGTGGAGACAGGTGGCCGTTCGGCGGGTCTGGTCGAGATCACGGAGGGCCTGGAGCCCGGTGTTCAAGTCGCCGCTGCCGGCAGTTTCATTCTGAAATCAGAACTGGGTAAAGCCTCGGCTGAACACGCCCACTGATCCGCCACTTCCACGAGAAGGTTCTCATGTTCGAACGCCTGATCCAATTTGCCATCGAGCAGCGCATCATCGTGCTGCTCGCGGTTCTCCTCATGGCCGGCCTCGGGATAGCCAGCTACCAGAAGCTGCCGATCGACGCCGTTCCCGATATCACCAACGTCCAGGTGCAAATCAACACAGGGGCAGCAGGTTTTTCACCACTGGAAACCGAGCAGCGCATCACGTTTCCCATCGAAACTGCAATGGCTGGTTTGCCGGCTCTAGAACAAACTCGCTCGCTGTCACGCTCGGGTTTGTCGCAAGTCACAGTGATCTTCAAGGAAGGCACTGACCTGTTCTTCGCCCGACAATTGGTCAACGAACGGTTGCAGGTGGCCAAGGAGCAACTACCCGAGGGGGTGGAAGCCGTCATGGGGCCGATCTCAACCGGTCTGGGTGAAATTTTCCTGTGGACGGTCGAGGCTGAAGAAGGTGCCGTCAAGGAGGACGGCAGTCCCTATACGCCGACCGACCTGAGGGTGATCCAAGACTGGATCATCAAGCCTCAGCTGCGCAATGTTCCCGGGGTCGCCGAAATCAATACCATTGGCGGGTTCGCCAAGGAGTACCAGATTGCGCCCGATCCAAAACGCTTGGCGGCTTACAAGCTTACGCTGACTGACCTTGTTACAGCGCTGGAGCGCAACAACGCCAACGTCGGTGCCGGTTACATCGAGCACAGTGGCGAACAGTTACTGATTCGCGCACCTGGCCAAGTAGCGACCACCGAAGATATCGCCAATATCGTCATGGCCAACGTCGACGGTACGCCCATCCGTGTCAAGAACGTCGCAACCGTGGACATCGGCCGTGAATTGCGCACGGGGGCAGCGACCGAAAACGGTCGTGAAGTGGTGCTCGGCACAGTGTTCATGCTGATCGGTGAGAATAGCCGCACCGTGGCCCAAGCCGTTGCTAGCAAGCTTGAGCAAATCAACCGCTCACTGCCAAAAGGGGTGGTGGCAGTCACCGTCTATGACCGTACCAATTTGGTGGACAAGGCAATTGCCACCGTTAAGAAGAACTTGATTGAAGGTGCGATCCTGGTGATCGCGATTCTGTTCCTGTTCCTTGGCAACATTCGCGCGGCTCTGATTACTGCCATGGTGATCCCGCTCGCGATGCTATTCACATTCACTGGCATGTTTACCAACAAGGTCAGCGCCAACCTGATGAGCCTCGGAGCGTTGGACTTTGGCATCATCGTTGATGGCGCGGTGGTCATTGTCGAAAACGCCATCCGTCGTCTGGCCCATGCACAGCAACACCACGGACGCATCCTCACCCGCTCCGAACGCTTTCACGAAGTGTTCGCGGCGGCCAAGGAAGCACGCCGACCGCTGATTTTCGGCCAGTTGATCATCATGGTCGTGTACCTACCGATTTTTGCCCTCACCGGCGTCGAAGGAAAAATGTTTCACCCGATGGCGTTTACTGTGGTGATTGCCTTGCTCGGCGCGATGCTGTTGTCGGTGACCTTTGTCCCGGCGGCGATTGCGATGTTCGTCACCGGTAAGGTCAAGGAAGAAGAGAACATCATCATGCGTGGCGCCCGTCGGGTGTATGCGCCAGCGCTAGAATGGGTCATGGGCCATCGATCAATGGCATTCGCCATAGCACTAGCCGTTATCGCGGTGTGCGGTGTGGTCGCCAGTCGAATGGGCAGCGAGTTTGTGCCGAGCCTCAGTGAAGGGGATTTCGCGTTGCAAGCACTGCGTGTACCAGGAACCAGCCTGACGCAATCGGTAGAAATGCAGCAACGTCTGGAAAGACTTGTGTTAGCAAAGGTACCGGAGGTCAAGCGGATGTTTGCTCGTACTGGTACAGCAGAAATTGCCTCAGACCCAATGCCACCAAACATCTCTGACAGCTACGTGATGCTCAAGCCGAAGAATCAATGGCCTGATCCGAATAAATCCAGAGAGGCGTTGGTAGCTGATATCCAAAAAGCTACAGCCGGAATGCCCGGAAGCAACTATGAGCTTTCTCAGCCTATTCAATTGCGTTTTAACGAGCTGATTTCAGGCGTGCGCAGTGATGTGGCGGTCAAGGTCTTCGGTGATGACATGGCGGTGCTTAACAGCACCGCTGCAAAAATTGCCGCGTCCATGCAGAAGATCAATGGTGCCTCCGAGGTCAAAGTCGAGCAAACGTCGGGACTGCCGGTACTGACCATCAACATCGACCGTGACAAAGCCGCCCGTTACGGACTGAACGTTGGCGACGTACAAGACACCATTGCGGTGGCGGTCGGTGGTCGTCAAGCCGGTACGATGTATGAGGGAGACCGCCGATTCGACATGGTGGTGCGTTTATCCGACGCCATGCGTAAGGATCTCGAGGGATTGTCCACACTGCTAATCCCGGTACCGGCGCTGCTTAACACCAATGCCGATCAGATCGGGTTTATTGCTCTTTCAGAGGTGGCTAGCCTCGATCTAGTGTTGGGACCTAACCAGGTCAGTCGTGAAAACGGCAAACGTCTGGTGATCGTCAGCGCCAACGTGCGTGGGCGTGATATCGGCTCATTTGTACAGGAGGCCAGTAGCGCCATTGATAAAGAAGTGCAGATCCCGGCCGGTTACTGGACCAACTGGGGAGGACAGTTCGAGCAGCTCCAATCCGCTGCCAAGCGACTACAGATTGTAGTCCCAGTGGCCCTGCTCTTGGTGTTCGCACTCTTGTTCATGATGTTCAACAACCTCAAGGATGGCCTATTGGTGTTCACCGGTATTCCATTCGCGTTGACGGGGGGAGTCATGGCTTTATGGCTCCGAGACATACCGCTGTCGATCTCGGCAGGTGTTGGTTTCATCGCGTTGTCGGGCGTGGCGGTGCTGAATGGTCTGGTGATGATTGCGTTCATCCGCAATCTTCGGGAGGAAGGACATTCGTTGAGTTCCGCAATCAATGAAGGGGCTCTTACCCGGTTGCGCCCAGTGTTGATGACAGCTCTGGTGGCCTCTCTTGGCTTTATTCCGATGGCACTGGCCACCGGAACGGGGGCAGAGGTCCAGAGACCCCTGGCTACCGTGGTGATCGGGGGCATCCTATCCTCAACTGCGTTGACCCTGCTGATATTGCCTGCGCTTTATCAATGGGCGCACCGCCGAGACGAGGAAGAAGCCGAAGACGAAGACGATAAAATAGAAGCCGTATAATTCTTTAGTTTTAAAAGCCCACTATCGAGATTCGATAGTGGGCTTTTTTATGTGAGCTACATAACGAATCTGTAATCTTGGCGCCACCGTGTTGATAGGTTCGAATTGATACCCTACTAGCGTTAACTATATGAGGTGTCAGTATGAAAATTGCTCAAATCTGCGCTCTTGCGGGTGCTTTAATCCTTTCTTCAGTTGCTTTAGCCGAAGGTGGGGGGGACAGAACCTTCGAAAAAATGATGGCGGCGCGAGATGTGGCAATGGAGGCATATGTTGCTAGAGAAGGGAAGAGCGTTCCCGTGGTGTCAAGTGATGCTAAAGATGAGACAGGTAAAATGTAGTAGTACTGCGTATAAAAAACCGCTTCCGGCTTCCGGCGGCGGTTTTTTTTACGGCTTTATTACACATTCGTAACCTAGCCGCCACGCCATCGCAATGTTCGAATTGATATCCTTGTAACAGTTAATATATGAGGTACTAAATATGAAGTTCATGAGTATTATTACTTTCGCTGGAGCTCTGACGTTATCCTCTCTCGTACTGGCGGAAGGGGGAGGAGACAAAGCCTTTGAAAAGATGATGGCGGCGAATGCTAAAGCCATGGAGCAGTATGCAATTAGCCAGGGGAAAAGCGCCCCTGTGTCGAAAGAATACGAGTACGGGATGAAGGTGGATGTTGTGAAGGTTATCAGTGTGGTGCGGCCTGCAAAAGTCTGCGCAGTGGTGCCCGCCGCAATGACCTATGAAGATTCAAAAGGACAGCTAAATACAATTAGGTACACTGTGGCTGGAGAGTGTCGTAAACGAGGCGGCTAGCAGCTATGCTGCTGTCAGAGGGATTTATAACGCTCGATTAACCTCAATACTTAGAGGTATCGGGCGTTTTTTATATGCTCGTGTTTTAACGGGCATAAAAAAGACGCCCCGAGGGACGTCTTAAAAATTCACCTTTTTCCAAAGGAGCTTCTAAAGGTGAGCTTGGAGCTTTTAACTGAACAGCGATGAGTTTCAGATTTTCACATACTAGCTACTTGTCTGTAGGACTCCAACCAGATGCGCTAGCTAGATTCCTATTAACTCCCACTCACTATAAGCAATTCAAGTTAACATGAAGATGATTGAAAAATTACATTTTTGAAATCTTTCTAGCGAAAACGGGATATTCGTGAGGAACGAATTATCCCGTTCAGGTATTACAGAATCGCTAGTGGGTACTCAACGATCACACGGACTTCATCCAAATCAGACTCAAACGCGGTTGCACGGGTGTTCATTTGTCGCAAGCGGAAGGACATATCTTTCAAGGAGCCTGTCTGAACGACGTATTTTACTTCGATGTCGCGCTCCCAACGTTTCTGATCGGTCAACGGGTTTCCATCCGCATCGCGCCGCATGTATGTGGCGTTGGCGTTGGAGTAGTCAGCGTCGGTGCCACGACCATAACGTGTCATAAACGACAAGCCAGGTACACCATACGAGCTCATGTCGAGGTCGTAACGCACCATCCATGAACGTTCTTTTGGCGAGTTGAAGTCGCTGTACTGGATTGAGTTGTCGAGAAAGATGGAATCCGACTGACGCAGGTAGTCGAAGTCGTCGTTACCATTATTTCGCTGGTGAGAAAGTGCAAGTGAGTGTGCGCCATACTTCACGCCAACCTTAGCGCTCCAAATATTGTTGTCGAACTCGCCCAGCAGTTTTTTCCCTTCGTCAACGGCCTTGTAGTAATTCACACCGCCGAATACGGAAAGCTCATCAGACAAGGAGTAGTTCAACCCGGTGCCAGCATAGTATTGATTCCAGGCGTCTTTGAGACGACTGGAGTAAAGACTAACGATAATATTCTTATTCACATTGTAGTCGCCACCAAAATAGCCGACCCAAGGTGAGTTAACTGGGCCTGCATAGAAGGTTGCGAAGTTGTCGCGCATATTGCTGGAGACTGGTTGACTCATAGCATGCAGGCGACCACCCTGAACTGTCAGCCCTTCGATGCTGGTATTGGTAGCGGTCACACCACGGAAACTTTCCGGTAAAAGCCTTGAGTCGCCAGAAGCCACGACAGGGTTGGCGGGAAATACATCACCTACTTTCACCACAGTGTCAAAAGCGCGAACTTTTGCCGCGCCACCGACTTTCGTGTATTCATCTCGTGCTTCGCCGTCGCCATTGACAGGTAGCACATCGAATGAACTACGACCGCCGTTACGACCGTCACCCGTATCAAGCTTCAAACCGATCATCGCGAAAGCGTCGACGCCCACGCCTACAGAGCCTTGGGTAAACCCGGATTCGAACTTACTGATAATCGCATGCGACCAAGCTTCGGAGTAGCCATTGCCCGTGGGGCTTGATTGACCGTTACGATGATCACGATTGAAGTAGAAATTTCGATTGAGCACGGTAAGGCTGCTGTCTTCGATAAACCCCCCAGTCTTTTCCTCCGCAAACACTATAGAAGGCCCAGAACTGACAACCAACGCCAAAGCGGCCATCGAAAATTTCGTATTGTTATCCATTAATCACTCCTTAGGTTCGGCAGAACTAGAAAGCTCTTCGGCTGGAATTATTGTTTACGGGAGCAGTTTCTGCTCCCGTATCGCCGCCGACTTGTATCGTTGCAATTTGAAGATAACGGGGAGATTTTTGAAAAATTACAATTCTGTAATGTTCGCCTGTTTTTTCAAAATTAACTTTTGCGGCATGCCCCCAACCGATGGGTGGCTCTACCTTTACTAGGGCTTTTCTCAGGAATTCTCTTAACCAGCAGCACGAATCCACACCTGAAAGTGCGCATGCTCAGGAGCTGAAATCAGTTCTCGATGCATCGTCACAGTGAAGTCGAACCGAGATCGTTTAGATTTTTGGCTCACCTGACCAATCTGACCATCACACAGCTTTATATGATTCAAGCAGTGACCGCGGTCAAGTTGGGATGCGGTAATAGCTGTACCCGGAAGGCGGTCGCCGCTAACCAAAATGGGATAGCGATAGCGGAAATATTCCGGATGTAGTGTTGTGGAGTTCCCCATCCGCTTGTTCAAAAAACCGAGTATTTTTTAATACTGCTGGAGTTGTTGCTTTTGGACTTTATCAGCCAGTCCCTATTACGGCGCATACTGGTCAAGTTACATGCAAACGAATGTCTGCAAGAAAACAACTGGCTGGTCAGTGGTATTGCATAGGGAGCAAGAGCAGTGCAATGAAGCACGCTCTTTAACGACACGATAGTTACTGGATGGGTTTGACCGAGACCACATCGAAATATTTGAATTTCTTTTTTTTAGCTTCTTTTTTAGCCTCTTGTTCCGCGATAAGAGTACTCAGCGTGTTCGCATCATAAATGAACACGCTCACGTCGCCTTCGAAGTCCTTGGTAACGTGCAGTGTCACCCTCAGCTTCGGTGATAGCGGTTTAGAGTTTAGTCGGGGCGTTGGACTCGGCTGCGGCTTTGCGAGTACTACGGGGTCGGATTGTTTTGGGGAGCCGAATAGCGCCAAGCGCATATCCTCCTCATTCAGTTCAACGCTCATCTGGGATTTCTCGTCGCTAATGGAAGACGCGGGACCTTCATTACGTAGACTACGTGGCAAGCTCCTGCTGACCGCCAACTGTGATGGCCTCAGGAGTTTCAAATGGTGGGTTTTCATCTCTTAACGTTTATCACTGAGCGATTGAAAACGACGTGGCCGAGGGATAAGCCAGATTTCCTGCAAAGCGCAGCCTTTATGAAAACCGCCGCACGCTCCAGCTCCGTTGAGGATGCTGCGTGCTCAGCTGCCATCTGTTTGTTGCGAGCATAAATTTTTTCCTCGATCAATTGTAGGCAGCGTGGATCATTATTCAACAGTTTGAACTTACTAATCCTATTTCACCTTAAAATTTGCCATAGAAATGAGGCAAAGCCTTTACGGGCTGAGAAAGTTCGGGGCTACGTTGAGCGCGGAAAACACGATCGACAGGATGGTCATCAATAGCCATACGAAACCATCCCAGTATTTTATCGCGGCCAGCAGCAATGCCCCGACGATTGGCAGCAAGGACAGCCCCTTCAGCAAGCGAAAGGTCCTGGTTAGCGTTCGGCCCTGCTTGTCGACCTGGTCGATGGTGATCCTGAGCAAGCCCTGAAGTTTTGGGGGATAGGTTTTTATCTTGTCCTTAAAATCATCGAAGATGACATTGAAACTGTGTAGCAGGCGCTCTGTTTGCAGCATTTGATTGTGCAGGATCGCAAGCAGAACCACAGAGACCACTGCCAGCCCAAGGACAAGAATAAAACCTTCGAATTTTGAGGTGGTTTTCTCCAGCACGACCAGACCCGCTAACGATATCGGCAGGGCAAGCATCTTGCCCGCAATATCGCCCAGTACCCCGCTAAGCTTAGTGCCATAGTCGATTTCAGCCTGGGCCACCTCGCGCCGGGCCCGCTCAAACGAGAAGCTATAGACGTAGGTTTGCAGATTCGCACGGTACGTGGCGAGGACCTCCCGCCACTCCCGCACGATCACCAAGAACAGATTCGGCTCGCTCTCAAACTTCTCGATGACGCTCGCCACCGCCATCCGAATCATCAATTTTCGTTCGGAGAGGTGCGCCTTGTTTTCGTTTTTTCGATTGAGTATTTCTTCCAACAAGCTCAGGTGGTTGAGCTCATAGTCAAGAACCTTGACGTCAACCTGGGTAGGCAACAGAAAAGTTCTCGGAGGCTTAGCCCCATCAGGAGGCAAGGAAAAAACAGGTTATTGCTTCCTCCTTCGTCCGCCGGGATCGCCTCTCCTCGCCCTGAAAAAATAGTTATAGGAAAAAATCGTTCACCATCTGCCGATGGCATAACGCTTTTTAGCCTACTCCCGGAGCGAAACGAAGCGGAAATTCTAGACCGATGGCTCAGCCCGAAAATGAAAACCCCCGTAGATACGGGGGTTTAGGCTTTGTGTCAATCTATGTTGTATCGTGTCAACCTTTATTGTTTTGTGTCAATCTTTATTGTCAGAAACCAGTAATCCCTGAATGGCTTACTCCACTGTCACCGATTTCGCCAGGTTGCGCGGTTGGTCAACGTCAGTGCCCTTGAGCACGGCGACGTAATACGACAGCAGTTGCAACGGGATGGTGTAGAGGATTGGCGACAGAGTGTCGTGGATGTGCGGCATGTTAATGACGTGGGTGCCTTCGCCATTGGTCATGCCCGCCTTCTCATCAGCAAAGACGATCAGTTGGCCGCCACGGGCGCGGACTTCCTGCAGGTTGGACTTGAGCTTCTCCAGCAGCTCGTTGTTTGGCGCAACGGTGACCACCGGCATATCGTCATCCACCAGTGCCAACGGGCCGTGCTTCAGCTCACCGGCCGGGTAGGCTTCGGCGTGGATATAGGAAATTTCCTTGAGCTTGAGGGCACCTTCCATCGCCACTGGGTATTGCGCGCCACGGCCAAGGAACAGGGTGTGGTTTTTGTCGGCGAATAGTTCAGCGACTTTCTCCACGGTGCTGTCCATGGCCAGGGCTTCACCCAGGCGGGTTGGCAAGCGACGCAACTCTTCCACCAGGGTGGCTTCGACGCCTTCGGCGAGTGTGCCGCGAACCTGGCCAAGGGACAGGGTCAACAGCAACAGACCGACCAGCTGGGTGGTGAAGGCTTTGGTGGACGCCACGCCGATTTCACGACCGGCCTGAGTCAGCAGGGTCAGGTCGGACTCGCGCACCAGGGAGCTGATGCTGACGTTGCAGATCGCCAGGCTGGCGAGGTAGCCCCCTTCTTTTGTAGAGAGCAACTTGGCGTTACGCAGGGCGGCCAGGGTGTCGGCGGTTTCGCCGGACTGGGAGATGGTGACGAACAGGGTGTCCGGTTGCACTACCACTTTGCGATAGCGGAACTCGCTGGCCACTTCCACCTGGCACGGGATGCCGGCCAGTTCTTCCAGCCAGTAACGGGCGACCATACCGGCGTGGTAGCTGGTGCCGCAGGCGACGATCTGCACATTGCGCACTTTGGCGAACAGTTCAGCGGCTTGCGGGCCGAAGGCCTGAACCAGTACCTGATTGTGGCTCAGGCGGCCTTCCAGGGTGCGTTGCACCACGGACGGTTGCTCGTGGATTTCCTTGAGCATGAAGTGGCGGAACTTACCCTTGTCGGCCGCTTCGGCACCGTCGCGGTACTGCACGGCTTCGCGTTCGACCGGCTGACCGTTAACGTCCCAGATCGCCACGCTTTCGCGGCGGATGTCAGCGATATCGCCTTCTTCCAGGTACATGAAGCGGTCAGTGACCTGACGCAGGGCCAATTGGTCAGAGGCCAGGAAGTTTTCGCCCAGGCCCAAGCCGATCACCAGCGGGCTGCCACTGCGGGCGGCGACCAGGCGATCCGGTTGGCTGGCGCTGATCGCGGCCAGGCCATAGGCGCCATGCAGTTCCTTGACGGTAGCCTTGAGGGCGGTGGCCAGGTCGCTGTGGTCCTTGAGTTTGTGGTTTAGCAGGTGGGCGATGACTTCGGTATCGGTGTCCGAAGTGAACACATAGCCCAGGCCTTTGAGCTGTTCGCGCAGCACTTCGTGGTTTTCAATAATGCCGTTGTGAACCACCGCCAGGTCACCGGAGAAGTGCGGGTGGGCGTTGCGTTCGCACGGTGCGCCGTGGGTTGCCCAACGGGTGTGGGCGATACCCAGACGACCTACCAGCGGCTCACCGGCCAGGGCTTGTTCCAGCTCAGCGACCTTGCCCGGGCGACGCATGCGCTCAAGCTTGCCAGCGTTGGAAAAAACCGCCACACCAGCGCTGTCATAGCCACGGTATTCAAGGCGTTTGAGGCCTTCAAGCAAAATGGCGGTGACGTTTCGTTCAGCGACTGCGCCAACAATTCCACACATGGTTTCTCTCCTAGATGACTGCCGCGCAAATCAGCGTAATGCCGCGGGCTTGAATCTGGTCGCGGGCCTCAAGCGGCAGGCGATCATCGGTAATAAGGGTATGGACGCTGCTCCAGGGCAGTTCCAGGTTGGGAATCTTGCGGCCAATCTTGTCGGACTCGACCATAACCACCACTTCGCGGGCGACTTCGGCCATGACCCGGCTCAGCCCCAGCAATTCATTGAACGTGGTGGTGCCGCGCTGTAGATCGATGCCGTCGGCGCCGATGAACAGTTGGTCGAAATCGTAGGAGCGCAATACCTGCTCGGCGACCTGGCCCTGGAACGAGTCCGAATGGGGGTCCCAGGTGCCGCCGGTCATTAATAGCACCGGCTCGTGTTCCAATTCGCTCAGGGCGCTGGCCACGTGCAGCGAGTTGGTCATTACCACCAGGCCGGGTTGATGGCCCAGTTCGGGGATCATGGCGGCGGTGGTGCTGCCACTGTCGATGATGATCCGCGCATGTTCGCGCAGCCGATTCACAGCCGCACGGGCGATGGCGCGTTTGTAGACCGAGATAGGCTGGGCGGGATCACCCACCAACTCCTGGGGCATGGTGATCGCACCGCCGTAGCGTCGCAGCAACAGGCCGTTGCTCTCCAGCGCAGCGAGATCCTTGCGGATGGTCACTTCCGAAGTTTCGAAACGCTTGGCCAGTTCGTCCACGCTGACTTCACCCTGCTCGGTGAGCAAGGCAAGAATGTTGTGACGTCGTTGGGGTGTATTTCGTTTCGACATGGTGATGATAAGTTTCGGTTCGAAAGATAACGAAGGCAATCAAAACCTATTGGCGGGAACTCGTCAAGCACAAGGCATAAAAAAACCTGTTGGACCGACGTACCGGACCAACAGGTTTGCGGGGTTGTGGATAACTCAGGTCTTCTTGGTCTTGACCGGGCGTTTCCAGCCGTCGATGTTGCGTTGACGGGCGCGGGCTACGGCCAGTTGGGACTTATCCACATCCTGATTGATGGTCGAACCCGCAGCGGTGTTGGCACCATCGCCAATGGTCACTGGGGCCACCAGAGAGTTGTTGGAGCCAATAAACACGTCTTCGCCGATGGTGGTCTGATGCTTGTTGGCGCCATCGTAGTTGCAGGTGATGGTGCCAGCGCCGATGTTGGTGCGAGCACCGATCACCGAGTCACCTAGGTAGGTCAGGTGACCTACCTTGGCGCCTTCACCCAGATTGGCGTTTTTCAGTTCGACGAAGTTACCCACATGGGCTTTGGCACCCAGCACGCTGCCTGGACGCAGACGGGCAAATGGGCCGGCATCGCTACCCTCACCCATCACTGCGCCTTCGATATGGCTGTTGGCCTTGATCACCACGCCTTTGCGCAGGGTGCTGTCCTTGATCACGCAGTTCGGGCCGATGACTACGTCATCTTCAATAACCACACGGCCTTCGAGGATCACGTTGATGTCGATGAGCACATCGCGGCCCACAGTGACATCGCCGCGCACATCGAAACGCGCCGGGTCACGCAAGGTGACACCAAGCGCCATCAGGCGCCGGCCTTCACGCTGCTGATAGTGACGCTCCAGTTCGGCCAGTTGCTTGCGGTCGTTGGCGCCCTGCACTTCCATGGGGTCGTGGGGCTGCTCGGTGGCAACCAGCAGACCATCGCTGACAGCCATTTCAATCACGTCGGTCAGGTAGTACTCACCCTGGACGTTGTTATTGGACAGGCGGCTCATCCAGTCCGCCAGGCAATCAGCCGGTACAGCGAGGATACCGGTGTTGCCTTCGGTGATGACGCGCTGGGCTTCGCTTGCGTCTTTATGCTCGACGATCGCGGTGACCTTGCCGTCGGCATTGCGCACGATCCGACCATAGCCAGTTGGGTCATCCAGCTCAACGGTCAGCAGGCCCATTTGACCGGGCGCCACGTGCTTGAGCAGGCGTTGTAGGGTTTCCACCTCGATCAACGGCACGTCGCCGTAAAGGATCAACACCGTGTCAGCCTTAATGAAAGGCACGGCTTGGGCGGTGGCGTGACCGGTACCCAGTTGCTTGTGCTGCAATACGAAATTCAAATCGTCCGCCGCCAGCCGCTCACGCACCACGTCAGCTCCATGGCCAATCACTACATGGATACGTTGGGGGGCCAGTTGCCGGGCGCTATGGATAACATGGCCGAGCATGGAGTCACCGGCGATCGGGTGCAGCACCTTGGGCAGCGCCGAACGCATGCGGGTGCCTTGGCCGGCGGCGAGAATTACGATTTCGAGAGACATGAATGGCTACCAATCCTGGGCGGTCAGACTTCAGACCAAAGAAGTGTTTTGCAAATAAAGAAAAAGGGTAGCCGAGGCTACCCTTTTTAATCAATCACACATGAGGCGTGACGGCTTAGCCGCCAAACTTCTTGCGGATCTGCTGGACGGTGCGCAGCTGAGCTGCGGCCTCGGCCAGACGTGCAGCAGCAGAACCGTAGTCGAAATCTGCGCCTTTTTCATTCAGGGCCTTCTCGGCAGCCTTGACGGCGTCCTGAGCGGAGGCTTCATCCAGGTCGGCAGCACGTTGCACGGTGTCGGCAAGAACCTTGACCATGTTCGGCTGAACCTCAAGGAAACCACCAGAGATGTAAAACACCTCCTTTTCCCCACCCTGCTTGGTCAGAGTAATCGGACCGGGCTTCAAGCTGGTGATCAACGGTGCGTGACCCATGGCAATACCAAGGTCACCCAGTTCGCCGTGCGCTACTACCATCTCAACCAGACCGGAGAAAATTTCCCCTTCCGCGCTGACGATATCGCAATGGACTGTCATAGCCATCTGCTTGCCTCAACCTGAGTAGCGCCCGTTGCCGGGCGCCAGGATTACAGTTTCTTGGCTTTCTCGATCGCTTCTTCGATGCCGCCGACCATGTAGAACGCTTGTTCTGGCAGGTGGTCGTAGTCACCGTTGAGGATGCCTTTGAAGCCAGCAATGGTGTCTTTCAGGGAAACGTATTTACCCGAGGCACCGGTGAAGACTTCAGCCACGAAGAACGGCTGCGACAAGAAGCGCTGGATCTTACGAGCGCGAGATACCAACTGCTTGTCGGTTTCCGACAGCTCGTCCATACCCAGGATCGCAATGATGTCCTTCAGTTCTTTGTAACGCTGCAGCACGTACTGAACGCCGCGAGCGGTGTCGTAGTGTTCCTGGCCGATCACGCTCGGGTCCAGCTGGCGCGAAGTCGAGTCCAGTGGATCGACCGCTGGGTAGATACCCAGGGAGGCGATGTCACGGGACAGTACGACGGTAGCGTCCAAGTGGGCGAAGGTGGTCGCTGGCGACGGGTCAGTCAAGTCATCCGCAGGTACGTATACCGCTTGGATCGAGGTGATCGAACCGTTTTTGGTCGAAGTGATACGCTCTTGCAGAGTACCCATCTCTTCGGCCAGGGTCGGCTGGTAACCTACTGCGGAAGGCATACGGCCCAGCAGTGCGGATACTTCAGTACCGGCCAGGGTGTAACGATAGATGTTGTCGACGAACAGCAGAACGTCGTTACCTTCGTCACGGAATTTCTCGGCCATGGTCAGGCCAGTCAGTGCTACGCGCAGACGGTTACCCGGCGGCTCGTTCATCTGACCGTAAACCAGTGCCACTTTGTCCAGAACGTTGGAGTCCTTCATCTCGTGGTAGAAGTCATTACCCTCACGAGTACGCTCACCCACACCAGCGAACACGGAAAAACCGCTGTGCTCGATGGCGATGTTACGGATCAGTTCCATCATGTTTACGGTTTTGCCTACACCGGCACCACCGAACAGACCGACTTTACCGCCCTTGGCAAACGGGCAAACCAGGTCGATAACCTTGATGCCAGTTTCCAGCAGGTCGTTGCCGCCCGCTTGTTCCGCGAAGGATGGCGCTGGACGGTGAATGCCCCAGCGCTCTTCGGTGTCGATTGGACCGGCTTCGTCGATCGGGTTACCGAGGACGTCCATGATCCGGCCCAGGGTCGCTTTACCGACCGGTACGGAGATGGCAGCGCCAGAGTCAGTGACTTCCAGGCCGCGCTTCAAGCCCTCGGTGGAACCCATTGCAATGGTACGAACCACGCCGTCGCCCAGCTGCTGCTGAACTTCCAGGGTGGTGCCGGCATCGCTTTTGACTTTCAAAGCGTTGTAGATGCTCGGTACGCTGTCGCGTGGGAATTCCACGTCGATAACGGCGCCGATGATTTGAACGATACGTCCGCTACTCATAGCTGGATCCTCTGAATATTTGAACCGTTAAACCGCGGCAGCGCCGCCGACGATTTCCGAGATCTCTTGGGTGATCGCAGCCTGACGCGCCTTGTTGTAGACCAGCTGCAAATCGCTGATCAAATCACCGGCGTTGTCGGTAGCGCTCTTCATCGCGATCATCCGCGCAGCTTGTTCAGCCGCGTTGTTCTCGACCACCGCCTGGTACACCTGCGACTCCACGTAGCGCACCATCAAGCCGTCAAGCAGCTCTTTGGCGTCTGGTTCGTAGAGGTAGTCCCAGTGGTGCTTGAGCTCTTGTTCCGGGGTCGCCACCAATGGAATCAACTGCTCCACGGTAGGCTGTTGCGTCATGGTGTTGATGAACTTGTTGGATACCACGGACAGGCGGTCAATCCGGCCTTCCAGGTAAGCATCCAGCATCACCTTGACGCTGCCGATCAGGTCATTGATCGACGGTTCTTCACCCAGGTGACTGATAGCTGCAACGACGTTACCGCCGAAGTTGCGGAAAAAGGCCGCACCCTTGCTACCGATCACACACAGATCAATCTCGACGCCGTTTTCGCGGTTTACCGCCATGTCCTTGACCAGGGCCTTGAACAGGTTGGTATTCAAACCACCGCACAAACCACGGTCACTGCTCACCACGACATAACCGACACGCTTTACTTCGCGGTCGAGCATGAACGGGTGGCGATACTCCGGGTTGGCGTTGGCCAGATGACCAATAACCTGGCGGATACGCTCCGCGTAGGGACGGCTAGCAGACATGCGCATTTGTGCCTTGCGCATTTTACTGACCGCCACTTTTTCCATGGCGCTGGTGATCTTTTGCGTGCTTTTGATGCTCGCAATCTTACTGCGAATCTCTTTTGCGCCTGCCATGTAACACCTATCAGGTTAGCAAGCGGGAGCCTCGCGGCCCCCGCTGCGGCTTACCAGGTTTGGGTGGCCTTGAACTTCTCGATACCGGCTTTGATGCCAGCGTCGATGTCGTCATTGAAGTCACCTTTCACGTTGATCTTCGCCATCAATTCGGCGTGATCGCGGTTGAAGTAAGCAATCAGCGCTTGTTCAAAGCTGCCGACCTTGGTGATTTCAACGTCGGTCAGGAACCCACGCTCAGCGGCATACAGCGACAGCGCCATGTCAGCGATCGACATTGGTGCGTATTGCTTCTGCTTCATCAGCTCGGTAACGCGCTGACCATGCTCAAGTTGCTTACGGGTCGCTTCGTCCAGGTCAGAAGCGAACTGGGCGAATGCCGCCAGTTCACGGTACTGAGCCAGAGCGGTACGGATACCACCGGAGAGCTTCTTGATGATCTTGGTCTGAGCGGCACCACCCACACGGGATACCGAAACACCGGCGTTCACTGCAGGACGGATCCCGGAGTTGAACATGGCCGATTCCAGGAAGATCTGACCGTCAGTGATGGAAATCACGTTGGTCGGAACGAACGCGGAAACGTCGCCAGCCTGGGTTTCGATGATCGGCAGTGCGGTCAGGGAACCGGTTTTGCCGGTCACTGCGCCGTTGGTGAACTTCTCTACCCATTCTTCCGAAACGCGGGATGCGCGCTCCAGCAGACGGGAGTGGAGATAGAACACGTCGCCTGGGTAAGCTTCACGGCCTGGTGGACGGCGCAGCAACAGGGAAATCTGGCGGTAAGCCACTGCTTGCTTGGACAGATCGTCATAAACGATCAGCGCGTCTTCACCGCGGTCGCGGAAGTACTCGCCCATGGTGCAACCGGAGTACGGTGCCAGGAACTGCAGTGCAGCGGATTCGGAAGCACTGGCGGCCACGACGATGGTGTTAGCCAAGGCGCCGTTTTCTTCCAGCTTGCGAACCACGTTGGCGATGGTCGATTGTTTCTGACCAATGGCTACGTAGACGCAGAAGATCCCGCTGTTTTTCTGGTTGATGATCGCGTCGATCGCCAGAGCGGTTTTACCGATCTGACGGTCACCGATGATCAGCTCACGCTGGCCACGGCCGACAGGAATCATGGCATCGACAGCCTTGTAGCCAGTCTGTACAGGCTGGTCTACCGACTTACGCCAGATCACGCCTGGAGCAACTTTCTCGACCGCATCGGTCTCGGTGTTGTTCAGCGGACCTTTGCCGTCAACTGGGTTACCCAGTGCGTCGACAACGCGACCCAGCAGTTCCTTACCAACCGGAACCTCCAGGATGCGGCCTGTGCACTTGGCGCTCATGCCTTCGGCCAGAGTCTGGTAGGAGCCCAATACAACGGCACCTACAGAGTCTTGCTCCAGGTTGAGAGCCATACCGAAGACGCCGCCCGGAAACTCGATCATCTCGCCGTACATAACGTCGGCCAGACCGTGAATCCGCACGATGCCGTCAGATACGCTGACGACAGTGCCTTCGTTACGGGCTTGGGAGGTCACATCGAGCTTGTCGATGCGGCCCTTGATAATTTCACTTATTTCGGAAGGATTGAGTTGCTGCATTGCTCTGCTGCCCCTTCAAACTCAAGATTTCAATGCTTCGGCAAGATTCGCGAGTTTGCCGCGAATCGAGCCATCGATAACCAGGTCGCCGGCGCGAATGATGACACCACCAATCAGGGTGGCATCCTCCGCAACTTGCAGGCGCACTTCCCGGTCGAGTCGTGCACTGAGAACCTTGGCGAGTTTGTCTTGCTGTTCTTGGTTCAATGCAAAAGCACTGATGACTTCAACATCTACCGATTTCTCTTGTTCGGCCTTGTACAGGTCAAACAGAGCGGCGATCTCCGGCAAAAGCGGGAGACGGTCATTTTCGGCAACGACGTGGATGAAGTTCTGCACTTTCACATCAAACTTGTCGCCGCACACGTCAATAAACGTGGCGGCCTTGTCTGCGCTCGTCAGTCGCGGGGCCTTGAGCACGCGCTGCATGGTGTCGTTTTGCGACACTGCTGCAGCCAGGCCGAGCATGGCTGACCAAGAGGCCAGTTGCTGGTGGGCCTGGGCGTGCTCGAAGGCTGCCTTAGCGTAAGGTCGGGCCAACGTGGTCAATTCTGCCATGATCGCCCTCGCTTAAATTTCAGCAGCCAGTTTGTTAACCAGCTCCGCGTGCGCGTTTTGATCGATTGTGGCACCCAGGATCTTCTCGGCACCGCCGACGGCCAGAGCACCCAGTTGGGCACGCAGCGCATCTTTGACACTATTCAGTTCCTGCTCGATCTCGGCCTGAGCCTGAACCTTCACACGGTCAGCGTCGATACGGGCTTTTTCAACAGCCTCTTCAACGATCTGGTTACCGCGTTTCTTGGCTTGCTCAATGATTTCGGCTGCCTGAGCTTTTGCTTCGCGCAGTTTTTGACCCACTTTATCTTGGGCCAATTCCAGGTCGCGAGCTGCTCGGGCGGCAGCGTCCAGTCCATCCGCGATCTTCTTCTGACGTTCGTGCAAAGCCGCGATGACCGGAGGCCACACGAACTTCATGCAAAACAGTACAAAAATGAAGAACGCAACGGACTGGCCAATCAGGGTTGCATTAATGTTCACGCCAACACCTCGCTCGTTCGTTGTCCATCACTCTAATCAACTCGAAAATTCGAGTGATTAGCCAGCGAGTTGACCAACGAAGGGGTTCGCGAAGGTGAAGAACAGAGCGATACCAACGCCGATCATGGTCACGGCGTCGAGCAGGCCGGCGACGATGAACATTTTAACTTGCAGCATTGGAACCATTTCTGGCTGACGCGCGGCGCCTTCCAGGAACTTGCCGCCCAACAGGCCGAAACCAATGGCAGTACCCAGGGCGCCCAGGCCGATCAACAGTGCAACAGCGATAGCGGTTAGACCAACTACAGTTTCCATCTTTCCTCCCGACTTTTACGTCGTATGGTTTAGGTTTTTTAGATTTTAAAGCGGTAAAACAAATCGTTTCATAGCCCTGAAGGGCCACCTTCCCGTTTCACCGGGAAGGACATCAGACTAGTCGAGACTGGTCTTAATGGTTCTCTTCGTGCGCCATCGACAGGTAAACGATGGTCAACATCATGAAGATAAACGCCTGCAGGGTGATGATCAGGATGTGGAACACCGCCCACGCCCACTGCAGAACAATGCCCAGGCCGCTAAGCCAGAGCAGACCGCTGCCGAACATCACAGCAATCAGAATGAAGACCAGTTCGCCGGCGTACATGTTACCGAACAGTCGCAGTGCCAGTGAGATTGGCTTGGCGATCAGGGTGACGAATTCCAGCAGGAAGTTCACCGGGATCAGCAGCGCTTGCAGGAAAATGTTCTTGCTGCCAAACGGGTGCAGGGTCAGTTCGCCGATGAAGCCGCCGATGCCCTTGACCTTGATGCTGTAGAAAATGATCAACGCAAACACCGACAGGGCCATACCCAGGGTGGCGTTAGGATCAGTGGTCGATACGGCACGGAATGGAATGTGCGCATCGCCGGTGATCAGGATGGCCAACTGAGGAATCCAATCGACCGGTATCAGGTCGACGGCGTTCATCAGGAACACCCAGACGAAGATGGTCAGTGCCAGCGGTGCAATCACCGGGCTACGGCCATGGAAGCTGTCTCTCACGCTGCCATCGACGAATTCGACCAATACTTCAACGAAGTTCTGCAAAGCACCTGGCTGACCGGAAGTCGCCTTCTTTGCCGCCATGCGGAAAATCAGGACGAAAATCAGACCCAATGCGACCGACCAGCCGAGGGTATCGACGTGGAAAGCCCAAAAGCCCATTTCTTTGGCTTCTGCTGCGGTGTGAGCAAAGCCCCAGCCGCTATTGGGTAGCTGACCGAAGGTCAGGTTCTGCAAGTGGTGCTGGATATAGCCCGAAGCGGTTGTCTCTGCCATGGTTGCCTCAAACGCCCTAAGGTCTCGAAAATCTTGTTCTCATCAGCAGGGGCGAAAACCAGCTGACCAGTTGGGTCAACACGAAGACGCCGAATACAGCCAGCGGCGCCAATGGCTTTACACCTGCAAACGTCAGCGCAAAGAGCACTGCTGTCAAAATCAGTTTGCCCGCCTCACCGGCATAAAAAGACCGGACGATGGCTTGAGCTGCTCGGGCACCGGAAAACCGAAAGGCCCTGTGAGCAAAATACATATTGGGCAGCAAGGCTATCAGGCCTCCGCAGAGTCCTGAGTATCCGGCTACGACTCCATGCCAATACCAAAGCGCCAATGCGGCGATCAGTAAAATGACAAATTGGGCCAATAACACCGGAAAAACGGCCAAGCGATGGAACGGCAACGTGTGTGGCGTGCGGGTTTCCATCACTCTTGCTCCCCAATAGTCGGCTGCCAGAATCAATAACTTGGCATCATTTGTGCCGACAAAATGCGCGCAGAGTATAGGGGCGGTTCTGCCCCTATTCAACAGCCAGGTAGTGATTTCCGACTGTGCGCTACATAAGCAAATGTTTCAGCGAATGTGGGCAAGTACGCCCTGAAGCTCATCAAGAGAGTTATATCCGATGACCAATTGTCCTTTGCCTTTCTTGCCGTGGCGAATTTGTACCGCAGAGCCTAGGCGTTCCGCCAGGCGCTGCTCCAGGCGAGCGATATCCGGATCAGGTTTGGCGGCTTCGACAGGTTCTGGTTTACCACTGAGCCACTGGCGAACCAGGGCCTCGGTCTGACGAACGGTGAGCCCTCGTGCGACAACGTGTCGCGCCCCTTCAACCTGCTGATTTTCCGGCAAACCGAGCAAAGCACGAGCGTGACCCATTTCCAGGTCGCCGTGGGAAAGCATGGTTTTGATCACTTCCGGAAGCGCGATCAGGCGCAACAAATTGGAGACGGTAACGCGAGATTTACCCACCGCGTCGGCGACCTGTTGCTGAGTCAGCTGGAATTCCTGCTGCAAACGCTGCAAGGCCACCGCCTCTTCGATGGGATTGAGGTCTTCGCGCTGGATGTTTTCGATCAACGCCATGGCAATGGCGGTTTCATCCGACACATCGCGAACCATCGCCGGGATGGTTTCTTGGCCGGCCTGTTGGCTGGCGCGCCAACGGCGTTCCCCTGCGATGATTTCAAAGCGGCCGCCGCCAATTGGGCGCACCACGATCGGCTGCATCACGCCCTGGGCCTTGATCGACTGGGCCAGTTCTTCCAGTGCCTGGGGGTCCATGTCCCGGCGTGGCTGGTATTTGCCGCGCTGGATCAGGTCCAGCGGCAGGTGCTGCAGTTCACGCTGGTCAGCCTGCACCGCTTGTTCTTCAAGCGAAGTAACAGTCGGACCACTCAGCAGTGCATCCAGTCCACGTCCGAGACCTCGTTTCTTGACGGCCATGAGGATTCCTTAAGTTGGCTGGGCTGCAGCGGTACGTGAGTTGCGGCGTTGACGACGAACCATCTCACCCGCCAAGGCGAGGTAAGCAAGAGCACCACGAGATGACTTGTCGTACGCCAGCGCGGGCATGCCATAGCTTGGCGCTTCGGCCAGGCGAATATTGCGTGGAATCACCGTGTCGTAAAGCTGGTCGCCAAAGTGCTCCTTGAGCTGCGCTGACACGTCGTTCATCAGGCTCAGGCGTGGGTCATACATGGTCCGCAGCAAACCTTCGACTTTCAGGTTCGGGTTGAGCAATTCAGCGATGCGCTTGATGTTATCCACAAGATCGCTCAAGCCTTCGAGGGCGAAGTACTCGCACTGCATGGGGATAATTACCCCATCGGCTGCGACCAATGCGTTAATCGTCAGCATCGACAGCGACGGCGGGCAATCGATCAAAATGTAGTCGTAATTTTCGCGAATCGGCGCCAAGGCGCTGCGCAGACGGCTTTCTTTCATCTGCATTTCCAGCAGCACCACTTCCGCCGCCGTCAAATCGCGGTTGGCCGGCAGCAGTTGGTAACCGCCGTGCTCGGAATAGTGCATGGCCTGGGCCAGGTCGCACTCGCCAATCAGCAAGTCGTAGACCGAGTTTTCCAGGCCGTGTTTATCCACACCGCTACCCATGGTGGCGTTGCCTTGTGGATCGAGATCGATCAACAGCACCCGACGCTTGGTAGCGACCAGGGATGCTGCGAGGTTGATACAGGTGGTGGTTTTGCCCACGCCACCTTTCTGGTTCGCTATCGCGAATACCTTAGCCATTCTTGCTTGTGTTCCCAATCATGCCGTGCGGCGCAGTATCAGCAGATGGCGTTGGCCTTGGCAACCGGGTACGGCCAAGGCGTGTTCGCTATCGAGGTGGAAGTCTGCCGGCAATGCTAACAGCTCGTCGCTTGGATGAACGCCCTTCATTGCCAGCCAACGGGTATCGTGGTCGCCAAGATGGCGGGTCCAGTTACTGAAGTTCTCCATGCTGCTGAACGCCCGCGAAACGATTCCGTTGAATGGCTGTTCAGGCGTGAAGGTTTCGACGCGGCTGTGGATAACTTGCAGGTTGTCGAGTTTGAGTTCGAGTTTGACCTGGGTCAGGAAGCGGGTTTTCTTGCCGTTGCTGTCCAGGCAGGTCACTTGCGACTCGGGAAACAGGATCGCCAAAGGGATGCCGGGCATACCGCCGCCACTGCCGACATCGAGCCAGCGGCCGTTTTCGATAAACGGCATGACGCTGAGGCTGTCGAGCAAATGCCGGGAAACCATTTCGTCGGGATCGCGCACCGCCGTCAGGTTGTAAGCCTTGTTCCATTTGATCAACAGGGCCAGATAACCCAACAGCAATTCGTGCTGGGCCTCTGTAAGGTCAACGCCCAATTGGCGAGCACCTGTGGATAACTCTTCGGCGTGTTGCAGGGTGACCAACGAACTCAAGCGCTTTGCTCCAACTGACGGCCCGCGCCGCGTTTTTTCAAATGAATCATCAACAGCGAAATAGCTGCCGGGGTGACGCCCGGTATACGGGACGCCTGGCCCAGGGTCTCCGGCCGAGTTATCCCCAGCTTGCCCTGGATCTCCTTGGAGAGACCCGAGATGTTCGTGTAATCGATATCCATAGGCAGCTTGGTGTCTTCACTAGCTCGCAGACGCGCAATCTCGTCTTGCTGGCGATCAATGTAACCGGCGTATTTGGTCTTGATTTCGACCTGCTCGGCGACCTGTGGATCTTCTGCACCACCGCCAGTCACCGAGATCAGACCAGCGTAGTCGATTTCCGGACGGGACAGCAGGTTCAGCAAGTTGTATTCGTGTGTCAGCGGCGTACCGAATTTCTCGGCAATGGCATCGCCTTGTTCGGTGCCTGGGCGAACCCAGGTGCTTTTCAGGCGCTGCTCTTCCAGTTCGACACTTTCGCGTTTTTTGCAGAACGCAGCCCAACGCGCGTCATCCACCAGACCCAGCTCGCGACCTTTTTCGGTCAGGCGCAGGTCGGCGTTGTCTTCGCGCAGGATCAGGCGATATTCGGCCCGGGACGTGAACATTCGGTACGGTTCCTGGGTACCCAGGGTGATCAGATCATCGACCAACACCCCGATATATGCTTCATCGCGACGCGGGCACCAGCTGTCTTTGCCCTGTGCACGCAGGGCCGCGTTGGCTCCGGCCAGCAAACCCTGGGCACCGGCCTCTTCGTAACCAGTGGTGCCGTTGATTTGCCCGGCGAAGAACAGACCGCCGATGACCTTGGTTTCCAGGCTGTATTTCAGGTCGCGCGGATCAAAGTAGTCGTACTCGATGGCGTAGCCCGGACGCACGATATGGGCGTTTTCCATGCCGCGAATCGATTGCACGATCTGTATTTGCACGTCAAACGGCAGGGAAGTAGAAATCCCGTTCGGGTACAGCTCGTGAGTGGTCAGACCTTCCGGCTCGATAAAGACCTGATGGCTTTCCTTGTCGGCAAAGCGGTGGATCTTGTCTTCAATCGACGGGCAGTAGCGCGGGCCAACGCCTTCGATCACCCCGGAATACATCGGCGAACGATCGAGGTTCGCGGCAATGATTTCGTGGGTCCGGGCGTTGGTATGGGTAATCCAGCAACTGACCTGTTTTGGATGCTGTTCCTTGGAACCCATGAACGACATCACCGGGATCGGCGTGTCGCCGGCTTGCTCGGTCATCACCGAGAAGTCCACGGAACGGCCGTCGATACGCGGTGGTGTACCGGTTTTCAAACGTCCGACCCGCAATGGCAACTCACGAAGACGCTGCGCAAGGGCGATTGAAGGCGGATCACCGGCGCGGCCGCCTGAATAGTTTTGCAACCCGATGTGGATAAGTCCGCCGAGGAAGGTACCGGTGGTCAATACAACGGATTCTGCGAAGAAACGCAGGCCCATCTGGGTAACAACTCCACGTACCTGGTCCTGTTCAACGATCAGATCATCAGCGGCTTGCTGAAATATCCACAGGTTGGGCTGGTTTTCCAGGGTTTCGCGGACAGCGGCCTTGTACAAAATCCGGTCAGCTTGAGCCCTAGTGGCTCGCACGGCCGGGCCTTTGCGGCTGTTCAACACGCGAAATTGAATACCACCCTTATCGGTGGCCATGGCCATCGCGCCGCCTAGGGCATCGATTTCCTTGACCAGATGGCTTTTGCCAATCCCACCAATGGCGGGGTTGCAGCTCATGGCACCGAGGGTTTCCACGTTATGCGTCAGCAACAGGGTTTTTGCCCCCATACGTGCTGACGCCAGTGCTGCCTCGGTACCGGCATGACCGCCGCCGATGACGATCACTTCAAAACGGGAAGGGAAATCCACCACGCACCTCGTGCCTGCTTCAATTGGGTAATTAGGAAAGGGTTGAGCTCAGGTTTTCTAACCCTGGCGGCAAGTATAGGGACTTAGCCCTTCCTAAAGAACCCTTTGCACAAAATTTAACCAGCTGTGGATGAATCACAGACAATAGAAATTAAAAGAGAGAAATATATTAAATCTTTGTTTTTATGTTTATTTATACTGAGGCACTTTTCTGTGGATAGATCTCTACAGGCCTTTATTTACTTTGTGTACAAGCATTCAAAAGTCTGTGGTTAGGTGCCGATAAGGCACTTGGATAAGTGCTTTAAGCCTGTGGATTAAACAGCTACTTATCCACAGTCGTGGTTTTCCTCAGTTTTCAGGCCTGGTTATCAACCGAGTACAGGGGCGGTTATTCACAGGGCTTAATCCACAGAAAAATGCTTGGTGCAGCAAATCGCGCCCACGAAAAAGCCGTCGCAACCGATAGCGCTTGTCAGAAGTTGGAATTGAATGCCCTGAAGCGGGCAGAACAGGCAGGCACGAATGGCCTGTCTGTGAGTAACGAGGGTCTATTTACCGATGCAGAAGCTGGAAAATATCCTTCCGAGCAAGTCGTCGGAACTGAATGCCCCGGTAATTTCGCCCAATAGCTGCTGTGCCTGACGCAAATCTTCGGCCAGCAGTTCTCCAGCCCCTGCCAGGGTCAACTGCGCCCGACCATGCTCAAGGGCCGTGCTGGCATGGCGCAACGCCTCCAGGTGCCTGCGGCGAGCACTGAAGCTGCTCTCCGAGGTCTGCTCGTAGCCCATGCACGCTTTGAGATGGTCGCGCAGCAGTTCCAGGCCATCACCTGCAGACTTGGCGCTAAGGCTGATGGTCACGTGGCCATCTTCGCTAACTTCCAGCGCTATGGGCTCACCGGTGAGGTCCGCTTTGTTACGAATCAGTGTGACCTTCGCCGGATCCGGCCGTTGTTCAAGAAATTCTGGCCACAGGGCAAAAGGATCCACAGCCTCTGGAGCCGTCGCATCCACTACCAGCAATATCCGATCAGCCTCGCTGATAGCCTTGAGTGCCCGCTCCACGCCGATTTTTTCCACTTGGTCGTCGGTATCACGCAAGCCAGCGGTATCAACAACGTGCAGCGGCATGCCATCGATGTGGATATGTTCACGCAAAATATCTCGGGTGGTACCGGCGATTTCAGTAACGATCGCTGCTTCCCGACCCGCTAGGGCATTAAGCAGGCTGGATTTACCGGCATTTGGGCGACCGGCAATCACTACCGTCATCCCGTCGCGCAGCAAGGCACCCTGTCCCGCTTCACGCTGGACTGTGGATAACTCATAGCGAACTTTGTCCAGCATCGCCAGGACATGACCATCGGCAAGAAAGTCTATTTCCTCTTCCGGAAAGTCAATCGCCGCCTCGACGTAGATCCGCAAACTGATCAACTGCTCGGTGAGATTATGCACACGCAGGGAAAATGCCCCCTGCAACGAGCGCAAGGCATTGCGCGCGGCCTGGGCAGAACTGGCTTCGATCAGGTCGGCAATCGCTTCGGCTTGTGCAAGGTCAAGCTTGTCATTGAGAAACGCCCGCTCGCTGAACTCACCCGGCCGGGCCAGGCGACAGCCCAGTTGCAGGCAGCGTTGCAGCAGCATATCCAACACGATCGGGCCGCCGTGACCTTGCAGTTCCAGGACGTCCTCACCGGTAAAGGAGTTGGGGCCCGGAAAATATAAGGCGATACCCTCGTCCAGCACTTCTTCATTGTCATTGAAGAACGGCCCGTAATGGGCGTACCGAGGCTTCAGTTCGCGACCAATGATGGCTTGAGCCGCGATGCCGGCGAGCGGCCCAGAGATACGAACGATACCGACACCGCCACGACCTTGAGCGGTGGCGACGGCGGCTATGGTTTCACGAGGAGCGCTCATCAACGGGTACCCGAACAAAAGTGACAAAATGCAAAACGCCCCACTAGGGGGCGTCTTGAGTGGTTATCCACAGAGTAAGTTACACCTCGGCTTTTTTGGTAGCCGCTTCGACCTTACGCGTGATGTACCACTGTTGAGAGATCGACAACACGTTGTTGACCACCCAGTACAGAACCAGACCAGCCGGGAACCACAGGAAGAAGAAGGTGAAGATGATTGGCATCATTTTCATCACTTTAGCCTGCATCGGATCCGGAGGTGTAGGGTTCAAACGCTGCTGGATGAACATGGTCGCGCCCATGATGATCGGCAGGATAAAGAACGGGTCTTTGATCGACAGGTCAGTTATCCACAGCATGAACGGTGCCTGGCGCATTTCCACGCTTTCCAGGAGAACCCAGTACA
Organism: Pseudomonas sp. ANT_H4; assembly: GCF_008369295.1. Classification (GTDB taxonomy): domain Bacteria; phylum Pseudomonadota; class Gammaproteobacteria; order Pseudomonadales; family Pseudomonadaceae; genus Aquipseudomonas. The sequence continues at coordinate 129,839 of NZ_VOBG01000013.1, read as the reverse complement.
GCGAGAGGAACACCGGCATCTGCACCAGAATCGGCAAGCATCCACCCAGCGGGTTGATCTTCTCTTTCTTGTACAGCTCCATCATGGCTTGCGACATTTTCTGCCGGTCATCGCCATGTTGTTCTTTCAGAGCGGCCAGTTTCGGGGCCACGGCACGCATACGCGCCATCGACTTGTAGCTGGCGGCCGACAGAGGGAAGAAAATCCCCTTGATCAGCATGGTCAGGAAGATGATCGACCAGCCCCAGTTACCAACGATGCTGTGGATATGTTGCAGCAGCCAGAATATCGGCTGGGCAATGAACCACAAAATGCCGTAATCCACAGTCAGTTCCAGACCTGGGGATAACTCTTTGAGCACAGCCTGGCTTTTCGGACCGGCGTACAGCGTAGCGCTAGTTTCAGCCTTGGCACCTGGAGCGACGGTCACCGCCGGGCCAGTGAAACCAATGATGTAGTTGCCTTGGCTGTCCTTGCGGGTTTGAACCAGGTTGGCTTCACCCTTGCTCGGGATCCAGGCGGTCACGAAGTAGTGTTGCAACCAGGCGACCCAGCCACCTTGTACGGTTTCTTTCAGCGCAGCCTTGTCGATATCTTTCATCGACACTTTTTTGTACGGCTCGTTACTTGTCCACAGGGCGGCGCCCAGGTAAGTCGCGGTGCCGGTGGCGGTGCTGGAAGAAGGATCGGAGCTGCCATCACGCTTGAGCTGGGCAAACAAATTGCCGGTCCAGGCTTTGGCGCTGGTGTTGTCGATCAGGTAGGTGACTTTCAGATCGTACAAACCACGGGTGAAACTGAAACGCTTGATGTAGTTGACGCCATCGAGACTGAATTTCAGGTCGACGTTCAACTGGTTCTGGCCATCAGCCAGTTGATAACTCTTTTGTTCGGTCGAATAAACCGGACGACCGGTAGCTCGAGCATCAGGACCGTCAGTGCCGGTCAAGCCGCTTTGCGCCAAATAAGTACGTTCGCCGCCATTATCGAACAGCTGGAACGGAACATCTGGATGGTCTTGACGACGTGGATACAGCGGCAGCTTCAGCTGGGCGATGTCACCACCCTGTGGATCGATAGCCAGGTCCAGCACATCCGTTTTGACGTGGATGAGGTCTTTACTGGTGATCACCTGCGTTTCTACAGGGGTGCTGCTATCGGCATTTGCGCTGGGTACATCGGCACTGGCGGAAGCATTGTTACCCAACGGAGTGTCCGGTATAGCCGGCGCAGCCTGATTGGTAGCAACATTCTGAGTCGGCAGGGCAGCCTGACCATAGTCCTGGTTCCACTTAAGAACCATAACGTAGGTCACGATTGCCAGGGCGACGATCAGGATCGTGCGTTTAATATCCATGATTACTCGGCCATCGAAGAAGAACGGGAGGTAGGGATAGGTGGAACCGGGTCATAACCACCGGGATTCCACGGATGACAACGACCTAAACGACGAAAGGTCAGCCAGCCACCGCGCAGAAGGCCATGATTTTCTATGGCTTCATACGCGTAGCAGGAACAGCTGGGGTAGAAACGACAGTGGCTGGCCATCAGCGGACTAATGGCATAGCGGTAAAACTGGATCGGAACGAGTGCCAGTTTACGCATCAGTACTGTCTACCCCTACAGTTTCGGTGCCGACTGCTGGTGCTGGCTTGTTAGTACGAGCCAGACGTTTCCAGAGCTTGCCGAAATGCTGAATCAATTCGGGGTTTTCTATGTCCCCCAAGCCTTTGCGCGCGACGATAACAATATCCCAACCAACCAGAGTGTCCTGGTGGAGGCGAAACGATTCGCGCATCAGACGCTTGAGGCGATTGCGCTCAACGGAGAGCTTTACGCTCTTCTTGCCAATCACCAACCCGAGACGGGGGTGATCCAGATCGTTGTTACGCGCAAGGAGCAGGAGATTTTTCCCCGGAACCTTGCCGGTGGGGGAGTCAAAGACTGCCTTGAAATGCCGGGGGGTTAGCAGACGCTTTTCCCGACTGAAGTCCTGACTCACCACCAGTACCGGATTATCAAACTGCCAGACGCGCACGACCTTTGGCGCGGCGACGCGACAGGACAGCACGGCCGTTCTTGGTAGCCATGCGAGCACGGAAGCCGTGAGTACGGGCGCGTTTGATGGTGCTTGGTTGGAAAGTACGTTTCATGGCGTGTTACCTGGTTCGTCCACAACGGGCCGGAATGGCCCCCGTTTTAAGAGACCGGCGATTCTAGAGAAAGCAAGCCTCTAGGTCAATTTCCAACCCGCTTTTCCTTCAATTAGATATCTGGACACATCTGGACCTATTCCGAGTCGTTCGGCTTTCGTGAGCAATGCCATAGATATAAAAATAAAGAAGGAAGTTATTTAAAGCTTTTCTGTAAAGCTTATAAAAGCTAGGGACGCCATCTTCTGTGGATAACAACCTTAAGGCCACGTTTTACTTGATGTACAGAGGATGACAACACGGGGGAGAAACGGTGCTCTACCTGTGCTGCACTGTCGGATAAGCTGTGTGTGGAATGGCTAGTTATCCACAGGCCAGTTACCCACAGACTTTCCCCCCCACTTGTACAACGGGCTTAGGGGCGCTTATCCACAGAGTTTATGCACAGACCATTGGTCGTATTTTTTACGGTTAAGGCATTGATTCTTGGCGTCCTGTGAGCAACCTACATGTGGATAAGTAGACGGCTGGCCGCTACAATGGCGGCTGTTTTTGCCTCACCGGCTTTCAACTTAGGGGATCTCCGTGTCAGTGGAACTTTGGCAGCAGTGCGTGGAGCTTTTGCGCGATGAGCTGCCTGCCCAGCAATTCAACACCTGGATCCGTCCGCTACAGGTCGAAGCCGAAGGCGACGAGTTGCGCGTCTACGCACCCAATCGTTTTGTTCTCGACTGGGTCAACGAGAAGTACCTGAGCCGCGTTCTCGAATTGCTCGATGAACATGGCAACGGGCAAGCCCCGGTTCTCTCCTTATTAATAGGCAGCAAACGCAGCTCGGTGCCTCGTGCCGCGCCGAATGCGCCGTTGGCTGCGGCTGCGTCGCAAGCTCAGGCTGCCGCTTCACCGGTCAACCACACGGCGGTAGCTCCTGCTGCTGGCCCATCAAAGTCGTTTTCGCAAAAAAACGCGCCTAGGAACGAAGAGCCGTCCCGTGACAGCTTCGATCCGATGGCAGGTGCCAGTTCGCAACAGGCACCGATTCGCGCAGAACAGCGCACGGTGCAGGTTGAAGGTGCGCTCAAGCACACCAGCTATCTAAACCGGACGTTTACCTTTGAGAATTTCGTAGAGGGTAAATCCAACCAGTTGGCCCGTGCAGCCGCCTGGCAGGTGGCCGACAACCCCAAGCATGGTTACAACCCACTCTTCCTTTATGGCGGCGTTGGCTTGGGTAAGACGCACTTGATGCATGCTGTGGGTAACCATCTATTAAAGAAGAACCCGAATGCCAAGGTCGTGTACCTGCACTCGGAGCGCTTCGTTGCCGACATGGTCAAGGCGTTACAGCTCAACGCTATCAACGAGTTCAAACGGTTCTACCGTTCCGTCGACGCCTTGTTGATCGATGACATTCAATTCTTCGCTCGCAAGGAACGTTCCCAGGAAGAGTTTTTCCACACGTTCAACGCCTTGCTCGAAGGTGGTCAGCAGGTCATCTTGACCAGCGACCGTTATCCGAAAGAAATCGAAGGCCTGGAAGAGCGCTTGAAGTCGCGCTTTGGCTGGGGCCTGACCGTTGCAGTAGAACCGCCGGAACTGGAAACCCGAGTCGCGATTCTGATGAAGAAAGCCGACCAGGCGAAAGTCGATCTTCCCCACGACGCCGCGTTCTTCATCGCCCAGCGTATTCGTTCCAACGTGCGTGAACTGGAAGGCGCGCTCAAGCGTGTCATCGCTCACTCGCACTTCATGGGCCGCGATATCACCATTGAGCTGATTCGGGAATCGCTAAAAGACCTGCTGGCCTTGCAAGACAAACTGGTCAGTGTGGATAACATCCAACGCACAGTGGCCGAGTACTACAAGATCAAGATTTCCGACCTGCTGTCCAAGCGCCGTTCGCGCTCGGTAGCACGTCCACGTCAGGTGGCGATGGCGCTCTCCAAGGAGTTGACTAACCATAGCCTGCCAGAAATTGGTGATGTGTTTGGCGGTCGCGACCACACCACGGTCTTGCATGCGTGCCGCAAGATCAATGAACTTAAGGAATCCGACGCGGATATTCGCGAGGACTACAAGAACCTGCTGCGTACACTGACAACTTGATGAACACCAGCGCAGCTTATTAAGGCAAGGGACTAGACCATGCATTTCACCATTCAACGCGAAGCCCTGTTGAAACCCCTGCAACTGGTCGCAGGCGTCGTCGAGCGCCGACAGACCTTGCCGGTGCTCTCCAATGTATTGCTGGTTGTCGAAGGCCAGCAACTGTCGTTGACCGGTACCGACCTGGAAGTCGAACTGGTTGGTCGCGTTCAGCTGGAAGAACCCGCCGAACCCGGCGAGATCACCGTGCCAGCGCGCAAGCTGATGGACATCTGCAAGAGCCTGCCTAACGACGCGCTGATCGACATCAAGGTCGATGAGCAGAAGTTGGTAGTCAAGGCCGGCCGCAGCCGTTTCACCCTGTCCACCCTGCCGGCGAACGATTTCCCAACTGTGGAGGAAGGTCCTGGTTCGCTGACTTGTAGCCTGGGGCAAAGCAAGCTGCGCCGTCTGATCGAGCGCACCAGCTTCGCCATGGCCCAGCAGGATGTACGTTACTACCTCAACGGCATGCTGCTGGAAGTCTCGGAAGGCATTATCCGCGCTGTGGCCACTGACGGTCACCGTCTGGCCATGTGCTCTATGAAGGCCGATATTGGTCAGCCGGATCGCCACCAGGTGATCGTGCCGCGTAAGGGTATCCTTGAGCTGGCGCGTCTGCTGACTGAGCCGGATGGTAATGTCAGCATCGTGCTGGGCCAGCACCACATCCGCGCAACCACCGGCGAGTTCACCTTCACTTCCAAACTGGTCGACGGCAAGTTTCCGGATTACGAGCGTGTGCTGCCTAAAGGCGGCGACAAGCTGGTGATCGGCGATCGCCAGGCCCTGCGTGAAGCGTTCAGCCGTACGGCGATTCTGTCCAACGAGAAATACCGAGGTATTCGTCTGCAACTGGCCAACGGTCAGCTGAAGATCCAGGCCAACAACCCGGAGCAGGAAGAAGCGGAAGAAGAAGTAGGCGTCGACTACAACGGCGGTTCGTTGGAAATCGGCTTCAACGTCAGCTACCTGCTGGACGTGCTGGGCGTGATGACTACCGAACAAGTTCGCCTGATTCTGTCCGACTCCAACAGCAGCGCACTGGTACAAGAATCCGACAACGACGACTCGGCTTACGTTGTTATGCCGATGCGTCTGTAATCATGTTCAGCAGAAGTTAGATGTCCCTCAGTCGCGTCTCGGTCACCGCGGTGCGCAATTTGCACCCGGTGACCCTCTCCCCCTCTCCCCGCATCAATATTCTCCATGGCGCCAACGGCAGTGGCAAAACCAGCGTTCTGGAAGCCATTCACTTGCTGGGGCTTGCCCGTTCCTTTCGCAGTGCGCGTCTGTTGCCGGTGATTCAGTACGAGCAGTTGGCGTGTACCGTATTCGGCCAGGTCGAATTGGCGGAAGGCGGTCACAGCAGCCTGGGGATATCCCGCGACCGTCAGGGGGAATTTCAGATCCGCATTGATGGGCAAAATGCTCGCAGTGCGGCGCAACTGGCGGAAATACTGCCCCTACAATTGATCAACCCCGACAGTTTCCGGTTGCTGGAAGGTGCACCAAAAATTCGCAGGCAGTTCCTCGACTGGGGAGTGTTCCACGTGGAACCGCGCTTCATGGCCACTTGGCAGCGCCTGCAGAAGGCCTTGCGGCAGCGGAACTCGTGGCTGCGGCATGGTACACTTGACGCCGCTTCGCAAGCGGCCTGGGACCGGGAGCTGTGCCTGGCCAGCGCTGAAATAGATGAATACCGCCGCGCCTATATCAAAGCCTTGAAACCAGTCTTTGAACAGACCTTGAGCGAGTTGCTAGAGCTCGAAGGTTTAACGTTGAGCTATTACCGTGGTTGGGATAAAGAGCGGGAACTGAGTGCAGTGCTCGCCACTTCTCTACAACGGGATCAGCAAATTGGTCACACCCAGGCCGGACCACAACGGGCTGATTTGCGCCTTAGATTAGGTGCACATAACGCCGCAGACATTTTGTCTCGCGGTCAGCAGAAGTTGGTGGTCTGTGCGTTGCGTATCGCCCAAGGGCATCTGGTCAGCCAGGCTCGGCGAGGCCAGTGCATTTATCTGGTGGATGACTTGCCGTCCGAACTGGACGAGCAGCACCGCCGCGCGCTATGCCGCTTGTTGGAAGACTTACGCTGCCAGGTGTTTATCACCTGTGTAGACCATGAATTATTGAGGGAAGGCTGGCAGACGGAAACGCCAGTTGCTTTGTTCCACGTGGAACAAGGCCGTATCACCCAGACCCACGACCATCGGGAGTAAGGCATGAGCGAAGAACATACGTACGACTCGACCAGCATTAAAGTGCTTAAAGGTTTGGATGCCGTACGCAAACGTCCCGGTATGTACATCGGTGACACCGATGATGGCAGCGGTCTGCACCACATGGTGTTCGAGGTGGTCGACAACTCGATCGACGAAGCTTTGGCCGGTCACTGCGACGACATCAGCATCATCATCCACCCGGACGAATCCATCACCGTGCGCGACAACGGTCGCGGCATTCCGGTAGATGTGCATAAAGAAGAAGGTGTTTCGGCAGCAGAGGTCATCATGACCGTGCTCCACGCCGGCGGTAAGTTCGACGACAACTCCTACAAAGTATCTGGCGGTTTGCACGGTGTAGGTGTTTCCGTGGTGAACGCCCTCTCCGAACTGCTGGTGCTGACCGTGCGTCGCAGCGGCAAGATCTGGGAACAGACCTACGTTCACGGCGTTCCGCAGGAGCCGATGAAGATCGTTGGCGAAAGCGAAACCACCGGTACCCAGATCCACTTCCGTCCTTCTGACCTAACCTTCAAGAACATCCACTTCAGCTGGGACATCCTGGCCAAGCGGATTCGTGAACTGTCCTTCCTCAACTCCGGTGTCGGCATCGTCCTCAAGGACGAGCGCAGCGGCAAGGAAGAGCTGTTCAAGTACGAAGGTGGTTTGCGTGCGTTCGTTGAATACCTGAATACCAACAAGACTCCGGTCAACGAAGTGTTCCACTTCAACGTACAGCGTGAAGACGGCATCGGCGTGGAAATCGCTCTGCAGTGGAACGACAGCTTCAACGAGAACCTGTTGTGCTTCACCAACAACATTCCACAGCGCGATGGCGGTACTCACCTAGTGGGTTTCCGTTCCGCACTGACGCGTAACCTGAACACCTACATCGAAGCGGAAGGTCTGGCGAAGAAACACAAAGTTGCCACCACCGGCGACGATGCCCGTGAAGGCCTGACCGCGATTATCTCGGTCAAGGTTCCTGATCCTAAGTTCAGCTCGCAGACCAAAGACAAGCTGGTGTCCTCAGAAGTGAAGACGGCAGTGGAACAGGAAATGGGCAAGTACTTCTCCGACTTCCTGTTGGAAAACCCGAACGAAGCCAGGCTGGTTGTCGGCAAGATGATTGACGCGGCGCGGGCTCGTGAAGCGGCGCGTAAAGCCCGTGAAATGACCCGTCGTAAAGGCGCGCTGGATATTGCTGGCCTGCCGGGCAAACTGGCGGACTGCCAAGAGAAGGACCCTGCCCTCTCCGAACTGTACCTAGTGGAAGGTGACTCTGCTGGCGGCTCTGCCAAGCAAGGTCGTAACCGTCGCACCCAGGCCATCCTGCCGTTGAAGGGCAAGATCCTCAACGTCGAGAAAGCCCGCTTCGACAAGATGATTTCCTCTCAGGAAGTCGGCACCTTGATCACCGCTCTGGGCTGTGGCATTGGTCGTGATGAGTACAACATCGCGAAGTTGCGTTATCACAACATCATCATCATGACCGATGCTGACGTCGACGGTTCGCACATCCGTACCCTACTGCTGACCTTCTTCTTCCGTCAGTTGCCGGAGCTGATCGAGCGTGGCTACATCTACATCGCCCAGCCGCCGTTGTACAAAGTGAAAAAAGGCAAGCAAGAGCAATACATCAAAGACGACGACGCCATGGAAGAGTACATGACGCAGTCGGCCCTGGAAGATGCCAGCTTGCACTTGAACGACGAAGCTCCGGGAATCTCCGGGCCGGCGCTGGAGCGTCTGGTAAACGACTTCCGCATGGTGATGAAGACCCTCAAGCGTTTGTCGCGCCTGTACCCTCAGGAGCTGACCGAGCACTTCATCTACCTGCCAGCAGTCAGCCTCGAACAACTGGGCGATCATGCAGCGATGCAGGACTGGTTGGCCCAGTACGAAGTTCGTCTGCGCACCGTGGAAAAATCCGGCCTGGTTTACAAAGCCAGCCTGCGTGAAGACCGTGAACGTAACGTCTGGCTGCCAGAGGTCGAGCTGATCTCCCATGGGCTGTCGAACTACGTCACCTTCAACCGCGACTTCTTCGGCAGCAATGACTACAAGACTGTTGTCACACTCGGCGCGCAACTGAGCACCTTACTGGACGACGGCGCTTATATTCAGCGTGGCGAACGCAAGAAAGCGGTCAAGGAGTTCAAGGAAGCCCTGGACTGGTTGATGGCTGAAAGTACCAAGCGTCACACCATTCAGCGTTATAAAGGTTTGGGCGAAATGAACCCGGATCAGCTATGGGAAACCACCATGGACCCTAGCCAGCGCCGGATGCTACGCGTGACCATCGAAGATGCCATTGGTGCGGACCAGATCTTCAACACCCTGATGGGTGATGCGGTTGAACCTCGTCGTGACTTCATCGAGAGCAATGCCTTGGCGGTGTCTAACCTGGACTTCTAATCAGGCTGCGAAGCAAAACAAAAAAAGGCCAGCGCTTAGCGTTGGCCTTTTTTATTGAGTAAAGAATCGCAAATTTTCTAAATGCTCCACGTGGAACATCTGAGAAGGTGCCTTTTTATTAAGCGCTAGCGGCAGCCACACTCTCCAGCCGATAGCCATACCCGTAGATAGTCAGCAACTGCCATCCCCGGTCAGTCGTCAATCCCAGCTTGTTACGCAGCCGATAGATATGGGTATCAAGCGGCCGTGAAGACACCATTTCCTCATGGGTCCAAAACCGCTCATAGAGGTATTCACGAGACAGTGGCCGCGCCAGGTTAGCGAATAAGCAGCGTGCTAGTCGGTATTCACGCTCGGTCAAGTTGATAGGGTTTCCCCCCCGCGTAACTGTCAACTCGGCGTCATCAAACGTCAGGTCATTGAAGGTTAATACTTCGCTTGCTGCGGATTTCTGTAAACCGTGGCGCCGCAGGACCGCTGTGACCCGTGCCTTGAGTTCATTGGGACGAAAGGGTTTGCTGACGTAATCATCCGCTCCACTGTTCAACGCTTGGACGATGTCGCTCTCGGCATCGCGGCTGGTGAGCATGATGGCTGGCGGTGGTGCGTCCAGGTGTTCGCGGGTCCAGCGCAGGATCGCCAGGCCGCTGAGATCAGGTAGCTGCCAATCGAGCACCAGCAAGTCAAAGGTTTCTCGGCGCAGTTGGCGTAGCAAGTCTTCACCGCGCTCGAAGCAATGCAGCGTCCATGGCTGCTCCGAAGCGCTTGGGATTTGTCGCAGTGTCTGTTCCACCCGCCGTAATTCGGCAGGTTCGTCATCCAGTATCGCGACACGCATGGGAGGGTCCTTTCTTCTTGAAGAATACAGCAGAGGCGTCGGCTCGATTTCATGAGGGAGCACTACTGCGCAGATGCCGACCATTGAATCTGAACAATTATGGCCAAATTCTCAGATCCCTGGATCTCTCGGTACGCTGATATCAAATAGCCGTTTGGCAGTTGAACATCGCGAATACCCAGCTGGAAAGATACCGGCTCAAGACCTTCAGGAAAAGGATCAATGGCAATCAGGTTTTATGCTATGTCGGGACGAGAGGTCGTCATGCAGAAGGTCAGTGTGTGGGGGACGATGTTGATGATGGCCACCGCGGCAAGCCTAGGCACGGAAACGGTTGATGCCTGCAATCCGGTGCAACCCATTCCGGTCGATGAGTTGCACATGCCCAGTGAGTCGGGCGACTCTCTGGGATACGCAGGGCTTCGCAACGTAGAGGCGCCTGCGCAGTTTCAACAAGCCAGCGTACGTCTGCAAAACCAACGGTGGATATTCTAAATCTGAACAAATGTTGCAAATCCCTCTATGCGTCGTCGCTGTAGGTAAATTCTCTATTGCTGTGTGACACAAGCAGGCGTGCGGGATGCACCTGCGACACTTGGATGTGTCAACCGCAGTGCATGGTTCGCCGTGAACTGCCGTCGCAGGGATATGAGGGACAGTATCTCTTCGATGTACACCCCGGATTCGACACTGTTGATCCGGTCGACACATGGACGTGTCATCCATTTTCAATGGATCACCGGCCAGCCGACGATCACTTCCAATGCGCCAGACATTACGGCTATCGAGTGCGATGCGTCATCGGGTATCGTAGGCAGCATTCAAGGTCCTGCCGCCGCAAGACGCTTTCTGAACGTGCTTTCTGATGAACCATTAGAACTAGAATCTTGATGAGCACCATGACCTTCTTTCCCTGCCGATACCGCTCTGCCCTCTTCCTGTTGTTGGGCTCAGGCCTGATTTTTACGCTCGGTGTCAGTAGCCCGTCCGTCATGGCGCGGCCCGCTCCTGTCCGTGCGCCTTACATTGATGACAATCATTTATGTCGTGCACAGCCCTTGCCTGCGGTTGTCCAGCACCTTACAGGCGAAGCCTGGAAGCTGGATGCCAAAGGACGGTCAAGCGTGCTGGAGGAAGGCATGCAGATTGATGAGCAGGAAAGCGTGAAAACTTCCCCATCGGCGTTTGTCAGTCTGCTGCTGGGGGATGGTTCGCGAATCGTGTTGCCATCCAGCTCTCAAGTTCGATTGCACCTAGTGCAAGAGCAGGCAATTCCCCAGGTGATCCTGGAGCAGGGTCAGGTTGAGGCGTATGTGCTCAAGCGCGCCAGCGACTATGATCGTTTTCAGATCGTGACTCCGGTGGGTGTGCTTGGGGTGCGTGGCACCCACTTTCGCGTGCGTAACGATGACGAGCAATCAGTTGTCGAGGTGCTCAATGGTCAAGTGGCGGTTAATCGTACGGAACCGCCGACTGCCGGGCGAACAGCGAAAAAGCAGCTGCCGGTAGGTCCTGTGGAAGGCGAAGTGAAGGTTGGTGCCCGCCAAGGTGTACTGCTCAAAAAACAGGGCGAGCTCAAGACTGTAGAGTTGCTGGACGCGCCCAGGCTGATCGGCCAGGACGGCCAGAAGGGCAATGCGCCGGTCTGGACCCTGTACCTGCGCCCGCAACCGGGTGCCCAGCGTTATCGTGCCCAAGTGGCCACTGATAAAGCGTTTATGAACATCAAGCAGGAAAACTTTTCCAGCGAGCCGCACTTGAACTTCACTGGATTAAAAGCATCGTTTTATCACGTTCGCGTATCTGCTTTTGATGAACAGGGACTGGAGGGGGAAGCCGGGGTCTATGACATTTTCTATTACCCGCCCGCTACCCGTGTGCAGTAGCGTTGTGGCGACAGGCTGGTGAGGTTTTGGCGCAGGGCTGAAAAGCGCCAGCCGACTCAAGCTCAGCGGCTGTTTTACGGCCTGGTCCGGGAGTGGCTGTGTATCAGCCTGCTGCTGCTGCCAATGACAGCATTCCTGTCTCTGAGCCCTGGCCTTGCGCTCAATAATCTGTTGTATGACAGCCTGCGCCGTTTGGCTCCCTTACCGGTTGATCCGCGCATTCTGCTAGTGACCATCGATGACCTCAGTCTTAAGCAGCTGGGTCAGTGGCCTTGGTCGCGCCGCCTGCATGCCGACCTGATTGACCAACTGAGCGCCGCCAAACCCGCCGGTATTTTGTTCGATGTGATTTTCAGCGAACCGGCTCGTGATCTCGCCAACGATCAACGGCTGGCCCAGGCGCTCTGCGATGCTGGCAATGTGTTACTGCCGCTGATCCGCGAAGGAATGCCTCGCTACGGTCAACCGGTGGCGCAAATCCTGCCCGTGCTGCCCCTTCGCGATTGCGCAAGAGGCGTCGGCCATATCAATGTCGAAGCGGACAGCGACGGCATTGTCCGCAGCCTTTATCTGAGTGAAGGCCCGCCGGGACGAATGACACCCCAATTGGCATGGCTGGCGTTCGAACTGACCGGGCGGCAGGCGGTAATGCCCGGGTTGCCTGCCCCGTCAGACAGCGCCGATTGGCAGCGGGAAAATGCCATTCGGATTCCTTACATCGACACCGACGATGGCTTTCCCAGTGTGCCCTACGTCAGCGTCTTGCGCGGTGAAGTCCCGCCTGAGTTGTTGCGTGATCGCCTGATTCTGGTGGGTGCCACCGCCCCTGGCATGGGGGATCGATACGTCACGCCATTGTCGGCCAGCGTGGGCACCACATCAGGTGTCGAGATCCAGGCCAATATCCTCAATGGCCTGTTGCAAGGGCGCAGCATCACCGTCTTGCCCGTTTGGCTGGCTACGTTGATGGGCACCTCGATGGTTGCGCTGCTATTGGGCCTGCTGCTGTTTCGCCCGCGTTATGCATTGTGGTTGACCCTAGGGTGCATGAGCGCCGCGCTCCTTGGTTCCTGGGGGCTGTTGCGCCTGGGTGGCTGGTGGTCGCCGGGGGCATGCCTGATCGGTTTGCTGCTTGGCTACCTGATCTGGAATTGGCGTCGCCTGAGCGTAATCCTGGCCTATTTCGGCTGGGAGCTGGCACGCCTGGACAGCGAGCCCAATGTGTTGCCGGAACGTCGTCGTGCGCCCGCCAGTAACGGCGATGTGTTGCAGGGCCGAATCTTCGCTCTGGAGCAAGCTGTCAGCCGCACTCGCGACACCCGACGTTTTATGGCCGATGGCCTGGAGTGTTTGCCGGTGGCCACGCTGATTACAGACCCGAGGGGCGGCATCCTGCTGGCCAATCGCATCGCCCGTGATGTGTTTGGTAGTGAACTGGTTACCGAGAACCTGCTGGAACAGCTCGCGGCGCTGGGCTATCCGCCTTTACTGGATGGCACTCGCCCGCCCCTGTCTGCCCTGGAAATTCTCGAATTTCGTGACACCCAGCAACGCAGCCTGCGCCTGGACCTTGCCCCGCTTCTGCCGGCGGATGGCGATGTGGCTCTGGGCTGGCTGCTGAGCCTGACAGACTTGAGCATTGAGCGTGATGCCCAGCAGCAGCGGGAAACCCTGTTGCGCTTCCTGTCTCACGACCTGCGGGCGCCTCATTCGGCGATTCTTGCGTTGCTGGATGTCCAACGCCATGAATCCCCAGAGGTCGCACCTGTATTTGTGCAAATAGAACAACAAGTGCGTCGCGCCTTGAACCTGACCGAGTCGTTTGTCCAACTGGCCAAAGCCGAATCCGACGGCTATCAGTTCCAGCCCAGCTTGTTCGCCATGCTGGTGCTCGATGCGTTTGACCAGGTTGCGCTACTGGCCCAGTTGAAAGGCATCCAGTTGGTTAATGACCTGGATGAGGCTGGCGAGGAAATGGTCTGGGCTGATCAATCGCTGCTGACTCGCGCCTTGTTCAATCTGTTGGAGAACGCGATTAAATACAGCCCGTTCGGTACGACCGTCACCTTGAGCCTCGAAAGCACAGGAGAATGCTTGGAGTGTCGTATCAAGGATCAAGGCCCAGGCATCGCCGCTGAGAATTTACCTGATCTGTTCAGCCAATACCGACGCTTCGCCTCTGCCCAGGGCAGCGAAGGATTGGGGCTGGGCCTGACCATGGTCAAGGCGGTAGTGGATCGTCATGCTGGCCGTATCGGGTGTGAGAGCGTAGTGGGCGAAGGCACTGTGTTCAGGCTGCAACTGCCCCTCTGGAAAGACTAAATAGCAGGCTTTTTACCTGTGCATAAAAAACCGGCCTCAAGGGCCGGTTTTTTACTGCTGAAAAAACTTATGCACTATTTCAGTTGTTTTATGAGTTTGAGAAATATGTAGGTAAATCATCAGCCTACAATAAAAAAACTACAATTCGCCAACAAACCGTACACAGCTTATCCACAGAAACTCAAATCACCGTCTGATCTTCTGCAACCGGCAAAGGCGGCAGCGAACCCATGGCCCTTTGTTGTGCTTCATTCCAGGCCGCAGCACGGTCATTGAGCGCGGCAATGGCACGCGGGCCGCTGCCTTCGGCGTACATCGGTTCGCCGATCACCACGGTAATGGTGCCCGCGCGTTTAGCCCAACCCGTCTTCGGCCAGAACTTGCCGGCATTGTGGGCTATCGGCAGGACCGGCAGGTCAGCGTTGACCGCCAACGCCGTACCACCGCGTGAAAATTTGCCGACCGTACCGAACGGCACGCGAGTACCTTCGGGGAAGATCAGTACCCAAACCCCGTCCTTGAGCAGCTCGTTACCCTTCTTCGCCACGTGTTTGAGCGCGGCCTTGGGGTTGTCGCGGTCGATGGCGATCGGCCGCAGCATAGCCATGGCCCAGCCAAAGAATGGCACGTACAACAGTTCACGCTTGAGCACCTGGCTCAATGGCGAAAAATACGCCGACAGAAAGAAGGTTTCCCAGGTGCTTTGGTGGTTCGACAGAATCACGCAGGGTGTGTCCGGGACATTTTCGGCGCCCTTGATCTCGAAACGAATGTTCAGGAACACCTTGGTCAGCCACAACGCGCAGCGGCACCAAAAAACATTAATGAAACGATAGCGCGCCTTGAATGGCAAAAAAGGCGCGATAAAAAAGCTCAGGGTGCACCAGAGGAAGGAACTGGTGCCCAGCAGCAGGTAAAAGAAGAAGGTTCTGATGGCCTGCAAGATCGACATGGCGGCATTTACCGTTGCGGGCCGAGGCCCGCCTGTTAAAAGCGCGCTCCCGAACAGTCCTTGATCAGGAAGTCAGAAGTGCTGCTAGTTGTTGATAAGTTCTGTGGCAACCGCCGCCAGATCGTCAAAAATCAAGGTGCCTACCGGCAGGGTTTTACCCTGGGTCTTTTCGCCTTTTCCGGTTTTTACCAAAACTGGTTGTGAGTCGACGGCTTTGGCCGCCTCCAAGTCACCGAGACTGTCCCCGACGAACCATAGGCCCGTCAACGGCACATTGTAATACTCTGCAATAGTTTTCAGCATGCCCGGTTTTGGCTTGCGACAAGCGCAGCCCTCATCCGGCCCGTGGGGGCAGTAAACCACCAGCCCCACTTCACCGCCCTGCTCTGCTACCAATGTGCGCAAACGCGCGTGCATGGCATCGAGGGTGGCAACATCGTAGTAGCCACGGGCGATGCCGGACTGGTTGGTAGCGATTGCCACCGTCCAGCCCGCCTTGCTCAACTGCGCGATGGCCTCGATCGAGCCGGGCAATGGAATCCACTCCTCCACCGACTTGATGTAAGCGTCGGAGTCGTAGTTGATCACCCCGTCCCGATCGAGAATCAGCAGTTTCAACATGATCAGCCCAGTACGGAAATGTCAGCGATATTGATAAACAACCCACGCAGACGCGCCAGCATGGCGTAGCGGTTTTTCCGCACGCCCGCATCTTCGGCATTGATCATCACCGCTTCAAAGAACGCATCGACCGGCTCACGCAAGGTGGCCAGGCGCGCCAATGCTTCGGCGTAGTTGCGTTCAGCGATCAGCGGCTTCACCGCGTTTTCCGCCTTGGCGATGGCCGAGTTCAGCGAGAACTCCTTGGCGTCGGCAAACAGGCCGGGATCGACTTCAGCAGAGCCGAGGTTTTCGGCCTTGCTCAGCAGGTTCGACACACGTTTGTTTACGGCGGCCAACGCATCAGCTTCTGGCAACTTGCAAAAGGCCTGAACGGCTTGCACGCGCTGATCGAAGTCCAGCGCCGAACCCGGTTGCAGGGCACGAACCGACAGGTAGACCGAAACGTCCACACCTTCGTCTTCGTAACGAGCACGCAGACGATCGAAGACGAACTCCAGCACTTGCTCGGCCAGGCCGGCTTGCTTGACCTTGGCGCCGAACTGGCCGACGGCAAACACCACGGCCTGGGTCAGGTCGAGGTCGAGCTTCTTGTCGATCAGAATCCGCAGCACGCCCAGGGCTGCACGGCGCAGGGCGTACGGGTCTTTGCTGCCGGTAGGCAACATGCCGATGCCAAAGATACCCACCAGGGTATCGAGCTTGTCGGCGATGGCCACGGCTGCGCCGGTGACGGTAGTCGGTAGTTCAGCACCCGCACCGCGCGGCATGTATTGCTCGTTCAGGGCCAGGGCGACATCTTGCGGCTCGCCGTCATTGAGGGCGTAGTAGTAACCGGCAACACCTTGCATCTCCGGGAACTCGCCGACCATTTCCGTGGCCAGGTCGCACTTGGACAGCAGGCCGGCTCGGGCGGCGAGAGTGGCATCGCCGCCAATGCGTGGGGCGATGTAGGCCGCCAGCTTGGAAACCCGCACAGCCTTGTCGTAGACGCTGCCCAGTTTTTCCTGGAACACCACGTTTTGCAGGCGCAGGTTGAAGTCTTCCAGCTTCTGCTTCTTGTCTTGCTTGAAGAAGAACTCGGCATCGGTCAGGCGCGGGCGAACGACTTTCTCGTTACCTTCGATGATCTGCTGCGGGTCCTTGCTCTCGATATTGGCCACGGTGATGAAACGCGGCAGCAATTTGCCGTCGACGTCCAGCAGGCAGAAATACTTCTGGTTGTCCTGCATGGTGGTGATCAGCGCTTCTTGCGGCACGTCGAGGAAACGCTCTTCGAACGAGCACACCAGCGGCACTGGCCACTCAACCAGGGCGGTCACTTCGTCCAGCAGGCTTGGCGGCACGATGGCGGTGCCTTCCTGCGAACGGGCCAGCTCTTCGGTGCGCTTGCTGATCAGCTCGCGGCGCTCATTGGCATCCGCCAGCACATAGGCTGCACGAAGGTCATTGAGGTAGTTGGCCGGCGCGGTGATGCGCACGCTTTCTGGGTGATGGAAGCGGTGACCACGCGAATCCCGGCCAGCCCTCTGGGCGAGGATGGTGCAATCGACGACCTGGTCACCGAGCAGCATTACCAGCCATTGGGTCGGACGCACGAACTCTTCCTTGCGGGCACCCCAGCGCATGCGCTTGGGAATCGGCAGGTCGTTCAGGGAGTCTTCAACGATGGTCGGCAAGAGGCTTGCGGTTGGCTTGCCCTTGATGATCTGGCTGAAGCGCAGTTTCGGACCGCTCTGGTCGATTTCGCTTAGCTCGACGCCGCACTTCTTGGCAAAACCCAAGGCTGCTTGCGTCGGGTTGCCTTCAGCATCGAAGGCGGCCTGGCGTGGCGGGCCGTCGAGGTTGATGCTGCGATCAGGTTGCTGAGTGGCCAAAGCGGTGATCAGGACGGCCAGGCGGCGTGGTGCGGCGTAGACCTTCTTGGCTTCATAACCCAGGCCAGCGGCTTGCAGGCCCTTGTCGATACCGGCCAGAAACGCGTCGGCCAGGGTATTGAGTGCCTTGGGCGGCAGCTCTTCGGTGCCCAGTTCAACCAGGAAATCTTGAGCACTCATTGTGCAGCCTCCAGCTTAGCCAACACTTCATCACGCAGGTCTGGGTGCGCCATCGGGAAGCCGAGCTTGGCGCGAGCCAGCAGGTAGGCTTGGGCGACGGAACGCGCCAGGGCGCGTACACGCAGAATGTATTGCTGGCGCGCAGTAACCGAGATGGCTCGGCGGGCATCCAGCAGGTTGAAGGTGTGGGATGCCTTCAGGACCATCTCATAGCTTGGCAACGGCAGCGGCTGATCCAGTTCGATCAGGCGCTTGGCTTCGCTTTCGTAGAAGTCGAACAGCTCGAACAGTTTCTCGACGTTGGCGTGTTCGAAGTTGTAGGTCGACTGCTCCACTTCGTTCTGGTGGAACACATCGCCATAAGTGACCTTGCCGAACGGACCGTCAGCCCAGACCAGGTCGTAGACCGAATCCACGCCCTGCAGGTACATGGCCAGGCGCTCAAGACCGTAAGTGATCTCGCCGGTCACCGGGTAGCACTCGATGCCGCCCGCTTGCTGGAAGTAGGTGAACTGGGTGACTTCCATGCCGTTGAGCCAGACTTCCCAGCCCAAACCCCAGGCGCCCAGGGTCGGCGATTCCCAGTTGTCTTCGACGAAACGAATGTCGTGGACCAGCGGGTCCAGGCCGACATGTTTCAATGAGCCCAGGTACAACTCCTGGAAATTGTCCGGGTTAGGCTTCAAGACCACCTGGAACTGATAGTAGTGCTGCAGGCGGTTTGGGTTTTCGCCGTAGCGGCCGTCAGTCGGGCGACGACTGGGCTGCACATAAGCGGCGTTCCAGGTTTCCGGGCCGATGGCCCGCAGGAAGGTAGCGGTGTGGAAAGTGCCGGCGCCTACTTCCATATCATAGGGCTGAAGTACCACACAGCCTTGCTCGGCCCAGTATTGCTGGAGGGCGAGGATCAAGTCTTGGAAGGTACGCACGGCTGGCGTAGGCTGGCTCACGAAATTCACCTGTTACTTGGGCTGCGATTTAAAGAGCGGGAGTATACCCGATTCGGCCGCGCCACCATCCCCTGGAGCCTTATGCCACGCTGCTTTTGGTGTTCTGAAGATCCGCTGTACATGGCTTATCACGATCAGGAGTGGGGAACGCCGCTACGCGATGCGCAGGGTTTGTTCGAGTTGCTTTTACTCGAAGGGTTCCAGGCGGGCCTGTCCTGGATCACCGTTTTACGCAAACGCGAGCACTATCGAAAGGTGTTGTTCGCTTTTGATGTACAGCGGGTGGCGCAGATAAGCGATGAAGAAATCGAGGCATTGATGCTTGATCCGGGAATTATCCGCAATCGTCTGAAACTCAATGCCGCCCGGCGCAATGCCGTTGCCTGGCTGGCTTTGGAGGACCCGGTAGGGTTTCTCTGGTCGTTTGTCGGCGGCGTGCCGAGCATCAATCATTTCAAGGATCGCTGCGAAGTGCCGGCCGTCACGCCCATCGCAGAAGCCATGAGTAAAAGCTTGAAAAAAGCCGGCTTCACGTTCGTCGGGCCGACCATCTGTTACGCGTTCATGCAGGCCTCGGGTATGGTCATGGACCACACCCTAGACTGTGATCGTTACGCTACCCTCGCCAACGGCGGTTAGAATGGTCGCTTTGCGCACCGCACAACATCAGGAGTGACCTGTGGAAAAGATTAAAGGCGCCTTGCTGGTAGGCGCTCTGAGGCTGTTTGCCCTGCTGCCCTGGCGCGCCGTGCAAGCCGTGGGGACGGCCATTGGCTGGATCATGTGGAAAACCCCCAATCGCTCCCGTGACACGGTGCGGATCAACCTGTCCAAATGCTTCCCGGATATGGACCCGGCCGAGCGCGAGCGTCTGGTGGGGCAAAGCCTGATGGACATCGGCAAGTCCCTGACCGAAAGCGCCTGTGCCTGGATCTGGCCGGCCCAGCGCTCCATCGACCTGGTGCGCGAAGTCGAAGGCCTGGAAGTGCTGCACGAAGCGTTGGCTTCCGGCAAAGGCGTGGTGGGCATCACCAGCCACCTGGGCAACTGGGAAGTGTTGAACCACTTCTATTGCAACCAGTGCAAACCGATCATTTTCTACCGTCCGCCCAAGCTCAAGGCGGTGGATGACTTGCTACGCAAACAGCGGGTGCAGTTGGGCAACCGGGTGGCGGCGTCCACCAAGGAAGGCATCCTCAGTGTCATCAAGGAAGTGCGCAAAGGTGGCCAGGTGGGTATTCCTGCTGATCCGGAGCCGGCAGAGTCTGCCGGGATCTTCGTGCCGTTCTTCGCCACTCAGGCGCTGACCAGCAAGTTTGTGCCGAACATGCTGGCGGGCGGTAAAGCCGTTGGCGTGTTCCTGCATGCGCTACGGCTGCCGGACGGTTCGGGGTACAAAGTGATTCTCGAAGCGGCGCCGGACGACATGTACAGCACCGACACCGCAACTTCCTGCGCAGCGATGAGCAAGGTGGTGGAGCGGTATGTGAGGGCGTATCCGAGCCAGTACATGTGGAGCATGAAACGCTTCAAGAAACGCCCGCCGGGTGAGGCGCGGTGGTACTAAGCCCGGCGCAAGCCTCTAGAGGCTGTGAGGCTCATTGTGGCGGGCGGGCAAGCCCGCTTGCCACATGAGTAATTCAAGTCTGGCGATCGAGTTTCTTCAGAAACACTGTCATCTCTTTCTCTGCCTGCTTGTCGCCATGGGCCTGCGCGGCTGCAATCCCCTGCTCCCAGGCCAGTCGCGCCGCTGCGCGATCATCCAGCCCCAACTGCGCTTTACCCAACAACTTCCACGCCGCCGAATACTTCGGATCAAACGCCACGCACTGCTGTAAATGCTCGGCCGCCTTGGCATTGTCTTTCAGGTCCAGATAACCCTTGCCCAACCCAAAGCGCAGCAGCGAGTTATCCACACCCTTGGCGAGCATTTTTTCCAGGGATTCGAGCATATCGGTCACTCCGGTTGATCAGAAAAAGCTCAGTCCCACGTGGAACAGCTTCTCCACATCGCGGATATGTTTTTTATCCACAAGGAACAGAATCACGTGGTCGCCGGTAGCGATCACCGTGTCGTCGTGAGCGATGATCACCTCTTCATCACGGATGATCGCGCCGATGGTGGTCCCAGGCGGCAAGCCAATGTCGCGGATTGCCTTACCGATCACCTTGCTCGACTTCGAGTCGCCGTGGGCAATCGCCTCGATGGCTTCCGCTGCGCCCCGGCGCAACGAGTGAACGCTGACGATATCGCCGCGCCGCACGTGGGCCAACAAAGTGCCGATGGTCGCCAGTTGCGGGCTGATGGCGATGTCGATATCGCCGCCCTGGATCAGATCGACATAGGCCGGGTTGTTGATGATGGTCATCACCTTCTTCGCCCCCAGCCGTTTAGCCAGCAAGGACGACATGATGTTGGCTTCGTCATCGTTGGTCAGGGCCAGGAAAAGATCGGCGTCGGCGATGTTTTCTTCCAGCAGCAGGTCGCGGTCCGATGCACTGCCTTGCAGTACGACGGTGCTGTCGAGGGTGTCGGACAAGTACCGGCAGCGCGCCGGGTTCATCTCGATGATCTTCACCTGGTAGCGGCTTTCGATGGCCTCGGCCAAACGTTCGCCGATCTGCCCGCCACCGGCGATGACGATGCGTTTGTAGCTCTCATCGAGCCGGCGCATTTCGCTCATTACCGCGCGAATATTTGCCTTGGCGGCGATGAAGAACACTTCGTCGTCGGCCTCGATCACCGTGTCACCCTGGGGCAGGATCGGCCGGTCGCGACGAAAAATCGCCGCCACCCGGGTCTCGACATTTGGCATGTGCTCGCGCAGCTGGCGCAGTTGCTGACCCACCAGGGGCCCGCCGTAGTAGGCCTTGACCGCCACCAACTGCGCCTTGCCTTCGGCAAAGTCGATCACTTGCAGGGCTCCGGGGTGTTCGATCAGGCGCTTGATGTAATGGGTGACCACCTGTTCCGGGCTGATCAGTACGTCTACCGGAATCGCGTCGTTGTCGAACAGGCCGGCGCGGGTCAGGTAGGCCGCTTCCCGCACCCGGGCGATTTTGGTCGGGGTGTGGAACAGGGTGTGGGCGACCTGGCAGGCGACCATATTGGTTTCGTCGCTGTTGGTCACGGCCACCAGCATGTCGGCGTCGTCGGCGCCGGCCTGGCGTAGCACCGTCGGGAACGAGGCGCGGCCCTGCACGGTGCGGATATCGAGGCGGTCGCCCAGATCACGCAGGCGCTCGCCGTCGGTATCGACCACGGTAATGTCGTTGGCTTCACTGGCCAAATGCTCGGCCAGCGTGCCGCCGACCTGCCCTGCGCCGAGGATGATGATTTTCATCCGGTCACTCCTTTAAAACTATTTCGGCCGCGAGCGGCGGCAATCTTGATCAGTTTGGCGTAGTAGAAGCCGTCGTGACCGCCCTCTTGGGCCAGCAGCTGGCGGCCATGAGGCTGCTTGATCCCCGCCTGGATGTCGAGGTCCAACTCCCGCGCGCCGCTGGTGCGAGCGAGGAAGGCTTCGATCACTTCGGTGTTCTCGGTGGGCAGGGTGGAGCAGGTGGCGTAGAGCAAGATGCCGCCAACTTCCAGGGTCGGCCACAGGGCATCGAGCAACTCACCTTGCAATACGGCCAGGGCGGCGATGTCGTCGGGCTGGCGGGTCAGCTTGATATCCGGGTGGCGGCGAATCACCCCGGTGGCCGAACACGGTGCATCCAGCAGGATGCGCTGGAACGGCTTGCCGTCCCACCAAGCGGCTGTGTCGCGGCCGTCGGCGGCGATCAGTTCGGCGCTCAGGCCTAGGCGCGCAAGGTTTTCCCGCACCCGTACCAGGCGCTTGGCTTCCAGGTCCACCGCCACTACGCCGGCCAGGCCAGGCTCGACTTCCATGATGTGGCAAGTCTTGCCGCCCGGTGCGCAGCAGGCGTCCAGAACCCGTTGACCAGGCGCCAGGTCCAGGAGGCCTGCGGCCAGTTGTGCGGCTTCGTCCTGCACGCTGATCCAGCCCTCGGCGAAGCCTGGCAGATTGCGCACATCGCCAGGTTCAGTAAGGACGATACCGTCCTGGCTGTAGACGCAGGCGGTGGCGGCAATGCCTGCCTCGCTCAGTAATACAAGGTAAGCGTCACGGCTTTTATGGCGCCGATTGACCCGCAAAATCATCGGAGGATGAGCATTGTTGGCGGCGCAGATGGCCTCCCATTGCTCAGGCCAGAAGGCTTTCAGGGATTTTTGCAGCCAGCGCGGGTGGGCGGTGCGCACCACCGGGTCATGTTCCAGCTCGGCCAGCAGCGCTTCGCTTTCCCGTTGGGCGCGGCGCAGCACGGCGTTGAGCAGGGCCTTGGCCCAGGTTTTTTTCAGTTTGTCGGCGCAACCGACGGTTTCACCGATGGCCGCGTGGGGTGGCACGCGGGTGTAAAGCAGTTGATAAAGGCCAACCAGCAGCAGCGCCTCGACATCGGCATCCGCAGCCTTGAACGGTTTTTGCAGCAACTTGGCCGCTAACGCCGACAATCGCGGCTGCCAGCGAGCGGTACCGAAGGCCAGGTCCTGGGTGAAGCCGCGATCACGGTCTTCGACTTTATCCAGCTGGATCGGCAACGAACTGTTGAGGGAAGCCTTGCCGTTGAGCACGGCGGCCAGGGCCTTGGCGGCGGCCAGACGCGGGTTCATTGGGCGTCCACCGCAAGGCCCAGGACGATGCCGGCTGCAAATTTCTCACGACGGCTGTTGAACAAATCGCTGAAGTTCAGCGCCTTGCCACCGGGCAATTGCAGGCGGGTCAGACACAGCGCCTGCTCGCCGCAGGCCACCAGCAGGCCGTCCTTGCTGGAGCCAATGATTTCGCCCGGCGTGCCCTTGCCTTCGGCCAGGGTAGAGGCGAGGACTTTCAAGGCTTCGCCATTGAGGGTGCTGTGGCAAACCGGCCATGGGTTGAAGGCGCGAACCAGGCGCTCCAACTCCACTGCCGGGAGGCTCCAGTCGATGCGGGCTTCGTCCTTGTTCAGTTTGTGGGCGTAGGTGGCGAGGCTGTCGTCCTGCACTTGGCCCTCCAACGTGCCCGCTGCCAAACCGGCGATGGCCTGGACGACGGCCGCAGGGCCCATCTCGGCCAGGCGGTCGTGGAGGCTGCCACCGGTGTCTTCATTGCTGATCGGCGTGGTGACTTTCAGCAGCATCGGCCCAGTGTCCAGGCCCGCTTCCATGCGCATCACGGTCACGCCGCTCTCGGCATCACCGGCTTGCACCGCGCGCTGGATGGGCGCTGCTCCACGCCAGCGCGGCAGCAGCGAAGCATGGCTGTTGATGCAACCCAAGCGAGGGATATCCAGCACCACTTGCGGCAGGATCAAACCGTAGGCCACCACCACCAGCAAATCCGGTTTCAGTGCAGCCAGTTCGGCCTGGGCGTCGGCGTTACGCAGGGTTGGCGGTTGCAGCACGACGATGTTGTTCTCAAGTGCCAGTTGCTTGACCGGGCTGGGCATCAGTTTTTGCCCGCGACCGGCCGGGCGATCCGGTTGGGTGTACACCGCCACGATCTCATAGGGGCTGGCGAGCAGGGCCTTAAGGTGTTCGGCGGCGAATTCGGGGGTGCCGGCAAAAACGATGCGCAGTGGCTCGGTCATGGGAAACATCTCACAAAAGAAAAAGGCTTGCCGCAGCAAGCCTTTGAAAGAGGGGAATCAAGCTTGCTGGCGATGCTTCTTTTCCAGCTTCTTCTTGATCCGGTCGCGTTTAAGCGTGGACAGGTAATCGACGAACAGTTTGCCGTTGAGGTGATCGCACTCATGCTGGATACACACCGCCAGCAGGCCTTCGGCAATCAGCTCGAACGGCTTGCCGTTAGGGTCCAGGGCCTTGATCTTGACGCGCTGCGGACGATCGACGTTCTCGTAGAAGTCCGGCACCGACAGGCAGCCTTCCTGGTACTGGCCCATTTCGTCGGTCAAGGTTTCGAACTCTGGGTTGATAAACACCATCGGTTCGCTGCGATCTTCGGACAGGTCCATAACCACGACGCGCAGGTGCACGTTGACCTGGGTCGCGGCGAGGCCGATGCCCGGAGCTTCATACATTGTTTCAAACATGTCATCGACCAACTGACGAACTTCGTCGTCCACTACGGCCACCGGTTTGGCGATAGTGCGCAGGCGCGAGTCCGGGAATTCGAGGATGTTCAAAATAGCCATAAGCGTAATTGCTGCACATGTGAGGTAAAGGCAAGTCGGCACCGGGATGGACCCAGGTTGCCGGTGTAAACGCTGCAAAGCCGCGAAGGCCCTAGCGTTTCACGCGAACGTACATAATAAAGGAGATTCACCCCATGAGGAAATCGCTACTCGTCTTGCTGGTGTGGGCACAGGCCGTCACGGCCAATATACAGGCCCCGTCCATCGGCAATTACCCACAACACCCGCAACCGCTGGGCAGCGAGACGCTGAAAGCTATCCAGCGTTTTTTACTGCATGACCGCATCCTCGATACGTCGCAGGAGCTGGACAGCGCGCCTTACATTGTCGGGGCGCAGGCCGGGCGTGTGCTGGGCGCCAACGGCGAACGCATTTATGCCCGGGGCGCCCTGGACCCTGCGCAGCCCAGCTATGGCATCTTCCGCCAGGGCAAGGTCTTTACCGACCCCGACAGCCAGGAGCTGCTGGGGATCAACGCTGACGATATCGGCACTGCCCGCGTGGTGATGGTGGGTGATGTCACCACCCTGGCTGTGCAACGGGTCACCCAGGAGGTACGACCGGGGGATCGTCTGCTCAGCACTCAACTACCCGAAGGTATGCCTGATTTGCTGGCTTACGCGCCTACTCACGCCATTGCAGGACAAATTATCGATGTTCCCCGTGGCGTCACGCAGATTGGGGTGTTTGATACGGTCATTCTGAACAAGGGGCGTCGCGACGGTCTGGCGCAAGGTCATTTGCTGGCCGTGACGAAAACCGGAGAAACCGTCCGTGACAGGGTTACAGGCACACCGGTGAAGATTCCCGACGAGCGCGTCGGGACTCTTCTGGTGTTTCGCACCTATGAAAAGCTCAGTTACGGCTTGGTCCTCAGCGCGTCGCGCTCACTGGCTGTGATGGACCGATTTCAGAGTCCTGGCGCGGTGCAATAATTAGTCTGCTAAATAAGTTACCAACAGAGTTATCCACAGCTTGTTCATGATCAAGGATGATCAAATGTTACCGACGAATAACCGCGAAATTTCACCGGCAGAACTGGAAGCTCGACTACGCTTGCACAGGCTGCCGGAACTGGGCCCCAGGGGTTTTCGAAAACTCATCGAGGCGTTTGGTTCGGCATCAAAAGCCATCAGTGCACCGGCCAGTGCCTGGCGCTCCCTGGGCCTCAAGGCGGCTAGCGCCGATGCTCGGCGCAGCGAGGAAGTGCGTGACGGCGCCAGCGCGGCATTGACCTGGCTAGAGCGTCCGGCCCAGCATTTGCTGATGTGGGACCACCCCGACTACCCGGCGCTGCTCGCAGAATTGGATGACGCGCCACCGCTATTATTCGTCGCTGGCGACCCGGGCATTCTGGAAAAGCCACAGCTGGCGATGGTCGGCAGCCGCCGTGCCTCCAGGCCAGGAATGGACACCGCCGCCGCGTTTTCCCGCAGCCTAGCGAGTGCCGGTTTTGTCATTACCAGTGGCCTTGCCCTGGGCATCGACGGCGCCGCTCACCAGGCGGCTTTGGATGTTGGGGGGCATACAATCGGCGTGCTGGGCACCGGGCTGGAAAATTTTTATCCACAGCGCCACCGACGCTTGGCCGAGGCGATGATTGCCCAAGGCAGTGCCGTGGTTTCCGAATTCCCGTTGGACGCTCCGCCCCAGGCCGGTAACTTTCCACGGCGCAACCGGATTATCATCTAGTGATATAATTTTCCGAGTGAATCTTGGGTGGTTAAAAAATGACCAAAGCATACGCATATATACGCTTTTCCCGCGCAATTCAGGCAACGGGCGACAGCGAAAATCGCCAGTTGACCGCCTTAGAACTCTTTGAGACGACCACGGGGACGAAGATCGTGGAGGTCGTATACGACAAGGGAAAATCGGCGTTCAGGGGCGACAACGCCCGGTCTGGCAATTTCAAAGAGATGTTAGACAGGATGGGCAGCGGTGCCATTCGTGCGGGTGATTATCTGGTCGTTGAGAGTATTGACCGAATAACACGCCAACGGGTGCTTGATGGTGTAGAGCTTCTTCAAGGGATTTTGAAAAAAGGCATCAACATCTATACGACCGTGGACAAAAAGACATATTCGTATAATGACCCAAGCCGGGATTTTGAAAACCTCCTGATGATTAGCCTCATTGCGAAGAGGGCTAACGAAGAGTCTGAAACAAAATCTGGTCGTTTGTTATCTGCTTGGAAAGCACGTAAAGCAAAAGCAGAGAATGGTGAAGTCATCATCAAAAAGGGCAAATCTATCCCCTACGGCTTGCGAGTCGAAAATAATAAATTCGTGATTCAAAAAGAAGAGCAAGAAGAAATTCAAAGGCTTTTTGAACTACTGCTCCAATTCGGCATTAATACAGCAATCACAAAGATTAACGAAACCTCGCTTAAAAAATGGAATAACGGAACACTTAACAAAATTATCAGAAATAAAACTGTAATTGGTTGTATGGCTACTCATCGCATTGAATACACCGCAGATGGCAAAGCAAAAAAAATATTGACTGGCTTTATCGAGAATTATTACCCGAACTTGATTGAGCCAGGGCTTTTCTATAAAGCCGTGGATGTGATGACAAATCGCAAGCAAAAAAATTGGAGTGGTAGAAGAACAGAACAGGATTTTAACATTTTCAAGCATTGTATTTTTTGCGCCGAATGCGGTGGTAAACTTTACTACGACCACCGTGGAAGCCGTTATAAAGGAAAGATTTATCCTTTCTTTAAATGTGATAATGCCAGAGTTCAAAAGCATATTTGCACCGCTGACAATATCAGGTTTGAATATGTGCTTGGCTCTCTATTAGAAAGCATAAAAATGATTAATCGAGTAGCCACGGAATTTAAGCGAGACTTTAAAGGGATTTCCACCCAAGCGAGATTTATCAATCCAAAAATCAACAGCCTGTTAAAACCTGATACCGAAAACAATAATTTGGTTCTTGAAGAGAAGCAAAAGCAGCTGATTTCAAGGCGGACTAAACTCGACAATATGAATGTCCAAATGGTTGAGGCTGATTACAATGTGCCTACCAAGTTCATTCAGGAAATATCTAACACCGAAAAAGAAATCGAAGCCCTCAATAAAGAAATATTATTAATCCATAATGCAGCCAGTGATAAAGACACTATAAACATAGAAAGTGCTAAAACAGTGATTGATTTGTTTATGACTGATGAAGGTCGAGCAAAGCTAAACTATTTTTTCAAGACAAACGATATTATATTTCTTGTTAGACATTCAAAATCTACAAGGCAAACTGGCTTTTCTATGCGCCGAAAAAACGATGATGTTGATGAAAGGATTTGTAATAACGTGACAAAATTCCCGCTGAAAAATATTCTTGAAGAGTATGAAATTGGCGACTTGCAAACTATGTTTGACCTAACCGTTCACTAAAAACCCAGTCCAATAAAATCCTGAATTATAAATTCTGGATTTTATTGGACTTCCCTTTTAAATAATTTCCACCCGAAAAATTCAATCCTAAAATCAGACAACAGCGAAATCAAAAGAAGCAAGCAGAATAAAAAACCATCACGACTATCGTCGTTCGGTTATTTTATGCTCGCCCACTCCATTACCCACAAGGGGTAATTACGGGGACACGATACTCCCACAAGGGTCGTATCTAAAAGCACAGCAAAGCACACGGCTGATAAATCAGCGCAAAGGGCATCATTAGAAAAACAAAATGCTAAAATATGCTCATAACAAACAAAAACCCTAATGAGCAAATACAAAGCAAGTACCCGTTTAACTGAAATTAACGCCGAACAAATCGAACAGCTTCGAAGAGAATATAACCAATTATCCGTTTCGAAATTTTCACTTTCAGAAGCATTTAAACAATACGCCCTGCAAAATCGTAGCTATGTCGTGATAGCCAAAAATGGAAATTTTGAAGAGTTTTCAAAGTACAATCAGATACTGGCAAATCTCTGCACTAATCTATCTCAATTCAAAAGTGCTGACCCTGAAATCAACAGGCGCATAAACAACACCCTTCGAAATTTAATAAAGATGAAGCTCGATGTTAGTCGTTTGCGATTCAAGACGCTTGAAATAAAAACATCCACAAAACCAGATTTTGCAGCGATTATAAATTCTTCGCTATTTGACGATAGTCATTCAGAAAGAAAGAAGCAATACACGATTAGCTTCACCGAAAAAGAATGTAGCGAGTATAAAGAGAAATTCCCAAAGCAAGACTTTTATAATTTGCTACGCAATTTCTTCGATGAGTTTTCTGTTTACGAGAAAGAGTTTACTAATCCATCTATAAATCTCGCATTAGATAATAATCTTGTTAAATGCGGAGAAGCTGCAAATGCTTATGTGGTAGAGAAAAAGCATAGCGAGGCGATAATAAAAAACATTCTCGATTATCTTCAATGGGCTCTTTCAGAAAAAATTCACCCCAATATAATCAAAGGGAGCGCTGACCTAATAGCATTTATAGATGGGGCTAAATAATGTTAATTAAAGAAGTGCCCCGCATTCAGCCCAACACCAAAAACCTGGCCAATTATGTATTAACGAAAGCCACTCGCATCAGTGGCAATATTCCCGTAAATATGGGTGATATTAATGAATCAGCAAAGTCTATCGAGTTAGATTTTAATAGTAGATTAACGGCAAAACAGAAAAGCAATGAAATGCACTACATCGTTTCGTTTGAAGAACAACATCAAGATATTTCAGATGATAAGTTAATAATGATTGGCAATGAGTTGGTAAAGCGCCACTTTGGTGATAATCGTAATTTTTTGCTTGCCGTTCATAGAGACACTAACAACCCACATCTTCACCTTGTGATGGAAAATAGAGATTTCGACCATAAGGTTTTTTTCAAGAAAGATAATTATCGAGCATTGGAAAATCTTGCCCAAAGGATCGAAAAAAAATACTCACTCAAAAACGAGAAAATCTCTGAAAGCAGAAATGACCCAAACCCTGTTAGGCTTAATTATGCTTCTAAACAGTACGAAAGTCGTACTGGTCAAGAATCTGATGAAAAAAAATGTAAGAACGAGTTGAAAGGCATTATTTCCAACGCCAAGACGCCGGAGGCGTTGTTTAAGGCGATGATTGATGAAGGGTTTACTATTCGTGCAAACAAGAGCAAAACCGACCCTAGCAAGCTATCGGGCTATTACATCACAAAAGGTTCAACATCTATAAAGCCAAGTTCAATCGGCTTTCAAATGAGCAAGCTGATTGAAAAATACAAGTTTGATGAGAATGGCATTGCAGAGTTAATCTTACGTTTTGAGTCTCCGTTACCTCCCGACGAATCAGGCGAAATTTCTTCGAGTCCAGGTACAGACCCAAAACCACAACCTAACCGCCGTGAAAGCCTTTATACAAAATTTCAAACCGTGGATGGTGTGAACTACACAAGCAAAAATGAGAAGTACAAAGCCAGTTTTACAGTCAACGACAATAGTGTTTCTTTCACAAATCCAAATGAAATGAGCATCAAAGCAGGAATGCAGGCATTGATCGCAAAAGGTACTAAAGGACCGTTTTACCTCACCGGGTCGGAAGATTTTAAACGTAAAACTTGGCTTGTCTCCGCAATGATGGGTTTAGAAGTGTCCAATTATCAACCAACTCAATCGGATTTATCTGCGCTTTTCGAGCGTGTAAAAGCCAATCAAGATAAATACCCAAAGACAAAAATCAAGCTTCTTGAACGTCATATTAACGAACTGAAAAAAGAAAATTTTGAGATCGATGATTTATTTAAAACGTCTGTTTCATTCTCTGATTTATTCCCAAACCATTCAGCATCAGAAAATATTGAAGCACCTGAAACTGAAAAGCCTGAAAAGCCTGAAAAAGAAAAGCCCGCAACGTCTACTGGTACGAAAACAAAATCAAAGGCAGAAAAAATATTCGACAATCAAGAGATTGATAGAAAACTGTTAGAAAAATTAACCCGCCAAGGGGAAATGGGGCTTGACCCACTGCAACCATTAAAAGTACATAAGCCCTAAATTTTAGGGTTTGTCTTTATAGATTATTGAACAATCTATCTTCGTCGCTAATTCTATATTAGACCCTATAACTCTCAACCCAACATTAAAGGTCATCATTTCTTCAAAATCGTATAGACGCTCAACAATTTTAAGCTCTGTTATCCATTCCAGACGTTCTTTTGCGACCTTACAAAAATCTAAAAATTTTAACTCTTTTCTCAGGGATGCTAATTTTCTAAAAACGGGGTGTTTAAGTTCAAGCTTTATTTGCCACTCTTCCATTTTTACGAAGCGATTAAATTTTCGCCAGACTGATATTGCTCGCTCAACTCCGAAAAACCCATAGCGTCTTATGCCCCAAATCATACAGCCTGCCTTTACTTTTAACGACTCACTATCGGGGTTCTGTATTGCTTTTATTAGATATTTCATTACATAAGTAGATGCAGATGCTTTTTTCTTACCGTGTTTTTTAGCTTGTTCAGCAGATATTATTTCAATGGTCGTTGATTTTTCTGAATGCTTGAAAATTCTATTAATATGAAGTATTAAATCATCGGATTTTGTGGGACAAACAAATAATAATGCGTGCAAATGCGGACACTGGTCTTTATGCAATTCTTTCGTCCAAAGCCCAAAATCATTAAGCTCGTAACGATTGCGAGCTTTGCTCAACTCATCTAATTTCTTGCTCAAATAATCAGATGCTTGGCGAGGAGTTGAACCATCCCACGTATTTTTTCCGAATTTAGGGTTTGCGTGAAATGAGGCCGGGCAAGTCGCAGTTAAAAATAAACATACATATTTTCTTTGTTCTGCAACAAGCTCCATATTTTTTACACACGAGTATAGTTCTGAAACACGTCGTTCAGGAGTCATTGCAACATCAGCTAACGGCTTTTGAGTCGAAACGTCATCGCCATATTGGATGTATGAATTAAGTAGATAATCTTTCTGACATTCATCTACAAAATTACGATAGTCCAGTGCGACTTTACTGCAATAACTATTATTAGAGCCAATCGCTTTTTCAGAAAGCTGTATCAGTTCATTTTCCCTAACTCTGATTTTTCTTATTATTCTTTTGTGTTTCTGAAAGCCGTTGAACCGTCTTTTTTCGTCGTTGCTGCACAAGTTCAAATCAAACTCATAAATCAAATTTTCATCTTCATAATATTTATCGAGCTTGTCTAATATCGTCCCGCTTGCTTTCAAGTCTCTAATTTTAACGCCTTGTATTAGCTCAATGTTTAACATCTCTTGGCGAGTGATTTTACACATTGAAAGCTCGATTACTTTTTTTGTTAGTTTCGTGCTTTTAGTTATATGCAAAAATAGTTTATTAATCACAATCGCAAGACAAACTGCGTCCCTATCCCATTGACGAAAAGACGATAAGGACTCTGTATATCGTAACTTGTTTTTTTGAGTTGCTGTACACAACGCTTTCGTCCTTACAAGCACTTCCATCTCGTAGAAAGACGTACATACTTCTTGAAGATTAGATACAAGTTTGCTGCTGGCGTTAACCGGCTTTAAGCTTGAATTAAGTTCTTGCAGGGTTTTTTCGTGGTCGAAGCCGGATTTTTTGAAATTTGATATTTCATTAATTAGTTTTTTAGCTTCGAAATGAGAGTGTAACTTATTGAGAAAAGTTTCTTTATTTCGTTCTTTTGATATTGCGCGTTGGAAATAAAATGGTATGCTGTTATTGTAAATCATTGTTAAGTTGTTTGTTTGGTAGCTACATCTTAACATTTGTAAGAAAAACACAAGAGCTTCGGCTCTTTTTTTCTGACCTAAATTAAAACAATCGTTTTAATTAATAGAGTCGAAAACTAAACAGTTGTTTGAACTAAATGATAAAACCCTTTTATTATATGGCTTTTATCTATTTTGTGAGAGTTGTTTTAGAATTATCCAAGAAGGTCAAAAGCAAAAGCAAAAGCAAAAGCTATTAAAAGCGATTTGGCTATTCTCTCTTACTGATTCACCCATCTCTATGACCGTCGTAGCCGCCCCTTCGGGCGACGGTCAAGGGGCAACCCCTGCCCAGACAGCGCCCGCGCCTATGCGGCGTTTCGGGCGCACGGAGTTGGTGCCTACCATGCGATATGCTTCGGTCATATATTACAGAAGCAAATAAAAATAAAAGTGAGAGAGAATTCTTATTAAATTGAAAAGTTCTTAAATGTTTTAGCTGTTTTCGTTTGCGGCAGGTACTGCCGTAATTTACTTTTATGTTTTGTGAAATCCCCCCCATACCCCCCGGTTGGGGGCAGAAAATCAAAAGCTATTAAAAGCGATTTGGCTATTCTCGCTTATTGATTCACTCATATGATTGACCCATAGGGTCAAGGTGGATTACTCACGCCCGGATACTGCGCCCGCGCCTATGCGGCGTTTCCGGGCGAGCCCTCGCTAATCAAAATCTGCCCGTGAACTTCCTCGGAAAAACCATTTACCTAATCATCAGTGGCCTGTCCCTTGGTGTGCTGGTGGTGGAGGCCGGAATGGCCAGCGGTTCGCTGATCACCGCACGGCTGGCGGCGGAGCAAGGGCGCGAGGTGTATGCGATTCCTGGTTCTATCCATCATCCGGGGGCCAAGGGCTGCCATCAGTTGATTCGTGATGGTGCAACACTGGTGGAAGCCGTCGAACATATCCTTGAAGGCCTGCGCGGCTGGCAAGCATTGTCGCGCCCGGCGCCGATCCCGGTTGTTCACCCGCTGGTGGCGCTGCTGCACGCCGCGCCCCATACCAGCGAAGCCTTGGCGATTGCCAGCGGCCTGGCCCTGTCCCGGGTGCTGGCAACCCTTACGGAACTGGAGCTGGAAGGCCGGGTGACCTGCGAAAGCGGTCGCTGGCTTGCGCGCAGTTAGGTTTTGTAACGAAGATCGGTAAACTGCGCAGAGCTTTAGTCCGGAGAGTGAGCAATGGTCAACAGGTGGCGTGTGCAAGAAGCCGCACGAGAAATTCGCGCAGGCGCGGTGATTGCCTATCCAACCGAGGCGGTGTGGGGCCTGGGCTGCGACCCATGGAACGAGGAGGCCGTGGATCGTTTGCTGGCGATCAAGGGCCGGTCCGTGGATAAGGGCCTGATCCTGGTTGCCGACAATATCCGGCAGTTCGATTTTCTCTTCGAGGACTTCCCGGACCTGTGGATAGACCGCATGGCCAGCACCTGGCCGGGGCCCAATACCTGGTTGGTGCCTCATCAGGACTTGTTGCCCGAGTGGATTACCGGTGTGCATGACACGGTGGCGTTGCGGGTTAGCGACCATCCGCTGGTGCGGGATTTGTGTTCGCTGGTGGGGCCGTTGATCTCCACCTCGGCCAACCCTCAGGGCCGCCCGGCGGCGCGCACGCGGATTCGCGTGGAGCAGTATTTCCGTGGGCAGGTGGATTTGGTGTTGGGCGGTAACTTGGGTGGGCGCAAGAACCCGAGCCTGATTCGCGATCTGGCGAGTGGTGAGGTGGTGCGGCCTTCGTAAGACCGAGTCACGGCCATAGCGGGCAAGCCCGGCGCCCACATTGGAATGCATTCCCCTGTGGGCGCCGGGCTTGCCCGCTATGAGGCCCTCATAGGCCCCAGAGACCTAAATCCTTACGGCAACAAAATCGTCGACCCCGTAGTACGCCGCGCCGACAACTCCGTCTGCGCCTTCGCCGCTTCGGCCAGCGAATAGCGCTGGTTGATATCAATGCGCACCTTGCCGCTCTTGATCATCGAAAACAGATCATCGGCCATGGCCTGCAAATCCTTGGGATTGCTGGCGTAGGTTGCCAGGGTCGGCCGGGTTACGTACAGCGAGCCCTTGGCTGCGAGAATCCCCAGGTTGACCCCGTCTACCGCGCCCGATGCATTGCCGAAACTCACCACCAAACCCCGTGGCGCCACACTGTCCAGGGACGTCAACCAGGTGTCTTTGCCGACACCGTCGTACACCACCGGGCATTTCTTGCCGTCGGTTAATTCCAGCACGCGCTGTGCGACGTTTTCCTTGCTGTAGTCAATGGTTTCCCAGGCGCCGAGGGATTTGGCCAGGGCGGCTTTTTCCGGCGAACTGACGGTTCCGATCAGCTTCACGCCCAGGGCTTTGGCCCATTGGCAGGCCAGGGAGCCGACGCCGCCAGCAGCGGCGTGGAACAGAATGGTTTCGCCACCTTTCAAGTCATAGGTCTGGCGCAGCAGGTACTGCACGGTCAGGCCCTTGAGCATGGCGCCGGCGGCCTGTTCGAAGCTGATGTCGTCCGGTAGATGAATAAGGTTGGCGGCAGGCAGCACGTGCAATTCGCTATAGGCGCCCAACGGACCACTGCCATAGGCCACGCGATCGCCGACCTTGAACTGAGTGACTTCGCTGCCGACCGCATCGACCACCCCGGCGCCTTCTGCGCCCAGGCCCGATGGCAAGGCTGGTGGCGCATAGAGGCCGCTGCGCAAATACGTGTCGATAAAATTCAGGCCAATGGCCTTGTTGCTCACACGAACTTGCTGCGGGCCGGGTTCTGCCGGGGTGTAGTCGACATACTCAAGTACTTCGGGGCCGCCATGGGCACGGAACTGGATACGTTTGGCCATCTGCACTGTCCTCTAGTCGGTTTCGCGAAGGCCTATCGGACTCCTAAGCTTGGACTTCGTCAACTGTGGCTGTTCCCGGTGGGGTGGTATCCTGTGTGCCCATTTGCCGCCGACGCCCCACGGCTTCGAGTAGCTTTGCCCGATTCAAGGTGATGCCATGACTACCCGCACCGAGGCTGTTAAAGCCTACCTGCTCGACCTGCAAGACCGCATTTGCAGCGCGCTGGAAACCTTCGAGGCCGATACTCGCTTTATCGAAGACACCTGGACCCGGCCTGCCGGCGGCGGCGGTCGCACGCGAGTGATCGAGAACGGTTCGCTGATCGAAAAAGGCGGCGTAAACTTTTCCCACGTATTCGGCGCCAACCTCCCACCGTCCGCCAGCGCCCATCGCCCGGAACTGGCCGGTCGTGGATTTGAAGCCCTGGGCGTGTCCCTGGTGATCCATCCTCACAACCCTCATGTGCCGACGTCCCACGCCAATGTGCGGTTTTTCATCGCCGAAAAAGAAGGTGAAGAAGCCGTCTGGTGGTTCGGTGGCGGCTTCGACCTGACGCCTTACTACGGCAACGAAGAAGATTGCATCCACTGGCACCGGGTTGCTGAACAGGCCTGTGCGCCATTCGGGCCGGACGTGTATTCGCGCTACAAGGCCTGGTGCGACAGCTATTTCCACATCAAGCACCGCAACGAACCCCGAGGCATCGGTGGTTTGTTCTTCGATGATTTGAACGAGTGGGACTTCGACACCAGCTTCGCCTTCATGCGCGCCATCGGCGATGCCTACATCGACGCTTACCTGCCCATCGTCCAGCGTCGCCAAGCCCTGGCCTATACCGAGCAGCAGCGTGAATTCCAGGAGTTTCGCCGCGGGCGCTACGTTGAATTCAACCTGGTGTATGACCGTGGCACCCTGTTTGGCCTGCAATCGGGCGGGCGTACCGAGTCGATCCTGATGTCCCTGCCGCCGCAAGTGCGCTGGAGCTATGACTGGAAAGCCGCGCCGGGCAGCATCGAGGCGCGCTTGACCGATTACTTCCTGCAAGACCGCGATTGGCTGGGCATTGCCGCGCCCAAGGTAGCGATCTGATGGATCGCTACGTTGTGTTTGGTAACCCCATCGGCCACAGCAAGTCGCCGCTGATCCATCGCCTGTTTGCCCAACAGACCGGCGAGCAACTGGACTACACCACCTTGCTGGCGCCGCTGGACGACTTTACCGGCAGCGCCAAGGCATTTTTTCTTGAGGGCCGTGGCGCCAACGTCACGGTGCCGTTCAAGGAACAAGCCTATCGCCTGGCCAACACCCTGACC
Organism: Pseudomonas sp. ANT_H4; assembly: GCF_008369295.1. GTDB lineage: Bacteria > Pseudomonadota > Gammaproteobacteria > Pseudomonadales > Pseudomonadaceae > Aquipseudomonas. The sequence goes on along the minus strand of NZ_VOBG01000013.1, from coordinate 93,183 downwards.
GAACGTGCCCAGCGTGCCGGAGCGGTGAATACCCTGAGCAAGTTGGCCGATGGCAGCCTGCTGGGAGACAACACCGATGGCGCCGGGCTAGTGCGAGACCTGACAGTCAATGCCGGGTTCAGCCTGCAAGGCAAACGCATCCTGCTGCTTGGCGCGGGCGGAGCGGTGCGCGGAGCGCTGGAGCCATTGCTGGCACAGCAGCCGGCGTCGCTGATCATCGCCAACCGCACCGTGGAAAAGGCCGAATTGCTGGCTGAACTGTTCGACGACCTTGGTCCGGTTTCCGCGAGTGGCTTTGACTGGTTGCGCGAGTCCGTGGACCTGATCATCAACGCCACGTCCGCCAGCCTGTCAGGGGATGTGCCGCCGATTGCCAGCAGCTTGATCGACCCCGGCAAGACTTTTTGCTACGACATGATGTACGCCAAGGAACCTACCGCGTTCTGCCGCTGGGCCAGTGAAAACGGCGCAGCGGTAGCGATGGATGGTTTAGGCATGCTGGTGGAACAGGCGGCGGAAGCCTTCTTGCTGTGGCGCGGCGTGCGGCCGGATTCGGCACCGGTGCTGGCTGAGTTGCGCCGGCAGTTGGCCCTTTTGTAGGAACTAGGCGTCCCCTCGCTCCTACAGTGGGCGGTATTCAATCTTCAAAGTTGATGGGGCACTTATCCGCCCCTTCCAGCTTTTTCAATTCTTCAACCACCTGCGGCCTGGCCCGGCGCAACGTCAGGCTACGCCCCAAATCCCTCAATCTCCGTGCTTCCTGGTGCAGCATTTCCACCCCGGAATAGTCGATAAAGTTGATCTGCTGCGCCTCGATCACCACCCGTTCGCCGTGCAAGCGTTGCAGTCGAACCTGCAGGTAATGGCTAGCGCCAAAAAAGATCGACCCGCCGACCCGCAGTACATCGTCGTCACCGTCACGCCACTGTTGTACCCGTGGCTGCGAAGTCCGCTTGAGGTAGAAAAATAGCGACGCCAGCACCCCGGCGTAGATCGCCGTTTGCAACTCCAGCAACAGCGTGGCAACGCACGTCAGGCTCATCACCAAAAACTCGGCACGACTGACCCGGAACAACGCACGAATGCCCCGATGATCCACCAGCCCCCAGGAAATCAGCAGGATGCTGGCAGCCATGCTCGGGATCGGGATATGCGCGATCAGCGCCGCGCCGAACACGGCGAACAGCGCCACCCACAGCGCCGAAAATACTCCCGCCAGCGGTGAGCGTGCGCCCGCCTCGTAACTAAGCCCCGACCGGGTGAAGGAACCGGCCGACAAATAGCCTGAGAAAAATCCTCCCGCGATGTTCGACAGTCCCTGGGCGCGTACTTCCTGATTGGCATCGAGCAATTGCTGCGAACGGGCCGACAACGAGCGGGCAATCGACAGGCTCGTCACCAGCCCCAGCATGCCCACCGCCACGGCACTGGGCAGCAGGCGCAGGATCGTGTCCAGATCCAGTGGCAACGGGCTAAACGGCGGCAGTTGGCCAATAAACGAACTGACCCTCGCGACATGACCGAACAGCGCCGGCCACAGCCACGCCACCAGAGTGCCCAGTGCCAAGGTGATCAACAGCGTCGGCCAACGCGGCAGCAGGTATTTGAGCAGTACGCCCACCACCAGGGTGCCCAACCCCAAGAGCAGCGATGAATGATCCCAATCCCCGGCGTGGTTGATCAGCGACAGCAGGCTGTTCATCGCAGTGGCTTGGCTCGGCAGGTCCAGGCCCAGCAGGTTGGGCAACTGGCCGAGGGCGATCACCACTGCGGCGCCCAGGGTGAAACCGAGCACCACCGAATGGGAAACGAAATTGACCAGGGCGCCAAAGCGCAACATACCGAGCAACCACTGGAACACGCCAGCCAGAAACGTCAGCAGCAGAATCAGGGTGATGTAGTCCTGGGAACCGGGCACGGCCAGCGGGCTGACACTGGCATACAGCACGATGGAAATCGCTGCTGTCGGGCCGCAGATCAAATGCCAGGATGAGCCCCAGAGGCAGGCGATCAGCACCGGAATAATCGCGGCGTAAAGCCCGTATTCCGGTGGGAGGCCGGCGATCAGCGCATAGGCAATGGATTGCGGCAATGCCAGGACAGCGCCACTCAAGCCGACGATAGCGTCCCGCCCGACGCTGGCGCGGGTTTGGCGGGGGAGCCAGCTCAGGAAGGGAAAGAGTTTATGGCGGTTGGGCCAAGGCATGGCGGGCTCGGGTTAAAAGGTTTGGGTCAGGGTATCAGTTGGCTATGCGTAGCAGCCGTCGAGCCCAGGCGAAGCTGCGTTTGCGGTGTATCTGACACACCGTAGACGCAGCCTGGGTCGTTAGAGCTTGGCTTTAATGGCGGCCAGCGCGTCCTGGCCATCCAAGGTCTTGACCCCTTCCAGCCACTTATCCAAAACCGCCGGATTGGCCTTGATCCACGCCTTCGCCGCATCAGCATTACTGACTTTATTGTTCACCACCTCAGCCATGATGCTGTTCTCCATCTCCTGGGTAAAACTCAGGTTGGTCAACAGCTTGCCGACGTTGGGGCAGGCCTGCGCATACCCCTTGCGGGTCAGCGTATAGACGCTGCCCGTATCGCCAAAGTACTTTTCGCCGCCCTTGAGGTAATGCATTTTCAACTGCACATTCATCGGGTGCGGGGTCCAGCCGAGGAAGGTAACGAAGCGCTGTTTTTTTACCGCCCGAGATACTTCGGCAAGCATCGCCTGTTCGCTGGATTCGATCAGTTTCCACTGGCCGAGGTTGAAGTCATCCTTCTTGATGATCTCTTGCAGCGAGATGTTCGCTGGCGCACCCGAACCGATGCCGTAGATTTTCTTGTCGAACTTTTCTGCAAATTTATTCAAATCGGCAAAATCATGCACCCCGGCGTCCCACACATAATCCGGCACGGCGAGGGTGAACTCGGTGCCGTCGAGGTTCTTCGCCAGTTGCACCACATCGCCATTGGCGACGAACTTGTCATAGAAACCCTGCTGTGCCGGCATCCAGTTACCCAGGAACACATCCACCTGGCCGTCCTTGAGCCCGCCAAAGGTGATCGGCACCGCCAGGGTATCGACCTTGGCCTTGTAGCCCATGCCGGTCAGCAAAAAACCGGTAATGGCATTGGTGGCCGCGATATCGCTCCAGCCCGGATCGGCCATCTTCACTGTTTCGCAACTTTGCTCGGCATACGCGCTGGCACTGCTCAACGCCAGTAGCCCGACGCCCAATGCTTTTGATAACAGGAGTGTGGATAACTTTTGCATGGCTTCCCCTAGGTTTTATTGGTTTTGGCAGGGTTGTGGATAACGTGCCTTGCGCTCCAGATCGTCCAGGTCGATGTGGTTGCGCATGTATTGCTGACTGGCATCCACCAGTGGCTGGTGATCCCAGCTCTTCAGCTTGCCCTGGGCCAGCGCCTCGCTCACCAGGCGGCGACGGCGTTGACTGGCGAGCACCTGTTGGTGGATCGCCGGGATGTCCCATTTGGCCCGTGCTTCGGCCAGGAATGCGTCGAACAGCGGCCGATGCACTGGTGAGTGGCTGAGTTCTTCCTGTTCGCGCGGGTCGTTGTGCACATCGAACAATAGGCAGGGATCGTCTTCGCTGTAGATGAACTTGTAGGCACCACGGCGGATCATCATCAATGGGCTGATGGTGCCTTCGGCCATATATTCGCCGAACACTTCGTCATGCCCGCCCTGCCCTAGCAAGTGCGAGACCAGTGAGCGACCGTCCAGTGGCAGACGAGCGTCAAGCTCGCCGCCAGCCAGTTCCACCAGGGTCGGCAACAGGTCGGCGGTCGATACCGCCGCACTCACACGGCCGGCCTTGAATTGCCCCGGCGCACTGACCAGCAGTGGCACCCGGGCGGCCATTTCAAACCAGTGCATTTTGTACCAGAGCCCACGCTCGCCGAGCATGTCGCCGTGGTCGCCGGAGAAGATGATGATGGTGTCGTCGGCAAGGCCGGTGTCTTCCAAAGTTTGCAGCAGCTTGCCGACGTTGCTGTCGATGTAGCTGCAGGCGCCGAAGTAAGCTCGGCGCGCATCGCGGATCTTGTCCACCGGCAGTGGTTTGTCCCACAGGTCGTAAACCTTGAGCAGACGCTGGGAGTGAGGGTCGAGATCGCTCTGGGGTGGCGTTGTGGGCAACGCAATGTCGTTGTCGTCGTACAGGTCCCAGAACGGCTTGGGAATGGTGTACGGGTCGTGCGGGTGCGTCATGGAAACAGTGAGGCAGAACGGCTGGTCGCCATCCTCGCGGATATGGTCGAACAGATACTGCTGGGCCTTGAACACCACCTCTTCATCGAAATCCAGCTGATTGGTGCGCACGCAAGGCCCGGCTTGCAGTACCGAGGCCATATTGTGGTACCAGGTCGGCCGCACGTCCGGCTCATCCCAGTTCACCGCCCAGCCATAGTCGGCCGGGTAGATGTCGCTGGTCAGGCGTTCTTCATAGCCGTGCAGTTGGTCGGGGCCGCAAAAATGCATCTTGCCAGACAGGGCAGTGCGGTAGCCGAGGCGGCGCAGGTAGTGGGCATAAGTCGGCACGTCAGCAGGGAAATCTGCCGCGTTGTCGTAGGCGCCGATCTTGCTCGGCAGTTGGCCGCTGACCAGGGTAAAACGCGACGGCGCGCAGAGCGGGCTATTGCAGTAAGCAGCGTCAAACACCACGCCCTGTGCGGCGAGGCGGCTCAGATTCGGCAATTTGATAGGCGAAGAACCGTAGAACGGAAGCATCGGCGCGGCCATTTGATCAGCCATGATGAAAAGAATGTTCTTGCGCTTCATGGTTTCGCGGAATTCCATAGTCGATGTTTATGCGAATGAGCATGCAGGCCATGGAAAACGTGGTAAAGCCCATGTAAAGCAATGTCTAGGATAAGCACAGCTTATGTATGAATCCCTTGGTAGCCTGTCGCTGGACCTGCTGCGTGCCTTTGAAGCGGCGGCGCGCCAACGCAGCTTTACGGCGGCGGCGATGGAGCTGGGTACCACACAGCCGGCCATCAGCCAGCAGATCAAGCGCCTGGAAGAACAGCTGGCGATTCGCTTGTTTGATCGCATCTACCGGGGTATCGAACTCACCGATGCTGGCGCTCTGCTGTTTGAGCAAGTGCAGGCGGGCTTGCAGAACATCAACCAGGGCCTGAGTGCCATCGCCCAGCAGGACCAGCACGAAGTGCTGCAAGTGGCGACGGACTTTGCCTTCGCTGCCTACTGGCTGATGCCGCGCCTGCACCGTTTCCATGAAGCCAACCCGCAAGTGGATGTCAGCCTGGTCACCAGCGAACGCAATCACGCCACCTTGCGCAGCGATATCGATGTGGCCGTGCTGTTTGGCGACGGTCGCTTCAAGCAAGGCGATAGCCTGTGGCTGTTCAATGAAGAAGTGTTTGCGGTGTGCAGCCCGCAGCTGCTCAAGGACCGCGCCTTACCGCTGCCCGCCCAAAGCCTGCTGGAATTCCCATTGCTGCACCTGCGTCAGGAAAACAACAGCCAGTGGTTTGACTGGAGCGGCGTGTTCCGCGAGCTGGGCATCACCACCGCGCCGACACCGGGGCAATTGCGTTTCGATAATTACACCCTGCTGATTCAGGCGGCAATTGCCGGCCAGGGCGTGGCCATCGGTTGGCGACACCTAGTGGATAACTTGTTGGAGCAGAAGTGGTTGTGTCGGCCGATTGGCAACACGGTGATTTCGCGTTTTGGTTATTACGTGGTGCTTCCCCAGCGCAAACGCCGTGGCCAGTTGATCGAGCGTTTCGTCGACTGGCTAATGGCGGAGCAGGCCAGCAGCGCGCAATCGCTGGCCGGTCTGGCCCTGCCGTCCATTGCGGTCTAGGATCTGCCAATTATTGAGTTCGGAATTCGTCATGCAACGTATCAAGGGCTACCACGCCCACATCTATTTCGACGCCAGCACCCTCTCACAGGCGCGCAAGCTCTGTGAGGAAGCGGCGCAATTGTTCCCGCTGCGCATGGGCCGCGTGCATGAGCGCCCGGTGGGCCCGCACCCGGACTGGAGCTGCCAGCTGGCATTTGATCCGGAATACATTGGCGTAGTCCTGCCGTGGCTGGCGCTTAATCGCAAAGGCTTGGTGGTGTTCTTGCACCCCGAGACCGGCGATGACTTGAAAGACCATACCGAGTACGCGATCTGGATGGGCGCGATGCGTACTTTGGATCTGTCGATTTTTTAACCACCGTCTTGTCACGTGAATCCCCTTTTTGCTCGCGGTAAAAGCGCAAAGAGTTGTAGGGCTCCGCTTGTAGATGCCCTATATATGGGACTGTTATTTATATATTGAGATTTTACTGCCCCTAGGTTTATATTCGCTCATCTGCTTTTTCAGCACCCACACACTTCAGGTGAAGCGATGCCGGCGCAATTGATCGCGCTCGATTGGGGAACAAGCTCCCTTCGTGCTTACAAACTCGGCCCAGGGGGCCTGGTCCTCGAACGACGCGCCCTGGCGTCGGGGATCATGCATTTGCCCAGCGAGCCTCGGGTCATCGCCGGCATTCGCTGTACCGATGGTTTCGAGCTGGCATTTGATGCGGCCTGCGGCGACTGGCTCGATGCTCAGCCCGGTCTTCCCGTCATCGCCTGCGGCATGGTTGGCAGCGCCCAGGGCTGGAGCGAAGCGGCCTACCGCGACACACCCGCCGATGTCGCCACCCTTGGCCAGGCACTGCAGGTGGTGCGTAGCCTGCGGGGTGTCGATGTGCATATCGTGCCTGGTGTGATTCAGCGTTCGAGTTTGCCCAATGTAATGCGCGGCGAAGAAACCCAGGTGCTCGGCGTGCTGCAAAGCCTGTCCGCCGGCCTCGACAGCCAACTGTTGATCGGCCTGCCCGGCAGTCATTCCAAATGGGTCGAGGTGGCGGGTGGCTGTATTACCCACTTTGACACTTTCATGACTGGCGAACTGTTCGCCGTGCTCAGCGAGCACAGCATCCTGGGCCGCACCCAACAACCTTCAAAACACTTTCAGGCGGCCGCCTTTGATCGAGGCGTGCAGGTAGCGTTGTCGGCCGCCGGCCAGATGGGCTTGCTGTCGACCTTGTTCAGCGCCCGTACCCTAGGGTTGACCGGTGAACTGGCGCCGGACGAGCAACCGGACTATCTGTCCGGGCTGCTGATCGGCCACGAATTGTCCGGGCTACGCGCTCGGTGGCCGGACATCGTTCTGGTGGGCAACTCTCAACTGTGCGCCCGCTATCAGCGTGCCCTCGAACTCTGCGGCTTCCCCCGCGTGACGCTGGCACAGGAGGCCACCGAGCGTGGCCTTTGGCAGTTGGCAGTCGCCGCAGGGCTGCTGCCTGCATCCGTTCAACCTGTACTGGAGGCCTGACATGCTCAAGCAAGCACTGACACACAACGGTTTGATCGCGATCCTGCGGGGCCTGCGCCCGGATGAAGCAGCAGCTATCGGCCAGGTGCTGTACCAGGCCGGGTTTCGGGTCATTGAAGTGCCGCTTAATTCGCCAGATCCCTACACCAGCATCCGCACCCTGCGCGACACCCTGCCGGCCGATTGCCTGATCGGTGCCGGCACGGTGCTGACCCCTGAGCAGGTGGAGCAGGTCAAGGCCGCTGGCGGCCAGGTGATCGTCATGCCCCACAGCGATGCGAAGGTACTGCGCGCAGCGAAAGCCGCGGGCCTTTATCTGTCGCCCGGCGTCGCCACGCCGACCGAGGCCTTTGCGGCGTTGGCCGAAGGCGCGGATGTGTTGAAGCTGTTTCCTGCCGAGCAAATGGGCCCGGCGGTGATCAAGGCCTGGCTTGCAGTATTGCCGGCGGGCACGGTGTTGTTGCCCGTGGGTGGGATCACGCCGGACAACATGCAGGTGTTTGTCGAGGCCGGGGTCAAAGGCTTTGGCCTGGGCTCGGGGTTGTTCAAACCGGGTATGACCGTCGATCAGGTAGCGAGCCGCGCCCAGGCTTATGTCGCCGCCTGGAACGCCTTGAACTGAATGTGTTTGGCGCCCCGGCGCTGCATCTGACAAGAGAGATAAAAAGATGAAAATCACCAAACTGACCACCTTCATCGTGCCGCCGCGCTGGTGCTTCCTCAAGGTTGAAACCGACCAGGGCGTGACCGGTTGGGGCGAGCCCGTGGTTGAAGGCCGCGCCCATACCGTAGCGGCCGCCGTCGAAGAACTTTCCGACTATTTGATCGGCAAAGACCCACGCAACATCGAAGACATCTGGACCGTGCTCTATCGCGGTGGTTTCTACCGTGGTGGCGCGATCCACATGAGCGCTTTGGCCGGCATCGACCAAGCGTTGTGGGACATCAAGGGCAAGGCGTTGGGCGTGTCGGTCAGCGACCTGCTGGGCGGCCAGGTGCGTGACAAGATCCGCGTGTATTCGTGGATCGGCGGCGACCGTCCGGCGGACACCGCGCGTGCTGCAAAAGAAGCCGTTGCCCGTGGTTTCACCGCAGTGAAAATGAACGGCACCGAAGAGCTGCAGTTTCTCGACAGTTTCGAAAAAGTCGACCTGGCCCTGGCCAATGTCGCTGCCGTGCGCGATGCGGTGGGGCCGAACGTCGGCATCGGTGTCGACTTCCATGGTCGAGTGCACAAGCCCATGGCCAAGGTGCTGATGAAGGAGCTGGACCCCTACAAACTGATGTTTATCGAAGAGCCGGTGCTCAGCGAAAACTACGAAGCGCTCAAAGAGTTGGCGCCGCTGACCAGTACCCCGATTGCCTTGGGCGAGCGACTGTTCTCGCGCTGGGATTTCAAGCGGGTGCTCAGTGAAGGCTACGTCGACATCATCCAGCCGGATGCTTCCCACGCTGGCGGCATCACCGAAACCCGCAAGATCGCCAACATGGCCGAAGCCTACGATGTGGCCCTGGCACTGCACTGCCCGCTGGGTCCGATTGCCCTGGCGGCGTGCCTGCAATTGGATGCGGTTTGCTACAACGCGTTTATCCAGGAGCAAAGCCTGGGCATCCACTACAACGAGAGCAACGACCTGCTCGATTACGTTCGCGACCCAGGCGTCTTCGACTACGACCAGGGCTTTGTGAAAATCCCTAATGGGCCAGGCCTGGGCATTGAGATCAACGAGGAATATGTGATCGAGCGTGCGGCCATTGGTCACCGCTGGCGCAACCCGATCTGGCGTCATGCCGATGGCAGTTTTGCGGAGTGGTAAGCACACCATTCAGTTGCTGAAAAAGTGCGGTCAATGTGGGAGCAGGCAAGCCAGCTCCCACATTCAATCCGGTTTATTCAGTAAGTCCGGCATCAGCCCTCAATAACCATAAGAAGAGGCACCCCATGCAACCTGAATCCTTCACCGGGAAGGCTTCTTTAGTCACGCCTACCCGCAAGCGCTATTTCATCATGGTCCTGCTGTTTATCACCGTGGTGATCAACTACCTGGACCGTAGCAACCTGTCGATTGCCGCCCCGGCCCTGACCTCTGAACTGGGTATCGACCCGGTGCATGTCGGGTTGATCTTCTCGGCATTTGGCTGGACCTACGCTGCCATGCAAATTCCCGGTGGCTGGCTGGTGGACCGAGTGCCGCCACGCATTCTGTACACCGTCGCTTTGCTGCTGTGGTCCATTGCTACCGTGATGCTCGGTTTTGCCGCCAGCTTCATCGCCCTGTTTGTGCTGCGCATGGCCGTCGGCGCCCTGGAAGCGCCGGCCTACCCTATCAACAGCCGCGTGGTCACCACCTGGTTTCCCGAGCGCGAACGGGCCACCGCTATCGGCTTCTACACCTCCGGACAGTTTGTCGGCCTGGCGTTCCTGACGCCGGTGCTGGCGTGGTTGCAGCATCACTATGGCTGGCACATGGTGTTTATCAGCACCGGTGTCGTTGGCATTCTGTGGGCGGTGATCTGGTACGCGGTATACCGCGAGCCTAGGGATTTCAAAGGGGTCAACGCTGCCGAGATCGAGCTGATCCGCGAGGGCGGCGGGCTGGTGGATATCCAGGAGCAAACCGCCAAGCGCAAGGCGCCTTTCAGTTGGGTCGACCTGGGTATCGTGCTGAGTAAGCGCAAGCTTTGGGGGATTTACCTGGGGCAGTTCTGCCTGAACTCGACCCTGTGGTTCTTCCTGACTTGGTTCCCGACCTATCTGGTGAAGTATCGCGGCATGGACTTCATCAAGTCTGGCTTGCTGGCGTCGCTGCCGTTCCTGGCGGCATTTGTCGGCGTGCTGTGCTCCGGGCTGTTTTCCGACTGGCTGATTCGCCGTGGCGCATCGGTGGGTTTTGCCCGCAAGTTGCCGATCATTGGTGGGTTGTTGATTTCCACGGCGATCATCGGCGCCAACTTTGTTGATTCGACGGCATGGGTTATCGCCTTCCTGGCCGTGGCGTTCTTCGGTAATGGCCTGGCTTCGATCACTTGGTCGCTGGTGTCGACCCTGGCGCCGGCACGGTTGCTGGGGCTGACGGGGGTGTGTTCAACTTCATCGGTAACCTGTCGGCGATCACCACGCCTATCGTCATCGGCTTTTTGGCAAGCGGCGATTCGTTTGCTCCGGCGATTACCTACATCGCGGTGTTGGCGTTGCTTGGGGCGTTGTCCTACATCCTGCTGGTGGGCAAGGTCGAGCGCATTGAGCTGTAGATAGCTGGTGAGTATCTGTGGCGAGGGAGCTTGCTCCCTCACCACCAGAGCACTTAGGCGTCAGTTCAGCACGCCGTCCAGAATCTGATAGACGATCCCGGTACTGATGGCGATCAACACCACATCCGGGCCCGAGCGCCGCCATTCATAGCCCTGGTAATACGGCAGGTGCGCTAGGGCGCGATTGTCCAGGCGCTCGCCGTAGTAGCCATGGGGCAGCGGCTGGCCTCTGACCAAGTGGATACCCCGTGGCGGTGGCGCGCCGCGCGAGAATTGTCCGTGGTTGTCGCGGATAATTTCCCGCACTGGACCAAAGTCCTGGGGCGGCCCGCCACGGCGATTTCCCTGGGGGCCGCGATGGTCATCGCCACGTTGCTCATTTTGGCCTTGGGGGCCGCCACGATCAGGTCCGCCACGCTGGTCGGGTGGCGCGGCCTGCACCAGGGCGCTGGCGCTGAGTGTCAGCACGCCTAACGCGATAATCATACGTTTGGACATTTTCATGGGTATTCCTCATTGCGCAAACAACAAAAAGGGATTTCGAACGAGGTTCGAAATCCCTTGGTCTTGCTGTTTAGGCCGTAATTGTGCGGCTTGATTCCTGTGTATCAGGAACTTTACCTACAGCTTACGAGACGCTTACTTGCGCGCGTTACGTACACCTTCTGACAGCGCCGCGCACAGGGTCAACACGCCATCAATCGCTTGTTGGTCGTTGCTGGCGTTGGCGATGTGATCGATCAGCGCCGAACCCACTACCACTCCGTCCGCCAGGCGGGCGATGGCGGCGGCTTGATCCGGGGTGCGGATGCCAAAACCGATACTGATGGGCAGGTCGGTATGGCGACGCAGACGAGTGACCGCTTCTTCGACGTGCTCCAGGGTGGCGGCACCGGCACCGGTTACCCCGGCGACCGACACGTAGTACACAAACCCCGAGCTTCCGTTAAGTACCGTTGGCAGGCGCACATCGTCGGTGGTCGGCGTGGTCAGGCGGATAAAGTCGATACCGGCGGCCTGGGCGGGGTCGCACAGCTCGCTGTTATGTTCCGGTGGCAGGTCGACCACGATCAGCCCGTCGACACCGGCTTCCTTGGCGTCGCTAATAAAGCGTGGTACGCCGTACATGTGGATCGGGTTGAAGTAGCCCATCAATACCAACGGCGTATCGCTGTTGCCCTGGCGGAACTCGCGGACCATCTGCAGGGTTTTTGTCAGGTTCTGCTTGGCCGTCAGCGCACGGATGTTGGCCAGTTGAATGGCTGGGCCGTCGGCCATCGGGTCGGTGAAGGGCATGCCCAGTTCGATCACGTCGGCGCCGGCACCCGGCAAGCCCTTGAGGATTGCCAGAGAGGTGTCATAACCCGGGTCGCCGGCGGTGACGAAGGTCACCAGGGCGGCGCGGTTTTGTTCCTTGAGTTGGGCAAAGCGCGTTTGCAGGCGGCTCATCAGTGTTTCTCCTGCTGGGAGTGCTCTTGTTGAGAATGTTCCATGTGGTGCATCACGGTTTGCATGTCTTTGTCGCCACGGCCGGACAGGTTGACCACCATCAGGTGATCCTTGGGCAGGGTCGGTGCGCGCTTGAACACTTCGGCCAGGGCGTGGGCACTTTCCAGTGCAGGAATAATCCCTTCCAGGCGGCAGCATTTGTGAAAGGCGTCGAGGGCTTCGTTGTCGGTGACCGAGGTGTACTGGACACGGCCGATGTCATGCAGCCAGGCGTGTTCAGGACCAATACCTGGGTAATCAAGACCGGCGGAAATCGAGTGGGCGTCGATGATCTGGCCGTCGTCGTCCTGTAGCAGGAAGGTGCGGTTGCCGTGTAGTACGCCCGGTACGCCGCCGTTGAGGCTGGCCGCGTGCTTGCCGGTTTCGATGCCGTAACCGGCAGCTTCGACGCCGATGATTTCGACGCTGGTGTCATCGAGGAACGGGTGGAACAGGCCCATGGCGTTTGAGCCACCGCCGATGCACGCTACCAGGCTGTCGGGCAGACGGCCTTCCTGGGCTTGCAGCTGAGTACGGGTTTCCTTGCCGATCACGGACTGGAAATCGCGGACCATTGCCGGGTATGGATGTGGGCCAGCCACGGTGCCGATCAGGTAGAAGGTGCTGTCGACGTTGGTTACCCAGTCACGCAGGGCTTCGTTCATCGCGTCTTTGAGGGTGCCGGTGCCGGCGACTACCGGGATCACTTCGGCGCCCAACAACTTCATGCGAAACACGTTGGCCTGCTGGCGCTCGATGTCGGTGGTGCCCATGTAGATCACGCATTGCAGGCCAAACCGTGCGGCGACGGTGGCAGTGGCCACACCGTGCATGCCGGCGCCAGTCTCGGCGATGATGCGTTTTTTACCCATGCGCCGCGCCAGCAAGATCTGGCCTATGCAGTTGTTGATCTTGTGGGCACCGGTGTGGTTCAGCTCTTCGCGCTTGAGGTAAATCTTGGCGCCGCCGCAGAATTCGGTCAGGCGTTCGGCGAAGTACAGCGGGCTTGGGCGTCCGACGTAGTCGCGCTGGAAGTAGGCCAGTTCTTCGTTGAAGGCCGGGTCGATCTTCGCTGCTTCGTATTCGCGGGCCAGGTCGAGGATCAACGGCATCAAGGTTTCCGCCACGTAGCGGCCGCCGAACGAGCCAAACAGGCCATTGGCGTCAGGGCCGTTGCGTAGATCGGTCTGGGACTGAGTCATGGGGCGCTCCAGGAAGAATTCGTGTGAGAGGCAATGACGGTCACTCTACCCCTGACGCTAGGCTGTGAAAACCGATAAGATCGCCACAATATGTCAGGAAAACTCACAGATATCATGAGCCGAGACCTTCCCCCGCTGAACGCCTTGCGCGCGTTCGAAGCCACCGCCCGGCTCAAGAGCGTCAGCCAGGCCGCCGAGCAATTGCACGTCACCCATGGCGCGGTCAGCCGACAGTTGAAGGTGTTGGAAGAACACTTGGGCGTGAGTCTTTTCATCAAGGAGGGGCGCGGGCTCAAACTCACAGATGCCGGCATCAGGCTGCGGGACGCCAGCTTTGAGGCGTTCGAGCGGTTAAGAGATACCTGCGCAGAACTCACACAAAGCAGCGCCGATGCACCGTTTGTCCTCGGTTGTTCAGGCAGTTTGCTGGCGCGTTGGTTTATTCCACGTCTGGGCCGTTTGAACGCTGAGTTGCCGGACTTGCGACTGCACCTGTCGGCGGGCGAAGGCGATCTAGACCCACGGCGCCCCGGGTTGGACGCCCTGCTGGTGTTTGCCGAGCCACCGTGGCCGGCGGATATGCAGGTCTATGAATTGACCAGCGAACGCATCGGCCCGGTCATGAGCCCGCGTTTTACTCACTACGAGCGTTTGCGTCAGGCGCCTGCCGAGGCATTGCGCAACGAAAATTTATTGCACACCACTTCCCGTCCTCAAGCCTGGCCCAGTTGGGCGCAACGTCACGGGATTGAGCCTGGCGCATTGAAGTACGGGCAAGGTTTCGAGCATTTGTATTATTTGCTGGAAGCGGCCGTGGCAGGTCTTGGGGTGGCGATTGCGCCTGAACCGCTGGTTGCAGAGGATCTGCGGGCGGGGCGCCTGGTTGCGCCGTGGGGTTTCAGTGAAACCCCGGCGCAACTGGCGTTGTGGCTACCCAAGCGCGCCGCCGATGGGCGCGCCCGGCAACTGGCGCAGTGGCTCAAGGCTGAGCTGGCGCGCCAGGACGTTTAGTCGCCGCGTTTGCACAGCAAGTAAGCTGCCAGCAGACCCAGCGCGCCAACGGCGACGCCAGCGGTAGTCCATGGGTGCTCTTGTGCGTAGTCCCGCGTTGCAACACCGGTTTCACGGGTTTTGACTTTGACTTCTTCGTAGGCATCGCTGATCAGGTGGCGAGAATGTCTCAGGGCGTTCTCGGCATTGCTTTTCAGGGCCTTCAGGGTTTTTAGCGACTCGTCCGATGCATCGTCCTTGAGGCTTTCAAGGGATTTGAGCAGGCTCGAAATCTCGGCTTCCATGCTTTCCAATGACGCTTTGCGTAAAGAGGTGTTGGCCATGTGGGCTCTCCTAGAGTGATTGAGTTGCGTGTGTTGATTCCGACTGCGGGGGCTTCAGAAAGTGCAGTAAATATGAACTTTCGAGTGGGGATAGTCGCCAGAAGCAGTACGAGAATTCACTGCTAGGCTTCATTTACGCCCATTAGGAGAAGCACCATGACTGATCATCACACTTACAAGAAAGTCGAATTGGTGGGCTCGTCGCCAACCAGCATCGAGGACGCCATCAACAATGCCCTGGCCGAGGCCAGCAAGAGCATCAAGCATCTGGAGTGGTTTGAAGTAACCGAAACCCGCGGCCACATCAAGGATGGCAAGGCTGCGCACTTTCAGGTCACGCTCAAGGTGGGTTTTCGTATTGCCAGCAGTTGATCGAGCCAGTTGAACTTGCGCGCTGGCCGATTGCCATAAACTTCGTTACAGCTTTTTAGATGCGCCGGCTCGACGAGGGCCGGCGTACTTTTTTCGAACAGCGCAAGGAATGTGACGGATGAAGAACTTTTTGTTGGCGGTAGGTTTGTTGAGCATTGCAGGTACGGCTCTGGCGGCGGGCAAACCTTGTGAAGAGCTGAAAAACGAAATTGACGCGAAGATCCAAGGTAATGGCGCTTCGGGGTATACCCTTGAAGTGGTGGACAAAGGTGCAGCGGCTAATGGCGAGGTCGTCGGCAGCTGTGAAGGTGGCACCAAGGAAATCGTTTACAACCGCGGGTGATTCCGTGTGCTTGCAGACATAAAAACCGACGCAAGTGCGTCGGTTTTTTTACGCCTGGGGGTTTAGCCCTTCATGACCTGCGCCAGCAGTTCGTAGGAATGAATCCGGTCGGCGTGCTCGTATAGGTCGCAGGTAAAGATCAGCTCATCAGCGCCGGTCTGCTCCACCAGCACTTGCAGCTTGGCGCGGATCTTTTCCGGGCTGCCGACCATGGCCAGGCCGAGGAAACTGCCGACGGCGTCTTTTTCATGGGGCAGCCACAGGCCGTCCATGGTTTTAACCGGGGGGCGCTGCACCAGGCTTTGCCCACGCATCAGCGCGAGGATTCGCTGGTACACCGAGGTTGCCAGGTAGTCGGCTTGTTCATCGGTATCAGCGGCCACCAGCGGAATGCCGAGCATCACGTAGGGCTTGTCCAGCACCGCCGAAGGCTTGAAGTGATTGCGGTAGACGCGAATCGCCTCATGCATCAGGCGCGGTGCGAAATGTGAGGCAAAGGCGTAAGGCAAGCCGCGTTCGCCCGCCAGCTGTGCGCTGAACAAGCTGGAACCCAGCAACCAAACAGGCACGTTGGTACCGGTGCCGGGTACGGCGATCACCCGTTGGTCGGGCGTGCGTGGGCCTAGATACGCCATCAGCTCGGCGACATCGTTGGGGAAGTCGTCGGCACTGCCAGAGCGTTCGCGGCGCAGGGCGCGGGCGGTCATCTGGTCGGAACCGGGGGCGCGGCCCAGGCCCAGGTCGATCCGGCCGGGGTACAGGCTTTCCAGGGTGCCGAACTGCTCGGCGATCACCAATGGCGCGTGATTGGGTAGCATCACGCCGCCAGAGCCGACGCGAATGGTCGAAGTGCCACCGGCCAGGTAGCCCAGCAACACCGAGGTCGCCGAGCTGGCGATGCCATCCATATTGTGGTGTTCGGCCACCCAGAAGCGGTGATAGCCGAGTTTTTCCACGTGCTGGGCCAGGTCCAGTGAATTGCGCAATGATTGCGCCGGGCTGCCGTTGGCGCGCACGGGTACCAGGTCGAGGGTCGAAAACTTCACGTCAGACAGGGAGGTCATAAGTCTGCTTCTCCAGTTGGGGGGCGCAGGCTTTTTTAGACGAGCCAAAACCTGCCGCTTCAGATGCGTGTTCTATGCAATGAGGGCATATACCCGAGATTCAATAGCTGACGTGAATTTGCCCACCCGATAAATGGCTTTGTCCGACAGGGTGAACTTTGCCAGAGCTTCTATCCTCAGAACCCTAAGCAACCGAAAACCACAGGCACGAGGAGACTGCTATGAGCATCAAAAAGAAAGCATCGGCGCATTGGGAAGGTGATCTGAAAACCGGCATTGGCTCCATCTCCACCGAAACCGGCGTCTTGCGCGAAGCACCCTACGGCTTCAAGGCCCGTTTTGAAGGTGGCAAAGGCACCAACCCTGAAGAACTGATCGGCGCGGCCCATGCCGGTTGTTTCTCCATGGCTTTTTCCATGATTCTCGGCGACGCCGGGCTCACGGCCGACAGCATCGACACCCAGGCCGAAGTGACCCTGGACCAGGTAGACGGTGGGTTTGCGATCACGGCGGTGCACCTGATCCTCAAGGCGAAAATTCCGGGCGCCAGCCAGGCGCAGTTCGATGAGCTGAGTAAAAAGGCCAAGGAAGGGTGCCCGGTGTCCAAGGTGCTGAATGCCACGATCACCTTGGATGGCACCCTCGTAAGCTGATCAACTCCCCCGACCCTGGGAGTGACCTCCCAGGGTCTTTTGTCTGCGTTAAATCAGCACTCGCGCTTCATAACTGTGGTCGAATACTCGACTGCAGCCTTGGCGCACACCCGTGCGCAATGCATTTAGGGAACTTCACTCATGAAACGTTTTGCCCTGGCGATTATGTGCGGTGTGCTGGCCACTTCGGCGCTGGCAGCCCCGAAAGACTGTGAAGAGCTCAGGAAAGAGATTGAAGTCAAGATCCAGGCCAATGCGGTGCCGTCCTACACCCTGGAAATCGTGACCAAGGAAGAAGCCGACAAGCACGACATCGCCATGGTCGTCGGCAGCTGTGAGAACGGTACCAAGGCCATCATCTACCAAAAAAACAACGACTGATCAGGGAATGCAGTTGATGCTGCGTTCTTCGGCCAGCAATTGCCGTGCGGCGTTGTACAGCCGAATATTGGGGGTGAAGGCCAACGAGCGCCCTTCCAGGCGATAGCGTTGGCCCGCCTCGAAATGGTCGTACTGCAAGGTGATGAAGCAGGTTCGGTCTTGAGGTTGGCTCAGTCCTCCACCCAGGCCGCCGCCGGAATACACCTCGAAATCAAAGCGCACCATTAACTCGTGGCTGCCGGGTGGTACCTGGAAGTAGCGCCCGTCGTTCAGGGACTTACCGTCCAAGCGTTGGGCCATTACCAGTTTGGCTCCCGGAGTCGGGGTAGCGAAGTCGACCCAGGCTTGCTGCGGGTCGACAGGAGGGATGGGGGTCGAGGCGCAGGCGCTGAGTAAAATCGCGGCTATGGGTAACAAAAGCTGACGCATGGCGGGCACTCGACTGTAGAAAGGAGTCCAGCATACCGCTGATCAACTTCGCTGGCAGCCAGCGGGCTGTGCCTGGGCAATGACTCTGTGATTACGGTCATACAGTTTGGCCCAGGGCCTAAAACCGGTGCTCCCAGCCTGTATCTGGTAACGCTCTGCAGCGCTGAAATCCTTGAATGTCAGGTTGAGTTGGCAATCTCGCCATAACGGCTGGGCGTCCGGGCCGATATTAGTGGTGTCTACGGCGAACTGATAGCGAACAGTCAGTTGGTGGCGACCAGGCGGCACTTCAAAAAAGCGTTTATCTACCGCCGCCTTGTCGTCGACTTCCAGCGCATGCAGCGCCGTGTTGTGACCGCTATCGAGGTCAATCCAGGCCTGGGCCGGGTCGGGGTCGGGCAATCCGGCGCAGCCTGTCAGGATCAGCAGGCCCCCCGTAAGCATGAACATGCGCATGGCGAAACTCCGTACAAGCGAGATAGTCTGGCGGGCAGACTCTGCGAGGAAGGGCGGTAATGGTTGGACGTTGGTGTTCACGTCATGGGGTACTTGATCGTCATTTCCGGCTTTTGTTTCCGGGGCTGATATTTTTGTTGCTCAACGGTTGTTCAAGCGTCGGCTATTACACCCAATTGGCCAGCGGCCAATGGCAACTGCTTCGGGCCCGTGAAGCGGTGACTGAGGTGATCGCCGACCCTTCCCGGCCCCAGGTGTTGCGCGAACACCTGGTCCAGTCGCAAAAAGCCCGCACCTTTGCCAGCCAGCAGCTGCACCTGCCGGACAACCAAAGCTATCGCCTGTACGCCGATATCGGTCGGCCTTACGTGGTCTGGAATGTCTTCGCCACGTCGCAATTTTCCCTGTTACCGCAGAACCATTGCTTCCCGATTGCCGGCTGCGTGGCCTATCGCGGCTACTACAGCCAGGGCGCTGCGCGGGGTGAAGCGGCGTTGTTGCAGCAGCAAGGCATGGACGTGTCGATTGGCGGCGTCGAGGCCTATTCCACCTTGGGCTGGTTCAATGACCCGATCATGAGTTCGATGATGGGCTGGGGCGATGAGCGCCTGGCCACGCTGATTTTTCATGAATTGGCCCATCAGCGGTTCTATGTGAAGGACGACACTGAATTCAATGAGTCATTTGCCACCTTTGTCGAGCAGGAGGGCACTCGCCAATGGCGTGCGGCCCGTGGTTTACCGCCGACTAGCAGCGCTGCGCTGAAGCAGCGTGATCAGTTTATCCAACTGATTCTCGACACTCGCAAGCGCCTGGAACGTGTATATGCGCAGCCGTTGGCGGCGGACACGATGCGTCAGGCCAAAGCTGCCGAATTTGATCGGTTGCGCAGCGATTACCGGCAGGTGCGCGACAGCCAATGGCAGGGCGACAAGCGCTATGACGCCTGGATCAATGCGCCGATGAATAACGCCCGGTTATTGCCGTTTGGCCTGTATGACCAATGGGTGCCGGCGTTTGCAGCGTTGTTCCGGCAGACGGGTGGGGATTGGCTGAAGTTCTACGGGGCGGTGGAGAAGTTGGGTGGGTTGCCGATGGATGAGCGCAAGGCGGCGCTGAAGGCACTGGAAGCTCCGTAGCAGTTGTCGAACCCCTGCGAGGCTAGGTCGGCCGCACCGCCGCTATCGAGCCTGGCGCCAGGACCGAGGCGCTCCCGCCACAGCCTCGCAGGGGCTCGACAGATGCTACGAGATTATTTCAAGGCCGAGGCAAAAACGCCTGGTGCAACTGCGCCAAGGTTTCAAAATGCCAGGCCGGCGCCTCGGCACTCAGCTCCTCATGACTGCCAAACCCATAACCCACCGCTGCCGCATCCAGCCCGTTACTGCGGGCGCCGATCAGGTCGTGCTTGCGGTCGCCGATCATCAGGGTGCTGGCCGGGTTCAGTCCTTCTTCGGCCATCAGGTGGGCGATCAGCTCGACCTTGTTGGTGCGCGAGCCGTCCAGCTCGCTGCCGTAGATCACCTTGAAGTGTTTGGCGAAGTCAAAGTGCCGGGCGATCTCACGGGCAAACACCCAGGGCTTGGAGGTGGCGACATATAGCTGCCGGCCTTGGCCATTAAGGGCCTCAAGCAGCGGCATGACCCCGTCGAACACGCGGTTCTCATACAGCCCGGTGACCTTGAATCGCTCGCGGTAAAAATTCACGGCCTCCCACGCCTTGGCTTCATCGAAGCTGTAGAACTGCATGAAGGCCTGGAGCAGCGGTGGGCCGATAAAATGTTCCAGCTTGGTCAGGTCAGGCTCATCGATCCCCAGTTTGGCGAGGGCGTATTGGATCGAGCGGGTGATCCCTTCCCGAGGGTCGGTGAGGGTGCCGTCCAGGTCGAATAAAACAGTTTTGTAGTGCATGGGTGTTCTTAACATTTGTCGAAACCTTCGGCCAGGTGCAGGTCCTTGAGCTTCACATAGTTCGCGGCGCTGTAGGTGAAAAACGCCCGCTCCTTGTCAGTCAGCGGACGGATTTGCTTTACCGGGCTGCCGACATACAAAAAGCCGCTCTCAAGCTTTTTCCCTGGCGGCACCAGGCTGCCGGCACCGATGATTACCTCGTCTTCCACCACCGCCCCGTCCATCACGATGCTACCCATGCCGATCAGAATCCGGCTGCCCACCGTGCAGCCATGGAGCATGACCTTGTGGGCAATGGTCACATCGTCGCCGATAAGCAGTGGGAAACCGTCAGGATTGAAGGGCCCGGCATGGGTAATGTGCAGCACGCAGCCGTCTTGCACGCTGGTGCGCGCCCCGATGCGGATGCGGTGCATGTCGCCGCGAATGACCGTTAGCGGCCAGACCGAGCTGTCGGCGCCAATTTCGACATCGCCGATTACCACCGCCGATGCATCGACAAAAGCCCCGGAGGCCAAGGCCGGCGTGTGATTCTGGTAGGTGCGAAGGGTCACGATAGGCTCTCTCTCTTCTGCTGATAGCTGCGGTGGGCGTTGATTGTAATTAAGATGGCCCCATCTTTGTTCTTACATGTTTCTTCAGCCAAGGTGCCAAACGTGAGCGCGAACAACCCTCTTCTGCAGTCCTACGACCTGCCTCCGTTCTCGGCGATCCGTGCCGAGCACGTGCAACCGGCCATCGAACAGATCCTGGCCGACAACCGTGTCGCCATCGAAGGCATCCTGCAAAGCCAGAGCAAAAATCCGACCTGGGCCGGCCTGATCCTGGCCATGGACGAACTCAATGACCGCCTGGGCGCCGCCTGGAGCCCGGTCAGCCACCTCAATGCCGTGTGCAACAGCGCCGAGTTGCGGGAAGCCTACGAGGCTTGCCTGCCGGCGTTGAGCGCTTACTCCACCGAGATGGGCCAGAACCGTGAGTTGTTCCAGGCTTTCGAAGCCTTGGCCAACAGCCCGCAAGCGGCTGGTTTCGATGTGGCGCAAAAAACCATTCTTGAGCACTCGCTGCGCGACTTCCGCCTGTCGGGTATCGACTTGCCGCCAGAGCAGCAAAAACGCTACGCCCAAGTGCAGAGCAAGCTGTCGGAGCTGGGCAGCCGCTTCTCCAACCAGTTGTTGGACGCTACCCAGGCCTGGACCAAACACGTCACCGATGAAGCCACCCTCGCCGGCCTGACCGATTCTGCCAAGGCGCAGATGGCTGCCGCCGCTCAGGCCAAGGGCCAGGACGGCTGGCTGATCACCCTGGAATTCCCCAGCTACTACGCGGTGATGACCTACGCCCACGACCGCGCCCTGCGCGAGGAAATCTACGCCGCCTACTGCACCCGTGCATCGGACCAAGGCCCGAATGCCGGTCAGAACGATAACGGCCCGGTGATGGAACAAATCCTCGACCTGCGTCAGGAGCTTGCTCAACTGCTGGGTTTCGCCTCGTTCTCCGAACTCAGCCTGGCCACCAAAATGGCCGAGTCCAGCGACCAGGTGCTGAGCTTCCTGCGAGACCTGGCCAAGCGCAGCAAGCCGTTTGCTACCCAGGACCTGCAACAGCTCAAGGCCTACGCCGCCGAACAAGGCTGCCCGGACCTGCAAAGCTGGGACAGCGGTTTCTACGGTGAAAAGCTGCGTGAACAGCGTTACAGCGTGGCCCAGGAAGCCCTGCGCGCCTACTTCCCTATCGACAAGGTACTTGGTGGCCTGTTCGCCATTGTCCAGCGTCTGTATGGCATTGAGATCGCCGAGCAGAAAGGCTTCGACACCTGGCACCCGGATGTTCGCCTGTTCGAAATCAAGGAAAACGGTCAGCACGTCGGCCGCTTCTTCTTCGACCTGTATGCCCGCGCCAATAAGCGTGGTGGTGCCTGGATGGACGGCGCCCGTGATCGGCGCCGCACTATTGATGGCGTGCTGCAGAGCCCGGTGGCCAACCTGGTGTGCAATTTCACCCCGGCCGACAGCGGCAAGCCTGCGCTGCTGACCCATGATGAAGTGACGACGCTGTTCCACGAGTTCGGCCACGGCCTGCATCACCTGCTGACCCGCGTCGAACATGCTGGCGTGTCCGGTATTAACGGTGTGGCCTGGGATGCGGTAGAGCTGCCGAGCCAGTTCATGGAGAACTGGTGCTGGGAACCAGAAGGTTTGGCGCTGATTTCCGGTCACTACGAAACCGGTGAGCCGCTGCCTCAGGACCTGCTGGAAAAAATGCTTGCGGCGAAAAATTTCCAGTCCGGCCTGATGATGGTGCGCCAACTGGAGTTCTCCCTGTTCGACTTCGAACTGCACGCCACCCACGGTGATGGCCGCAGCGTGTTGCAAGTGCTCGAAGGCGTGCGCGACGAAGTCTCGGTGATGCGCCCGCCTGCCTACAACCGCTTCCCTAACAGCTTTGCCCACATCTTTGCCGGCGGTTACGCGGCGGGTTATTACAGCTACAAGTGGGCAGAAGTACTGTCCGCCGATGCCTTCTCCAAGTTTGAAGAAGACGGCGTGCTCAATGCCGAGACTGGCCGGGCATTTCGCGAAGCGATCCTGGCTCGTGGCGGTTCACAGGCGCCGATGGTGCTGTTCGTCGACTTTCGCGGACGTGCGCCCTCGATTGACGCACTCTTGCGCCACAGCGGCCTGAGTGAGGACGCGGCAGCATGAGTGACGGACCTGTGAAAACCAAAAAACGCTTTATCGCCGGGGCGGTCTGCCCGGCGTGCAGCGAGCCAGACAAGTTGATGATGTGGAGCGAAGACGACGTACCGCACCGCGAGTGCGTGGCCTGCGGTTACTCCGACACGCTCAATGAACAAGGCCTGTCGGTGCCCAAGGAATTGGGTACGCGGGTGAACACGTCGGCGTTGAAAGTGCCGGATGCCAAGGTGCAAGCGGTGCAGTTTTTCCCCAATCCGAAACTGAAAAAACACTGACTCCATGTAGAAGCGAGCTTGCGCCGCCCGGAGCAAGCTCGCACCTACAAGGTGTTTGGTTCCTTGCTCCCCGTATTAATCCAACTCTTCATCGAGCACAGTGCAAACGCGCTGGTGCTGCAATCACCATTGGCCAGCGCTGTACGCAGTTTGTCGACATTGGCCTGCATCATGTAGCGAACGCCGTCCTTAAAGCCGTTGCTGGTGCCAAAACCGCCCAAGGTCATTTCGTTCAGCGCGTCTTCCTTGCTCCATCCCTGGACTACCACCCGATACATCGCGGCCATCAACCCGGTGCGGTCGGAGCCGTGTTTGCAGTGCATCAACACCGCGCCGTCAGCTTGTGCGTCCTGAATGGCCCGCAGGGCTGCCAGTACGTCGCTGTCGTCGACATGGTTGGTGCGATAGGCCAGTTGCACTTGTTTGATGCCCGGCGATTTCAGCCAGTTGGCATCAGATTCGGGCAGAAAATTGATCACTGTACCGATCTTGAGTTTTTCCAAGACAGGAACCGCGCTGCTGTCAGGTAACGCGCTGCGATAGAGCGTAGGTGACATTTGATACAGGTTATATTGGTTTCCCACCGGCTGTGCCCATTCCGGTGAGCGAATGGGTGCGGCGTCGTCAGCCTGGGCGTGGCTGATGGTGAACAGCGCCATGCACGCGATGTATAAGGCCGGCAGTAATTGATTCTTGAGCATGCGCGATGTAACCGAATAGGGAGATGGCTGATGGGCTCAGATTCGCCTAGGGGCGGTCAATGCGGCGTGAGGTGCTCGTCAAAGAATCGTGAACTGCTGCTGTCTTTTAATGCTGAATCGATTCTCTCAATGCTTAGGCTGCTATCATTTGTAACTATTGATTGCCGCTGTGTTCTATCCCCTTGGGTCCTTTGGATCCCCATTTTCTGCCAAAACGATAAGTCGCTCCTTAGAAGCGGCTGACAAACCTGTGACCACATGATGAGGTGCCACCATGTCTGATCAAGATCGAGACAACCCCCGGCGTGAGTTTTTGCGCAAATCCTTGACCTTGATCCCGGTGGTCACTGTTGCCAGCACGGGCCTGGGCGGTTCGGTGCTGATGGCTACGTCCGAGCCTGCTCAAGCCAGTCCGGCCAAGGCCTCTGTCAGTAGCAAGGCTTACGAGCCGAGCTATTTCACTGCCGAAGAATGGGCCTTTATCAATGCCGCTGTCGCTCGCTTGATCCCGGCTGATGCACAAGGCCCTGGTGCGCTGGAAGCCGGTGCGCCGGAATACATCGACCGCCAGATGAACACCCCATACGCCAGCGGCGCCCTGTGGTTTATGCAAGGTCCGTTCAACGCCGACGCACCGCCGGAGATGGGTTGGCAGAGCAAATTGGTGCCCAAGGAAATCTATCGCCTAGGTATTGCTGCCACGGATGCGTGGTCGAAAGCGTTCAACGGTAAAGCTTTTGCTGCGCAAGACAGCGCTACCCAGGACGATATGCTCAAGCGCCTGGAAGCCGGCGGCGGTGAAACCGCTGTGCATTTTGACGCCGTGCCGTCGAAGATTTTCTTCAACTTGTTGCTGCAAAACACCAAGGAAGGGTTCTTCTGCGACCCGATCCACGGTGGCAACAAAGGCATGGTCGGCTGGACCATGATCGGCTTCCCCGGCGCCCGCGCCGATTTCATGGATTGGGTTGAACGCAACGAGCAATACCCCTTCCCGGCTGTTTCCATCCGTGGCGAGAGGGCATAAGCGTGGCGACCATCATGAAGAAAGTGGATGCGGTCATCGTCGGCTTCGGCTGGACCGGCGCGATCATGGCCAAGGAACTGACTGAAGCGGGCTTGCACGTTGTTGCGCTTGAGCGTGGGCCGATGCAGGACACCTACCCGGACGGCAACTACCCGCAAGTTATTGACGAACTGACCTACAGCGTTCGCAAAAAACTCTTCCAGGATATCTCCAAGGAGACGGTGACTATTCGTCATAGCGTGAATGACGTTGCCTTGCCTAATCGTCAGTTGGGCGCCTTCCTGCCGGGTAATGGTGTCGGCGGTGCGGGGTTGCACTGGTCGGGCGTGCACTTTCGTGTCGACCCCATCGAGTTGCGCATGCGCAGCCACTACGAAGAGCGCTACGGGAAAAGCTTCATTCCCAAGGACATGACCATCCAGGATTTCGGCGTCAGCTATGAAGAGCTGGAACCGTTCTTTGACTACGCCGAGAAAGTCTTTGGCACCTCTGGCCAGGCCTGGACGGTGCAAGGTCAGTTGGTGGGCGAAGGCCGTGGCGGCAACCCCTATGCGCCAGACCGTTCGAACCATTTCCCCCTGGAGTCGCAGAAAAATACCTACTCCGCGCAGCTGTTCCAGCAAGCGGCCAATGCCGTGGGCTACAAACCCTACAACCTGCCATCAGCCAATACCTCGGGGCCCTACACCAACCCCTATGGCGCGCAGATGGGCCCGTGCAACTTCTGCGGCTTCTGCAGTGGCTACGTTTGCTACATGTACTCCAAGGCCTCACCGAACGTGAACATCCTGCCGGCCCTCAAGCAGGTGCCGAACTTTGAATTGCGGCCCAACTCCCACGTGTTGAAGGTCAATCTCGACAGCACCAAGAGCAAAGCCACCGGTGTGACCTACATCGACGCCCAAGGCCGGGAAATCGAGCAACCAGCGGACTTGGTGATCCTCGGCGCGTTCCAGTTCCACAACGTGCGCTTGATGCTGCTCTCGGGTATCGGCAAGCCCTACGACCCGATTTCCGGGGAAGGCGTGGTGGGCAAGAACTTCGCCTACCAGAACATGGCCACCATCAAGGCCTTCTTCGATAAAGACGTGCACACCAACAACTTTATCGGCGCCGGCGGCAACGGCGTGGCGGTGGATGATTTCAACGCCGACAACTTCGACCACGGGCCTCACGGCTTTGTCGGTGGTTCGCCGATGTGGGTCAACCAGGCCGGGAGCCGACCGATTGCCGGCACCTCCAACCCACCCGGCACCCCGGCTTGGGGCAGTGCCTGGAAACGTGCTACTGCCGATTACTACACCCACCAGGTGTCGATGGACGCCCACGGCGCCCATCAATCCTACCGAGGCAACTACCTCGATCTGGACCCGGTTTACCGCGATGCCTACGGCCTGCCTCTGCTGCGTATGACCTTCGACTGGCAGGAAAACGACATCAAGATGAACCGCTTCATGGTCGAGAAAATGGGCAAGATCGCCGAGGCGATGAACCCCAAGGCCATCGCGTTGCTGGGTAAAAAGGTGGGTGATCACTTCAACACTGCGTCCTACCAGACCACCCACCTCAACGGTGGCGCAATCATGGGCACCGACCCGAAAACCAGTGCCTTGAACCGTTACCTGCAGTGTTGGGATGTGCACAACGTGTTCGTCCCTGGCGCGTCTGCGTTCCCACAAGGCTTGGGTTACAACCCTACGGGCCTGGTAGCGGCGCTGACCTACTGGTCGGCACGGGCGATTCGCGAGCAGTACTTGAAAAACCCCGGCCCGCTGGTTCAGGCATAAGGAGCGATGACCATGAAAGCATTCGTTATCGCCTCCCTGGCCTTGTTCAGCAGTTGCTCGGTAAGCGCCGCCCAGGATGATTTGATCAAACAGGGCGAATACCTGGCCCGCGCCGGTGACTGCGTGGCCTGCCATACCGCCCAGGGTGGAAAACCCTTCGCCGGTGGCCTGCCGATGGAAACCCCCATTGGCATCATCTATTCCACCAACATCACCCCGGACAAGGCTGGCCTGGGCGACTACAGCTTTGAAGACTTCGACAAGGCCGTGCGCCATGGCATCGCCAAAAGCGGTAGTACTCTTTACCCGGCGATGCCTTACCCATCTTATTCACGGGTCAGCGAAACCGACATGCAGGCGTTGTATGCCTACTTCATGACGGGTGTTGAACCGGTCGCCCAAGTGAACAAGGACAGCGACATTCCTTGGCCGCTCAGCATGCGTTGGCCGCTGGCAGCCTGGCGCTGGATGTTTGCGCCCGATGCTTCGGATTACCAGGCGCAGGCCGGGGCAGATCCAGTGATCAGCCGAGGCGCCTATCTGGTGGAAGGCCTCGGCCATTGCGGCGCGTGCCATACGCCACGCGCCCTGACCATGCAGGAAAAAGCCCTGAGTGCTTCTGAAGGGGCTGAGTTTTTGTCCGGCAGTGCACCGCTGGAAGGCTGGATTGCCAAGAGCCTGCGGGGCGATCACAAGGACGGTCTGGGCAGTTGGAGCGAGGATCAACTGGTGCAGTTTCTCAAGACCGGTCGCAGTGACCGCAGTGCAGTATTTGGCGGCATGAGCGATGTTGTCGTCCATAGCATGCAATACATGTCAGAAGACGACCTGACCGCGATCGCCCGTTACCTCAAGAGCCTGCCGGCTGTTGATCCAAAAGATCAACCTCATCAGTACGACAAACAGGTCGCCGAGGCTTTGTTGAAAGGTGACGACAGCCAGCGCGGAGCGTCGGTCTACATCGACAACTGCGCGGCGTGCCACCGTACCGACGGTCATGGCTATACGCGGGTATTCCCGGCGCTGGCGGGCAACCCGGTCGTGCAGACGGCGGATGCCACCTCGTTGATCAACATCGTATTGAATGGCGGCACCTTGCCGGCCACTCATGCGGCGCCGTCGACCTTCACCATGCCGGCTTTTGCCTGGCGCTTGTCGGATGAGGAAGTGGCGGATGTGGTTAGTTTCATTCGCGGTAGCTGGGGGAATAAAGGTGCACCGGTGAAGGCCGGCGAAGTGGCGGACCTGCGCAAGAGCGACATGCAGAGCACCTCGGGTGACGACCTTGGCCAGGTGACGCAAAAACACTGATTGGGGCTTGCCGCTCAACGGCACTGGTCAGATACCTTGCGCCTCTGTACTGTATAAAAAAACAGTATATAGGCGCTTTCATGTTCACTCCTCTGCCGCCACGCGGGCGGGGCACCGCCACCAACCTGCACAATCGTTTCGCGCCCACCGTCAGCGTGGCCGAGGATGACGGCTGGTACCAGGAAGTGCCACCGACCCAAGGCACCGAAGTCCGTATCGAGATGGCGAAAACCATCATCACCCGTAACAACTCCCCGGACTTGCCGTTCGACCGCTCCATCAACCCCTACCGAGGCTGCGAGCATGGTTGTATCTACTGCTATGCGCGGCCCAGCCACGCCTATTGGGACATGTCCCCTGGGCTGGACTTTGAAACCAAATTGATTGCCAAGACCAACGCCGCCGACGTGCTGGAGCAGCAACTGTCGAAACCGGGCTATACCTGCGCGCCGATCAACCTGGGGGCCAATACCGACCCGTACCAGCCTATCGAACGCGAGTACAAGATCACCCGGCAAACGCTGCAAGTGCTGCTGCGCTATCGTCATCCGGTGACGATCATCACCAAGGGCTCGCTGATTCTGCGGGACCTCGACCTGCTCACCGAGCTGGCGCAACAACGGTTGGTGGCAGTGATGATCAGCCTCACCAGTCTGGACGACGAACTCAAGCGCATCCTGGAGCCGCGCACGGCGGCGCCCAAGGCGCGGTTGCGGGCCATTCGGGTGATGCGTGAGGCAGGGATTCCGGTGGGGGTACTGTGTTCGCCGATGATCCCGATGATCAACGACAGCGAGCTGGAAAGCCTGCTGGCCGAAGCCCATGCGGCTGGCGCACAGAGCGCGGCCTACATGATGTTGCGCCTGCCCCTGGAGGTGGCGCCGTTGTTTGAGGAATGGCTGGCGGCCCATTATCCGCAGCGGGCAGCCCATGTGATGAGTCTGGTGCGTCAGGTACGGGGTGGTGAGGTCTACGACAGTCGCTTCGGTGTGCGCATGCGCGGTGAAGGGCCGTTTGCGGATCTGTTGGCGCAGCGGTTTGCCAAGGCGATCAAACGACTTGGACTCAATCGTCGGGAAGGGTTTAATCTGGACTGCACAGCGTTTTGTCCGCCCGGCAGGCAAATGACATTGTTGTAGACTCATGCAGGTACGCGGACTATTTACGGTTGAGTAGTCGCGCTTTGACATCACGGAGAACCGCGAGATAGAGCGGTTGATTCAGTTTGAGTTAAGTTTCGGTAGTTAACGTGTTCATCGAGTGACTAACGAGTCGGCGCCTCTGGTTTTGCAGTTTTCCAACTATTGCACTGGTTGCGCGCCGAACAGAACTGGAAAGCTCCCCTGCTCCAACCAAGAGGATGAATCATGAGTGACAAGGATAAACAGCCGTTGGCTGCGTCGGCTTCAGCCCCTCACGAGGCGGAATCCGCCGATGCAGCGCTGCAACATATTGTTGAAGGTTTTTTGCATTTTCATCACGAGATCTTTCCGCAGCAGGAAGAACTCTTCAAGAAGCTCGCCACGGCCCAGAGCCCTAGGGCGATGTTTATTGCCTGCGCCGATTCGCGCATCGTTCCGGAACTGATCACCCAAAGCGCCCCTGGCGATTTGTTTGTGACCCGTAACGTCGGCAACGTCGTGCCGCCTTATGGGCAGATGAACGGCGGTGTTTCCACCGCCATCGAATACGCGGTACTGGCTTTGGGCGTGCAGCACATTATCATTTGTGGCCATTCCGATTGCGGCGCCATGCGTGCGGTGCTCAACCCGCTGAGCCTGGAAAAGATGCCCACGGTCGCAGCCTGGCTGCGTCATGCCGAGGTTGCCAAGACCATGGTCCAGGACAACTGTCATTGCACCAGCGAAGTCGAAAGCATGCATGTGCTGACTGAAGAAAACGTGATTGCCCAGTTGCAGCATTTGCGCACTCACCCGTCCGTGGCCTCACGCATGGCCAATGGTCAGTTGTTTATCCATGGCTGGGTCTACAACATCGAAACCAGCGAAATCAAAGCCTACGATGCGGAAAAAGGGGCGTTCCTGCCGTTGAACGGTACCCAACCGATCCCTTCGGCGACGCCTAAAGCGCGCTTCTAAAACATTCCCAATGTCGGGTAACGCGATGGCTGCCGTTGAAGCAGCCAGGCCTTTCCATGCCCGGCGAATGCCTCGGGAGAGTCATCATGCGTGCTGCTCAATTAAAAGCTGTACTGCCACGGGAGCTGTTGGCCTCCGTGGTTGTGTTTCTGGTCGCCCTGCCCTTGTGCATGGGGATTGCTATTGCGTCGGGGATGCCACCGGCCAAAGGTCTGATCACCGGTATTATCGGTGGTCTGGTGGTAGGTTGGATGGCTGGCTCGCCACTGCAAGTCAGCGGCCCGGCGGCGGGCCTGGCGGTGCTGGTATTCGAAGTAGTGCGCCAGCATGGCATGGTCATGCTCGGGCCGATCCTGCTGTTGGCGGGCTTTCTGCAACTGGTGGCCGGGCGTTTGCGCCTGGGTTGCTGGTTCCGTGTTACCGCGCCAGCGGTGGTGTACGGGATGCTGGCGGGGATCGGGGTGTTGATTGTGCTGTCGCAGGTCCATGTGATGCTCGACGGCGTACCGAAACCCTCTGGGCTGGATAATCTCGCCGGCTTCCCGGCAGCGTTGATCCAGGCTATCCCGACGCTGGGCGGCGGGTTGGGCTGGCAGGCCGGTCTGCTCGGATTATCGACGATCCTGGTGATGTGGCTATGGGACAAGTTTCGTCCGCAAAAGCTGCGCTTCGTGCCAGGCGCCTTGCTCGGTGTGGGATTGGCGACGGTGACCAGCCTGGTGCTGGCATTACAGGTAAAGCGGGTGGAAGTGCCGGAAAACTTGGCGGACGCCATTGACTGGCTGCGCCCCAGCGACCTGCTGAACCTGGCCGATCCCAATCTGTTGATCGCAGCCTTCGCGGTGGCCTTTATCGCCAGTGCCGAAACCCTTCTGTCGGCTGCCGCTGTCGACCGTATGCACAATGGCCAGCGTTCCGACTTCGACAAGGAACTGTCGGCCCAAGGTGTGGGCAACATGCTCTGTGGCTTGGTCGGTGCGTTGCCGATGACCGGCGTGATTGTGCGCAGCTCGGCCAACGTCCAGGCCGGTGCCACTACGCGCTTGTCGGCGATGTTCCATGGCCTGTGGCTGCTGGCGTTCGTCTTGCTGCTGTCCAGTGTGCTGCAAAGCATTCCGGTGGCGAGCCTGGCGGGTGTGTTGGTGTACACCGGTATCAAGTTGGTGGACATCAAGGCTTTCCGTGGCCTGGCCCGTTACGGTCGGATGCCGATGTTCACTTATGCGGCCACTGCGCTGGTGATCGTTTTCACCGACTTGTTGACCGGCGTACTGGTGGGCTTCGGGCTGACCCTGGCCAAACTGGCGTGGAAGGCTTCACGGCTGAAAATCAGCCTGATCGATCTGCCCAAGGACGGCGAAATGGAGTTGCGACTGACCGGTGCGGCAACCTTTCTCAAGGTGCCAGCGTTGACCCGTGTGTTGTCGACGGTGCCGGCGGGAACCACCGTGCATGTACCGCTCAATAACTTGAGTTACGTGGACCACTCCTGCCTTGAGTTGCTGGAAGAATGGGGGCGGGCCAATGCGGCCAAGGGTTCGACGCTGGTGATCGAGGCGCGAGGGTTGAAGCGGCGGCTGGAAGGCCGGGTGCGGACGACTACCGGAATCGGTTCTGCCGCAGTCTAAAAGTGGCGAGGGGGACAAGCCCCCTCGCCACAGACGCTGGCGTTATCCAGGGATTCAGGCCGGCTGATCCAGATCTAACCCAACACCCAACTGCCGCGACAGGCACGGCCAGCGCTTCCAGGCTGCCTCAGTGTCCGGGCTCTTGAGCTTGTCGCGGTAGGCTTCGACAGACTCCAGGGCAAAGCTCTCTTCATTGAGCATCTCATCCACCGCGTGGTGCACTGCCTCGTCCAGTTGATTGGCGAAGGTCTCACCGATCAATTGATGAGCAATCACATTGGCCACCGTGGTATCCAACGGAATCAACGGCTGGCCGAAATGCTTGATGTACAGGTCATTGACCTCTTCCACCAGGCGATGGGCCAGGTAGGCCTCGTCCAGCAAACTATCCAGGCCTTCATGGCCGGCCAGGATCGCTGGCGGCTGGAGAAAGAAATGTTCGGCGATTTTCAGCACCGGTTTGATCTGGCTTTCGATACCGGCTTCACGGGCCACATCGTTGGCGGCATCCAGCAAATCCGGTACCTGATCGATGTAGGCGGCAACAAAGCGGGTCATCACGCCCTTGGCGTCGACGTCAGGCAGAGAAATCGCCGGGTGCAGGTGCGGTAACTGAACTTCCAATTGACGGGTCAACTGGCCAGTGCTGGATTCATGTTGATGGGCACGGGAAATCTGCTCGCGCAATGCGGCGGTGTTCATGAAAGCTCCAGGACAATAGGCGTAGGAAAAGGGAAAACACAAGGTAGCTCGTTTATACGAGCCCCTCAGACGCATTTGTCATAATTATTTCATGGTTATGCGCCGGCGTTATATCGAATTGCCATCGTTCGTCGGATAACCCACACCGTCAGCTATTTTGCCGGCCCCGTTCGTCCATTTCCGTTCATTTGCCCGATCGCATTGCGAGGTGGCGGTCGCTGTCTATACTCGATTTTGTACGCAATTAGCTGATGACGCCCGACTGCATGAGCAGGCAAGGCTTGGCGGTGTGTTTGCAATATGGAAGCCGCTCCCTTGGCCGCAGGTGCAAACCGGCGGGATAACAAGAACGATAAGGGGAACCCGCATGACGCGACATCCACACGTTTGGATGGGCCTACTCTTGTGGTCAGTATTCAGCCAGGCTCAAGCCGCCTGGACAGTGAATATGACACCAGGGGCCACAGAGGTAAGTAACGCGGTGTTCGATCTGCACATGACCATTTTCTGGATATGTGTGGTGATCGGCATTGTGGTGTTTGGCGCGATGTTCTGGTCGATGATCGTCCATCGTCGCTCAACCGGGCAGGTGGCGGCCAAGTTCCACGAGAGTACGACGGTGGAGATTCTCTGGACCGTGGTGCCCTTGCTGATTCTCGTGGCCATGGCCATTCCGGCGACCAAGACCCTGATCAACATCTACGACAGCAGTGAATCGGATATCGATATCCAGGTCACCGGCTACCAGTGGAAGTGGCATTACAAATACCTGGGTCAGGACGTCGAATTTTTCAGCAACCTGGCCACTCCCGCCGAGCAAATCCATAACCAGGCAGTCAAGGGCGAGCATTACCTGCTGGAAGTTGACCAGCCGCTGGTGATTCCCGTGGGCGCCAAAGTGCGCTTTCTGGTGACTGCCGCCGATGTAATCCATTCCTGGTGGGTGCCTGCCTTCGCGGTCAAGCGCGACGCCATCCCTGGTTTCGTCAACGAGACCTGGACCCGGGTCGAGAAGCCCGGCATTTATCGTGGCCAGTGCGCCGAGTTGTGTGGCAAGGACCATGGTTTCATGCCGATCGTGGTCGAGGTCAAGTCCAAGGCCGACTACGACACCTGGCTCGGCGAGCGCAAGGAAGAGGCTGCCAAGCTCAAGGAACTGACCTCCAAGGAGTGGACCCTCGAAGAGCTCGTGGCCCGTGGCGACAAGGTCTACCACACCACCTGCGTGGCGTGTCACCAGGCCGAAGGCCAGGGCTTGCCACCAATGTTCCCGGCCCTCAAGGGCTCGAAAATCGCCACAGGACCGAAGGAAGGTCACCTGAGCATCGTCTATCACGGCAAGCCAGGTACTGCGATGGCAGCCTTCGGCAAGCAGCTTTCGGAAGTCGATATCGCCGCCGTCGTGACCTACGAACGCAACGCCTGGGGCAACAACAAAGGCGACATGGTTACCCCCAAAGACGTGCTGGCCATCAAACAGGCGGAAAGCAAATGACTTCCTTCATTGCATCTTTCCTGAACCGGTCTGCTGACCGTCCCGCCCACTCGTTTGCAGGAGAAAGGCCATGAGCACTGTGATCGATGACCACGGCCATGCCGGTGACCACGCTCATGGGCCCGCCAAAGGCTTGATGCGTTGGGTGCTAACCACCAACCATAAAGACATCGGGACCATGTACCTGTGGTTCAGCTTCGCCATGTTCCTGCTGGGCGGCTCGTTCGCCATGGTGATCCGTGCTGAGCTATTCCAGCCGGGCTTGCAGATCGTCGAGCCGGCGTTTTTCAACCAGATGACCACCATGCACGGCCTGATCATGGTCTTCGGTGCGGTGATGCCGGCGTTCGTGGGCTTG
Organism: Pseudomonas sp. ANT_H4; assembly: GCF_008369295.1. Lineage (GTDB taxonomy): Bacteria > Pseudomonadota > Gammaproteobacteria > Pseudomonadales > Pseudomonadaceae > Aquipseudomonas. Next base: position 58,854 of record NZ_VOBG01000013.1, on the reverse strand, counting down.
GCCAACTGGATGATCCCGCTGATGATCGGCGCGCCAGACATGGCCCTGCCGCGTATGAATAACTTCAGTTTCTGGCTGTTACCTGCGGCGTTCCTGCTGCTGGTGTCCACGCTGTTCTCTCCGGGCGGTGGGCCGAACTTCGGCTGGACCTTCTACGCCCCACTCTCTACCACCTACGCGCCCGAAAGCGTGACCTTCTTCATCTTTGCCATCCACCTGATGGGCATCAGTTCGATCATGGGCGCGATCAACGTGGTCGCCACTATCCTCAACCTGCGCGCCCCCGGCATGACCCTGATGAAAATGCCGCTGTTCGTCTGGACCTGGCTGATCACAGCCTTCCTGCTGATCGCGGTGATGCCGGTATTGGCGGGTTGCGTGACCATGATGCTGATGGACATCCACTTCGGCACCAGCTTCTTCAGCGCTGCTGGTGGCGGTGACCCGGTTTTGTTCCAGCATGTGTTCTGGTTCTTCGGCCATCCCGAGGTGTACATCATGATTCTGCCGGCCTTCGGCGCCGTCAGCTCGATCATCCCAACCTTTTCGCGCAAGCCGCTGTTCGGCTACACCTCGATGGTCTACGCCACGGCCAGTATCGCCTTCCTGTCGTTTATCGTTTGGGCGCACCACATGTTCGTGGTGGGCATTCCGCTGGTGGGCGAGTTGTTCTTCATGTACGCGACACTGCTGATTGCGGTGCCCACAGGGGTCAAGGTGTTCAACTGGGTCAGCACCATGTGGCAAGGCTCGCTGACTTTCGAGACGCCGATGTTGTTTGCCGTAGCTTTCGTGATTCTGTTCACCATCGGCGGCTTCTCCGGGCTGATGCTGGCCATTGCCCCGGCGGACTTCCAGTACCACGACACTTACTTCGTGGTGGCGCACTTCCATTACGTATTGGTGCCAGGGGCTATCTTCGGGATCTTCGCCTCGGCCTACTACTGGCTGCCGAAATGGACCGGCCACATGTACGACGAAACCCTGGGCAAGCTGCACTTCTGGCTGTCGTTTGTGGGGATGAACATGGCGTTCTTTCCGATGCACTTCGTGGGGCTGGCTGGCATGCCGCGCCGGGTGCCGGACTACAACCTGCAGTTCGCCGATTTCAACATGGTCTCCTCCATCGGTGCCTTCACCTTTGGCGCGACGCAGATCTTCTTCCTGTTCATCGTCATCAAGTGCATTCGTGGCGGCCCGCCTGCGCCGGCCAAGCCGTGGGACGGTGCCGAAGGCCTGGAGTGGAGCATCCCTTCACCCGCGCCGTACCACACCTTCACCACGCCGCCGGAGGTCAAGTGAACACCGTGATGGGTGCAGGAGGTGGTCATGTCTGACTCCATACCCCTCAATCGGCTGGTCACGCGTCTGCTGATCCTGGTGCTGGCGATGTTCGCTTTTGGCTTTGCCCTAGTGCCGATCTACGACGTGATGTGCAAGGCGTTCGGCATCAACGGCAAGACCGCCGGGCAGTACGAGGGCTCGCAGGTTGTCGACCCGTCGCGCCAGGTGCGGGTGCAGTTTCTCTCCACCAATGCCATCGACATGGTCTGGGAGTTTCACTCCAGGGCCGACGAAATCGTGGTCAACCCCGGTGCGGTCAACGAGATGATTTTTGTCGCCTTTAACCCCAGCGATAAGCCGATGACTGCGCAGGCGATCCCGAGCATTTCCCCGGCCGAAGCGGCGATGTACTTCCACAAGACCGAGTGTTTTTGCTTCACCCAGCAAGTGCTGCAGCCAGGCGAGCGCATCGAGATGCCGGTGCGCTTCATTGTCGATCGCGACATGCCCAAGGATGTGAAGCATTTGACCCTGGCGTACACGCTGTTCGATATCACCGCGCGCCAACCGCCCGTGGCTGTCCATACCGGCGGCTAGGCGTGCCTGCGGGCTCGATTAGGAGAACGAATACATGCCAACTCATGATACGTACTACGTACCAGCGCAAAGCAAATGGCCAATAATTGCCACGATTGGCATGCTGGTCACAGTGTACGGCCTGGGCGTGTGGTTCAACGACCTCAAGGCGGCACGTCCGGAGTCCCATGGCCCGCTGATCTTTTTCGTCGGTGGCCTGTTACTGGCCTACATGATGTTTGGCTGGTTTGGTGCGGTGATTAAGGAAAGCCGTGCCGGGTTGTACAGCGCGCAGATGGACCGTTCCTTTCGCTGGGGCATGACCTGGTTCATTTTTTCCGAGGTGATGTTCTTTATCGCCTTCTTCGGTGCGCTGTTTTACGTGCGCCACATGTCTGGACCGTGGCTGGGCGGTGAGGGCTCCAAGGGTGTGGCGCACATGCTCTGGCCGAACTTCGAGTTCGCCTGGCCGCTGCTCAATAACCCCGACCCGAAACTCTTCCCGGCACCCGAAGGCACCATCAGCCCGTGGGGCCTACCGCTGGTCAATACCATCCTGCTGGTCAGCTCCAGCGTGACCATCACCATCGCCCACCATGCCCTGCGCAAGGGTCATCGTGGCGCGTTGAAAATCTGGTTGGCGATCACCGTTCTGCTGGGGATGGCATTCCTCGGGTTTCAGGCCGAGGAATACATCCACGCCTACAAGGAGTTGGGCCTGACGTTGGGTTCCGGCGTGTACGGTGCGACCTTCTTCATGCTGACGGGTTTTCACGGCGCCCACGTGACCATCGGCACCATCATTCTGTTTGTGATGCTGATGCGCGTTCTGCGGGGGCATTTCAATGCAGAGCACCAGTTCGGCTTCGAGGCGGCCAGCTGGTATTGGCACTTTGTCGACGTGGTGTGGATCGGGTTGTTTTTCTTCGTTTATGTGCTCTGAGGCGCCTTACCACGGCGCGTGGGACACCAACTGGCCGCTGTAGAAGCCCCAGGTGATCAGTACCACGGTGATCACGGCCAGCACGATACGTACGGTCAAGGCAGTGACGAGGCGGTTGGAGTTGCCCTCGTCCTTGACCAAAAAGAATAAGCCACTGAACAGGCTCACAACGGTAGCGATCAGCATCAGGGCAATAGCTGCTTTGAGCATGGTCTGGCTCCTGGACTCTTTATTTGGAGGGGCGGGCAATGAGATTCAGTATAGCCAGCGCAGTGTCGACCTTTGCGGCAACGCCATGAAACGTTTTCGCCCCGGGATTGCGCCGACGCTGGTGGTGTTTGTGCTGCTGCCTCTGATGGTGTGGCTCGGCTTCTGGCAATTGTCCCGTGGGCAGGAAAAACAGGTGCTGCTGGAAAGCTACGCCGAGCGCCGTGCTGGCGAGCCGATGAGCAGTGATCAATTGAGCGCCAGTGCTGATCCGGCCTTTCGCCGTGTACATCTGCGCGGACAGTTCGACGCCGCCCACAGCGTGCTGCTGGATAACCGCATGCGCGACGGCAAGGTCGGCGTCGAGTTGCTGCAACCCTTTCATGACCAGGCGAGCGGTCTTTGGCTGCTGCTCAATCGCGGCTGGCTGCCTTGGCCGGATCGACGCACGCCGCCAGCCTTCACCACGCCCGAACAACCGTTGAATGTCGATGCCTGGGTCTATGTTGCTCCTGGCGCGACCTTCCAGCTGCACGCGGACCCGGCGGGTGCGCAATGGCCGCGACTGCTGACAGCGCTGCATCCCGACACGCTATGGGCGGAGTTGGGGCGTAGCGGGTTTACCTATGAATTGCGGGCTGAAGAGGGTCCTGCGACCTACGAAACCAACTGGCCTGTTGTCGCCATGGGGCCGGAAAAACACCTGGGATATGCCGTGCAGTGGTTCGCCATGGCGGTGGCGCTGTTCGGTCTTTACCTCTACCTCGGATGGCACAACGCAAGGGAGAAGCACCATGGGAGCGGCCATGAATCCACTCAACATATCTGACGCGTCGCAGTTGCCCGGTCGTAGCAAGGGGCGTTGGCAACTGATCCTGATCGTGCTGATGGTGATCGGCCCGATGGTGCTGGCCACCTTCATGTACAAACTGCAGTTCTGGGTACCGGAAAACCGCAGCTATCACGGTGAACTGATCGGCAATGGCCAGACCCGCGCCGACATCGGTGTGCAGGCAAGCGAGGAGCGCTGGCAGTTGCTGGTCACCGCGCCTGCGGCTTGCGCTAACGATTGCCAGCAACTGGTGTACCTGGCGCGCCAACTGCAAATCGGCCTGGGTCGCGATGCCTCCCGCGCCAGTCATGCCTTGGCCGTCGCGCAACCGGTGAGTACCGAGTACGAGGCAAAGCTCAAGGTTGAGTACCCACAATTGCAGCGCTACCCGCTGGACCTGCCGACCTTCAACAAGGACGCTGCGGCCCAGGGCAGCGGTGATGCCCAACTGTGGGTAGTTGATCCCCACGGCAACCTGGTGTTGCGCTATGACGCTCGGGTCAAGGGCAAGGATTTACTGAACGACCTGCGCCTGTTGTTGAAACTGTCGAATATCGGATAAGGGCATCGTCATGGCCAAACCTGGATTTCGCCTCGCGTTGTTTGCCACCTTGCTCGCACTGATTGTGGTGCTGCTGGGTGCCTATACCCGGCTGACCCATGCCGGCCTTGGTTGCCCGGATTGGCCGGGCTGCTACGGCTTTATCAGCGTGCCGAACAGCGAAGCCCAACTGGCTCATGCCGAGCTGCATTTTCCGGACGCTCCAGTGGAGGCCGACAAGGGCTGGAACGAGATGCTCCACCGCTACTTTGCCGGCACGCTGGGGTTGTTGATCGCCCTGCTGGCCGCGCGCGCCTGGACCCATCGGCGTCATCCGGGGCAGCCATTGAAGTTGCCGTTGTTTCTGCTGGCGGTGGTGATCGCCCAGGCGGCGTTTGGCATGTGGACGGTGACCCTCAAGCTTTGGCCGCAAGTGGTCACCGGGCACCTGTTGGGTGGATTTGCGACCTTAAGCCTGCTGTTTTTGCTGACCTTGCGATTGTCTGGTGTGTTGCCGGCGCTGATTGTGCCCAGGCGCCTGCAATATTGGGCCACCGCCGGGTTGGTTCTGGTGATCGGTCAGATTGCCCTGGGCGGTTGGGTCAGCTCCAACTATGCGGCGGTGGCTTGTATCGACCTGCCCACCTGTCATGGGGAGTGGTGGCCGGCCGCTGATTTCGCCAATGGCTTTCACCTGACCCAGCACATCGGCCCCAATTACCTGGGAGGGCAACTGGACAGTGATGCGCGCACCGCGATTCACCTGACTCACCGGATTGGCGCCGTGATAGTCGCGGTCGTGTTGCTGGGTCTGGCCTGGCAGCTCAGGGCGGTCGGCATGACGCGCTTGGCTGGTCTGCTGCTGGTGGCGTTGACGGCACAGATCAGCCTTGGCCTGAGCAACGTCTATTTCCACTTGCCGCTGCCGGTGGCAGTCGCTCATAACGCCGGCGGCGCAGCTTTATTGCTGACGCTGGTATTGGTCAATTATCACGCACGAACCAGTCTGGTCCGGGTCAGGCATCAACTGCCGTGGGGCTGGCGCTTCAGCCCGCGTCGACAGGTTTCGGGCCTCATAACTATTAAAGGAGAGATGCCATGGCGACCTTGATCGGCGAGCGCCACAGTCAGGCGATCTGGCGTGATTACCTGGAGCTGACCAAGCCCAAGGTGGTGGTGCTAATGCTCATCACCTCGCTGGTGGGCATGTTCCTCGCCACTCGCGCCGGCGTGCCGTGGACGGTACTGATCTTTGGCAATCTGGGGATCGCCCTGTGTGCCGGCGGTGCGGCCGCGGTCAATCATGTGGTGGACCGGCGCATTGATGCGGTGATGGCGCGTACTCACAAGCGTCCGCTGGCCGAAGGTCGGGTATCACCGGCCGCTGCCCTGACCTTCGCCATGGCACTGGCGGTGGGTGGGCTTGCGCTGCTGCTGGCATTTACCAATCCGCTGGCGGCCTGGCTGACGTTGGCCTCGCTGCTGGGTTATGCGGTGATCTACACCGGCTTTCTCAAGCGGGCGACGCCGCAGAATATCGTCATCGGCGGCCTCGCTGGCGCCGCGCCGCCGCTGTTGGGTTGGGTGGCGGTCACCGGCCACGTCAGCGCCGAACCGTTGCTGCTGGTGCTGATCATCTTCGCCTGGACTCCGCCGCACTTCTGGGCCCTGGCGATTCATCGCAAGGAGGAATACGCCAAGGCCGATATCCCGATGCTGCCGGTGACTCACGGCGAGCACTACACCAAGGTGCATATCCTGCTGTACACCTTCGCGCTGTTGGCGGTCAGCCTGATGCCCTATGTCATCCACATGAGTGGGTTGCTGTACCTGGGATGTGCACTGGTTCTGGGCGGTCGCTTTCTGCAGTGGGCCTGGGTGCTGTACCGTGGTAGTCGGCCGCACGCGGCGATCAACACCTTCAAGTACTCTATCTGGTACCTGTTTTTACTGTTTATCGCCCTGCTCGTAGACCACTACTTATTGTTGAACCTATGACTCGAACTCAAAAAACTGTCTTTATTCTGGTGGCCCTGGTGGCGTTGATCATGGGCCTGACCGTTAACAAAGTACTGTCTGGCAAGGGCCAGGGCGATCCGACGGCGTTGATCGACGCAGGGATTATCCTGTTGCCGCAAAGTCGTCAATTGCCGCCCGTGACCATGACCAACCAAGACGGCCAGCCGGTGGTGATCAACGAGTTGAAGGACAAGTGGAGCCTGCTGTTCTTCGGCTACACCTTCTGCCCGGACATCTGCCCCACCACCCTCGCCCAGTTGCGGCAGATCAAGAGTGAGCTGCCCAAGGATGTGGTGGATAAGCTGCAGATTGTCTTGGTCAGCATCGATCCCCATCGCGACACTCCGGCGCAGCTCAAGCAGTACCTGGGTTACTTCGACCCGCAGTTCCTGGGTCTGACGGGCGCCAATGTGGACGATGTGCAGAAAGTGTCCAACGCCGTGAGCATCCCGTTTATTCCTGCTGATACCAGCAAGCCCAACTACACCGTCGACCACAGTGGCAACCTGGCGCTAGTCGGCCCGGACGGTACTCAGCGTGGCTTTATCCGGGCGCCGCTGAACAACCAGAAGCTGGTGGCGCAGTTGCCAGGTTTGTTGCAGCGTAAATAAACAAAACCCCATCCGACGTAAGTAGGATGGGGTTTTTGTTGTTTCAGCTTTGGATCAGAACGCTGGCAATACTGCGCCTTTGTACTTCTCAAGAATGAACGCTTTCACTTCTGGGCTGTGCAGGGCTGCGACCAGCTTCTTCATGGCGTCCGAGTCCTTGTCGTCCGGGCGCGCTACCAGGATGTTGACGTAAGGCGAGTCGCTACCTTCGATCACCAGGGCGTCCTTGGACGGGTCCAGCTTGGCTTCCAGGGCGTAGTTGGTGTTGATCAGTGCCAGGTCGACCTGGGTCAGCACGCGCGGGATGGTGGCGGCCTCCAGTTCGCGGAATTTCAGGCCTTTCGAATTTTCGGTGATGTCCTTGATGGTCGACAGGATGTTGGTCGAGTCCTTCAATTTGATCAGGCCGGCTTTCTCCAGCAGCAACAGCGCACGGCCGCCGTTGGTGGCGTCGTTGGGGATCACCACATTGGCGCCGTCTGGCAGCTCGGCCAGGGACTTGTATTTGCTGGAGTAGACGCCCAATGGCTCCAGGTGCACACCGGCAACGCTCACCAGGTTTGTGCCCTTGGCCTTGTTGAACTCATTCAGGTACGGCTGGTGCTGAAAGAAGTTGGCGTCCAGGCGTTTTTCGGCCACTTGCACGTTCGGCTGAACGTAGTCGGTGAAGACTTTGACCTTCAGATCAACGCCTTCCTTGGCCAGTGCTGGCTTGATGAATTCGAGGATTTCGGCGTGAGGCACCGGCGTCGCGGCGACTGTCAGGGTCTCGGCGGCGTGGGCGGAAAACGCGGCAACGGCGGCAAAAGCAACCAGTAGTTTTTTCATCCAGCAAGCTCCTTATTCGGACATTGGCCAACTTTTGGCCGGGAATGGCCGTTATTTTCGAGAAAAGTGCGTCACCAGCTTGTCGCCGATGGTTTGTAGAATTTGCACCAGCACGATCAGCATCACCACGGTGACAACCATTACGTCGTCCTGAAAGCGCTGATAACCATAGCGGATTGCCAGGTCGCCCAGGCCGCCGGCACCCACCACGCCCGCCATGGCGGTATAACCCACCAACGCGATGGCTGTGACGGTGATGGCCGCGATGATGCCGGGACGCGCCTCGGGTAGCAGGGCGTTCATGATGATCTGCCGGGTAGTCGCGCCCATGGCCTGCGTCGCCTCAATGATGCCTCGATCCACTTCGCGCAGGGCGGTTTCCACCAGCCGGGCGAAGAACGTCGACGCGCCGACCACCAGCGGTGGAATCGCGCCGGCCACGCCCAGGGAGGTGCCCGTAAGGAAGACGGTGGTGGGAATCATCACAATCAACAGGATGATAAATGGCAGGGAGCGTATCGCGTTAACCACGAAGGCCAGTACCGAGTAGGTAGTTTTCTGCTCCAGCAATTGTCGTGGGCTGCACAGGAACAGCAGAATGCCCAGCGGCAGGCCTACCAGCACGGTGAAGAGCAGGGAGGTACTGAGCATGAGCATGGTGTCGCCGGTGGCGACCCAGATGTCCGTCCAGTCAACCTGGTCGAAGTAATGCAGTAAATCGTCCATTAACGCAGGATCTCCATGTGGACATCGGCCGCGGTGAAGCGGGTGAACGCTGCATCCATGTCGCCGCCGGTGATGGCCAGGGTCAGTTGCCCATAGGGAGTGTCTTTGATGTGGTCGATACGGCCGGCGAGGATGCTGTAGTCCACGCCCGTTTCGCGAGCGACAGTACCGAGCAGCGGCGCGTAGGTTGCTTCGCCCTGGAACGTCAGGCGCACGATGCGGCCAGGAACGTGGGCGAAGTCATCACGCTGCTCGCCTTCGTTGACCTGTTCGGACTCTTGCACGAAGCGTTTGGTGGTCGGGTGCTTGGGGTGCAGGAATACGTCAGCCACGGAGCCTTGCTCGACGATGACGCCGGCGTCCATCACAGCCACCTGATCGCAAACCCGACGGATCACGTCCATTTCATGGGTGATCAGCACGATGGTCAGCTTCAACTCGCGGTTGATCTCGGCCAGCAATTGCAGGACTGAGGCGGTGGTCTGCGGGTCGAGGGCGCTGGTGGCCTCATCGCACAGCAGGATTTTCGGCTTGGTGGCCAGGGCGCGGGCGATGCCGACGCGTTGCTTCTGGCCGCCGGACAACTGGGCCGGGTACTTCTTGGCGTGGTCCGACAGGCCGACACGCTCCAGCAATTGAGCAACACGCTGGTTGATCTCGCGGCGCGACAATTCGCCCGCCAGGATCAGTGGCAACGCCACGTTGTCGGCGACAGTCTTGGAGGCCAGCAGGTTGAAGTGCTGGAAGATCATCCCGACCTGCTGCCGGAAACGGCGCAAACCGTTGGCATCCAAGGCGGTGACTTCTTCGTCATCTACCTTGATCTGGCCACCACTTGGCTCTTCCAGGCGATTGATCAGGCGCAGCAGCGTGCTTTTTCCCGCGCCAGAGTGACCAATCAGGCCGAACACCTGGCCATTCTCGACCCGCAGGCTGGTGGGGTGCAGCGCGGGGATATCCTTACCGGCGACCCGGTAGGTTTTGTGGACGTTATGAAACTCGATCACGTAGCGAACCTTGTGGGGCGCATTAAAAAGGGATCAGCGGTTAGCCGGGCGCGCATTTTAGCCTGTCCGTATAGAGGCTCTTAGCATTTATTTCGCATCCGACCAGCGATTTGGCAATAACACGATCAAAGGTCATAAAAAAGGAACGGTCCAAAACAGTGTCAGTCACTACTTAAGCAACTCGAAATACCCAGGTGCCGTGCCTGGGGTTTTGCTCAAAAAGAGCCGGGGATCGCTCTGGCCTACGCAAACGAGGAGTTTTTGTCTGATGAGCACTAAAAAACCAGTGACCCCGCCCAAGAGCGAACTGGCGGGTACCGACACCCTGGACCGTGGCAACACCAATGAGAAGCTGCGCAGCCTGGAAAAATTCCGCTCCGACGCAACGGGCCAGGCGCTGCGTACCAATCAAGGTGTAAAAGTCTCCGACAACCAGAACAGCTTGAAGGTCGGCTCCCGAGGCCCTTCGCTGTTGGAAGACTTCATCATGCGTGAAAAAATCACGCACTTTGACCATGAGCGCATCCCGGAGCGCATTGTTCATGCCCGTGGCACCGGTGCTCATGGTTATTTCCAGACCTATGAAAACCATTCGGCGCTGACCAAGGCTGGTTTTCTGCGAGACCCTGGCCATAAAACCCCGGTCTTCACCCGCTTTTCCACTGTGCAGGGCCCTCGGGGCTCTGGTGATACCGTGCGTGACGTGCGCGGTTTTGCGGTGAAATTCTTTACCGAAGAAGGCAACTTCGATCTGGTGGGCAACAATATGCCGGTGTTTTTTATTCAGGACGCGATCAAGTTTCCCGACTTCGTCCATGCGGTAAAGCCTGAGCCGCATAACGAGATGCCTACCGGCGGTTCGGCCCACGATACCTTTTGGGACTTTGTTTCGCTGCAGCCGGAATCGGCCCATATGGTGATTTGGGCGATGTCTGACCGGGCGATTCCAAAAAACCTACGAAGCATGCAAGGTTTTGGCGTTCACACCTTTCGTTTGATCAACGCTGAAGGTAAGTCCAGCTTCGTCAAATTCCACTGGCGGCCGACCGTTGGCACCTGCTCGCTGGTGTGGGATGAGGCGCAAAAGCTTGCAGGTAAAGATGCCGACTACCATCGTCGCGACCTGTGGGAGTCCATCGAGGGCGGCGACTACCCGGAATGGGAGTTGGGCGTGCAGATCCTCGCCGAGGAAGACGAGCACACGTTCGACTTCGATATTCTCGACCCAACCAAGCTGATTCCTGAAGAACTGGTGCCGATCACGCCGCTGGGCAAGATGGTGCTTAACCGCAACCCGGACAATTTCTTTGCCGAAGTCGAGCAAGTGGCGTTCTGCCCTGGGCATATCGTACCGGGCATCGACTTCTCCAACGATCCGCTGCTGCAAGGCCGGCTGTTTTCCTATACCGACACGCAGATCAGCCGACTGGGCGGGCCGAACTTTCATGAGTTGCCGATCAATCGCCCGGTATCGCCGTTCCATAACGGCCAGCGCGATGCCATGCACCGCACCACCATCGACAAGGGGCGCGCCTCCTACGAGCCGAACTCGATTGATGGCGGGTGGCCGAAGGAAACCCCGCCGGCTGCGCAAGACGGCGGGTTTGAAACCTATCCAGAACGCGTCGATGCCCACAAGATCCGCGAGCGCAGTGAATCGTTCAGCGATCACTTCTCCCAGGCCCGGTTGTTTTTCCGCAGCATGAGCAAGCCCGAGCAGGAACACATCATTGCCGCCTACAGCTTTGAGTTGGGCAAAGTGGAGCGCGAGTTTATCCGTGCCCGTCAGGTCAACGAGATCCTGGCCAATATTGACCTGGAACTGGCCAAGCGTGTTGCGCAGAACCTCGGCTTGCCAGTGCCGAAAAAAGGCACGCTGCCTGAGCGCAAGACGGCTCCTGAGCGTTCGCCGGCGTTGAGCCAGGCCAACTTGCTTTCGGGTGATATCAAGACCCGCAAAGTGGCGATTCTGGCGGCCAACGGAGTTGATGGCGCAGCAATTGATGCGTTGAAGAAGGCGCTGATGGCGCAAGGTGCACACGCCAAGCTACTGGGGCCGACGTCGGCACCGGTGACCACCGCCGATGGCAAGAGCCTGCCGGTGGATGCGTCGATGGAAGGCTCGCCGTCTGTGGCGTTCGATGCCGTGTTTGTGCCGGGCGGAGCGAAGTCGGTGCAGGCGTTGAGCGGCGATGGCGTGGCTCTGCATTACCTGCTGGAGGCGTACAAGCATTTGAAGGCGATTGCGTTGGCCGGCGAGGCGAAGCAATTGTTGGATGTGTTGAAGCTGGAGGTGGATGCGGGGTTGATTGTCGGCGGGGATGCCAAGGCGTTGAAGGCGTTTTTTGCGGCGATTGCCCAACATCGGGTTTGGGATCGGGAGCCTAAGGCCAAGGCTATTCCGGCCTAAACTGCGATTAAAACTGTAGGAGCGAGCAAGCTCGCTCCTACAGTGATTGGCGTCAGTCCGGCTTGCGCGGAATCAGCACAACCTGAGCTGGGATATTTTTCAGAATTTGCCGGTGAATCTTCAGGTCATACCCCGAGTCAATCCGTTTCACCCGTTTGGTCAGCAAGGTGGCCAGCCACGGGTAATCCTCGGTGCGCGGCGCCTGGATGCTGACGTCGCACTGGTAATTCACCACATCGGTGGCAATCGCATCCAGTTGATGGCGCAATTTCTCAATGTCGGTGAGGTTCAGTGCCACGGTAGTGCTTTCAGCGGCCGGGTCGATGACCTTGGCCGGTGGCTTGGCTTCGGCAGCCTTCAGCGCGGCTTCGGCTTTATCCAGTTCCGCTTTACGGGCGTGGGCGATGGCGCTGTTGACGCCACCGGTCAGCGCCGGTGCCTTGGGCATCAACGCCCGGGCGCGGCTCAGGGCCGTGGCTGCGGCGTTGACATCACCTTTTTGCAGGACGATCTGGCTGCGCTGCAAGTAGGCTTCGGCCAATTGACGCTGATAGGGTTCCAGCGTCGGATCGTTAGGCGATTGGGCCTGCAACGCGGCAAGTTGATCTTCGGCGGTAGCCAGTTCGCTGCTGGCGAGGTTTTGTTCCAGCTGTGCGATGGCCGTAGCCCGCGCATCCGGAACCTCGGGGGCGACGGGCGGTGTGTTTTGGCAGGCGCCCAGCAGCAGGGAAAATGCGGCAAGGAGCAGATAACGGGAGGTGAACGGCTTCATTCCTGCGACTCTCTAATTGCGCAAAAAGCGAGCAAGTCTACACCCCTCGACGGGGCAGGACAAAACTCAGCAGAAACAGCGCGGCTGCCGTGACCACAATCGATGGCCCGGCCGGTGTGTCCTTGAACCAGGACAGCGCCAGACCACCACACACGGCAATCATCCCCAGCACGCTGGCGCCGGCCGCCATTTGCTCCGGAGAGCGGGCATGACGTTGGGCAGCTGCCGCGGGAATGATCAGCAGCGAGGTGATCAACAATACGCCGACAATCTTCATCGCGACAGCAATCACCACGGCGATCAGCAACATCAGGGTCATGCGTAGCGCTGCGACGGGCAGTCCTTCGACGGTGGCCAGCTCTTCATGGACAGTGATCGCCAGCAATGGGCGCCACAGGGTCACCAGCAAAATGAGCACCGCGGCGCTGCCGCCGAGGATCCAGGCCAGGTCGGTAGGGCTGATCGCCAGCAGGTCGCCGAACAGATAGGCCATCAGGTCGATCCGTACTTCATGCATGAAGCTTAGTACCACCAGCCCCAGCGCTAGGGTGCTGGGGGCGAGAATTCCCAAAAGCGTGTCGGACGCCAGTGGCTGGCGCTGTTGCAAAGTCACCAGCAGCACCGCCAGCAGCAGGCAGCCGACGGTCACGGCGATGGTGGGGCTGACGTCCAGCAAAAAGCCCATGGCCACGCCCAGCAGAGCGGCGTGGGACAAGGTATCGCCAAAATAGGCCATGCGTCGCCAGACCACAAACGAGCCCAGCGGGCCCGCCACCAGTGCCAGAGCCAAGCCTGCCAGCAGGGCGTAGAGCAGAAAATCAGCCATGCTTGCAGCTATCTCCGTGAACGTGGGTGTGGGGGGCCGGGGTTTCGTCGACCACTGCGCCATTCAGGTCATGGGCGTGATCGTGGCGATGGTGGTAGACGGCCAGGCTCTGGGCGTTTTTGCCGAACAGCTCGACAAAGGCCGGGTCGCCGCTGACTTGTTCCGGGTGGCCGGAGCAGCAAACGTGACGATTGAGGCACACCACTTGGTCAGTAGTGCTCATGACCAGATGCAAATCGTGGGAAACCATCAGCACGCCGCAGCCATGGCGGTCTCGCAGGCGGGTGATCAGGCTGTACAGCTCGGCCTGGCCGGCGACGTCGACGCCCTGCACAGGTTCATCGAGTACCAGTAACTGGGGTTCGCGCAACAGGGCGCGGGCCAGCAGCACGCGTTGCATTTCACCGCCGGAGATACTTTGCACCGGGCTGTCGATCACTTGTTCGGCGCCGACTTCCTTCAGGGCAGATTGGACACGGGCGCGGTCCACGCCAGGCACCAAACGCAGGAACCGCAATACCGATAGCGGCAAGGTCGGGTCGACATGCAGCTTTTGCGGCATATAGCCCACACGCAGCTTCGGTTTGCGCCAGACGCTGCCACGGTCGGGCTTGAGCAAGCCGAGTACGGCGCGCACCAGAGTGGTCTTGCCGGCACCGTTGGGGCCGATCAGCGTAACGATCTGGCCTGGCTCGACGCTCAAGTGGATGTTGTCCAGCACGCTTTGCCCGGCGAACGTGACCCCGACCTGCTCCAGGCGGATTAGCGCAGTGCTCATCAAGCCCCCTGACAACCCGAGCAGATGCCGACCACTTCGACGGTTTGCCCTTCGACGTTGAAGCCGACATCACTGGCGCTTTTGATGATGGCGTCGCTGATGATTTTTTGCTCAAGCTCGATGGCAGCGTGGCATTCGCGGCAGATCAGGAACTGGCCCTGGTGGGCGTGTTCCGGGTGATTGCAGCCGACAAAGGCGTTCAGTGAGGAGATGCGATGCACAAGGCCGTTCTCCAGCAGGAAATCCAGCGCCCGATAGACCGTCGGCGGTGCGGCACGGCGGCCGTCCTGTTCGCTGAGTACGCCAAGAATGTCGTAGGCACCCAGCGGCTTGTGGCTTTGCCAGACCAGTTCCAGCACCCGGCGCCGCAAGGCGGTCAGGCGCAGGCCTTGACGCGCGCACAGGGCGTCGGCCTCTGACAGCGCGCTGTGGACGCAGTGAGAGTGGTCATGGGGACGGCTGGCAAGCGGTGTTTTGGGCATGAGCGGCGACAGATATTTGTGAGAGACGTTATTATGTTACCTGTTCCTACGCCCTTGAGTGGTTATCGTGTCCCGACTTTTTCCCATTTTTGTCGTTTTCGTCACCAGTTTATTCATTACTGGCACCGCTCAGGCCGAGGTTCGGGTGCTTACCAGTATCAAACCCCTGCAACTGATTGCGGCCGCTGTGCAGGACGGCGTGGCGGTCCCAGAGGTGTTGCTGCCACCGGGAGCATCGCCTCATAACTACGCGCTGCGTCCTTCCGACGTACGGCGTGTGCAATCGGTGGATCTGATTTATTGGATCGGTCCCGACCTGGAAGTCTTTCTGCCGCGAGTCCTGAAAGGTCGCAGCTTGCCGACCGTGGCCATTCAGGACCTCCCAGGGCTTAAACTGCGCCACTTCGCCGACGATGGCCACTCCCACTCCGAAGATGGCGACGATCATGATCACGATCATCGCCCTGGCAGCCTTGATGCCCATTTGTGGCTATCACCGATCAATGCCCGGGTGATCGCAACGCGCATGGCGGCGGACCTCAGCGCTGCCAATCCGGCCAATGCCGAACGTTATCAGAGCAACCTGCAAGCCTTTGACGGCCGTCTGGATGCCTTGGATGTGCGTTTGAAGGCGCGCTTGTCTGGCGTTGCCGGCAAGCCGTACTTCGTGTTCCATGAAGCGTTCGACTACTTTGAAGATGCTTACGGCCTCAAGCACACCGGCGTGTTCAGCGTGGCCGCTGAAGTGCAGCCCGGCGCACAGCATGTCGCGGCGATGCGTACCCGCTTGCAGGAAGTTGGCAAGACGTGTGTGTTCAGCGAGCCGCCATTGCGTCCGCGCCTGGCGCAAACGTTGGTGGCCGGTTTGCCGGTGAAGCTGGCAGAGCTGGATGCATTGGGAGGGTACACGCCGGCTACCGCTCAGGGTTATGAGCAGGTGCTGGAGAAGTTGGGGAATGATCTAGCGGGGTGCCTGGAGTTGTTGTAGGAGCCAGGCAGGCCCCTGCAAAATCGGTTTGTTACAGGGCGAACGGCAGCGGTGTATTGACCTGCTGGCGTTGCGCCAAGTGCTGCTGAAGCTCTCGCGGGTCATGAATCAGCACGTCCTGGCCGGCAAACGTCTCGGCGGCGATCAGGCGTGACAGCCAGAAGCGTACGCAAGCCACTCGCAACATCGTCGGCCACAACTCGGCTTCCTTGGCGGTAAACGGTCGCAAACCTGCATAGGCTCCCAGCATCGCCCGTGCCCGTTGGCCATCAATCACACCGTCGGCATCCGAGCACCAGTCATTCAGGGCAATTGCCACGTCGTACAGCATCGGCCCCGAGCAGGCGTTGTAAAAGTCGATCAGCCCGGTCAGGTGCGTACCTTCGAACATCGCATTGTCGCGAAACAGGTCGGCGTGGATATTGGCCTGGGGCAGCGCCAGGATCTGCGCCTTGCGCTGCTGGATTTCGTCCAGTGCGTCCTGCAGCAGGCGGCGCTGTTCCTCATCGAGGTGCGAGATCAGCTGTGCACCTTCGTCGAGCATCCAGTCCAGCCCGCGATCAGTCTTGCGCTCCAGCACCTTGGCCTGGGTTGCTTGGTGCAGATGACCCAGCAGTTCACCCACTTGCGCGCAGTGCTGGGCGTTGGCGTCCTTGATGTGCTTGCCTGCCAGGCGTGGTTGCAGAAGTGCCGGTTTGCCGGCCAATTCCCGCAAGGCCACGCCGTCGGTGGTGCGCAGGGCATAAGGCACCGGAAGGCCGGCCTTGTGGAGCACGTCCAGCAGCTCGATGAAAAACGGCATTTCCTGGACGGGGCCGCGTTCAACCAGGGTCAGGACAAACTCGCCCTTTTCCAGGCTGATGAAGAAGTTGGTGTTTTCGCTACCAGCGGCAATCCCCTGGAAGTCAAGCAGGCGGCCGAGCCCGTAAGGGGCGAGAAAGGTTTCCAGCTCGGGCCGAGCCAGGGGGGTGAACACAGACATGGTTAAAACTGCCAGTACGGGCGCCACAGTGCGCAGCGCCGATTAAAGTTAAGAAATCATTTCCATTCGAAGATCTTCCATGACGGGATCAGCATATCCGGCTGGTCCGAGCGGATGAAGTTCGCATCGGTTCCGTCCGCGCGCACCAGAAAATAGGGTGGGGCACCCTTGACGGTGACCTTGATCGCATACAGGAAGCCGTTTTGGCGGTACTCCCGAATCTCCTTGTCGCCTTCGGTGCGGATGGTAACGTCCGGGTCTCCCGAGGGGGCGGTGTCGGCCGCGATGGCAGCCATCGGAGCGATTGTAATCAAGCCGGTCAACAACAGGCGATTCAGTGCGCGCATGATAACCTTGTCCCTTTGTTGTCATTGGTCTGGCTATTCTAGCGCCTGACCCGCCGAAAAGGTTGATCCTGCTCATGAGCCAAGCCCCCCTCGTCCTGGTGGACGGTTCTTCTTACCTGTACCGCGCCTTCCATGCGCTGCCACCGCTGACCACCTCCAAAGGCCTGCCGACCGGTGCGGTCAAGGGCGTGTTGAACATGCTCAAAAGCCTGCGCAAGCAGTACCCGGACAGCCCGTTCGCGGTAGTGTTCGACGCCAAGGGCGGGACATTTCGCGATGACATGTATGCCGAGTACAAGGCCAATCGCCCGAGTATGCCCGATGACATGCGCGTGCAGATCGAGCCGCTGCATGCCAGCGTGATCGCCCTGGGTTTCCCCCTGCTGTGTGTCGAAGGCGTAGAAGCGGACGATGTGATCGGCACCCTGGCTCGCAGTAGCGCGGCCGCCGACCGGCCAGTGGTGATCTCCACCGGTGACAAGGACATGGCGCAGTTGGTCGACGGGCACATTACCTTGGTTAATACCATGACTGGTAGCGCCATGGACGTTGAGGGCGTGAAGGAGAAATTCGGTGTCGCTCCCGAGCAGATCATCGACTACCTGGCGCTGATGGGCGACTCGTCCGACAACATTCCAGGCGTCCCGGGTATTGGCCCCAAGACGGCTTCCGGTTTGCTGGTGGGGGTCAACGGTGGCTTGAAGGAGCTCTATGAGCAGCTCGATATTGTCCCGACACTGCCGATTCGTGGTGCCAAGGCCTTACCCGCCAAGCTTGAAGAGCATAAGGAGATGGCGTTCCTGTCCTACCAGTTGGCGACGATCAAGGTCGATGTGCCGCTGGATGTTGGCCTGGAAGACTTGCACCTGATCGAGCCGGATCGCGAGAAGCTGCTTGAGTTGTACACCTTGCTGGAATTCAAGAGCTGGTACGAAGATGTTCAGCGCGATGCCAAACGTGCCGGTCAGGACGTGATGGCACCAGTAGCTGACACAGTCGTTGTCGATACCGAGATCAAGTACGAAACCATCCTTGACCAGGCGCGTTTCGACGTCTGGCTGAAGAAGCTCGGCAGCGCCAAGTTGTTCGCCTTCGACACCGAAACCACCGGTATTGATGCGCAGCAGGCGCAACTGGTAGGCCTGTCTTTTGCAGTCGAGGCTTATGAAGCGGCCTACATCCCGTTGACCCACTCCTATATGGGCGTGCCTGATCAGCTGGATCGCGACACCGTGCTGCGCGCCTTGAAGCCCATTCTGGAAGACCCGGCCAAGCTCAAGGTCGGTCAGCACGCCAAGTTCGACATGAATATTCTGGCTAACTGCGCCATTGGCGGCGATCAGCGTTGCGGTATCACGGTGCAGGGCATTGCCTACGACACTATGTTGGAGTCCTACGTTCTCGACTCCACCGCGACCCGCCACGATATGGACAGCCTGGCCCTGAAATACCTGGGCCACAGCACTGTCAGTTTCCAGGACATTGCTGGCAAGGGTGCCAAACAGTTGACCTTTGACCAGATTTCCCTGGAGCAGGCCGGCCCCTACGCTGCCGAAGATGCCGATGTGACCTTGCGCTTGCATCAGACCCTGCATGCGCAACTGGCGGCGATCCCGAGTCTGGCAAGCGTGTTGTCGGACATCGAAATGCCGTTGGTGCCGGTGCTGGCACGTATCGAGCGCCAGGGCGCGCTGGTGGATGCCAAGTTGCTGGGTGTTCAAAGTGTCGAGCTGGGCGAGAAAATGGTCGCCCTGGAGCGCGAAGCCTTTGAAATCGCCGGTGAGGAGTTCAACCTAGGCTCACCTAAACAGCTGGGAGCGATTTTGTACGAGAAGCTCGGCTATCCGGTTCTCAGCAAGACTGCCAAGGGCCAGGCCTCCACCGCTGAAGCGGTGCTCGCCGAGTTGGCAGACCAGGATTTCCTGCTGCCCAAAGTGCTGATGCAATACCGCTCCATGAGTAAGCTGAAAAGCACCTACACCGACCGCCTTCCGGAGCAGATCAACCCGCGCACCGGGCGAATTCACACCTCTTATCATCAAGCGGTGGCGGCTACCGGACGCTTGTCTTCCAGCGACCCGAACTTGCAGAACATTCCCATCCGCACTGCCGAAGGCCGACGAATTCGTCAAGCCTTCGTCGCGCCCAAGGGCTACAAGCTACTGGCGGCGGACTACTCGCAAATCGAGCTGCGGATCATGGCTCACCTGGCCAAGGACGAAGGGCTGCTGCACGCCTTCCGCAATGACCTGGACGTGCACAAGGCGACAGCGGCGGAAGTGTTTGGCGTGGAACTGGACGCTGTTACCACTGATCAGCGTCGTAGTGCCAAGGCGATCAACTTCGGGCTTATCTATGGCATGAGCGCCTTTGGCCTGGCCAAGCAGATCGGCGTCGACCGCAAGCAATCGCAGGCCTATATCGACCGCTACTTCGCCCGTTACCCTGGCGTGCTGGCGTACATGGAGCGCACCCGCGCCCAGGCGGCCGAACAGGGTTATGTGGAAACTATTTTCGGTCGTCGCCTGTACTTGCCGGAAATCAACGCGAAAAACGCGGCCTTGCGCAAAGGCGCCGAGCGCACGGCGATTAACGCGCCAATGCAGGGCACGGCCGCTGACATCATCAAGAAAGCCATGGTGGCGGTTGATAACTGGCTGGCTGAGTCTGGCTTGGACGCCAAAGTCATCCTGCAAGTGCACGATGAACTGGTGCTGGAGGTTCGCGAGGATCTGGTGGACAAGGTTCGCGAGGAAATTCGCCTGCACATGAGCAGCGCAGCGACGCTGGATGTGCCGTTGTTGGTTGAAGTCGGGGTGGGCAATAACTGGGACGAGGCGCATTGATCAGTCGCCACGAAGGGCGTTTGCTGCGGCACGCTGTCGCGCAAACACGCCCTTTTGAGCTTTTTAGATCGGAAACAGCCGACGGTTATTTCCAATAGTTTCCCGGAGCGCCGGAACTTAACCAATGAAAAGTCACTCAGAGTTACTGAATGGGTGGTGAAGCCCTTCAATGCTCCTATGTTGTGTTAAGTGTTGGCAGATATCTGGATCCCGCCCTAGCGGTCCGGAACTTGGACCCCGAACTTCCCCTCCCCATGCGAAGTCCGGGGTTTTTTTTGCCTGTAGCTTTTACTCGCCAGCAGCTTCCGAACCCTTGTCCGCCAGCTCCATCCAGCCTGCCAGCACGGTGTAGGCGTCTTCCAGGCCCAGGCGTTTCGGCGCCGAGAACAGCTGGATCGTCACCGCATCACCCCAGCCTTTACGAATGTCCGCCTGCACTTTGAGCAGGGTGTTTTTTGCTGCGCCATAGGTCAGCTTGTCGGCCTTGGTCAGCAAAATGTGCATCGGCATGCCGCTGGCGACTGCCCAATCGAGCATTAGCAGGTCGAAATCGGTCATTGGATGACGGATGTCCATCATCAGAATCAGCCCCTTCAAACTCTCCCGACCACCCAGATAGGCTTCCAGGTGACGCTGCCAGTGCAGCTTCAGCGGGATAGGTACTTTCGCGTAACCGTAGCCCGGCAGGTCGACCAGACGCCGATCATCGTCTAGCTTGAAGAAGTTGAGCAGCTGTGTGCGCCCAGGGGTTTTCGAGGTGCGGGCCAGGCTGGCATGGGTCAAGGTGTTCAGCGCGCTGGATTTTCCGGCATTGGAACGGCCCGCGAAGGCGACTTCAAAGCCCTCGTCGTCGGGGCATTGGTCGACTTTGGCGGCGCTGAGCATGAAGGTGGACTGTTGGCACAGGCCGAGGATGGGGTTCTTGAGTTGCATGAGATTTCCGATGTGGGCGGTGCCGGGAATGGGTGCGGCAAGCGGTGTCGTTTCCGTTTCAGTAGCGCCAGTATATAATGCCGCAGATTTTGTGTGTGCTTTGTCCAAGCGAAGGATGAAGTTCGCGGGAGCGAAAGACCTATATTGCGCATTAGAACGCAAAACGCTCTCAAACCCTGTAAAGGTCGTCGTATGACGAAATGGCTGCTAGCTGCCGGTGTCTTGATGCCGTTTTACAGCGCTCAGGCTACACAGGATCCGGAAGCCATGTACAACCGCGCTTGCGTGGCCTGTCATGCCGGACAGTTGCCGACCGCCCCCAAACGGGGTGATCAGGCCGCTTGGGCGCCGAGACTGGCGCAAGGCATGGATACGCTGGTGCAGCACGTGACCCAGGGTTTCAAGGCGATGCCGCCGCGTGGTTTGTGCATGGACTGCAGTACCGAGGATTACCAGGCCATCATCCGTTGGATGAGCGAGTAAACCCGGTCCATAACTCTTTAACCCTTAGCCGTAGTTGGATTAGCTGATGAACAAACTGATCGTGAGTCTGCTGTTGACCTTGGGCATCACCGGTGTTGCCCATGCTGCAGGCGACGCCACTGCTGGCCAGGCGAAAGCCGCCGTATGTGGTGCTTGCCATGGACCGGATGGCAACAGCCCGGCGCCCAATTTTCCGAAGCTCGCAGGCCAGGGTGAAAAATACCTGACCAAGCAAATGCACGACATCAAGGACGGCAAGCGTACTGTCCTGGAAATGACCGGCTTGCTGACTAATCTCAGTGATCAGGATCTGGCGGATATCGCGGCTTATTACGCCAGTCAGGCAGGCAGTGTGGGTGCGGCCGATCCAAAAATTGTAAAACGCGGTGAGGCCTTGTTCCGTGGTGGTGATCTGGCAAAAGGCCTGCCAGCCTGCACCGGCTGCCATTCGCCGGACGGTTCCGGCAACGCTGCCGCAGGCTTCCCGCATCTGGGTGGGCAGCATGCTACGTACATTGCCAAGCAGTTGACCGATTTCCGCAAGGAAGACGGCGGCCGTGCCAACGATGGCGATGCTCAAACCATGCGTACTATCGCCCGTAAGCTGAGCGACGAAGACATCGCTGCGGTATCGAGCTACATCCAAGGCCTGCACAAGTAAGGCCGGGATGACTAAACGTTGCGGGGCTATGCATCTCTTGCAACGTTAACGCTCGATTAATCTATCGATGCGAGCATAAAAAGGGTGGCTTAGGCCGCCCTTTTTTGTGGCTGCTACCGTTACACTAACGAACTCATGCCCGTGTAGACCTGTCTGAATAAAGGTCGCGCGAGGCGACTTTATTTGTCCAGGAGTAAAGCATGCGTAATCTGATCCTCAGCGCCGCTCTCGTCACTGCCAGCCTCTTCGGCATGACCGCGCAAGCCGCCGATGTGCCGCTTGAGGCGGGTAAAACCTATATTGAGTTAAGCAACCCAGTGCCGGTTTCCGTGCCAGGTAAGATCGAAGTGGTGGAGCTGTTCTGGTATGGCTGCCCGCATTGCTACTCGTTTGAGCCGATCATCAATCCGTGGGTCGAAAAGCTGCCATCGGACGTGAACTTCGTGCGTATTCCAGCCATGTTCGGCGGCGCATGGGATGCCCATGGCCAGTTGTTCCTGACCCTGGAAGCCATGGGTGTCGAGCATAAGGTCCACAACGCAGTGTTCGAGGCCATCCAGAAAGATCGCAAGCCACTGACCAAGGTTGACGATATGGCTAACTTTGTTGCCACCCAGGGTGTCGACAAGGACAAGTTTATTGCGACCTTTAACTCCTTTGCCATCAAGGGTCAGATCACCAAAGCCAAGGAGCTTGCGCAAAAGTACGGCGTGCAAGGCGTTCCAACTATGATCGTCAACGGCAAATATCGCTTTGACCTGGGCACTTCCGGTGGTCCGGAGCAGACCCTGAACATTGCCGACCAACTGATCGCCAAAGAGCGCGCAGCCAAGTAAGGGGCTCGCCATGCGGCGTTGGGGTACCGAACGCGTCGTAGGCCTGCATGATCCGCAGGTCAACGAACACCATCTGGAATCCACGGGCCTGCCGGCAGACAGCCGGCTGCGCCTGCTCAGCTTCAATATCCAGGTGGGGATCAGTACCGAGAAATATCGGCATTACCTGACCCGTGGCTGGCAGCACTTGCTGCCCCACAATGGGCGTGCCGGCAATCTGCAAAAGATTGGCGATCTATTGGGTGACTTCGACCTGGTAGCCCTGCAGGAGGCCGACGGCGGCAGCCTGCGCTCCGGCTATGTCAATCAGGTCGAGCACCTGGCCCAGTTGGGCGCCTTTCCCTACTGGTATCAACAACTCAATCGCAACCTCGGAAAACTCGGGCAGCACAGTAATGGTGTGCTCAGCCGTTTGAAACCGTGGGCGATCGAGGATCACCCGTTGCCAGGCCCCAAGGGGCGCGGTGCGATTCTCGTGCGTTTCGGCGAAGGGCCGGAGGCGCTGGTGGTGGTGATGATGCACCTGGCGCTAGGGGCTCGAGCCCGGACCATGCAATTGGCCTACATCCGTGAGCTGATTGGCGACTACAAACATCAGGTGCTGATGGGTGACATGAATACCCATGCCAGTGACCTGCTACAGAATTCCCCGTTGCGCGACCTTGGGTTGCTGGCTCCGCAAGTTGAAGCCACATTCCCCAGTTGGCGCCCGCAACGTTGCCTTGATCACATCCTGCTGAGCCCTACCCTGACACTCGAAAGCGTACAGGTATTGGCGCAACCCATCTCCGATCACCTGCCGGTCGCGGTAGAGATTCGTCTGCCGGGTTCGCTCACGGCTGATGCATTGCCCGCGTTGAGCCCTGGCCCTCGCGGACCCCTTGCATGAGCGACGACGCCCAGCGCTGGAAAGAAAAGTACCTGTTAAACATCGAGCAACAAGAAAAGCTCGAACGCCGTTGGGCCGCTCGTCTCGACCTGTTGCGTCGTGGCCTGGTGCGCAGCACGTTGGCGGCCGAGGGGACTGATCGGGCGGTTGACCAGTGCATGAAGGAGATGCGTGACGTCGTTCGCACCGACGACATGGACGCAGCATTGGCTGCTTTGTTGCCGCGCCTGGAAAAAGCGGTGCTGGACTCCGAGCAGCGCCGCGAAACCCGTGTTGATCAGATCGGTACGGCATTGACGGCGTTGGTGACTCAATTGCAGGCGTTGCCCTTGCCCCGCGAAGTGAGCCGCCCGCTGAAGAGCTTCGCCAAGCAGTTGGACAGTCGCGTTGGCCAGGCTCGGGAGATTCCGCTGCTGCTCAGTGAGCTGAGTGGCCTTCAAGGCCAAGCCTTGAATAACCTGGAGGTGGATGGCGAACCCGATCGCCCTGGGCTGTTGCAACGCCTGTTTGGCGCGAAAGAGGCCGCAGGAGAGGCGCCGCAGGTGGCAACGGTGGCTTTGCCGCGGCCTCCTGCTGCCCAGCCACAGCCTGCCGCCGAGGTAAGCCGCCCGCCCAAGCCGGCCCTGGCGCCTGAACTGACACAGGCGTTGCGGGCCTTTGCCCCGCTACCGCTGGCAGTTGCGACGCCTGTGGTCGTTGAGTCGGTACCTGATGCTGCGCGTGTGCCGATGATAGACACGGTCAAGGTCGCCAGCGATGCGCCGCAAACTCCCCGACTCATTGCCGCCGCGCCCCAGGCACCGCTCATCGATGTGCCGGTGCACGTCGCCGAAGTTTCAGAACAGCAGCAACCTGTCGATGTGGCGACTGATCTGCCATCGCAGAGTACCCTCGCCGCCATGGCGCCACCGCTGCAGGTCCAGGCCAGCGTGCCGGAACTGACGGTGATCGGTAGCCTGTCCTTGCCGCCGGTAATGGCTGAAGAGTCGATCGAGATAGACCCTGAAGGGCCGCAGCCAGAGGTGATTTACGCCCTGCCGGACTCCCCTGAGCCTTCCTACAGCTCAGTGGCCAAACACATTGAAGATACCCTGCTGGGCCTGCTGGAAGACCTGGCCTTGCCTGAACGTTACCGCCCCCAGGCCGAAGCCATGCGCGAGCGCCTCACCCATGGACTGAATTGGTACGAATTGTTGCCGATCCTCGATGATTTGGCCGTATTGATGCTGGCCATCACCGACAGCGGTCAGCACGAGTTCGAGACCTACCTCAAGCAGCTTAACGAGCGTCTTGAAGCGTTTCAGGGCAACCTGCAGGCCGCCAGTGACGGGCACGCCGACAGCCGCACGGCGGCACGGGAGCTGGATACGCAAATTCGCGAGCAGGTGGATGGCCTGCAAAGCAGCGTCCAGGAAGCTGCTGACCTGGACAGCCTCAAGCATGTGCTGGAAAGCCACCTTGAAGGGTTGCTGGGCACTATGGACCAGCACCAGCAGCAGCGTGACCAGCGCGAGCACGAAGTCGCCGCGCGATTGCAGGGTTTGGCGGAACGAGTCGCCAACATGGAGCAGGAGGCCTTGGGCTATCGTGAGCACCTTGAGGTGCAGCGCCAGAAAGCCTTGATCGATCCGCTTACCGGATTGCCCAACCGCGCTGCCTGGAGCGAACGTCTGGAATATGAAGTCAACGCTTGGCATCAGTGCGGCAATAGTCTGTCACTGGCGATGCTGGACCTGGATCACTTCAAACGCATCAATGACAGCTACGGCCACCTGGCCGGCGACAAGGTGCTGAAAATCATTGCCAGCGTGCTGAGCAAGCGCTTGAGGCCAACTGACTTTATCGCGCGTTTTGGCGGTGAGGAGTTTGTCCTGCTGATGCCTGATTCAACCGTGGTCGAGGCGTTGGCGTTGGGTGAAACCCTGCGTGCTGCCATCGAAGCCTGTCCGTTTCACTTCAAGGGCGAGCGAGTGACAATCACGATGTCTATCGGCATGGCGCAGTTTCAGTCTGGAGAACGCAGTGACTTGGCGCTCAAGCGTGCCGACGAGGCGCTATACCGGGCCAAGGCCGCAGGGCGCAATCAGGTGCAGATGGCCTGAAAAATGTTCCATTTTGTATAAAAGCTGGCTTTTGGCTTCTTGGCGGCAAGCGGTACGTTACACTGTTGCATTATCGTCTTTAGTGTACTGTTTGCTGCCATGAAATTTCTGTGCTCTGCCTTTCTGTTTTTGATGCTCGCCGGCTGCGCGAGCGGTCCTCGCCTGGATACCAGCCATCCTTCGGCGAATTACGACAACCGTGTGCAGTTCGTCATCGTGCACTATACGTCGACTTCCTTGGAACGTTCGCTGGCGCTATTGACTCATGGCCAGGTCAGCAGCCATTACCTGATTGGCGACGATGCGTCTGCCACCATTTATAAGTTGGTGGATGAAAGTCAGCGTGCCTGGCACGCCGGAGAAAGCGAATGGCTGGGCCGCACTTGGCTCAACTCCAGCTCCATCGGAATCGAGATCGTCAATCAGGGTTATCGCGATACGCCGACGGGCCGTGTCTGGTATCCCTATTCCGAGGCGCAGGTCCAGTCGTTGGTGATCTTGCTCAAGGACATCAGCAAGCGGAACAAGATTGACCCGCGCTACATCATTGGCCATAGCGACATCGCGCCACTGCGCAAACTGGATCCTGGTCCGTTGTTCCCCTGGAAACGCCTGGCCGATGAAGGGCTTGGGGTTTGGCCGGACGCCCAGGTAGTCGCGGGCTTTCAAGCGCAGTATGCCAACGAGCTGCCGAGTATTACCTGGTTTCAGGAGGAGTTGGCGCGACTGGGCTACGCGACGCCGCAAACAGGCGAGCTGGATGTGGCCACGCGGCACGTGCTGGCGGCGTTCCAGATGCATTTCCGAGCGTCGCTGTTTGACGGGACACCGGACGCCGAAAGCGCGGCGATTTTGCAGGCGTTGAACGGGCGTCAGCTGCACGCTTCAAGCGGCACGCTATAAGCTTGAACCCTGCCGTTCAAGCTTATAGCGGCAACGCCATGTAAAACTGCGTCCCCTGCCCTGGCCGCGAGTACACCCCCATGCGGCCGCCGTGCAGTTGCACGATCTCCTTGCACAGCGCCAGGCCAAGGCCGGCGCCGCCTTTCTTGCGTCCCACCTGAACAAAGGGTTCGAAGATTCGCCCCTGCTGTCCATAGGCGATGCCTTCGCCATTGTCTTCGACGCTGACAATCACCCGCTCGCCATGGCGGCGTGCCTGCAAGCGGATTTGTCCGCCTTCGGCGGTGTGCCGTAAGGCATTGCCCAGAAGGTTGTCGAGCACTCGTTCCAACTGCGCTTGATCGGCGTGCAACCTGGGGAGTTGGGATTGCTCTTCGATCAGTAACTCAATGTTTTGCACATTAGCCTGCTCGGTAAACCGGGCGCGGGCATGTTCAAGCAGATCGGTGATATCGCAGGGCGCCAGGGTGAGTTTTTGC
The DNA here is from genome assembly GCF_008369295.1 of Pseudomonas sp. ANT_H4. Taxonomy (GTDB): domain Bacteria; phylum Pseudomonadota; class Gammaproteobacteria; order Pseudomonadales; family Pseudomonadaceae; genus Aquipseudomonas. The sequence continues at coordinate 31,563 of NZ_VOBG01000013.1, read as the reverse complement.
AGGCCGTTCTGGTAGCGGGAGAAGTTCAGCAAGTCGTTGATCAACTGCATCAGACGCTGCATTTCTTCATTCACCGTGCTCAGCAGGTCGGCTTCGCGAGACTCGGGAGGGAACTTCGCCCGCTCCTGGAACAGCCCGAACGCCATATGCATGCCGGTGACCGGTGTGCGCAACTCATGGGAGGCGCGCAACACGAATTCGCTGCGCACCCGCTCGAAGGCCCGTTGCTCGGTGACGTCATGCAGCACCATCACCGCTCCCAGGATATGCCCTTGGGTATGGCTGACGGGCGTCAGGCTGTAGGTCAGCAGACGCAGTTCACCTTCAACCTCTACTTCCAAGTCTTCAGGCGCCCGTTCCAGGTTGCCGCCGCGAAGTACCAAGTGCAGTTGTTCATCCAGCTCAGGACGCCCGAGAGCTTCGCCAAGGCTCAGTCCCAAGCGGTCTGCGTCCCAACCCAACTGGCGCTGTGCCACTGGGTTAAGGTGCTCCAGGTGCCCCTGGCGGTCAATCATCAACAAACCGTCGTCGATGCTGTCGAGAACCGCCTGCAGGCGTTGCTGACCGGCGAGCAGCTCATCGATGTTGGTTGCCTGATGCTGGCGCAAGGCTTCGGCCATGATGCCGAAACGCCGGGTCAGCAGGTTCATCTCTGCCGCCGAGGAGATGGGCAGCGTTACCTCGAAATTACCTTGGCCGATCTTGTCGGCGGCCTTGGCTAACGCCTCGATAGGCCCGCCAAAACGTTGGGCGATGCCGTGGGCGGTGATGAAGCCGATGATCAGCACGGCCAGCCCCACCAGCCCCAGTAGGCCAGCAATCAATAGCGCCCGTTCCCTTGACTGTTGTTCAGTATCGTTGATGTTTTCCAGGGCTTTCTTGTGTTCGCTGATCAGGCCGTTGCGCAACACGTTGAAGCTTGCGGTGAGCTTGTCGTTGTTGCGCAGCGATGGCGACGTATTTTCACTTTCTTCGAAGGCTTGCAGGAAGTTCAGATAATCGGTTTTAGCCTGGGTAAAGCTGTTGTTCTTGGCATCCTTGCGTTCGTGTTCGATGCCTTGCGCCAGCAGGGTGAAATACTGCTGCTTGGACGCTTGTAGTGTGGCCTGGTCCGGCCGCTCGTTGAGCATGATCATTAACTGGTCACCCAGAGTCTGGCGCAGCTTTAGCCCCAGGTCCAGGGTGATGAAGTTACTGCGGATCAGTGATTCCTGGGTCTTGGCCATTCGCATGACACTCACCAGACCCAGCAGCAACCCGAGCAGGGCAACGGTGATCAGAGCTGAAATACTCAAGAACAACCGAGTGCGCAGTTTCATCGCAAGCTTCATAGAGTACAGCTCACAGGTTGTATTGTTTGCGTTTGCGGTACAGCGTCGACGCATCAATGCCGAGGGTTCTAGCCGCCTGGTCAAGGGTGTCGCTGGTGGCCAGCACTGCACCGATGTGAGCTTTCTCCAGTTCATCCAGGCTCAGCGCTGCGCCGATGCGCGGTGAGTTGTTGGCCGGTTGCTCGGCCATTCCCAAGTGGCTGATCTCAACCTTTTCCTGGGGACAGATGATGCTGGCGCGCTCGACCACGTTGCGCAGTTCGCGGATATTGCCTGGCCAACGGTAGTTGAGCAGCGCCTCACGTGCTTCATCGCTGAAGGCCCGTGCCGGTCTTGCGTATTCCTTGACGAAGCGCGCGAGGAAACGCTCGGCGAGCGTGAGGATATCTTCACTGCGTTCGCGCAGGGGCGGCAGATGCAACGTGATGACGTTCAGGCGATACAACAAGTCTTCACGGAAACGACCGTCGCGGACCATGTCTTCCAGGTTTAGGTTGGTAGCGGCCAGAATGCGCACGTCGGCGCGACGGGTCACCGGATCACCGACTCGCTCATACTCCTTGTCCTGGATGAAACGCAGCAATTTTGGTTGCAACGTTAGTGGAAAGTCGCCGATCTCGTCGAGAAATAGCGTGCCGCCATCGGCCTGGTTCACACGGCCCAAGGTACTTTCGCTGGCCCCTGTAAACGCGCCACGGCTGTGACCGAACAATTCGCTTTCCATCAACTCGGCCGTCAGCGACGGGCAGTTGATGGTGACGCAGGATTTCTTCGCCCGTTTGCTCCAGCCGTGGATCGCTCGGGCCAGTTCACCTTTACCGGTGCCGGATTCGCCGAGGATCAGGATGTTGGCGTCGGTACCGGCCACCTGACGAGCAGTCTCCAGCACCACCATCATCGCCGGGCTATGGGAGTCGAGGCCGTCCTTGGGCTGGCGCACTTCGCCTTCCAGGGCCTCCAGGCGTGCCGAGAGTTGGCGCACTTCCAGTTGTTTAGCCGTGGCCAGGCGCAGTTGATCGGGGCTGCAGGGTTTGACGAGGTAATCGGCAGCCCCGGCTTGAATGGCGTCCACTGCGGTGTCGACAGCAGAGTGGGCGGTGACGATGACCACGCGCATCCACGGCGCCTGGATACGCATTTGCGCTAGCACATCAAGGCCGTTGTCTTCACCCAGGCGCAGGTCCAGGAAGCACAGGTCGAAAACTTGACGTTGCAGCAAGGCATCGGCCTGGGCCGCGCTGTTGGCGGTAGCTACGGTATAGCCTTCATCTTCCAGGCAGTAACGGAAGGTGCGAAGGATCGCGGACTCGTCATCCACTAAAAGAATGCGGCCTTGAAGTTCCTTGGCTGATTCCATGTGTCCCGCGCTCCTTTAAGAATGAGTGATCTTGTTTAGTCCCAGAATAATCGGGCAAGTTGCATGGTTTATTCTGATTGATTAAAAGCATTGCCGTGCAGCTATCTGCACCCTTTCCCACAGAGACGCCCGTTGATGGCGTTTTCAGCCTTTTTAGCCACTTCGGCAGCCAAACGTTCGTTTCCGCCCCGTTGATCCGACCACTGGCCATCGTGCATTTCGCACGATGTAGGTAGGGATATCGTGCAGGATGCTGGTGAGATGAAAACTATATTTTTTTTAACTATTTGATTTTGTTGATAATTTTCCAATAAAAAAACTGGCATGCACCCTGCAATATTTCTCACATAACCGTCATAAACGAATAATTAGAATGCGGGAGAGATTCAGGATGACTCGCCAACGCCTCACCCAATTGCGTGTATCGCCACTGCGTTTGCAGCAGGGCCTGTTTGCAAGTCTGGCCTTGATGGTCACCTTGATCGGTGGGCAGCAATTGCAGCGTTGGGAGCAGGGTCAGCAGCAAGTCCGGAATTTCGAGCGTCCGATGACGACACAGACCCATTTCCGTTCCGTCGGCAGCAGTGCCGCCGACGTGACAGCCCCGCAGTTGATGGCGGTTGAACAGGACATTGCCCTGAGCGATCAACCTCATCAAGAACGCTGGGTGTTCTAGGCATGAAACCGTGGCTCGATTGGGGCAACGGGGAAGTTTCACAGCAGTCACTCATATAGAAGAGTAAGGAGAGTTACCATGTTGAGCTGGGCAATCACATTCCTGATCATTGCCATTGTGGCTGCAGTCCTGGGCTTCGGTGGTATCGCGGGCACCGCCACGGGTATCGCCAAGATTCTCTTTGTGGTCTTCCTGGTGATGTTCATTGTTTCCTTCTTCTTTGGTCGTCGCGGCCGAGGCTGAACATGTTCAATTCGTCCCTTAAAGCCATTGCTGCTGCCCTGTTATTGGGCGGCAGTGGCCTGGTCATGGCGGCCAATGATGGTCAGTCCAGGGCCAACGAACTGCTGAGCGCGGACCCGCAGTACCGCGAAACCTGGCAGGGCGTGGTCAAGAAGGAAGAGCGCTTGCCAGATTGGATAATTAACCTCTCGGGCACCTCTGAACAAATGAATGCCGTTACCGAAGATGGCGACCAGTACCTTGTAGGACCGCTCTGTGAAACCGCAGAGACGTGCCTGAATAAGCGCCTGATCGTTGCTTTCAGTTTGGACAAGGAAGAAGCCTACGCGATGTTAGTGGAAGTCCCGGCCGGCCTGCCGGCGGACAAGTCGCCGACCCGGCACGCCGATTACCGCTTCCTCGGCAAACCGGACGAAGGCATGCAGAAGTTGTTGATGGAACAGCTCAAGAAAGACCCGAACTGGTACTAGGCCTGTTTGGCGGATCTAACGCCTATAGAAAGAAGCCAAACGCTTCTTTCTGTTTGCACCCCTGCCTGACAGTGGTGCATGACCTAGGGGCCGGGTCGCTCTGATCAAGGGCCGGGTCAGGAGAAAAGCTGCGCCGCAAGTTCGCAAGCCGTGATGGCTTGACGAACTTGCGGTGGGCTTGTTGCGGTCACATCCCTCTTATGCCGCGTATAGCGGAAATTTTCCTTTTTGCCCTCTCTTACCGTTTCGCGGTGTTTCCACACGACCATCTATCTAGAAAGTTCGCTGGCAGCAAGACGACTTTTTCAATGGTATCCGTAGGAATTTTCAAGAGTTTTTACGCACGGGTACAAATCCCCCTAAAACCCTGAGCGACGCTAAAATGGCCGGTTCACGGTATGTACGTGTGCCGAAATGTCGCATTTGATTTGACCATATGGACAGGTTTCCTCCTATAAACTCATGCCGATTCGGCATAGGGTAGTCGTTTACGGCATTAGACGTCGCCCCCTGGCATCGGAATAGTTGCGCCTTTTTTCGCCTGCCAGTGAGCCATATCGGCCATCTAGCGGTGACCTTCTACGGAGGCTGATGCACACACTTTTTCGCTTCCGGGCGTTCCAGCTGGCGCATCTGCCTGAGTCCACTTGAAGTAAGGGTAATGACATGAAGAAGGCAAAGCTAAGCCTCGCCTGGCAGATCCTCATCGGTCTGGTACTAGGGATTGCAATCGGTGCGTTGCTCAACCATTTCAGTGCCGAAAAGGCCTGGTGGATCAGCAACGTGTTGCAACCAGCCGGCGATATCTTTATTCGCCTGATCAAGATGATCGTGATCCCGATTGTGATTTCGTCGCTGATTGTCGGAATCGCGGGTGTTGGGGACGCGAAAAAACTAGGTCGGATCGGTGTGAAAACCATCCTTTACTTCGAAGTGGTCACCACCATTGCGATCGTCGTCGGTCTGTTGCTGGCTAACCTGTTCCATCCGGGTACCGGCATCGACATGAGTACCCTGGGTACCGTCGATATTTCCAAGTACCAGGCGACGGCCGCCGAGGTTCAACATGAGCATGCGTTTGTCCAGACCATCCTCAACCTGATCCCCTCGAACATCTTTGCCGCTGTGGCCCGTGGCGACATGCTGCCGATCATATTCTTCTCGGTGTTGTTCGGCCTTGGCTTGTCGAGCCTCAAGCCTGAGCTGCGCGAGCCGCTGGTGACGATGTTCCAGGGCGTGTCCGAGAGCATGTTCAAAGTCACCCACATGATCATGAAGTACGCCCCTATCGGTGTATTCGCCCTGATCGCTGTGACTGTTGCCAACTTCGGCTTCGCATCCTTGTTACCGCTGGCCAAGTTGGTGATCCTGGTTTACGTCGCCATCCTGTTCTTTGCCTTTGTAATATTGGGCCTGATCGCTCGCCTGTTCGGTTTCTCGGTGATCAAGCTGATGCGCATCTTCAAGGATGAGCTGGTGCTGGCTTACTCCACCGCCAGTTCCGAGACCGTATTGCCGCGCGTGATCGAGAAGATGGAAGCCTACGGTGCACCGAAGGCTATTTGCAGCTTCGTGGTGCCCACCGGCTACTCGTTCAACCTCGACGGTTCGACCCTGTACCAGAGCATCGCGGCGATCTTTATCGCCCAGCTGTATGGCATCGACCTGTCGGTTGGCCAGCAACTGATGCTGGTGCTGACCCTGATGGTGACTTCCAAAGGCATCGCCGGCGTTCCTGGTGTTTCCTTCGTGGTGCTGCTGGCGACCCTGGGCAGTGTCGGTATTCCGCTGGAAGGCCTGGCGTTCATCGCCGGTGTCGACCGGATCATGGACATGGCCCGTACCGCACTGAACGTGATCGGCAACGCCCTGGCCGTGCTGGTCATCGCTCGCTGGGAAGGCATGTACGACGATGCCAAGGGCGAGCGCTACTGGAATTCCCTGCCGCACTGGCGCACCAAGCAAGTGCTGCCGGCTGGCGAGACCACCCAAGGCTGATAATGCCTGCGTCAACGTGACCTGAACAAACCCCGGGAAATCCGGGGTTTGTCGTTTCTGCCAGCCCCGCTATCATTCGCCACATCTTCCGGGGGATTCAACTGATGCTCAATGGCCTGTGGCTTGGCTTCTTTATCGTTGCAATGGTTTCAGCACTGGCGCAGTGGCTGATTGGCGGTAACGCCGGGATCTTCGCGGCGATGGTCGAAAGCATTTTCGCCATGGCCAAGTTGTCAGTGGAAGTGATGGTGCTGCTGTTCGGCACCCTGACCCTGTGGCTGGGTTTCCTGCGCATCGCCGAGAAGGCCGGGATCGTCGAATGGCTGGCCAAGGCCCTCGGTCCGCTATTCCTGCGGCTGATGCCAGAAGTGCCTGCTGGTCACCCTGCCATCGGCTTGATCACCCTGAACTTTGCCGCCAACGGCCTGGGTCTCGATAACGCGGCCACGCCCATCGGCCTGAAAGCCATGAAGTCGCTGCAAGAACTCAACCCCATCCCCAACACTGCCAGTAACGCGCAGATCCTGTTCCTGGTGCTCAACGCGTCCTCCCTGACCCTGCTGCCGGTGACTATCTTTATGTACCGCGCGCAGCAAGGCGCGCCTGATCCGACGTTGGTATTCCTGCCGATCCTGCTGGCCACCAGTGCTTCGACCCTGGTAGGGCTGTTGTCGGTGGCTGTCATGCAGCGCCTGCGCTTGTGGGACCCGGTGGTACTGGCCTATCTGATTCCGGGCGCCCTGATACTGGGCGGCTTCATGGCGTTGCTGGCGACCTTGTCGGCCACGGCGTTGGCCGGTTTGTCATCGATCCTCGGCAACCTGACGTTGTTCGGCCTGATCATGTTGTTTCTGCTGATCGGCGCCCTGCGCAAGGTTAAGGTCTATGAAGCGTTTGTCGAAGGCGCCAAAGAGGGCTTCGACGTCGCCAAAAATTTGCTGCCGTACCTGGTGGCGATGCTCTGTGCAGTGGGCATATTGCGGGCCTCCGGGGCGCTGGATTTTGGCCTGGAGGGCATTCGTCATCTAGTGGCCTGGACCGGGATGGATACCCGCTTTGTCGACGCGTTGCCGACGGCGATGGTCAAGCCGTTCTCCGGCAGCGCGGCGCGGGCGATGCTGATTGAAACCATGCAGACCCAAGGTGTCGATAGCTTCCCGGCACTGGTGGCGGCGACGGTTCAGGGCAGTACCGAGACCACCTTTTATGTGTTGGCGGTGTACTTTGGCTCGGTGGGCATCCAGCGGGCGCGGCATGCGGTGGGGTGTGCGTTGTTGGCGGAGTTGGCCGGTGTCATAGCGGCGATTGCGGTGTGCTACTGGTTCTTTGGCTAAATCACTGTTTCTGTAGGAGCGAGCTCGCTCCTACAGAGGAGGGGCTATTTTTTCGCTGCTGTATTGCCCTGCCCCACCACCCAATCCACCACCTGCTTGTTCAACACATCCCCAGCCTGGCCAAACCCCGCCACCACAGCCGCAACCTTGGTGTCACTGCCCGGCTGGCGTACTTCAAAGCGCCGGCTGGCAATGATCCGCTGATCACTGCCGCGCACCAGCCGTGCATCCAGACGAATCACCACTTCAACTGCGCTGCCGCGATATTCGCTTTGAAACGCCTGCAACTGCCCGCCCAGCTCAAAGTCCGCCTGTAGGTTGGTGTCATCGGTGCTGAGCAACGTCACCCGTCCATCCCGCTGGAAACCATCCAGCAGCCGATTACGCAACAGCACCGGTGCTGGATCGCTCCAGCGTGAGTTCGCATAGCTGCTGATCAGGTCACCCTGGGGCACCACGGCGATGCGCGGGCTATCGAGGAACTCGCTAGTCTGTGGCTTTGCCAGGCGCAACGACCAGGCTACAGCGCTGGCTTGAGAAGTGGCCTGGGCCGAAGGCAGCCGATAGACGTCGGAGGGATCGGCCTTGGGCAAGATCGAACAGGCGCTGACTAATGCTAGAGCGACGGGGGCGATAATGCGGTAAGCACGCTTCATGGCGTGAACTCCTTGTTCTTGTCGCTGCCCAGCAGATACCCGCTGGGGTTGGCTTCCAGACGGCGGGAAATGGCCCGCAATGAACCGAGGGTGTCGCGCAGTTCGCGCACGGCCGGGGTCAGTTCATTGAGGCCTTGCATACCGCTGTTCAGGGAGCCCTTGTTGTCGGTCAGCAGACTGTTGATGGTCGCGGTGCTCTGTTCAAGCGAGTGCATGGCCTGTTCGGCACTGCCAAACATCTGCTTGCCCTGGTCATTGAGCAGGCCGTTGGCGTTACGCATAAGCGCGGTGGTTTGCTCTAGGGTGGCGCCGGCTTGCTTGCTGACCTGCATTAGCTGCTGCATGACCTGCTTGATATCTCCGCGCTGATCGGCGATGGCGCCAGTGGTCTGCTCCAGGTGTTCCAGGGTGCTGCTGAGGCGGTCGACGTTATCCGGGGAGAACATGCGGTTGGCGTTGTGCAGCAGCAGGTTGATGCTGGTCATCAAGTCGTTGCTGTTGTTCAGCAGGCGGGCGATGGGCGATGGCGAGGCAGTGATTTGCGGCAGCTCGCCATTCTTGCCCTTGAGTTTGGGGCTTTGCGGCGTGCCGCCACTGAGCTGGATGATCGAGGTGCCGGTGATACCGGTCAGGGCCAGCTTGGCTTGGGTGTCTTCCTTGATCGGTGTCTGGCTGGCCAGGCGGATGCGCGCCAATACCCGGCGTGGGTCCTTGGGGTCCAGGCGCAGGCTGGTGACATCGCCGACCTTGATCCCGCTGTACTGCACCGAGCTGCCCTGGGACAGGCCGCTGACTGCCTCATTGAAGATCACTTCGTAATCCTGAAAGGCGCTGTCGACGCTGGATTTGGCCAGCCACAGGCCGAACAGCATGGCGCCGACCACCACGATCACGCTGAACAGGCCGATCATCACATGATGGGCTCGGGTTTCCATGTCATACCTCGTTGAGCTGTTGAGCGGCATCCAATGCCGCGCGGCCTCGTGGGCCATGAAAATATTCGTGAATCCAGGCGTCGTCCGTTTCCGAGACGATGTCGATGGCATCGGCCACCAGTACTTTTTTCTGCGCCAGCACCGCCACCCGGTCGGTGATGGTGTACAGCGTGTCGAGGTCATGGGTGACCAGGAACACACTCAGGCCCAACGCATCGCGCAGGGTCAGTATTAGTTGATCGAAGGCGGCGGCGCCGATCGGGTCGAGGCCGGCGGTGGGTTCGTCGAGAAACAGAATGTCCGGGTCCAGCGCCAGGGCACGGGCCAGGGCCGCGCGCTTGATCATGCCGCCGGAGAGTGACGATGGATATTTGTCGGCGGCCGACAGTGGCAACCCGGCCAGGGCCAGTTTCACTGCAGCAAGGTGTTCAGCGTCGGGACGGCTGAGGCCGGCATGCTCGATCAGTGGCAAGGCGACGTTTTCCGTGACCGTCAGCGAGGAAAACAGCGCGCCCTTCTGGAACAGTACACCGAAGCGCCGTTCCACCATCGACCGCTCATGTTCCGACAGGCTCGGCAGGTCCTGGCCGAATACCCGCACCGCACCCTCACTGGGCTGGCGCAGGCCGATGATGCTGCGCAGCAGCACCGACTTGCCGCTGCCGGAGCCGCCGACCACGGCAAGGATCTCGCCTTTGTACAAATTCAGGTCGAGATTTTCGTGCACGCTCTGCTTGCCGAAACGATTGCACAGGCCACGCACTTCGATCACCGCCTCGGCGGGCGCACGGGGTAAACGACTCACCAGCCCATCTCCATGAAGAACAAGGCGGCCACCGCATCGAGCACGATCACCACGAAAATCGACTGCACCACGCTGGAGGTGGTGTGGGCGCCGACGGACTCGGCGCTGCCGCTGACCTTGAAGCCCTCCAGGCAACCAATGGCGGCGATCAGGAAGGCGAAGATCGGCGCCTTGACCATGCCTACGAGGAAGTGCTGCACGCCAATGTCCGACTGCAGCAGCGAGAGGAACATCGCTGGCGAGATATCCAGGGCCACTGCGCACACCACGCCACCGCCGATAATCCCGGAGATCATCGCCAGGAAGGTCAACATCGGCAGTGCCACCAGCAACGCCAGGACTCGGGGCAGCACCAACAACTCCATCGGGTCCAGGCCCAGGGTGCGGATGGCGTCGATTTCTTCGTTGGCCTTCATCGAACCGATTTGCGCGGTGAAGGCACTGGCGGTACGGCCGGCCATCAGGATTGCGGTGAGGAGTACTCCGAATTCGCGCAGGAACGAAAAGGCCACCAGATCCACGGTGAAAATACTCGCGCCGAAACGGGCCAGCACCGTGGCACCGAGAAACGCCACCACTGCGCCCACCAGAAAGGTCAGCAAGGCGACGATGGGTGCGGCGTCGAGGCCGGTTTGTTCGATATGGGCGACCATCGGGGTCAGGCGCCAGCGCTTGGGGCGGAACACGCTGCGGGCAAAAGTTTCGAGGATCAGGCCGATAAAACCCAGCAACTTCATGCCGTCTTGCCAGACGGTGTCCACCGCGCTGCCTATGCGTGCCAGCAGTTGAATGCCGGCGCCCTCTTCCGGTTCTTTGACTGGCACACAGAAGTCGTTCAGGGCGCGATAGACGGTTTTGAGCAGAGCCCGGTCGGCGGTGGACAGGCTGCAATCGGAATGTTCGGCGGATTGCTCAATGCGCTCGGGGCCGAGCAACTCGACCAGCAGCGAGGCGCCGGCCGTATCCAGGGCGCCCAGGCCGTTAAGGTCGATGCGCGTACCGGCGTCGTATTGGCCGTCGAGCTTTTGCGAAAGCTTTTTCAGGGAGGTGTAGTGGGCCAGCGTCCAGTCCCCTGTAACCCTGAGTTGTGGTGGGGTGGTGGACGTGTCCAGGTGAGCGGCTCCAGCCGTTGTGCTACTGGTCATAAGCTCCGAGCTTGTTTGGCTACTACACAGTTCCTACGTAATAGCACGATCCTGCCTACTTTGGCGCGTTCGCCGTCGCGGGGTCCTGACTGGCGTCAGTTACTGTGAAGCGCAACACGCCGATCACCTGCCCGTCTTCGGTCAGTACCCGCACCTGCCAGTGTCCCACCGCGTTCGGCGGGAAATTTTGTTTGTGGGTCCAGGCCCGGTAGCCTTCCTTGCGCCCGCCGTGAATATCCAGGGCAATGCGGTCGACCTCTTTGCCGTTGAATTTCCAGACATGGTAGATCCGTTCATCCAGCCCGCGCGGCGCGTTGATCGCGGTATAGGCGTACAGCCCGCTGCTGCGCAGTTGGCTGGAACTGACTTCCTTGAGGTCATCGCCGGGAGTGCGGTCTTGCAACTGGGTGCTGATGGCGACTTCGCTCATCCACAACGTGGCCGGCGGTACCCAGCTGCGCAGGAACCAGCCGGCGGCGCCAATGGCGGCGGTTACTCCCAGCAACATGACCCAGCCCCGCACACTGCGCAGCGGCAGGCTGACCGCCAGGCTGGGGATCGAAAGAGCCATCGCCACCCCGAGTGCCAGCTTGTAACTCTCGGCGGTGGTCAGGTGCAGGATGATCGGCAGCGCGGTCAGTAGGGCGGCGAACAGAGTTAGGGTGTGCAGCGCCAAGAACAGCGAGCGCTTGGGTGCCAGCCACTTGTAGTACAGCGGGTCGGTGATCGAGACCAGCGCTGCCGCGCCCAGCAGGCCGGTGAAGACCGATTGGCCGCTGTTCCAGGTGGTGGTGACAAAAAAGAACGGCAGGACGAAGAACAGGCTTTCCTGGTGGATCATCTGCGTGGCGTAGCGCAGCAGCGGTTCGGGGATTTCCCGCTTGAAAACTTTGCTGAATAACTGGGTGAAACTGTTTTCCAGCATCAGCCATAACCAGCTCACCAGCATGATGATGGCGATCCAGCTGGCCATACCTTGCTGGCGATCCACCAGGATGAAGCTGCTCACACCCGAGATAAAACCGCCGAGTGCAATCACACCTGGGTAGCGCTTCATCAGTTCGATGACGCGCTGTATGTAATGGGTCAGGTTAGGCATTCGGCAGTTCACAGTCTTTGTAGGGAAAAATCCCAGACAGAATAACGTCTTAGCCGTTTCATTGGGGTGTCATTGCGCAATCGCTTTGCGATAACGCCGCAGGCCCAGCAACACAATCGCGATCAGCCCCAGAACGCCTGCGCCGACCCAGTTGAGGGCGTCGTAGCTAAGCAGCGGTTTTTCGATGCGCCAGTAGCCGGTCTGGTTAAGGACCTGGCGCATGGCCTGGTTGGTCTGCTCCAGGTTGACCGCCTTGATGCGCTTGATCGGGTCACTGAAGCGCCCGTCGGTGTAGTCGCCCGAGGCGCTCCAGTAATAATCGGCCAGCGCGCTGTTGCCCTGCACGGCCCAGGCCTGGCGGGCGATGGCAGCCTGTTTCAGGCGAGCGAAGGTAGTCGGGTCGAGGCCGTCCTTGAGCAGTGTGGTCTTGAGGGTTTCCAGCACCTGCTCGGCTTCGGGCAGGTTGTCGCGTTCAAGGTCGGCGTTGAGGCTCAGGAAGCCAACGCCGCCGAGCACTTCTCGCTCGCTCCACGGGCCGTAGGACAAACCGTGCTTGAGCCGCAGTTGGCGATACAGCGCCCAGTCCATGTAGTCCTTGAGCAGGTCGTAGGTTTCGTCGTGTTGATCGTCCAGCATCGGTTCCGGAAACAGCCAGTGCAGCTTGGCGCCATCGCCGACCCAGCCGTGGATCAGATCCCGGTGAGTGGCTGCGGCGTGCTGAATCTGCGGCAGGGACCGATGTTCGCTGGGGTCTACCGGGTCGAGCTGTCCGTAGGTGCGTTCCAGGTAGGCCGGCAGCAACTTGTCCAGGTCGCCGACGATGATCAGGGTCATGTTGTTGGGTGCGTACCAATCCTTTCGTACCTTTTCCAGTTGGTCGCGGGTCAAGTCGTGGACTTCTGCCCGTTCGGCGCACTTGATGCCTAACTCTACCGCCAGTTGATTGCTGGCGCTGTGGCCCAGGTCCTGGCGATCCAGCAGGCGTTGCAAGTGGGAGTAATGGCCGCCATCTTCGCGCTCGACCACTTGCTTGGCGGCAGTGATGGCGGCGTCGTTCAGCTCGGTTCGGGTCAGGATCGCCAGCAACAGGTCCAGCACCTTGCGCTGGTTGTGTGCCGGTGCTTCGATGACGAAGGTGGTGTCTGCGTTGCTGGTGAAGGCGTTCCATTCGCCGCCCAGGGCTTGCATCTGCTCTTCCAGAGCCCCTTCGCCGCCGCCGTCAATACCGCTGAACAGCAGGTGTTCCAGCAGGTGCGGCAGTTCCTTGTCTTGGCAACTGAAGTCGTCCAGACCAACGCCGACCACCAAACGAATGGCCACGTGCCCGCGCTCAGTGCCCGGCTTGAGCAGTAATTGCAGACCGTTGGGTAACATATAGCCTTCTACCTGCAAGCGATCAAAGGCAAAGGCATGTACCGAGCCCATGAGCAGGCAGGCGAATAACAGGCGACGCATAACAAGCTTCCTGGCGAGTGAGGTCCGTTTTAACTGACTTCACGCACCGCCGTACGTTCAGGGCGAATGGGTGATATCGGCAATATTATCCGCCGCCAGTGCGCCGGTTTCGCAGGTTTCCAGAACCACATAGGCGCTGCTGCAGAACAACGAGTTCAGGCGCTTCATGTCGGCGATCAACTCCAGATGCAGGGAGCTGGTCTCGATGCTCTGTACGATCTTGCGTTGCAGGCGGCTGACGTGGGCGTGGGCCAGGCGTCGTTCCTGGGCGCGGAAGCGGCGTTTTTCACGCAGTAATTGCCGGGCGCTTTCCGGGTCGGCACTGAGAAACACCGAAAGGCCCAGGCGCAGGTTGGCGATTAGTTGGCTGTGCAGGCCGGCCAGCTCTTCCAGGCCAACTTCGGAAAACGAGCGGCGCTGGGAGGTCTTTTGCTGCTGGACCTTGCGCAGCATGCGCTCGATCAAGTCGCCAGCCAGTTTCAGGTTGATCGCAAGTTCAATGATCTCGGCCCAGCGGCGGCTGTCCTGTTCGCTGAGGTCTTCGCGAGGCATCTGCGCCAGGTAGAGCTTGATGGCGCTGTAGAGGGCTTCGACATCGTCGCTGAGGCTGCGCATTTCCTGGGTGATTGCGGTTTGATTGCCCCGCAGTACTTCCAGCATTGAGGTCAGCATATTGTCGATCAAGTCTCCCAGGCGCAGGGTTTCCCGCGCGGCATTGGCCAGCGCCAGACTTGGGGTGGCCAGTGCCGTCAGGTCGAGGTGACGGGGTTTGGCCAGGCCGTTGACCTCCGGCCGCTCCGGCAGCAGCCAGGCACACAAACGCGCCATCGGGCCGATGGTGGGCAACAGGATCAGGCAACGGGTGACGTTGTAGAGCAGGTGAAAGGTGATGACCATGCCTTGGGTGCTGTAGTCCAGGGTGTCCATCCACTGCACCAGCGGATCGAGGACCGGAATAATCAGCAGCAAGCCGATCAGCTTGTACAGCAGGCTGCCCAGCGCGACCTGGCGCCCGGCGGCGTTCTGCATGCTGGTGCTGAGAAAGGCCAGCACGCCGGAGCCGATGTTGGCGCCGATTACCAGGCCTATGGCCACGTGCAGGCCGATCACGCCGGCGCCGGCCAGTGTGGCGGTCAGCAGCACGGCAGCCAGGCTGGAGTAGGAAATCATCGCGAACAATGCGCCTATCAGGGCATCGAGCAGAATGTCGCCGGTCAGCGAGGCGAACAGCACCTTGACGCCCTGGGCATGGGTAATGGGCCCTGCGGCTTCGACGATCAATTGCAGCGCGAGGATGATCAGGCCCAGGCCGATGCCGACGCGGCCCATTTGTCCGATTCGCGTTTGTTTGCGGGACAGGAAGAAAATCACGCCAAGAAAAATCAGCAGCGGCGACAGCCAGGACAGGTCGAGGGTCAGCACCCGGGCCATTAACGCGGTACCAACGTCGGCGCCGAGCATGGTCGCCAGGGCGGGCGTCAGGCCCATCAGGCCCTGGCCGACAAATGAGGTCACCAGCATCGCCGTGGCGTTGCTGCTTTGCACCATGGCGGTGACCAGTATCCCGGCGATGAATGCCAGCCAGCGCTTGGACATGTTCTGCCCGATCACCTGGCGCAAGTTGGAGCCGTAGACCCGCAGGATGCCGGTACGGACGATGTGCGTGCCCCAGATCAGCAGGGTCACCGCGGAAAGCAGATTGAGCAGGGTCAGCATGCTCGGCCCCCTGTGTTGGTCGTGCTCCAAAGGAGCAAATGGTTGGTGCCGCGTATCGTTCTACGTTGTGTACTTAAGCTGTAGTTGGCGAATGGGCTGCGCGCCAGCATCGCATAGCTAAAGAAGGGATTGAAACAAAACTGTCATGAAATCAGCTTTTTGCAGATGAAAAAAAGAGGCCCGAAAGCCTCTTTCCTGTGGAGCGAGAACGCCTACATTTTGGTCTGCGCAAGTTTATTGACCCGGAATATCCTTGCGTAGTTTCACAGGGACCTGCTGTTTTTTCTTTTTCGCGATGGCGGTGCGCATCTTGATGTTCACCGCTTCCACAGCCAGCGAGAACGCCATGGCGAAGTAGACGTAGCCTTTTGGCATGTGAACGTCGAAGGCTTCGGCGATTAATACGGTACCCACTACCAGCAGGAAGGACAGCGCCAGCATCTTCAGCGACGGGTGTTTGTCGATGAAGTCGCTGATGGTGCCAACCGCCAGCATCATCACCAGTGCGGCGACGATGATCGCCGCCACCATCACTGGAACATGGGAAACCATGCCCACGGCGGTAATGACCGAGTCCAGCGAGAAGACGATGTCGATGATCGCAATCTGGATGACGGTGTAGATGAACTTGCCACCCTTGCCTGTTGGCTCGTCGTGGGTTTCGTCTTCACCTTCCAGCGCGTGATACATCTCTTGGGAGCTTTTCCACAGCAGGAACAGGCCACCGAAGAACAGGATCAGGTCGCGCCCGGAAACGCTGTGGCCGACCACCGTGAACAAGTCACCTGTAAGGCGCATGACCCAAGTGATCGACAGCAGCAACAGGATGCGCGTGATCATGGCCAGGGCCAGGCCGAAGATTCGGGTGCGCGCCTGCATATGCTTGGGCATACGGCTGACCAGGATCGAAATCATGATGATGTTATCGATGCCCAGGACGATCTCAAGAGCCGTCAGGGTGAAGAAGGCAATCCAGATTTCCGGATTGCTCAGCCATTCCATGTGTATTCCTTTGAGCGAGTGCTGGGCCACGCCAACCCTCAGGTCAGGTCGGCGCAGTGAGTTGTACGATTATAGAGTGCTGTACAGCGGAAAAATCCCCATCAGCAACGCGGCAACCATTATGCACAGGCACACCAGCACTGCCCACTTGAGGGTGAAACGCTGGTGATCGCCAAATTCGATACCGGCCAGGGCCACCAGCAGGTAAGTCGACGGCACCAGCGGGCTGAGCAAGTGTACCGGCTGGCCAACGATCGAGGCGCGGGCCATTTCTACGGCGGTGATACCGTAGTGGCTGGCGGCTTCGGCCAGTACCGGCAGTACGCCGTAGTAGAACGCATCGTTGGACATGAAGAAAGTGAACGGCATGCTCACCAGTGCGGTGATTACGGCAAGGTAAGGGCCCAGGGCATCGGGAATGACCGCCAGCAGGCTCTTAGACATTGCATCGACCATGCCGGTGCCCGACAGGATGCCGGTGAAGATACCGGCGGCGAAGATCAACCCGACTACCGCCAGGACGCTACCGGCGTGGGCGGCGACGCGGTCTTTCTGTTGTTGCAGGCACGGGTAGTTGACGATCATCGCGATACTGAAGGCCACCATGAACAGCACGGGCAGCGGCAACAGGCCTGCGATTAGTGTGCACATCAGGACCAGGGTCAGGGCGCCGTTGAACCAGATCAGCTTCGGACGGCGGGCGTCCGGGTATTGCGAGACGCTGATTTCGCTGTGGTCGATTTCATCGCCTAGCAGGTGTAATTCGCCGAGACGGGCACGTTCGCGTTTACCGTACATGTAGGCAATCACCAGGATAGCCACCACGCCTGCGAGCATCGCCGGAATCATGGGTACGAAAATGTCCGATGGGTCCACATGCAGTGCGCTGGCAGCACGGGCGGTCGGGCCGCCCCATGGCGTCATATTCATCACACCGCCGGCGAGGATGATCAGGCCGGCCATGATCCGCGGGCTCATACCGATGCGCTTGTACAGCGGCAGCATGGCGGCCACGCAAATCATGTAGGTAGTGGCACCGTCACCGTCCAGGGACACCACCAGCGCCAGCACCGCAGTACCGACCGAGACTTTCAGCGGGTCGCCCTTGACCAGCTTGAGGATCTTGCGCACGGCCGGGTCGAACAGGCCAGAGTCGATCATCAGGGCAAAATAGAGGATGGCGAACATCAGCATCACGCCGGTTGGCGCCAGCTTGGTGATGCCTTCGAGCATCATCGGGCCGATTTTCGGCGCAAAGCCGCCGAACAGCGCGAACAGGATGGGGACGATGATTAGGGCGATCAGCGCGGACAGGCGCTTGGTCATGATCAGGAACATGAACGTGATGACCATGGCAAAGCCAAGGAAAGTCAGCATAGGAATACTCCAGGCGTAGCGCGGCTAGGGAATGGCGAACCGAGGGTTGGTCAGCGCAGAACGAAAAGCACGAGGCGTACGGGAGGAGTCGGGACAAGCAGGCGGGTACGAGCAGACATCAGAATCACCATTGTTGTTGTTAATTGGGCCGTTGGGCGTCGGAACGCTCAGGCAGGCCTGCCGGTCTATTGCCGGAAGTGGGGGCGATCCTAATCGCGCAAGCTTTCAGCCAGCTTTCGCTGAAGAAACAGGCGACGGGGAGTAATCTGCTGGCATAGAGCATCCAGGGGCTTGGGATATGAGCGATTTGCATGCAGGCGGCTGCCATTGCGGCAGGGTGCGTTATCAGTTCAGCGGGCCGCTGGTGGATATCGCCCATTGCCACTGTTCGATTTGCCGCAGGGCCAGCGGTGGGTTGGTGACCACCTGGATCACCCTGCCCCGTTCAGCGTTTGCCTGGGTGACAGGGCTGCCTGCGCAGTACGACTCTTCTGAGAGTTGTATGCGGTATTTCTGTTCTCACTGTGGTGCGCAGTTGGCGCTGGTGACGCGGCTGAGCCCGGAAAGTATCGATGTGACCATCGCGACCCTGGATCATCCGGAAGATGCACCAGCGGATCGGCATATCTGGGTGACGAGCCGGTTGCCGTGGGTGCATCTGGATGAGCAGTTGCCGCAGGAGGATGAAGAGCAGCTCTAAGGCAACTCCAATCCACCGGCGGCCTTGTGCAAGGCCCGCAGGTGTTCGCCAACCTGCTTGAGATTGGCCTCGCACTCGGCAATCTCTGCTGCCCTTGAAGGCTCCAGCAGCGCTCTCACTTCCTTGTCCAGTTCGCCGGTTAGCGATTGCAGCTGCTTCTGGCGCAGGCTGCTCTCAGACTCCAGGCGCTTGGACTCCACTGGCTGCGGCAATCCATAGCCGCTACTGCCCAGCAGCTCTGCCGGGCGACTAAGAAAGCCGCTGTTGGCGAGGATTTGCTGCAAGGTGGCGTTGGCCTTGTCCATGCCGCCGTTCTTCAGCTCGCGAGCACCCAGGTAGCGTTGTTTGACTTCGTCCTGAGCCAGCATCAGCTGTCGCCGGAAGCTCGCCTGCTCCAACAGTAGCAACGCGGCGCTGGTACGCAGGTCGGCCTGGGCGAACCATGGGCGGCGTTCCTTGGCACTCAGTGCCAGCCAGTCTTCGACTTGGGCTTGCTTGATCGGCAGGTGCTTCTTCAGCACCTCGAACATCGCCTGGTAGCGCTCGCGGAAAGAGTCGAAGTGATAGCCCAGGCGCAGGGCCTCTTTGGGGTCGTCCAGCACGCTGGTATCGGCCAAGCCCCGGCCCTTGAGCACTTCCAGCAGGCCGTTGGGGGTGATGTTGTCCAGGCCGGTCAATTGCGGGTTGGCGCTGCCACTGCGTAACAGTTTCAGGCTTTCCACCGCGCAGTTGTTGGAGATGAAGTAGTAATTGCCGTCGTAGCTCCAGTGCATCTCGGCGGCATGCTCGACGGTGTCGTTGATCTCTTGTCGCGTCAGGATCAGCGGCACAGAAGCCAGGCCGCGCAACTCGGTCTTGGTGTACTCATCGATGACCTGGGCCAATGGCAGTACGAACAGTCGTGACGGGTACTTGCCCACCAGGCCATCCCAGCTCGACAGCTGTACGTCACCCACGAAGGCGCGGTAGGACAACACCAGGTGCTGATCCAGATCCAGCCGGCAATCCGGACCCCGTGGCCGGCCCGGTGCGCAGATCACCAGGCGCAGCATGCTGTGGCCCCAGCGGCTGACCAGGTTCTGGTTGGCTTCGGCCAGCAGGTAATCGATGGCGTAGACCCGTTCTGGGTCAACCTGGCCCAACGGGGTCTTGGCGAAATCGTTGCCGGCGTTGAGGAAGGCGAAGGTCTTGGCGCAGTTGTCCTTGACTGGCGGCGCCCAGCCAAAGTGCTCCTTGTAATAGCGGTACAGCGAGGGACGGCGGCAGGCGTAGCTCGGGTCGAGGAGGAAATACTCCATGTTGACCGCGACGTACTCCTTGGGATTGGTGATTTCGTAGATGTCGGGGCTGCGGGCGATCTGCCGGTTGTGCTGTTCGCGCTCGCCACGCCGGCCGACGTATTGCGGCCAACCAGCCAGGTCCAGCAGGCGCGGGTCGTCGCTTAGGGTGAAGCGGCGGTCATTCTGCCCGCGGCATTGATCGGGTAGGCCAATCAGGCCGGTGATGCTGTTTTGGCGGCTGCAGCGCTGGATCAGCGCGCGGTCAGCGTTGGGCCACAGGCGGGCGCGGTCGTAGATGTGGGTCAGTTCATGCAGCACGGTGGCGAGCATTTCCCGGCGTACGGTGCCGTGGGGGCGATTGGTTTTTTTAGTGGCAGCCGTGCCGTCGGTGAGGCTGGCCAGCAGGTTGCGATTGAGGTCCAGTTCGGACACCAGGGATGCCTGGCCGTAGGCATTGCTGGGCATGTCATTGGTCCAGCCGACGTCTATGCGCCGGTCCAGCTGCTCAATGAAGCGCGGTGGCAAGGCCTGCATGGCTTCATCGAGTAATACCTGGCTAGCCTGCTGTTCGGCCGGGCTCAAACCGTCGGTCTTGAGCCGCAGTTGCAGGCTAGCTTGGGCGGTGTTGCCACACAGCAGTACAGTTGCGGCCAATAGCCAGGCGGCAAGGCGCCTCACAGTGCGAGGATGGCTTCGGCGAGTACCTGGTCACTAGCGTCACGGGCTTCTGGCACGCGGGTACGCAGGGTATTGAAGGCTGCTTCCAGTTGGGCGCCGCGAATGTTGCCATCGCTGGCGACGAAACTGGCGGCATCATCGTGGGCTTCGCGCACAATTTTTGAATCTCGGATTGAGGTGGTGGTGTCCGAGGTGAAATCAATGGTACGGCCAGAGGCCCGGACGATGATGTTACTGGTGGCCACCAGGGTTTGTGCCTGGGCAACATCGACCAACAACAGCAGACCGAGGGCGGCGGCGATCAGCGGGCTACGCATGGAATAACTCCGTAAGACAAAGATGATTATTGGACGAGAATTGCCTGAGCCAGTTCAAGGTCGCTGGACTTAAGTTTTGGCTGGGTACGACGTAGATAATCCAACGCTGATTCCAGCTGGGCTCCCCGCCATTGGCCGTCAGTGGCAATGAAAGCAGCAGCGTCATCCTGGGCGGCCAGTATCAATTTATTGTCGAACGGGGCGGAGGTCACTTTGCTGGTGGCATAAGCGCTGACTACGATGCTTTGGGTGGACAGGTCAAAGGCCAGGGCCAAACCGGACCAACAGCCAGCAAGCAATGCAGGGACAATCAATAAGCGGTATGAAAAAGCCATGGGACTCGACAACTGAAAACGAGTGTCAAGGCTAGCGCAATGCCCGGGCGAGAGCCAGCGCCGAGGTCTCAGGGAACGGCTGGCGCTCCCTTCGTCCCGGTTTGCGGTCAGATCGCCAGGATGGCTTGGGCCAATTGCGCGTCGGTCGTTGTATTGAGTTGTGGCGCTTGCTGGCGGATCTGTGCCAGGGCGCTTTCCAGTTTCACGCCACGAATGGCGCCTTCGCTGGCAACAAAGCTGGCCGCGTCGTCGCGGGCGGCGCGTACGACCTTGTTGTCACGCAGTGAGGACGTGGCATCGGAGGTGGCGTCGGAAGTAGCTTTTAGCGCGCCGACGATCGAATCGGTGGTCACGATCAGGCTGGTAGCGCTTGCGTTGGCGGCCAGGACCAGCAGGGCTGCAGCGCTCAGCAGACGAAGACGGGACATGGGGTGACTCCTGTGAATGAACTAAGAAGGTGGCGCAGAGCCGCCGCTGTAAGCTGGGCGTTGTTGCCGTTGGGCATCAGACGCGCGTTCTATAGGGCTCGCCACGTGGTAGCAGGATATTAGCTGCCACTTATCTGTTCGGATAGCCTGTCCCGGCGGTAGGCGTGATTACTCTCTCCAGAAGGGCTTGGACAGTTCGGCCATTCGGCTGCCATGGCTGATACCTGCATCTGACAATTCTCGTGGGTCGAGCTCGGCCAACTGGCGCCGCGTGCGGGCGCGCCGTGCCCATTGGGTTAATGTGTAGGCGGCGCGGCGCAGAAGGCGTTTAAAAAGATTACATCGTGCAAAGGTGGCGAGGGTATTTGGCAAGGGGTTCATGGCGAGCGTCTTTCTTGGTGTTCTGGAGCACCATGTTGGGCTTGTCGCTATTACCGGTACAGATACACCAATAATAAATTGTACTGTTTAATTGTTTTGTTTTTTTAACTGTACTGATCTTTTGATAGGCCTTCTGTGTGCTGTCTGAAATCGAGGTCTCAAAAACAACAAAACCCGCCTCCAGTCACCTGGGGCGGGTCTTGCTATAACAATTCGGGATGCTGGCGGTGGACCCAGTGGGTTCGGGCCAGCGGGCGCTACATTAGCGCCAGAACGGCTTGCTCAGCTCTTCGTAGCGTTGAGCTTCGCTGATCCCTGCATCAGCCAGCAGACGCGAATCCAAGCGAGCCAATTGATGGCGGCTGGAGATGCGGCGCTGCCACAACATCAGGTTGGCGATAACGCGTAAAGGCAGGGAAGCCTGGGTGTTTACAGCTTTGTCTTCGAAGAACAGTTCGGAACTGAGTGTACGTTCCATGGTGACATCCTTCCGCTTGTGGCGGGATTAGGTAGTGGTTTAACTGATGCCAATGATCCTCCTCCGGCACAAGACTCTCTAGATACAGTTCATCTGTATTGTGAGGGGCCAGTTAACTGTTTATAGCGGCTGTACTGTACGGAAATGAGGAAACTGTACCTGTAGGCACTTAAATGGTGCGTTATAGGTGTTTGTGAGGGTGATTGTAGGATTTTTCGGTAGGGAATGACCGGTACAGCAGTACAGTTTTTTGCGGAATCTGCGCTGGCAATCCAAGGCTGATGAAACTGTATTTGCATCAGCCCGGATCTGTATCAATTACGCTTTCAGCATATGCCCGGTTTCTTCCAGGTTGATGTGCCAGCTCAGTGCGTCGCGCAGGATGTGCGGGGTATGCCCACCCAGGGTACAGGCTGTAGTGAAGTAGGTGTTCAGCGCATCGCGGTAGGCTGGATGTACACAGTTATCGATGATTACCCGTGCCCGTTCCCGTGGAGCCAGGCCCCGCAGATCTGCCAGGCCCACTTCGGTCACAAGGATGTCGACATCATGTTCGGTATGGTCGACGTGGCTCACCATGGGCACCACGCTGGAAATCGCCCCGCCTTTGGCAATCGACTTGGTGACGAAGATCGCCAAGTGCGCATTGCGGGCGAAATCGCCTGAGCCGCCAATGCCGTTCATCATCCGCGTGCCGCAGATATGGGTGGAGTTGACGTTGCCGTAGATGTCGAACTCCAGCGCGGTATTGATGCCGATGATGCCCAGGCGCCGCACCACTTCCGGGTGGTTGGAAATTTCCTGTGGGCGCAGCACCAGTTTGTCCTTGTAGCGCTCCAGGTTACCGAACACATCAGCGTTCCGACGTTCCGACAAGGTGATTGAGCTGCCTGAGGCAAAGCTCAGCTTGCCTGCGTCGATCAGGTCGAAGGTCGAGTCCTGAAGCACTTCCGAATACATGGTCAGGTCTTCAAACGGAGAGTCAATCAAGCCGCACATCACCGCGTTGGCAATGTTGCCGATACCCGCTTGCAGCGGGCCGAGCTTGTTGGTCATACGGCCGGCATCCACTTCCTCTTTGAGGAAGTGGATCAGGTGATTGGCGATCGATTGAGTATCGCTGTCGGGCGCCGCCACGGTGGACGCTGAGTCTGCCTGGTTGGTGATGACGATGGCGACAATCTTTTCCGGCGGAATCGGGATTGCGGTGCTGCCAATACGGTCGTCTACCTTCACCAGTGGGATCGGTGTGCGGGTCGGGCGATAGGACGGTATGTAGATGTCGTGCAGGCCTTCCAGGTTTGGGTTGTGCGCCATGTTGATCTCGATGATCACTTGCTTGGCGAAAATCGCAAAACTGGCCGAGTTGCCGACCGAGGTTGTCGGCACGATGTGCCCTTGCTCGGTGATGGCGACGGCTTCGATGATGGCAATGTCCGGCAGCTTGAGTTGCTTGTTGCGCAGCAGCTCGACGGTTTCCGACAGGTGCTGGTCGATGAACATCACTTCGCCGGCATTGATGGCCTTGCGCAGGGTGCTGTCGACCTGGAACGGCATGCGGCGCGACAGTACGCCGGCTTCGGTCAACTGTTTGTCCAGGTCGTTGCCCAGGCTCGCGCCGGTCATCAGGGTGATTTTCAGCGGCGAGGTCTTGGCGCGCTCGGCCAGGGCGTGGGGCACGGCCTTGGCTTCACCGGCGCGGGTGAAGCCACTCATGCCGACGGTCATGCCGTCCTGGATCAGGGCGGCGGCATCGGCAGCGCTCATGACCTTGTTCAACAGCGAAGGCAAGCGGATACGATCACGGTACATGGATTGTTATCTCGGGCAACGGAGGCAAGGTGGGCAGTCTAGTGATTTCAAAAAGTTTCGTCCCGCTACCATGGTCGAATGCAGGGCAGCGATTTAGAGCCTTTGGTCGGGTTTTTCCCGACAATAAAAAACCCCAGCCTACTAAAGGCCGGGGTTTAGGGTATTGCGCTGGAGCAGTGTTTATTCGACAGCCTTGACCATGGCTTCGATGACTTTCTTGGCGTCGCCGAAGACCATCATGGTTTTGTCCAGGTAGAAGAGTTCGTTGTCCAGGCCGGCATAGCCGCTGGCCATCGAGCGCTTGTTGACGATGATGGTCTTGGCCTTGAACGCTTCGAGAATCGGCATGCCGGCGATCGGCGATTTCGGATCGTTCTTGGCGGCCGGGTTGACCACATCGTTGGCGCCAAGCACCAGCACCACGTCGGCCTGGCCGAACTCGGAGTTGATGTCTTCCATCTCGAACACCTGGTCGTAAGGCACTTCCGCCTCGGCCAGCAGCACGTTCATGTGGCCAGGCATACGACCGGCGACCGGGTGGATCGCGTACTTCACGGTCACGCCACGTTGGGTCAGCTTCTCGGTCAACTCTTTGAGCGCATGTTGTGCTCGTGCTACCGCCAGGCCGTAGCCGGGAACGATGATCACGGTGTCGGCGTTGGTCAGCAGGAAGGTGGCGTCATCGGCCGAGCCAGATTTCACCGGGCGCGCCTCTTTCGAGCCTGCCGGGCCGGCGGCCTCTTTCGTGGTGCCGAACCCCCCGAGCAGCACATTAAAGAAGGAGCGGTTCATCGCCTTGCACATGATGTACGAGAGGATCGCGCCGCTGGAGCCTACCAGCGAGCCGGCGATGATCAACATCGAGTTGTTCAGCGAGAAGCCGATGCCCGCTGCTGCCCAGCCGGAATAGCTGTTGAGCATCGATACGACCACCGGCATGTCGGCGCCGCCAATCGGGATGATGATCAGCACGCCCAACACGAACGCCAGGGCCAGCATCAGAGCAAAGGCGCTGAGGTTGCCGGTGAGCATGAAGGCCAGGCCAAGGCCCAGGGTCGCCAGGCCCAGCACCAGGTTCAGCTTGTGCTGGCCAGCGAACTGTACTGATGCGCCCTGGAACAGGCGGAACTTGTATTTGCCTGACAACTTGCCGAAGGCGATTACCGAGCCGGAGAAGGTGATGGCACCGATGGCAGCACCGAGGAATAGCTCCAGACGGTTGCCGGCAGGGATCGCATCTCCCAGCTGTTTGACGATACCCAAGGACTGCGGCTCAACCACAGCGGCAATGGCGATAAACACCGCAGCCAGGCCGATCATGCTGTGCATGAAGGCTACCAGCTCCGGCATCTTGGTCATTTCCACTCGCTTGGCCATGATTGAGCCAGCGGTACCGCCTACCAGCAGGCCGACAATCACGTAGCCGATACCTGCGGTGGCCAGTTCAGCGCCCAACTTATAGATGAGGCCCACGGTGGTGAGTACTGCCAGCGCCATGCCGAGCATGCCGAACAGGTTGCCGCGCCGGGATGTAGTTGGGTGCGAGAGACCTTTGAGGGCCTGAATGAAGCAGATCGACGCGATCAGGTAGAGCGTCGTGACAAGGTTCATGCTCATTACTTAGGCGCCTCTTCTTTTACGGCTTTCGGGGCTTTTTTCTTGAACATCTCAAGCATGCGTCGGGTGACCAGGAAGCCGCCGAACACGTTGACCGCAGCCAGAGCCACGGCAAGAGTGCCCATGGTCTTGCCCAGCGGAGTGACGGTCAGTGCTGCGGCGAGCATGGCGCCGACGATCACAATCGCCGAAATGGCGTTGGTCACCGCCATCAGGGGGGTATGCAGTGCGGGAGTGACGTTCCAGACCACGTGATAACCGACATAAATCGCCAGCACGAAGATGATCAGGTTGTAGATACCGGGGGAGATAAGCTCTTCCATCGTCTGAATCCCTGCTTAGGCGTTTTTGCGGATGACTTGGCCGTCGCGGCACATCAGGCACGCGGCGACGATGTCGTCTTCAAGGTTGATTTCAAACTGCCCTTCCTGGGTGAAGACCAGCTTCAGGAAGTCCAGCAGGTTGCGTGCATACAGGGCCGAGGCATCAGCGGCGACGGCACCAGCCAAGTTGGTCGGGCCGCAAATGGTCACTCCGTTTTCCACGACCACTTGATCGGCCACGGTCAACGGGCAGTTACCGCCTTGGGTTGCGGCGAGGTCGATGACCACTGAGCCTGGCTTCATCTGCGCGACGGTTTCGGCGCTCAGCAGGGTCGGTGCCTTGCGACCGGGGATCAGTGCAGTGGTGATGACGATATCGGCCTGCTTGGCGCGCTCATGCACTGCGAGGGCCTGGCGCTGCATCCAGCTGGTTGGCATGGGGCGAGCATAACCACCGACGCCGACGGCGCATTCGCGCTCTTCATCGGTTTCATACGGCACATCGACGAATTTGGCGCCGAGGGATTCGATTTGCTCTTTCACCGCGGGGCGCACGTCGGATGCTTCGATCACTGCACCCAGCCGTTTCGCTGTGGCAATCGCCTGCAGGCCAGCAACGCCAGCGCCGAGAATCAACACGCGGGCGGCTTTCACTGTTCCCGCGGCGGTCATCAGCATCGGCATGAAGCGTGGGTAGTGATGAGCGGCCAGCAATACAGCCTTATAGCCGGCGATGTTGGCCTGGGAGGACAGTACGTCCAGGCTTTGCGCGCGAGATGTGCGCGGTGCCGCCTCAAGGGCGAAGGCGGTGATACCGCAGTCGGCGAGTTTGGTGATGATTTCGTTGCTGAACGGATTGAGCATCCCCACCAATACGGTGCCGCTTTTGATCAGCGTCAGTTCGCTGTCGCTGGGGGCGACCACCTTGAGGATAAGCTCTGCGCCAAATGCATCGCTGGCACTGCCAATGGTTGCGCCTGCCGTTTCATAGGCACTGTCGACGATGCTGGCGTTAATGCCTGCCCCGCTCTGTACAGTGACCTTATGGCCCTGGCCGATCAGCTTCTTGATGGTTTCCGGGGTTGCAGCAACCCGCGTTTCACCGGTCTGGGTTTCGAGAGGAACACCAATGTGCACGTCAAATCTCCTGCGTGATCTTTTTGCTTTTGATCTTTTTGTAAAAAGGCCAGCGCGCCATGGAGGGCGTGACTGGGGCGGCCGATCAGCACGATCCCGCCGAAATGACAGCGGGGCGCGGCATTTTGCAGGCGAACTTTACGAGCATCAAGGGATTATGACGGGTGACGAAAAATTAACTACAAGTCACCCTGTGACTGATTGTCGCAATATCCGTAAATAACTACGCCAAATGCAGGCTTCTAAAGGCATAAAGGCGAAAATAAGGGGTTTCGCCATCGTTGATGTGAATAAGGGAGTATCGGGCTTGATAAGGAGCTGTAGGCCACGTAAGTCATGGCTTAAAGTCAAATTTAAGACTGATAGGTACAGTCTGTCGAATTGCGACATATATGTATATCTGTAGGATTCAATATTAATTGACTACAAGGTCAACAAGGTGCAGCGCCTGCTTAAACATTAGGGTTGTAGCGCTGTGACTGGTCGATCAGCCAGTCTCTGAACGCATGCAGGGAGGCTGATTCGACTTTCCTTTCGGGAATCATCAGGTAATAGGCCTTTGAGCTTGCGAGGACCTGAGGGCTGGCAACCACCAACTGGTGCTCGCTCAATTCCCGTTGAATGAGGAACGGCGGGATCAGCGCGACACCCATGTCATGCATGGCTGCCTGGGACAACATGGAGAATAGCTCGTAACGGGGCCCTGTCATGTCGCGGGGGACGTTCAGTTGCTGCGCGTTGAACCACTGGCGCCAAGCGTAAGGCCGGGTGGTTTGCTGCAGAAGGGGCATTTCGGCGATCTCTTGTGCACTGAAGTGTGTGCGGTCACCCAGCAATTTTGGGCTGCATACTGGGAGTGGGTTTTCTCCCATCAATCTGTGAGATTCAGTACCTGACCAGTCGGCGTCTCCAAAGTAGATCGCCGCGTCGAATTCGGTATCGGCAAACAGAAAGGGCCGTGTGCGGTTGGTGAGGTTTACGGTGACTTCCGGGTGCTGCTGCTGGAAGTCCTTGAGACGTGGAATCAGCCATTGGGTGCCAAAGGTCGGGACCACCGCCAGTTCGATGACATTGGTACCTTGCTGGCCCATCACTGACAGCGTATCGCGCTCCACTGCATCCAATTGAGTCGCCACTCTGCGGCTGTAGGACAGGCCGGCTTCGGTCAGCTTCACCCCGCGGCGCGACCGCCGAAATAGCTCGACACTCAAAAAATCCTCAAGGCCGGCGATCTGTCGACAGATGGCGCCTTGAGTGATGGAAAGCTCCTGCGCCGCCTTGGTAAAGCTCTCGTGGCGGGCTGCGGCCTCAAAACTGACCAGCGCTGTGGTGCTGGGTATCTTCCTGCGCATGTACCGTACCCTCACTAATAAAAGGCATATATGCCCTTCTGAATCGTTACGGAGTGATAAATTAGCACAAGGCCATGCAAAAACCTCGTTTGCTCTCCTCGCCTGCCCGGCCTAGGCTCCATGCACGACTTTTGATCTACTTCGCGAGGACTCACTCATGGGCGGTAAGGCAAGCTTCAACTGGATCGATCCACTGTTGCTGGATCAGCAGCTCACCGAAGAAGAGCGCATGGTGCGCGACAGTGCCGAGCAGTTCGCCCGGAACAAGCTGGCGCCGCGCGTTCTTGAAGCCTTCCGCCATGAAAAGACTGACCCTGCGATCTTCCGTGAAATGGGTGAAACAGGTTTGTTGGGAGCAATGATTCCCGAGCAGTACGGCGGCAGCGGTTTGAACTACGTCAGCTATGGCTTGATCGCTCGTGAGGTCGAGCGTGTCGACTCCGGGTACCGTTCGATGATGAGTGTGCAGTCGTCTTTGGTCATGGTGCCTATCAATGAATTCGGCACTGAAGCACAAAAGCAAAAGTACCTGCCCAAGCTGGCGTCCGGCGAGTGGATTGGTTGTTTCGGTCTGACCGAGCCTGACCATGGTTCCGACCCGGGTGCGATGATTACTCGTGCGCGCAAGGTGGATGGCGGCTACAGCCTTACCGGCAGCAAAATGTGGATCACCAACAGCCCGATTGCTGATGTGTTTGTGGTTTGGGGCAAGGACGATGCGGGCGACATCCGCGGTTTTGTTCTGGAAAAAGGCTGGAAAGGCCTGAGTGCCCCGGCGATTCACGGCAAGGTCGGTCTGCGCGCCTCGATCACGGGTGAGATCGTTATGGACAACGTGTTTGTGCCGGAAGAAAACATCTTCCCGGATGTCCGTGGTTTGAAGGGGCCGTTCACTTGCCTCAACTCGGCGCGTTATGGCATTTCCTGGGGGGCGTTGGGTGCTGCGGAGTTCTGCTGGCACACGGCTCGCCAATACACCCTTGATCGCCAGCAGTTCGGTCGTCCGTTGGCCGCTACCCAGCTGATCCAGAAGAAGCTGGCGGACATGCAGACCGAAATTACCTTGGCCCTGCAAGGCTGCCTGCGTTTGGGGCGCATGAAGGATGAGGGTACGGCTGCGGTCGAGATCACCTCGATCATGAAGCGCAACTCGTGCGGTAAATCGTTGGATATTGCCCGTATGGCTCGCGACATGCTCGGTGGGAACGGTATCTCCGACGAGTTCGGAATCGCCCGTCACCTGGTCAACCTGGAAGTGGTGAACACTTATGAGGGTACTCACGATGTGCATGCGTTGATTCTGGGGCGCGCCCAAACTGGTATTCAGGCGTTCTATTAATAGGAGGACGACCATGGGCGCGCTATCGCATCTGCGGGTACTGGATTTGTCGCGAGTGCTGGCGGGCCCTTGGGCCGGGCAGATTCTAGCGGACCTCGGGGCTGAGGTGATCAAGGTCGAAAGGCCTGGCAATGGCGATGATACCCGCGCCTGGGGCCCGCCCTTCCTTAAGGACGCTTATGGCGAGAACACCAGTGAGGCCTCGTATTATTTATCGGCCAATCGTAATAAAGAGTCGGTAACCATCGACTTCACGCGGCCGGAGGGGCAGAAGCTGGTTCGCGATCTAGCGGCGAAGTCGGACATTCTGATCGAGAACTTCAAGGTCGGTGGCCTGGCGGCTTATGGCTTGGACTATGAGTCGCTCAAGGAAATCAATCCGGAGCTGATCTATTGCTCGATCACTGGCTTTGGCCAGACAGGTCCTTATGCTAAGCGGGCTGGATATGACTTCATGATTCAGGGGTTGGGCGGGCTTATGAGCCTGACCGGTCGACCTGAGGGCGATGAGGGCGAAGGGCCGGTCAAGGTAGGTGTTGCCTTGACCGATATCCTGACGGGGCTTTACTCCACCGTTGCGATTCTGGCGGCCATGGCACACCGCGATCATGATGGTGGTGGGCAGCATATCGATATGGCCTTGCTGGATGTCCAGGTGGCTTGTCTGGCCAATCAGGCGATGAATTACCTGACTACGGGTGTGTCGCCCAAGCGGCTAGGCAATGCGCACCCTAATATCGTGCCGTATCAGGACTTTCCCACGTCCGACGGGGATTTCATTCTGACCGTGGGTAATGACGGGCAGTTTCGCAAGTTTGCTCAGGTCGCTGGGCAGTCTCAGTGGGCAGATGATCCTCGGTTTACCACCAACAAGCTGCGGGTGGCCAATAGGGCGGCGCTGATTCCTTTGATTCGTCAGGCGACTGTCTTCAAGACCACGGCCGAGTGGGTGGCACAGCTTGAGAAGGTTGGCGTGCCTTGTGGGCCGATCAATGATTTGGCGCAGGTGTTTGCTGATCCTCAGGTTCAAGCGCGGGGATTGGCTATCGAACTGCCTCACGCGTTGGCTGGAATGGTTCCACAGGTTGCCAGTCCTATTCGCCTTTCCAAGACGCCTGTTGAATACCGCAGTGCGCCTCCCCTGTTGGGCGAGCATACCTTTCAGGTGCTGCAGCAGGTGCTGGGGTTGTCTTCGTCAAGTGTTGCAGCGTTGAAGGAGTCAGGCGTTATCTGAGCGCCTTCTTCTATATGAGTGCGAGAGCCCTTCTATATAGAAGAAGCGGCGATCGATTTTTAGCCAAGTCGACCTTATTGATAGAAAGCCGAAATTAAGGGTTGACGGCAGATCCTGGAAGTCTATAATTCGCCCACTTCCGGCGCAGTCGAAACGGAAAACTCCTTGGTAAACAAAGAGTTATGTAGGTTTCGATAGCGAGTTGCTTCAGTTCATCGAAGCCCAGAAGGAGTTGATAAGGTCGTGTTGTTTGACCCTATTAACGTTTCGATCTTCTCGGTCGAAAGCGGAGAAAAAGAGGTGTTGACAGCAGCGAGTAACGCTGTAGAATTCGCCTCCCGCTAACGAGAGATCGGAAGCGCAAGTGGTTGAAGTTGCAGAGGAAACTTTGAAAACTTCTTAAAATAACCGCTTGACAGCAACAGGGGCTGCTGTAGAATGCGCCGCTCGGTTGAGACGAAAGATCTTAACCAACCGCTCTTTAACAACTGAATCAAGCAATTCGTGTGGGTGCTTGTGGAGTCAGACTGATAGTCAACAAGATTATCAGCAT